>NZ_PGVB01000001.1 GCF_002860205.1 Bacillus sp. T33-2
TGTCGCCACGCTTCCACCTCTGACCTATCAACCTGATCATCTTTCAGGGATCTTACCAGCTTGCGCTGTGGGAAATCTCATCTTGAGGGGGGCTTCATGCTTAGATGCTTTCAGCACTTATCCCGTCCGCACATAGCTACCCAGCGATGCCTTTGGCAAGACAACTGGTACACCAGCGGTGCGTCCATCCCGGTCCTCTCGTACTAAGGACAGCTCCTCTCAAATTTCCTGCGCCCACGACGGATAGGGACCGAACTGTCTCACGACGTTCTGAACCCAGCTCGCGTACCGCTTTAATGGGCGAACAGCCCAACCCTTGGGACCGACTACAGCCCCAGGATGCGATGAGCCGACATCGAGGTGCCAAACCTCCCCGTCGATGTGGACTCTTGGGGGAGATAAGCCTGTTATCCCCGGGGTAGCTTTTATCCGTTGAGCGATGGCCCTTCCATGCGGAACCACCGGATCACTAAGCCCGACTTTCGTCCCTGCTCGACTTGTAGGTCTCGCAGTCAAGCTCCCTTGTGCCTTTACACTCTGCGAATGATTTCCAACCATTCTGAGGGAACCTTTGGGCGCCTCCGTTACATTTTGGGAGGCGACCGCCCCAGTCAAACTGCCCACCTGACACTGTCTCCCGCCCCGATGAGGGGCGCGGGTTAGAATTTCAATACAGCCAGGGTAGTATCCCACCGACGCCTCCACCGAAGCTGGCGCTCCGGCTTCCAAGGCTCCTACCTATCCTGTACAAGCTGTACCAAAATTCAATATCAGGCTACAGTAAAGCTCCACGGGGTCTTTCCGTCCTGTCGCGGGTAACCTGCATCTTCACAGGTACTATAATTTCACCGAGTCTCTCGTTGAGACAGTGCCCAGATCGTTACGCCTTTCGTGCGGGTCGGAACTTACCCGACAAGGAATTTCGCTACCTTAGGACCGTTATAGTTACGGCCGCCGTTTACTGGGGCTTCGATTCAGAGCTTCGCGTGAGCTAACCCCTCCTCTTAACCTTCCAGCACCGGGCAGGCGTCAGCCCCTATACTTCGCCTTGCGGCTTCGCAGAGACCTGTGTTTTTGCTAAACAGTCGCCTGGGCCTATTCACTGCGGCTCATCCGGGCTATTCACCCAAATGAGCACCCCTTCTCCCGAAGTTACGGGGTCATTTTGCCGAGTTCCTTAACGAGAGTTCTCTCGCTCACCTTAGGATTCTCTCCTCGCCTACCTGTGTCGGTTTGCGGTACGGGCACCTTTTTCCTCGCTAGAGGCTTTTCTTGGCAGTGTGGAATCAGGAACTTCGGTACTATATTTCCCTCGCCATCACAGCTCCGCCTTGATGCAAACGGGATTTGCCTCGTTTGCGGCCTAACTGCTTGGACGCGCTAATCCAACAGCGCGCTTACCCTATCCTCCTGCGTCCCCCCATCGCTCAAACGGAAAAGAGGTGGTACAGGAATATCAACCTGTTGTCCATCGCCTACGCCTTTCGGCCTCGGCTTAGGTCCCGACTAACCCTGAGAGGACGAGCCTTCCTCAGGAAACCTTAGGCATTCGGTGGATGGGATTCTCACCCATCTTTCGCTACTCATACCGGCATTCTCACTTCTAAGCGCTCCACAGGTCCTTCCGGTCCTGCTTCAACGCCCTTAGAACGCTCTCCTACCGCGGACACCAGATGGTGTCCACCCACAGCTTCGGTGATACGTTTAGCCCCGGTACATTTTCGGCGCAGAGTCACTCGACCAGTGAGCTATTACGCACTCTTTGAATGGTGGCTGCTTCTAAGCCAACATCCTGGTTGTCTAAGCAACTCCACATCCTTTTCCACTTAACGTATACTTTGGGACCTTAGCTGGTGGTCTGGGCTGTTTCCCTTTCGACTACGGATCTTATCACTCGCAGTCTGACTCCCATGGATAAGTCTTTGGCATTCGGAGTTTGTCTGAATTCGGTAACCCGTTGGGGGCCCCTAGTCCAAACAGTGCTCTACCTCCAAGACTCTAAACTCATGAGGCTAGCCCTAAAGCTATTTCGGAGAGAACCAGCTATCTCCAGGTTCGATTGGAATTTCTCCGCTACCCACACCTCATCCCCGCACTTTTCAACGTGCGTGGGTTCGGGCCTCCAGTAGGTGTTACCCTACCTTCACCCTGGACATGGGTAGATCACCTGGTTTCGGGTCTACAACCACATACTAATTCGCCCTGTTCAGACTCGCTTTCGCTGCGGCTCCGTCTTCTCGACTTAACCTTGCATGTAATCGTAACTCGCCGGTTCATTCTACAAAAGGCACGCCATCACCCATGAACGGGCTCTGACTACTTGTAGGCACACGGTTTCAGGATCTATTTCACTCCCCTTCCGGGGTGCTTTTCACCTTTCCCTCACGGTACTGGTTCACTATCGGTCACTAGGGAGTATTTAGCCTTGGGAGATGGTCCTCCCTGCTTCCGACGGGATTTCTCGTGTCCCGCCGTACTCAGGATCCACTCAGGAGGGAACGAAGTTTCAACTACAGGGTTTTTACCTTCTTTGACGGGCCTTTCCAGACCTCTTCATTTACCCCGTTCCTTTGTAACTCCATATAGAGTGTCCTACAACCCCAGAAGGCAAGCCTTCTGGTTTGGGCTGATCCCGTTTCGCTCGCCGCTACTCAGGGAATCGCGTTTGCTTTCTCTTCCTCCGGGTACTTAGATGTTTCAGTTCCCCGGGTCTGCCTTCATT
>NZ_PGVB01000010.1 GCF_002860205.1 Bacillus sp. T33-2
TCCCAATTATACAAAAAAGACTGTCGACAAAAACGATTTTCATCGAATTTGTCGACAGTCTGAGCCAACCAGCTTTAAACTGGTTGGCTTTTCACCCGGTTATTGCAATTTATAGGAACAACGCGGCCAGCGCTGATCTCTCATCTTGAGTAAGGGGAACGAGCGGCAGCCTGACAGACCCTACATCAAGCCCTTTTAGCTGCAGGGCCGTTTTGACAGGCGCGGGGCTTGGGGCGGCAAACAGGCCGAGCATCAGCGGCAGAATCTTCTGATGCTGTTTTGCTGCGGATTGATAATCGCCAGTAAAGAAGGCCTCAATCATCTTCTGTATCTCATTTCCGATTACATGGGACGCGACGGAAACAATCCCGGCTCCACCGATTGACAATACCGGCAGGGTAAGGGCATCGTCGCCGCTGTATAATAGAAAGTCATCAGGAGTTTCAGCAATGATTTTTGTCATTGCATTCAAATCCCCGCTGGCTTCCTTTACAGCCACAATATTGGGAATTTCAGCAAGGCGGATGACGGTTTCGGCCTGAATGTTGGCGGCTGCCCTCCCAGGGATGTTATAAATCATGACCGGCAGGGATGTACTGCTGGCGACAGCCTTGAAATGCTGGTAAAGCCCTTCCTGGTTAGGCTTGTTGTAATACGGCGCGACAAGCATGATTGCGTCGACACCGAGCTGCTCTGCTTTTCTGGTTAGCTCAATGGTTGCGTAGGTGTCATTGCTGCCTGTGCCTGCAACGACAGGAACGCGGCCATTTGCTGCCCGTACCGTGTGCTGGAATAAGGCAAGCTTTTCTTCTTTAGAAAGAGTCGGAGATTCGCCAGTTGTGCCTGCAACAACAAGTGAATCCGTTCCATTTTCGATTAAGTGGTTTACAAGCTGGGCGGTTTTTGAAAAGTCAATATGCCCTTTGTTATCAAAGGGAGTGACCATTGCCGTTGCCACTCGGCCAAATTGAACCATACTCCCAATCCTCCTGTTATAAAAAATAAGGTATCATTTTGTATTTAGACTGGTGTCTATCTCCAGCGCCTAGCCAGTTTTCATCCTGAATAATCTTCTTAGAGTATCTTGCGAGAAGCGTTAGCTTTGAGCAGCTCGAGCCGTAAGCCGCCGTCCTTTTTAGAAATCGGGATTTCCTTCAGGAGCCCTCTTACGCCTGTCGGGGTCTTACAGGATGTAAAGGGTTGACGCGTTGGGCACAGGACGTGCCCGTCTTCAGCGTCAACTCAGGCGCTTCCGCTTTTCTATATTCCATACTCATACTTTTCCTGTTCTAACTGAAAGGCGTCGTGCAGGGCGTTCACCGCTTTAACCAGGTCGGATTCTTTTACAAGCACCCAGATGGTAGTATGGCTGTCCGCGGATTGCAAAATGCGGATGCCTTTTTCCGATAATGCAGTAACGATTTTGGATGTGACCCCCGGAACGCCGGCCATCCCGGCGCCCACTACAGACACCTTTGCACATTTCCTTTCTATATCAGGACTATGGCCGAGCTCTGCCAAAACAGCAAGCGCCTTGTCCGACATGCCATCCGCAACCGTATAGACGACGCCATTCGGGGAAATATTGATAAAATCGACGCTGATGTTTTCATTGGCCATTGCCTTGAATACTTCTGACTGCAGGTTATACTGGTCTTTTTTCGCGAATACCTTGATTTGGCTGACGTGCGAAACATGGGCAATGCCGGTCACCGGCCGTTCCCTGATATCACTGCCTCGTTTCTCCCTGTCGATCGAGGTAACGAGTGTCCCTGGACTGTCAGAATAAGTGGACCTGATCCGGATTGGAACCTTTGCCTGCATGGCAATTTCCACAGCGCGGGGATGAATGACTTTCGCACCCTGGTATGCCATGTTGCAGACCTCAGTATACGTCACAACTGATAATGGCCTGGCATTTTCCGCAATTCTCGGATCTGCTGTCATAATTCCTTCAACGTCTGTAAAAATATCGATCCATTCCGCATTCAGGGCAGCACCGAGTGCAGCCGCGGAAGTATCGCTCCCGCCCCGGCCGATGGTCGTGATGTCTCCATTTTTGGCAGCCCCCTGGAATCCGGCCACTACAATGACATCCCTTTCCTCCAGTTCTTTCAGAAGCCTGTCGCATCTCATATCGAGAATCTTGGCATTTGTATGTTCACTGTTTGTCCTGAATCCTGCCTGGGCACCTGTCAGTGCCGCTGCATTGATCCCATTTTCAAGCAGCATATTCGCAAACACCGCACTGGAAATAACCTCTCCGCATGACAGCAGGAGGTCATGCTCCCGTTTGCTCAGCTTGCTGGAATTTCCGCCAACTAAAGACAGGAGGGTATCTGTAGCGTAAGGGTCGCCCTTCCGGCCCATCGCCGAAACGACGACGACTACCTTATACCCTTCACTGATGGCTTTTTGGATATGTTTTTTTGCATGTTCACGGCTGCTTTCGTCACGCACAGAAGTGCCGCCGAATTTTTGAACGATAATTTTCATGAAACACCTCTAACGAGTCTGACTAATGAATCATTATTTTGTGATAATTCCGAGCTGGATGAGGCTTTCGGCAATCTGGACCGAATTCCAGGCTGCACCCTTTAACAGGTTATCTGATACGACCCACATATGAAATCCGCGGTCATTGTCGAGATCCTTCCGGATACGGCCGACAAAAACGTCATTTTTGCCGACACTATATGCTGGCATAGGATAAATCTGCTGGGCCGGATCGTCCTGGAGGATAACTCCTGGTGCATCCTTTAACAATGCTTTAATTTGATCGGCACTTACGCCGCTCTCCTGGATTTCAAAATAAACCGATTCAGAATGGCCTGTGCCAACGGGAAGGCGGACGCATGTGGCCGCGACCTGCAGTTCAGGCATATGCATGATTTTTTTCGTTTCGTTGATCATTTTCATCTCTTCATACGTAAAACCATTTTCCACAAATTTGTCGATTTGCGGTATCGCATTGAAGGCGATTTGATAATGCTTTTCATCTGATTTTACTGGAAGGATTTGCGGTTCAATTTTTTCACCGTTCAAAATGGCCTGTGTTTGCTGTGTCAGTTCATCAACAGCAGCTGCACCGGCACCTGAGACAGCCTGATAAGTCGAAACAATGACTTTATTAAGCCCATACAGCTTCCTGATCGGTTCCAGGGCAACAACCATCTGTATCGTTGAACAGTTTGGATTTGCAATGATACCGCCATGACCATGAAGATCCGCGGCATTCACTTCAGGAACTACAAGCGGTATATTTTCATCCATGCGAAAAGCACTTGTGTTGTCTACAACGACTGCTCCTCGTTTGGCTGCTTCAGGAGCCAGTTCCTTTGAAACGCTCCCTCCGGCGCTGAAAAGGGCAATATCGACTCCTTCAAAGCTTTCAGGCTTTGCTTCCTGGACAGTATATTCTGTTCCTTTAAAGGATACAGATTTGCCCGCAGAACGCGCTGAGGATAGCAGTGTTAATTTTGAAATAGGAAAATCACGGTTTTCTAATGTTTTGATCATTTGTTGGCCAACAGCCCCTGTTGCTCCCACAACAGCTACATGGAAACCATGGATATGTTGCATGCCAGTTTCCCCTTCCGGTCTAATTTTTTTCCTGTGCCGGCAGTGCCGGTTCGGTCTGTATAAGTATCAGGCGGAGGAAACAAAAAAAGAATCCCTGCCGCCATTTTGATAATATCATTTATTTTATCATAATCATGAGACAAGGAAAGAAACATTTTGCTTATGTGGGAGAAAAGGAACCGTTTTAGTGCCCGTCGCGGTACCGTTCAACCAGTACGGGCTGGTATTGTTTTCCGTTCATTGCAGATACAACAGTTTCCCTTAAATCCGTCATCCGTGCAACCATGGAATTTGGTTTCTTTTCTGGATCGTCCTGGCCGAAGGGGATGAAGTAGACATTTTTTGTCGACATCAGCCTCATTAGATTGACACCGTTCAATCCTAGCGCATCATTTGTTGATATGCCAAGGACGACCGGCTTCAGGTTCCTGAGGGTTGCTTTTGCAGCCATCAAAACCGGAGAATCATTCATTGCATTCGCAAATTTGCTCATCGACACGCCTGTCATCGGTGCAATGACCATACAGTCGAGAGGAATTTTCGGCCCGAGCGGTTCGGCTTTTACAATTGAATCGATTACTTTATTTCCGGTCAGTTCTTCAATTCTCTGGATCCAGTCTTCGCCTTTTCCAAATCTCGTGTCAGTATTTTTTACTGTGAAGCTCACGACGGGCAAAACTTCCGCCCCTTCATTCACAAGCTTTTCTATCTCCGGAAAAACGGCGTCATACGTACAATGGGATCCAGTCAGGCCAAATCCGATTTTTTTTCCTTTTAAGCTCACGTAGCTTTCCCCTTTCGTTTGTCCAAATCATCAAGAAGCAGCTGAGAAAGAACATTGGCCAGAATCTGCCCGGCTGTTTTCGGGGCCACAATTCCGGGAAGTCCAGGTGCGAGCAAAGCTTTTATTCCGCGTTTTTCAGCATATCTGAAATCAGTGCCGCCCGGTTTGGAAGCCAGGTCTATAATGAGGGTATGGGCAGGCATCTTGGAAATGACAGAAGCGCTTACGACGGGATGGGGGATGGTGTTTATGCAAATGTCTGTGTCCCTGACTGAATGTTCAAGGTCATGTAAATGGAACGGGGCCAGCCCCATCTCGGTGATTCTGGCAATATGCTCACTTTTTCGCGCTCCAACCTTTACGTTTGCACCCAGTGCATGGAATGTCCTGGCAACACTCATTCCTACCCGGCCGAGCCCGAGTACCACGACATTTGAACCGTGGATTGTAAAGTCTGTGTGCTGTATCGCCATCATGATCGTGCCCTCTACCGTCGGAATGGAATTATAAATGGCAACATCGTCCCGCTCAAACAGCTGAACAAGGCGCCGGTTGGCGTGTTTTGTCATGGCTGTTAAATGTGAATTGCTGATACCTGAGTAAATCGTGCAGTGCTGTGGTGTGTTCTGGAGCAGCTCCTTGGTGAGGACTACTTTTTCATTTGAAAAAATCGTTTCGACCTGCCCCTCGAGACTGGTACCCGGAACCGGCAGTATAATGGCGTCCAGGCTTGTGAAATCCACATCATCTATTTTCTCTTTCGCCGCTCCTGTAAAGGCATGGTCCAATTGCTCAAAGCCAATCAAAGAAAGCTTAGCATCCAGCTCTGTAAGCTTGCGTATAATCTCCAGCTGTCTTGCATCACCGCCCATTACGGCGATTTGCATTCCTGTCAGCATGAGTACTTCACCTTCTTTTTTCGATTATCCATACTGAGAATGTTACTGCGAATTACTTAAACATCATATGTATCATTAGGCGATTCGGTGAGTTTTCCCAATAAAAGACATGAAAATTGCTTAGTTTGCCTACAGTTGCAACGTTCCCTCAATAAACAAAAATAGGACTGGCGCCCGCCAGTCCTAACCACTTACTCATTTTCCGGTATATCAATGATGATCATGTCATTGCCGATCTTTTTGATGTGCCGCCATGGGACCCTTACTTCTCCGCCTTGCTTCTTCAGCCCAAACCACTTCAACGCAGGTATGATCAACGCCTCAATCTGGCCGGTGCTTTCATTGATTTCCAGATCCGTCTGCCCAAGCACCCCAAGACGCTCAGCCCTTTTAACATCGACAATTTCCTTTCCTCCCAGTTCGCTTAACTTCATCTTTGCCCTCCTGTGCTTTGTCCTTACTATATATGTATCAGCAAGGGGGCTGTTTTAGAATCAAATTGCCGAACTGTTTTGTACCGCATTAAATAAAAAAACAGCCTTGTTTGCACAGGCTGTTCTGCTTGTTTAACTATTTGGGAGCTCTCCATCAGGGCTGATCAGTGCAGTGGAATATTTGTCGGTAAAAATGCTGTTTGCCAATCCATCCACACTTTCCTTCGTCACCTGGTCTATTTGCTCGACAATTTCATCAAGCGAGCGGTGGCGTCCCAGCATCAATTCATTTTTCCCGTTCCTGCTCATACGGCTGTTGGTGCTCTCCAGGCTGAGCATCAAGCTGCCTTTAAGCTGTTCTTTGCTGTTGTTCAATTCCTTAGCGGTGATCCCTTCGTCGCGGAGCTTGCCGAGTGTTTCCTCGATTGTTTCATATAGCACGTCCAACTGTTTGGCGCCTGTCCCTCCATAAATCGTCACAATCCCGCTGTCAAGATATGCTGAATGATAGGAAAATACAGAATAAGCCAGGCCCCGCTGCTCCCTTACCTCTTGGAACAAGCGGCTGCTCATGCTTCCGCCGAGGATGTTATTCAAAACGATCAGGCTGTAAACGTCTTTATGCCCGATCTGAAGGCCTTCAAAGCCAAGACAAAGATGGGCCTGTTCCGTCTCCTTTTGGCGGGAGATGCGGCTCGCATTGAACACGGGCTTCTCTATGTCCCTGTGGTTTTTCCCGCCCTCGTAAGACCCGAATAATTTTTCAACATTGCTGATGAATGCCTCGGAAATGTTTCCGGCAATCGAAACCACGACATTTTCAGGGGTATAATTATCATGCATGTATTGATTCAGCGTCTCACCCGAGAATGTATCCAATGTTTTTTCCGATCCCAGGATAGGATAGCCAAGCGGGTGGTCATCATATATCGCCTGGCTTAACAAATCGTGTACAATATCGTCTGGCGTATCTTCGTACATCTTAATTTCTTCATAGACGACATTTTTCTCCTTGTTAAGCTCTTCGGCCACAAATGTGGAGTTAAAAAACATATCCGAAAGAATCTCAAGCGCAAACTGAGCGTGAGTATCCAATACCTTTGCGTAGTAGCAGGTGTACTCTTTTGACGTAAAAGCGTTTACCTGGCCGCCGATGCTGTCGAAAGATTCGGCAATTTCCCTTGCCGTCCTTGTCTTGGTCCCCTTAAAAAACATATGCTCCAGGAAATGAGAAATCCCGTTGTTCTCAGGGTTTTCATTTCTTGAACCTGTTCCAATCCAAACACCGATCGCTACCGACCGGACAGTCGGAATTTGTTCAAGGACGATTCTTACTCCGTTTTGGCATGTATATTTCTTAATCAATTAAACTCCTCCTCTGGAACAACTGCTGAAAACTAATTATGCCTGCAATAAAATAGTATATGCCATTTTTGTTACTTTTTCCAAACTGACGATCGATTTTTCACTTTTTTGTCAGGATCCGCTCCTCGCTCAGGTTTTCTGAAACGGTCCCAAGCTCGATATTTTTGCTTTTTATGTTGCGGATCAATTGGTCAAGTGAATTTGCTGTCGATTCAGTTGGATGCATTAAAATTAGTGCCCCATTGTGAATCCTGGAGGTGACGCGCTCGATCAGCTTTTCGGGCGCTGGCTTTTGCCAATCTATTGTATCTATGCTCCACATAACGGTGCCCAGCTTATGGGCAGCGGCAATTTTGACTACTTCATCTTTATAGCTTCCGCTTGGAGGAGCGAACCAGCGGCAAGTGACACCGGTCGTTGCCGAAATCACGGCGTTCGTTTTTACGATCTGTTCATTTATTTCAGCCGGTGACAGTTGTTTCATGTCCGGATGTGAATACGAATGGTTGCCGATCTCGTGCCCCGCGTCAACAATCATCTTTGCCAGGTCCGGATTTTTCTTTACCCAGTTGCCCTCAAGGAAAAAACTGGCTGAAACATGGTGCTTCTTAAGTGTGGCAAGCATCCCGGACAGGTATTCGTTGCCCCAGGCAACGTTGATGATAAAGCTAGCCATCGGCTTATCCGGATGGCCTCTGTAAACCGCCTCCGGAGGAAGGTCACGGAGGAGGACCTCCGGGACAGTCTGTTTAAAAATGAGCTTTTCCTCTGAAAATTTGCCTGTCTGCTTCATTTTTTTATATGACTGTTTAATGTCTATTTTCAGTCCGTTATAGCCTGGCATCGCTTTCCAGACACGATCTATTTTGGCGTTTGAAGCAGGGACCTCATACTCAGCCGCTTTCATCTCTATTTCCCTCATTAGGTTATCTTCATGCACGGAAACAACAGCAGCTTCATTTTTTATCCCAGCCAGATATTTTGTAGACCACGGATTATTGACTAAAACCCACGCTGTTAAACAAATGATGGCAAACGTATTCAACTTTCTCATTATCCAGCCTCCTTCATTAAAAAATATGTGAAGGAGGGACAAGGTAGAACGAAAGGCAATTTGCAGCCGTGAAAAATCAGAGAAAGCCAGGGCACCCCCTGGCTTTCTCTCGGAATAATGATTTATCCTTGTGCTTTTTCGGCTTTTTCGCGCTGTTCTTTTAATACAGCCTTGCGGGACAGGTTGACACGTCCCTGCTTATCGATTTCTGTGACTTTTACAAGCAATTCGTCACCAAGCTTCAAGACATCTTCAACCTTTCCGACGCGTTCTTCAGCGAGCTCGGAAATGTGGACCAGGCCGTCTTTGCCTGGGAATATTTCGACGAAGGCGCCGAATTTTTCGATCCGTCTCACCTTGCCCAGGTACAGCTGGCCAACTTCGACTTCCCGGACGATATCCTCGATGATTTTCTTTGCCTTCTGGTTCATTTCTTCATTTATTGAAGCAATAAAAACGGTGCCATCCTGTTCAATGTCAATCTTGACGCCAGTTTCTTCAATAATTTTATTGATTTGTTTTCCGCTTGGCCCAATGACATCACGTATTTTATCAGGGTTAATGGACATGGTCAGGATTTTAGGCGCATATTCGGACAGCTGTCCACGCGGCTCTGACAGTGTATTCAGCATCGATTCAAGGATCTGCATCCGGCCCTTTTTGGCTTGCTGCAATGCTTCTTCTAAAATCTCACGGGACAAGCCTTCAATCTTTATATCCATTTGCAGCGCTGTAACCCCTTTGGAGGTTCCGGCAACTTTAAAGTCCATGTCGCCGAGATGGTCTTCCATGCCTTGAATATCGGTAAGGATTGAATAATGCTCACCTGATTTGACGAGTCCCATTGCAATACCTGCAACAGGGGCCTTGATCGGAACACCAGCATCCATCATCGCCAGCGTACTTGCGCAAATACTCGCCTGGGATGTTGAACCGTTCGATTCCAGCACTTCCGATACAAGACGGATCGTGTAAGGGAAATCCTTTTCTGAAGGAATGACTGGCTCCAACGCCCTTTCCCCAAGAGCTCCGTGCCCGATTTCACGGCGTCCGGGCCCGCGGATCGGACCTGTTTCCCCGACTGAAAACTGCGGGAAGTTATAGTGGTGCATAAATCGCTTTTCTTCTTCGATGCCGAGCCCGTCCAAAATTTGCACATCACCCATTGCTCCAAGTGTACAAATGCTGAGTGCCTGGGTTTGTCCCCTTGTAAACAACCCGGAGCCGTGTGTGCGTGCCAATAAGCCTACCTCGGATGACAGCGGGCGGATTTCATCCAGTTTTCGTCCATCCGGGCGGATTTTATCTTCGGTGATCAGACGGCGAACCTCGCCCTTAACGATTTTGTCAAGGATCTGTTTCACCTGTTTTAGACCGTCTTCTTCAGCCTGCTGTTCTTCAAATTTGGCGATTACACTGTTTTTGACTTCCTTGATCGCTTCTTCGCGGGCATGCTTCTCTTTCACCTGGATGGCAGAAAGCATGTCCTGCTCACACATTTCGCGGATTTCAGCCTCAAGGTCTTTATCCAACTCATATAGCGTTATTTCCCTTTTTGCTTTGCCAACCTTGTCGGCAACTTCCTCCTGGAAAGCAATCAGGCGCTTGATTTCATCATGGCCGAACATGATCGCCTCGAGCATCACTTCCTCAGGAACTTCATTCGCCCCCGCTTCAACCATGTTGATCGCATCTTTTGTACCGGCGACAGTCAGATGCATATCGCTTTTTTCTGTTTCATCCACAGAAGGGTTGATCACAAATTTGCCATCGATACGTCCGACTACGACACCGGCAATCGGGCCTTCAAATGGAATGTCAGACACAGAAAGTGCGAGTGACGATCCAAACATAGCAGCCATTTCAGGCGGGCAGTCCTGGTCAACACTCATGACGATGCTGATGACCTGCACATCGTTGCGGAAGCCGTCAGCGAACAGCGGGCGGATCGGCCGGTCGATTAAACGGCTCGCCAGAATCGCTTTTTCACTTGGGCGCCCTTCTCTTTTAATAAAGCCGCCGGGGATTTTTCCGACTGCGTAAAGCCTTTCCTCATAATTCACTGTCAGCGGAAAGAAATCGACATTTTTAGGTTCTTTTGAAGCCGTTGCTGTACTCAGTACTGCTGTATCGCCGTAACGGACCATGACAGCACCGTTTGCCTGTTTGGCAAGCTGCCCTACTTCAACGGTCAGCTTCCGCCCGGCCCAGTCTATGGAAAAACTTTGTTTTTCATGTTCCATTCTTTTATTGCCCCTCTCTGCCTTAAATCTATATGGACTCGTTTTTATTAATAGTATGTACACAAACCCCTGTCCTTAAAAGAAGGAGTCGATATGTGGGCGCAAATTGTTTTGTGCATATTAAAAAAGCGGGAAAAATCCCGCTTCTGCTGATTATCGACGTAAACCAAGCTTGTTGATTAATTCACGGTAACGTGAAACGTCTTTGTTGCGCAGGTAAGTCAAAAGATTACGACGTTTACCTACCATTTTTAAAAGACCGCGACGTGAATGGTGGTCTTTCTTATGAACGCGCAAGTGATCGTTCAAATTGTTGATTTCTTCAGTAAGGACAGCGATTTGAACCTCAGGTGAGCCAGTGTCACTATCGTGAGTTTTGTACTCATTGATTAGTTCGTTTTTACGTTCTTTTGTGATTGCCATCCGTTTTCACCTCCTGATTATAGATCCCCTGTTACCGAGCAAGCGTCGGTGACTCGACTTGCCAAGCAAAGGTTCCTTTTCGGTACGTTAATAAGAATACATCTTTTCATGGCAAAAAGCAAGCCTAAGCCTTGTTTTTTTGAAAGTACAGCAGTGCATTTTGTTTGTCTTTTTCGATCTGGCTGACAAGCTGCTGGATCCCTTCAAACTTCTGTTCCTGACGGAGATGCAGGTGCCATTCAACCGTGACATGGTCACCGTAAATATCACTGACGAAATCAAAGATATGAACCTCGACAGATGGCACCTCTGGCCTTTCATCTTTGAACGTCGGCTTATACCCGACGTTGCAGACCCCTTCATGCCAAGTGCTGCGATGCTTGATTTTTACGGCATAAACCCCGAGGGGCGGGAAAATGTATTCTACATCAGTCTCAATATTTGCGGTGGGAAATCCGATCGTTCTTCCGCGCTTATCACCATGGACAACCTTGCCCCTGGTCGTATAGAACCGGCCCAGCAAAGATGGGATTCTGTCCATCTCACCCTTTTTCAGGCAGGACCTGATCAAAGTTGAACTGACCTTTTCTCCTTCGGATGAAAGCTTGGGTACCACTGTGAAATCAAAACCGCCGCGGGAATGGAACGGGAGAGTTTCCATTGTGCCTTTTCCCAGTCTGCCATATGTAAAATCGAACCCGGCTACGACATGTTTGACATTCAATCCCAAAATATATTGATCTGCAAATTCCTGCGGCAGCAGCGCCGCGAATTCAGGCGTGAAATGGACTACAAATAAATAATCAACACCCAGGTCTTCAATCAACTGGATCTTGTCCTTCAAGGGCGTAATATATTGCACTTTTTGTTCACTTTTCCCGAGGACAACGGACGGGTGTGGATCAAAAGTCATAACTGCGCTCTTTAGCCCCAATTTTTGAGCTGCTGATTTTGCTTCATTAATGACCTTCTGGTGCCCAAGATGGACGCCGTCGAAATAACCGAGCGCCATGGCAAAAGCGGGCAAATCCTCAACGCATGAGAGAGGATGCTCTAATCTGATCAATTGCACGATGATACTCACCTTTTCTAGTAAAGCCTCATTTATAAAACAACGATATATATAAATTATTGCTGTTGCGATTCGTTCCTCAATACTTTGTCAGGCTTGATGCAGCCTGGTTTGCGCGGGTGTTTCCTGTAAATCGCCAATGCAATCCCAGTGTTGGTCCCGACGACGATCGGTCCGTCGACATCCGCGAGTTGTGGCGGAATTTCCAGAATCGCCCCGTTTTTTACTTTCTCTGCTACTGTATCACTTATTTGATATTTCGGCAAATAAGAAATCCCTTCTTCAAGCGGCCTCAAAACGGCAGAAACACCATGTTCGGCAGCCAATTTTTCAACCTGTTCAAGTGTGACACAGTCTTCCAAAGTAAATGATGCAGATTGTATTCTTGTCAGGTGAGACATATGGGCGGGGTATCCCAGCCTGTCGCCGATCATGACGGCAAGCGTCCGAATATAGGTGCCTTTGCTGCACGACACACGGAACCGGAATGAAATTGTCTCCCCTTCAAACAACTCCCGGCCGTCGAGCAATTCGATTGAATAGATGTTGACTTTTCTGGTTGGCCGTTCTACTTCGATCCCCTGTCGCGCATATTCATACAGCCTTTTACCATTCACCTTGACAGCTGAAAACATCGGGGGTGTCTGCTCAATTTCACCCAGGAGGGAATTCAGCACAGCCTCGATTTCAGGCCTTGATATCGGGCCCGCCACGGCTTTTTCCGCCACTTTTTCCCCTGAAGCATCTTCTGTTGTGGTTGAAAAGCCTAAGGTTACTTCCCCTTCATAAGCCTTTCCTGCATCAGTAATATATTCTGCCACTTTTGTGGCCCGGCCGATGCAGATCGGCAACACGCCAGTCACGTCGGGATCAAGTGTCCCTGTGTGGCCGACCTTTTTGGTGCGAAGCATTTTTCTCAGTTTAAAAACACAATCATGTGAAGTCATTCCGGCTGGTTTATAGAGCGGCAATATGCCTTCCATAACATCTCACCTTCCAAATAAATCTTATGTACGTGAAAAAAAAGGATAGACACAAGGTCTATCCATTTTATTCCTCTTGTTTTTCCTGTTTTTCCTCTTCATCGTGAATCTGATGAAGCAGCGATTCTATGCGGTTTCCGTAGTCAATCGATTCATCGAATTCGAAAATGATTTCCGGTGTTTTCCGCAGCCTTATTCGCTGGCCAATTTCAGAACGGATAAAGCCTTTTGCTTTAGCCAGTCCTTTTAGCGTGTTTTCCTTTTGCTCATCGCCGCCTAAAACGGATATATAAACCTTTGCTTGTTGCAGATCCCCAGTTACTTGAACATCGGTGACCGTGACAAATCCAATTCGCGGATCTTTGATTTTGCGTCCAATAATGTCACCTAGCTCTTTTTTCATTTGCTCTCCAACACGGTTTGCTCTATGACTCATGGTCTGTCACCTCGTCTGTTAAAGCCATTCTATTTCGGTGATCGTTCGTTCAATTTCCGGAAAAGAATCAATCAGCTTTAAAGCGCTTTGCAGTTCTTTTTCCGCGGAAACCTGGCTGGAAGAAACAGCAGCAATCGCGATCTTCGTGCGCTGCCAGGTGTCCTGGTAATCCACTTCCGCGGCCGAGACATTGTACCTTTGTTTTAAGCGGGTCAAAATTCTCAGCAAAACGGAGCGTTTTTCTTTTAAAGAATGTGCATCATAAATAATACATTCACAGGCGGCTAAGCCTATTACCATTAACGTTCCACTTCTTCCATGATGTATGCTTCAATCACGTCGCCTTCCTTGACGTCGTTGAAGTTTTTAATGGTAATTCCACATTCATAGCCTTGTGAAACTTCTTTTGCATCGTCTTTGAAACGTTTCAGGGCGTCAATTGTTCCTTCAAAGATGACGATTCCGTCACGTATGAGGCGTATGCCGCTGTCACGGGTGATTTTGCCATCAGTCACATAGGATCCGGCAATCGTTCCGATTTTCGACACTTTAAAGGTCTGGCGCACTTCTGCCTGGCCGATTGTTTTTTCTTCGTAAACCGGATCAAGCATCCCTTTCATGGCGGATTCGATTTCTTCGATCACCTTATAGATGATACGGTGAAGGCGGATATCGACTTTTTCGGATTCTGCAGCCCGTTTCGCGTTATTGTCAGGACGTACGTTAAATCCGATGACGATCGCATTCGAAGCTGCTGCAAGGGTAATATCAGATTCGTTGATTGCACCGACTCCGGTGTGGATAATCCTGACATTTACGCCCTCCACATCCAGTTTTTGCAGTGCTGCTGCAACTGCCTCTACTGATCCCTGGACATCGGCTTTAACAATCAGATTTAAATCTTTCATTTCCCCTTGTTTCATGTGTTCAAACAAATTATCGAGGCTGACCCTCGTTTTTTCGCTTCTTTGGGCCTGTAATGCTTGAGTGGCCCTAATTTCCCCAACCTGGCGGGCGGTCTTTTCATCATCAAACACAACGAACCGGTCACCTGCCTGAGGAACATCGTTAAGGCCTGTGATTTCAACAGGAGTTGACGGGCCAGCTTCCTTGACGCGTCGCCCGATGTCATTCACCATTGCACGGACACGTCCAAACGTAGTCCCGACTACAATTGGATCCCCTACTTTAAGAGTGCCGTTTTGGACCAGTAAAGTTGCAACTGAGCCCCGCCCTTTATCCAGCTGTGCCTCAACCACTGTACCGACGGCGTTGCGGGATGGGTTTGCCTTGTATTCCTCCACTTCGCTCACTAGCAAAATCATTTCAAGAAGATTGTCGATTCCCTCACCCTTAAGGGCTGAAATCGGAACAAAGATGGTATCCCCGCCCCAGGCTTCAGGAACAAGGCCATGTTCGGTCAATTCCTGCATGACGCGGTCTGGATTTGCTGCCTCTTTATCCATTTTGTTCACTGCTACAATGATTGGCACATTAGCGGCTTTAGCATGGTTGATTGCTTCGATTGTCTGCGGCATGACGCCGTCATCTGCTGCAACAACCAGAATGGTAATATCCGTGATTTTTGCTCCACGCGCACGCATTGTCGTAAATGCTGCGTGTCCAGGTGTATCAAGGAAAGTGATTTTCTTTTCGTTTTCTACTACCTGGTAAGCCCCGATATGCTGTGTAATTCCGCCGGCTTCCCCTGCAGTCACTTTCGTGTGCCGGATAGAATCAAGCAGAGTTGTTTTACCATGGTCAACGTGTCCCATGATCGTTACGACCGGCGGACGTTCTGCCAGTGTTCCTTCTTCATCAGGTGTGAAGTACACTTCCAGGTCGGACGTGTCAATCCTGATTTCCTCTTCTGCCTCGACGCCATATTCCGCACAAATCAATTCGATGGCGTCTTTATCTAGGTCCTGGTTGATCGTTGCCATGACTCCAAGCATAAACAGCTTCTTAATTATCTCTGATGGTTCCCGGTAAAGCTTTTTGGCAAGCTCTCCAACTGTTAGAGACTCAACGAAGGTAATTTTTTGCGGAAGTTCTTTTTCTTTTTTAATCTGCGGCTGTGTATTCTGAGGCTGATGCTGTTGCTTCCCGCGATTGTTTTGCTGCTTTGATTTGTTATTGTTGCGATTGTTATTATTGCGGTTATTATTGTTGTTACGGTTATTGGAACCGACGCGATTGTTGTTGCTCTGGCCGGATTCATTTCCTGATCTTCCTGCACTGCTCCGGTTGTTTTGCCCCTGGCTCTGAGTTCGCTGACCTTGGCCTGTTTTTTGTCCGGTTTGACCAGCAGGTCTTTGCTGGCTAGTTGCAGGCCTTTGCTGGCCCTGGCCTGATCTCTGTTGATTTTGGCCTGTTCTTTGCTGGTTCTGGCCAGTCCGGTTCTGGTTTTGTCCAGAGCGCTGCTGGCTTTGGCCATTACGGTTCTGTTCCTGTCCTGGCCTTTGCTGGTTTTGCCCGGATCTTGGCTGGCCTTGCCCGGTTCTTGGCTGGCGCTGCTGGTTTTGCCCGGATCTGTTCTGGTCGGCTGCAGGACGCTGCTGGTTTTGCCCGGTTCTGTTCTGGTCGGCTGCAGGACGCTGCTGGTTTTGCCCGGATCTGTTCTGGTCCGCTGCAGGACGCTGCTGGTTTTGTCCAGGCCGCTGATTGTCCCGGACTTGTCTTTGTTGTGGCTGTGCAGGCTGTTTCGTGTTATCCTCTTTTTTATTATAAATCGCATTCAGTTTCTGAACGGTGGCATCCTCCATTGCTGTCATATGGTTGGAAACCTCGATGTTCATATCTTTTAATTTGGCGATCACATCTTTACTTGAAATGTTAAGCTTTTTTGCGTACTCGTAAACGCGTGTTTTACTCATATTTTCACCCCCGCTAGAATTAATCGAGCAACGTCATCAGTTTTTTTGCAAATCCATCATCCAGTATGGCGACGACTACGCGGGCATCTTTCCCAATAGCCTGGCCTAGTTGGTACCGGTTATCGACCTTTTTGTATGGAACCCGATAGGAACTGCATTTATCTGTTATTTTCTTTGTCGTGTTGGCGGACGCGTCCGCGGACAACAAAATGAGTTTTGCCCTGCCGCCCCGAATTTCTTTAACGGCCAGCTCCTCACCTGAAATAATTTTCCGTGCTCGATTGGCTAAGCCAAGCAATGACATCCACTGATTGGTCATCTGGATAGTCGTTTCTCCTTTTCGATAAGCTCCAACAGCTCATCGTATAATGCATCATCTATAGTTACTTCTAAATGGTTAGACAGGATTTTTTTCTTTTTTGCGAGTTCCACAGCTTCCTTGTCCTTGGAAAGATAGGCGCCCCGGCCTGATTTTTTTCCGGTAAGGTCTATGGAAACTTCCCCTTCTTTGGAGCGGACGATGCGAACGAGTTCTTTTTTAGGCTTCATTTCACCAGTAGCGACACATTTTCGCATTGGAACTTTTTTTCTTGTGTTCACATTCATTCCCCTCTCACCTAGTCCATGTCTTCGTCAAAGTAGTCTTCATCATTTAGCAGGAAGTCGTCTTCCCTTGGGAAAATCCCGGATTCCCGTGCCTCTGACTCTGATTTAATGTCGATCTTCCAGCCAGTCAGCTTTGCCGCCAGCCGCGCATTCTGGCCTCGTTTGCCGATCGCGAGTGACAGTTGGTAATCAGGGACGATGACTGTCGTTGCTTTTTCATCTTCACTCACGATGACATCAAGAACTTTGGATGGACTTAAAGCATTCGCGACGAACACGACTGGATCGTCAGACCATTTGACGATGTCAATTTTTTCACCCTTCAATTCATTGACAATCGCTTGTACCCTTGTGCCCTTGGGGCCTACACAAGAACCAACCGGATCGACTTCAGGGTTATCTGAGTGGACAGAAATTTTTGAACGGTCGCCTGCTTCACGGGCAACGGATTTGATTTCAACTGTTCCGTCATAAATTTCAGGGACTTCTATTTCAAACAACCGCTTCAGCAAACCAGGGTGAGTCCTCGACACGAATATTTGCGGTCCCTTTGTTGTTTTTTCCACTTTTGTGATAAACACTTTAATGCGGTCATGCGGCTTATATTGTTCATTTGGCATTTGCTCGTTTGCCGGGAGGATCGCCTCAATTTTGCCGAGGCTGACATAAATGAATTTAGAATCCTGGCGCTGGACAATGCCTGTCATGATATCCTCTTCACGGTCAATAAATTCGGAATAAATAATTCCCCGCTCAGCTTCGCGGACACGCTGGGTCACTACCTGCTTTGCTGTCTGCGCGGCGATCCGGCCGAAATCCTTGGGGGTAACCTCAAGCTCGACAACGTCTTCCACCTGATAATTAGGATTCAATTTTTTTGCTTCATCAAGATCAATTTCAAGTCTCGGGTCAAAAACCTCCTCGACAACCTCTTTCCTTGCAAACACACGCATTGAACCTGATCCAAGATTAAGGTCGATCCTGACGTTTTGAGCCTGGTTAAAATTTCTTCGATAAGCAGAAATAAGGGCGGCTTCTATGGCCTCAATCAAAATATCCCTGGAAATGCCCTTTTCTTTTTCAAGCAATGTCAGAGCATCCAACAATTCGCTGCTCATGAGATTTGTATCCCCCTTTTTAAGTAGAAAAATATATTTTTTTAAGGCTGTCTCCCGGTTGGCAGGCTACGAAAAAGCAACGGCAAGACGCGCGCTGGCAATTTTTTCGAATGGAATCTCAATTGTCTTTTTGCGGGTCTTGATTGTCACTTCGACTGTTACAGTGTCACCGTCAAAAGCGGTCAGCGTTCCTTCAAAGGCCTTTTCCCCATCAATAGGTTCATATGTTTTGATATAGACATTTTTGCCGACCGCCTTTTGAAAGTCTTTATCTTTCTTCAAAGGCCTCTCAGCACCCGGTGATGACACTTCCAGGAAGTAGTTATGGGGAATCGGGTCAAGCTCATCAAGCTTTTCGCTGAGCTTCTCGCTTACCATCCCGCATTCTTCGATATCAACACCATTGTCTTTATCAATATATATACGGAGGAACCAGCTCTTCCCCTCTTTCACGTACTCCACTTCGACTAGTTCAAGCCCATTTTCAGTTAAAATCGGGGTTACAAGCTCCTCGACAACCTCTGTCACTTTGCTCATCATATCCCTCCTTCGGCTGCGGTGTTATTCCTTGGATTGTTTTCATGTTCCGGCATGCATCATATTCTGGTAAAAAAGTGGCCTACACAACACGAAAGAGTGGGTTTCCCCACTCTCCTCTGCCAAGTTATCCTTAGTATTTCCAATAAAAATATAACATAACCATGTATTTAATGCAAATAGCGAAAAGCAAGGCTGGACATTAAAGACAACAATCCTAAAAAAGTGACAGCTGGTTTTGGTCCGGCATTTCTTCGAGGCAGCCATGGTTTTCGAGATATTCCATGATCGTTTTCGAAACCTTGCCCCGTTGCTGAAGATCTTCTTTTGAAAGGAATTCACCATCCTCGCGCGCTTTAACGATATTGATGGCGGCATTGGTCCCAAGGCCAGGAATCGAGTTGAACGGCGGGATCAATGAGTTTCCGTCAATAATGAATTCAGTCGCACTTGAACGGTATAAATCCACTTTTTTAAAGGAGAAGCCTCGCTCGCACATCTCCAGGGCAAGCTCCAAAACGGTCAAAAGGTTCTTTTCCTTCGGAGATGCATCAAGGCCCTTTGCATTGATCTCATCAATGACCGTCCGGATGCTTTGTGAACCCCTTACCATCGCTTCAACGTCAAAGTCTTCCGCCCTGACTGTAAAATAGGCTGCATAATATAAAAGCGGATGGTGCACTTTGAAATAGGCAATCCTTACTGCCATCAAAACATATGCTGCCGCGTGGGCTTTAGGGAACATGTATTTGATTTTCTTGCAGGAGTCGATATACCATTCCGGTACATTGTTCTTCCTCATTTCCTCTTCCATTTCATCTGTGAGCCCTTTTCCTTTACGGACCGACTCCATGATTTTGAATGCAAAAGATGGTTCAAGCCCCTGATAGATCAAGTACACCATGATGTCGTCCCGGCAGCCAATCACTTCACTCAATGTGCATGTCTTGTTGTAGATCAATTCCTGGGCGTTGCCGAGCCATACATCCGTCCCGTGTGACAGTCCCGAAATCTGGACAAGCTCCGAAAAAGTTGTTGGTTTCGTGTCCTCAAGCATCTGGCGGACGAACCGCGTCCCGAACTCGGGTATGCCAAGTGTCCCAGTTTTACACATAATCTGTTCTTCAGTGACACCGAGCGATTCGGTACCGCTGAAAATTTTCATGACCTCCGGGTCGTCTGTCGGGATGGTCTTAGGGTCAATCCCGCTCAGGTCCTGGAGCATCCGGATGACGGTAGGATCGTCGTGTCCCAGGATATCAAGCTTCAGCAAATTGTCATGGATCGAATGGAAATCAAAATGGGTCGTCTTCCATTCGGACGTATTGCTGTCAGCAGGGAACTGGATCGGCGAGAAGTCATAAATATCCATATAATCCGGTACAACGATAATACCACCAGGATGCTGACCAGTCGTCCTTTTTACGCCGACACATCCCGCGGCAAGCCGGTCAATTTCAGCTCCACGCAATTGCAGGTTGTTGTCCTGCTGGTAGGCTTTCACATATCCATACGCCGTCTTGTCGGCGACCGTGCCGATCGTACCTGCCCTGTAGACATTGTCTTCACCGAACAATACTTTCGTATAGTTGTGGGCGCGCGGCTGGTACTCACCTGAAAAGTTCAAGTCGATATCGGGAACCTTGTCCCCTTTAAAGCCAAGGAATGTTTCAAACGGTATATCATGGCCATCTTTTTTATACTTAGCTCCACAGCCTGGGCAATCCTTGTCCGGCAAGTCGAATCCGGACCCGACCGATCCGTCATTAAAGAATTCAGAATGCTTGCATTTTGGGCAAACATAATGGGGCGGCAGGGGATTGACCTCTGTAATCTCGGTCATTGTGGCAACCAACGATGAGCCGACCGATCCACGAGAACCTACCAGATAGCCGTCATCGAGAGATTTTTTCACGAGCTTGTGGGATATCAGATAGATAACGGCGAATCCGTGCCCGATGATGCTTTTCAGTTCCTTTTCAAGCCGCGCTTCGACGATTTCCGGCAGCGGGTCTCCATAAATCTTCCTTGCCATCTCATAGCTCATCGTCCGCATTTCCTCATCCGCGCCTTCAATTTTAGGCGTGTAAAGATCATCCTTTATCGGCTTGACTGTTTCAATGATATCGGCCATTTTATTGGAATTGGTGACGACAATTTCTTTCGCCTTTTCTTTGCCTAAAAAAGCAAACGCATCGAGCATTTCGTTAGTGGTCCGGAAATGCACATCCGGGAGCTTGTGCCTGTTAAGCGGATTGGCACCTCCCTGGGAGCTGACAAGAATTTTCCGGTAGATTTTATCGTTTTCGTTCAAGTAATGGACATTGCCTGTCGCGACTACCGGCAGGTTTAACTTTTCACCAAGCTGGACAATGTTGCTGATGATTTCTTCGAGCGCTTTTTCATCCCGCACGAGCTCCAGTTCGAGCAAATGGGTATATACCTGTTTCGGATGCACTTCAAGATAGTCATAGAATCTGGCCGTCTCCTCGACCTCTTCAGGAGCTTTTTGCATCATCCCTTCGAATACTTCACCTTTGTCGCAGCCAGAACCGACGAGAAGCCCTTCCCTGTGCTTTTGCAGCACCGAACGCGGGATTCTCGGGACTCTGTAAAAATAATCGATATGAGAAATGGATACTAGCTTGAAAAGGTTCTTCAAGCCGGTTTCATTCTGGGCAAGCAGTGTGCAATGGTAAGGCCTTGCCCGCTGGTATGCTTTCCCCTGGCCCATGTTATCATTGAGCTGGTCATGGTATTCGATCCCTTTTTCACCTGCATCCTTGAGCATCTTCGCCAAAAGATATCCAGTTGCTTCAGCGTCATAAATGGCGCGGTGGTGCTGGGTAAGCTCAATGTCGAATTTTTTGGCGAGCGTGTTCAGGCGGTGATTTTTCATATCGGGATACAGGAAGCGGCCAAGCTCCAATGTATCGATAACAGGGTTTTTCGCCTTGCCAAAGCCAATTTGTTTATACCCTACATTTAAAAAGCCCATATCAAAGGAAGCATTATGCGCAACGAGGACATCGTCGCCAGTCCACTTGTGGAACTTTTGCAGAACCTCTGCCACCTCTGGTGCATTCTCGACCATATCATCAGTAATCCCGGTCAAATTAATGGTGGTCGCTGATAACCGATGATGCGGATTGGCAAAGGATTCAAAGCGGTCGATAATTTCACCGCCCCGCATCTTTACGGCCGCAAGCTCAATGATCGTGTCATAGACTGCGGACAGCCCAGTTGTCTCCACGTCAAATACAACATAGGTATCATCGGCGAGCAGGCGGTGTGCTTCGTTGTAGGCAATCGGCACCCCGTCGTCGACCAGGTTCGCTTCGATACCGTATATGATTTTTATATCATTCTTCTTTCCGGCACTGAACGCTTCAGGAAATGATTGTGCAACGGCATGGTCCGTTATGGCGATCGCCCGATGTCCCCATTTTTTCGCCTGGGCGACGAGTTCACTGACGGATGTAACTGCATCCATCTGGCTCATCGGAGTATGCAGATGCAGTTCTACCCGCTTCTCTCCATCAGGCGCAGTATCCATCCTTTGTTTCGGTTTTAATTCATTGATATCGTTCCCGATCATGACAAGGTCTCGGACAAATGTATCATTTTGGATGCTGCCCCGTACCTTCACCCACATGCCTTTCTTGACACGCTGGAACTGGCTTGCATCTTCTTTGTCCCGGGAGAACATTTTCACCATGATCGAGCTTGTGTAATCGGTGACCTTAAAGGTTAATAGAGTACGTCCGCTCCGCAGTTCCTTCGTTTCCGCATGGAAAACAAAGCCTTCCACCGCAACACGGCGCTCTTCATCCGTAATTTCCTCCAGCTTGCGGAAATCTGCGTCATCCTTGATTGTCAAACCAATGACCAGTGGGCCTTCATGCTGGCCGCCGTCCGGATGGTCTTTTTCGGCCTCTCTCTTCTGCATTTCCACCATCGCCAGCAGCGCGCGTTCCTGGTCTTCCTTCTCTTTCGCCTTGATAAACTCCTGGTACTGCTCGTTTGACCCTTCCGTGCTGACCTCTGTATCGATCACAAGGAGCGGAAACCCGAAACTTTGGTAGATTCCGGCGATATAAGGACCATACTTCCTTTTAATTTGCAGCCCTTCTGTGTCATTGGCCACTTTTAGGAGAAGCTTGTTCCCCTGTACCTGAGGGGTTTGCTCATTTAAAAGCTTGAGGAGGGGCGGGGCGATCCCGTCGATTTCCTGGATGCAGTTTTTCCAGTAACCAAGCACAAGCTCTTCTGTAAAAGCCTGGTCTGCAACCTGGATTGTATAGGCAACACTGGCAATATGGGAGAAAGTCCGCTCAAGCTGGGTTGTGAACATGTTTAACACATTGCAGGGGATAATTCTTTCAAACTGAAAAAAGAAGTGCCATTTCTTCGCCTTCTTCTCTATTAAAACCCTGTCTATCTGTGCATTGTTGAAATGGATCACAAACGCATCTTCTGTTAATTGAAGCTGCTGGAGCAAGAGCTGGAATCTCTCTTTTTTCCCTGAGGAAAGATCGTTCATCATTTTCTCTCCTTCAAAAAGCTTAATCTATTAAATCATGGCCATATGTATTAGTAGGCGTTATGTAGCAAAAGCTATTATAACATAAAAGGATAACGTGTTTGCTTCTTTCATGGCGGAAAAACCGGTGAAATAATTATCCAGCCAAACAATTTTCTTATCATAAAAAGATTCTCTCCATCAAAAAAACGGATCCCCAAAGGAATCCGCCCCACTTTATAACCTGTTCAATAAGTTTTCAATTGTTTCAGCGATTTCATCTTTATGGACTTCCAGCATTTCGCCGGTTTTTCGCACCTTTACTTCGACAATTCCTTCCGGAGCCTTCTTTCCAACCGTAATCCGGATTGGCAGGCCGATCAGGTCTGAGTCGGCAAATTTAACGCCCGCCCTTTCCTGGCGGTCGTCAAACAGGACTTCAAGCCCGGCCCCATGCAAAGATTGATATAATTCTTCAGCCAGCCCTGCCTGTGCTCCGTCCTTCATGTTGACCCCGATCACATGCACCTGGAACGGGGCGATGTTGGCAGGCCAGACCAAACCGTTGTCGTCATTAAATTGTTCAGCCACCGCGGCCAGTGTACGTGACACCCCGATTCCATAGCACCCCATGATCATCGGCTGTGCCTTGCCGTTTTCGTCCAGGAATGTGGCATTCATTGCTTCACTATAGCGGGTACCGAGCTTGAAGACGTGGCCAACCTCAATCCCTTTCGCAAACACGATGGTCCCGTTGCCGTCTGGAGAAGGGTCCCCTTCCTGTATGAAACGAACGTCGGCATAGCGGCTGACTTCAAAGTCACGACCGGGATTTACATTAATCAAATGATAATTTTCTTCATTTGCCCCGCAAACACCATTCACAATTGCTTCAACAGCATGGTCAGCAACGACCTCCACATCTGCCGCACCGACAGGGCCCAAGGATCCGACAGCACAGCCGAGCACGGCCTTTGTTTCCGCTGCGTCGGCCAGTTCAACCGAAGAAGCTGCAAACAGGTTTTTCAGTTTTATATCATTCACTTCATGGTCACCGCGGACGAGGACAAGCACATGGCGTCCATCAATATTGAACAGCAATGATTTAATGCAGTCTTTCGGCTCGACGCCTAAATAGGCAGAAACCTCTTCAATCGTTTTTTTGTTTTCTGTTTTCACTCGTTCAGCAGGCTTTTGCACCTCACTGCTTTTTTCATATTTCGCAATGACTGGGGCCATTTCAATATTGGCAGCATAATCCGATGTGTCTGAATAGGCAATGGTGTCTTCACCGACATCTGAAAGCACCATGAACTCATGGGTATCCTTTCCTCCCATTGCACCGGAATCGGCAATGACCGCCCGGAAGTTCAAGCCGCAGCGCCGGAAGATATTTGAATAAGCCTGGAAAAGCTTCTCATATACTTCATCCAGGCTTTCCTTCGAAGCATGGAATGAGTAGGCATCCTTCATGATGAATTCCCGGCCGCGCAAAAGCCCAAATCGCGGGCGCTTTTCATCACGGAATTTTGTCTGGATTTGATAAAGGGTAAGCGGAAGGCGCTTGTACGATTTTACTTCGTCGCGCACAAGGCTGGTGATGACCTCTTCATGTGTGGCACCCAGGGCAAAATCCCTGTCATGCCGGTCTTTTAACCGCATCAATTCCGGCCCGTATGTATACCATCTGCCCGATTCCTGCCACAGCTCGGCCTGTTGCAGGGCTGGCATGAATAATTCCACTGCCCCGGCATTATTCATTTCTTCCCTGACGATTGCTTCAACTTTTTGTAAAACCTTCCGGCCCAGCGGCATATAGGAATAAACGCCGCTCGCTGTCTGGCGGATAAAACCGGCCCTTAACAGAAGCTGATGGCTCTTGATGTCCGCATCAGCAGGAACCTCGCGGAGAGTAGGAATAAGCGTCATACTTTGTTTCATAGTCAGCACCTCATTTATTTGAAAACGTCTGGCGTTCAGCACCTCAGCCTGTTCGAGGCGCCAAACGCGGAACATCTATCAAAAATCCTTTATCAACATAAAAATCAGCCCCTCCAGGCTAACTGAAGGAGCAGGTTATTTCGATTTAACTACGGCTGTCCCTTTCGCCTTGAGGCTCTCCAACCGCCGAGTTTTTCTTTATAAAAAGAACCGCTGGATGTCGTTCCAGGTCACTACGAGCATGAGCAGCATGAGCAGCGCGAAACCGATAAAATGGACCATGCCCTCTTTATGCCGGTCGATTGGTTTGCCCCTGAGCGCTTCTACTGCGAAGAACATCAGGCGCCCGCCGTCGAGTGCCGGAATCGGCAGCAAATTCATGATTCCGAGGTTGATGCTTAAAATCGCCGCCCACTTCATCAAGTAATACACACCTGATTTTGCCACGGTATCAGTGGATACATAAATGCCGACAGGACCCGAAAGCATGTCGATCGAAAACTGGCCAGTGACCAGCTTGCCGAGCATCGTAAAGATTTCTGCCGTCCAAAAATATGTTTCCTTAAAGCCGTACGTAATCGCTTTGAGAGGCGATTTCTCGACAGGGCTGTACACTCCGATAATCCCGATTTTTTCGCCTTCTATTTCCCTGGTCTCCGGCGTTACCGGTATATCAAGAGACTTGCCGCCACGCTCTACAGAAAACCCGAGTTCTTCTCCAGGGCTTTTCCTGATGATTTCGACTACATCCGACCAGCTGGAAATTTCCGCCCCGTCAATGCTTTGCACGGCATCCCCTTCTTTAAGGCCTGCCTCAAGCGCTGAGCCTTCCGGAGTAAGCTTCCCAAGTACTGGTTCATTTGATGGAATGCCCTGGAACAATGCGAGCAGGATGAACACAACAAGTGCCAGGATGAAATTCATCATCGGCCCTGCAAAAATTGCCATTGTCCGCTGGCCAAGTGTTTTAGAAGCAAACTGCCTGTCATAAGGCGCCACCTGGGTTTCTGTTCCATCCTGGACTAGGACAGCAGTCGGGCTGACTGCGAATGTTTTTAACGACTCGTCGTCATCGCCTTCCTCGAATCCTTTAATGACGAGGGCATGCTCAATATCGGCATGCTCCACTTCAATCACACGGGCTTTAGGATACTTTTCTTTATTGTTGATGATGATTTTATTCACTTTTTCCTGGCCGTCGAATAATAATCCAATCCTGTAGCCAGGCTTGATCTCGATCATTTCCGGGTCTTCCCCGGCCATCCGGACAAACCCGCCTATCGGGAGCAGGCGGATCGTATAGGTTGTTTCGCCTTTTTTATGTGAAAATACTTTTGGTCCAAAGCCTATCGCGAATTCCCTGCATAGAATCCCGGCCCGTTTCGCGAATATGAAATGGCCGAGTTCATGAAAGAACACGAGGGCGCCAAAGATGACAATAAAGGCTATTACAGTACTCAAATACATAACCACCTTTTTTATATAAGTGTGCTTACGAACTTCCTTGTTTCTTCATCCACCTCTTGTATCGTCTCAAGGCTGGGGTTGGCAATTGTATTATGGCCATTCAGCGCTTTTTCAATCATGTCCTCAATTTGAAGAAAAGAGATTTTGCCATCCAAAAAGGCGGCAACCGCAATTTCATTTGCAGCGTTCAGCACGGCAGGCATTGTCCCGCCTGTTTTGCCTGCATCATAGGCAAATTGAAGGCACCTGAAGCGGGTGAAATCCATTTTCTTAAAATTAAGTGTCCCGATTTCAGCAAGATTAAGCCTTTTGCTGGAACTTAACGGGGCTCGGTCAGGGTAGGTCAGTGCATACTGGATTGGCACTCTCATATCAGGTGTGCCTAGTTGCGCCATGATGCTCGTATCATGGAATTCGACCATGGAATGAATGATGCTTTCTTTATGGAGCAAAACGGAAATCCTTTCATATGGCAAAGAAAACAGCCAGTGTGCTTCGATTACTTCCAGGCCTTTATTCATCATTGTTGCCGAATCGATGGTGATTTTTGCACCCATTGACCAATTGGGATGATTCAGGGCATCTGCCACAGAAACATTTTTAAGCTGCTCCCTTGTCAAATCCCGGAAACTGCCGCCGGATGCAGTAATGATCAGCCTTTCAATATTTTTCGGATTTTCGCCCTGCAATGATTGAAAAATAGCCGAATGTTCACTGTCAACAGGAAGGATCGGCACGCCATGTTTTTCGGCAGCTTCCATCACAATATGCCCCGCGGTCACTAGGGTTTCTTTATTGGCAATCGCAATTGTCTTGCCGGACTTGATCGCTTCCAGGGTCGGTTTTAGGCCGACACTTCCAAGCACTGCATTCACAAGTATATCTGATTTATGGTACACAGCGGCTTCCTCCAGGCCAGCGCTTCCATAACTTATAGCCTGGCCAGGGAATTCCGCTTTTAAAGCCTCGCTATCCAATTTATTCTGTACAGAGACAAACTCCGGGCTGAATTCCATGATAATTTTCCGGGCCAAATCGATATTCCGTCCGACAGACATGGCCGAAAGCTGAAATTTTTCCGGATGCTCCCTGATAATATCAAGTGTCTGCATCCCGATTGACCCGGATGCCCCCAACAGGCTGATTCTTTTCACATCGTTCACTCCTAAATATATGGCAAAGGCAAAACCTGTTGATGGATTTCACCTGCATCTTCACTGGTATAAGCCTTTACAGTAAATGAAAAAAATGCAATAAAGGCCAGACAAACAGCAGGCTGTCAAACCTGTCCAGAATTCCTCCATGTCCGGGCAGGATATTTCCGGAATCTTTAACATTGTAATGGCGTTTCATTGCCGACTCTACCAGATCGCCAATCTGGCCAAAAATGGACAAGAAAACTGTCGCGATCAACAACAGCACGGGAGAAGCATCGATACCCGTGAACAGGAAAACTGCCGCGACAATCAATGCGCAGAAAACCCCGCCAAAAAAGCCTTCTACCGTCTTGTTAGGGCTGATTTCCGGCCAAAGTTTATTCTTTCCGATGGCCCGCCCGATGAAATAAGCTCCTGAATCAGTTGCCCAAATGATGAACAGTGAATAAAATACATACGTCAGCCCGGCCTCGGCTCCTCTTGTCTCGAGAAAATAATAAAAGCCGATGCCGACATAGAGTGTCGCGAGCGTAGAAAACGCGACGTCCTCAAAAGTGAAGCGGTTTTTGGTTATCACTGTATAAGTCAAAAACAACAGGACCGCAAGCATCGCAAGCTCGATTTTGGTGTAATTCATCGTGTCGAGGATACCCTGGTACTCCTTTGGCAGGAGGAAGATCCATAAAAGAATAAGGGAGATCAAACCGGGTACTGATAACAGCTTTAAATTCCTCATCTTTAGCGCTTCGTACAATCCAACAGATGCCAATAGATACACCATCAGTGTAAAAGGAATTCCCCCGAAAATGACGATCGGAAGGAAAACGGCTGCTGCTATGACTGCTGTTATGATTCTTTGCTTCATCTAATTTTCACACCTTTAAAATACGTTGGGAAGGGTGAAGTTTATACTCCCCCAAAGCGCCTCTGCCGTCCTTGATAAGCTTCGATCGCTTCCACAAAATGGCCCTCGCTGAAATCAGGCCACAAAACATCCGTAAACCAGAACTCAGTGTATGCGAGCTGCCAAAGCATGAAGTTGCTCAATCGGATTTCACCGCTTGTTCTGATCAATAGATCTGGATCTTTTAATTCTGAAGTCATCAAATACGAAGAAAAAAGGCCTTCATTGATGTCTTTTTCATCCATTATACCACTTTTGTAATCTCTCGCGACTTGCCTGACAGCCTCCAGTATTTCCCCTCTGCTGCCGTAATTCAGTGCGAAATTTAAGATTAGCCCTGTATTGGAGCTTGTATCATTGATTGCTTTTTCAACTGCACGGATGGTATGGGCAGGAAGATTATCCTTATATCCCATCATTTTTACCTGGACGTTCTCCTCTATCAGTTCCGGTAAAAACGTCCCGAGGAATTCCTCAGGCAGTTTCATCAGGAAGTCAACTTCCATCTTTGGCCGTTTCCAATTCTCAGTGGAAAACGCATAGACAGTAAGCGCGTTAACACCCAGCTCATTTGCGAGCCTGGTGATTTTGCGGACCACTTTCATCCCTTCATGATGGCCCGCAACTCGGGGCATCGCCCGCTTTTTTGCCCACCTGCCATTCCCATCCATTATGATGGCCACATGGGCTGGGACATCATGCTGTTTTATTAGTGCAATTCGATCCCGGAGATCGGAAGAGTTATTGTTCTGGTTCTTCCAGATATTTAATTTATTTAACATAAAGACAGTCCTCCAAAATAGGATAATCTGACCCTCCGATGAAACTAAATCCGGCATGATTCAGGCAGGTTAATGCAGTCCCCTATTTCCACATGCTCTTATCATACCAAAAAAGGAAAAAGATATCTCTATAAAAGAGTATGTACAGAAAAAGTGAAACAGAATAAGGCAGCAGGATAGATCAAATAGTTTTTATCACACACAATTGGAATATGTAATCAGCATTTCGCCACCGTTGAAAAACCATTTAATAGAGAAAAAACCCCCTGAAAATAGAGGGTCTTTTTGCCTGGCAAGCAGATGTTTGTTAATATAAACGGATTAAACCTCGAGTATTTCTTTTTCTTTGTCTTTGGTGATCTGGTCGATTTTGCTGATATGGTCATCTGTCAGCTTTTGGATGTCGTCAGAATAGCCGCGCAGGCCATCCTCTGTGATGTCACCGTTCTTTTCAAGCTTTTTCAAGTCATCGTTTGCATCGCGGCGAATATTGCGGATTGCAACCTTTGCTTCTTCTGATTCCTTCCTGACAACCTTTGCAAGCTCTTTCCGGCGTTCTTCAGTAAGCTGGGGAATGGCGATGCGGATGACAGATCCATCATTGGTAGGGTTCAGGCCGAGATCTGATTTCAGGATCGCCTTTTCGATATCCCCAAGGATGGACTTGTCATACGGCTGGATCACAAGTAAACGGGCTTCCGGTACAGTTATGCCCGCAAGCTGGTTTACAGGTGTTGGAGCGCCATAATAATCAACCGTGATCTTGTCAAGCAATGATGCACTTGCGCGGCCGGCACGAATGCTGGCCAACTCGCGAGTGTAAGCCTGGATTGCTTTTGTCATCCGATCTTTTGCGTTGGCAATAACCTGTTTTGGCATTAGTTTTTCCCCCTCACAATTGTTCCAATTGTTTCGCCTAATACAACTCTTTTAATATTTCCTTGTTCCATAATTGAGAAGACAATCAACGGGATGTTATTGTCCATGCACAAGGATGAAGCAGTTGAGTCCATTACGGCAAGTCCTTCTTTCAGGACATCAAGATAAGAAAGTTCATCATATTTTATGGCGTTCTTGTCAAAACGCGGATCGGCTGAATACACTCCGTCCACATTGTTTTTCGCCATTAAAATGACTTCTGCCTCGATTTCGGCAGCACGCAGCGCGGCGGTAGTATCGGTTGAAAAGTAAGGATTTCCTGTACCCGCAGCAAAAATGACTACCCGTTTTTTCTCCAGGTGGCGGATTGCTCGGCGCCGGATGTATGGCTCTGCAACCTGGCGCATCTCAATGGAGGTCTGTACTCTTGTCTCGATGCCAACCTGCTCAAGACTGTCCTGAAGGGAAAGAGAGTTCATCACTGTGGCAAGCATACCCATGTAGTCGGCGGTTGCCCGGTCCATACCCATTTCTTCACCGATTTTTCCGCGCCAGATATTCCCGCCGCCTACAACAACAGCTACCTCTACACCCAATTCAGCGATTTCCTTCACTTGTTCCGCAACATTTTTAATTACAGCAGGATTGATACCAAAGCCTTTTTCCCCGGCTAAAGCCTCTCCGCTTAACTTTAAGACAACTCGTTTATATTTTGGACTGCTCATAAGAACCTCCATATGTAGAATAAAGCTGGACAGTTTCAAAAACAGGGAACACTTGGGTGTTCCCTGAAATCAATATCTGATGCTAATTATTTTTTGTTAACCTGGTTCATTACTTCTTCAGCAAAGTTGTCTTCACGTTTTTCGATGCCTTCGCCTACTTCATAGCGAACGAATTCACGGATTTTGCCGCCTTTTGATTCAACAAACTGGCGTACTTTTTGATCAGGATTTTTAACGAAAGCCTGGTCATTGACACAAACATCCTCAAAATATTTGCTTAAGCGGCCTTCCACCATTTTTGCGACAATATTTTCAGGCTTGCCTTCGTTTAATGCCTGCTGAGTCAATACTTGACGCTCGCGTTCTACTTCTTCCTGGGAAACCTGGTCGCGGGATACGTATTTTGGATTTAACGCAGCAATATGCATGGAAACGTCCTTTGCAGCATCCTCGTCAGTAGTACCTTCTAAAACAGTAAGTACGCCGATTCGTCCGCCCATGTGCAAGTAAGCGCCAAATGCGTCGTTGTCAGTTTTCGTTTTGACTTCAAAACGGCGCAGCGTCAGCTTTTCACCGATTTTTGCGATTGCAGCGTTGATATGTTCTTCTACAGTAGTGCCATTATCCATTTTCTGTCCTGCAGCTTCTTCAACAGTAGCAGGCTTATTTTTAAGAAGGTGGGCAGCGAGTTCTTGAACAAGGGTCTGGAAGCCTTCATTCTTCGCTACGAAATCAGTTTCAGAGTTCACTTCAAGGATAACTGCTTCGTTTCCTTCCACTTTAATGGATGTAATACCTTCAGCAGCGATGCGGTCAGCCTTTTTCGCAGCTTTTGCGATCCCTTTTTCACGAAGGTAATCAATCGCTTTTTCCATGTCACCGTCTGTTTCCTGAAGCGCTTTTTTGCAGTCCATCATTCCGGCGCCAGTTTTTTCACGAAGTTCTTTAACCATTTGTGCAGTAATTGCCATAATCAAAATCCTCCTTATATATACGTTATGTAACTATACCTTTTTTCCGCGCGTTTTATTCAGGCGCGGACTATTACACTTTAAAAAAAGGTGATAAAGGGTGCTTCCCTCATATCACCTTTTTAGCAAAATCAAAAAAGTTTGCAGTCTTACGTCAGATGTTGCCTAGTTGCAGCGCCTAACCCCTCGGGTCTGATGAAGGCGCCTCCGCTTTATTTATTTAAGCTTCAACAGGAGCTGCTGTTTCTTCGCCTTGCTTGGACTCCATGATGGCATCTGCCATTTTGCCTGTTAAAAGTTTAACAGCGCGGATAGCATCATCGTTTGCAGGGATTACTACATCGATTTCATCCGGGTCACAGTTTGTATCGACGATTCCAACGATTGGAATGTTCAATTTGCGTGCTTCTGCAACTGCAATGCGCTCCTTGCGTGGATCAATGATGAATAAAGCGTCTGGAAGCTGCTTCATGTCTTTGATTCCGCCAAGGAATTTTTCTAAACGCTCTTGCTCTTTTCTTAATTGAACAACTTCCTTCTTCGGAAGCACTTCGAAAGTGCCGTCTTCAGACATTCTTTCGATTTCTTTTAAGCGGGAGATACGCTTCTGGATTGTTTCGAAGTTAGTTAATGTACCGCCCAACCAGCGCTGGTTGACATAGTACATGCCGGAACGTTCTGCTTCTTCCTTTACAGAATCCTGAGCTTGTTTCTTAGTTCCGACGAAAAGGACAGTACCGCCCTCGGCAGCAAGTTCTTTTACGTAGTTGTATGCTTCTTCAACCTTTTTCACTGTTTTTTGAAGGTCGATGATGTAGATGCCGTTACGCTCGGTGAAAATGTATTTTTTCATCTTAGGGTTCCAACGGCGAGTCTGGTGGCCGAAATGTACACCAGCTTCAAGCAATTGCTTCATTGAAATGACTGACATGTTTTTTCCTCCCTGGTTTTGTTTTTCCTCCGTCCATCTCATCTTCAACCGGAAACTGTTGGCACAGCACCATCCGCTTAAATCCATGAACGTGTGTAATTAACACCATGTCATAATATAGCACATGTGCAATTCACAATCAAGTTATTCCTGTTTGTTTTGCTGAAATTTAAGTAAAAGCTCGATCTCGGTCTGGCCCTTGTTAAGTGTCCTGGCGGTTTCTTCAATAGAAAAACCTTGTTTTTGAAGGGCCAGCACCTGGTTTAACAGAGATTCCTGGTGATTCAATTCTGCTAGCCCCGGGTTTATTGTTGAGTCTGGAACCGGTGGAACAGACGGCACAGGTTTGTCTTCCAAAAACTCTTTATTCTGCTGGTAAGCAGTTTTGGCAGCATAAAATGTTACGCCTTTTCCGGTGCGCGGCAGATTCCCGTTTTCCTGCTTAGGCTCTGATCCAACTGGCCCGCCATTATCATCCCGGTATCCTTCACTGGCTGCCTGTACATTAAACGGAACCGGTCCAGTGCCTTCAGCCTCGTTCATGCCCGATTTTTCGGCAGGCACTCCGTTAGCAAGAGCCTGTTTTAAACGGGTTATGAATTGATCATTTTCTTCCTTCATTTCGATTAAATAGGCAGAAAATAGCTCTTCCATTTCACGAAGAATGGTTTCCTGCTTATTCTCTGCCTGCATCAGGCGGTTCTGCCTTAAATATAACAAAATCACGGCGAATATAGCCACGATATTCAATGTAAGGCTGACGAGCAAAAGAAACGTGGTCATACTATCCCTCTATCCGCTGTAGTCGATAATCTTCCCTTTATAAGGGTGTGGTTCCTGCCGGCTTCGAGCCGGCTCCTTTTGTTTTCTTTCCTGGTTGCTTCCATGATGGTGCCCCGGACTCTGATCCTGATTAAGCCCAGCTTCCTTTTTTTGTTCATGTTTGTACACAGTATTCCGCTTTTGGTCATCTTCCTTCTGAACACTCTGTGCAGCATGTTCTTGGATGTGCTGGCCCCGCTGCTGAATCTGCTCCTGGATTTTCCCTGCCTCATGTGTTCTTGGAAGTGCGACCTGCATCTCGATTGATTTCAGGCTCACTCTGTTAACACTTCCTTTTATGAAATGCGCCACGCTCGTTTCAACCGCAGTTGGACAGTTATTAAACTATCGGCTTTGTCTGTATTTCTCCGTCATCAAAGAAGAACTGTACGTTTGACATGGTCTGGTTTGTTGTGTACGCGTATTTGCCGAAGTAAATCTTTGTGTTTGGATACACTTTATCGTAAATTGACAGGGTTGCTTTGAGCATGCCCAGTCTATCTTCTTCTGTTTCTGCCAGTCTTTCATTGCAGGCTGCGAGTTCTTTTTCCATGCCCAGCCTGGTTGCACGCTGTTTTTTGACCAGTATCACTTGCTCTGCAGAAAGCTGTCCTGAAGTTTTCAGAACCTGTAATAACTTTGACTCAATTTCCGTTAATTTTTTTATATTCGCTGCTATAGCTTCGATCTCAGACCGAAGCTGGGCTGCCTGTTTATCCAGGGCTGGATCCCAGCCCACTGCCAGCTCCGTTTTTGTGAACAGGCGATTTCCCAGTTCTTTAACATATATATTTTTGCCAGCTGTCAAAAGGCCGCCGACCACATGGCCTGACCTGCAGTCTATTTCGCCCCCGGCAATGATTTTGCTTTGGACGATCGAGGATTTTACAATGACATTATGCCCTGCCTTGATGACGGCATGGTTCAAGTATGCAGCCTGCACATTTCCGCCGGCATTTATGCTGCCTTTAAGGCCGCCGGCAATGCCGCCCTCAATAAGAATGTCTCCTTGCGCCTCGATATGGGATGCCTCGACCACACCGAAGATCCTGATGTCTCCACCGGCTTTTAATTGATAGCCGCCCGGTACATTGCCCCTGATGACAATATTTCCTATAAAATCAATATTTCCTGTTTTTAAATCAAGATCGCCCGGTACTTCAAACACCGGGTTTACTGAAATCCTTGTCCTTGAAATGCTGAGCTGCCCATCGTTGGCGGCAAAAAATTTACCTTCTGTGAAAACGACATTTGCTCCTGGCTTAACAGCCAACGGCTTTCCATCCCGTGCTTTTATGGTGCGCCCGCATACATCAATCCCGTCCACTCCATTGCCCGCAGGAACCACACTGGCCAAAAGCTGCCCCTGCTTGACAGAAGCAATATCAAGCACGTTGCGAAAATTAATTTTGCCACCGGAAGCTTTGCCAATGTCCCTCATTTCATTTCGCAAATATGCATCTTCCCCGTTAACCGGCAGAAGTCCTTCTGCAATCGTTACTGGATATTCAACGGAAGCTGAATCTTTCGAGATTCCGTCCAAAACCTCAGTCCTGATGCCATAGACTATTTCCTTCTCTTTTAGCAGGGCCAGCAGCTCATCAACTGTTATGGAAAAGCCGCTGACTGGTTTATGAGATATATTCAATTGCGCAGTCAACCGGTCTTGGCATAACTGTAAATCGAACAGCCCTTCCATATCTGTCTCCTTTTCTACAAGGTTTTTTCTAATAGATTCCTAAGCTTATAAAGTGCCTTCGAATGTATTTGTGAAATCCTTGAGGTTGATAGATCCATTACATGGCCGATTTCTGTCAGGGTCAGCTCTTCATGGTAAAACAAACTGAGTACCAGCTGTTCTTTTTCATTGAGCTTTGATACCATTGCAGCCATTTCCTCCAGCATTTCTGCCCTGATGACTTTTTCTTCAGGTATTTCAGACTTATCGTCTTTGATGACAAACGATTGACCTTCTTTTTCATCATGGTCCTGCGGTTGTTCATCAACGGATAGCACATTAGCAAAGAATTGTTCATTCATGGTCGTATAAATATCTTCTTCATCCATGTTCAATTCTACTGCCACTTCCATAACGGTGACATTACGCATATATTTTTGTTCCAGCTTTTCGATTGCTGCATCTATTTTTTTTGCCTTTTCCCTTGTGCTTCTTGGCAGCCAGTCTTCCTTTCGCAAGCCGTCCAAAATGGCGCCGCGAATCCGGAAAGAAGCATATGTATCAAATTTTAAATCCCTGTTCGGATCGAATTTTTCGAGAGCGTCATATAATCCGAGCATCCCAAGGCTTTTCAGGTCATCCCTTGACACGCTCTTTGGAACAGTCGCTGAAATTCTTTGGACATGGTAGGATACGAGGGACATATATTTTTTTATCAGCAAGTTTCCTGCATGCGGATCACGAGACTGGACCCATTTCTCCCAGATTATTTGTTCTTCGGACTTAGATGCCGGCATCATGGCAATCCTCCTCTTAAATATTCCGCATTGGGACTAACATAATTATAAACAAAAAACCTTTTGCAGCAACGGCCAGGCCGCATGAACCGATTGTTCAATAAAAAATCAGCCCCGTTCCAGTTAAGGGAGAGCTGAGTTTTTTATGCAGCAGACTAAATATCGTGTACTCCCCTATTCACCGTCCTGATTTGCAGGATTCCTGTGCCAGGGTCGAATTGAATTGTCCTGCCGCTGTTTCCGCCCACGTCTTCACTGGCAATCGCAATGTTCAAGTGTGCCAGCTCCATTTTGACCGCCTCGACATTTCTTGGCCCTATTCTCATTAAGTCACTGCCGGCAAATTGGAACATCTGCGCACCTCCAGCAATCTTTGCCCTCAAGGATGATGTTCTTGCGCCGTTTCGGAGCAGTATGGAAAAAAGTTCTTTCACGGCTGTGTCAGCATATTTTGCTATGTTTACTGGCCCGGATTTCGCCAGTGAGGAATCAGGCAGCATGATATGTGCCATCCCGGCCAGCTCCCGTTTCAGGTCATAAATCACTACCCCGACGCAGGAGCCAAGCCCTGTCGTCCTGATGACGTTCGGTGTCCTCACTATGTTCATATCCGCTATCCCTACTTTAATGATATCAGTAATCTTATTCATCAGCAGGGACTCCAAGTGCTTGAAAAATGATATTAAAAGAGTCGGGATCCGGCAGGAGGAAAAAATGGCCTTTGACACTGTCCGGAAGCGTGGCATCCTCTTCATTCAGGATTGTATCAATGACAATGGCATAATCGCCCACCTGCGAAAGCTGCAGCAATCCAAAGCTGATAACTGCTCCTGCCATATCTATGCTGAGAGCGGGAACAGTAGGAAAAAGTGTCAAACTAGTAAAATCAGACAGGGACGAGAGGTATGAGCCGGACAGGATATTGCCGAGCTCCTGCAATGCTGAGAGTGCTAATTCATCATACATCTCCTCCGTGAAAGAAAACGCAATCTCCCCGATTAGCAGCTGGACAAATTTTTCAGCCTGCTCAAGCGGCAGCATGAAGAACATGCTTCCCGGAGCATCTCCTTCAATCCGCAAAAAGACACTGGCGACCACATTCTCCGATCCGCCCGCCATGTCCATCATTTCATCAAAAGAGACAATCCGGACACTCGGGACTTTCATGTCAACCTTTTTACGCAGTAAGGTGGACAGGGAAGTGGCTGCATGTCCTGCGCCAATATTCCCGATTTCTTTTAAAATATCAAGATGCATGTCGGATATTTCGTTAAGGAATGACATAATATACCTTCGTTTCTACAGTTCTTTTGCTTGCTTTGAACTTAATACGTTCTCAAGGTCAATCAAAATCATGAGACGTTTGTCGATTTTGGCGACACCTTCAATGTATTCGGACGCAACAGAACCAACTATTTCCGGTGGCGGCTCTATCATGGCGGAAGGGATGTCAATGACATCATTAGCTGCATCGACAATCAGGCCTGCTTCATTATCTCCTATCGATACAATGACGACTCTTGTAGATTCTGTATAATCTGCTTCATTCAGCCCGAACCGGATTCTCAAATCAATTACCGGAGTGACCACTCCCCGCAAATTGATGACTCCTTTGACAAAAGGAAAGGTATGGGGTACCCGTGTAATATGCTGAACCTTTTCGATTGACCTTACCTGTGCGACCGGAACTGCGTATTCCTTGCCATCTATTTGAAAGACGATCACTTTCAGGTCGGTAGTTAACGCCATAGCCATATCTGCTCACTCCTCTTATTTTTATATATTTTCACATTAAAGGGGCTGGGGCCTGTCCCCAGTGAAATACCCCTTTAACGTGGCGGGGGCCTGTCCCCCAATGAATTAACGCTTTAGCGACGTGGGCCTGACCCCTGGTTGGTTAATGCTTTATTTGATTAATGCGTTGCAGTCTACGATCAATGCTACCTGGCCGTCTCCGAGGATGGTTGCGCCGGAGATGGCGAATACGTTTGTCAGGTAATTTCCGAGTGATTTGAGCACTACTTCCTGCTGCCCAATGAACGAATCAACGACCAGGCCGGCCATCTTTTCGCCTTTGCGTACGATGATCACGGAATGGAAATTGTCTTGATTTCCCGCAGAAGGCACTTCAAAAATATCCTTCAGGAACAAGAGCGGCACTACCCTGCCCCTGAAATCGATCACTTTTTGATTATGGGCGCTTAAAATATCTTCGTCTTTTACAATTGCTGTTTCAATAATGGACGATAACGGGATAGCAAACTTCTCTTTTTCGATTTCAACAAGCATGACCGAAATGATCGATAAAGTCAGCGGGAGCTGAATGGAAAATACTGTTCCTTGATTCTCAGTGGAATCGATCGATATCGTTCCGCCAAGTGATTCAATTGTATTTTTTACTACGTCAAGGCCAACACCGCGTCCTGAAATATCGGAAATTTTCTCGGCGGTGGAGAACCCGGATGCCATGATTAAGTCAAAAACCTGATTGTCAGTGAGGGCGTCAGCGGCCTGCCTGGTAAGAATGCCTTTGCTTATGGCTTTGGAAATCACCTTTTCCCTGCTGATTCCGGCTCCGTCATCTTCTATTTCTATAAAGACATGGTTTCCGCTATGGTAAGCTCTAAGAACAACTGTCCCTTCTTCACTCTTGCCCTTGGCCTTCCGCTCGGCAGGAGTTTCCACGCCATGGTCCAAGGAGTTCCGGATGAGGTGTACAAGCGGGTCGCCGATCTCGTCAATTACAGTACGGTCCAGCTCTGTTTCAGCACCGATAATCTCAAGATTAATCTTTTTATTTAAATCCCGGGCCAGCTGGCGCACCATGCGCGGGAACCTGTTAAACACTGTTTCTACCGGGACCATGCGCATATTTAAAATGATATTTTGCAGGTCACCGGAAATCCGGGACATTCTTTCAACCGTTTCATGGAGCTCGCCATTGTTCAGCTCCCGTGAAATTTGTTCCAGCCTGCCTCTGTCAATGACCAGTTCCTCGAACAGGTTCATTAAAATATCAAGTCGTTCGATATTCACCCTGATTGTCTTATTTCCGCCATTAGATTTTGCTGCCGTTTTCGTTTCAGTTGCAGGAGGCTCCTCCTGACCGTCCGGCTTGTCCTCTTTGACAGGAGTTGATGGCGCTTCCTGTACTGGTTGGTCCAGTTCGGAAAAACCATCCAATGACACGGGCTGGATTTCAACCTTCACTACTTCCGAAACCTTCATGACTTTTGACTTGATGTCATCCGCACTTTCCTTTGATACAAGAGTAATTGAAAACTCCTGATCAAATTGTTCATCCTCAAGCTGTTCAACAGGCGGATTTGACTTGATGACTTCCCCTGTTTTCTCCAGTACTTCAAAAATCATGTACACCCTTGCTGCTTTTAACAGACAGTCTTCCCTGAGGGAGATCGCAAGCTCATAAACCTCAAAGCCTTGTTCCTTCGACTGGCGGAGCACTGTCAGTTCAAATTCATCGTACTCATTCTTGAATTGCTTTTTGTCCGCGACTGCGGCGGCGGCTTCCGCATTTGATTGAACAGCAGAAGGGCTTTCCCCTTTTTCAATCAGCTTCAATTTCTCAACTGCGTCCGAAACGTCTTTTTTTCCGTCACCGCCTGATGCAATTGACTGGACCATTTCTTCAAGGTAGTCAACCGCCAGAAAAACCACATCCAAAATTTCCGCCGTAACTGTCAAACGGTTATTACGGATTGCATCAAGCACATTTTCCATCTGGTGGGTAAGGCTGGCTAAATCCTCGTATCCCATTGTTGCGGACATGCCCTTAAGTGTATGGGCTGAGCGAAATATTTCATTCACGATCGACAGGTCTGCAGGATTTTTCTCCAGTTCTAAAAGGTGCTGGTTGCACGACTGTAAGTGTTCTTTGCTTTCTTCGATAAAAACTTCTAAGTATTGATTCATTTCCATGGTTACACCCCCGGCCTTTATATGTATTTCATAATTGCTTCAGCGATTGTCTCGACATTCTTCACTTCATCCACCAGCCTTGTTGCAATAGCGGATTTTGGCATCCCGAAGACAACAGATGTTTCCTGGGATTCAACAATCGTTTTCACATTTCCCGACTTTTTCAACTCAACAAGGCCTTTTGATCCATCCGCCCCCATGCCGGTCATGATGACTGCAATTTTTGTGTAGCCGGAAATGCGGCTGACGGATTCAAACATCACATCCACAGATGGGCGGTGTCCACTTATCGGAGGAGTCTGGACAAGGCTGGCGGCCAGCGATATTCCGACCGTTTTTACCTCCAGATGGTATCCGCCTGGTGCGATATAGGCAGTTCCCCTCTTCAGGATTTCACCATCTTCCGCTTCTTTAACGGTAATTTTGCAAATCGTATTCAGGCGGTTTGCAAGCGATTTGGTGAAACCTGCCGGCATATGCTGCACGATTAGTACAGGAGCAGGAAAATTTTCCGGCAGACGGGTCAGCACCTGCTGCAGTGCCCTTGGCCCTCCTGTGGAAGTTCCAATGCAAACCAGTTTTTTTCCATTCTTTTCGGGAGGGACATTCACAAAAGTGGAATGTTTTTCCTCTGTGGTTACTAGTTCTATTTTACTATAACTCTCTTCATTTTCACGTGAATTTTTTCCTGGAAGCCGGCTGTTGGCCACAGTTTTCATATTGGCGCTGCTTGCGGACAACACTTTTTCGGTCAATTCTTCCTTTACTTTATACAAATCAATCGAGATTGCCCCGGATGGCTTCGCAACAAAATCGACGGCGCCCGCCTGAATGGCTTGAAGAGTATTGTCCGCCCCTTCCTTCGTAGTGCTGGAAAGCATGACTACAGGGACTGGCTGTTCATTCATGATTATTTTTAAAACATCGATTCCATTCAGGAGTGGCATTTCTACATCAAGGGTAACGACATCAGGCCTTGTCTGCCTGATTTTCTTCAGGGCATCTTCCCCATTCCGGGCAGTGCCGATTACCTCTATCCGCGGGTGTTCTGAAAGGAAATCGGTGATGAGCTTCCTCATGAAAGCAGAATCATCTACAACGAGGACTTTTATTTTTCCCACGCCTGCCCACTACCTTTCAAATATTAATTGTTTAAGCCTTGAAGCAAATGTCCTTTGTTTACCAGCCACGGTCATGCCATTTTGCCTTGACTCATAATGGTCGACAATCCTCTCCATCGCCCTTGCGGCAGGTGCCTTCCCGTTATAATGCATAAACGGGACCTGATTTCTGACTGCTGTCTGGACCGTCTGATCATCCGGAAGCATCCCGAGCTGCAGCAGTTCTTTGCCAAGAAATTTCTTCAACACGCTGCTAAGCCTCTGCAAAGTTTCCGTCCCCTCTTTTTGTGAACGGACCCGGTTGGCAAGTATGTAAAAGGGAATTCCCTTGTCTTGATGATGGATGTGCTTCATCGTGGCGTAGGCATCCATTATTGCAGTCGGCTCAGGCGTCGTAATCACAAATATCTCATTCACTGACAGTAATATTTTGAGCGTCTCCGGTGTTAACCCTGCTCCCATATCAAAAATAAGATAATCGTATCCTGACATGATATCCTGAAGGTCGTCTATGAATCTCGAAGTATCCGAATCATCCAGGGAGATGAGCTGGTTGAGGCCGCTGCCGCCAGATATATATTGAATGCCGCCCGGGGCTTCGGCAATGATGTCTTTAAGGTCCGACCTGCCAGTCAGGTAATCCGCAATCGACAGGCTTGACGTGCGTCCCATTAAAATTTCTATGTTTCCCATACCGATATCAAGGTCGAACAGCAACACCCGTGAGCCCCGCTTGGCTAATGAAATGCAGAAATTCAGGGAAAAGTTTGATTTCCCTACTCCACCCTTGCCGCTTACTACTGCCAATGTCTTGGCGTGCTTCCTGGTAGATTGCTGTTTAAGCCTGTTCCTTAAGTTCTCTGCCTGATCTCTCATATCAATCAAATACCCCGGTCAAAGTATTGGCAATTACCCGTGGTTCAGCCTCGATCAGGTCATCAGGGACATCCTGCCCATTCGTCAGGTAGGCAATCCCTGTCGAAAATTTTTCAGACATATTGAGCATTGACCCGTAAATGGATGTTTCGTCGGTCTTCGTAAAAATAAACCTGTCAATGTGGATCAATGAGAATTGCCTGAAAATCTCTTCCATATCCTTTTGTTTAGACGTAAGTGAGAGTACTAGAAACGTTTCCATCTCACCGTCATAATCAATCACTGTTTTCAGGTCCTCCACGTACTTTCTGTTACGGAAATTTCTTCCGGCAGTATCGATTAGAACAACATCATATTCTATGAAACGGTCGGCTGCATTTTTAAAATCTTCCAGGTTGTAACAGACTTCCAGCGGGATATCCAAAATTTTCGCGTATGTTTTTAGCTGGTCAATGGCTGCAATCCGATAGGTGTCTGTCGTAATGAATGCTACTTTTTTCTTGTGCTTCAGGACACAGTCAGCCGCGAGCTTTGCAAGCGTGGTTGTTTTTCCGACACCCGTCGGGCCAACGACATTGACAAATTTCCTTGTAAATGAAATCCCGCCTGATGGAAAGTTGGACATCCGTTCATTTACAGCGTCTTTTAACCAAGTTATTACTTCGGCTGAACTCGCATCCGCTCCGGTGGTATACCATTTTTCCATCAGTACCCCCAGAAGTTCCTCCCTGATGATAGCGTCTATTTCCTGGCTTTCAAGTAAATGAGCTGCCATTTTCACTGGTCCTGGATAAGGTACAGCTGAAGTGCTGCCATGTGGTACAGAGGTTAACAGCTTTTTTAGTTCACTGATCTCCTTCAGCCACTCAGGCGGCTGGGCTGGATTTAAGGAAGTGCCCGCATCCACTGGCTGGGCTGTTTCTTTGACAGCCTTCGCAGATGGCAGGCGAGGTACTTTCTCTTTAAGTTCCTGCTTCATTCCTGCCGAGGATTGAGGATCGACAGCCGCTATCACCTCTATATGGCTTTTGCGGAAAAAGCCAAGAAAGCCTCCTGACTGGATCGTTCTTGAATTTAATATGACTGCTTCGGTTCCAAGCTCGGCACGGATATGTTTCATAGCTTCGGACATTGAGGAAGCTGAATATTTTTTGATTTTCAATCTACGTTCACCACCCCGACACTTTGAACTTCTACGTTAGCTTCAAGTTCGTTATAAGATAAAATAGGAATTTGTGGAAAGTATCTGTCGGTCAGCTGCCGCACGTACATCCTCACTGCCGGGGAGCAAAGGACCACAGGAGTCTGCTCCATCAATGACAGCTGTTCAACCTGGGAAGCCACTGATTCCAATATGCCCTGGGAGACAGATGGATCGAGAGACAGATAGTTCCCGTGTTCAGTCTGCTGCACCCCGTCGGCAATCAGCTTTTCGACACGTCCGGAAACAGTCACCACTTTCAGCGTATCCCCCGGCCTTGAATATTGGTTCGTAATCTGGCGGGCAAGTGCCTGGCGTACATATTCAGCCAGTACGTCTGTATCTGAAGTCACCTTGCCAAAATCGGCCAGCGTTTCGAAAATGATCGGCAAGTTGCGGATCGATACATTCTCTTTAAGCAGCTTGGCAAGCACTTTTTGGACATCCCCGACTGACAGTGGATTTGGCGTCACTTCCTCGACCAATATCGGATAGCTTTCCTTCAAATGGTCGATCAGCTGTTTCGTTTCCTGCCTTCCCAACAGCTCATGAGCGTTTGCCTTGATCATTTCAGTTATATGTGTGGACACAACAGATGGAGGGTCCACGACCGTATAACCGAAAACTTCGGCCTGTTCCTTCATTTCTTCGGTAATCCACTTTGCCGGCAGGCCGAAAGACGGCTCAATCGTATCGATCCCCTCAATTGACTCATCCTCCACTCCAGGACTCATCGCAAGGTAATGATCTAGTAGAACCTCTCCCCTTGCCATTTCATTTCCCTTAATCTTTAAACGATATTCGTTCGGCTGCAGCTGGATATTGTCCCTGATCCTGACTACCGGGATGACAAGCCCAAGTTCAATTGCAAGCTGCCTTCTGATCATGACAATCCTGTCGAGAAGGTCCCCGCCCTGGTTCGCGTCTGCAAGCGGAATCAGTCCGTAGCCAAATTCAAATTCAATTGGGTCGACATTCAATAAGTTAACAACACTTTCAGGACTCTTCATCTCATCCATCTGGATCTCCTCCTCGAGTTCCAGAAGTTCGTTCTTATCCGGTTCCGGAATCCTTGAGAGGGCGAATCCTCCGGCACCAAGCATTCCCGCAATTGCCATTGTCAGCAAATCATTGATCGGTGTAAACAAGCCGAGCAAAAAGATCGTTCCTGCCGCAACATACATCATTTTTGGAAAGGCGAACAACTGGGAAGTGATGTCCTGTCCCAAGTTGCCATCCGATGCCGCCCTGGTAACCACGATACCTGTTGCGGTGGAGATCAGCAATGCAGGCACCTGGCTGACAATGCCGTCACCTACCGTCAGAAGCGAGAAATGGTTGGCAGCATCAGCGAAGCTCATATCCAGCTGCATCATCCCGATGATAATCCCTACAATGAGATTTATAAGAACGATAATGATTCCCGCAATGGCATCGCCTTTTACGAATTTGCTGGCACCGTCCATTGCCCCGTAGAAATCGGCTTCACGGCTTACTTTTTCTCGGCGTTCGCGGGCTTCATTCTCGGAAATCATTCCGGCGTTCAGATCGGCATCAATGCTCATCTGTTTTCCGGGCATCGCATCTAGCGTGAAGCGGGCAGCAACCTCGGAGACCCGTTCCGACCCTTTGGTAATGACGATGAACTGGATAATGATCAGGATGACAAACACGACCAAACCGACAACAACATTGCCGCCGACAACGAAAGTCCCGAATGTATGGACAACTCCGCCTGCCTCGCCAGTGGAAAGGATAGATCTTGTAGTTGACACATTCAGCCCAAGCCGGAAAAGGGTGAGCAGGAGCAGCAGCGATGGAAACACGGAAAATTGGAGCGGCTCAGTCATATTCATGGTTGTTAACAGCACTAAAAGCGCCAGTGAAATATTGACCATGATGAGCAGGCTCAACAGCCATGTCGGAAACGGAATGATTAACATGGCCACAATTAAAATAACGCTTAGCAATACCGATAAATCTCTAGCTGACATACTGTTTCTCCCCTAACTTGAGCGGAAAAATAAAACTGAGGAATTTCCACTATAAAACTTTATTTTTCGTCCTGTATACATAGGCAAGGATTTCTGCCACTGCCTTGAAAAATTCTTCTGGTATGGCATCTCCGATTTCTGCCTGGCTGTATAACGACCTGGCAAGCGGCCTGTTTTCCACTGTAATGACTTCATTTTCTTTCGCGATCAGCTTGATTTTTTGGGCGACGAAATCGACCCCTTTTGCAACGACAAACGGCGCATCCGACTTCAGTTCGTCATACTTGAGAGCGATAGCATAATGAGTTGGGTTCGTGATGACCACATCCGCCTTCGGAACTTCCTGCATCATTCTCCTCATTGCCATCTCCCGCTGTCTTTGCTTGATCTTCGATTTAATCAGCGGATCCCCTTCAGAATTTTTATATTCATCCTTGATATCCTGCTTTGACATACGGATACTTTTCTCAAAATCATACTTTTGATAGAGATAATCCAGCATCGACAGAAAAAGCAAAGCACCGGAAGCGTACAGGCCCATTTGAACCGTCAGGCTGGCCAGGACAGCAATGGTTGCACCCGCTGATTTCTGGGCCAGAGTCAAGATTTCGTCAATCCTTGTCCAGAGCACTGTGAAAGTGACCGCACCGACAAACGCGATTTTTAAAATCGATTTAAGCAGTTCCACAACTGCCCTCATCGAAAAAATCCTTTTAAAGCCGCTGATGGGATTGATTTTTTCCAATTTCATCTGAATCGCTTCTGTGGAAAATAAAAATCCAACCTGAAAGTAATTGGCTACAACCCCGGCAACCATCGCCACAAGCATGACCGGCCCCAGGAACAATGCCAGGTCCTGCAGAATTTCCAGCATGACCACATGAACACTGTTCTCGGTAAGGTCCATATGCATGTATTCCTGAAGCGAATGGCGCAGTAAATCTGATAGATGGTTAAACAGTGTCTTTCCGAAAAACAATAGAAAAAGAAATACCGCAAGGAGCACAACAGCAGTATTGACGTCCTGGCTTTTAGCAACCTGGCCTTTTTTTCGGGAATCCTGCCGTTTTTTCGGGGTTGCCTTTTCAGTTTTTTCACCTGCAAACAACTGCAGGTCAAGCTTGATTAATTTCACTTATGCCCCTCCCATCAGCTCCAGCAATCCGCGCATTGCAGTGAACATGGAAGAAAACAGTTCGCCTGCCACGTACATCATGACCCCCATGACGGCAATCAGCACGATAAAACTCACCGCAATTTTTACCGGAAGGCCTACCACGAAAATATTTAGCTGCGGAACCGTCCTCGCAACAATCCCTAGCGCCACATCGACAAGAAACAGGCAGCCGACAACCGGCACTGACATCTGAAAAGCAATGATAAACATGGAATTGAAGGTTTCAATCACAAACTCTGCCATGTTTTTACTGCCGAAAGGAAGCCACACCTGGTCGATCGGAACAAATTGATAGCTGTAAAAAATGCCGTCCAAAAGCAAGTGATGTCCGTTAACTGCCAATAAAAACAACAGTGCGATGGTATATAAATATTGCCCCGTCAACGGGCTTTGCGCCCCTGTCTGGGGATCGATCACGTTTGCTATTGCAAACCCCATCTGGAAGTCGATAAAGCCCCCGGCTATCTGGATTGCGGATATCACCAGATGGGCGATAAAACCGATCATTACCCCGACAAGTGCCTCTTTCATGATAAGAAGATAATAAGCCCCGTCTATTTCTAGCTCAGGTGCTTCGACCGCAGAATACATGATGACAGCCAGGAAAAATCCGATTCCTATTTTATGAGAAGACGGTATGGTCCTGTACGAAAAAAGCGGCATCATTAAAAAAAACGATGTAACCCTGACAAAAATCAACAGGAATGCCGGAAAAGCAGGAAAAAATTCTGCGATGCTCATCCTACGAATCTCGTAAGGTCAGAGAATATCTCAGTTGTATAGGAAAGCATATGACTGAGCATCCACGGCCCAAAGAACACGATCCCGAGCAGGACGGCGACAATCTTCGGAATAAAAGCGAGCGTCTGCTCCTGGATTTGTGTTGTAGCCTGAAAGATACTTACAATCAGCCCGACAACCAGTGCCAGGACGAGCAATGGGCCTGAAATCATGAGAACCATGTAGATTCCCCGTTCAGCTATTGAAATCACTGTTTCTGTCGTCACATGAATCACCTAACTTAAAAACTTTGTAATAAAGATTTCACTACAAGATACCAGCCATCTACCAGCACGAATAACAAAATTTTGAACGGGAGAGAAATCATAACTGGCGGCAGCATCATCATCCCCATTGACATCAGGACACTGGCCACGACCATGTCGATCACTAAAAATGGAATAAAGATCATAAATCCAATTTGAAATGCAGTTTTTATCTCACTAATGGCATACGCAGGCACTAAAGCGGTCAGCGGAATATCATTAATGGATTCCGGACGGTCTGCTTTTGAATATTCAAGAAAAAGTGCCAGATCCTTTTGCCTCGTATGGGCACTCATAAATTCCTTAAAAGGCAGTGCTGCTTTTTCATAGGCCTGTTCCAGGTTGATTTCCTCATTAAAAAGCGGGGTCAGGGCCTGCTCATTCACTTCCTGAAAAGTCGGTGCCATGATGAAAAAAGTTAAAAACAGGGAGAGCCCGACTATCACCTGGTTCGGCGGCATTTGCTGGGTAGCAAGCGCCGTTCTGACAAAGGAAAGAACAATGATGATCCTCGTAAAGCTTGTCATCAAAATCAAGATGCTGGGGGCCAGGGAAAGAACAGTCAAGAGCAGCATCAGCTTGACGGATGTCGATACATTTTCCGGCGAACTGCTGTTAAAAAACTCCATAAATTCATTCATTGTGGTGAGGCCCTTTCTTTTCAAGCTCTTCAAACAGCTGTTTTCTACCTGTTGCAATTTCATCCAGTTGTGTTTTCAGCATCGCCCCGAACGGCTTGCTGTCTTCTGCCCCGGAGCTTTTTATGTTTGTTCTTCTCAATATCTTTGTCACAATATCGCTTGGCTGGACAAGCTGTTCCATTTTGCTGTTGTAGTCTTCGAGGACTTGGCGGTATTCATCCGGATCGTCAATTTCCGTGAGCAGCTGGATATTCTCGCCCACTCCCACGACCAGGAGGCGGCTTCCTGCCTTAATTACCTGGACTGACCTGTTTCCGCCGAGACTGGTGCCCCCAAGGTTTTCAACTAACTGGGAGCTTTTATATGAAATGCTTTTTTTGTTGATGAACCTGAGCAGGAAATATAGAAGTCCTGCCACGAACGCGGTCGCGAGGATCATCTTGATAAAGTCCCAGGCCGTGACACCCACTTTAGCACTTTCCTGGCCTTTTTCGGTATCCTGTTTCGTTTCTGAATCGGCCTTGCTGTCACTGTTTGCTTTCGGATTTTCGTAATAATCCTTCACACTTTTATTTAGCTGCTCTGCGCCTGCCCAACTTTGCGGGCCCGCGAGAGCAGCAATCATTATAAGCAACATGCTGGCCATTCTTACTAATCTTAGCAATTGCCGCACCCTCTAATGTTCTTTCTTTATTATCCTAACGCCTTGGAAATGGCTTCTATTACCCGGTCAGCCTGGAACGGCTTAACGATGAAATCCTTTGCCCCTGCCTGGATGGCGTCTATTACCATTGCCTGCTGGCCCATCGCCGAGCACATGATCACTTTTGCGTTTGCATTGACCTTTTTAATTTCCTTCAGTGAAGTGATGCCATCCATTTCAGGCATTGTAATATCCATTGTCACAAGATCCGGCTGAAGCTCCTTGTACATTTCTAAAGCCTGGGCACCATCGGCAGCCTCTCCCACCACATCAAAACCGTTCTTGGTCAAAATATCTTTAATCATCATTCGCATGAAAGCTGCATCATCTACAACTAATATTTTGTTTGCCATAAATATTCCCCCGTGTCCTATCTAAGTTTTTTTAATCGATCGCTCTGGCTGATTATATCGGTAAGCCTGACACCAAAGTTTTCATCGATGACAACTACTTCGCCAGTGGCTATTAAGCGGTTATTCACAAGAATGTCGACCGGTTCTCCCGCAAGTTTATCGAGCTCAATGATCGATCCCGCTGACAATTCGAGTATTTCTTTTACTGACCGTTTCGTCCTTCCAAGCTCTACAGTCACCTGAAGTGGAATGTCAAGCAGCATGTCCAGATTTTTAGCTTCAACTTGCTGCGGCTGGTGTGAATCAAAACTTGAAAACATAGCCGGCTGAATATTGGCCTGTACTCCAGCTGGCTGATGAGCGCCGAAATGCTGTGGGCCTGCAGGGATTCCGGCATTTACCGGTTCCTGCCAGCCTTGGCTTGCTGGCTGGGCCATCTGGGCTGTCTGCTGGTGGTTTACTTCCCTTTGCTGCTGTCCCTGGCTCGATTGTGCACTCGCAGCACCGCCTGGGGCTGGCATTTCTGGCCCGCTCGTTTTGGCGGCTTCCGGTTTAACTTCAACGGCCTGGGACGGATTCATCAGTTCATTTACAAGACTTCTCGCAAATTTAACCGGCAACAGCTGCATAATACTAGAATCTATGAGATTGCCAATCTTCAAAGAAAACGATATTTTTACAAGAATATCCTCATCTGGAATACTGTCAGTTCCTTCCCCTTCGTTTACGTTCAGTAAGTCGATCGAAGGCGGTGAAATATCGACCCGTTTGCTGAAGACAGTTGACATTGAAGTTGCGGCTGAACCCATCATCTGGTTCATTGCTTCCTGGACAGCACTCAGCTGGATTTCGTCCATGAGGTCCTTAGGGTTAAGCCCGTCCCCGCCAAGCATCAAATCAGCGATGATTGCTGCGTCATTTTGCTGAATGACAAGCATGTTGCTGCCTGAGAACCCTTCAGTGTAATGAACCTGAACAGCCACATACGGATCAGGAAACTCTTCTTGAAGCTTTGATTTCTCGACGACTGAAATAGTCGGTGTCGTGATTTCTACTTTCTGGTTTAATAACGTGGATAGCGCTGTCGCTGAACTGCCAAATGAAATATTCCCGATTTCGCCCAGGGCATCCTGTTCAATAAGAGAGACATACTCTTCCACGTTGAGGCCTGTTTCATCCTCGTCATCCTGTGTGCCTCTTAGTAAAGCATCTATTTCATCTTGTGAGAGCATGTCATCGCTCACCATCATCGTGTTCCCCCTTCAGTGTATCAAGCACTTGAATGGCTATTTTTTTGTTCATTTTACCTGGCTGGCCAACAAATTTAGGAATTTCGCCAATTTTTATCGTCAACGGCTCGTGGATTTGCTGGTTCAATTCGATGACATCCCCCGCATCAAGCATCAAGAAGTCCTGGATTGATATTTCCGATGTGCCAAGTTCAGCAATAACAGGGACTTCCGCCTTGTGAATTTCCTTTTGAAGCTCCAGGTTTTCCGCCGGCAGGCTTTCTTTCTTCTCAGACTGCATCCAATACCTGACTGACAGTTTTGGGATGATAGGTTCAAGGACGACATGCGGTATGCAAATATTCATCATTCCACTTGTTTCACCAATCGTGATATTTAAAGAAATAACGACAACCGTTTCATTCGGTGACACCATTTGCAGGAACTGCGGATTGACTTCAAATTCTGTAAGCTGAGGTTCAATCTCAGCGACAGTCGCCCATGCTTCCCTGAAATTTTCAAATGACCGTTCAAACATATTGGACATGATTTTTGTCTCGATTTCAGTCAGGTTTTCAACATTGTTATGGCTGTCTCCTTTGCCCCCAAGGAGGCGGTCCATCATGGCGTATGCCACATTCGGGTTGACTTCCATCAGGATGCTTCCCTCAAGCGGCGGAACATCGAAAACATTCAGGATCGTCATTTTTGGTATTGACCTGATAAATTCTTCGTATGGAATTTGATCAGCTGATGCCACATTAATTTGGATGTAAGTCCTCAGCTGGGCCGAGAAAAATGTTGTAAGCTGCCTGGCAAAATTTTCATGGATTCGCGTGAGGCTTCGTATCTGGTCTTTTGAAAACCGGAGCGCCCTCCTAAAATCATAGACTTTGACCCGCTTCTCGGACTCCTCTTTTTTTAGCTCGTCAGCGTCCATTTCTCCTGTTGACAAAGCTGACAGCAAGGCATCAATTTCACTCTGGGATAAAACTTCTCCCGACATTGTCTCACCTCCATAACATGCGTGTATTAAGATTCATGGTTACTCTTTATTGGAGGAGAGATCCGGTAATATAGACCTTTTCAACTTTTCCTTCCTGCATCAGGGCGTTGAGCTTCCCTTTCAAGGCTTCCTCCAGGCTTGCTTTCCCTTGACTAGCCTGCAAATCTTCTGTTTTTTTCTCTGACAGTTCATGGATGATAATATTACGAACCTGGAAGTCTCTTTTTTCCAGTTCCTCTTTTGCCTTTTTGCTGTCGGTTTGAATTTTGAATGAAATGCGGATAAAGTCATCCGATGCCAGGTTTGTTGTAATTTCCGGGATATCAACCGATGACTCCAGAACTTCATCTATCGTCGGTCCTTTTGGCTTCTCCTCACCCGAAACCTTCAGGACCACCACGAGGGCAACCGCCCCGACAAGCGTGATCGCAACAAGAAGGATTAGCATAGTCATGACAAGTTTATTATTCTTCATCTTCTTTTTCCTCCAGCAATTGTCTTCCAATAAGGCTGACAGATTGATAGAATTCTTTCACCAATTGACACACTTGTATTTCTGATTCCTTCACGATAAATTTTTTGCCATTAGTCAATGTTATCGTCGTGTCAGGAAAGGATTCGACTGTTTCTATGTAAATGGCATTGATTAAAAATGATTTTCCGTTTAATCGCGTAACGTTTATCAATTTATTCACAGGGGCTAAAAGCTTGCAGCCTTTAGCCCTGCTCCTTCCTTATCTATCTTTTCAGGTTGACAAGCTCCTGCAGAATTTCATCAGAAGTCGTTATGATTCTGGTATTCGCCTGAAAACCACGCTGTGCAGTAATCATTTCGGTGAACTCTTCAGACAGGTCTACGTTTGACATTTCCAGTGAACCGGAAGCAATAGTCCCGCGGCCGTCGCCACCGATAGAAATATCAGCTGTTCCAGAGTTGATTGATTCCTGGAATAGATTTCCTGCCGCCTTTGTTAAACCTGAACTATTGCTGAATTTCGCAATTGCAAGCTGTCCCAATGCCCCGATCAATCCATTTGAATACACACCGCTGATTTCACCGCCTGCGCCTATGTTAAAGCTTTCAAGCTTACCTTCGGTATTTCCGTTAGGATTTCCTAAAGCAGTTAGAGTTCCTTCATTCTGTGTAAGCGCAGTGAAATCGAACTCGATTCCCGCTAGTATTTTCTTGCTTTCATCCGCTATTGTGGCAGGATCGTTGTTGTATCCAGATGGAATTGGCAGATTCATTGTTATTTTTGAAGAAGCTTGTGGAATTCTGCCATTAACGAATGTCAGTGTTTCGTCCGGCTGGGTAGCCGCATTTACGTTGACTGTCCACTCATCACCATCTTGCGGGTTCTTTGCTTTTACATTGATCGTCCATTTGTCATTGTTTGCCAATGTAAGACCGGAAAGATCCAGCTCAATACCATCAACTATTTCTTTTCCTCCTGCAAATGGAAGAGTTGTTGAAGTTGTTGTACCACCGGAACTTTTAACAAGAGTATAGGTTGGCGGAACTGCCGGTGTTGCGCTTGGATCCACATTGTATGTTACAGTCCATGTTGAATCAGCAGTACCGGTATATGTGGTAGGGTCAGTAACCTTCATATTTCCAGATGATCCAGCTGTTTGCTTTGGAACAGCAGATGATTCCTTTGCAAAACCTGAAACATCCAGTTCCAAGCCTTCGAGATCAGGTGAAGTTAATTTTCCTGTATCAGGATCTAAAGTTAGATCGACTGTTGTGCCATTTTTAGTTAATTGGTACTTAGGATTGGCCACTGCAGGTGGAGTAACTGTTGGATTGCTGTAAGATATTGTCCAGTCCTGATCAACTGCAGTACCTGTATAAGCATCCGGCTTTGTAATTTTCAGTCCGCCTGTTGCTGATGCTGATGCAGGCATCGGGGTTTTGTTGGCGAAAATGCCCCAGTTATTTTCAGATACCTTTTTAAAATAAACCGTAGCCGTTCTCTGAATGCCTTGTTCGTCTACCACCTTAATTTGCTGTGAGTGGATCGCTCCGAGATTGGCATTGGCAGCCAAATTCTCGGAGAAGACAATTCCTGTTGTAGTGACAGGCGGTAATACTGCGTTGACATTTACCGTTACATCGCCATATTCATTTGTCAGATTCCCGGCGTTATCATATTTAAAAGCCTGAACTTTTAAGCCATCTGAATTGACCAATGAGCCGTTGTCATCCAAATAGAAATTTCCGGCCCTTGTATAAAACTCAGCGTCACCTTGGCTAACGACAAAATATCCGTCCCCATCAATCCCAAGGTCAAGTGTGCGCCCTGTTGTCTGCAAGCTTGATCCAGTATGTATTGTATCGATGGTTGCCAATGTCGAGCCAAGCCCCACCTGCATAGGGTTTTTCCCTCCGCGATTTGCCTGTGCTGCAGTAGCACCTGCCATTGTTTGGTTCATGGCATCCTTAAATGTTACACGGCCTTTTTTGTAGCCGTAAGTATTGACATTGGCGATATTGTTTCCTATTACATCCAGTTTTGTCTGGAAGTTTTTCATACCGCTTATTCCTGAGTACATTGAGCGAAGCATTTTTCCATTACTCCTTTCGATTATGGGCTGCTTCTTTCAGTCCGCAAGCCCTCGGCCTCCTTGTCCAGGTCCAGCCAGGTTAATTTTCTAACACAATCGTTCCATTGATATTCGTAAAAATTTGAGCAGAAGCCTCTTTCCGATCCATTGCCGTTATGACTGTATTGTTTTTCGCACTGACAATTAACGCTGCATCCCTCAACAGCACGAGTGAATCTTTCACTCCCATTTTTTTCGCTTCTTCCACTTTTTTCTCAATCTGTCCCCAGCGGGTGTCATCAATATGGATTCCCCGTTGTTCGAGCCTGGCCGTTGCATGTTTGCTTATGGTCAGCTTATTGCCTTCCTGGAGGGCAGATTGCAATTGTAGCGAGAACGGGCTGTGCACCGGCTTTTTACTTACAGCTGTGCGCAAAGGCTGTGAAGCTGCGTGCTGCGATTGAATCGGGCGAAAATTCGCTTTATCCATGCAACCACTACCTTAACTTACTGAATTTTTATGATCTGTGCCGGGCCAATGGCCGTTTTGTGTTCATCGTTCAGCTGGAATTCTGTTTTCCCATTCTTGAACGAAACCGATAATACTGCGGCTGTTTTTTCATTCTTCTCTGAATCCAAATAACTGATGGTCCTGCCAATCAGCATGCTGGCCTGAAGGATCTGGTTCTGGCCAGGGGAGTCATTTATTTGCGAGATGTTTCCTGGCTCAAGTTCTGTCCCATCTTCCAAAATGAATTTCACATTTCCGTCATTAAACTGGATTGATGCCACCTTGCCCGCGCCTTCCGTTATTACCGGCTTGCCGCTGCCGTCTTCCGGCTGGCTGATTGTATGCCATGTAACTTCTTTTCCTACAAACGGAGTGTAAGTGGTTAAATTGTTTTGCTCTTGAACCTTTACAAGCTTCTCAATTGAGCTTCCCATATTGGTGATTTGTTCAAGGGTAGAAAATGTAGCCATTTGGGCAACGAAATCCTTATCCTGCATCGGGTTCAGCGGATCCTGATTTTTAAGCTGGGTCATCAGGATTTTTAAGAAATCATCCTTCCCCAGTATGTCTGAACCGGTCTTGCGCTCTTTTTGGTAATTCGTTAGCAAGTAAGAAGAATCGATCGTATTTGCCATATTAATCTCCTATACTTCTGTATTGATCAGTGCTTCCGCAAACGAAAGCCCGGATTCATTGCTTTGTTTTTTATTTTCCTTTTCCTGCTGCTGTTCCTGTCTTTGGTGCTGCTGGCTGTCCCTGTTTAAATACCTCTCCTGCTGGGATGGCTGCTGGGAAATTTCAATTCTGTCAACTGTAATATTCTGGGCTGTAAAAGCTTGTTTAAGGCCATTCAATTGAGCTTCAAGTGTTTCCTTTGCAGCACCCGTCATGGTGAGGATCCTTGCCGACATCACCGTTCCTGACTGGACCAGTTCAATCCTTATCCCGCCCAAATGCTCTGGAAACAGCTTGATGAACAGCTTTTGTGACCCTCCCGTGTTAGAAAACTGCGATTTTGCCAGGATGGACTCGAATTGCTTGATCAACTGCTCGGACGAAACCGCCTTTTCGCCATTGGTCATTGTCAGCACCATCTGTTCAGCCTTTGACATCTGGGGAATGAACAGGGTTTGGCCTGCCAAACCTTCCAGTTTCACGGGCTGTTTTGGTTCAGTAGTTTGATTAACTTCCTGAAAAACGATTTTTTTTGATGCAGGCATGTTTAACTCGGCGGCAAGCTGGGTAAATTTATTTTGGATAAATTCGCTATAGGCTGGCTTTTGAGTCTCCTTTACCAAATTGGTGACTTTTTCGGCAAGTTCACTGATAAGGTTTTTAAGGCTTGCATGACTGTCATTAAACGAGTCCTTCTGCGTTAACATTAAATCAAACAGCTTGGCCACTTTCACCGTATCAACGGTTTTTTTATCCATTGCCAGCTTGAACTGGTCAGTTGGAAGGTTAAGAATGCCTGTCAGCAACACAGCGATAGCATCCATGATTTCCTGTTCACTGTTGCTGTCGGCTGCTGCTTCCTGTGCCGTAACATCCATCTTTAATAAATCTGCCATAATCGCTTCCATCTGCTCGTCAGTTACACCGAAATAGGCAAATGATGCTTTCAACAAATCAGGCTCTGCACCTGACAACGCTGCATCCAGCAGGGCTCCGCCGCCTTCAAGCGCTATAAGGTCGCCAGTGTCCAGCAGCTCTGCCAGCTGGCCGAGTTCGTGATGGGAAAGGCCGGTCGCCTCTTCCTGGCTGCCTATCATTTCGTTATTGACTGCAGGATTGTTTAACAAGGCGGTAAAAACACCGACAAAGCTATTCGGGCTGTTTAAAACATCCGCAAAACCCTCACCGCTATTTGCCTGGGATTTGCCGGTTGTTGCGGCGGCGATGGTAGTATTTATTAAACCTAATCCTCCGATTTCCAATTATATTTTCACCTCCTTTCATAGATGCGGGGCAGATTTTGTCAGACTAGGGCAATTGCTGATCTTCAGTTTCGTTTGTCAGCATTTCCGTATATTTTGCTGCTTCTTCAGGAGTCATTTTTTCCATGATTGCAGCAAGTGTATCTGCCTTTATGTTTGTCAGGATTTTAAGTGCCTCTTCATCCGTCATTTTGGCAATGATCGGTGCCGCACTCTTCGGCGACATAGATTCATAGGTGCGCACTATATCCTTAAAGGCCCGTTTATTTTCCTCTTGTATCGCGGTCAATTCATCAATTTGCGCTTCAAGCTGTTGCTTTTCGAGTTGAACGCGCTCGATATCTTTGCCGTTGTTGTCAATTTTTTTTTGCAGCTGCTCTATTTTCGCTTCCCGGTCCTTCATTTCAGCTTCGAGGCCGGCAATTTGTTTTTCGTATTCTTTAACTGACTCTTTCTTTTCACCCTTCATTAGTCCTGAAACAAATGGAATTTTTGCCCCGATGTCGTTCGCTTTCTCAAACACGTTGACCCCTGCAAATGTCAGGACTATCAAGGCCACGGTTATCGCAAACAATGAAGGGATCAGGATAACGATCAGAAACCATTGCAGCTTGCTCTGGGGCTTGTCTTTTATTTCCTCTAAGTCCTTTTGCATAAAATCACCTAATTTCCACGGTTCATATACTGCTGGATCGAGATTTCATCCATCATCTTGCCTTCTTCATATTTCTCGTTGGCTATATATTGATGGAAATCTTTTTCTCTGATTTTTTCATATTTCTTTACTTCAATATTTTTCTCCATCAGCTGAACCTGCTGATAATTCATCCGGTTTCGGGCGTTGATGACCATTTGCTGGTAGTGCTCGATCGTTTTTTGAAGATTTCCGATAAACTGCTGATGATGGCGGATTTCCTGGACGGGAAGTCCTTTCTGCAGCCGTTCGGACTGGAATGATTCCATGTCTTCCTTTTTTTTAAGCAGTCGATAAAGGTGTTCAGCCGCATCTTCGAATTTACGGACGGTGTCCTGATAGACGGCCTGGGCCTCGTCTTTTTCCCTGGAACGGAGGGTCAGGATTTTTTCGAATTTATATTGGTAGACCATATAATCATCCTTTATCTATTAGTTGCAAAAGGCTTTGTATGCTTTCCGCCATCGAAACTTTGTCATGCGTCCCCTGCTTTAAAAACGAGATGATCTGCTGATACTGGCTGATGGCTTCATCAATTTCGGGCGAGCTTCCCCGTTTATACGCGCCGATGTTGATCAAGTCTTCTGAATCTATATAAGTGCTGAGCAAATCTCTCAATCTTTCAGCTGATTTCTGATGCTCAGGGCTGACGATGTTGTTCATGACGCGGCTGATGCTTTTCAGCACATTTACCGCAGGGTATTGGCCTTTGTTTGCAAGACTCCGGTCCAATACGAAGTGGCCGTCAAGAATCCCCCGGACTGTATCTGCGATTGGTTCATTCATGTCGTCTCCATCAACCAGGACCGTGTAAAAGGATGTGATCGAACCGAATTGATTTGTCCCTGTCCGCTCCAGCAGCCTTGACAACAAGGCGAATACTGAAGGTGTGTACCCTTTTGTTGTCGGAGGTTCGCCTACTGCGAGCCCGACTTCACGCTGGGCCATTGCCACCCTTGTCACCGAGTCCATCATCAGCATGACGTTGAGGCCTTTGTCACGGAAGTACTCTGCAATCGCGGTTGCTGTATAAGCCCCTTTGATCCGCATAAGCGCGGGCTGGTCGGAGGTTGACACTACAACGATAGATCTTTGTAAACCCTCCGGGCCGAGGTCTTTTTCGATAAATTCCCTTACCTCTCGGCCTCGCTCCCCAATCAGTCCGATCACATTCAAATCAGCCGTTGTATTCCTTGCAATCATGCCCATAAGCGTGCTCTTGCCAACGCCGCTCCCCGCAAAGATCCCAACCCGCTGACCGTTCCCCACTGTCAGCAAACTGTCGATCATGCGGACTCCCACTTCAATAGGTTCAGAAATGGGCGGCCTGCTTAAAGGATTTGGCGGATCCTGTTCTGTTGGGACAGAAGTCAGCCCCCCCGGCAGCGCTGAATCGTCAAGGGGCATCCCCAGTGAATCGATGACCTTCCCGATCAGTCCTTGCCCCACTTTTACCTCAAGTGGTTTCATCGTTGTTTCGACAAGGCTTCCCGGGGCAATCTCACTCATCGTCGTATAAGGCATCAGGATGACATTCTCTCCGCTGAACCCTACCACTTCAGCGCGGATCATCCGTTTATTCCTGCCGCCGACATGTATATAGCAGACATCTCCGACTGAGCTTTCCGGACCCTGGGATTCAACCATCAAGCCGACAACGCGTTTCACTCTTCCATAGCGCTTGAAGGAATCAATTAAATCAACCCGTTGTATTAAATCTGCAGCTTTCATGATTCACTCTCCAACATTTCCAACAGCTTCTCTTTGATTTCTTGAAGCTGGCTATCAACGCTGGCATCAATCCTGCCGTTAATGGACTCAATAATGCAGTCCCCCTCAGACAGGTCATCGTCAGGGAAAATATAGAAATCCGTTTCTTTAGGAAATACGGCTGAGAGCTCTTCTTTTTGCGAAAGCAGGAAGCCGTAATGCACCGGATGGACATGAAGCTGGATGTCCCTGTATTCCCTGGCATCCTTCAATGCCCGTTTTACGAGGGATAAAAAATCCTCCCCATGTTCCTTAATCCTTTTGCCCAGGATCCGTTCTGCGACCTTCAGCCCAAGCTGAAGTATTGTTTTCTCAGACGCTTCAATATGATCGTGATAATCCTTTTTTGCCGACTCAACAACTTCCCTTGCTTGCTGGATCGTCGCCTGATACTCACTGTACCCCTGTTTTCGCCCTTCGAGGACTCCTTTTTCAAATCCCCGGCCCTCTGCCTCGCTGGCCAGCCTTGATTTCTCTTGTTCCCAGGCCTGTTTCTCTTCCTGTATGTTCAGCCTGATCTGTTCAGCCTCACGAACAGCTTCTGAAACCATTTTTTCGGCATTTCTGGCTGCCTGCTCAAGAATTTCCCTTTTTTCGTTTTCTGTATGGACAAAAACTGGCGGTTCGTCCGGTTCTCCTGATTGCTCGAACATGCGGATGGAAATCACTCTTTTCTCCGCCTGTTCCGGGTATGCCGACTGTGATTTAAACAGCCTAGACAATGATATCATCTCCCCCGCCGCGGGCTACGACGATTTCGCCTGATTCTTCAAGGCGCCGGATTACTGTCACGATCCGTGTTTGGGCTTCTTCTACATCACGAAGACGGACAGGACCCATGTATTCCATTTCATCCTTGAATGTTTCGGCCATGCGTGTCGACATATTTTTAAAGACAATTTCCTTGACTTCATCGCTTGAAACTTTGAGGGCAAGCTTGAGGTCATCATTTTCACAATCGCGGATGACCCGCTGGATCGCCCGGTTATCAAGGGTGACAATGTCCTCAAAGACAAACATTCTTTTCTTGATCTCTTCTGCAAGCTCCGGATCCTGTATTTCAAGGGCGTCGAGAATGGTTCGTTCTGTCGCCCTGTCAACTCCGTTCAGCACTTCAACAACCGCTTCGATTCCCCCTGTCTGCGTATAATCCTGGGTAACAGTCGCAGACAGCTTTCTTTCAAGGATTTGTTCTACTTCATTGATAATTTCCGGGGAGGTGCTGTCCATGACCGCAATCCTCCTGGCGACATCGGCCTGCATTTCCTGGGGCAGCTCGGATAAAATCTGGCCTGCCTGTGCGGAATCGAGATATGAAAGAATCAGTGCAATTGTTTGCGGGTGTTCATTCTGGATAAAATTTAATATCTGCGCCGGGTCGGCTTTACGTGCGAAATCAAATGGCCTTACCTGCAAGGAGGATGTAAGCCTGTTGATGATTACTGCTGCCTGGTCCGGGCCAAGCGCTTTTTCAAGGACGGTCTTCGCGTAGCCGATCCCTCCCTGGGCAATATAGTCCTGCGCCAGTGCAATATTATGGAATTCTTCCAGTATCTCTTCTTTTGATGTTGAATCTACTTTTTTCACACCTGATATTTCAAGAGTCAATTTCTCAATTTCTTCTTCACTTAAATGCTTATATACAGAGGCTGAGACATCCGGTCCGAGCGATATGAGGAGGATCGCTGCCTTTTGCTTTCCAGTTAATTGTTTTGAGTCGTTTTTGGCCATTTTCTCCCCTCCTAATCTTCAGACAGCCAGGACCTGAGCAGCTTGGCAAAGTCCTCCGGTTTATCCTTTGCCATTTTCTCCAGCTGTTTCTTTTTCAACGAACCTTCAGTTTCTACTTCCTCGTTTACATCAGGAACCTTGATCGATTCGACGGATTCTTCAAACACTATTTCTTCCTCTTCTTTATTCCTGCGTGAGCGGATAAACATAAATACCAGCACTGCAATAATTGCCAGCAGCACTCCGCCGACTGCGTAGATCCACCATGGCAGCCCTGTTTCCTGCTCGCCATCGAAGTTGATTTTTCCGTTAAATGGCTGTACCGAAACAGCAATTTTGTCCTGCACGGCCTGTTCAGTCAATTCACCGCCAACAGAATTTTTGTCGATTGTAGTCCGGACGACGGTCCCCAATATTCTGGTGATATCGTCAACCCGTTCCTGCGGCAGCGAATTCGGATCATCAGGGGTAGGTGGTTCAACCATCACCTGGATGCCAAGGTCACGGATTTTATACGGGCTTTCTGTTATTTCCCTTCGGATTCGGTTCACTTCATTATTGATTGTTTCTTCAACCCGTTCATAATCACCATTCGTTTCACCTGCTGCACCACCCTGGTAATTCGCGACTTCATTTTCCCCGGTGCCGCCGATGCCGCCCGGAGGGGCTCCATTGCCTGTGAACGTTTCAGTAATTCTTTGGGCACTGATCGCGATGCCCTCCATATTTTCCTCATCCACTGGCTCAACGAGGTTTTCTTCCCTGTTTTCCTGGGTAAAGTCAATATCGGCAGTGACGGAAACAACCACTTTATCATGTCCCATCAATGTTCCCAGCATATTTTGCACCTGGCGCTGGACATCTCTTTCGATTTGCTTTTTAATTTCATGCTGGGAGGCAAAGGACGTGCCTGTCTCATTTTGATTATTTTTCAAATCGAAATACTCAAAAAATTGGTTCATGATGACGATATTATCAGTAGGAAGGTTTGGAACGCTTTTTCCGACCAAATGGTACAAGGCCTTAATCTGTTCCTCTTTAAACTGGTAGCCTGGGCTTGTGTTCAAAACGATGGACGCTGAGGCTTGTTCCCCTGCGTCATTAACGAATATCCCTTTGTCTGGCAGAGTGATCATCACCTTGGCGTCATTCACCCCATCTATGCCTTTCATCAACTCAGCCAATTCAGTCTGCATCGCTTCCAGCTTCAATACTTTAAATTCATTATCCGTCATGCCAAGGCCGGCATTCTGGCTGAAAAACGAATAATCTATGCTCCCGGATTTTGGGATCCCTTCTGCTGCAAGCTCGACCTTCAAGGAATCGACAGCTTCTTCCGGAACCATGATCGTCTTGCCGCCATCAGTAATTTCCGATTGTACCCCTCTTGCATCAAGGCTTTCCTTTATGGTCCCGGTTTCAGCTGGTGATAAATTGCTGTACAACGGCACCATCGATGTCCTGCTCATAAAGTAAGCAACGGTCCCCGCTGCCAGGAACACAAGCAAAACAGACGCCCCCAGAGCCATCCGTTGCTTTCTGGTGCGTCTATTCCAGAAATCCCTTATGTTATGTAACTGCTTTTGAACCGTTTCTTTCATCATATTCCCCCGGTTATTATGTCTGTTTATTGGTAAGCAAATAACCGCCAATCATTTATTTTGACCAAATTACTATTAAACTTGCATTCGCATCATTTCCTGATAGGCTTCTATGACTTTATTTCTTATTTCAAGTGTAGCCTGCATGGAAATGCTGGCCTTTTGTGCTGTGATCATCACCTGGTGGAGGTCTACGTTTTCTCCACGGGCTAGCTTTTCAGTCATTTTGTCCGATTCTAATTGTGCATGATTTAATTTTTCAATTGATTGCTTCAGGACGGACGAAAAACTCTTTTGTGCTTCGTATGGTGTAGTTGAAGGGGCCGCACCTTTTACATTAAAAGGCTTTACAAGCTGGCCGACAGGATTAAAAGTCACATTATTCATTTATCGGTCTCCTTACTTTCCAATTTCAAGTGCCTTCATCAGCATGCCTTTAGAGGCGTTAAAGACAGTGACGTTTGCCTCGTAAGACCGCGTTGCGCTGACCAGGTCGACCATTTCCCTCAGCGGGTCCACATTGGGGTATGCGACATAGCCTTCCTGGTTGGCATCGGGATGCTCAGGGTCATAAACCATTTTGTATGGGGTCTCCCTATCCTCAACGATACGGGAAACTTTGACGCCGTCCCCTGCTGATCCAGTCCTTGAAGTGCCCATCGCTGTTTTAAGGAATGATGAGAACTGGCTGCCTTTAGGCTCCAACACGACCATTTTCCTTCGGTATGCCTCTCCGCCGGCCGCCCTTGTTGAATCGACATTCGCCATATTGGAGGAAATGACGTCCATCCTGAGACGTTGTGCTGTCAACGCAGAAGCGGTCGTATTCATACTATGAAAAACCGACATTACTATTTCCCACCTCTTATAACGGATTGCAGTGTCCCAAATTTACCGTTGATACGTTCAGTCAACGCGTTGTAATAGATTTGGTTTGTCGCAAGCTCCGACATTTCTTTATCAAGATCGACACTATTGCCATTATGGTTGTACTGAACGCCTATCCTTTCTGTGACAGCTGTGTTCAGTGATGAAGCTGCTTTAAAATCAAAATGCCTTGCATCAGTCCTGTGTGCGCTGAAAGGCTCGCTCATCGCCTGCTGGAAAGCTGCTTTAAAGCTAACATCGTTCGCTTTATAGTCGGGCGTATCGACATTGGCAATATTTTGAGAAATTGTCTTTTGTTTTAACGAAGCATAGTTGAGTGCATTTTCAAGCGTTGAAACAGTGCCGGAAAATAATTTCAATATTTACACCTCTCATAGGTCACATTTGCGAAAATTGTTGTTATATGGAGAATTTCGTAATCATATTCCTAATTGTAATGAATCTGAAATAATCTGTCTATGCACTTTATCGTAAATTTTATCAGGCAATATACTCATTTTCACAATTAGTTCTTAAGTTCTATTTTGATGATGGTGATTCATTCGGCTTACCCATTCTCTGACAATATTCGACTTTATTCCCATAATCCAACCTGTTTTTCTGAGTAAAAAGCAGCTTCTGTACATTAAGGGGAATAGGTAATTTATACTTTTTTTAAAACGTAGGATTTTATAAAAAAACAAATCGCGTTTAGGAATTTTCAATAAGGGCAGATAGCACTGTAATCTTACCGTTACATTTTTGACAAATTAACGACAAAAAACCCCGCCTGGCCAGCGGGGCTTTTTGTAAATTGAATGATTAGTTTGTCTTTAACTTTTCCAACTCGAGCAAAAACTTATCGTTTAATACTTTAATATAAGTACCCTTCATGCCAAGGGAACGGGATTCAATCACGCCAGCACTTTCAAGTTTGCGCAGCGCGTTAACAATGACTGAACGTGTAATGCCGACTCTGTCAGCGATTTTCGAAGCAACAAGCAGGCCTTCTTTGCCGTTTAGCTCTTCAAAGATATGCTCAATTGCTTCAAGCTCGCTGTATGATAATGAACTGATTGCCATCTGGACAACTGCTTTGCTGCGGGCTTCCTCCTCGATTTCTTCGGCCTTTTCGCGAAGAATCTCCATTCCCACAACAGTTGCCCCATATTCCCCTAGAATGAGGTCATCATCATGGAATTGCTCCTCAACACGGGCAAGGATCAATGTGCCTAAACGCTCTCCTCCGCCGATAATAGGAACAATTGTCGTCAAACCGTTGCGGAACAGATCCCTGTTTTCTACTGGAAACGCAGTATATGCACTTTCCACATCGAGGTTTGGAGAAGTTTCTTGAATATTGAACAGGTTTTTAGTATATTCCTCTGGAAACTGTCGGTCTTCCAGCATTTTTTTCATCCGCTCATTTTCTATTTGCTGATTGATCGCAAAGCCCAGCAGCTTTCCGCGGCGGCTGACAACAAATACATTCGCCTCAATTACTTCACTCAGCGTTTCCGACATTTCTTTAAAGTTGACAGGTTTTCCTGCTGCCTTTTGCAGCAATGCATTAATTTTTCTCGTTTTTGAAAGTAAGTCCATTATTTCTTCCTCCTATTGTGTGTAAAGCTTGATATTGTTTATATTAATGAATAATACCTGTTTTTCATTACTGGGACGTGCCGGCGAACAAAGGTAATCCAGTATTCGTGTACCCTTATGCTTCTTCATTAAAACGGCAACGCTTTATAATATAAATTGGCTTAAATCTTTGTTCCGCGAAATGGCTCCCAGCTTTTCCTCGACATATTGGGGAGTGATCACGACCTTTTCAAGGGTGATGTCCGGAGCTTCGAAGGACAAGTCTTCCAGCAGCTTCTCCAAAATGGTGTGCAGGCGCCTCGCCCCAATATTGTCTGTATTCTGATTGACCTCAAAAGCAACTTCTGCAATCTTACGTATAGCATCGTCTGAAAATTCAATTTGTATACCTTCTGTTTCCAATAATGCCTGGTATTGTTTAATCAGGGCATTATCCGGTTCAATCAAGATTCTGTAAAAATCTTCAACCGTTAATTTCGTCAATTCCACCCGGATTGGGAAACGGCCCTGCAGCTCAGGTATTAAATCAGACGGTTTTGCCATATGGAACGCACCGGCAGCAATGAACAAGATATGGTCCGTCTTAACCGGGCCATACTTCGTGACAACAGTCGATCCCTCAACGACCGGCAAAATATCCCTTTGAACACCTTCACGGGAAACATCCGCCGATGAACCGCCGTTGTTTTTGCTCGCAATTTTATCGATCTCATCAATAAAAATGATACCGGTTTGTTCAGCGCGATAGGCAGCCTCCTGGGTTACTTCATCCATGTCGATCAGTTTTTGGGCTTCCTCCGTTGTCAAAACCTTTCTGGCATCCCTTACAGGAAGCTTTCGCTTTTTCCTTTTCTTAGGCATGAAACTGCTCAAGGCATCCTGCATGTTCATGCCCATTTGCTCCATCCCTGATCCCTGCAGCATGTCGAACATGGACGGCTGCTGTTCTTCCACTTCGACTGTAATCATTTCTTCCTCAAGTTCACCCAATTCAAGCTTATGTTGAATGATTTTCCTTCTCTCGTGAAGATTGACATCCTCAGTTGAGTGGGTTTCCTGTTCAGGCTGGCCTGCCCCGCCAAACAGCATTTCAAGCGGATTTTTATAATTTGACGACTTTTTGGCTGAAGGAACGAGCAGTTCAATGAGGCGGCGGTTAGCATTCTCCTCGGCGCGCTCCTTCACATTCAGCATTTTTTCTTCTTTAACGAGGCGGGCTGATGTTTCGACGAGATCACGGACCATTGATTCAACATCGCGGCCCACATACCCGACTTCGGTGAATTTCGTTGCTTCAACCTTAACAAATGGTGCCCCCACGAGCTTTGCCATTCTTCTCGCGATTTCGGTCTTCCCTACCCCGGTGGGGCCGATCATCAGGATATTCTTTGGAATTACTTCATCCCTCAGGTTTTCAGATAGCAAACTTCTTCTATACCGGTTCCTCAGAGCAACTGCGACGGCTTTTTTAGCATCCTTTTGCCCGATGATATATTGGTCAAGCCGCTCAACAATTTGCCTTGGAGTCAAATTAGTTGTCTGTTTCAAGTCTCTCACTCCTCCCGCTACAGTTCTTCTACACTGATGTTTTCATTTGTATACACACAAATTTCAGCAGCGATCTCAAGCGCGGACCTTGCAATTTCCTTCGCATTCAAATGGTCGCCTGAATACTTTTTCAGGGCACGGCCGGCGGACAAGGCATAATTGCCTCCCGACCCAATTGCAAGAATTCCGTCATCAGGCTCAATCACTTCGCCTGTCCCTGAAATCAGCAGCATGTATTCTTCATTCATGACAATCAGCATGGCCTCAAGCCTTCTTAACACTTTATCGCTCCGCCATTGCTTCGCAAGCTCGACTGCGGCTCTTTGCAGATTGCCATTGTATTCTTCGAGCTTGCCTTCAAACATCTCAAACAATGTAAAAGCATCTGCGACCGAGCCGGCAAAGCCTGCTATTACCTTGCCATTAAAAAGCTTCCTTACTTTCCTGGCAGTATGTTTCATTACTACCGCGTTTCCAAATGTCACCTGGCCGTCTCCAGCCATGGCGGAACGGCCTTTGTGCTGAACCGCGAAGATTGTTGTCGCATGAAATTGTGACATCCCTGTTTTCCTCCTTTGGCCTATGCCCTGGGGTGATGGGACATATATGTTTTCCTTAAATACTCATTTGTGACATGTGTATACACCTGAGTTGAAGAAAGATCGGCATGCCCAAGCAGCTCCTGTACCGTCCTCAAATCTGCGCCGTTGCTCAACATATGGGTTGCAAAGGAATGTCTGAGCTTGTGGGGGTGGATTGTTCCAGTTAACGACGACTTTTCCACCAGCTTGTTCAAGACTTCACGGACGCCTCTGTCAGTAAGCCTCCCGCCGCGGAAATTGACAAACAGGAAACCGTGGTCCTGTTTCCCTTTTAATAGTTCGTTTCTGCCGTGATTTATGTAATCCTGCAATGCATCATCGGCAAAACTGCCAAAGGGTACGTACCTCTCTTTATTCCTTTTCCCATGTACAAGGACAGTTGATAGATGAAAGTCCAGATCTTTGAGCTCAACCTGGCAGCATTCACTCACCCTTATCCCGGTGCCGTACAGCAATTCAAGCAGCGCCCTGTTTCTTCTTCCCAGGGGGGTTTGTGGTTCACACGCATCGAAAAGAAGGGAAAGCTCCTCCTCATAAAAGAAATCGGGCAGCCTCTTTCCAGGCTTTTGGATCGACACGAGCGAAAAAGGATTGTCATCGACCAGTTTTTCCCGCAGCAAAAACTTATAAAAGCTCCGCATGCAGGAAATTTTTCTGGCAACATATTTTCGGGAAAGCTGCTGTTCATATAATTTCGTCAGGAAAATCCTTACATCTGAATACTGCACATCCTTTATGTCATGAATGGCCTGTTCAGACATGAACATAAAAAATTCACTAATATCACGTTGGTAATGTTCAACTGTATATTGTGAGTAATTTTTTTCAATTTGTAAATATTCGATAAATAACTTTAAAGAATTGTTTACATATCCTTCCATCAGCTCACCTCACAAGGCCTATTAAATAGTAACATAATTCATAGTGAGCCTGCAATAAAAGTTACAAATTTTTCACAAATTTCTGAATTGTTCCCAATGCCCGAGTAGCATGCTGTTCATTCCGTTCGGCTTTCGCCCTGATTTTTTGGGGCAGTTCAGGAAACAGCCCAAAATTTGCATTCATCGGCTGAAAATTATTTGGATTCGTAGTTGTAATATAGTGGGCCATGCTGCCCATTGCTGTTTCAGCCGGAAATTCCACAGGTGACTGCCCTGATACGAGACGAGCAGCATTTATCCCCGCGATCAAGCCGCTCGCTGCAGATTCAACGTAGCCTTCCACACCAGTCATTTGTCCGGCAAAGAAGAGGTCTTCCCTTTCCCTAAACTGATATGTTGCCTTTAGTACTTTAGGGGAGTTGATGAACGTATTCCGGTGCATGACGCCGTATCGGACAATCTCGGCATTTTCCAGGCCTGGTATGAGCCTGAGGACCTCTTTTTGCGGCCCCCATTTCAAATGGGTTTGGAACCCGACAATATTGTACAGTGTCCCCGCGGCGTCATCCTGGCGCAGCTGTACGACTGCAAACGGACGCTTGCCTGTTTTCGGATCCTCCAGCCCCACCGGCTTCATCGGGCCGAACAGCATCGTCTTTCTTCCACGCTGGGCCATGACCTCAATCGGCATGCACCCTTCAAAAAAGATCTCCTTCTCGAATTCTTTAAGTGGAACGGTTTCTGCAGCTATCAGTGCCTCATAAAAGCGATCAAACTCCTCTTCGGTCATCGGGCAGTTTAGATAGGCCGCTTCCCCTTTATCATATCTTGATTTTAAATAAACCTTGTCCATATCGATGCTGTCTTTTTCAATGATTGGTGCAGCAGCATCATAAAAATAAAGGTATTCTTCACCGGTCAGCTCCTTCAGGCTTTGTGACAGGCCCGGGCTTGTAAGCGGGCCGGTTGCAATGATGGTTGGACCTTGGGGGAGTTGTGTGATTTCTTCATTTATTACTGTAACATTGGGATGATTCTTGACGCGGTCCGTCACATTGGCTGCAAACTCATGACGGTCCACTGCGAGGGCGCCCCCGGCCGGAACCGCGCATTTATCGGCAGATGCTATGATCACCGAATCCAGCATCCTCATTTCTTCTTTTAATACCCCGACCGCATTTGTTAAATTATTGGCACGCAAAGAATTGCTGCATACAAGTTCAGCGAATTTATCAGTATGGTGGGCGGGAGTTTGTTTAACTGGCCGCATTTCATACAGCCTGACATTGATTCCGCGTTTTGCGAGCTGCCAGGCCGCTTCACTTCCTGCCAATCCTGCACCGACGACATTTACTGTTGTTTCCGTCATTTCAAATCCTCCAGTTGCTTCTATAAATATAAGCGATCCTGATGCACCGGCAAACTGATGCATACCACTTAAGAAACGTTAGAATAATCGGGTTATTTGCGACAATTATTTTACTATACCCTCATACTTGTCCATTTTGCACTTTACCCTACGAAAAGAAAAGAGAAAAGGTTTCAAATAAAATCAGCTTCCATTAAAACACATGAAAAGAGTGAGCAAAAGGCTCACTCTCAGCTTTGTGTCGCTTCCTTGTAATCACAGTTGGAACACTGTACCTGAACACCCTTCTTCAGCTTCTTCTCTACAAGATAGCTGTCGCATTTAGGGCAGTTACGGGGCAGCGGTTTATCCCAGGATAAAAATTCACATTCTGGAAATCGGTCGCAGCCATAGAAAATGCGGCGCTTTTTGCTTTTTCGTTCAATGATATTCCCTTCACCGCAATTCGGGCATTTAACGCCGATTTCTTTTACGATTGCCTTTGTATTGCGGCAGTCCGGAAAATTGCTGCAAGCCATGAATTTTCCATAACGGCCCATCTTGAATACCATTGGATTGCCGCACTGGTCGCAGTCCTCACCGGCAGGTTCATCCTTGATCTCCACTTCTTCCATCTCACGTTCTGCTCTTTCGAGATGTTTTTCAAAGTCGCGGTAAAATTCATCGATGATTTTCACCCAATTTACTTTGCCTTCTTCGACATCGTCAAGCCCCTGTTCCATTTTGGCGGTAAACTCGACATCAATGATATCCGGGAAGAAATCCACAACAAGCTCATGGATAATAATTCCCAGTTCAGTGGGAACAAAGCGCTTGTTATCAAGACTCACGTACCCCCGTTTTTGAATGGTGTCCAATGTGGGAGCAAATGTGGACGGTCTGCCGATGCCCAATTCTTCGAGTGTTCTTACAAGCCTGGCCTCCGTGTACCTCGGCGGTGGCTGTGTAAAATGCTGTTTAGGCTCGATGTCTTTTTTGATGACTTCGTCGCCTTCTTTTAAGTCAGGAAGAAGCCTGTCTTTCTCTTCTACCTGGTCATCAGTGCCTTCAACATACACCTTCATGAATCCCGGGAACTTTACTTTCGAACCTGTAGCCCGGAACAGTACATCGCCATTTTTCAGGTCAACGCTCATCGTATCCATGATGGCAGGGGCCATCTGGCTTGCCAAAAACCGTTCCCAGATCAGTTTGTACAGACGAAGCTGGTCCCTTGACAGATGCTCCTTCAGGCTGCCTGGATCTCGCATGACGCTTGTCGGCCTGATCGCTTCGTGGGCGTCCTGGGCGTTGGACTGTTTTTTCTCTTTTCTTGCTTCGGTTTGCAAATATTCCTTCCCGAACGCGCCCTCTATGAAATTCACGGCTTCTTTTTGGGCTACTTCGGAAATCCGGGTCGAATCAGTACGCATATAGGTGATCAAACCGACCGTTCCTTCTTTCCCAAGTTCAATGCCCTCGTACAGCTGCTGGGCGATCATCATCGTTTTCTTCGCACGAAAATTCAATTTCCGGGCAGCTTCCTGCTGCAGGGAAGAAGTTGTGAACGGCACTGCAGGATTCCGTTTTCTTTCTTTTTTACTGACAGACTCAACTGTGAATTTGTTTCCAGTTAACTGATTCAAAATATTCTGGACGTCCTGCTCGGACTTCAGCTCCAGCTTTTCAGAATCTACTCCAAAGAATGAAGCCTCAAAAGTGTCCTTGCCTTTCATGAACTCTGCGCCGATCGTCCAATATTCTTCCGGCTCGAACGCACTTATTTCCTTTTCCCTGTCAATGATCAGCCTTAAAGCCACGGATTGGACCCGTCCGGCACTTAAACCTTTTTTGACCTTTTTCCATAGAAGCGGACTGATATTATAGCCTACAAGCCGGTCCAAAACGCGCCGTGCCTGCTGGGCATCGACCAGATCCATATTGATTGGGCGCGGATGCTTAAACGATTCTTTTATCGCGTCTTTTGTAATTTCATTAAAGACGACCCGGCAATCGGAATGTGCATCCACGTCTAGGCTGTGTGCCAAATGCCAGGCGATCGCCTCACCTTCACGGTCAGGGTCGGCTGCCAGAAAAACTTTTTTTGCTTTTTTGGCGGCCGTCTTCAATTCTTTCAAAACTGGTCCCTTTCCGCGGATCGTAATATATTTAGGATCGTAGTTATGCTCTATATCTACTCCCATCTGGCTCCTCGGCAAATCACGGACGTGGCCCATGGAAGCTTTCACCTTATATTTTTTACCAAGATAACGTTCAATCGTTTTCGCCTTTGCCGGCGATTCAACGATAACTAAAAACTCTGACATCAATAGTCCTCCTTAGAGGGATTATAAAAATTAACACTTATTATTCTATACTATGTTATTAAATGTCAATTTCAAAAGACACAGAAATCGTTTTCAACGAATTCGCCCTTTTAAATTGTCCAGCTCCAGCGCCTAGGCGCTTCCGCAATTCTGAATACCTGATGCAAAATGTATAACAGAATCAAAATAATTTCAACCTTTTTGATGCAAATTTCTTGAAAACCGTTTAAAAAACTTGGAAAAAAGTAGTTTTTTTAAATTTTTTCTTACATTTTTAAAGGAATTCATCGAGGATATCCTGGGGTTGTTTTACCAGCTTTGCCCCCTGCTGGATAAGTTCGTGGACTCCTGCTGACCCAGAAGTCAAAATGCTTCCCGGGATGGCGAAAACCTCCCTGCCTTCGTTCAACGAATACTCTGCTGTAATGAGCGAACCGCTTTTTTGTTTTGCTTCAATTACAACTGTCCCCCTTGAAAGCCCGCTGATGATCCTGTTCCGAAGCGGGAATTGCCACCTCTCAGGCCTGGACCCAGGGGGGTACTCAGATAATAATAGATGGTGTTCCGCCATCCTTGACGCAAGCTCCTTATTTTCCTTTGGGTACAGATGGTTAAAGCCACCTGCAATGACACCGATTGTTTGCCCGCCAAGACGGATTGCCGTCCGATGGGCCTGTGTATCAATACCCTTTGCCAGGCCGCTCACGATGCAAAATCCTGTGCGCACCAGCTCTGGCAAAAGGAATTCGATTACAGCTTTTCCGTAAGCACTCGCATCTCTTGCCCCCACAACTGCAAGGCATAGCCGGGAATCAAGGAGTGACAGATTTCCTTTTGCAAATAGGACCCATGGCGGCTGGTATATTTCTTTTAGAAGCGGGGGATATTCCTTGTCAAAAAGTGTAATCATGCGGATTCCACTCTTTACATATTGGGAGGTTAATTTTTCAATTGGGATTGAAAGAAGGTCTGATTGAGGGATTGTTATCGGGGATTCATTTGTATGTGCGGAAAATTGCGGATTGGAACGATAAATATGTTTCAACTCCGGGTCTGATTTTAGTGCGTAATAGATGGTTTTCCAGCCCGCCCGTGGGCAATGTACAAGATGGACGAGTCTTTTTGTGAATTCATCCATGAAGAAGGCCTCCTAAAAGGGATTTTGTGGGGATCAATCTGCAGCTTTATTTAAAAATATGATGAAGAAACAGTCCCTCTTGTTTGTGAGGGACTGTAATAATTGGTCAGGTTTCATTAATTAATGAGTCTTGCATTTATCGTATAGTCCTTGTTCCTTCAGTACCTCAATCAATGTTTCGCCCATCACTGAAGGTGTTTCTGCCACTTTGATGCCGCATTCGTTCATCACGCGGATCTTTTCATCTGCAGTTCCTTTTCCGCCGGAAATGATCGCGCCTGCATGTCCCATCCGTTTTCCAGGAGGTGCAGTGCGGCCGCCAATGAACCCTACAACCGGTTTTGTCATGTTAGCCTTGACCCATTCTGCAGCCTCTTCTTCTGCTGTACCGCCGATTTCACCAATCATGATCACCGCATATGTTTCCGGGTCTTCATTAAAAGCTTTCAACACATCGATGAAGTTCGTTCCATTCACCGGGTCCCCACCAATACCAACTGCTGTTGTCTGGCCAATTCCAGCCTGTGTCAGCTGATGTACGGCTTCATATGTCAGTGTTCCGGAGCGGGATACAACACCTACATGGCCCTTCTTGTGGATATAGCCGGGCATGATGCCGATTTTGCACTCTTCCGGGGTGATGACCCCGGGACAGTTCGGGCCGACAAGACGGGTTTTCTTGCCTTCCATGTACCTTTTCACCTTCACCATGTCAAGCACAGGAATATGCTCAGTGATACAGATTACCAGGTCTAGCTCTGCATCAACTGCTTCCAAAATCGCATCTGCCGCAAAAGGAGCTGGAACGTAGATGACCGAAGCATTTGCCCCTGTTGCCTGCACTGCTTCGCGTACCGTATTGAATACCGGTACACCCTCAACCTCCTGGCCGCCTTTTCCAGGAGTTGTCCCGCCAACGATCTTGGTTCCGTATTCAAGCATTTGCTTCGTATGAAAAAGGGCGGTTGAACCGGTTATGCCCTGAACGATGACTTTCGTGTCTTTATTGATAAATACACTCACGTTAATTCCCCTTTCTCCCTATGCTACTAATGAAACGATTTTTTGTGCTCCGTCAGCCATTGACTCAGCTGCGATGATGTTTAACCCTGACTCATTAAGAATCTTCTTGCCCAGTTCGACGTTCGTTCCTTCAAGCCGGACAACAAGAGGCACCTCTAATCCTACCTGCTTCGCAGCTTCTACGACGCCTGTAGCAATTACATCGCACTTCATGATTCCGCCAAAGATATTAACGAAAATACCTTTAACTTTAGGGTCAGAAAGGATAATTTTGAAAGCTTCAGTTACTTTTTCAGCGGTCGCACCGCCCCCGACATCAAGGAAGTTTGCCGGCTCGCCGCCATAATGCTTGACGATATCCATCGTTGCCATTGCAAGGCCGGCCCCATTAACCATGCACCCTATGTTACCATCAAGGGCAATATAGCTTAAGTCGTACTTGGACGCTTCGATTTCCTTCGCATCCTCTTCATCCAGGTCGCGGAATTCAAGTACGTCTTTTTGGCGGTATAAAGCATTGGAATCAAAGTTCAGCTTCGCATCCAGCGCCATTACTTTACCGTCACCAGTCACAACAAGCGGGTTAATTTCAGCGATGGAGCAATCCTTTTCAATGTATGCCTTATACAAACCGAGCATAAACTTGGCAGCCTGCCCGACAAGCTCTGTTGGAATGTTGATATTGAAAGCAATCCGCCGTGCCTGGAACGCGGTGAGTCCGATGACAGGATCGATTTCTTCTTTAAATATTTTTTCTGGTGTCTCTTCCGCAACTTCCTCGATTTCGGTGCCGCCTTCTTCGGAGGCCATCAGCACTACTCTCGAAGTAGCACGGTCCAGAACAAGGCCGACATAATATTCTTTTTTGATATCGCAGCCTTCTTCAATCAGCAACCTCTTTACTTCTTTCCCTTCAGGGCCGGTTTGGTGAGTAACCAGGGTTTTCCCCAGTATTTCATTGGCATATGTACGGACTTCCTCAAGGTTTTTCGCAACCTTTACCCCTCCGGCTTTTCCCCGGCCGCCGGCATGGATTTGCGCTTTGACTACACACACCTGTGTGCCCAGTTCCTTTGCAGCTTCTACAGCTTCTTCGACTGAAAAAGCGACTTTTCCATTAGGTACAGTTACCCCGTATTTTCTGAGGATTTGTTTCCCTTGATACTCATGGATATTCATTTCCCATCCTCCTATTAATCTCTCAAAAAAAATAGACTGCGCTTTCATTTTATATAATAGGATATTGATTTGTCCACATATATGATGAAATATTTTGGCATTTAAAATATTCCGAAAAAATAATGGAAAGTAGCGTGCAACAGAAAAACACCGGGAAATATTAGGATTTCCCCGGCTGGTTTAAAAAAAATACTATTCTATTTTGGAAAACTTCGTCCATCTGCTTAGATTAACCATTGTGAAGGACAGATTTTCCTGTCCCTTCGGCGGTTTTGTCCTTCATATCTTTATGAAGGACTGTTTTTGCTTTCCTTTAGGACATTTTCTGTCCTTTATACCATTATTTAGGGCAGTTTCTCTCTCCGTCATGGAATTATGCGTAATATACCCAACAATTATGATTTTTTTTGTTGTTTATAGCTTTATTTGCTCGAATCACTTCTGTTTCCCCGCTGCACGGTCTGCCCGGTAGATAAAGGCAAACACCTCGGCAACGGCGCCATACAGCTCCTCAGGAATGCGCTCATTAATGTCCAGCTGGCTCAACACTTCAACGAGGGAAGGATCCTCCTGGATTGGCACGTCATTGGCCAATGCTTTTTCAATAATATTGTCTGCAACAATGCCCTTACCTTTGGCCAGCATCCTTGGGGCGTCCTGCCCTGAAGTGGATGGGTCATAACCAAGCGCTACGGCTTCTTTCCGCCTTTCGCCATCTCTTTTATTCATATCCTGATATCCACCCCGCTGTAATTTCCTGTGTTGTAAAATCCGTTCATTTTCTTTGTTGTGGAAGGGGACTTCGGATCTTGCTGTCTCCCGAAAGTGACCGATGAGAGAACATAGTTAAGGCTGGCAAGGCTTGTTTTCAACTCTCGCATATGCGCTCCGGCGATTGCCTTCAGGTTGTCTTCCCCGCTCACAATATGAATGTTCATCACCCTGTTTTGGATCTGCATATCCACAATCGTCTGTTTTAAATGCTCCAGGTCGAGATAAAACAATACCCGGCAATAATCAGGGTCAATTTTTCCATCCTTCTTTTTTTGGCCGCTCCATTGGATGGTCAGTTCGCCGACCCTGTCACGCAGTGGTAATGGAATTTGTACAATAAGCTGCTGGATCGGGCCAGCTTCCTGGGACAGAAGCTGAAACCCGGTGAGCTTATTCAACAGCTGTTCCGCTGCGTCCCTTACCGCCGGCGATAGCTGTTCACCAAGCAGGCGCAGCAGCTGTGGCTTAAGGCTGTCTGCGGCCAGCTCGGGCAGCTGAAGATCATTTTTGAAGCCGTCAACGAGACTGTGCTCATAGGACAATCCCAGCCTGGCAATAAACTCTTTCATGCTCGCTGGTGTCAACAACGGGCCCTCCGGCTTTGCCAATTGCACTTCGGCCTGCAAGCCGATCTGGCGGAGGAGATTCCGCTCATCCTCAGAAAGTGGTGACGCAGCTTTAGATGGTGCGTCTGCCACTTTTGCAGCAAGATCCCCCAGCGCCTGCATACGTGCATCGAGTTCAGACGCCGCTGGCCCCGAGCCGGCCAGTAATGAAACTGATGTATTCGGGACCGGCCGGTCGGCGACGGCCAGATTCAATAACGATTTTAAAAATTTTGCGGCTGCATCCGTTACAGGGATGGTTTTCACAACAAGTCCATCTTCAGCTGCCTTTCCCTGCATTATTGCAGCAGCGGCTTGAAGAGACTCCTCTGTAATTTGCAGCCCAGGCAATGCCCGGGTGTCCAGCAATGCCACTTGTTTAAGGGCTGACGGGATATCCCCATCCTTCAGGTGCATTAAAATCGAGCGGACATGACGCGTCTCGGGAGAAAAGTCTTTACTGACAAGCAATTGATCCAATAGCAGCGCAGTAAACCTAGCTTCACTCATGTTTTTGTCAACAATTCCAGAAGTCTTTAGAAGGCTGAAAGCAATCCGGGAATCGTGTCCATTGTCCTTCAGCCATTCTTTTGCCACTACCTCTGTAAGAGCCATTCCTGCATCAGATTTCACTGCTGGCACCATGTCCCTTAGCAAGCGTACTATCGGGTCTCTATTAATCCCGTCTGATTCAAGTGCAGCCATGAGGTTTTCCATGAGCATGGTCAGTGGTTCATTCTTTACTGCTGACAAAATAGCGGAAAATACCTGGTTTGTCATTGGAAGCCCGCCGCGAACCATCATTTTGACAGCTTCCAATGCCTTATCCGCCGGGCCTGCGGTTTTCAGCCAGTCAGAAACCATTTCAAGCGTTTCTTTTGTAATCGGCAGCTGTTCTTTTGTAAAGAAACGTATTAAATCGACATTTTCTTTTGATGCGGCCAAACCGAGCTCAGTAAGGAGTCCCGCAAATGGTTCACCTCGGGGATCCATGGAAATGGCTGAAATGACTTTCAAATGGATCTTTCCATTTCCCGGCTGGACCTGGAACCAGTACCTTTCGTTCGCTGACAAAGGTGTTTCCAGCTGTGCAAACACTTTTTGTGACCCGATCTGGACTTCAGCCATCTGGTCCGGATAAAGCCTGGTCACTTTTCCGTTAACCATTTGTCCGGGGCGGAATGCAGAAGTCTTGATAGGTAAACTCTGGGTTTGTTTTAATAAAGCCTCGATGGCACCGGATGTTCCCACGATATCACCCGCCTATTTTTATTGAATCCTTTACAGGGGCAAAAGTTTTCCGATGATAAGGAGTGGCACCGAACTGTTTAATGGCAGCCAGATGCTCGGCGGTTGCATACCCCATATTCCTCGAAAAGCCGTATTCAGGGTATTGAGGGCAGATTTCTTTGAGCATTCTGTCCCTGGTTACCTTTGCGATGATTGATGCAGCAGCTATGGATACGCTCCGTTCATCCCCCTTGATCAGGGCTTCTGTTGCATATGGAGTCACCAATTTTACAGCATCAACCAGTAAAAAATCAGGCTGGATGGCCAATGCAGCGACAGCTTCAAGCATTGCTTTCTTAGTTGCTTCGTAAATGTTGATCTCATCGATTTCTGCTGGAGAAACCATCCCGATGCCACTGGCCAGGGCTTGCTCTTTAATCAATGAAAAGAATTCATCCCTTTTTGCTTCCGAAAGTTTTTTTGAATCGTCTATTCCTGGCAGGAAGAAACCATCCGGCAGGATAACAGCTGCTGCAACGACCGGTCCGGCGATCGGGCCGCGCCCTACTTCATCTACCCCGGCAATCAATTGAAAGCCTTCTGCCCTTAACCGTTTTTCAAACTCATTCATCCTGGCAAATTTATCGTAAAGCTTTTTTTCCTGTTCCTGCTTTTTGAGCCATTTTTCGACCAGCAGCTTTACGCCTTTGCGGTCATCTTTTTTCAACCTTTTTATGAATTTTTGGCCTGCATCAGGATTGGAAAAAAGCTTTTGTTCTATTTCTTCGATCGTCAGTTTCTTCATATTAAAACTCCTGAATAGTTCTTATACTATGTATCGGCATATACACCAAAAAATAAAGGCCCTGGAAAAGGGCCTTCACTCTCCATCTATTTCGGTTTCTTCTGTTTTGTCCAGGTCTTCCGGACGTTCCAGCGACAACGGTCCAAGCTTTTCAGCCCTTAATTCCCTGATGACCAATTCGGCAACTTTGTCATAATCGACATCGCCGCCTGCCATCTTGGCGCCTCTCGTTTCACCGATTTTATCAAACAACGCGACAATTTCTTGCGGAATCTCTTCAAGCCTGTACCGTTCTTTTAATCTTTCAGGATAGCGGTGCTCCAAAAAACGGAGGGCGTACACAGCAACATCCTGGAGATTAAGGATGGTATCTTTGATGGCGCCCGTCACTGCGAGTTTATAGCCGACTTCCTGGTCTTCGAATTTTGGCCACAGTATCCCGGGGGTATCGAGAAGCTCAAGTTCTTTTCCTACCTTGATCCATTGCTGGGCTTTAGTCACTCCGGGTGTATTGCCTGTTTTCGCTATATTTTTCCCTGCAAGCCGGTTGATCAGTGTGGATTTCCCTGCATTGGGAATCCCCACAATCATGGCGCGGATCGCCCTTGGTTTAATGCCCTTTGCCCGCATCCGGTCAAACTTTTCTTTCAGCACTGTTTTAGCCTCGCTGACAATATGCTTCATCCCGATTCCGGCCTGGGAGTTTATCGCGATTGCAACAATGCCTTGCTCGCGAAAAAACCGGATCCATTCATCAGTTACTGCTTTATCAGCCATATCGGCCTTATTCAGGAGGACCATCCGCGGTTTTTGATGGATGATCTCGTCAATCATCGGATTCCTGGATGAATAAGGAATCCTGGCATCAACGAGTTCAAAAATAATATCAACTAACTTAAGTTTTTCCGTGACCTCCCTGCGGGCCTTTGCCATATGGCCCGGAAACCATTGGATTGTCAAAGCTGTACAACTCCTTTTCGGGGCAACACTAATCGACCTTGCGGACTTCCTGGATCGGCCAGTACACATAACTGGTTCTGCCCAATACCTCATCTATCTGTATCGTGCCGATGTGCCTGCTGTCCTTGCTGAAGCGGCGGTTGTCTCCCATAACAAATAACTGCCCTTGCGGAACAGTGTCCCTCCCGATTTTCTCTTCAAGCGTGAAGGGATCTGTCAGAGGGCCGTCAATCACCTGTTTTTTATATTCTTCCAAGTATGGTTCCTCATATGCTTTTCCGTTTACATAAAGCGTATCGTTTTTATATTCAATTGAGTCCCCCGGAAGTCCGATGACTCGTTTTATGTAATCCTTATTTTCTGGAGCATGAAATACAATGATATCAAACCTGTTGGGTTCACCAATTTTATAGCTCAGCTTGTTTACAATCATTCTGTCCTGGTCCTTCAATGTCGGCATCATCGATAAACCATCGACAACTATTGGGGCAAACAAAAAGTATCTGATTACAGCCGCCAATAATACAGCTATAGCCAGCGCTTTGGTCCATTCCCATAACTCGTTTTTCTTCTCCGCCATTCTTTCCCCACCATTCTCAAGTCAAATAATACGTATCAGTACATAGCTTTATTTTACATAAGTTGGCCATGATAAACACGATGGGTGCCATTTTTTAATAATAAATTCATAAACAGGAAGATTTCTAAAAAATCATTATGAAAAAGGAGCTTGTCAGACAAGCTCCTCTCACTTCTACTATTAACGGATTTCTTTAATACGAGCTTTTTTACCGCGTAGGTTACGCAGGTAGTAAAGTTTCGCACGGCGGACTTTACCGCGGCGGATTACTTCAAGCTTCGCAATTTTTGGTGTGTGAACAGGGAATGTACGCTCAACGCCTACACCATAAGAAACTTTACGTACTGTAAAAGTTTCGCTGATTCCACCACCACGACGCTTAATTACAACACCTTCATAAATCTGAACACGCTCACGGGTTCCCTCGATAACTTTAACGTGTACACGTACAGTATCACCGGGACGGAACGCTGGAAGATCAGAACGAAGTTGTTCTTTTGTAATTTCTTGGATTAAACTTTGCATCGTTTTCAACTCCTCCCACAAATGCTCTTGCAAAAATAACATATGCAGCGGAACATCGTTATCAACGACATCAGACTAAACAGTCCTAAGTCACAAAAAGTATCATACCATAATTCAGGCCTCACTGCAACACTATTCATGCTGTTTTGCGATTTCCCGAAGCCACTTTTGCTGTTCATCAGTAAGCTCGGCATCCTCCAGTAAATCAGGGCGCCGGACGAACGTCCTCCTCAAAGTTTCTTTCATCCTCCACTCCTCGATTAACCGGTGATTGCCCGACAAAAGGACGTCCGGAACCGTCATCCCCCGGAAATCGGCGGGCCTTGTATAATGAGGGTGCTCCAGAAGTCCCGTACTGAATGAATCCTGGATATGCGACTCCTCGCTGCCGAGGACGCCAGGCAGCAGGCGGACGACACTGTCAATTACAACCATCGCCCCAAGCTCCCCGCCTGTCAAAACGTAATCGCCAATTGAAATTTCGTCGGTAATCAAGTATTTCCTGATTCGCTCATCATAGCCTTCGTAGTGGCCGCAAATGAAAATTAGGTGATCCTCCCGTGCAAGTTCCTCTGCTTTTTGCTGCGTATAGCGCTCTCCCTGGGGGCAAAGCAGGATGATCCTCGGTGATTTGCCTGCCGCTTTCTCCTGGAGATCTGCAACCGCATCAAATATCGGCTGCGGCTTCAGCACCATCCCGGCCCCGCCTCCGTACGGATAATCGTCGACCGTTTTATGTTTGTTGTCCGCATATTCGCGGAAATTGACGAGGTTGTATTCAACCGCTTTTTTCTCCGCGGCTTTATTTAAGATCGAGTGGCCGAATACCCCGGCAAACATCTCAGGAAAAATGGATAATACATCGATTTTCATCATGGCAAGAGCCCTTCCATTGGGTCTATCACGATTACTTTCTCGTTTACGTCGACTTTCTTGACTACATCTTCAATGTAGGGAATTAAAATTTCTTTCCCTGCTTCATTTTTTACTACCCATACATCATTGGCACCCGGGGTCAAAATTTCAGTAACCTTGCCGACTTCGGTTCCGTCGATTGTCTTAACGAAGCAGCCAATGATCTGGTGGAAATAAAACTCGTCCTCTTCAAGCTCACCTTGCTGGCTCTCTGTAATTTTCAGAATACCGCCCTTCATTTTTTCCACTTGATTGACGTTGTCATATCCTTCAAACGTCAACAGGTTAAATGATTTATGGGTGCGGTGGCTATTTACGGTCAGCTCCAATGGTTCATCTGAACCTGGCATGAATAAATACAATGTGTTGCCTGGCTGATAGCGTTCATCTGCAAAGTCCGTCCGGGAAATCACCCGGACTTCCCCTCTTATGCCATGCGTATTCACTATTTTACCGACATTAAACCATTTTTCCATGTATTCTCACCTCTCGCGAATTTCTGCGACGATGCCGTCTTTAACGATAATTGTTTTGCCCGCCAGAAATGAATCCCAGCGGTCACCCTCCTGAAGTTCAACGATCGCTTGCACCTCAGTGTCTTTAATTTCACTGCCAATAGGCAGAATATGTAATTGCTGTATTTGAAAATCAAGCAGCTTTATTTTTTCATGGTGCTCGAGTATTTCATTTTCGAATTTTTTTCGTATATTCTCTGGCTGATACATTTTCGATTTTTCAAGCTTTTTTAGCTCGAATTTCAGCTGCTCCGTCTCTTTTTTCAGCTGCAGCTGTCTTGATTGAAATTTATTAAGGATCTCAGTCTTGCTCGATTCGGTAAGCACTTGTTTTACTACAACAGTTTGCAGTACCCTCACAACCGTTCCTCCCAAACATTTGCATCTTTTTTAACTTGCTCGATGTGTGTCCATGGTAGTCGTTTTAGGGGCTTAAAATAGAAAAAAAGGAGGGTTTCCCCTCCGTCATTTCTTTACCGCAAGCTTAACTGCCGCAGCCCATTTGCCCCTGCATTCTATCTGGAAAGCCTGGGGCAAATGGATTTAGGCATACATTAAGCTTTTATTTATTCTACAATTTCAAGGAATAGCTTCTTTTGTTGTGATGATCCTGCTGCATAGACTACAGTCCTTATCGCCTTAGCAACGCGCCCCTGCTTCCCGATCACCTTGCCCATATCAGTTTTGTTGACAGAAAGCTGGTAGGTCATGCGGTGATCCTCTTCGTTTACGTTCACATGAACATCTTCTGGAAAATCAACCAGGGGCTTTACGATCGTCTGAATTAATTCCTTCATGGCGTCCACTATTACTTGCCGTTTTTAACGTTGTGGAATTTTTCCATGATGCCTTGGTTTGAGAATAGGTTGCGTACAGTGTCAGATGGCTTTGCGCCATTTTGCAGCCATTTAAGAGCAAGCTCTTCATTGATGTCGACTACAGCTGGCTCGGCAACCGGGTTGTAAGTTCCAACTGTTTCGATGAAACGTCCGTCACGAGGAGAACGGGAATCTGCCACTACAATACGATAGAAAGGAGTTTTTTTAGCTCCCATACGCTTTAAACGAATTTTTACTGCCATTTTAAATAAGCACCTCCGAATAGTTTCACACAAGATAAAATAATATCAAATTGGTTATTGGTTGTAAAGGTTTTTTTCTTTACAGACTTAATTTTTTATTAAAAAGGATTGAACGGCAGTTTGAAGCCGCCTTTTTTCTTGCCTTTTGGCCCTCTTGGGTTCATGCCGGCCATTTGTTTCATCATTTTCTTCATTTCTTCAAACTGCTTCAGCAAGCGGTTTACCTCAGGCACACTTGTCCCGCTGCCTTTGGCAATCCGTTTCCTTCTGCTTGCATTGATCGTTTCAGGATGTATTTTTTCATCCTTTGTCATCGATTGGATGATCGCCTCAACATGCGCAATTTGCTTCTCGTCGATCTGGAGGTTGTTCAGTCCTTTGATCTTGTTCGCCCCAGGCATCATTTTCAATAGCTCGTCCAACGGTCCCATATTCCGCACCTGGCCGAGCTGGTCCAGAAAATCGTCCAGCGTGAACGACGCAGTCCGCATTTTTTTCTCAAGCTCTTTTGCTTTTTCGGCATCGACATTCTCCTGGGCTTTTTCAATGAGCGTCAACACGTCGCCCATGCCAAGAATCCGGGACGCCATCCGTTCAGGATGGAAAGCCTCCAATGCATCCAGCTTTTCACCGAGACCGACAAACTTGATCGGTGTATTGGTGACAGCACGGATGGAAAGCGCAGCACCGCCGCGGGTGTCGCCGTCAAGCTTGGTCAGTACTACCCCAGTTAAGCCCATCTGTTCATTGAAGCTCTGGGCAACATTCACTGCATCCTGCCCGGTCATCGCATCAACAACCAGGAAAATCTCATCTGGTTTTGAAAGTTCCTTAATCTCCTTCAGCTCATCCATGAGCTTTTCATCGACATGAAGCCGTCCGGCTGTGTCGATGAGCACGTAATCATGATGCTCTTCCTTCGCCTTGGCAATCGCCTGTCTGGCAATTTCCACCGGGCTGACCTGGTCACCCAGTGAAAAAACAGGCATGCTCAGTTGTTTCCCAAGCGTCTCAAGCTGTTTTATCGCCGCAGGGCGGTATATATCTGCAGCCACCAGAAGAGGCTTGCGATTATATTTTTTGCGAAGGAGATTTGCTAGCTTGCCGGTTGTCGTCGTTTTCCCGGCACCCTGCAGCCCGACCATCATGATCACAGTCGGCGGACGGTTTGCAGCGGTGATCTTGCTTTGCTCCCCACCCATCAGTTCGGTCAATTCTTCTTTTACAATCTTGATGACCTGCTGGCCTGGAGTCAGGCTTTTCATTACTTCCTGCCCGACAGACCGTTCACTGACTTTTTTTACAAAATCTTTTACAACTTTAAAGTTAACGTCCGCTTCCAGTAATGCAATTCGGACTTCGCGCATCATTTCTTTTACATCCGCTTCGGAAACTTTGCCTTTTCCGCGGATTTTTTGCATCGTATTTTGCAGTCGGCCGGCCAATCCTTCAAATGCCATCCATGCCGCCTCCTAATCTAGGTTACCAAGCTCCGAAAGCATGTCATCCAGGGCCTGATTTGATGAATCTTCATTAAGCAGTTCTTTCATTCTCGCAATTATTTTGCTGCGTTCCTGGAATTTTTGGAGCAGAAGCAGTTTTTCCTCATATTCTTCGAGCATTGCTTCCGTTCTTTTGATATTGTCGTATACCGCCTGCCGACTAACATCATATTCTTCGGCAATCTCTCCGAGGGAATAATCGTCGAGGTAGTAAAGAGACATATAGCTTCTCTGTTTAGGAGTCAGCAATGCCTGATAAAAATCATAAAGGTAATTCATCCTTGTTGTTTTTTCAAGCATTATTAAAACACCCCTTGTTAAGTGAAAAGCCTTTACAAAGACAGTTTACACGGTTGAGCCCGACATGTCAAGAGGAATGCCTTTACAATAACGGATTCCAGCTCATTGGACCAGGGACTGCAGGGAATCGAACATAAGCCGAGCCCGGTTTGGGGACTCGGCTGTTATCACTTATTTTTCCTACTTTTTGCATCAAGAAGCCGCTGCATCCGTTCTTCCCTTTCGGCGGCAGTCAATGGTCTTGCGTCTTTTGCCGGCTTTGGCCTTTGCCTTTTTGTGGGGGCAGGAGCATTATCAGTGCCCGTTTCAGCCGCTTGGTCTTCCTTGTTTTTGACCGGCTGGTGCGGACTTGATTTCGCGGCTTTCAACCGTTCAATTTTATTCTCATTCTTTGTTGCCGGCAGGCTGTGCTGCCGTTTGTGATTCGCAAAAACCAGCCCGAGCCTCTTCATCCCAAACCGCCTCAGGGCTATTTCAGTAAAAAACAGCAAAAACGCGGCCAGCAGCAGCCATTCGCTGATCGATTGTTTCGTATGTGCCTCTGTTTTTAGCGGCCTGAAAGCATCTTTTTCATTTGTCAGCACTTTTCCGCCGCCTATTTCAGTCAATTCCTTTAATAATTCTTTATTCGTGCCTTTTAACAAATATTCGTCAGCATACGGGACGGTAAAACCTGTCTGGTACATATGGGTATTGCCGTTTTTATCCGTCTGCTTGATACGGATGAAATACATTCCTGTCTCACTTGGCATCACAACCTCATATTTCCCGGGAGCAGTGAGCTTTGTATTTGCATCGACCGCTTCACCTTTCTCGGACACAAGCGACACTTCAACCGGCAGGCTGCTTTTTGCAGCTGATTCAAGGTGCACAACCGTGTTGCCGCCACTGCGGTTGACCGAGATTTCATAAGGTTCGCTATCGTATTTCGGGAGTGTCTTTGTCGTGATTTGGTTGATAAACTGGGGCCATTTCGGCCATGCCGCCCAGTCCCCGGACCATTTCCCGGAAAAATCCGAGGTAAACGCCACTGTGTACCCCATTCCATATTGCCACTCTGCCAACACCGGGTCCTTCTTCTCGCTTAATATCGGGACGTTGGCACGCGGCTTGGCTGTAGAAGCAATATACGCGTTCATTTTCGGCACACCATCTTTAAACAATGGGCTCCATTCAGGAAAAGGCTGGATGGACGGGTAAAACGGCTGATCTTCAATATATGTCCTCGTCGCCATTACCGTTTCCCTCGCGAGGATGCTTGGGATGACAGAGGAGTCGGTCACATCATAAAATCTTCCCCCGCCTTCCTCGGCAAGGTATTCGAGCAATCCCCGGTCCGCATCCGTCCCGATCGCCACTGAAGATAAAGTAATGTTTTTTTCCTTCCCTTCTTCAAGCAGTTCATCATATCCGGGGTTGTTGGATTGCCCGTCAGTCAGTAAAATGATATGCTTGCGCTGCAGCTCTAGATCCTCGAGTTCCTTGTAGGCCATTTCAAGCGAAGTATATATTTCTGTCCCGCCGCCCGGCATGACAGACCTGATTTTCTCCATCACTTTTTCTTTGTCCTTTAATGGCGCGGTTTTGACAATTTCCCATGGGCGGTCGTCAAATGCGATAAAGCCGAGTGTATCCTTATTCCGCAGTAATTCAACCGATCTTGCTGCAGCTTCCTTTGCAAGGGAAATCTTGCTGCCGCCCATGCTTCCCGAACGGTCCATCACGATGACAAGGCCGAGTGACGGCAATTCCTTTTTCCCTTTGATGTCCATATCGACCGGCAGCAATTTTTCAATCGGAGTCTTAAAATAACCCCCCAAACCAAAGCTCTCTTCGCCCCCAGCCATGACAAAGCCGGTGCCGAATTCCTTCACGGCTTTTTCGATTAAATTCATTTGGTTTTCGCCAATAACCGTAGCCGGAACGTTGTTGAAAATGATCGATTGGTAGGCCAGGAACCCCGCCATGGTTGTAGGCAGCTTTTCTGGCGGAAGAGTGTCAACCAGCAGTCCTGACTCCTGAACGAGCGGGGCAATTTCTCCTGCTTCATTTCCCTGCACTACGAGAATCCTCGGAGTTCCTTTCACAGTTGACACAGACTGGAGCGCATTATTCTCGATAAACCGGTCATTTTCGGCAACTAGCTCCCCTTTATACACTTGCAGGCCTGTTTCTTCTGCTTCATGATAAAAATTGTAGACATTCGTACCCTCTTTAACAGCTACTTCTTCAGCGAGGATTTCCTTGTCATTGACTGATATCCTCACCACGGCATCCTTCTCTGTAGAACTGTCAATCGTGACAGCAATCGGAGCTTTTTCTCCTTGATATAAAGCAGGGGGCACGGAAAGATCTGAAACGGCCATATCCTCATGGATCGGTGGAATCTCCATTTGTACAGTATCAAGCTCAATTCGCTGATTTTTCAAAATTTGCGCAGCCTCAGCGCCGGAACCGATTGTTTCGTTTCCATCCGTGAACAGCACAATTCTGCCGCTTGAATGAGACGGGATGAGCGAAGATGCAAATTGCAGGGCTGATTCCAAATCTGTCTCCCCGCCATCCGTCTTTCCGTTAAACTCGATGACATGTTTATTTGTTTTCCCTAGTGCCTGCTCCGTGACAGCGTTTTTCCCGAATGCAACAATTGCATAGGGATCAGCCTTTCCCTTGCCATCGATACTTTCTTCAATCCAATTAAGTACTTTTTCTTCAGTTCCTTTTACACTTGCAGACTGGTCAACGAGGAAAATCACTGCTTCACCTTTTACAGGCAGCAATATTTGCGGAACAGTCAATGCACAAATAAGCAGCAGGAACACGGACGCCCTTAATCCCGCCATGATTCCTTTTTCCAGGTTCATCCTCCCGCTGCGTGCGGCCCAGTGGCAAAATAAGAAGATAAGGAGCCCAGCCGGGATTGTCAATACAAGCAGATAAGGGTATTTAACCTCTAAACCCACGGCGGAACACCTCCCATTCGGCAGCAATCAGGATAAGTGCAATGCCCGCAAACAAAAACCAGAGGGAATCGTTCGGGGTTTTGTTTTCACCATTGTTTTTCACCTGTTGCTTGTTCAGTATGAACGACGGCGCTGTTACGGTCGTTTTTTCCCGCTCATCCAGCAACACCGAAAAATAAGAAATCGTTTCATCCGCTACAGCCTGGTATGTTCCTGGGTGAAACGGAGCTGTAAAACTCTCATTCTTTAAGTCTATCGAGTCTATATTTTCGTCCCCATCATTGTAAATCTCCCACTCCGGTGAATCGGAGCCGACATTCAGCCACTTTTTCTCACCAGGCGTAAAGTAACCTAAAAATCCTGTTTGCGAGCTGAGCCATTGATAGCTGTTATACAAAAAAATGGGGAACCCTGGCTGAAGAGGCCAGTCCGTGTCAGCGAGCGAAAAATTAAGGACAATCAGTGGCTTTCCGTTTCTGATGCCTTTTTGGATAAGGGGCATGTCACCGCTCTTTAACACCGTTTGCAGGCCGCCCTCCATTTCGTTGCTGGCTGCGGCGAAGTATATGCTACCTGGATGGACATATTCCAGCAACGGATCCTCAATGCCCTTCGGTGCCTCTTTAAGGCTTTGCTTTTCCTGACCGCTGTTAACAACAATAAGAGGCTTGTCCGGAAGTCCAGCCAGGGACGCAGCCTCGACAATTAAAATCCCGTTATCATCAATCCTGCCCTTTGAATCTGTTTGGATCAAATCCACTCCTATCGTTTCAAAGCCCTTTATCATGAACGGATTTTGTTCCCCAAGGGCGTAAACCTTCGGATTGGTGTCTGTGTAGATGGCGGTGACCTTATTGTCCACAGTATAACCATCATTCACTTTGATTGATGCTTCATAAAATGGTGATCCAGGCAGCTCCGGTATCGTCATGATGAACGGTTCCTTGTGGCTGATTTCCACATCCTGTTCGAAAAGTTTCCCTTCAGCCCCCCTGACAGAAAACAATGCTTTTTCCGCCTTATCGGATTGATTTTCAATTACGGCCACTCCCGAAATTTTACCTTCACCAGCAGCTACACCAAAGGAAGTGATCGACAGGTTTGCAAGGGTCCCTCCAAAATTATGTACTTCCACATACCGGTCCTCTCCAAGGTTTTTCAGGTGATCATCTGCTACTCCATCCGAAAAAATGTGGATTGAGGTGGAACCATCAGAGGAAAACGACTCCGCCAAATTCACGGCTTTCTCTATATTCTCATGTTCATATGTCAGCTTAAGGCTGTCTATCGCTTTACTGACTCTGCTTTTATCGGTTTCATGGTTTAATAGAACAATTGGTTTTTGGCCGGCTTCGATGATCGTGACCTCCTGGCCCTGCAGCTTACCAGCCAGCCTCGACATTTCTTCCTTTGCCTGTTCGAATCTGCTCGCCTTTCCTGCTGCCGCTGACATGGTAGCGGAAGGGTCGATGATAAAGACGATATGATCGCCCGTTAACCCATCCTCAAACCAAAATGGGCGGACAAGAGCGAACATCAGCAGCAGAAGCGCCGAAATTTGCAGCCAGAATATCAGGTTTTGCTGGAGCTTTTTCAGCCACGGCGAAGCCTGCCACTCGTTCAGCACTTCTTTCCAGAACATGTTGGATGAAACATGCCTCTCCTCGTACTGCTTGCGAAAAAAATAGAATAAAATGACGAGAGCGATAAACAAGCTTAATAAAAAATATAATGGATTCGTTAATTGCATTTGCTTATCACCTCAGTTCAATTCATTAACCCTTTGCCGGGCAAATCATGGAACAAAAAAGTTTGCAAGTCTTTATCTTCAGTTAGCAGCAAATAATGGCCTCCAAACCTCCGGCATAAAGCCTCTAGCTGTTTATTATGCTCCGCTATCCGCGCCCGGTATTCACGTGCGATTGCCTCATTCATGCTCACATTCACTACCGTGTCTGTTTCACTGTCAATCAGCCTTATATCACCGTTGTGCCCCGGCCGGAGTTCTTCTGTGCCAAGCACTTGGATGAACCATACTTCCTGCCGGAGCGACCTCAGCTTTTTAAAAAGGCCTTCGATTTGGGCGGCCGGCTCAAGTCCGTCGCTGATCAGGATGGCAAGCTGCTGCCGTTTGACCAATGCTTGCTGCGCCCGCTCCGAAAAGTTCCCGGTTTTATCCTGTTCAGCCATCTTCATGATGTCATGAAAAACCATCTTTCCATAAACAGAGCCTTTGCGCGTGACCGGAAGCATCGCTGTTGTGGACACGGGACAGAATGACAGCCGGTCCTCGCTGTTCAGGACAACAAAACAGAGGGAAGCCGCAAGTTGTTTTGCCAATTCCCATTTGCCGGTTATTGCCCTCATCGAAGACGTTGCATCAAGGTAAATCGCAATGGACACCTCCTGTTCGTCCAGGAACCGTTTAATATAATGCTTTTGTGTCCTTCCGAAAATATTCCAGTCAATTTGGCGGACATCATCCCCGGGCTGGTACAGCCTGAAATCCGAAAATTCCAAAGAGGAACCGTAGGAATTCGCCTGCCTTTGCCCTTTATGCATACCTCTTTTTCTGCTCTTCACAAGCAGCCGTTTTTTCTGGAGCCTTCTTAGCAGATGCGAAGCAGTCATCGGGCACTCCTGCTTCCCTGCTTGGTTGCCGTTTCGAGCACATCGCCGATAATCGAATCAGCGGTAATCCCTGCTGCTTCCCCTTCAAAGTTGAGCAGGAGGCGGTGGCGGAGGACGGGGAATGCCACATGTTTAAGGTCACCTGTTGAGGCATGGTATCTTCCGCTGCAAATTGCCCGGGCCTTTGCCATTGTAATCAGGCTTTGGAGACCGCGGGGGCCGCTGCCGTACTGGACAAACTGCTTCACCGTTCCCGGGGCGGATTCAGAATCCGGATGGGTGGCTGCGATCATTTCAACTGCCGTATTTAACACATCTTCTGACACGAGAATCTCCTTTGCAAGCTTTTGCAGGCCTGTTACCTGCGCACTGTCAGCGATCTTCTTTAAGCTCACAGTGCTCACGCCGGTCGTACGGAGCACGATTTCTTTTAATTCTTCTCTTGAAGGATAATGGACATTTATTTTACATATAAACCGGTCCATCTGCGCCTCTGGCAGCGGGTACGTCCCCTCCATATCAATCGGGTTCTGGGTTGCGAGGACGAAGAAAGGAGATTCCATTGTTTTTGTTTCGCCCATTACGGTGACCGTTTTTTCCCCCATCGCCTCCAGCAAGGCGCTTTGCGTTTTTGGTGTCGCCCGGTTGATTTCGTCAGCCAGAACAATGTTGGAAAAGAGTGGCCCTTTATGGAATACAAACTCCTGCCTCCCGTCCTCATTTGGCTGAAGGAGCATCGTTCCTGTAATATCGGACGGCATCAGGTCCGGCGTGAACTGAATGCGTGAAAAGCTTAAATCAAGGCATTCAGCAATGGTCCGCACCAGCATTGTTTTTCCAAGGCCCGGCAATCCTTCAAGAAGGACATGACCGCTGGAAAAAATGCTCCAAAGCACCTGGTCGACCACATCTTCCTGGCCGACAATGAAGGAGCTGATTTCCCGTTTTACATTTTCAATCAGTTCAGCCGCCTCTTTAAACTGCTGTTCTTTTTCTTTTATCGCTTCCATCTGGTCACTCCCTGTCCGGATCAATATTTGTAAAGTAGTTTTTAACCATTTCTTCCAGCTCGGCAGGCAGCTTATAGCGCTCAGTGCTCTGCCGGTACGACTGTTCGTACTCGCCGAAAACTTCACTGTATGGCCTGATAGTCCCTTTCAATACAGGGCCATTGCCTTCGGACTGCTCGGCTGCGCTCCCGTTTCCGAGCTTACCTGTATCGGTTTCGATATTTTTCTTGCCATCTGTATATTCTGGGATGGTGAGCAGCTCCCTCGAGCCCTGGCCGAGTCCGGCGCCTGAGCCTAACCCGGATCCTGAGCCGGCGCCACTTCCACTGCCTCCTGAACCATTGCCATTCCCATTGCCTGAACCGCTGCCGCTGCCGTTCTGGCCGCCAGGTTTGTTTCCTCCTGAGGAAGGATTGCTTCCCTGGCTGGATTGATTGCCATTTCCTGTTGATGACTGCATATTGCTTGGACCTTGATTGTTACTGCTTGAATTTGAAGATGAAAAAGCCAGCTGAGAAGGTGGCGTGCCATTGTCAGCCATTTGCTGCTGCATGGAAAGTCCGGTACTTTGAAGGGCAGCTTGCGCATCGGCAAGCTTTTTCAGCATTTCCGGAGACAGGAGCCCCTCCTCAATTGCTTTCATCATCGCAGCCAGTTCCTCCTCGGACATTTGCTTTTCGTGTTTTGTAAAATCGCTTAAAGCCGCTTTTTGCTCCTTGGGCAGGCTGTTCCACTTTTTGTTCAATTCAGCAAGCTCTTTTTCAATCTTTTTTAAGTCCTTCTGGGCCAGGAAGCTCGCGAGCTCGCTTAAACCTGCAGCTTTTAGGGAAGATTCCCACTTAGTAAGCGCCTCTTGTTTTTCCCGCTCCTTCAAGGTTTTCAGTTCAAGCTGCTTTTTTTGCTTGGCAAGCTCCTTCAAAGCTTCTTCAGCAGATTCCGCCTTGCTGATTTTTTCCTCCGCTTCCTTCAACGCTTTTTTTACAGCCGGATCCTTTTGTTCCTTTGCTTTCTTGTCCAGCTGCTTTTCCACATTTTTCACCAGCTTGATTTCCTCTTCCCTTTGTTTTGCGAGTTCGATTTTGTCACTTGGGATGAAATACAACGCAATAGCCACAGCGCCAAGCAATGCACCGGCCGTCAGCAGGTGAGGAATAATCAGCTGTTTTTTCCTTTTCATTACAGGCTGTTGCTGTTTTACCATATGCTGGATGGCATCCTGGAGCTGCATTTTCGCAAGCACACCGGCATGCTCCAAAAAGGTTAAGCCTGTTATAACCCGGTCATCGGGAACAAACTCGTTATATACCAGTGCCGCATCCCGCCATCCCGGGCGGCCCTGCCACACTCGGACGATGTGAACCACAACTAAAATTACAAGTCCAGTGAAAATATACCGGCTAAAAAATGGAATCACCATGAAACGGGCAGCCAACATCAACAGCACAGACCAGACAGCCGCATAGCAAAACAGAAGCTGGGCTTCCTTAATGATGGAGCCGATCAGGAGCTGCCTTCGAACCGGCTTTAACAGCCTGAAAAACCGTTTGTTGTCATCCACTGGATTTCACCGTTACCCTTTCATGTTCGGCCGCAGCTTTTTGATGCTGAACAAGACCGCGGCGATGAATATGACCGTATTGCAAATGATGAATGCTGCCCATAGCGGAAACTCAATCCCTGTCGTTTTCGTAAAATGTGCCATAAAATCCGGAACAAAAAAGCTGTACAATACTACCGGCGGATTGAACATGGCAACAAAATAAGGAGCCGGATTGACAACAGGAGAGCCGTTGAACCCCTGGTTGAGCGACATAAGGATGATCGTCAAGAACGCGGTTCCCCCGGCAAGGAACATAGTCACGCCGTATGTCGTGACGATTGATACAATTGTTTTTCTGAGCAATGTCGAAAACAGCACGCCCAGGCTCCCATAAACAAGAATGGTGAACACATACAACCCAAGCATCGTGAGCACCTGCCCCGGCGAGATGCCCCCATATAAAAACACTATGCTGTATAAAGGCAGGCTTGCGACAATCAACAACAGCAAAAACGAGACCGAGGAAACGAGCTTGCTTAAAATAATGCTTGTCGAGCTTTCCGTAGTCGTCAACAAGATATTCAATGTCTGGCGTTCTCTTTCACTGCTAATTACCCCTGCCGTCAATCCGGGAGTGATAAACAACACTAAAGCTAGCTGCAGGAAGGACAGCATCATGAACATTTCGCGGCTTTGGCTCGGCCTGACATACCCCTGGTTATTTGACATGGACTGCATGAAGATAAACCCGACAATGATAATCCCGAGCGTAATCAGGTAAAACAAGATCCCGAGAAAGCTTTTAACCGTCCGGAACCGAAGCTTAAACTCCTTGTTCAGGACTGGATTGACCATAAGATTCCTCATGAATGCCCAACCTCCTTCGTGATTTCCATGAACACATCCTCAAGGTCCGTCTCCACTTCGGCAAAACTGATAACAGGAAGTTCATTCAATATTGTCTTTTTCAGTAAAATCCTCTGATCCTCGGCAGAGCCTCTGTAAATAAACTCCAAAGAAGCATTGTCTTCCCGAACCTTTAGTTGGGCCACATTCACGTCATCTTCAAAGAAGGCTATCCCTTTTTCGATATCGTGCTGAAACCTGACAACAATCAGTTTTTCTCCTCTGAGCCGTTCTTGGATTTCAGCCACCGATCCTTCTGCAACCAGCTTTCCTCCGTCAATAATCCCTATAGTGTCACACATTTCGGCAAGCTCGGGGAGGATATGGGAAGATATCAATATCGTTTTACCCATCGTTTTCAGTTCCTTTAAAATTTCCCTCATTTCTACTCGCGCCCTCGGATCCAATCCTGAGGCCGGCTCATCGAGGATCAATACTTCCGGATCATGGATCAGTGACCTGGCAAGGCAAAGGCGCTGCTTCATGCCCCTTGACAGGACATCAACATATGAATCATGTTTATGCAACAAATTGACAAGCTCGAGCAGCTGCGGAATCAGCTTCTGCCTCTCTCCAACTGAAAGGCCATAGCTGGCACCATAAAAATCCAAATATTCTTCCGCCTTTAACTGGTCATAGACACCGAAAAAATCCGGCATATAGCCAATCTGCCTTCTTACGATTTTTGGCTCTTCGATGACACTGAAGCCATTTATATACGCGGTACCCGAAGTAGGTGCCAGCAAAGTGGCCAATATTGAGAAAGTCGTTGATTTACCAGCCCCGTTCTGCCCGACAAAACCAAAGACAGACCCTTTTTCAATTTGCAGATTCAATGAATCCAGTGCCGTAAACTTGCCATATCGTTTTGTCAGCTCATTGATTTCAATCATTTTGCCACCTCCCCTTTCATTTTGATGGTTGGCAGGCTTACATAAGGGTCGCCGTTCGACTGCTTAGTGAGCTTTAGAACAAGCTGTCCGTCTTTCGAAATATATTCCTGGGCGCTTTCCTGTTCCGCCAATACCAATCGATTGTCTTCTATCAGCGTGTATTGGCCGGTCTGTTGGTTCAGCACTTCATATTTCACAAACTGCCCGTTGAGGCGAATACTGAGTTCCTCAAGCTTGACCGCTTTGTTTTTGACCTGGTCCGGCAAACCCAAAACATACTCATACTCCCCGTCTTCAAGAAAGATTGCATTTTTTTCATGGATGCCCATTTGCTCGTGGATGCGGCCCTTTATGACGTTGACCTTACTTGCAAGTGAATCGTTAGTCAGTGTGAAGGGACCGGTGATTTCACCTTTGGCAACGAACGGTTCCAAAATAAGGTTGTAATTGTTTTCCTTTTCCTGTTTTCCTTCGATCTTGACAGAGATGACCGCATCTTTCGTCATGCCTGCAATGATTGGCTTGTTATCAGACTGCGTATTGCCAAAAACAAACACTCCTGCGGCATTTTCCAGCCGTTCCTTTTTCATTGCTTCAAAATCCGGCTGCTGGTTCGGCATCATCGGCGGGTTTCCGCCCATAAATGCTGGGCCGGTCAACAAGCTTTGTTTTAATGACTGGTTAACCTTTATCATTTCTCCCTTTTTGACCGGGCCAATTTTGATTTTTTCAGATCCCGACCAGATGAAAACTTCGTCAAAATCATACGGATGACTATTTTCAACCGTGCCTGTGAGCAGGTTGTCTTTAACAGTCAGGTCGGCATTCAAGCTGCCGGACTGTGTTTTGCCAGCTTTTCCGTAAAGGGTCCGGGAAGACCAATATTCCACAGCCTTGAAGAACACATCAGTCTCTTTGCGGCTTTCCTGAAACACAGCGTCCGCCAGGTAAGACATTCCCGACATGTTTTGCGTGCTCGCGACCGGATGAAAATTTTCCTTCGGAATGGAAAGCTTGTACGTCCCGCTTGTATTTGAAAGGAAAGTGGCTGCCTGATAGCCGCTCAGAACACCATTTTCCGCTTTAAATACGCCCATCTGGTTAAGCTGCGGCTGCGAAATCCGGTCTTTTGCACCGATTGCAAACACAGCCGCCGACACCCCGAGCGCAATAACAGGGACGATCCACCACGAATGCTCCCTGTTGTCGAATTTTCTTAAAATAAGATATAGAACAGGAACAATTAAGATGATATAGCCAAGCAGCAACCCGATCAGCTGTCCCATTGAAAAATTTGATGTCGGAAAATACTCATTGGACTCAGCGAACTCGTAATAGAGCGGGTCGTACAAATCAGTTCCATATTTCCCATTGAGAGTATTTGTGCTGGAACCGGATTTTATCAAATCACTGAACCAGTCAGCGTATCCCTTCCAGGAAGCCAGCGGCTGGTCCCCGAGGGAAAAAGCGCTCTGGATGATCGTGCCGGTGCCTAAATTCTTTTTAATAACGGCTGGTTTTGCACTGCTTTCAAACAAAATGGAGGCATCCTTTTCTACTGAGCCCGTGAAGACATTCAACTCATGAAAGCCTGGTTTGGCATGTTGATTGCCTGACAGAAAGTCGGAACTGACCGTTCCTTCACTGTCCGGCTTCATTGGCAGCAGGGAGTATAGTAAGCCGTACGAACCTTTTGCATCCGGGGCTCCCCCGGCGATCAGGACGCCTCCGCCATAAACCCAATCCTGAATGGCCTGCTGCTGTTTTTCTTCAAGCTCTGAAACGGCAAATTCGTCGATAACTAAATAATCAATCATTTCAAGGCCCATTGCCTCGTTAGGAATTTCTTCTTTATTCAACTGGAGTGTCTGGGTTGGCATAGCGGCAGGCAGAACTTTCAATTCCTTTAACCGGTCAAAGTTCTCGGTCAATACGCCCATTACTTGCTCACCCGGATCTATGTATCTCGGTTTTATCGTTTTCTCACCTTTAAAATCCAGTTCCTTCCCGTCCTGCCAATCCCCTTCATACAGATGGATCGCAGGCAGGTTCTGCTGCTGGTATTGATGCTCATCGGTCATTCCTTGCAGTGAAATTTCATAGGTTTTTGAACTGTTCCCTGCAACATCAACAGGTATGGACACAGACCCCCCGGTGTTATATGACGGAAAAAAATCGATCAGCAAATCCCCTCTCAGGTCCTTTCCCGTGTTCTCAATCGTTACAGTCAATGGAAAGCCCCTGCCTCGCTTTACTTTTCCATCGAAGCCTTCATCCACGGTCACTTTTAGGCCTGTTGGCGCTGCTGCCACGGGCTGGCCCACAAAAGCCGCCAATAACAGCAGGCAAATGAACGCGGAAAATGCTTTTATTTGTCTCGTCAAACATAACTCCCCCTTTTTTATCTCTTTACTATACTTTATTACTGGCATGCTCAGTCAAAACAGACCTTCCATAATATAGACGAAAGAAAACCAGTTTCCCCTACAGAAATGGAATAATTTTTATAAAAAAAGAGACTTGCCTCAGGATGAGACAGTCTCCAATGGACTCAAATCGATTTTTCAATAGTAGTTAACAACTTTTCTATTCTTCATGTTCTATGAGATCGGCAAACAACCCGTAAACATATTTCTCGGCATCAAATTGCTGGAGGTCGTCCATTTTCTCGCCGAGGCCAACGAATTTGACTGGAATGTCAAGTTCGTTGCGGATCGCCAGCACAATTCCGCCTTTTGCTGTGCCATCCAGCTTAGTCAGTACTATCCCGCTCACATTGGTTGCTTCTTTAAAAGTTTTGGCCTGGACGAGGGCGTTCTGTCCGGTAGTGGCATCCAGCACGAGCAGAACTTCATGCGGCGCGTCCGGAACCTCGCGCTCGATCACACGCTTCACCTTTTCAAGTTCCTTCATCAGGTTAACTTTATTTTGCAGGCGCCCGGCTGTATCGCAAAGAAGAATATCAGCTTTGCGGGATTTAGCCGCCTGGACGGCGTCAAACATCACGGCCGCAGGATCAGAGCCTGCCGCCTGTTTGATGACCTCAACTCCGACCCTGTCTCCCCATACCTCCAACTGCTCGATTGCCCCGGCGCGGAAAGTGTCACCCGCAGCCATCAATACCGTCTTGCCCTCGCTTTTGAACTGATGGGCGAGCTTCCCGATCGTCGTGGTTTTCCCAACCCCGTTCACACCGACGAATAGAATCACCGTCAACGCGTTATCCTGGACATTCAGGTCAAAGGAATCTGAGTCCCCGCCTTTGTATATGTCAACGAGCTTTTCGGAGATCACAGCCTGGACATCGCGCGGATCCTGGATATTGCGCCGCTTGACCTCCATTTTTAATTCATCGATAAGTTCCATCACAGTTTCAAATCCGACGTCCGCCTGAATCAGGATTTCCTCAAGCTCTTCAAAGAAATCTTCATCCACCTTGCGGTACCGGGCAACGAGGTCATTCACCCGCCCGGAAAAATTGTCGCGTGTTTTTGACAGGCCGTCCTTGAATTTTTCAGTGACGCTTTCTGTCTGTTTGGTAATCGATTCTTTCAGCTTTTTAAAAAAACTCACGCTCTCACTGCCTTTCTTTTTGTCTGGCTCAAGCGCCTAGGAGCTCTGGTCATAAGCCCAATCCGTCATGTAGGCAAAAGAGCAGCCTTCTCGCCGGCTAGTCTTATGCCTGTGCTCCTGGGGAAGGCACTTCCGCTTTTCTAAATTCTGACCAGCTCTTTCGATTCTTCAAGCCGCACAGAGACAAGCTTTGACACACCTGATTCCTGCATGGTGACGCCGTATAGGACATCCGCTTCCTCCATTGTGCCTTTCCGGTGGGTGATCACGATAAACTGTGTACCTTCGCTGTACCGTTTCAGGTACTGGCTAAAACGGTGGACATTTGCTTCATCAAGGGCTGCTTCCACTTCATCAAGAATACAGAACGGGACAGGCCTGACCTTCAGGATCGAGAATAGCAGCGCAATCGCTGTCAGTGAACGCTCTCCCCCGGACAGCAGGCCGAGGTTCTGAAGCTTTTTGCCCGGAGGCTGTGCGACCAGTTCTACCCCAGTGTTCAGCAAATCGTCCGGTTCTGTCAGCCGCAGGTCTGCCCTGCCGCCGCCGAAAAGCGCCTGGAATACAGGCTCAAAATGGGTGCGGATCGCCTCGAATGTATGCTCAAACCGTTTCTTCATTTCAAAATCCATTTCACCTATGACCTGGAAAAGGGTATCCTTGGCGTCCTGCAGGTCCGACCGCTGTTCATGAAGAAACTCATACCGTTCGGAAACACGGTCATATTCCTCAATGGCACCAAGATTGACTGTGCCAAGCTCATCAATCGCAAGCTTTATGAGCTTTACTTTTCGCCGCGCTTCATCCGCAGGGATTTCGAGCGGATATTGTTCTTTTGCGGCTTCAAATGTCAACAAGTATTCTTCACGAAGGTGTGAAAGCCGGTTGTCGAGCTCCACATCAAGCCGGCCGAGCTTTACTTCTTCGTCTTTAAGGACTTCATTCAGCCCTTTAGACGTGCGTTTGAGTTCTTTTGCCTCCAGCTCGGCATCTTCAAGGCCGTTTTGCATTTTTAATCTTTCATCTCTTCTTGAAGCGATCAGTTCCAATGTCTCATTTTTATCGCGGAGCTTTTGCCTTGCCGCCTCTTCAAGCTGTGCTTCCCCTGAAGAACTGTCCGTCATCTCTGAAGAAAGCAGGGACAGATCCTCCTTTAGGACCCTCAATTTCTCTGTTTGTTCCGCCAATTCCGCCACAGTGCTGTCAAGCTTTTCAATAGCATGGTTTAATTGCTCTCTTTTTGCCGCAAGCGTTATTTTCAGCTGATTGATTTCGCCATTGAGCGTTTCTTTTGAAGTGACATTGCTGTTTTTCTGTTCTGTTAAGCTGGAAATCTCATTATCAAGGCCGGCGAGCTCTGTTTTGTAGTGCTCAAGCCTTGCCGCGAGTTCCTGTTTCCTTGCTGCCAACTGGTCTTTTTCCTGCCCGAATTGCAGCATTTCTGAATCATAGACAGCGAGCCGTTCGTTGATGTTTTTTTCTTCTATTTCCACTTCCCGGAGCCGGCCCTTCAAGGACTGCTCGTCCAGGCGGAGCTCCTCTCCCTTTTTGCGCAGGTCTTCCAGGTTTCTTTCTCCAGTTTGGATATCCGCTTTGAGAGCCTTGACCTGGTTTTCCAGCTGGGCAGTTTTTGACTCCATGCTTGCAAGCCTGGCTTTCAGTTCCTCCAGGTCGCCTTTACGGCTCAGCAGTGATGAAGACTTCTGCTTAACAGCACCACCGGTCATCGACCCGCCAGGATTGACGACATCCCCGTCAAGGGTCACAATTCTGCTTCTGTATTGAACCGTTCGGGCAATTTCGTTGGCACCCTTTAAATCCTTTGCGACAATGACATTTCCAAGTAGATTATCAATAATTCCCTGGTATTTTTCATTGAATTGCACTAGTCCTGCTGCTGTCCCAATATAAGCCGGGTGCCCTGCGGCAGCCTGTAGCATCGACGCAGACACAGATTTACCTTTTATGATGCTGAGGGGCAAAAATGTTGCCCTTCCGTACGAGTGCTGCTTCAAAAACTGAATGGCCTTTCTTGCGCTTTCTTCCGTATCGACGACAATATGCTGCATTGCTCCGCCCAGTGCCGTTTCAATTGCTGTTTCATACTGCTTCGGCACCTGGATTAATTCAGCCACTGCCCCTTCAATTCCTGACAGCCTGTTATTGCGCGCTTTTAAAATTTCCTTGACTCCCTGAAAAAAGCCAGAATAGTCTTCTTCCATTTCTTCCAGCATTTCTTTTTTCGATCTTGCCTGCTGAAGGAACTGGTAAGCCTGGTAAAGGTCCTTTTCCTGTTTCTGATAGTTGTGTTTGAGTGATTCAAGTTTTTTTTGTTCCTCATAAAACCGGTGGACCTGTTTCTTGAGCATTTCTGTCGCTGCCGATAGCTGCTGTTCGGTATCCGCCTTTTTTTGGGCGATTTCCGAGCGTACTTTTATATATCTGTCGTTTTCACCATCCAAGCGTGAGCTTCTGGCCGTTTGCTGCTCCAGCTGCTGCTCTATATAATTCACTTCATTTTTGGCGCTCGCCTGCTTGTTAAGGATTTCGATATAGTCACTTTTCAATGAATCAATTTTTAATTCTATATCCTGGCTGAACAGCTTCAACTGGCCCTGTTTTTGGAGAAGGGCAGCTTCAAGCTCTGCTGCAGAACTGCGAAGTGACGCAACAGCAGTGTCGCTTTCAGCCTTTTGTACCTCAAGAGCTTCGATCCGGCTGGTGATGCCGGTGATATTTTTCTCAAGCTGTTCCTTATTTTGGCCGGCATTTTTCTTCCGTTCTTTTAAAACTTCTTTTCGGCCCTCAAGCTTTTCCAGTTCCTCAGTGGCATGAAGAAGAACCGTTTGCAGGTCGCTCACCGATTCATCGATGGCGGCAATCTGGTCACGCTTCTGTTCAATTTCCGCTTCCTTTTTTTGAAGGACAGCAGCGAGCTTCAGTTCGTCTTGTTTATGAAGCTCCAGCTGGGCTGAGAGATGCTCCCACCGGCCGTGGAGCTCTTCAATTTCATAGGCAGTCAGGGCTACTTCTATTTTTTCAAGCTCATCTTTTTTTTCGAGAAAATCTTTGGCGATCGAAGCCTGAATTTTTAAAGGCTCCACCTGCCCTTCGAGCTCATGGAGAATGTCCGCGACGCGATTAAGGTTTTCCTGCGTCTCGAACAGCTTTGCTTCAGCTTTTTTCTTTCTTGTTTTATATTTCAGCACTCCAGCCGCTTCTTCGAAGATCGTCCTTCTGTCTTCAGGTTTGCTGTTCAGTATTTCTTCGACCTTCCCCTGGCTGATGATCGAAAAAGCTTCACGGCCCAGGCCTGAATCCATAAACAATTCGACAATATCTTTCAGCCTGCATGGCTGCTTATTGATTAAAAACTCGCTTTCACCCGAGCGGTATACCCTTCTTGTCACACTGACTTCATTGTATTCGATTGGCAGGGATTGTCCTTCATTATCCAGTGTCAGAGTGACTTCGGCGAAATTCAGCGGTTTCCTCGTATCACTGCCGGCAAAAATGATATCCTCCATTTTTGAGCCGCGCAGGGATTTAGCGGATTGCTCGCCCAGAACCCAGCGGATTGCGTCGGTTATATTGCTCTTCCCGCTGCCATTCGGCCCGACGACCGCTGTCACACCCGGGACGAATTCAACGCCAATCCGTTCGGCAAATGATTTAAAGCCGACTACATCTAAACGTTTTAGAAACACTTCCCGCTCTCCCTTTCCAGTTATTATGATTCCTTGCTGTCATTTTGCTTTGAGATAGCTTCCATGTGTGTTCTGAGTTTTTCCAGCGCCATCTGGGCGGCATGCTGTTCAGCCTCTTTCTTGGAACGGCCCGATCCCGTTCCCAGCACTTCGCCGTTCAGGGACACGCGTGATTCGAATTCACGGTTGTGGGCCGGTCCCTTCTCTTTTAAAATTTTATATTCGAGAATGCCTGCCGCGTCCCTTTGGACAAGCTCCTGCAGCTGGCTTTTAAAATCCATCACATGAGAAAAAGCACCGGCATTGATTTTTGGAAACACGACTTTTTCAAGAAATGAAGTGACAGTTTCGATTCCCTTGTCCAAATATAAAGCCCCGATAAAAGCTTCAAACACGTCCGCCAGCAGTGCCGGCCGCGCACGGCCCCCGGTCATTTCTTCCCCTTTGCCGAGAAGGACCAGCCCCCCAAAAGAAAGCTCGTTTGCAAAGGAAACAAGGGACGGTTCACAAACTACAGCTGCCCTGAGCTTAGTCAATTCTCCTTCGCTCATCATCGGGTATTTTTTAAATAAAAATTGTGACACTGTCAGCTCCAACACGGCGTCTCCAAGAAATTCAAGCCTTTCGTTGTCTTCATAAGGCTTCCTGCGATGCTCATTCACATAGGATGAATGGGTGAATGCCTGTTTTAACAGCTTTTCGTTCTCAAACTGGATTCCGATTCTTTCCTGGAATTCACTGAATTTAGTATCTTTTGCGCGGATGATTCGTTTTTCCTTGTCTTTTCCGTTGTTGCGCATGAATGACTCCACCTTGATCAAAATTTACAAACCGACAACTAACTACAGAAGAAGCCCCGTTTAGTAAACGGAGCTTGTTTTAATGGAAGAACAAGACAAAATAACATGATGACTGCCTTGCTCCAGCGCCTTTCTCATTACATTTGGCTATTTATGTAATTAACCGCGTCACCAACTGTAGAGATCTTTTCAGCATCATCGTCAGAGATTTCAGTGTTGAATTCGTCTTCTAATTCCATCACAAGTTCTACAACGTCAAGGGAATCAGCACCTAGATCATCTTTGAAGGATGCTTCGAGAGTTACTTGGGATTCGTCTACACCTAAACGGTCAACAATAATTTTTGTTACACGTTCTAACACATCTGCCATGCTCGTTCACCTCCCCTCAAGCAATTATAGATGATTTTATTTAAATAATAAACGCTTATCGACAATTTTTAAAGAAAGCAGGGGCCCCGGCAATCACATCACCATTCCGCCGTCGACATGGATTGTCTGCCCGGTTATATAGCTTGTGTCATCCGAAGCAAGGAAGACGACTGTCCTTGCAATATCTTCCGGCTGGCCGAACCTGGCGAGAGGGATTTGCTTAAGCATTTCATTTTTCACATCTGCATCAAGCTTGTCTGTCATGTCAGTGGTAATGAAACCCGGTGCGACTGCGTTGACAGTGATTCCCCTGGAGGCAAGCTCTTTTGCCGTCGTCTTTGTCAGGCCAATAACGCCTGCCTTGGCTGCAACATAATTGGCCTGGCCAGGATTGCCGCTGACCCCGACGATGGAGGAGATATTGATGATCCGGCCGCTCCTCTGCTTCATCATTTGTCTTGTGACTGCCTTTGTGCAGAGGAAAACACCCTTCAGGTTTGTATTAATGACATCATCCCATTCGGATTCCTTCATCCTCATGAGCAGGTTGTCTTTTGTAATTCCGGCATTATTTACGAGAATATCGAGTTTTCCAAAGGTGTCAATCGTCTCCTTTACAAGAGATGCAACCGATTCAGGGTTGGATACATCAGATTGGACGGCAATCGCTTCCCGGTCCATAGATTTAATTTCTTCAACCGCTTCGAGTGCCCTTGCTTCACTGCCTGCATAATTAACGACGACATTGGCTCCTTCCCTTGCGAGTTCAAGGGCAATTTCCTTGCCAATCCCTCTTGACGCTCCGGTGACGAGAGCCACTTTACCTTCCAGCTTCATTTTGTCTCCTCCTTCAGGGCCGCAACGGCTGTTTTGCAGCTTTCTTCATCAAAAACGGGCAATGTAGTGGCTGACCGGCTGATTTTTTTAACAAGCCCGCTCAAAACTTTACCAGGCCCGATTTCCACAAACGTATCAACACCCAAATCCAGCAATTTTTGGACTGAGTCCTCCCAGAGCACGGGGGAATACAGCTGTTCAATCAGCTTCTGTTTGATCTCCGAAGACGATTGCATCGGTTCTGCGGTGACATTTGCGATAACCGGAATCTGCGCGGCCCTCACGTTTATGCCTGCTAAAACATCTTCAAACTGTCCTGCGGCCGGTTTCATCAAAACGGAATGGAAAGGGCCGCTGACATCGAGGGGAATGACACGTTTTGCCCCGGCTTCCTTCGCTTTGACGGAAGCTTCGTCAACACCTTTTCTTGAACCAGAAATGACTATTTGTCCAGGGCAGTTCATATTTGCCAGCCCGACAGGATACCCCTGCGCTGTGACGCGGTCCGTAACGGCTGATAATGTTTCCCGGTCCAGCCCAAGAACAGCAGACATCGTGCCTTCACGGTTAGGCACTGCTTTTTCCATCAGCTCTCCCCGTTTACGGACTGCGTAAACACCGTCTTCAAATGTAAGGGCGCCTGCTGCAACTAGGGCCGAGTATTCTCCAAGGCTGTGGCCAGCAACATAATCCGGTTCGATCCCGGATCCCCTGAAATATTCCAGGATGGCAATGGATGTGGTCAGCAGGGCTGGCTGTGCGTTAACTGTCAAGGTCAGCGTCTCCTGGGGCCCTTCAAAAATAAGGTCGCTTAAGTTTTCCTGGAGCACTTCATCTGCCTTTTTGAAAACGGCCATTACTTCTTCATGTGATTCTGCAAGCGCCTTTCCCATTCCGGCAGCCTGCGATCCCTGCCCTGGAAAAATAAAAGCAATTTTACCCATGTATAATACCCCTCCTGCCTGATTTTTATTTTTGTATCAACTTTGGCTGGCTTTCGATTGCTTTTTTTATCGTTCCTGAAACATCGTTCTGGACCATTTCCCGTGCCTGGCGGATAGCGTTATATACAGCATTCGCATCAGATGAACCGTGGGCTTTGATGACCGGGGCCTTTAGGCCGAACAGACCGGCGCCGCCATATTCCGAATAATCCATCTTGTTCTTGAGGACGGTTAAGTCAGGTTTAAGCACCGCTGCGGCAAGCTTACTTTTGAGACTGGCCGTCAGTGCAGATTTAAGCATTTTAAACACGGACATAGCTGTGCCTTCAATTGTCTTGAGCACCATATTGCCGGTAAAGCCGTCTGTTACTACGACGTCGGCTGCTCCTTCCAGAAGCTCCCTGGCTTCAACATTCCCTACAAAATTGATGTCCGCTTCCTGCAGCAGGGAAAAAGCCTGCTTGGTGAGCTCATTTCCTTTTTTCGCTTCGGTACCTATATTTAAAAGGCCGACTCTTGGCTGCTTGATCCCTCTTGCCTTCTCGGTGTAAATCGACCCCATGATCGCGTACTGCAGCAGGTGCTCAGGCCTTGCATCAACATTTGCACCGACATCAAGGAGCAAAAAACCTTCTCCGCCGATTGTCGGCAATGTCGGGGAGAGCGCAGGACGTTCTATACCCTCGATCCGGCCCACCACAAACAGTCCGGCAGCCATCAATGCCCCTGTATTCCCGGCTGAGATACAGCCGTCCGCTTCCCCTTCTGCTACCTGCTGTGCAGCGAGCACCATGGAGGCATTTTTCTTTCGCCGTACAGCCCGGACAGGCTCATCGGTTCCTAAAATCACTTCTTCTGTATGTATGATTCCGATTCTTTCTTCATTGGAAAGATGTTCACGAATCTTTGGCTCGTCCCCAACCAGAGTAATCGAAATGTCATTAAATGCCTGTACAGCTTTCATTGCTCCAAGGACGATTTCTTTAGGGGCGTTGTCACCGCCCATTGCATCTATCGCTAATTTCAATGGTCTCATCCCTTATGTTTATTTTTTGGACCGGTACATCTGAAAATCACCTTTGAATACAAGTTCGGAATTCACATAACTGCTTACTTCAACGGTTGTTCTGCCTGTATCTGCATCAATTCTTGTGACCCTTGCCTTGGCAATGACCCGCTCGTTTTCCTTCACGGATCTAGTGAACTGGATACTCGCCTTTGCCGTCAATGCGAGTTCATCATTGATGACCGCGACTGCGAGGGAGTTTGCCTGGGCAAACACATGATGCCCTCTTGCGATGCGGTTTCTTTTAAAGACATGCTCCTGTTTCACATCGAAAATCGAAATCGCGCTCTTGTCCAATTCTATGTCAATAATTTCACCAATCACTTCTTCAAGCGGCAGTGACCTGACTTCATCCTCAATCCGCTTTTCCGCCACGCTTTTTATGCGTTCCCTCAGTTCGGGAATCGACAATTCCAGGCGGTCCAGCCTGATTGTCTGAATGCTCACTGTAAATTTCTCTGCCAGCTCTTCATCTGTGATAAATGGGTTTTCTTTTATCGTCTCAGCCAGCAGCTGCTGCCGTTCCCGTTTATTCCGCTTCATATTTCAACCACACCGTCCGTGATATTATGACTAGGTACTAAAAGTAGTATATGGTTAATAAAAATAGATTGTCAATAAGAAAAGTGGTCTATATAAACTCGCTGGGCATTGGAACTGGGCAAAAGAAAAGCGCTCTCCCTTGTTTGGGGAAGCGCGTAACCTATCAATCCAGCTTTTCACCCGCAAGTGCCCCGGTCTCTTCAAGGTAGCTGCGCAGTTGAGCGTATTTTTCTGATCTCCAGAAAACTGACGACTGGATTAACGCCGCTGCATCATTGCGGGCAGTCTCGAGTGCCCGGTAATCATGCACCATGTCAGCTATTTTAAACTCGGGAAGGCCGCTTTGTTTTTTTCCGAAAAAGTCGCCCGGTCCACGGAGCTCCAAATCTTTTTCACTTAATAGGAAGCCGTCATTCGTTTCTGTCATGATCCTCATTCTCTCTTTTCCGACCTCACTTTTCGGGTCTGCGAGCAATATGCAATATGACTGTTCTGTGCCTCTTCCTACCCGGCCCCGAAGCTGATGCAGCTGGGCCAGGCCGAATCTCTCAGCATCATAGATTACCATAAAAGTAGCATTGGGCACATTCACGCCCACTTCCACAACTGTCGTAGAAACGAGGACTTGTACCTCATTGCGGCTGAATGCTTTCATCACATGGTCTTTTTCATCTGAGGCAAGCCGGCCGTGCATCAGCCCAACCTGATAGCGATTATTGAAATACATAGTTAACGTATGGTGGACATCAATGGCGTTTTGGACATCAAGCTTGTCAGATTCCTCAATCAACGGGCAGATGACATATGCCTGCCTGCCTTTTGACAGCTCCTTTTCCATAAATGCCAACACCCGGTCAAGCATTTCCTGTTTGGCCCAGTATGTTTCGATTGTTTTGCGGCCCGCCGGCATTTCATCCAGCACGGAAACGTCCATTTCACCAAAAACAGTGATGGCCAGTGTCCTCGGAATGGGAGTGGCAGTCATGAAGAGCACATCAGGATTGATCCCTTTTTCGCGAAGCACCCTGCGCTGCTCGACACCAAACCGATGCTGCTCGTCAGTTATAACAAGGCCAAGCCTGTTGAATATGACCTCATCCTGGATCAAGGCATGTGTTCCAATGAGGATGTGGATCTCACCTTGTTTTAATTGCTCGAGAATCTCCCTGCGGCGCTTGCCCTTGACCGAACTGGTCAGCAATTCCGAGCGAACCCCGAATGGAGACAGCAACGCTTGCAGTGACTCGGCATGCTGCTCGGCAAGGATTTCTGTCGGCACCATCAGTGCGCCCTGAAAGCCGGCGGTAACACTGGCAAATAAAGCGATGGCCGCCACAACGGTTTTTCCGGATCCCACATCGCCCTGAAGCAGCCGGTTCATCCGGTAAGGGGATTTTATGTCGCTCAATATTTCGGTCATGACTCTTTTTTGTGCTCCAGTAAGCGGAAACGGCAGGCTGGCTATAAACTCATTCAGCCTTGCATCATCATAATCCTGCTCCACACCTGCTGTCTGCTCGCGTTCGAGCTTACGCAATGACTGCATTTTTAATTGGAACAGCAAAAACTCTTCATAAACAAACCTTCTCCGCGCCTGCTTTACGTCATCTGAAGACAAGGGCAGGTGCAAGGCCCGGAGAGCATCCTTCCTGTTCATCAATTTATACTGCCGTAATAGTTCATCTGGCAGTATCTCTGCCATAGCGCTTCCAAACTGGGAGAAAGCCTGGGTTATATACCGCCTCATGCCTTTTACAGTGACCTTGCCTTTAAGGGCATATATCGGTTCAAATTGATGGCCCCCGGCGTAAGTACCTGATTTCATTTCGCTGACATTGATCGTCTGCCTGTGCTGGTCCCACTTTCCGGTCACTGTGATGGTATCATTGACTGAAATCTTTTGCTTCAGATAGGGCTGGTTGAAAAAAACAGCCAGCACGAGATAACGGCCAACGAGCAGCCTTACTGTAAGCCGCGATTTTTTTCTCCCATAATAGACTAGAGAAGGCTCACCGTGAACCTTCCCTTCAACCGTCACCTTTTCATCATGTTTTACTTCTGCGAGGTCACGTAGGCGGTAGTCCTCGTAACGATATGGAAAATACTCAAGGAGGTCCTTGACCGTATAAATATTCATTTCCGAAAGAGATTCGGCTATTTCTTCACCGATGCCTTTTACGGCGGTAACTGGCTGTTTCAATTGATCATCCACGTTTATCAAGCGGTATGCCGAATATTTTCGCTTCCAGTTCCCTGCCTGTCGGCGTAGCCGCTAACCCTCCCTGTGCCGTTTCTCTTAGCGCAGAAGGCATTGTCTGGCCGATTTTGTACATCGCGTCAATTACTTCATCACAGGGAATGCGGCTTGTGATTCCTGCCAGGGCCATATCAGCTGCCACCATGGCGTTGGCCGCCCCCATGGCGTTCCGTTTTACACATGGAACCTCAACTAGTCCGGCAACCGGGTCACAGACAAGTCCAAGCATGTTTTTCAGGGTGATAGCCATGGCTTCTGCGGATTGTTCAGGGGTTCCCCCCGCCATTTCAACGATCGCTGCCGCAGCCATGCCCGATGCTGATCCAACCTCGGCCTGGCAGCCTCCAGCCGCCCCAGAAATCGATGCGTTATTTGCAACCACAAAGCCAAAGGCTCCGGCAGCGAACAAAAACTCGACCATTTGCTCACGAGTCGGGTTCAATTTATGTTTAACAGCAAACAACGTCCCGGGGACAACACCTGCAGAACCTGCGGTAGGTGTGGCACAAATTGTTCCCATTGCTGCATTGACTTCGTTGGTTGCCACAGCTTTGCTGACTGCGTCCAAAATGGTCGCACCGGATAAAAAATTGCCTTTTTCAATATATTTTTGCAGAAGCACAGCATCTCCCCCGGTGAGGCCGGAATGAGATTTGACCCCCTTTATCCCTCTTTCGACCGCCTGCTCCATCACTTCAAGATTTTTTTCCATCATGGAGATAATGTCTTCCCTGGAGCGTCCGGTGACTTCCATTTCCTGCTCGATCATAAGCTGTGATATTTTCTTGTTTTTGCTTACTGCAAGTTCTACCAATTCGGCCACATTTCGAAACACGAAGGTATCCTCCTATCTATATGAAAGCGCTAACATATATTCTCTTAATCAACTATTTTTGTAACCTGGAGAATGTTAGGCAATTGTTCCACCTGTTTAATAATTTCTTCATCGATGTTTTGGTCCACTTCGATTGTCATGAGGGCCAACTGGCCTTTTTCCCGGCGAGAGACCTCCATATGGCCGATATTGATTTTATGGCTCGCCAGAATATTGGAGACCGCTGCAATTGCCCCGAAACGGTCATTATGCACAACAAGGATTGCCGGGTGGTGCCCGGACAGTTTAAGTTCAAAGCCATTTAGCTCGATGATTTCAATTTTCCCGCCGCCGATGGAGATACCGACGAGCTCCAAATTGCCCTGTTCATCGCCAATCGTTACCCTGGCTGTGTTTGGATGGTCGGTGATTGCATCTTCTTCAATGAAGCTGACTTCCATTCCGGCTTGTTCCGCTATCTCTATGGAGTTTCTGATTCTTTCGTCATACGTATCAAAGTCCAACAGGCCGCCGACAATTGCCACATCTGTTCCATGGCCTTTATACGTCTTTGCAAATGAACCGTAAAAAGAAATATGCGCCCATTTCGGCTGTCTTCCGAACAGGCTCCTGGCGACTCTGCCAATTCTGGCAGCTCCGGCCGTATGAGAGCTCGACGGTCCGATCATGACCGGTCCGATAATATCAAAAACACTCCTGTATTTCATGTCTGATCTCCCCCTGGATGCATTTTGCATCCGAAAAAAAGATTTAAATACATAAATAGAAGGGGGTTCCCCTTCTATTTTGAGTTTTACAATATGAATGTATAGTCAACCAGGAAATTTGTCCAGCCTGATGTATGCTGAATAAAAAAATCCTCTCTTACTCGATTGCAAAAATAAACGCATATAGAGGCTGTCCACCATTATGCACTTCGACTTCAACGTCCTTGAACTCTTTTTCAACGAACTCAACCAGTTCGTCCAGGTCTTCCGTTGAAGCATCTTCCCCCTGCAGGATAGTAAGGATTTCAGTATCCTCGTCAAGCATCTGGGAAAGGAGTTCTTTTGCTGCGCTCAGCTTATTTTTATCCTTCAAGATGATTTTCCCGTCAGCTATCCCCATAAAATCGCCTTTCGAGATTTCAAGTCCGTCAATGCTGGTATCCCTTACTGCAAACGTTAATTGGCCTGTCTTTACATGACCAAGAGCATCTGTCATTGCAGCTGCATTGCTGTCCAGTCCAGCTGCCGGATTAAAGGCCAACAGTGCAGACATTCCCTGCGGGACGGTTTTTGATGGAATGACGGCTACTTCCCCTTCTGCCATCTCAGCGGCCTGCTGGGCAGCCATAATGATGTTTTTATTATTGGGAAGGATAATGATTTTCCGTGCATTCACTTCTTCTATTGCTTTTACGATATCTTCAGTGCTCGGATTCATTGTCTGCCCGCCTTCAATTACCGCATGCGCACCAATGCTCCTGAACAGGTCGGCTATTCCGCTTCCCATTGACACTGTGATAATGCCGTATTCCTGCTTCTCCTTCTTCGCCTCTTTGGCATCGGTCCTGAGCGGACTGGTTTCCCCGACGATGCTGGAATGCTGTTCACGCATATTTTCTATCTTCATTTTTATCAGGCTTCCATATTTCTGGCCGTAGGACAACACTTCTCCCGGCTGTTCGGCATGTATATGGACCTTGACAAGATCATCATCGGAAATAACGAGGAGAGAATCACCAAATTGGCTTAAATCCTGACGGAACTGTTCTTCGGAAAATGGCTTTCCTTCAAAAAGTTTTTCATCCAGTTTGACCATGAATTCGGTACAATAGCCAAATTCAATGTCTTCAGTATTGATATGGCCTTGGACACTTCTGTGGTGCTCGGCGTTGACGAGTTCATTCATGTCTGGAAGCGCAGCTGGCGAGTCAGGAAGTTTTTCTCCCTTTAATTCAGCAAGAAAGCCTTCATACACCAGCACCAGTCCCTGTCCGCCGCTGTCAACCACGCCAACCTCTTTTAGCACTGGGAGCAAATCAGGGGTTCTGTTCAAAGAAGCCTTTGCTTCTTTCAGGACATCCTCCATTAAAAGGACGAGATCCTCCCTGGTTTTCGCGCTGTGCACCGCTTTTTTGGCGGCATCCTTAGCAACCGTTAAAATGGTTCCCTCCACAGGCTTCATGACAGCTTTGTACGCTGTTTCAACCCCTGCTTCAAGTGCTGCTGCGAAATCTTTCGAAGAAACGGTCTGTTTTTGTTCGATGTATTTGGCAAAACCCCTGAACAATTGTGAAAGAATGACTCCCGAATTGCCCCTGGCGCCCATCAAAAGGCCTCGCGCCAATGCTGTACCGACCTTGCCGATATGATCGTGGACGTTATTTTTAACTTCCTTTGCACCTGAAGTCATTGATAAATTCATGTTTGTCCCGGTATCTCCATCAGGAACAGGAAAAACGTTCAATGCATCGACCATTTTGGCATTCGCCGACAAATGGTTGGCGCCCTGGATGACCATTTCCGCGAAACGTTTTCCGTCTAGAACTTTAATTGACACAAACCTTTCCTCCTCACTACGGGTTCGTTACACGAACTCCCTGAACGTAAATGTTTACCGAGTCAACAGCCAGTCCAACTGTTTTATCAAGAGTGTATTTTACTTTGGACTGAACATTGTTGGCAACCTCGGAAATTTTCGTTCCATAACTAACAATAATATACATATCAATATGTACTTCTTCGTTTTCCTGGCGAACGACTACTCCGCGGGTGAAATTTTCTTTCCGCAAAATATCGGTTAATCCGTCTTTTATCTGATTTTTGGAAGCCATCCCGACAATGCCGTAACAATCAACTGCTGCACCGCCTGCAATCGTGGCAATTACATCATTTGATATATCAATTTGCCCGTATTTCGTTTTTAGCTCGATGGACATGGATCGTTCCCCCTTTGGAAAATTGCACGTGGCTACAGCTATTTTACTATAGACGTCATTTTTTTAAAAGTCATTCTGCCCCCATCTTATTATTGAGCAAGAATCCGCGGCATATGTCAAGGTTTTTTTCTTGAAAGACTTATCCGTAACTATTGCATTCGGTTTGGTTGTGTGATAAATTATTAAAGTGCCTTTTGATGTCAGGGACTCGAATTTACTATTTCATTCGCAGTTCTTGCAATCATGCAAAAAATTGCATCAAAAATAGCTTAGCTTCTGTTAGTTAGGAGGGAAATAAATATGCCACGCAAATGTGTAGTGACTGGTAGAAAAACCCGTTCAGGTAACGCACGTTCCCACGCTATGAATGCAAACAAGCGTACTTGGGGTGCAAACCTTCAAAAAGTTCGAATTCTTGTAGACGGAAAACCAAAGCGTGTTTGGGTTTCTGCAAGAGCTCTTAGATCCGGAAAAGTTGAACGCGTGTAATACGCTGACACCCATTGTTGGGTGTCTTTTTTCATCTTTGCCCTTTATGGCCGCTTTTAAAAACAATAAAAAGCACCCTTTCGCCGGGTGCCAATTATTTTCCAGGAAGCTATGCCTGGCATCGATATGGAATCTACATTATCTTTTCAGCCTTTTTTAAAAGCACCCAACATAGCACGGACGAGGCCGCCCAGGAATTTGGGCAGCTTGATTGTATAGAATTTCATAATGTCCCTCCTCACGTCTCTTGCAAACCCGCCTTGATTTTTCCTCCCTTGCTATCCTATTCAAAGCTCACTGTTATTTGTGCATAGAACTTTTCAGTCACTGCTCCTTACCACCAATAATATGCCTTCCTCAAATGAAAAAGTACCATAATCGCTTATAAGTTCATTACTTATACATAGTGTTGAGCCGAGAGGAATATTACAACCATTTAGTGGATATTTGAACCCTTTCAGGGTGAGCGCTGATACGGAAGGTGTCACAGCGACAAAAGAAATGTATTTGCGGCTGGGCATTTTTGCGATGGAATGCACACCAGGCCCTTTTACATAAATATGGTTATTGTTGTCTATCATTTCTATCTCTGCATCGAGATTCTGCAACAGGGGCTTAAGGAGAAGCTGGATGTTGGCAAGCAAATGGTCCAGCCTCCCTCCCGTCGCCCCGAACAGGCGGATTGTCCCTGCATCCTGTTCAAGCGCCCAATTGATTGCGAGCTCCATGTCTGTTTCATCCTTTTCAGGCTTGAATCTTATAAGGTTGGTTACTTGCCGCTCGATTTTCAGCCATTCTTCGTCTGTGACTGAATCGAAATCACCGAATGCATATTGAGGCTCTATACCTGCATCAAGTAAAGCGAGGACCCCTTTGTCCACCCCGACCCAGATTGTGTTCTCCTGCTTGTACGCCCGTAAATCGGGGACGAATTCAGGCGGTCCCCCCGCCATAATATGTATGTTCATCGAGTCACCCGTATTATATTTATTGAAAAAGGCCAACCAATGAACGGCTGGCATTCTCTTATCCTCGTAATGCTTCAATTGCCTCTTTGCGGTCGGCCTTGTTGTACACTGCGGAACCGGCGACAAGCACGGTTGCTCCTGCTTCCACACAAAGCCTGGCCGTTTCTTCATTCACGCCTCCGTCTACTTCGATTTCCACATTGATTTCCTTCGCGGCAGCCATTTCCTTTACCTGCCTGATCTTTGGAAGTACTGACGATATGAATTTCTGCCCGCCAAATCCGGGGTTTACCGACATCAAGAGTACCAGGTCAACCTCCTCGATCACATGCTGGATCGTATCAACCGGCGTGGCAGGGTTTAATACAACTCCTGCTTTAATGCCATATGACTTGATTAACTGGATTGTCCTGTGGAGATGGCGGCACGCCTCCACATGGACGGTAATGTAATCTGCACCGGCTTTTGCGAAAGCTTCAATGTACATATCCGGATTTTCGATCATCAAATGGACATCGAGCGGAAGCTTTGTGTGCGGCCTGATAGCTTCCACAATGAGCGGCCCGATTGTTATGTTGGGGACAAAATGGCCGTCCATTACATCAACATGGATGTAATCGGCACCTCCCTGTTCAACATCCTTGATCTCTTCACCCAGCTTTGAAAAGTCCGCGGACAAAATGGAGGGGGCTATTTTTATCATAATTAATACCTCGGCTTCCTGTCTTTTATTTCCTGTAGAAAATCCTTGTAATGGATATAGCGATACTCTGGAATTTCGCCTTGTTCCACCGCCTGCTTAACGGCGCATTTGGGCTCCGCCATATGGAGGCAGCCGCGAAACTTGCATTCCTCACTTTTCCTCTCTATTTCAGGAAAGCAAAAGTTCAACTCTGCCGCCTCAATATCCGTAAATTCGAGCGAGCTGAAGCCTGGCGTGTCGGCCAGGAGCCCGGTTCTTACTTTTATCAGTTCAACATGCCTTGTCGTGTGTTTTCCACGTCCAAGATGAGACGAAATATCATTTGTCTTCAAATCCAGTTCGGGCTGGATTGCATTGAGCAAGGACGACTTGCCAACCCCGGACTGGCCGGAAAAGACAGAGATTTTCCCTTCTAGGTAGGGGTGCAGTTCTTCCAGGCCGGCAGCTGTCTCGGAGGAAGTCAAAATCACGTTATAGCCAGCATGCCGGTATTCTGATGCATATTTGTCAATCTGTGCCTTTTCCTCGTCATCGATCAGGTCCATTTTGCTGATGACAATAAGAGGCTCGATGTGGTTGTATTCAACCAATACAAGAAACCGGTCAAGCAGGGAGGTGCTAAAATCAGGCTCGACGGCTGAGAATACGAGGATGGCCTGGTCCACGTTCGCGATCGGCGGCCGGACCAGCTCATTCTTGCGCTCTTTCACTTCAAGAATATAGCCTTCAGTATCATTTTCCGCCTGGAAAACGACGTCATCGCCGACGAGCGGGGTCACCTTGTTTTTACGGAATACACCCCGCCCGCGGCATTGGACAATCCCTTCCTGACCTAAAACATAATAAAAACCGCTCAGCGCCTTAATAATTTTGCCCTCTGGCATAGCCACACTCCTTGTTTTTTATTCTTCCGGATACTCGATTTCATCTTCGTCTGTTACTTGGCCGTCCACCATTACTTTGTATGCTCCCGTGCCCCCGGGTGCAATGCGGAATTCCAGCACCCTTTTTTCAGTCTGCGTGATTTCGAATGTCTGGTCTGGCACATTTATGTTCCTGTTCATGTCCTGAATATAAATCTGGACTGTCTGGGGCAGGCCATTCTTCGTTGCGTCATATGGAATGCCAATATCCCTTGTGACTGTTTTTGGGTTGGCCTGCTTACCCTTAGATAACACTACGGAAACTGTACTGTTCTTTGCTACTTTTGTGCCAGGCTGAGGATCCTGGGTGAGTACATGTTCCTTGTCAATCGTATCATGGAATTTTTCCCCGACAACTTTAAGTTTAAGCCCGTTTGCTTTTACATATCCCTCTGCACTGATGTAATTAAAGCCGGTCAGGTTCTCCAACTCTACCATTTCCGGACCTTTGCTGACCGTGAATTCCATATCTGTCTCCCCGGGAACCACTTCTTCCCCGGCCTCTGGATCCTGTTCCAGAATTGTTCCTGCCTCGCTGTCATCAAACACTTCGTTGGCTGTAACGCTGTTAAAACCCTGCTCTTTCAGACGGCGCTCAACATCCTCAAAATTCCCGTCAACATAATTGGAGAGCGTTACCCTTTCTTTGCCGCTGCTGATATAAAGCTTGATTTCACTGCCTTCGTTGGCCATCCTGCCAGCGTTGGGACTGGTCCTGATGACATCGCCTTCCGGAATTTCTTCATGGCTTATTCTTTCTTTTTCCCCTATTTGAAAACCTGCAAGCGTCAGCTGCTCAACGGCGTCAGCGAGCTCTTCGCCGGCGACATCTGGAACCTTGATTTCCTTTGGACCCAACAGATCGGGACCAATAGTGACAAGGAGGGTCCCGAGTATAGCCATGAGCGCAAATACAAATACTAAAATAAATGGCCATTTTTTACGTTTCTTTTTCTTGTCCGGCTTTTTGTCATAGGGCTTGCCTGATGTCTGGCCGTTGTCTCTTCCGTGGATAAGTGTCTGGTCCAGGTTTTTGCTTGTCCTGTCGTCAGTGATGACCGGGATCGCCTTTGTCGCATCGTCATCTACAGGAATTGCAAACTTCGGTTCATCCAGCCTGTCGGGATCAAGGGCTGACCGTAAATCCTCCTCCATTTGATACACATCATCATATCTGTGGAATGGATCTTTTGCAGTTGCCTTAAGCACAATATTTTCGACGCTTTGCGGAATGTTTGGATTCCATCTTTTTATTGAAGGTGTTTCTGTCTGCAGATGCTTCAGCGCAATCGAAACTGCTGATTCCCCGGAAAACGGCAGCCTTCCTGTCAGCAGCTCGAACATCACGATCCCAAGTGAATAAATGTCAGATTTTTTGTTGGCCATGCCGCCCCTTGCCTGCTCAGGGGACAAATAGTGTACAGAGCCAAGGACTGAATTGGTCTGGGTAATGCTCGTTGCGCTCAACGCCATCGCGATGCCGAAATCTGTCACTTTGACAATTCCATTTCCATCAATCAAAATATTGTGCGGCTTGATGTCCCGATGGACAATATGGTTATGGTGTGCATGCGAAATCGCGGAGGTCAACTGATTCATTATGTCTATTGTCTCCTCGACGGACAGAGGAGCATTTTGGTGTATGTACTGTTTTAAAGTCTGGCCATCTACATATTCCATCACAATGTAATAGAGGCCATCTTCTTCACCAACATCATAAATGCTTACGATATTCGGATGGGTCAGGCTCGTCGCGGATTGCGCTTCCCTGTGGAACCTCCTGATGAATTCCTCGTCGTTCGCAAAGTCCAGGCGGAGCATTTTGACGGCCACATCCCGGTCAAGAATCATATCATGGGCCAGGTAAACATTGGCCATCCCGCCTCCGCCGATCATGTCGAGAATTTTGTAGCGGCCGCTGATTCTTTTTCCAATGATCATGTTTTTCACCTGCCCTCGCTGTCTAAATATCCGACGATGGCCAGGGTAATATTATCCTCGCCGCCGTATTCATTTGCCTGGTTGACTAGTTCGAATGCTTTTTCTTCCAGCTCTGAATTCCGGTTCAGGATTTCCTCCATCTCTGCGGGATTAACTTTATTGGATAAGCCGTCTGAGCACAATAAAAGCAAATCGCCCTCTTCAAATGTGATTGTTTTGATATCCATTTCAACCATTTCTTCTGTTCCAAGGGCCCTGAGCAGCACATTTTTGCGCGGATGGTGCTCTGCGTCCTCCCTTGAGATCTGGCCGGACCGGACAAGTTCGTTCACAAGCGAATGGTCCTCTGTCATCTGCTTAAACCCAGTTTCATTCAAAATATAGCAGCGGCTGTCCCCAATGTTGGCAACGGTTGCAAACAGCCTTGTACAAATGGCCGCCACAATCGTGGTACCCATCCCGTCACATTCCAAATTTTTCCTTGAATGCTCAAGGAGAAGCTTGTTCACTGTTAAAATTGAATTATTAAGCCATGCTGCTGCTGCTTCTGCTGTATGGATCTGTGATGACTCTTCCCAGAAACCCTTTAAATGACTGACCGTCATCTCGCTGGCTACATCACCGGCACGGTGGCCGCCCATGCCATCAGCTACGATGGCAAGGCGCAAACCGTCCTGGTTGATGAAAATTCCGCCATTGTCTTCATTATGCAGGCGGATTTTCCCCCTGTCTGTCATGAACACAGCATTCATTCATTTTCACCTCGTCTCTTCTTTCCTCTCCTTGGCCCGAAGCTGTCCACATGCTGCATCGATGTCATGACCTTGTTCGCGGCGGATCGTTACGTTCACCCCGCGGTTTTTTAATGCCTTTTCAAATTTGAAGATTTGTTCCCTTGGTGTCCTTACATAATCCCGCTCAGGCACATAATTGACAGGTATGAGGTTAATATGGCATTTTAAGCCTTTCACCAAATCCGCAAGTTCTTCAGCGTGTTCGACCTGGTCATTGACCCCGCCGAACAATCCGTATTCGAAGCTGATGCGCCTGCCTGTTTTGTTGACATAGTACTTGACAGCCTCCATCAAGTCGGGAAGCTTGTATGCACGGTTGATTGGCATGAGCCTGCTTCTTAGCTCCGAATTTGGGGCATGCAATGAAATCGCAAAATTGATCTGCATGTTTTCATCAGCGAATTTGTATATTTTCGGGATGATGCCGCTTGTCGATACGGTAATATGGCGCGCACCGATGTTCAAGCCTTTGTCATGGTTGACAATTTTTAAAAACTTCAGCATTTCGTCGTAATTGTCGAATGGTTCGCCAATACCCATTATGACGATGGAATTGACCCGCTCATCCGTTTCATCGAGGGCCTGTTGTACTTTTACGACCTGGGCCACGATTTCCCCTGCTTCCAGATTTCTTTTTAGCCCGCCGAGTGTCGATGCGCAGAACGTACAGCCGATCCGGCACCCTACCTGGGTCGTCACACAGACAGAATTTCCATATTCATGCCTCATCAGCACGGTCTCAATCGTCACGCCATCGTTCAGCTCAAACAAAAATTTGATTGTCCCGTCCGCTGAAGTCTGCTGTACGGCGGTGTTGAGCGTTGTCAGCGTAAAGCTTTCTTCAAGCCGGTCCCGAAATGACTTCGACAGGTTAGACATTTCCTCAAACGACGTAACCCTCTTACTATAAAGCCAGTCAAAAATCTGCTCGGCGCGAAAAGCTTTTTCGCCGTTTTCCTTCAGCCATTCCTTCATTTCATTGAGCTGAAGCGAATAAATCGAAGGCTTCCTGGTTTCTGCAGTTGTTTTCGTCTTCAAATTTGGTTGTACCAAGCTGTTACACCTTCTTTCTTAAACATGCAATGTAGAACCCGTCGGACCCAATGTCCTGGGGCAAAAGCTGAAAATCATATCCACGGATCAGGGAACGGACTGCCTCGGGCATCCTTGCCGCAAGGCCTTCATCCCCTTCAAAGCCTGGATTTTCTTGTAAAAACCGTTCAACCACTTCCTGGTTTTCCGAGCGGTCCACAGTACACGTACTATAGACAAGTGTTCCTCCCTTTTTCAGCAGGGGGGAAACAGATTCGATCAGGGTGAGCTGTATCGCCTGCAATTGCGATAAGTCTGATTCTTTTTTAGTATACTTCATGTCGGGCTTCCGCCGCATCACCCCGAGGCCTGAACATGGCGCGTCAAGCAGGATCCGGTCAAAAGTTTCTTTTTCAAAGTGTTCCGGTGCCTTCCTGCTGTCCATTTTCGTTGCTTCTATGTTGGAAAGGCCAAGGCGTTCCGCATTGTCGGCAATCAGCCTCACCTTATGCTCATGCAGGTCAAGCGAAATGACTTGTCCAGTACCCTCTAGCCGCTCTGCAATATGGGAAGACTTCCCGCCAGGGGCAGCGCAGGCATCCAGGATCCTTTCCTCGTTCTGCACATCAAGAGCATAGGCTGCCAGCATTGAGCTCTCATCCTGAATGGTGATCAATCCTCTTCTGAAGGCATCCGAGGAAGCAAGATTCCCCCGCAGGCATTTGATTGCTTCAGGGATAATTGGGCTAGCCTCAACCGAAAAGCCCTCTTCCTCAAGCAATGCCAGGCATTCGTCCCTCGTTGTTTTAGTTAAGTTGACACGCGCAGTCTGGAGAGGTGCTGTCAGATTGATTTCACACATCTCTTTCGTCCTGTCAAAACCAAACTGCTCCACCCAGCGTTTAACGATCCAAAGTGGATGGCTCGTTTCTGCCGCAATCCTTTCAGCCGGGTCTTTCAATGAATCAAATGAAGGGAGCCCTTCCCTTTGGATGCTGCGCAGGACGCCATTCACAACACTGGCAATTCCTTTGTGTCCGCGACGCTTCGCTATCTCGACTGCTTCAAAAATGGCAGCCCTGTCGGGGATCCTATCCAGGTAAACCATCTGATAGACGGTCAGCCTGAGCAGCTGCATAACCCACTTCTCAAGCTTCCTGTTGTTTTTGATGAACGGATCCAGATAGAAGTCGAGTGTCATCCTGCGCTGGAGGGTTCCATACGTCAGCTCGGTGAGCAGGCCGATGTCCTTCTTGCTGATCTCATTTTTTTCAATCGTGCTGTTCAGGAGCAAATTGCTGTACGCCTGGTTTTTTTCTACTGCTTCCAGCAGCTCCAGTGCAGCTTCCCTCACATTCTTTTTACCCTTCATGCTGCTCTCCTAACTTAATGCCGATTAATGCGGATGAATCTGTTCCACTGAGGAAATCGCGGGCCGCCATCCGTTTCTTTCCGGCAGGCTGCAATTCCGTTATTTTAAGGGCTGTGCCATTCCCGCTTGATACGATAAAACCATCAGTATGGATGCGAACGATTTTTCCTGGTTCAGCATTTTCACTGTGCTGCACTTTTTCAGCTGCCCATATTTTCATCACATCGCCATTAAACGTCGTATAAGCTATAGGCCATGGGTTCATACCGCGTACATGGTTGTAAATTTCCTCACCTGTCCTGGACCAGTCGATCCTTTCCTGCTCCCGTTTGATATTCCTGGCAAACGTTGCCTCGTCATCGTTTTGCTGGACAGGCACAATCTCGTCTTTTAAAAGGCGCGGGATTGTCTCGGAGAGGAGCTGTGCCCCGGCAGCGCTCAATTTCTCAAACATGGTGCCGACATTGTCGTTTTCAGAAATCGGCACCTCTGTCTGGGTCAAAATATCGCCGGCATCCAGTTTCTCAGCCATATACATGATCGTAATCCCTGTTTTCTCTTTCCCTTCCATGATCGCATAATGGACAGGGGCTCCGCCGCGCAGTTCCGGAAGCAGTGAGGCGTGCACGTTAATACAGCCGTATTTAGGCGCGTCCAGCAGCTCCTTGGGCAAAATCTGGCCAAATGCTGCCGTGACGATTAAATCGGGTGCAAGAGCCAGGATTTTGTCCAGTTCTTCCTTTTGGCGGATTTTTTCCGGCTGGTAAACCGGAATTCCCTGTTTTTCAGCTTCGACCTTCACTGGAGGAGGCGTCATTACCCGTTTTCGGCCGACCGGCCTGTCCGGCTGTGTGACAGCCGCAATTACATCGTAGCCGTCTTCTATAAGCTTTCTCAGGACAGGTACAGAAAAGTCGGGTGTACCCATAAACACTATTTTGATCATTCGCTGTACAGCTCCTCCAATTCTTCTTCTTCAATATACTTTGTCACTTTAGAAGTGAACAGGATGCCGTTCAGATGGTCGATTTCGTGCTGGACGGCCCGGGCGAGGAATTCCTCGGCTTCCAATTCAAATGTTTTCCCCTTCCGGTTTTTCGCCCTTATTTTCACCGAATACGGACGTGTCACCTCTCCATATAATCCCGGGAAGCTGAGGCATCCTTCTGCACCTGTCTGTTCTCCCGAGGATCCAATGATTTCAGGGTTTATCATTTCTATGGTCCCCTCTTCACCATCAATATCGACAACGGCAATCTGTTTATTTATCCCTATTTGCGGTGCTGCAAGACCAACTCCGTCATTTTCAACCATGGTGTCATACATATCATCCAGGAGCTTTCCCAGCTTTTTATCAAAAACAGTGACTGGTTCACATTTCTGCTCCAGGACATCTGCCGGATACATTACGATTTTACGAACTGCCAAATGCTATTTCCTCCATTTATGTCTATATAGTTGATTTTCCACCAAATAAAACACTCTCATACGTTTACATCAAAATATAAGGATTGACATCAACCGAGATTTGCAGGCGCCCTGACGCAGTCTCTTGCTGGTACCTGTCAAGCATGGTTTTGAGTGCAACGTCCAGCTCGGGTTCCCTCTTGTATTTTATCAGACATTGGTAACGATATCTATCGTTGATCCGAGGTATCGGCGAGGCCACCGGACCGAGGACGACCGCTTCAGCGGACAGGCGCGACGCAATGAACCTGGTGATTTTTTCAGTCACCGAGACTGCCTTCATGAGGTCTTCATGGCTGACTGTTATTAATGTGAGGTAATAAAATGGCGGATACTTATGGATTTTCCTTACCATCATTTCTTTTTGATAAAAACTGTCAAAATCCTGGGTGCCCGCCAGTTCGATGCTGTAATGTTCCGGTGTGTATGTCTGGATGGTGACCTCGCCGGGCAGATGATGCCTCCCCGCCCTTCCGCTGACCTGAGTTAACAGCTGGAATGTTTTTTCGGACGAACGGAAATCCGGAAGATGGAGCATCGTGTCAGCAGACAGGACACCGACCAGGGTGACATTCGGGAAATCAAGGCCCTTCGCTATCATCTGCGTACCAAGCAAAATATCTGCCTGCCCTTCCTGGAACGCTGTCAGCATCTTTTCATGGGCCCCCTTGCGTCCGGTCGTATCTACATCCATGCGGATCACCCGGGCATGCGGAAGAATTTTTGCGAGCTCTTCCTCAACCTTTTGCGTTCCCGTTCCAAAATAGCGGATATGCTCACTTGAACATTCCGGGCAATGACCGGGTACGAGCGCCTCATACCCGCAGTAATGGCATTTCATCCGTTCATTTGAACGGTGATACGTAAGGGTGATATCACAATGAGGGCAATTGACGACATAACCGCAATCGCGGCACATGACAAAAGAGGAATGTCCGCGTTTATTTAAAAACAGCACCGTCTGTTCCTTCTTTTCCAGGCGGTCTTCAAGCATCTGGAACAGCTTCCTGGAAAACATCGACCTGTTCCCGGCCCTCAGCTCCTCGCGCATATCGATGATTTCTACCGCAGGCAGCGGCTGGTCATTCATTCTTTTTGGCAAAGTGAGCAGAGTGTAGCGCCCTTTATGAGCCCTTGCGAACGATTCAAGTGAAGGGGTAGCACTGCCCAGGACAACAGGGCAATTATGAAAAATTCCCCTTTCAATGGCGATATCCCTGGCATGGTACCTTGGATTATCCTCCTGCTTATAACTCGTCTCATGCTCTTCATCAATAATGATAATTCCGAGATTTTCAAATGGGGCAAAAACAGCAGACCTTGCGCCAACGACGACTTTGACTTCCCTGCGCTGTATTTTGCGCCATTCGTCATATTTCTCCCCTGCTGACAGCCCGCTGTGCATGACGGCCACCAAATCCCCAAACCGTTCCTTAAACCTTTTCACCATCTGGGGTGTCAGCGAAATCTCGGGAACGAGCACAATCGCCTCCTGCCCCTTATCCAGCACCTGTTGAATGGATTGCAGATACACCTCGGTCTTGCCGCTGCCAGTCACGCCATAGAGCAAAAAAACTTCATGGCGGTTATCTTCCACGGCTGAAATGACAGGGCCAATCGCCTGTTCCTGCTCATACGTCAGCGTTAGTGGCGCAGTTTTTTCAAATTCCCGTGATAAAAATGGATCCCGGTAAACCTCCGTGTGTTTTTCCTTCAAAATGCCTTTATGGACCAATGCTTTCACAGATGCAGCGGAAATTCCCGGCTGGGAGTTGATGAACCTTAATTCTACCGGTTCAGGGTGAGCAATGAAAAAATCAAGTACGGCTCTCTGCCCCTTTGCCTGGGCCGTCAGCTTTTCCTTTTGCTCATTGAGCATTGCGGCTTCAACTGCGGGGTAAATATGTTTCAGGAGTTTTTTTCTGACCCGCTCCCTCACCTCATAAACAACTTCTATCATGCCTTTGACTGCTTCCTTTTGCAGCAGAGGCACAAGCCCTTTCTCTGCCGCAGCATCCCAGTTTACACTTTCACTGTTCTGAAAAAGCTCCTGGACCTGTTCCGGGAGTTCTGACACAATGGTGTTTTGAGAGAGTACTATTTTCTTTTCGTATTTTGCCTTTAAAGCAGCCGGAAGCATGGCCTGATACGCAGAAATCCGGTAGCAGAGGATTTTGGAAGACATCCAGTCCCCAAGTGCAAGGAGCTCATCCGTCAACACCGGAGTCAGATCCATTACATCTTTAATTTCCCTCAACTTATCGTAGGTGGATTCATTTTTTACTTCAGTGACGAAGCCCTGGATATTCCGGGGGCCGAACGGGACGATTACCCTGACACCCGGCCTGATGATTTCTTCCAGGTGCTCAGGGATTGTATAGTCGAATGTTTTATCTGTCTGTTTCGCGGGCACGTCTACGATCACACAAGCTATGCTCATTCACGGTCACCCTTTTGCAATAAAATCGCAATTTCAGAGAGCAGCCTTTTCGCCACCTCATGCTTTGGCATCAGCGGCAGATTGAGCGGCTCCCTGCCACGTGTAAATATCGATACAATATTGGTATCTGTGCCGAATCCTGCACCGGCTTTTTTGACATTATTCGCTACGATCATATCAGCATTTTTCCTGATCAGCTTTCCGCGGGCGTACTCTTCGACATTGTTCGTCTCGGCGGCAAAGCCGACCAGTACCTGGTTTGTTTTTATCTTGCCGAGCTCAAATAAAATATCCTTTGTCCGCTCCAATTGAAGCGACTGTTCCCCGTCCTGCTTCTTCACCTTTTCAGCGGAAACTGTTTTTGGCCGATAATCGGCAACAGCAGCCGTCTTGATGACAGCGTCTGCTTCATTGAAGCTGTCCATTACCGCTTCATACATTTCTTCCGCACTTTCAATATACTTGACTTCGATACCTGCCGGGGCTTCCAGGCTGACCGGACCGGAAATTAAAATGACTCTGGCGCCCTGCTTTGTTGCTTCTTCTGCGATGGCATATCCCATTTTTCCAGTTGAATGGTTGGAAATGAAACGGACCGGATCAATTTTTTCCCTTGTCGGGCCCGCTGTAACCACGATTGTTTTCCCGTCCAGCAGCCTTTGTCCCCCGGCAAAAAACTGTCCAATCAATTCAACAATTGTTTCTGGTTCCTCCATCCGTCCTTTTCCTACATATCCACAGGCGAGGTATCCTTCTCCCGGTTCGACAAATTGATACCCGAAGCTTTTTAAGGCCTCCATATTCTTGGTTACCGCTGGATGGGTGTACATGTGCACATTCATCGCCGGGGCAATCCACACTGGTGCTGTAGCGGCAAGTATGGTGGTGGTTATCATGTTATCGGCTATCCCGCTGGCAAGTTTTCCAATCGTGTTGGCAGTGGCCGGTGCCACGAGGATCAGGTCGGCCCAGTCGGCAATATCGATATGGGCGATCACTTCGGGATGATTTTCATCGAAAGTGTCTGTATAAACTTCACTGCGGGATAGGGCCTGAAACGTGAGTGGAGCAACGAATTTTGCGGCAGATTCAGTCAAGATGACTTTTACGGCAGCCCCTGCCTGCGTCAGCTTGCTCGTAATGGCTGCTGCTTTATAAACTGCGATCCCGCCAGACACGCACAATAAGATTTTTTTACCTTGCATCATATTTGAACCCCCAATTCCGCTCATTCAACATTCTTCTTCCATTATGCAAGAACTGTCGTTTTTTTTCATCTATTTGACACAGTAACAAAAAATAACAACCCATGTGCTGGGTTGTTATCGTGAATTACCTGACTGCGTTCAATTGATCCTGGTTCGCGGCCGTTTTAAAATGAAGCTTGTCAGCGTGAATTTCTTCAAGTGCTTTCCCAACATATTTATGGGAAACATATTTACCAAGCCTTGGATCAAAATTTATCTGCATGCTGCGGGCACGCTTGGCGGCCACAGATACGAGCGAGTATTTCGAGTCTATCTTTGTCAATAAGGAATCAATAGAAGGATCAAGCATGTTTAATCTACCTCCAGCATTTTTTTATAGCGGTGTTGGACTCTTTCCCTGCGGCAATGCTCAGCGACCACAATCGCCTTGATTCTTTCACAGGCGATCTCAACACGGTCATTTTCAACGACATAATCATACAGGTCCATCATTTCAATTTCTTCCCGCGCCGTCTTCATGCGATTATAAATGAGGTCCTCGGTTTCCGTCCCCCTGGTGACAATCCTGTTTTTTAATTCAGACAGGCTTGGCGGCGCAAGGAAAATAAACAGCCCTTCGGGAAATTTCTTACGGACCTGGATTGCACCCTGGACTTCGATCTCCAGGAATACATCCTTCCCGGCATCCAAGGTTTCTCTCACATAATCAACCGGAGTTCCGTAATAATTGCCGACATACTCAGCGTATTCGAGCAATTTGTCCTGCTGGATTAATTCTTCGAAATCAGCGCGGCTTTTAAAAAAGTAATCCACCCCTTGCACTTCGCCTTCCCTTGGCGGCCGTGTCGTTGCAGAAACGGAATATTCGAATTTCGTATCCGGATGTGAAAATATTTCTTTCCGGACCGTTCCTTTCCCAACTCCGGATGGACCGGATAGAACAATCAACAACCCTTTTTCCTGCATATTTAATGAATCCTACCCTTCATCGATAATTTCATCCCGGTCATTTAAGCGGTGGGCCACTGTCTCCGGCTGTACCGCGGACAAAATCACGTGGTCGCTGTCCATCATGATGACCGCCCTTGTCCTTCTGCCGTATGTAGCGTCTATTAATGAACCCCTCTCACGGGCCTCCTGAATCATCCTCTTTATCGGTGCCGATTCCGGACTTACAATCGAGATAATACGGTTGGCGGAAACAATATTTCCGTACCCGATATTAATCAGCTTTATAGACATGAGGCTCCCCCAATCATCAGTTATTTATTTTGGCCGTGCAGGGTCGTTTCTAAACAGCTATTCTATATTTTGAACCTGCTCCTTCACTTTTTCAAGGAGGCTTTTCATTTCAACTACCGCCCTCGCAATTTCAGCATCATTTGCTTTTGAACCGATCGTATTCACTTCACGGTTCATTTCCTGGACGAGAAAATCAAGCTTCCTGCCAACAGGATCTGTAAGGGTGAGTATTTTAAAGAACTGTGCGATATGGCTGTCTAGCCTTGTCAGTTCCTCGTTAATGTCAGCTTTGTCGGCAAAAACAGCTGCCTCTGTCAGGACTCTGGCCTCATCTACTATGCCGCCAACAAATTCATGAAGCTTTTTTGACAGCCTTTCACGATACTGTTCGATAACAGCGGGGGCATATTGCTTTATATGTAATACATGATCCCTTAGCAGGCCAATGTTGGCTGTGACATCTTTTTCAAGGGCGCTTCCTTCCTGCAGGCGCATTTGCATCAGCTCTTGTGCTGCCTCGTCTGCGGCCATTAATACAAGATGTTCAAGTTCATCATTGCCTGCCGCCTTTTCTTCAAAGACAATCAATTCTTCCCGGCTTACGAGATCCTGGATGGTAACTTCACCGGAAACCTTGTATTTTTCCTTTATGTCTGCTATATGTCGAACATATTCGTCCATGAGTTTCCAGTCGATATGTACACTGCGGTTTACTGTACCTTCGCCTTCAAGCATCACAAAGACTTCGACCCTTCCCCGATCGATGCGGCTGCCAAGGTTTTTCTTCAGCTTGTCCTCGATAGCGAGAAGCTGGCGGGGCATCCGGATATGGAACTCACAAAAGCGATGGTTGACTGTTTTGATTTCAACCGTTGCATTGAATTGACCTGATTCTTTTGTGCTCCGGCCGAACCCGGTCATACTGACGACCATTTAACACACATCCAATCGTTTGAGAAGTACGGTGTTATCTGCATAAGGTGCACTAATATAACCTCAGGCAAAAAGAAAGGCAATAGAGCCTTCTCTATTACCTTTTGGATTATATCATATTCTTCTTTGTTTTACTTGCGAAAAATGTTCCGGCCAGCAAAAAAGTAGGGACAGCTGATAAACCGGCAATCAAAAGCCAATCTGAAGGCAATATTGAAACAGTGTGGAAAATTGGCTGGAGTGAAGGAAGGTAAATCACTCCGATCACGAGAAGCAGTGATGAAATGACGGCCCAGACGAGATACTTATTGCCAAACGGGTTACGGGCCAGCACAGACCTTTCGCTCCTGCAATCAAATACATGGATCAGCTGTGCCATGACAAGCGTCGCAAAGGCTGTTGTCTGTGCATATGCAAGCTCATCAGGATTCCGGTAATAAACGGTCATGAAAGCAACAAGTGTGACAAGGCCGATCAAAAATCCCCTTGAAACGACTTTCCATCCGAGCCCCCTAGCGAACACTCCTTCTTTTGGGTTGCGTGGCGCCCGTTTCATTACATTGTCCTCCGGCTGATCGAGGCCGAGAGCCATTGCCGGCAATCCGTCTGTAACAAGATTCACCCACAGAATTTGGATCGGGACCAGCGGCAGTGGAAGCGCAAGTATCATCGCAAACAGCATAACCAGGATTTCGCCTACATTCGACGCAAGCAAATACCTGATAAACTTCCTGATGTTCTCATATATGTTTCTCCCCTCTTTAATGGCTGCCTTTATCGTGGCAAAATTATCGTCCAGTAAAACGAGTGACGAAGCTTCCTTCGCAACATCCGTCCCGGTAATTCCCATCGCCACCCCGATGTCCGCTGCTTTTATCGCGGGAGCATCATTAACGCCGTCGCCGGTCATGGCAACGACATGTCCCTTATTTTGCAAGGCTTTCACGATTTTCAGCTTATGCTCCGGGGAAACTCTGGCAAACACTGACACGTGATCTGCCACTTCCTCCAATTCTTCAACCGACATTTTTGATAAGGCGTTGCCGTCCATCACCTTGCTGTTTTTGGAGAGAATACCAAGCTGTGCGGCGATTGCCTTTGCGGTTGCGACATGATCCCCTGTTATCATCACGGTTTTTATGCCAGCGTCCCGGCACTCTTTCACCGCCTCTTTCACCTCGGGGCGCGGCGGGTCAATCATGCCCTGCAGGCCGATGAAAACAAGATCCTTTTCTGCTTCTTTTTCATCGAGGATGACGGTGCTGGCTTTCAACGGTTTAAAGGCGACCGCAATATTCCTGAGGGCATTGCCGGCCAGGCTGTCTATCGCATGCTGTACTTTCGCTTTCAATTCTTTTGACAGGGCCTGCTGTTTTTCATCCCAGAGGATGGAATTGCTCAGGCCAATCAAAATGTCAGGGGCGCCTTTTGTAACGACAAACTGTCGTCCGGACTGGTCTTTGATGATGATGCTCATCATTTTCCGCTGTGAATCAAAAGGAAATTCGTTCACGATTTCGAACTGCTGCAGGAGGGTTGAACGGTCGTAGCCTGCTTTCATTGCTGACACAAGCAAAGCGCCTTCTGTCGGGTCACCGTCAATCAGGAATTCCTTGTCCTTTTCAATGATGTTTGCATGGTTGCACATTAACCCAAACGACAGGAGCTGCTGCAGTGATTTTTCAGACGCCGGATCGACGCGGCGGCCTTCCCGGAAAAACTCGCCTTTAGGTGCATAGCCAACCCCGTCCAACGTCCACATTTTCCCGCCGCTCCAAAGATGGGTCACTGTCATTTTATTCTGGGTCATCGTGCCTGTTTTATCAGAGCAAATAACAGAAGCACAGCCAAGGGTTTCAACAGCAGGAAGCTTGCGGACGATCGCATTCTTTTTTATCATCCGCTGTACGCCAAGTGAAAGGGCAACGGTAACAATTGCAGGCAGCCCTTCGGGGATCGCCGCAACTGCCAGTGACACGCCGGCAAGAAACATCGTGTAGAGATCCTGTCCTTGCAGAACCCCGATGCCAACGACTAAAACGGTAAGCAGCAAAGCTGCTGTAATGAGTATTTTTCCAAGCTGTTCAAGCCTGCGCTGCAGCGGTGTCTCCATCGTTTCGGCCTTCTGCAGCAAATCTGCAATCTGGCCCATGGCCGTATTCATGCCGGTGGCTACGGCAACGCCTATGCCGCTCCCCCTCGTTACCATCGTCCCCATAAAAGCCATATTTTCCATATCGCCGATGCCGGGATTTGGAATGCGCAACGGATCCGTGAATTTCGGCACGGGAACGGATTCACCTGTCAAGGCAGATTCCTCGATTTCCAGGCTTTTGCTTTCTATTAATCTTACATCAGCCCCAATCCTGTCCCCACTTCCAAATTTGATTACATCACCGGGCACCACATCTTTTGATGGCACTTTTACCCAGATTCCTTCCCTTAGCAGCACGACCTGTGGTGCGGACAGCTCTTTTAAGGCATCCAGTGATTTTTCTGCTTTTCTTTCCTGGAAAAAACCTAGAAATCCGTTTACAATTACAATTGAAATGATGGCCACAGCATCGATCATTTCGCCAAGAAGACCGGAGATTAATGTGGCCGCCAGCAAAACGAGGACCATAAAATCTTTAAATTGACTAAAAAATAAGAGCAAAGCCGATTGCTTTTCTCCTTCATCAAGAGCATTATAGCCATATTGCTTTATCCTGGCTGCCGCTTCCTTCTGCGATAAACCGTCAGAGAAGTCAGCCCTCAAGGCACTGGCTATTTCAGTTTCGTTCATCTCATGGAACTTCATCCGGCCATCTCACTTCCTCCTTTAGTATGAACAAGAGTTGTCCTCACTCTAAAGAAAGCATATTCAGCCCTGTCCCAAAAAATGCTTTAATATTTACAAAGCCGGGGCCCACACTCATAATGGAACATACTGCGGCATAATGGCCATTTATATAGAAGACAGATAGGAAAAGGGTGTCACTACTATGTCATTCGACGGACTATTTACAAGAGCGATCACAGCTGAATTGTCCCGCGAACTTGCGGGCGGGCGCATAAATAAAATACACCAGCCATTCAAAAACGAAATTCTCATGGTCGTCAGGGCCAACGGAACAAACCACAGGGTGCTTCTTTCAGCGCACCCCAGCTACGGGCGGGTTCAAATTACTGAAGAGCAGTTCGAAAACCCATCCGAGCCGCCGATGTTTTGCATGCTTCTCAGGAAGCATCTTGAAGGCTTTATAATAGAAAAAATTCAGCAATCAGGCCTTGATAGAATGATTATTTTTGATGTTAAAGGCAGAAACGAAATCGGTGATGTTTCCTATAAACAGCTGATTGTGGAGATCATGGGGCGGCACAGCAACATCATCCTTGTTGATAAGGAACGGAATTTGATTTTGGACAGCATCAAGCATGTGTCATTTGCGGTGAACACCCACCGGGCCATCCTGCCGGGGCAAGAATACATCCTCCCTCCCCGCCAGGAAAAAAAGGACCCGTTCGAGGCAGATGAACAGGAAATTTTGAAAAGGCTTGATTTTAATGCAGGAAACCTTGACAGGCAGCTTGTAGAGCAGTTTGCCGGCCTTTCGCCCCTCGCAGCGAAAGAGATTGTGTTCAGGGCAGGGCTAGCCAACAGGGTCACTTTGCCGAAAGCCTTTTTGGAAGTCATAGGGAGTCTGAAGGCCCACATTTACAACCCTTCGATTACTTCCGCTAACGGAAAGGATAATTTTTACCTATTTCCGCTTGAACATATCAAAGGGGATTCGAAACCTTTTGCCAGGCTCAGCCAAATGCTTGACCGCTTCTATTTCGGAAAAGCAGAACGCGACCGGGTAAAGCAGCAGGCCAATGACCTTGAAAGGTTCATTTCAAATGAAAAAGAAAAAAATGAGAAAAAGATCAAAAAACTTCAATCGACTCTAAAGGAAGCGAAAAATGCCGAACAGTTCCAGCTGTATGGGGAATTGCTGACGGCAAATTTATATGCTGCCCAAAAAGGGATGAAAGAGATTGAAGTGCTGAATTATTACGATGAGGATGAAGGGACCATCACAATCCCGCTCGATCCGATGAAATCACCATCTGAAAATGCCCAGAAATATTTCACGAAATATCAAAAAGCAAAGAACGCGTTAACGATAGTACAGGAACAAATCGAGAATGCACAAGAGGAATCAGCATATTTTGAGGCGCTTGCACAGCAGGTAGAAGCTGCATCACCAAAAGACATTGAAGAGATCAGGGAAGAATTGATTGAAGGCGGTTATATAAGGCAGAGGCAGAAACGGCAGAATAAAAAGGCTGCGAATTCCAAACCTGCTCTTGACCGGTTTGTATCCTCCGACGGCACCGAAATATATGTAGGCAAGAACAATAAGCAAAACGATTATTTAACAAATAAATTCGCTGCACGGGATGAAATCTGGCTGCATACGAAAGACATCCCCGGCTCACACGTTGTCATCAGAAGCAAGGAACCACAGGAACAGACGATCCTTGAAGCCGCCCAGTTGGCAGCCTACTTCAGCAAGGCCCGAAACTCAAGCTCAGTGCCAGTTGATTTTACAAAAGTGCGCAATGTAAAAAAACCAAGCGGGGCAAAGCCGGGTTTTGTTATATACGAGCAGCAGCAAACAGTCTATGTGACTCCGGATGAAGAAAAAATCCTTCAGTTAAAACAAAGTTAAAAGGGAAGCAGCCGACTGCTGCTTCCTTTTTTGTGTTGCAGGATGAGAAAATCCCGGCCGAATTTTGGTTTTCGCGAGATTTTTTTTTTTTGCGAGATTGTAAAGTGTTTGCGCGAAATTTTGATGGATTTTCGCGAGAATGTAGCTAGCTTCCGCGAGAATCCCTTTGTTTTTCCGGAGATGCACCAGATGGGCCGAGGCAGCTTCTCGTTACGGTCGCCTATCACGCTCAATCGGCTACTCTCCATTTTCAGGCTTTACCCCATGACTCTGGATCTTTCCTCCATGATGAGAGCTTTTCTAAATCGGTGTCCCGGATGGATCCTTCCTCTTTTGCGACTTCGGTCAATGTCGAAAAATCGGTCAGGGAGAATAGAGCCAGTCCCGCTTCTGCGAGGAGCTGTGTTCCTTTTTCAAGCTCATATGTAAAAATCGAAACGGCCCCCAGCACCTCACAGCCAGCCTCTTTCAGGGCAGCGGCTGCATTGATCACACTGCCTCCAGTAGAAATCAGATCCTCAACAATGACTGTTTTTTGCCCGGGTTTCGCAAGCCCTTCGATTTGGTTCCCCTTCCCATGCCCTTTCGCTTTTGAACGGACATAACACATCGGCATGCCAAGAAGCTCGCTTACCCAAGCCGCGTGGGGAATGCCTGCGGTGGCCGTTCCTGCTATAAGTTCACACTCGGAAAAATGGGTGGTGATCAACTCCTTCAGCCCTTCCGCTATTTCCCTGCGGATGGCTGGATATGAAAGGGTAAGGCGATTATCACAATAAATTGGCGAAAGGATCCCTGAAGACCATGTGAATGGGTCATCAGGCCTTAAAAACACCGCTTCAATTTCCAGAAGTCTTGCAGCTATCTGTTTTTTCATTGTTGAACACCTGCCCATTCCTGCTTGATTTTTTCATAGCTTTCAAGTGGATTTTCTGCTGAGGTAATCGGCCTGCCAACGACAATGGCGGATACACCATGGCTTCTTGCGCCTTTAGGTGTCGCCACTCGTTTTTGGTCATGCATATCATCATTAGCCAGCCTGATTCCGGGTGTTACAGTTAAAAAGGCTCCACCCAGTTCAGCGCGCACCAGCTTCGCCTCATGCACAGCACAGACAACGCCATCCAGGCCGGACATGTGCGCCAGCTTCGAATAATGGAGCACAGACTCCGACAAAGGTACATGAACAAGCTGCTCATTTTTCATCTGCTGCTCAGATGTACTTGTAAGCTGGGTGACAGCTATGCAAAGGGGGCGTGTCCTCCCGCTTTGTGTCCCCGCATCGAGCCCTTCAACCGCTGCTTCCATCATATCCATGCCCCCTGCGGCATGCACATTGACAAGGTCGCAGCCGAGCCCGGCGAGGCTCTTCATCGCATTCCTTACAGTATTTGGGATGTCATGAAGCTTTAAATCAAGGAAGATATTATGATTCATTTCTTTTAACCTATGAATAATGGCGGGGCCTTCCCAATAAAACAATTCCATACCGACCTTCAAAAAAAGCCGTTCATTTTCAAACCGTTCAAGAAAGTCCAATACCTGTTTTTGTTCGGGAAAATCAAGGGCGATAATTACTGAGTTGTCCATGCTGTTTCCAGCTCCTCCCCGTGCATTCTGAAATATGGTCAAACCCGAGCCGGTCCAACAATCCTGGCAGTTCTTCGATAATTTTTGGACATGCGAACGGGTCGACAAAGTTCTGTGTTCCCACTGCCACCGCACTCGCCCCGGCATAGAAAAATTCGATGACATCTTCTGCTGACTGGATTCCGCCCATCCCGATAATCGGAACGGACACATGCTGGCTCACCTCATATATCATCCTGATTGCAACCGGCTTAATGCCTGGGCCGGAAAGGCCGCCCGTTTTATTTGCAAGGATGGGTTTGGCGGTTTTTATATCAAGCCGCATACCAAGCAGGGTATTGATCATCGTCAGCCCGTCTGCACCGCCGTCAACGACTGCTCTGGCAATCTCGACGATATTGGTGACATTCGGCGACAGCTTGACATACACCGGTACATATGAAACACTCTTTACTTTTTTCGTCAATTCCTTCGCCATGTCGGGAACAGTGCCAAACGCAATCCCCCCTGTTTTGACATTCGGGCAGGAAATATTCAGTTCAAGGGCGTGGACGTTCGGTGCGGTCGATATTTCCCCTGCAACTTTCACATAATCTTCTTCCCTAGAACCCGCGACATTCGCGATGATTGGAACGTCGAACTGTTCAAGCCATGGCAGCTCTTCGGCCATGACTTTCTCAAGCCCGGGATTTTGCAGGCCGATTGCATTAAGCATGCCGCCCGGTGTCTCCGCTACTCTTGGCGTCGGGTTCCCAAACCGCGGTTCGGGTGTGGTCGCTTTAACCATGATTGCTCCAAGGCTGTTTAAGTCATAGAGCCGGCCGTATTCTTTGCCGAACCCGAAGCAGCCCGAAGCGGGCATCACCGGGTTCCTCAGCTTCAAACCAGGCAATTCGGTGTACAAGGAACTCATATGACCACCTCCCCTGCTTTGAAGACCGGACCGTCACTGCATACTTTTTTGTAGGAATGTCCGCCAGGATCTTCTTTTGTATGGCACACACAGGCAAAGCATGCCCCTATGCCGCAGCCCATCCGCTGCTCAAGTGAGAAATAGCTTTTATCACACAGGCAGGCTGCTTCAAGTGCCTTCAGCATAGGAGTGGGCCCGCAGGCGTACAGGATATCAGGTTTGGCAACGGTGTTTTCGAGAAGCGTTGTCACATAACCTTTTGTTCCATATGTTCCATCGGCAGTTGCAATATACGTATCTCCTAAATTGGCAAACTGCTCTTCATAAAAAACTGCTTCCTTCGTCTGAAAACCGAGCAGACTTTTGACTGTCACGCCATTTGCTTTAAGCTGCCTGGCAAGCTCGTATAAAGGCGGAACCCCGATGCCGCCTCCAATCAGAAGCGCAGTTTCTCCACTTTTGGCTTCGTCCACAGGAAACCCGTTGCCGAGCGGCCCAAGCACATCGACCGTTTCACCTGTCCTTTTTTCGGACAGCAGTGTGGTGCCTCTCCCTTCCTTTCTGTAAATCATCGTGAATTGCTGTTTTTCTTTATCGATGCTGGAAATGCTGATTGGCCTTCTTAACAATGGGTCCAATCCGTTTGACACCTTTAAATGCACGAATTGGCCGGGAGCATGCATTTCAAGGGAAATCCTGCCTTCCAGTATAAGCTCGTAAATCGAAGCAGCGATACGGTTATGAGTGATCACACTACAAAGCTCATTTTTAATCAAGAAAGGATCCGCTCCTTTCTGGCGGTCGGCTTACCAAGAGGCTCTGCTGAAAAAGTCGTAGACTCTAACACTCTTAAAATTGCTTCTGCGGTATCGAGAGACGTCAGGCATGGAATTCCGTTTTCGACAGATTCACGTCTAATCCTGAACCCATCTCTTTCAGGCTGCTTTCCTTTTGTTAGCGTATTGATTACAACCTGGGCTTCTCCGTTGCGGATGACATCGATTATATTCGGGCCATCTGAACCAATCTTTCCGACTACTTTTACCCTGATTCCCTCTGATTGCAAAAACCGTGCTGTGCCGCTCGTTGCCATCAGTTGGTACCCTATTGCGGCAAACCTTTTTGCAATGGCCAGTCCTTCTTGCTTGTCTTTATCCGATATTGTAAGCAGCACTGTCCCAAATTCCCTGATTTTCATCCCGGCTGCAATCAAGCCTTTATAAAGGGCTTTTTCAAGTGTTGCGTCCTTGCCCATCACTTCACCCGTAGATTTCATCTCAGGCCCAAGCGTGATATCGACGCGCCGGAGCTTTTCAAACGAAAACACCGGCACTTTTACGAACACGCCTTCTTTTTCTCGTACAAGGCCTGATACATAACCTTGTTCACGAAGCGATTGGCCGAGAATCACTTTAGTTGCGACCTTTGCCATCGGTACACCGGTAATCTTGCTTAAGAACGGAACAGTCCGGCTTGAACGGGGATTTACTTCCAGCACAAACACTTTACCTTTTGAGATGACATACTGGATATTCAGCAGTCCAATGATATTCAAGCCCATGGCCAGCTCCTGTGTATACTGGACCAGCTTTTCCTTTACGGTTGGGCTCAAGGATTGCGGGGGATATACGGCAATCGAATCCCCGGAATGGACGCCGGCCCTTTCTATATGCTCCATGATGCCGGGAATCACAACCGTTTCACCGTCTGAAATGGCGTCAACCTCGATTTCCTTTCCCGTTAAATAACGGTCAATCAACACAGGATGCTCGGGACTGACTTTCACGGCATTCTCCATGTAGTGGAGCAGCTCCTGCTCCTGGTAGACGATTTCCATTGCCCTTCCGCCAAGGACGTACGATGGGCGGACAAGGACAGGATAGCCGATTTTAGCGGCAATTTCTGCTGCCTCATCCGGTGCCATTGCAGTGCTTCCTTTCGGCTGCGGGATGTCCAGCTCCATCAGGGCTCGCTCGAATTTGTCCCGGTTTTCGGCGCGGTCCATGTCGGCAAGTGAAGTGCCCAGAATGCGCACACCCCGTTCAGCAAGCCCGGAAGCCAGGTTGATTGCTGTCTGCCCGCCAAATTGGACAACCGCCCCGATTGGTGTCTCATGGTCAATGATGCTCATGACATCTTCAATTGTCAGTGGCTCAAAATACAGCTTATCGGAAATGCTGAAATCGGTGGAGACGGTCTCCGGGTTGTTATTGATGATGATCGCTTCATACCCGGCCTCTTTTATCGCCTTGACACAATGGACTGTCGCATAGTCAAACTCGATCCCCTGCCCGATCCGGATCGGTCCTGAACCGAGCACGAGCACGCTTTGCCTGTCCGATATATGCGATTCATTTTCTTCCTCATACGTACCATAGAAATATGGCGTTTCCGATTCAAACTCGGCTGCACATGTGTCGACCATTTTATAAACAGGGATTAGGCCGGTCCGGACTCGCCAGTCATATACGTCCTTTTCGGTCGAGCTCCAGAGACGGGCAATGACCTTGTCAGCGAACCCTTTTTGTTTTGCTTTTCGCCCGATTTCTTCGTTAAACGGGTTATTACTCAGCTCAGCTTCAAACAAGATGATTTTTTCAAGTTTATGCAGGAAAAATAAATCGATATTGCTCCAGTCATGGATGTCGGAGATACTGATTCCCCTCCTGATCGCTTCGCCAATATAAAAGAGCCTTTCGTCCCCGGCCTTTTTAATCCTTTTTTCCAACAGGGATCCATCAATGTCCACGCCGCCAGCCAACTCCAGATGGCAGACATTTGCTTCAAGTGAGCGGACAGCTTTTAACAGGGATTCTTCGAAATTGCGGCCGATCGCCATAACTTCGCCGGTTGCTTTCATCTGTGTTCCCAGCGTCCGGTTTGCTGATTCAAACTTGTCAAATGGCCAGCGCGGAATCTTTGTGACTACATAATCAAGGGCAGGCTCAAAGCAGGCATATGTTTTCCCAGTGACAGGATTCATCATTTCATCCAGCGTGAGGCCGACGGCGATTTTCGCGGCCAGCTTGGCAATCGGGTAGCCGGTTGCCTTTGAGGCAAGCGCAGATGAGCGGCTAACCCTTGGATTCACTTCAATGACAAAATAATTGAAGCTGCCCGGGTCAAGAGCCAGCTGGACATTGCAGCCCCCTTCAATTTGAAGTGCCCTGATGATTTTCAGTGAAGCGTTGCGGAGCAGCTGATACTCACAGTCGCTCAGTGTCTGGCTTGGTGCGACAACAATCGAATCGCCGGTATGTATGCCGACAGGATCAAAATTTTCCATGTTGCATACGACGATGGCATTGTCATTGGCATCACGCATCACCTCATATTCTATTTCCTTGAAACCTGCGATGCTTTTCTCAAGCAGGCATTGTGTTACAGGGCTGTGTTTCAGGCCGCTTGACACAATATCCTCAAGCTCTTTCTCATCATGGCAAATCCCGCCGCCAGTGCCGCCAAGTGTGTAGGCCGGACGCACTATGACTGGGTAGCCGGCGAGAGATGCGAAACGTTTTGCCTCGCCGAGATCATGGACAATCTCACTGTCAGGCACCGGCTGGCCGAGTTCATTCATCAGGCTCCTGAATAACTCCCTGTCCTCTGCCCGTTCAATCGCTTCAAGCTTTGTCCCGAGTATTTCTACGTTGCATTCTTTCAAAACACCGGAGCGGGAAAGCTCCACGGCCAGATTGAGGCCTGTCTGTCCCCCTAGCGTTGGAAGAATTGCGTCCGGACGTTCCTTGCGAATAATCCGGCTGACAAATTCCAGTGTCAGCGGTTCTATGTACACTGCATCGGCGATTTCGGTATCGGTCATGATCGTAGCCGGATTGGAGTTCACCAGGATAACCTTGTAGCCCTCTTCGCGAAGTGCGATACAGGCCTGGGTGCCCGCGTAGTCAAATTCTGCTGCCTGCCCGATTACAATCGGTCCAGAGCCAATCACTAATATGCTTTTTACATCGGTCCGTTTTGGCATGCTACTGTAACCTCCCGTTTCTGTGATTCAACCATTCGCAAAAACTGCTCAAACAAGTTATTGGCGTCTTCTGGCCCGGGAGATGCTTCCGGGTGATACTGCACTGTGAAGGCCGGCAGATGTTTATGCCTTAATCCCTCGATTGTGCCATCATTCAGGGCAACATGGGTCACCTCGAGGTGAGTGTCGATAATCGAGCGTTCCTCAACTGTGAATCCGTGGTTTTGTGAAGTCAGTGCAATTTTTCCCGTTCCCAGGTCTTTTACAGGGTGGTTTGAACCACGGTGCCCGTATTTCATTTTCACTGTGTTTGCACCACATGCAAGGGCAAACAGTTGATGCCCCAGGCAAATTCCAAACATTGGGATCCTGCCAAGAATGCCTTCAATCATTTTGATCGCCTCCGGAACATCCTTTGGGTCGCCTGGTCCGTTCGACAGCATCACACCGTCCGGGTTCAGAGCCAAAACCTCGTTCGCGGTCGTATTGTAAGGTACGACAATGACATCACAATCCCGCTTGTTGAGCTCTCTTAAAATTCCATGTTTCATGCCAAAGTCAACGAGAATGATCCTGCTCCCTCTCCCGGGGCTTGGGTAAGGACTCTTAGTTGAAACTTGTTTCACCTGGTCTTTCATCAGGTCTTGGCCCCTCAGTTTCTCAATCACTTCTGCCTCATTTTCATTGATGCCGCAAATGGTTCCCTTCAACGTTCCATAGCGGCGGATGATTTTTGTCAGTTTCCTTGTGTCAATTCCGGATATACCTGGGATGTTTTTCATTTTAAAATACTCATGAATGGACATTACGCTCCGCCAATTTGAAGGCAGGTCCGCTGCTTCTTTTACAATAAAACCATGGATTGCAGGCAATATCGATTCGAAGTCATCCCGGTTGATTCCATAGTTTCCGATAAGGGGATAAGTCAAGGCCACAATCTGGCCGCAATAGGATGGGTCGGAAAGGATTTCCTGATACCCAGTCATTCCTGTGTTAAATACGACTTCCCCGGCAGTATCAGCCAGGCTTCCAAAGCCTTCGCCGATAAAAACAGTGCCATCTTCAAGTATCAGCTTCCTTTTCATGATGTTACACTTCCTTTGCTCCAGACTATTTTTCCGCTGACAATTGTCATTGCCGGCCAGCCCTTGCACTTCCAGCCTGCAAACGGGGTATTTTTTCCTTTCGACACGAAGCTTGATGGGTCAATTGTTTGCTCGTGTTCTAGATCCAGCAGTACAATGTCTGCCACAGCACCAGGTTCAAGCTTTCCAAAGGGAAGGCCGAACGCTTCGGCAGGCTTTTTTGTCAAAAAATCGATCAGTTGGGACAAGGTAATGACTCCTTTTTGGACTAGGTGGGTGTACAGCAGCGCAAACGCGGTTTCGAGCCCGACAATCCCAAAAGGCGCCAGCAGGAGCCCTTCACTCTTTTCCTCAATTGTGTGCGGCGCATGGTCGGTCGCAATGAAATCGATCGTTCCGTCGAGCAGCCCCTCGATCAGTGCCTCCTGGTCAGCCTTTCCCCTTAATGGGGGATTCATTTTATAGTTTGCGTCAGGTCCCGGTATGTCCCCTTCATTTAACAACAGATGATGGGGCGTTACTTCAGCGGTCACATTAATTCCGTACCGTTTTGCGTCCCGTACGGCCCTTACTGATTCCTTTGTGCTGATATGGCAGACGTGGTAGTGGCAGCCAGCCGCTTCTGCAAGCAGGATGTCACGGGCAATATGCACCGCTTCACATACTGAAGGAATCCCGCTTATTCCGAGTTCCTGTGAAAATTTCCCTTCATGGACAGAACCTTTATTGATAAGCGAGTTGTCCTCACAGTGTGCGACGACCGCCATTCCCAATGCCGCTGCCTGTTTCATCGCTTCCAGCATCATGCCTGCCGACTGGATGCCCACTCCGTCATCAGTAAAAGCAAATGCACCGGCTTGTTTTAATGCGCTGAAATCTGTCAATTCCTTTCCGAGCTCCCTCACTGTGATTGAAGCATATGGAAGCACCCTTACTGCGGCGGATTCACCGATCCTTTGATTCAGCCATTCCAGCTGCTCGAATGTATCAGGAACAGGCCGTGTATTCGGCATGGCGGCTATAGTTGTAAAACCGCCCTTTGCGGCTGCCAGCGTCCCTGTAGCGATGGTTTCCTTTTTCTCTCCCCCCGGCTCCCGCAAATGTACATGGAGGTCAATTAAGCCAGGCGCAATCAACATTCCTTCCGCATCAACTATCGCGGCAGCCTCCCTGGAAATTCCCGTTCCGATTTCGGCAATCAATCCGTTTTTGATTAAAACATCAGTCTCCTTTAATTTTCCGTCCTCAGTAAGCAAGCGGCCATTTTTTATCAGCAATGACATATCCGTTTCCTCCCCGCACCTGTTCTAGTGATCTTTTTAATATCGCCATCCGGACGTAAACACCATTTTCCATCTGTTTAAATATTCTTGACCGCCCGCATTCAACCAGTTCATCAGCAATTTCCACGCCGCGGTTGACGGGGGCCGGATGCATGATAATGCTTCGCGGCTTCATGCGCTTCTCCCTTTCCACTGTCAATCCAAAATGCTTATGGTACGCGTAAGCAGCTTGTTCCGTTTTGCCGTGGCGTTCATGCTGGATCCTGAGAAGCATGACTACATCTGCGCTTTCAACAGCCTCATCTATGTCCACGAATCTGCACCCTTGCGGAACAGCGTTGTTGTCAAACCATTCTTCGGGTCCTGAAAACATGACCTCTCCCCCGAGGCGTACAAGCGCGTCCGCATTTGACCGGGCTACCCTGCTATGGCGGATATCTCCAATAATCGCCGTCCTTAATCCACGGAAGCGGCGAAACTCCTGCTGGATCGTAAGTAAATCCAATAGTGACTGGGTCGGATGATGTCCGCAGCCATCACCGGCATTGATGATTGGAATCGATACTTTGTCAACCAGGCTTTCGAAATAATTATTCTCACTGTGCCTGATGACAACGGCGTCCACTCCTACAGCTTCCAGTGTCCGGACAGTATCATACAAGGACTCCCCCTTGGTCACGCTTGAGGTCCCGGCCTCAAAAGGAATGACTTCCAATCCCATTTTCCGTTGGGCCACTTCAAAGCTGCATTTCGTCCTTGTGCTCGGTTCGAAAAACAGATTCGCAACAAATGTCCGGCCGGCCGGATTCCACATGGTTCCCTCGGCAAATAAGGTTGCGTCATCAAGTATTTCCTGGATGTCACGGTCTGTTAATTCGGAAGTAGTCAGCAGATGCTTCATTATTAGCCCTCCATCAAAATAAAATTGGCCATCCCCAGTAAAAAAGCACCCCGGCCGAAGTCAGGGTGCTGAAAAATGAGCCTGGCAGGCAGCAGGATGCTCTCCTGCTGATGCCGGCTGGCTCTTACACCCTTTCAAGCCTCACGGGGCAAATTTAAAAGGCGGTCTATGCTATTTCTTCGTTTTTTTCGTTTTCCACTGCAAGACTGTTTTCTGCAAAATCCTCCCGTCCAGGCAGGATGAGATTTAAAACAATGCCAATGATGGCAGCAAGCGCCATGCCCTGAAGCTGGAATTGATCGGATACCTTGATGAACGCACCCCCGATGCCGATTACGAGGATTACCGATGATATCACAAGGTTGCGTTTGTCTCCAAAATCGATTTTGCTGTCAACTAGCATTCTCAGCCCCGATGAAGCGATGATTCCAAACAACAGGATGGAAACTCCGCCCATCACAGGAGTAGGTATGGAGCTGATCAGCGCGGTGATTTTACCGATGAAACCGAACACGATTGCAATCACTGCAGCTCCGAAAAGGACGTAAACACTGTAAACCCGGGTGATTGCAAGCACCCCGATGTTTTCACCGTAAGTCGTTTTTGGCGGGCCGCCAATCAGCGCGGAAATCATCGTCGCTGCACCGTCACCAAGGATGGACCTGTGCAAGCCCGGTTGTTTAATCAAGTCTTGGCCAACAACTTTGCTAAGGACTAGCTGGTGCCCGATATGCTCAGAAAGCGTAACTACCGCAACCGGGACCATGAGCAGGATGATATCCAGTGTGAGTTTCACTTCATAATTGACGAACGGAATGATGAATTCAGGAAACTCGAACCAACCGGCTTTTTTCACCGGGGCGAAGTCGACTACGCCAACCGCCAGTGCGTACAAATATCCAATCACGATCCCTGCAAGGATCGGAATCAGACTGAGCGTACCTTTTGCGTAAATGGAGAAAATGATTGTTGCTGCCAATGTCACGAGTGCTACAGAAAAGTGGATCAGGCTGTACTCTCCGTCAGGATTGTTCATTGCCATATTGACAGCGGTACCCGCCAGTGCAAGGCCGATGACGATAATGACGGGCCCGACCACGATTGGCGGGAGCAGTTGCATGATCCAGCGGTAACCGGCTTTTTTGATGACCAGGGCAACGATGCCGTAAACAAGCCCGGCCAAAAAGCTGCCGATCATGGCTGCTGCAGGCCCGCCGCTTGTTTTGGCCGCAATGACCGGCGCGATAAACGCAAAGGATGAACCGAGGTATGCCGGTACCTGCCACTTGGTTATGATCAGGAACGCAATTGTCCCGAGGCCGCTGGAAATCAGAGCGATGGCCGGGCTCAGGCCGACCAGGTACGGCACAAGGATTGTTGCGCCAAACATGGCGAATAAGTGCTGAAGGCTTAGTGTGAACCATTGCAATGGTGATGGTACGTCTTTTACGTCTAATACTGGTTTGCTCATAGTGGTTTTCCCCTCCATAATTTTTCAAAAAAAACCCTCTTTGTGAAAGGCACAAAGAGGGTTTTTGGCATGCAAAACAATATCGCTTTGCTTTTCCCCGCTTTTTCAGCCTCTCTGGACTATTTTAAAAGGGTTTTATTTTATTTTTCGTAAATGCTGACCCGGTCTTCCCCATCCACTTCGGCCAGTTCAACCACAATCTTTTCGGTGCTTGAGGTAGGGATGTTTTTGCCGACGTAGTCAGACCGGATTGGCAGCTCCCTGTGGCCCCTGTCTACGAGCACGGCAAGCTGGATCGCACCGGGACGGCCAATATCAACAAGGGCATCCATCGCTGCCCGGACGGTCCGGCCGGTATAAAGCACATCGTCGACCAGGATCACTTTTTTATTCGTGATCTCAACCGGGATGTCGGAACCTCTCACTTCCGGTTCCTGGTCAGCTGTTTTTTTGGTCAGATCGTCACGGTAGAGGGTGATGTCAAGATCCCCTACATCAACCGCTGTTCCCTCAATCTGCTGGATTTTTTCTGCAAGCCGTTTGGCTAGAAAAATTCCCCGTGTACGGATCCCTACCAGGACACAGCCTTCAATTCCCTTATTTTTTTCGATAATCTCGTGGGCTATTCTTGTCAGAGCCCTGCGGATTGCCTGTTCATCAAGGACCATTGCTTTCTCGCCCATCATGATCTCTCCTAACTATATAAAGCGGAAGTGCCTGAGTTGAGGCTAAGCGCGGGCACGTCCTCCTAAAAGCTCCGCTTTCAGTCGTGCGATGTTTCGCTGCTGAAGCTTTCCTTGTCCTGTGCCCAACGCCTCAACCCTTTACGTCCTGTAAGACCCCGACAGGCATAAGACGGCTCCTGCAGGGAATCGTGATTACAAAAAACCCTCTCGCCGTTATGGTGAGAGGGTGCACGAATCCTGATTGGCACAGGCACTGCCTTAATAAGGCAATCTGTGCGCGTTCCGTTTCCTTCTCAGCCTCCCGGGACTGTATTAAAGGGTCATATTCAACTATTGCAATCTTAAGCGATGTGTAGAAATTTGTCAACGGTTATGTCTTAAGTTTGCCAAGAGTTCTTGAAATTCTGGCGGCAATGGCGCCTCGAACTCAAGGTACTCTCCAGACCTGGGATGTATAAATCCCAGTATCCCTGCATGAAGGGCCTGACCGTCTATATCAAGCGTTTTTTTCGGGCCATACTTTGGATCACCAGCAAGCGGGTAACCGATATACTTCATATGCACACGTATCTGATGTGTTCGTCCTGTTTCAAGCTGGCATTCTACGTACGTAAAGTCATCGAATCTTTCAAGCACATTAAAATGGGTGACGGCATGCTTTCCCTTATCGACAACTGCCATGCTCTGGCGGTCCTTTGGATCGCGTGCAAGCGGCGCATCGACGGTGCCAAAATCATGGGGAATCACGCCATGGACAATCGCCTTATATTTTCTTGTAACCGATTTTTCCACCAGCTGGTTGACGAGGCTTTCATGGGCCAGGTCATTTTTGGCAACCATCAAAAGCCCGGATGTATCCTTGTCAATTCTGTGCACAATTCCCGGGCGCAGCACCCCATTGATGCCTGACAAATCTTTGCAGTGGGCCATCAGGCCATTCACAAGGGTGCCTGACATATGTCCTGGTGCTGGGTGGACCACCATCCCTTTAGGTTTATTGACCACCAGCACATCGGCATCCTCATAATAAATGTCCAGATTCATTTCTTCCGGGATGACATCAAGCGCTTCCGGTTCAGGAATGCTTATTTCCACAAAGTCGTTCAGGCTGCATTTATAATTTGTTTTTACAGGCTTGTCGTTCACGATGACGTTTCCATCTTTTATCCACTGCTGGACCTGGCTTCGTGACCAATCTCCGTGCAATGCCGCCACCACTTTATCGATCCTGTCTCCAGCCTGTTCTTCAAGAATGATGTGTTCCATTTTCTCCATAGGATTTCTTTTTTGCCTCTCTCTCTTCTCGCAGCATTTGCAGCATCATTAACGCGACACCAACCACTAAAGCTGAATCAGCGATATTGAAAATCGGAAAATCATAGCCAAAAATATAGGTGTTAATAAAATCGACCACTTCCTTCCTAAAAACGCGGTCGATAAAGTTCCCAATGGCCCCGCCAAGCATGAGGCCTAAGGATACGCCGAGCAGCATTTTCCCTTTAGCTGCTTTTTGGATGTAATAAACAATTCCGACGACCACGATAATCGTGATGATATAGAAAAACCACATTTGTCCTTGAAGTATTCCCCATGCGGCCCCGCGGTTCCGGTGCGAGGTGATATAGAGAAAATCTTCTATCACCTTTATGCTTTCGCCAAGCTCGAGATTTTTAACGATCATCCATTTTGTTAGCTGGTCAAGCAAGATGACACACAACGCGATTATGTAATAAAACACAAAGGTAACCTCCATATCAACAGTCAATGATTACCTTTGCATTTTAGCATAAACGATTGAAAAACGACAGCTATTCTGCCGGCTGTCCACGGCGGGAGTCAAGAATACAGCGGTTTCCGATAAAATTTTTGCAACTTTTCGAGGTCTCTGTTCGACTTTACTGTAGGAAGAATAAAAAGAAATTCTGCTGGAAGCAGCTCACCTGAAATTTCACACTTACCGAATTCACCTTTTTCGATCTTGCTCAATGTGGACTCAATATCAACCAGTTCTTCCTTGATGAAAGTTAAAATCGGACTCGATTGCTGGCAGGTCATCAATTTTTCGAGCAGTTCTTCATGTGATTTACGGAGTTGATCTTGGATTTGTTCCAGGTATTCCTTCAAATGCTTCCCTCCGATCCTGTTTACAACTATTCTTTCCATTCCCGGAGGACTGACTCAGTTAAACTTTTTACAAGCTGTACAACAATTGTCGCAACAGGAAAATTTTAAAATCTGTCTCGACAGGACGGCTGAAGGTTTCGCTTAAATCCGTTTGGTTTTCGCTTAATTCTTTGATTTTTCGCTTAATATATGCTGTATTCGCCTAAATAAGCCAATATTTCGCTTAAATCACTGGATTTTCCGCTTAATTTAAAAATCCCCGGAACAGCTTCCGGGGATTTTATCAATTTCAGTATGAACACGCTTGGCCCAGCCGATTATTCGACATAATTTTCTTTCACCACGGTCGCGCATCTAGGGCATAGGGTCGGATATTCTTCGACTTTGCCAACCTCAGGGGTCACAACCCAGCAACGCTCGCATGTTTCACCTTCAGCTTTTGATACAACAATGGCTGCATGCTCAAGCTTTACAGCATTTTCGGGAGCCTCATCATATGAACCGGCAACCTCGAAGCCGGAAACAATGAAAAGCTGTCCAAGGTTTTCGCTGATGGAGGCAAGAAGGTCTCGCGTCCTGTCATTGACATAAAGTGAAACCTTGGCCGTCAACGATTTACCGATCAATTTTTCATTACGCGCTTCTTCAAGTGCTTTTAGGACATCATCCCTAAGCTTCATGAACGAGTTCCATTTGGATTCGAGTTCTTTCGCATTAGCGAATTCTTTATACTCAGGCATTAATGTCAGCTGCACGCTTTCCTCTTTCACGGAAGGGATGAACGACCATACTTCATCGGCTGTGTGGGACAGAATCGGAGCAGTAAGCTTCACAAGCGTCATGAGGCTCTCATGAAGTACTGTCTGGATTGCCCTCCGTTCCACATTGTCTGCTGCCTCAATGTAAAGCACGTCCTTGGCAAAATCCAAATAAAACGCACTCAGGTCGAGCGTACAGAAATTATTGACTGCATGGTAAACGCCTGCAAACTCGTAAGAGTCGTATGCTTCACGCACTTGCTTGACAAGTTTGTTCAGCTTCACAAGCATAAATTGGTCAACCTCACGCAATTCATCAAACGCAACCGCATCCGTTTCCGGGTTGAAATCGGCAAGATTGCCGAGAAGGAAGCGGAAAGTATTACGGATCTTCCGGTAAACCTCAGCCACCTGTTTCAGGATTGCGTCCGAAACGCGCACATCTGACTGGTAGTCCACAGAAGCTACCCACAGGCGCAAAATGTCTGCTCCAAGCTGGTTCATGACTTTCGATGGAACAACTACGTTCCCGATCGACTTGCTCATCTTCCTGCCTTCACCGTCAAGGGCAAATCCATGGCTTAGTACGCCTTTGTAAGGTGCTTTTCCTGTCACTGCGACGGCAGTGGACAAAGAAGAGTTAAACCAGCCACGGTATTGGTCCGAACCTTCAAGATAAAGATCAGCCGGACGCTGAAGGTCGGCTCTTTCTTCAAGCACTGCCTGGTGGGACGAACCGGAGTCAAACCAGACGTCCATGATGTCAGTTTCCTTCGTGAACTTCCCATTCGGGCTTCCTGGATGGGTGAAACCTTCTGGCAGCAAATCTTTTGCTTCTCGTTCAAACCAGACATTTGAACCGTGCTCCCGGAATAAGCCTGAAACATGATCGATCGTTTCATCTGTAATCACAGGTTCGCCATTTTCAGCATAGAAAACAGGGATTGGCACTCCCCAGGCACGCTGGCGGGAAATGCACCAGTCGCCACGGTCGCGAACCATGTTATAGAGCCTTGTTTCACCCCAGGCCGGTACCCATTTCGTTTCCTCCACTGCCTGAAGAAGGTCATTGCGGAAATCTTTAATGGAAGCAAACCACTGCGCTGTTGCCCGGAAAATGACAGGCTTTTTCGTTCTCCAGTCATGCGGGTAGGAGTGAGTGATGAATGACAGCTTCAGCAGTGCTCCTGCTTCATCCAGCTTTTCGGTAATCGGCTTGTTCGCTTCATCATAAAACAGTCCCTCAAAGCCAGGGGCTTCCGCTGTCATAACACCTTTGTCATCAACAGGGTTAAGGACACCAATTCCGTACTTCTGGCCAACATAGAAGTCGTCTTCCCCGTGGCCTGGCGCAGTGTGTACGCATCCTGTTCCTGCATCGGTCGTAACATGTTCACCGAGCATGACGAGGGAATCACGGCCATAAAGCGGGTGCGTTGCAACAATATGTTCCAAATCCTTACCAGCCACTTGCTTGACAACGTATGGATTTTCCCAGCCGATTTCATTCGTTACGCTTTCAAGCAGGTCCTGGGCAACTACATATTTCTTGCCGTTTGTTTCGACAACTGCGTACGTAAGATCCGGATGGACGGAGATGCCAAGGTTTGCCGGAATCGTCCAGGGAGTCGTCGTCCAGATGACGATTTCAGTCCCTTCCTCAAGAACACCTTTCCCGTCGGCAACCTTGAAGCCAACGTAGATGGACGCCGACCGTTTGTCTTTATATTCAATTTCCGCTTCAGCGAGCGCTGATTCACTGGAAGGAGACCAGTAAACTGGTTTAAGGCCCTTGTAAATGTAACCCTTTTTAGCCATCTCGCCGAACACTTTAATTTGCTGTGCCTCATATTCCGGCTTCAATGTGATATAAGGGTTTTCCCAGTCGCCACGGACCCCAAGGCGTTTGAACTGCGAACGCTGGTTGTCAATTTGTTCGTAGGCATATTGTTCACACAGCTTACGGAACTCGGCAACCGTCATTTCTTTCCGTTTTACCCCTTTATTTGTCAGGGCCTGCTCGATTGGAAGCCCGTGTGTGTCCCATCCTGGCACATAGGGCGCATTAAAACCGCTCATTGATTTAAAACGGACGATAAAATCCTTTAATATTTTATTAAGCGCATGCCCCATGTGAATGTCACCATTCGCGTATGGAGGGCCGTCATGCAGAATGAATAGGGGCCTGCCCTCTGTGTGCTTCTGTACTTTTTCATAGATATTCATTGCATCCCATTGCGCCTGGATTTCTGGTTCTCGCTTTGGCAGATTGCCGCGCATTGGGAACTCAGTCTTAGGCATTAACAGCGTATCTTTGTAATCCATTGCATTTTCCTCCCATTCGCTTTCAAAAAACAGTAAAATTTTCCATAAAAATCAATATAAAAAACCTTCTCATCCCGGAAAGGGACGAGAAGGTTTTTTCCCGTGGTACCACCCTAATTGGACATTCCTGGCAATGCAAGTAATGTCCGCTCAACATTCTTAACGTGAATGACCCGCCTGCACTTACTGGTTGGGATAACGTTCAGCTCGGAACTACAGGGGGATCTTCCAATTTTTCCGCCTATGGCCGGGCTCCCACCATCCCCGGTTCGCTAAAATAAGCATATATGAAAACTGTACTGTCCCTGTCATTGTTTCAATCAAATATTGCCTTTTTATTATGGTATTATATACGATTTATAGCCGCCGAGTCAAGCGAGCGAGTCTTCTTCTTCCCTCGCGGCCGATTTCAATTCAGTTGAATCGAGTTCATACTCAAGCAGATGGTCCCAGTCATCATTATTGAGCATGTCAAGCTGGGCTTCAATCAGCATTTTGAAGCGTGTCCTGAAAACTTTGGACTGCTTCTTCAGCTCTTCAATCTCAAGCGCTATTTTTCGCGCTTTTGACAGCGACTCATTGATGATCCGGTCGGCATTTTTCTCTGCTTCCTTGACGATCAGCTTCGCTTCTTTTTGGGCGTTGCGCTTTACTTCCTCACCGGCTTCCTGAGCGATGACAATCGATTTATTCAAAGTTTCTTCAATATTGGTAAAATGGCCGAGCCTGGCATTTAATTCATTCAGCTTTTCTTCAAGCTCTTTCTTTTCCCTGATGATCAGTTCATAATCCTTGATGACCTGGTCAAGAAATTCATTTACTTCGTCCTCGTCATAACCCCTGAATCCTTTACTGAACTCTTTGTTGTGTATATCTAACGGCGTTAACGGCATGACGCCACCTCCCATTAAGTATCTGCTTTTATGTACTTTGCATCTATTCGACAAGAAACCAAATAATCCTGCTATTTTTAATATATATTTATTTTTGCCGTCCGGCAATAACCCGCCATTTATCTTTTTTTGTTTTTCCATCAATCGACACGATTTTTGCCCGGCCATGGCCCCGGACTGAGATAATGTCCCCCTCACCGCATTCAAACGAGGGGTTTTCAATAGCGGTCCAATTAACTTTTGCGGCCCCATGCTGTACAAGAAGCTGCGACTTTTGGCGTGAGAGGTTATAAAGGGACGAAATCATTGTGTCAAGTCGAAGCGAAGAGGATGTGACATTCATTTCCTGCCATACTTCTCCCGAATCGAGCGCCTCCCCCAGCGGGCGTTCCACCAGGCTTATCGCAGCCTTGCCTATTGCGCTTAGCTGCATTGAAACATAATCTGATATCTCCGACGCTGCTAAGAACTGGATTTCATCACCCTTTTTCACTATATCGCCGAATTTGCCCCTTTTTAAACCAAGTGACATCAGGCTGCCCAGGACCTGCCGATGCTCCAGGCTGATAAATTTTTTTGCGTAGTCAATCTCGAACAGCGTGATGTGAAAATCAGCATCTACCACTTCATAATAATCGGGGTGCAGTAACGCCCTCTGCCGCTCAGCCTTTTCGGTCCCGCCAAACAGCTTATATTTGACATCAGTATGGTTTCCAATAATCATTTTTAAAATCTGCTGTTCACGGGGATCCAAAAAATCTGTCAATTTGGGCGCATAGGTTTCTTCCACGTATTCCTTCCACTTGACGACCTGATCGATATATTCCCGTTCTTCGGGACGAAAATGCTGGTAAATATTCATATGACCGCCCCCAAAACAACTTTAAAAACAAAAAGGGCTATTAAGCCCTGAACGATAGTTTTATGCAATCCAGCGGACTACTTCACTTAAACCAGTAGCCGCGAAACGCAGCACAAAAATCGCGACAATCGGTGAAATATCGATCATGCCGACCGAAGGAATGATCCGCCGGAACGGCTCAAGGAACGGCTCACAAATCCGCGCCAAAAACTGTCCGATAGCTGTTTCCCTTGCATTGGGAAACCAGGACATCAATATGTAAATAATTAACGCCCACTGGTAAATCTCGATCAACTGTTGTAACAAGCCTACTACTATTTCCATTTAACTCTACCACCTCGACTCTTGAAAATCACGCTCCTGCATCAGTTCAGAAATATTTCCTGAGACCTCCACATTATCAGGCGTGCATAAGAAAATATTCGCGCCAATCCGCTGAATGTCACCTGTGATCGCATAAACCGTACCGCTTAAAAAATCAACGATTCTTTTCGCCTGGTCGTGCTCAATCCTTTGGAGGTTCACCACGACAGCCCTCCGGTTTTTCAAATGATCGGCAATTTCCTGGGCTTCAGCATATACCCTTGGTTCCATCAGTATCACTTTTGAAGATTTTTGCACACTTTGAAGGCTGACGACATTCTGTTTCTGGACGGTCTGGCGGCTTTGCCTCACAGGTTCAATCTCTTCTTCAACAAGTTGTTCTTCCTCATTATAGTCATATTCATCGTCAAGGAAAAAAAATGTTTTTATTTTTGTCTTAAGGCTCATTTTTTCTGCCCCTCCTATTCATCGCCTACTAATGCTGTGCCGATTCGGATCATCGTGGCACCTTCTTCTATTGCTATTGCAAAATCATTTGACATTCCCATTGAAAGCTCATTGCAAGGAGCATACGCCAGCCCCAGGCTCTGTACTGATGCCTGCAGGGTTTTAAGCGTGCGGAAGCATTGCCTGAGGACATTTTCATCATTTGTATTCGGCGCCATTGTCATCAGCCCGGCCACATTGATTTTCTTGAACCCGCCGAGCTCCCTGATAAAACCCGGAACCGCATCAGGGGCCAATCCATGCTTGGATTCTTCGCCTGATACGTTCACCTGGACGAAACAATTGATTTTTTCCGCAGCACGTTTATCAATTTCTTTTGCAAGGGACAGCCTGTCAACAGAATGGAGATAATCAATTTTGTCTATTACATTTTTAACCTTCCTTGTCTGCAATGTCCCAATGAAATGCCAGACGGGCTTGTCCTTCAGTACACCCTGCTTTTCCAGCAAGCCTTCCTCCCGGTTTTCACCTATATGGACAATGCCTGCCTGTACGGCTTCCGCTGCCCGCTCTGCACTGACATATTTTGTTACAGCAACAATTTTGACCTCATCAGGATTTCGGCCCGCTTTTTGACAGGCCGATTTTATCTGTTCATTAATTTTTTGCAGATTTTCCGAAACTTTCATCTACGGAAGATAATCCTCCTTCCAGCCAATAAAAGCAATCATTCTTCCAGCCGCCCCCCTGTCCCTTCGATGGGAATAGAAATGCTCATTATGGCAGCTGGTACATAAACCGGTCACTTTGATATTTTCCTCTCTTACACCGGCATTCAGCAGAAGTTGTTTATTCAGCTCTCTCAAATCAAGATGATACTGATTTTCTTTAATTTGATTATATGGTTTTTTTTCGACACCTTCTAGTATATTTTGTACCAAAGAAATAACTTTGTTATCAACAATATAACACTTTTCGCAAATGGATGGGCCGATTACTGCTAAAATTCGGCCGGGGGAAACCCCATTTGCTGCAAATTTGGCTGCCATCCGTTTACCGATCCCATGAACCGTCCCCTTCCAGCCGGCATGGGCAAGGCCAACGTGGCCGGTCTCAGGGCTTAAAAAAAAGAGCGGAACGCAGTCGGCGAAGCAAAGGGTCAGGAGAATCCCTTTTTCATCAGCAAAAAAACCATCGGTAGCTGTATATGAGGTTCCATAGTCTGCTGCGCCTTTGCCCCGGTCCGATTTCGTTGCTTTTTTTATGTTGACTTCATGTGTCTGTTCCGCACCAACCCAGCTTTTTAGCGGGAATGCGATCTTTTCAGACAAAATCATGCGGTTTTGGCATACTGCTTCCCTGCTATCACCAACGTGGAAGCCCAAATTGAGGGTGGAAAATTCCTCCCCGCTAACCCCGCCGTTTTTTGTAGAAAATCCGGCAACAAGCCCAGGGTTGTTTTCCATCCACTCCTGAATGAAAAAAGCCTCTTCGGGCCCAAGGATGAATGGTTCCATATCATTACCTCTTCTTTTTTCTACAGTTTACCACAAAAATCCAAGCCGGTCACACAGCTTGCCCCTGGTGCTAGTCTCCGTCCTGTTCCTTTAGATCTCCGCTGTCTTTATAACGGACAAGGATCACATCCTGGCCGATCTTCAAAATATTTTTCCATGGTATGACAACTTCGTCATCACGTCCGAAAAAACCAAGTACTTTTCCTGAACCGCCGATTACAACTGCTTCGATTTTGCCTGTATTTAAGTTAATTTCTATATCTTCTATATTCCCGAGTTTTTTTCCATCCGAAACATTCACAACATCCTTGACTTGAAATTCTGACACTTTAAACATCCCGCGTTCCCCCCGACTTTTGTTTATATGAAAATATATGTAAGGACACCGGCAACAATGATTCAAAATAAAAAGCTGCCCACCGGCAGCTTTAACTTTGAATATTTTTGTTCATTTGTTTGATTGCGGCCTTTTCAAGCCGGGATACCTGAGCCTGGGAAATTCCGATTTCTTCGGCGACCTCCATCTGTGTCTTGCCCTGGAAGAAGCGCTTTCTCAATATGAGTTTCTCCCGCTCATTCAGGCGCCTCATGCCTTCCTTGAGGGCTATTTCTTCGATCCAGTGTGAATCCTTGTTTCGTTCATCGCTCAATTGATCCATCACATAGATCGGGTCCCCGCCATCATTATAGATTGGCTCGAACAGTGACACCGGGTCCTGGATGGCATCAAGCGCAAACACTATTTCTTCGTGGGGAACTTCAAGTACCCTTGCGATTTCTTCAGCTGTTGGTTCCCTCGATACTTCACTCATCAGCCTTTCCCTGACCTGCAAAGCTTTATATGCAATATCCCTTAATGACCGGGACACCCTGATCGGATTGTTGTCCCTTAAGTACCGGCGTATTTCTCCGATAATCATCGGCACTGCATACGTTGAAAATTTCACATTCTGGCTTAAATCAAAATTATCAATCGATTTCATCAGGCCAATACAGCCAACCTGGAACAGGTCATCAACAAACTCGCCCCGGTTGTTAAACCGCTGTATGACGCTTAAAACAAGCCGCAGGTTTCCATTCACAAGCTTTTCTCTGGCGGTAATGTCACCGTTTTGCATCTGTTTGAAAAGCTCGCGCATTTCTTCATTCTTCAAAACCGGCAGCTTTGATGTATCCACCCCGCAAATTTCCACTTTGTTTCGAGTCAATCTCTTTCCCTCCTCACAGGAGTTGCTGTTCAAAAAACAGTATCTCCGTGGGAAGGAAAAATATGCAGTTCTCAATTGGAAGCAAAACGGCATCCGAGGAACAAAAAGCCAAAAAAAACAAATGAAATTCAGAGGTTTTTCATTAAAAAATATTTTTTTACCTGAGAAATAGGCGTAATATTCAAACATTTAATTATTAATGCATTCCTAAACTAATTTTCACATAAAAAATGCGCGGTATTCTAAACCATTTTATTAAATTCCTTCCGCAGCCTTTTAATGATCCGTTTTTCCAGCCGGGAAATATATGACTGGGAGATTCCAAGCATATCCGCGACATCCTTCTGGGTTTTCTCTTCCCCACTGCCAAGCCCAAAGCGCAGTTCCATGATTTGCTTTTCACGGTCTGTCAGCTGCTGCAGTGCCTTGATCAGCAATTTTTTGTCAACATTGGATTCCAGGTCCTTTGTGATGATGTCATCATCTGTTCCGAGCACATCGGAAAGAAGAAGCTCATTTCCATCCCAGTCGATGTTGAGCGGTTCATCAAAAGAAACCTCAGAACGTATTTTATTGTTTCTGCGCAAATACATCAGTATTTCATTTTCAATGCATCTTGAGGCGTATGTAGCAAGCTTTATCTTTTTTTCCGGGTTAAACGTATTCACCGCCTTAATCAATCCGATCGTGCCGATGCTGATCAGGTCCTCAATATTGATGCCGGTATTTTCAAATTTCCGGGCAATGTACACGACAAGCCTCAAGTTCCTCTCGATCAGGATCGACCTGGCTGCTTTGTCGCCATTGGGTAGCTTTTGCAGCAGCATCTCCTCTTCTTCTTTATTTAACGGCGGAGGCAATGCTTCGCTTCCGCCTATATAATATATTTCATCTGTTTTCAAGCCTAATTTCATTAACAATTTATACCAGTAATAAGAAATGCGAAGCCGTATATTTTTCATGGATTGTCCTCCTTCTAAACTATGTATTTTTGAGTATAGTTATATTAGCTTACCTTCACAGTAAAGGCAGTCAGCATTTTAGGATGAACAATACAGTGAAAACTGCCATCCGCGGAAAGCTCCTGCATCGTGAACGACACGAGCGACTTCTCAACCTGGACTGTTTCATCATCTTTTTCGATGATAACAGAATCGGGTTTTACTGCTATTACAAGCTGCTGGGCACGGCCCACGACACTAAACGGGATGATTCTCATCCTGCTCTCAAGCTCCTCTGGAAACGATTCCTCTCCTGTAAAAACAGCTTCCGGATCGCCTGCAAGCATACGCAGGACTTCAGGCATGCCATCAGGAAGATTATTAACTGAAACGAACATGACCGGCGTTTTGGAAATTGGGTCATACAGCTGGTTGCCGCTGTCAATGAGCCCCGTCAGAGCCAGTTCCAGCCCTGGCATGCTAATCTTGACCCCTACCAATTGTTCGTAATGGATTTTTGCCATTTCAGCCTGTTCGATATTCTTTTTTGAAAAGTGCCAGGCAAGCGGAAATCCGAGCAGGACGAACAGCCAGCTGATTGGGTCGCCAAATCCTTTAATATTTGCCAAGGCGGCTGCGGAGGACAGATCCATATCGAAATGAATGAAATAATGTACACCTGTTAATGTTCCACCTGCCAAGAAGGTGGTGAAATACAGGGCCATCAATCCTTTTATAAAATAGCTTAACCGCCGGTAACCAAAGGCACACAGCACCATTAGTACTGAAAACAACAGTTTTACCGCGGGAACGCCTGCAATAGCATGCAGTGGTGTAATGGACAATAAAATGAGAATGGACCCTGTCAACGCTCCTAGAAACAGGCGGCTCAAGCGGATTTTCCTTTTCAGGATCACCGCTGTCAAATAGATGAGCAAGGCGTCAAATAAAAGATTTAAAGCCCATATCACATCAAGGTATACTGTCAAACCACAACCCCCTTTGCGAGCTGTACCCTCTATGAAGCCGGGCATCGGCTTTAATCTGATCCGGCCTCCTATAAATCCGTTACGACAAAGTATAACGTACCTTGCATCTAAAAATGTGTCACTTCCTGTATCCAAAACAGAAGAATATTTTCACCTTTCCCTACGGATTTTGTCACTTTTTTCTATTAAGGGGAATGCAATGAAAAAGCACACCCCAAATATAAGAGGTGTGCTGCTTTTTGCTTTTATGTTAGACAGTATTTAACGACGCCTGTTCCTGTTGCGCAGGAAAGTCGGAATATCAAGCGTATCTTCAGGCTGCTGGGATATTGTAGTTCCCCTTGTCTGCTCCTGCTGGACTTCCTCACGTTTCTGTTCGCGCTTGACAGTGCCGAGGCCCGGATTTGGATTCGGATTCAGTTTTGCCTGGCCGAATGCCGGCCTCGTATTTTTGGGCTGGATCGCTTCTTCATTGAAGCCGGTGGCAATGACGGTTACGACGATCTCATCTTTCAGGTTGTCATTGATGACAGAACCGAAAATCATGTTCACATCCTGATCAGATGCAGAAGCTACGATATCGGCCGCTTCCTGCACTTCATACAGGCTGAGGTTGGACCCGCCGGTAATGTTCATCAGGACACCCTGTGCACCATCGATGGAGGTTTCCAGCAGAGGCGAGGAAACCGCCTTTTTCGCAGCCTCGGCTGCCCGGTTTTCACCTGTGGCAATGCCGATTCCCATCAATGCAGAGCCCTGGTTGGACATGATGGTCTTAACATCGGCAAAATCCAGGTTGATCAATCCAGGGGTTGCAATCAGGTCAGAAATCCCCTGGACACCCTGGCGCAGTACATTATCAGCCTCGCGGAACGCTTCAAGCATTGGCGTGCTTTTGTCCACCATTTCCAGAAGGCGGTCATTCGGGATGACAATCAGTGTATCTACCCCTTCTTTCAGGGCTGCAATCCCGCCGGCTGCCTGGGTTGCCCGTTTGCGGCCTTCGAATGTAAATGGCCGTGTCACAACACCGACTGTAAGCGCACCTAGGTCCCTCGCGATTTGGGCAATGACAGGTGCAGCGCCTGTACCAGTGCCGCCGCCCATCCCGGCAGTAACGAATACCATGTCCGCGCCTCTTAAAGCTTCTTCAATTTGCTCTTTGCTTTCTTCGGCTGCTTTTTTGCCCACTTCAGGATTGGCGCCCGCACCAAGTCCCCGCGTCAATTTACCGCCTATTTGCATCTTGATCTCGGCTTTGGAAAGATTTAAAGCCTGGGCATCTGTATTTACGGCGATGAACTCCACGCCCTGCACACCCTGCTCGATCATTCGGTTAACCGCATTGTTTCCGCCGCCGCCAACACCGATTACTTTTATAGAAGCAAGTGAATCTAAATTCGTATCAAACTCCAACATGACAAATCCTCCTAATTCGTCCATTTTCCTGTTAGCAAGGTTTACTCAAAAAAGTAGCCTAAAAACTTTTTCACTCGTGATGATACTTTTTCTTCCGGCTGTTTTTCCGGCTTCGATTTTGGTTGCGGCTGTTTTTGAGGTCGTTTCTCTTTAAAATCCTGCTCGACAAAAGCATTCTCCATCGTTCTTCCCTGAAGCCTGGCGTTTTTGTATGCAAATTTGATCAGGCCAACTGCAGTCGTAAACTGTGATTCACGGACACCAATGTAATCAGGTATCGCAATCCTGACACGGTTCTGTAAAATTGCCTGGGCCAATTCAGGGACACCCTGCATATTGGCAACGCCGCCTGCGATTACATACCCTCCCGGCAGGTCCCTGGCGCCCATCGTTTTTAACTCGTGTTGCACCAACTGGAATATTTCTTCCATTCGCGCTTCCACTATATCGGCAATTTCCAGCTGGTTGAATTGCTGATGCTGGTCACTGCCGATGATAGGGACACTGAACACTTCCTCCTCGGAAGCGTGGTCGTAATAGGCATGTCCATGTTTTATCTTGATTGCTTCCGCATCCTCAGTAGCGGTCCTCATACCGATTGACAGGTCTTTGGTGATATTGTCACCGCCAACTGGGATTACAGAGGCCCCTTTTAAATGGCCGTTCTCAAAAACCGCTACCGTAGTGGAGCCGCCGCCAATATCAATCAGCGCTACACCCATGTTTTTCTCATCTTTTGACAGTGCGAATGCTCCGGCCGCCAGCGGCTGAAGGACTATGTCGATAATTTCCAGTCCTGCCCGTTCTACACAGCGCAGGGTATTATGTAAAATAGTTTTCGATCCGGTAATAATTGTTCCTTCCATTTCAAGGCGGACACCGATCATGCCGCGCGGGTCCGTGATTTCATCAAGCCCGTCAACGATGAATTGCTTCGGGATGACGTCAATGATTTCTCTTTCAGGAGGGATGGAAACAACCTGGGCTGCATCAATGACCCTGGCAACATCCTCATTTGTGATCTCCCGGTTGTCGCTGGAGACCGCAACCACACCATGGCAGGGCTGCAGTGTCACATGGTTGCCGGTAACGCCGACAATAACCTGGTTAATCTGCATTCCTATCATTCTCTCGGCCTGCTCGACCGCTTTTTTAATAGAATGAACTGTTTCATCTATATCAACAATTGAGCCCTTCCTTAAACCTTCGGACTTCACATTGCCAACACCTATAATATTTAAAGAGTCATTGACCATTTCGCCGATGATTACTTTCACACTGGATGTACCGATGTCTAGACTCACATATATATCATTGCTGTTCATTCTTTGGCACCTCCTTTAACATTTGCTAATTGCCCGGACAGCAACTTATTGCTTGCTTTTTCTCGTTTTTACCATATTCGTCACAATTAAATGATTCCCTTTAAAAATATCATTTTTTTTTCTATTTTTCACCGTTTGTTGACCATTTTGTTAACAGAATTCTCCTGATCACGGCGATATTCTGGAACAGCCTTACGCCAAAAGCGAAAACAGCTGCTAAATACAAGTCTACACCAAGATGAACACCTAGAAAAGCTAAACTTGCAGCAAGCAATATATTAAAAAAGAATCCTGATACAAATACCTTTTCGTCGTAAATATGCTGAAGGTTTGCCCGAATGCCCCCGAATAACGTATCAAGTGCTGCAAGGATGGCAATTGACAGATAGTTAGAGTATTCATCCGGGATCCTGATATCGGTCAACAGCCCGATAATCACGCCAATAACCAATCCCATAACGGGGAGCCACATGATCAACTGCCTCCTTTTTCTTCCTTGACAGGCTCCATAAACCGAATCCTGATTGTATCCTGGTACGCTGGAATAATAATATCCTTTTCTGGTCTTTTTATTTTTACCGAGAGGTTATCTATAAAGAACTCCTCTGCCGCTGATGAAACCTGCATTCGGTTGTAAAGCTTCCCGGCCGCTGCCGGGCTTTCGGTGATCACTTTTATCTCAAAAGGGAGACGGTTGAGTGAATGGCCGTTTATTTTCGTTTCCCTGTTGATTTCACGGATGACTGTCGTATTGATGACCCTTTCTCCATCAATGGAAATATGGAGCGCCCCGTACATATTTAATTCATTTAACAGTCTTTTAAGCAAGTCGGGCGGGACGGAAGAAGCAGCTTTGCCTGCTATGCCCACATCGGCAGGTTCAACGGACAGCACTATTCCCGGTCCGGAAACCTCCGTAAGTCCGGCTTCAGTTTTCAGTTCATCCAATGTCTCCCGGAGAACCTGTTCCTTGCTTTGCTCAATTTCAGTTTCATAGCTTGCAAGCTTTTCATCATTGGATCGGATTTCAAGAAGCAATCTGGATTGAAGCTCTTTTTCTTTCATTAAATCCTGCCGCAGCTCCCAAGTATCCCTCGTGTCCCTCACCACCGGCTTGCTGACAGTCTGAAACTGGATGGCAACCATGAAGCCGATGATGGCAGCGACGATTACAAACCCGAATTGCTTACTGTCCGGCATCATGTTCACTCCTTAATCAAAATGCATTGTACCTTTCCCGCGCTCCTCGGATTTTCCACTCCGGAATTTAGCTGCCAAGAATCGGATCCATGACAATTTCCTGTTTTTCTTCAAGTGAGAATACAATCTGGTCGTTGACAAGCTGGTCGCGGACTCCGCCGGTAATATTTAATGCGGATGATAGTACTTCAGAGTCTCCAATCGCAGCAATTTTAAACGGGGCAGGATGCTGCTTGCCATCAACTGTAATGACAGGCCCGTCGCAAAGAATATAGGAATTATGGGACAGCCGCTGGCCATTGATGGATATGGCAGTCGCCCCTGCAATGTATAATTCATTGACTACTTTGAAAACATGGTGCTCATGGACAAGGTAACTATTGATATTTTCCTCAGCAGGATCATATTCGCCGTCGCTGAGAGTCACCTGGACGCCACTGCCTTTTACCTTTACTTTTCCAAGAAACATCCTGTATTTTTCCGTATCCTCGGCAAGGTTAAAAAAAACCTGGGCCTCTTTCGCAAGGTTTTCTTCTATTTTCCTGATTTTCCCCTGTTTTTTCTTCAACTCGCCCTGGAGCTCGCGGTTTTTTTCGCCTTGTTCGATCAATTCATTCCGAAGGCTTAAATTTTGTTCCCACTGTCTGTCCGTAATTTGTTCGTCATTATTTTCGCTTTGTGTCACCCTGTAGGAAAATGCGATCATAAACCCAAGCACAAGGCAAACAAGCGCAAGGATGACCCGATTACTGTTCAGTTTCTTTTTCAATTTCAACTTTTTCAGCTTCCTCTGCTTCATAAGCTTTAAAATAAGAGCCTACTTCAAGGTCGATGACACCTTGTTTCCCTGGTTCAAGCTGGGTGACAATCGACGGATAATGCACCATTTTTTCAGCAAAGCTTCTCAGTGATGCATTTACCTCATAACCGTCATTCATGAAAAGGGTTATTCTGTATGCATCCGTTTTTGAAGGTTTATATTGAATTTCTGAAATGGAATTAACGACCTCATCCGGGATGGTCTTAAGGGCTGCAATCATTTCATCAAGCGGTTCGCCTTCATTGAATCCCACCAGCAACGGGGCATTCACCGGAAGTTCAGCCATTTGCCGTTTTTCCAGTACCGCGCCGCTTTCCAAAACTGGATAAAAATTTGTTCCCTTTGATACGTAAGCGATCCGGCCATGCTCTTCTATATGAATGACAATGGTGTTTGGGAACTTCACCTTTATCCGGGCAGTTTTAATTTCAGGAAGCTGTTTCAGCTTCTTCGCCACTTTGTTTTCATTCAATTTCCAAATATTTGATTTCGGAGCAATTCCGCTATGTGCCACAATTTCCGGCTGAGAGTAGGACTCATTCCCTGTTACGGTAATCATTTTTACCCTGCTTAATGGAGATTGGAAATAAATAATAACAGCAATTAACGAGAAAAATAAGATTAATAGCGTAATCAGCCTTCTGTTCGCTTTTTTCCGCCGCTGTTGCTTTAATTTAGGGATTCTGTCCTCTATGGAGACGATTTTCCCCTTTTCCATATCCAAACACCTCTCATCCAGCGGATTCCTTGTTCAATCGGAGGGAGCTCACTCAGGAAGGAGCAAATCAAAATTTCTATGATCATTTCACCGGAGGAAAATGCCCCAAAACTGAAAACAACGGCACTAATAATTAGGCCGTTATTTACTCCCTGTAAACAACTCATGCTGACTAATCTAATGAAATATTATATCACAGAAATTGACAGCTTAAAGAGGATTTATGATTATTTCCGCCCTATTATTTCAACTTCCGTTTCTATGTTGATGCCATATTTGTCAAAGACTGTGTCCTTCACATGCTGAATAAGCGCAAGTACATCATCGGCTGTGGCATTGCCGGCATTCACAATGAAATTGCCATGCATTTCAGAGATTTTTGCACCGCCGATCGAGTGCCCTTTCAAGCCGGCATTTTCAATCAATTTACCTGCATAATCAGGCAGGGGGTTCCTAAAAATGCTGCCTGCACACGGATAATTCCACGGCTGTGTCTCTTTCCGGTAATCCTTGTTTTTCTGGATTTCGGCAACAATGCTTTCCCTGTCTCCCTCATTCAGCTGGAAAACCGCTTCGAGCACAATGCCAGGCCGTTTCTTTTGGAGGATTGATGTCCTGTAGGAAAATTCCATATCTTCATTTGCCAGCCATTCGATCGTTCCATCTTCAAACAGGATGTGTGCCTTCTCCAAAATCCGGGAAATATCGGAGCCATGGGCACCGGCATTCATGTACACAGCCCCGCCCACGGAACCAGGAATCCCGCCGGCAAACTCAAGTCCGGACAGTCCTTTCCTGCTGATCGTCATTGCAAGGCTTACAACTGAATAGCCTCCGCCCGCTGTGACCTTCGCACCATCTATCTCCATATGTGCGAGGCCAGGCCCCAGCTTTATCACAACACCTTCTATTCCTTTATCAGAAACAAGCAGATTTGAGCCCCGGCCAATCGCGGTCCATTTCACCTTCGCCTCGCGAATAAGCTCCATCGCTTTTTTGAGATTGTCAATGGAGGATGGCTCTATATATATATCGGCGGGTCCGCCGATTTTTATTGTCGTATGGTTGGCCAGTGGTTCATTTTCTTTTACAGTTCCAATATTAAGGTCTGTCAATCGTTTTGAAAGTTCCTTCATAAAAACCGTCCTTTCATTTGAGAGGTTAGATGTTGGACTTTGGGCGCACATCGGAAAGCCCTTTACCATGCTTCGAAATGTTGCTCCACTCCAACCTTCAACTTCCCGCTTCTAATTTCTAGTATTGTATGCCTGAAGCAATTACCGGGCTACTTTCACAATATCCTTCATCAGCTTGTAAAGCCTCTTGGCCGCATCCGGAATCCCGAGCTGTCTGGCGCCATTTTTCATCTCCGCGAGCTTTAAGCTGTCAGTCAGGATCTGGTCGATATGTTCAATCAGCCTCGGCCCGGTGAGATCCTTTTCAAGGAGAAGTTCTGCCGCGCCGTAATCGCTTAGTGCACGTGCATTTTTCTCCTGGTGGTTATTCGTGACATACGGGCTTGGAATCAAAATGCTCGGTATGCCGAGCGATGTCAGTTCGGCAAGGGTGGTCGCCCCTGCCCGTGCGACCACCAGGTCGATCCCTGCCAGCACTTCAGGCATATTATGAATAAAAGGCTTGATGATCACGTTTTCCGGGTTTCCGACCAGTTCGACTTCCTTCCGGATTTCTTCGTAGTGGACATCCCCTGTTACATATAACACTTGATAAGGCTTAGACCCTAGCTCTGTAAGAGACTTAAGTACCGCTTCATTTATCGGCTTGGCCCCTCGGCTCCCGCCAAAAATCAAAACAGCCGGCATTTTCATTTTCAAGCCTGCTGACAGCCTGCCGCGAATCCCGTCCTGGCCAATCACTTCAGACGCTCTCGGGTTGCCTGTCAGCACCGTTTTTTCTGCTGGAAAAAACTCCTTCGCTTCTTCAAAACACACGGCGATCCGGTCGGCATAACGGCTTAAAAATTTATTGGTCAGCCCGGGGACGCTGTTCTGTTCGTGGATGACGGAAGGAATCCCAAGACGTGATGCCGCATATACCACGGGTCCGCATACATAACCGCCTGTGCCTATCACAACATCCGGCTTGAATTCCTTAAGGAGCCGTTTACTATCCCGCACCCCTTTTAAGAACCTGAGCACAGTCTTCACATTTTCAAATGACAGCTTTCTTTTAAAACCTGTAATATGTATTGATTTAAACGGTATGTTCTCAATCGGGACCAGTTTGCTCTCTAGCCCTTTTTCAGTGCCAATATAAAGAAACTCAACATCTTGTTCTTTTTTTTGGATTTCTCTTATAAGAGCGAGTGCCGGATAGATATGCCCTCCGGTTCCACCGCCGCTTACAGCTATTCTCATTTTCCCACCTCATTAAGAGAGTAATTTTTCTCTATGTTTAATTTTATTCGTTTTTGTTATGTATTGAAAAATGCACTCCCCGGCTTTACCCTATTCTACTATATACTAAACTTCATCATATATTTAGTGGGCGATGTAAATAAAATGTAACATAACAATTTCAGGTGTTGCAGGACAGGATTAACAACGCGAACGAAAAGAAACCCTGCGTGGCAGGGTTTCTATTTAATATCTTGAGTAGCGGCTGATATTTAATAACACTCCCACCGCCACAAGCATAAGCGTTAGGGATGACCCACCGTAGCTAAGGAAAGGCAGGGTGATTCCGGTTACAGGCATCAGGCCTGTAACAACCCCTATGTTGATCATTACCTGTATTGCAATCATTGCAATGATCCCGACTGCGAGCAAGCTGCCGTATAGATCAGGGGCGCCAAGCGCAATTCTGATCCCCCTCCACAAAAGCAAAGAGAAGAGCAGCAGGATAAATGAACCCCCGATAAATCCCAACTCCTCAGCAAGAATCGCAAAGATGAAATCAGTTTGAGGTTCCGGCAGGTAAAAGAATTTTTGCCTGCTCTGTCCGAGCCCGAGTCCGAACAATCCGCCCGGCCCGATCGCAAACAGGGACTGGATCATTTGAAAGCCGCTTCCCTGTGGGTCCTGCCATGGGTCCAAAAACGAAGTGATCCGTTTTATCCTGTAGGGTGCTGAAGCAACCAGTCCGATAAAGCCGGCAACCCCGAGAAGGCCCAGTCCAAGAAAATGGCTGATGCGTGCCCCGGCAATAAAGATCATCACCACACATGTACCCACCATGACCGTGCCGGTTCCAAGGTCCGGCTGGAGCATAATCATCCCAAACGCTGTAAATACGAGAGCCAGGGAAGGAAACAGCCCATTTTTAAACGATGTGATCTGTTTCTGACGCTCAGACAGGAATTTTGCAAGAAAAGCAATCATTGCCAGCTTCATAAATTCTGACGGCTGGATGGAAAATGCGCCTACCCCAATCCAGCTTCGCGAACCATTGCGGACATTTCCAATCCCGGGAATGAGGACCATGACAAGCAAAACAAAACAGACAATGAGAATAAGCTTTGCCCATGTTCGCCACGTCCAGTAATCAACATTCATGATAAAAAACATGGCGGCAACCCCGACACCGGCAAACAACATTTGCCGCTTGGCGAAGAAAAAGGAGTCTTCGAACTTATAGTCAGCCAAAACAGCACTGGCGCTGTAGACCATGATCAGCCCCATCGCCAGCAATGTAAACGTAATGATCAACAGAATAAAGTCGGGAGTCGTTTTTTTCGTTGGCAACGGTACACACCTCTGCTTTTGTTTAGGGCGTCCCCAGTTTCAAAAGTGGTTCCCATCTGAGACAAGCCCTTACTTAAGCTTATGCACCGCTTCGATAAACATGTCTCCCCTGACTTCAAAAGTTTTATACTGGTCCCAGCTCGCACATGCAGGGGACAGGAGGATGACATCGCCTGGTTCAGAATGTTTGTAAGCCTCAGGAACGGCCTTTTCAACATTATCGACACGCAATATCGTATTTATTCCTGCCTGTTTGCCTGCTTGTCCTATTTTATCTGCCGTCTCCCCAAAGGTGATCAGCACCTTTACGCCTTTCAATGACGGGATCAATTCGTCAAACCCGTTTCCCCTGTCAAGGCCCCCGGCAAGCAGGATCACCGGAGAATTAAACGCTGCCAGGGAGTTCTGGGCAGCGAGGATATTAGTCGCTTTTGAGTCATTAAAAAACTTGCGGCCCTTAATTTCCGCCACATATTGCAGCCGGTGTTTAACACCAGTAAAAGTTTTAAGAACACTTACAATGGCTGCTGTGTCCACTCCTGACAGAATGGAAGCGGCAATGGCCGACAAAACGTTTTCAAGATGGATGTTCTGGGCGATTTCGGACGTCCGGACAATCTGCTGCCCGTTAAAACAGACCCACCCATCCTTGAGACAGGCACCGCTTTCCAGCACTTTTTTTGTGGAAAAAGGGATGATCCTGGCCCGTGATGACCTTGCAATCGCCATGACTTCCTCCTGGTCGGCATTAACGATCAAGTAGTCTTCCCCGTCCTGGTTTTTGGCAATATTCGCTTTTGCCATGATATATTCATCTTTTGTACCGTGATAGTCCAAATGGGCATCATACAGGTTCGTGATGATGGCGATTTTAGGTTTAAAGGATGATATTCCCATCAGCTGAAATGATGATAACTCGATCACTATAGTGTTGCTGTCATCTGCTTCCTGTGCAACACCTGAAGCAACCGTGCCGATGTTTCCAGCGATGAGAGGTTTTTTATTTCCTTCATCAAGCATTTCGAATACGAGGGTGGTGGTAGTTGTTTTCCCATTGGTACCGGTAATCCCGATGAACGGTGCCTCAGAAATTTGATAGGCTAGCTCAACTTCAGTAATGATGGGGATGTCGTTTTCCAATGCCTTGACGATCATCGGGTTATGATATGGGATTCCCGGATTTTTCACGATCAGTTCAAATCCATCATCGAGCAGCTCAACCGGATGGCTGCCGCACACTACTTTGATGCCCTGTTCCAAAAGGCCCTGGGCTTCAGGGTTTTCAGAAAGGGGTCTCATATCATTAACCGTAACAAACGCTCCAAGCTTATGTAACAGTGAGGCCGCGCTGACCCCGCTTTTCGCAAGGCCAAGGACCAATATCTTTTTATGCTGATAGCTCTTTATCTGTTTCACTTAAATCCACACCTCAATATAAATTCCAAGAATCGCGAATAACAGTCCGACCGTCCAGAATGTTACAACGACCCGCCACTCTGACCAGCCTGCCAGCTCATAATGGTGATGGAGCGGACTCATCCTGAAAATTCTTTTTCCCGTTGTCTTAAATGATATCACTTGAAGGATCACAGACAAAGTTTCAATAACGAATACTCCGCCAATAATGACCAGCAGGATTTCGAGCTTTGTTAAAATTGCGATTGTGGCGATCGCGCCTCCAAGAGCAAGCGAACCAGTATCGCCCATGAATACCTTGGCAGGGTGGGCGTTGAAGACAAGGAACCCGAGCACCGCCCCGACAACAGCAACAGAAAAAATGGACAATTCATATTGAGACTGGTTCCATGCCAGAACGGCGAAGGCTCCAAAAGCAATCGCCGCCGTTCCGGATACAAGGCCGTCGAGGCCGTCAGTAAGATTGACAGCGTTAGAAAAGCCTACCATCCAAAAAATGATCAGCAAAACATAAGCCCAGCCGAGGTCAAAAGAATAATCGGTCAACGGGATGCTAATTTCCGTAGAAAAATTGCTTTGTTTAAATATTAAATAAAAAATGACCGATATAATAATTTGTCCGAGTAATTTTTGCCTTGAAGTCAACCCGAGGTTCCGTTTCATCACAACTTTGATAAAATCGTCCAGGAACCCGAGAAAGCCGAATCCGATCGTCACCAACAGGAGAAGATATGTCCGTACAGTCGGCTCGGAGAATTTGCCAGTCATCACCAAGGTGGTAACGGTAATCGACAATAGGATCATGATGCCGCCCATTGTCGGTGTCCCTGACTTTTTTTGGTGGGACTGCGGCCCTTCTTCACGGATGCTTTGCCCAAACTTCAGCCTTCTCAGAAAAGGAATAAAAACTGGAGACAAAAGCACAGTTATCAAGAAGCCTACCAGTATTGTGAAAAAGATAACTTGCTCCAGCATATTACCCCCTCCCTTCTTTGCCGTTTAAGCCGTCTGTTCCGTTGATCGTTTCAGCCATTACAGCAATAGCATATGTTTTTTCTGTTTTATTCAGACGTTCTTTGTCTAAAAACAGGAATTTCGTTCTTGATTGAGCAGAGTTGATATTCAATGATTTTAAGTATTGTTCCATAATTATCTTTAAGCCTTTCAACAAGTCGTCTGTAAAAAAAACCGGAAAATGGTTCGGGGTATATTGAGGCAGAGGTGTCCCTTCCTGCCACAGGGCGGCGACCGCACCGTTTGCGATGGCCTCCTGCAGGCTGCCTGAATGAGCAAATACAGGGATGAACAAGCCTCTTGGCTGAGGCCTGTCAGCAAAGCAGCTAACTGTATGAAATTGAAGGCTGCTGTCTTCGATACCCCTTGAATTAGGAAACAGGCCAGCTATTTCTTTGTATAAAAGCATACTATTTCTCCTCAATCGCCTCCCGGGCTACTTTCCGGTCGTCGAAATCAAATATTTTATCACCGATCTGCTGGTACGTTTCATGTCCTTTACCAGCTATTAAAATTACATCACCTTTTTTTGCTTTCCTGACTGCGTATTGGATTGCTTCTTTTCGGTCAACGATTTTCACATATCGTTCACCGGCAGCACCCTCCTCCATATCAGCGAGAATTTGGACAGGGTCCTCACTTCTTGGATTATCGGATGTGAAAATCGGGACTGTTGCGTATTCACAGGCGATTTTCGCCATCATTGGCCGCTTTGTGCGGTCTCTGTCGCCGCCGCATCCAACCACAGCGAACACATCATTCCTGGCAAATTGCTTTATTGTTTTCAGCACATTTTCAAGGCTGTCAGGAGTATGGGCATAGTCAATAATCACCGAAAAGTCCTGGCCGGCGTCAACCAGCTCAAACCGGCCTGCAACTCCTTTGACCGATTCAATCGATGCGATGGTTTGATCAAGCGGTATGCCCAAAACCATGGCTGTCCCAATACTGGCAAGTACATTATATACGCTGAATTTCCCAATTAGCTGTAATGTTATGCGCCTGCTGCCAAACGGGCTAATTAAATCAAATGTTGTACCGCTGGCCGACATTTGGATGTTCACAGCACGGAGGTCGGCATGGTTGTCGATTCCGTAGGTCAAAATATGGGCTGAAGTGCTTTGCTGATATTCCTCACTTGCAGGATCGTCCGCATTCAGAACTGCAAATTTCGGCCTGTCATGTGAAAATGCATTGCCAAGCTGGGAAAATAACAGACCCTTCGCCCTGCGGTACTCATCCATAGTCTTGTGGTAGTCAAGGTGATCCTGTGTCAAGTTCGTAAAAACGGCCACATCATAATCCGTCCCGTGTACCCGCCCATGGACAAGCGCATGCGATGAAACCTCCATTACGGCGGTTTGCACCCCTTCATCGACCATTTGCCTGAATGTTTTTTGCAGGGTCAGGCTTTCAGGTGTCGTATTTTTCACTTCATACAGCTGGCTGCCGATTTTTGTGTACATCGTTCCAATCAGCCCGGTGTTCTGTCCGGCGTCTGAAAATATTTTATCGATCAAATGACTGGTCGTTGTCTTGCCATTCGTTCCGGTTATTCCGATAACGTTCAGCTTATGGCTTGGCTGCCCGTAAAACGCATCTGCAAGGACAGCCATCGCCCTGATCGTGTTCCGTACGACAATTACTGGCACATTCAGCGAAAGCTCCCTTTCGGCAAGCACAGCAACAGAACCATTCTTCACGGCCGACTCGGCGAAATCATGGCCATCTACTGTATAGCCTTTGATGCAGATGAATAAACTGCCCGGAGTGGCTTTTCTGTTATCGTTTTCGATTGAAGTGATCTCAGGATTTTCTCCCTTATAATCAACGAAAGGATGCAGGTATCCAAGCAATTCATGTAAATTCACAATTATCAATTCCTCTCACTTAAACAAACATGGCGATATATATTTTACATGATTGAGGTCAATTTAGCCATTGTTGTGAGAGAAAAGTAGAATGGTGTTTCATTTTCACTCTTATTATATACATCGAAATGCAAAAAGGGTGGCGGTTGAATGGATCCTGGCGCCGCCCTTTCTCTTAATCTTTGTTATACATATACACTTTCACTGTTGAGCCTTCCTTGACCTTCACTCCCGGAGACGGAGCCTGCTTCACAACGGTATCTCCGTTCCCGTCTATTTCAAGCTTTAAGTTTACCATCTGTTGCCGAAGTTCGTTCTTTGTCATGCCGACCAGATCGGGAATCTCTATCTTTGGGGACTCATATAAAGCCAGTTCTTTTTCAATTTGATTTTTCCTTGGTTTCACACCAAGAGCGTGCAGGCTGTCCTCCATGATGTTGCCGACGATCGGGGCGGCGACCACACCCCCGAATTGGATTGTGCCCTTCGGATTATCAACAGCAACATAGACAACAAGCTGTGGGTCATCAGCGGGGGCAAAGCCTATGAATGAAACGATATGATTGTTTTCCAAGTAACGGCCATCCTTGGCTTTCTGGGCTGTCCCAGTTTTTCCACCAACCCTGTATGACTCAACAAAAGCGTTTTTCCCCGTTCCCTGGGCAACTACACTTTCAAGGGCATGCCTGATTTGTTCGGACGTTTCTTCAGAAATGACCCGCCTTTTCGCAACAGGCGATTTTTTCATGACTACTTCACCGGTCTTTGGATCAATCAGTTCCTTCGCAATATAAGGTGTGTAAAGAATGCCCCCATTTACAGCGGCAGCAACCGCTGTTACTTGCTGGATCGGAGTGACTGATACACCTTGCCCGAAGGCAGTCGTTGCATGCTCAACAGGCCCGACCCGGTTCATGTTGAACATGATGCCTCTCCCCTCGCCCTGAAGGTCGATTCCTGTTTTTTGTCCAAATCCGAAATCGGAAATATATTTAAAAAGCTTTTCTTTTCCAAGCCGCTGTCCAAGCTCGACAAACCCCGGGTTACATGAGTTCTGGACGACTTCCAGAAAGGACTGGCTGCCGTGGCCGCCCCGTTTCCAGCAGCGCAGCCTTGCCCCGCCCACCTTAACGTGGCCGGAATCATGAAAATGGTCATGCTCAAGGTCTACTTTCCCTTCCTCAAGTGCAGCGGCCAACGTGATAATTTTAAAGGTGGAACCAGGTTCATATGTGCTCCATACCGGAAGATTCCGGTTATATACTTCCTGCGGGACATTCCTGAAATTATCCGGTTCGAAAGTCGGGCGGCTTGACATCGCCAAAATTTCACCGGTATTTGGATCCATTGCAATGGCAATGATGCCATCTGGATTATATTTTGCTTCAGCGATATCCAATTCCCGTTCAACGATCGTCTGGACTTTATTATCAATGGTTAGCTTAAGATCAAGACCGTCGACAGGGGGCTCATAGTCATCAGCCATGTCTTCCATCCTCTGGCCTTTTGCGTTCGCATAAAATTCTACCGACCCCTTTGTGCCCTTTAATTCCTTGTCATAGTAAAGTTCAAGGCCCATCAAGCCCTGGTTGTCGATACCCGTGAATCCGAGCACATGGGACAAGTAGCTGCCGAACGGATAATGGCGCTTCGAATCTTCGCCGATGTAAATGCCCTTCAAGTTAAGAGCCCTGATTTCTTTTGCTTTACTGTGCGAGATCTTCCTTCCCTCAGGAATTCTCTCAATCACAGCTGACTTGGTAATGTGCTTTAGTGCCTTGTCCTTTGACATATTCAAAGCAGCTGCCAGTTTTTCCGCGGTTGCATCTGCATCGACAATTTGTCGGGGGACAGCATAAACGGTGGGCGAACTGATATTTGTCGCCAGCGCCACCCCATTCCGGTCAACGATTTCACCGCGCTGTGCCTCAAAAGGTACTTTCCGGCTCCACGAATCCATCGCCTTGTCTGTCAGCCCGCCCCCGAGCAGGAATTGAACGTATCCAAGCCGGATATCAATGATTAAAAATATCAAAATCCCAACCATTAAAACTAGCGCAACCCGCTTTCGCACAGTAACATTAGAAACCCGCATATATTGAAAGTGCCTCCCTTTCCAATCAGGGGAACCTCACAAAAACTGTCCACCCTGATTTTATTTAATGAACGCCGTGGCGTGGACTGGTTCGTTCAAATATATGCTTGTACTACAGTGAAAATAACAGTTAAAAAAAACAGAGGATCAGCCGCCGGCTGTTTCCTCTGTTCCATCTGCTGCATCTTCTGCTGCAGGCTTTTGTGTGGCTTTGATAAACTGCTGCTCAGGCGTTTCCAGATCAACAATCAAGAAGTCGCCGGCTTTAACCGGGGCACCGGGATTAAGGCTTTGCTTCACGACATAGCCGCTGCCAGATTTGTTCAACTTAAGGCCAGCGGACTGGGCCAGCTTCATGACATCCCTCAGTGACCATCCATTCATGTCAGGCACAGCCAGGTCGCCGTTCGTCTTCAAAATGACTTTTTCCCCTTCAAGGGCCAATGAACCGGCTTTCGGGACTTGTTTTTCTATATTGGCGCCTGAACCGAAAATGACGGGATTAAAGCCTTTCGACTCCAGTACTCCGCCCGCCTCCTCGACTGTCATGCCTGATATATCCGGCACATGATCCGCAGAGGCTTTTTCCTGCGCTGCAGGCTGGATATTTAAATACTGGAGGCTGCTTTTCATTACCTTATTGAATATCATCGAAACCGGGACAGAGCCATTCGTGTCCTCCTGGATTTCAGGCTGCTGGACTGCTACATAGATGACAAGTTTCGGATCGTCTTTTGGTGCCATTCCCAAAAATGAAAACAAGAAATTTTTATGCCCTGTCATATACTTGCCATCTGGTCCCGGAATTTGGGCCGTCCCGGTTTTGCCTGCAACCTGATAGCCATCAATCTGGTAATTGTGGCCAGTCCCATGTTCAGCTGTAACGACTGTTTCGAGGATGTCGCGAACCTCCTTGGCCGTTTCGGCTGATATTGGCTCTCCAGCTACTTCAGGCTCGGATTTTTTTATGATATCTCCCGTGTCTGAATCGACGATCTGGTCAATAATCCGCGGCCTCATCATTTTTCCGTCATTGGCAATCGCTGTGGCAGCCTGTACGAGCTGTATCGGGGTCAAGGTTGTCCCCTGTCCAAAAGACGTTGTTATTTTTTCGACCGGCCAGTCATACAGGATTTTACCTGTTACCTCTTCAGGCAAATCAATCCCTGTTGGCTGTTCGAACCCAAATCTCGTCAAGTATTCACGATATTTGTCAACACCGATTTGTTCTTGAACCAGTTTTGATACAGCCACGTTTGACGATCGCTGTATCCCTTCAAGGTAAGTAATTGGGCCCCATCCCCTGCCGTTATTATGGTCCTTAATGGGCGGAGCTTTTGGAGTCACCTCGTAGGAACCCGATTGAAATGTGTCATTCGGATTGAACTTTTTCTCCTGGACCGCAGCTGCCAGAGTAAATACCTTCATGGTGGAGCCAGGTTCAAGGGATGTTTCTATAATTTCATTGTGCCAAGTCTTTTCAAGCCCTTCCCTTGTTTGCGGATGGAAGGTCGGCCTCTGGCCCATTGCCAAAATGTCACCGGTTTTCGGATCGGCCACCACCGCAAAGATCTTTTTCGGCTTGTATTGCTTGTCAACTTCAGAAATCGCGTCCTCTAAAAAAATTTGGATTTTTTTATCCAGTGTTAAATAGACGTTGTCCCCATTCTGTGCCGGAATAATATCCTTTTTACTGTCCGGCAGCAAAAAGCCCCACAGATCTGTTTCAAATTTAACCGAACCATCCTTGCCGGTTAAAGAGGAATTCAAGCTTTTCTCTATCCCGAGTGTCCCTTCGGTAACAGTCGTCACGTTTTTGTAGTCCTCTTCTTCTTCCTTCTCGACAAAACCGATTAAATGGGACGAGAATACCCCGTTTGGATAAAAACGCTTGGAATCCCTTATAAATGTGATTCCTGGAAGCTTTAGTTTCTCAATTTTCTGTTTTGTCTGCTGCGAAATATCCCTGCCGGCTTTCCCGAATTCAACCTGGAACGGCCCCTTCTTCGTGAGGCGGCTGTAAATTTCCGACTCAGGCATATCAATATACTGGGCAAGCTTGCCCGCGGTATATTCCGGATCGGTCACATGCCTCGGCTTTTTAGGATTTGTTGTCATCTTTTTATCCAGAATGGCTACAAGCGTGAAGGCCGCCGTATCTTCAGCAATCACTTCACCCTTCCTGTCAAAGATTGTCCCGCGTTTCGATTCGATTACTTTTTGATCTGAATGCAGCTTCTGGGCTCTTGCGGCAAGTGCCTGCCCGTGTGCTTCTCCGGTAACCTGTATCGTCACAAACCTGAAAATCAAGATAAAAAAGAGCAGGCTGAATATTAGAAATAATATCGCTGCTCCCGCATTCATATTTGGTTGTTTCTTTGCCATCAGTCCTGCACAACCTTCACATTATTCCCGTCAAATGCGAAGCCGAGCTTTTTTGCAATCGCCTCGATCCGCTCGTATGCACTCAGTTCATCTACCTGCATGGCCAAATCTTTATTTACTTTCTCCTGCTCCTGAATGGAGCTTTCCATCAACTGAATGTCTTTATTGATTTCATAAATGGCTGCCTGTTTTGCGATGATATATGTTCCCCCGAAACAGACCATCAATCCAAACAAAAGGGCCAAAAGCTTTTCACCTGGAGTCAGCCATGATGTCCTTTTTACCGTTGCTTTTTTTGGTGCCTGAACAGGGCTGTGCTGTTGTTCCTGCTGCAGCTTCCTTGCCAAATTGCTCATCATTTTCCCTCCTGGAATTTTTAATCTCTCTTTAAGTTTCTTTATATGTTTTTATAATTTTTCAGCGATTCTCAGTTTAGCCGACCTTGCGCGGTTATTGTTCTCAAGCTCTTCATCTGACGGAAGAATCGGCTTTCTTGTTATCAATTTCAATTTCGGTTTAAATTCATCCGGGATAATCGGAAGGCCGTGCGGCAGCGGTGGAGTCTCGCTCCCTTTTTTCAACGTCACCTTACAAATCCTGTCCTCAAGCGAATGGAAGGTGATTACACTGATGCGGCCGCCTGTTTTCAATAAGTCAATCGCCTGTTCAAGTGATTTTTCGAAAACACCCAGTTCATCATTGACAGCGATCCGGACAGCCTGGAATATTCGTTTGGCCGGATGGCCTCCCTTTCGCCGTGCCGGTGCCGGAATGGCTTCCTTGATCAGTTCAACCAGTCCTCCGGTCGTTTTGATCGGCTCTTTGGCTCGCACTGCTTCAATTTTCCTCGCTATTTGCTTGGAGAACTTTTCCTCGCCATACTGAAAAAAAATCCTTACAAGGTCTTCATAGCTCCAATGGTTGATTACGTCATATGCAGTGATGTCAGCCTCCTGGTCCATCCTCATATCCAGCGGCGCATCGTGATGGTAGCTAAAGCCACGTTCAGCGGTATCAAGCTGCGGGGATGAAACACCCAGGTCATATAAAACTCCATCCACCTGATCGATTCCCAAATTTTCAAGCTCGTCCTTCAAATGCAAAAAATTGCTTTTAATGATGGTGAGGCGGTCGCCGTAGCCGGCAAGCTTTTCCTTCGCATGGGCGATAGCCGTTTCATCCTGGTCAAAAGCATACAGCTTTCCTTTTCCGCTAAGCCTTGAAAGGATCAATTCGCTATGCCCCGCGCCACCGAGAGTACAATCCACGTATATTCCGTCACGACGGATGTTAAGGCCGTCTACTGCTTCATTAAGCAAAACTGTTGTGTGTTCAAACATGTATGTCCATCCTTCCAATCATCGGCGGGCAATCATTATATCGATATAACGATACCCTTAAATATCAAATCCAATCATATTTTCTGCAATTTCAGCAAAAGATTCCTCTGACTCTGCAAAATATTCTTCCCAGATAGCTTTGCTCCATATTTCAATTCGATTGGAAACACCAAGGATCACACACTCTTTTTCAAGTTTTGCGTATTGCAGCAGCGGAGAAGGAATGTTGACTCTCCCCTGTTTGTCAATTTCACTCTCGGTAGCACCTGAAAAGAAAAAACGGGTAAACGCACGGGCATCTTTTTTTGTTAATGGGAGTCCTTTCAGCTTGTCCTCTATCACTTTCCATTCAGAGAGCGGGTATCCAAATAAACATTGATCAAGTCCCCGGGTCAATATGAACATTTCGCCAAGATGGTCACGTACCTTGGCCGGTATGATCAGACGGCCCTTATTATCAATGTTGTGATGGAACTCTCCCATGAACATGCCCACTACCCCCACTTTCTAAATTCAATGTACCACATCCCCCCACTTTTCACCACATAATTTTTAAATAATCCCCCTGTGCACCAAAATTGCTCACAAATACCGCGGCACCGCGCTTTTCGGCTATCCCCCACATTGCCCGTGACAAATAAAAAAGCTTCAACCGCGGGCGCGGTGAAGCTTTTTTACAATTTTATTACTTTATGTGTCCCATCAAATTCATAATGGAGGGAAAGCAGGTCGGAAATGAAATGGAGCCCGTATGTATTCAGATAATAAAAAGGATTCCATATTCTTTCCTGCGGTGAACCGGCAGGCCTTAAGGCATTTTCAACCCTGTTAAACTTGTTCAGGATATGGTCGTGCTTCCGGCAGACTGATTCGTCTATTTTACCTTCCATAAATTCTATTTGTTTTAAAAGCATCGCCTCGTTTTTTGCCAGCAGAGGCAACAACCCTTTGTCAACTTGTTCTGTTTTGGAACGGATCAGCTGATACTGGCTGATTAGCTGTTCCTTCGCTGTTTGGAAATACTCTTCTAACTCCCTGTCCTTCAGGGATTCGATGTATTTAAGCTCGTTTTGGCCTGTGCCAGAGGCGATTGCCGTCTTAAGGTCGAGGCCGAGCTCACTCAGATCGGTCTCAATTGACCTGTCAAGAATCGTAATATTCAGCCTCGGAACGAGCGGTGGCATGCAGATGCCCACGTTTTCGAAGACCAGTTGAAGTTCAGACCAGTAGGCAATTTCACCAGGGCCGCCGATAAACGCAAGCGTCGGAAAAATCCATTCCTGCATTAATGGCCTTGTGACAACATTATTGCTGAGCCTTTCAGGATATTCCTCGGCAATCCTAAGCAATTCTTCCTTCGTAAACTGAACCTCTCCATTTTTCCCGAAAAATAAGCCTGTTTCCGGGTCGGCATGCAGCAAAATCCGTTCCTGATGCGTTTCATCATAATAAAACAGATTTGCCGTATCCCCATTTATCTCAATAGTCTTCCGGTATCCGGCCGCCTCGGTTTTTTCCTGCTGTGCGAAAACGGACCGAGTAATTCGGTCGAAGCTGTTGATCTGTTTTATAAAAAATTCGCTTTCCAGCCTGCGAAGGTCTCTGTTCCCTGAATCCACAATTAACAGGCCGTGATCTTTAAAAAGTTCCATGATGATAGAAGCAAAGAAATCCACGAACGTTTCAGAGGTGGAAATTATTCTCCCGGCAAAGTCAAGCAGTTGGTTTGTGTGGTGTGTTTCCCCGAATGTTTCAAAGATGCTGGTAACCCAGCTTAAACAAGCCTCGCGGTTTAAAGGAATGTCTGTCACCATTTTCTTGTCAAGGACTTTTTCAGGATACACCCATTTCTCAGGTTTATTATCCTTTAACACATAAACATGATTGACTTCCTGATAATCGTGGTCTTCACCGGCAATCCAAAATACCGGCACTACGGGCACCCCAAGCTCCTTTTCTTTTTGTTCGGCCAATTTAATGATCGATATAACTTTATGTACACTATATAAAGGACCAGTCAAAAGCCCTGCCTGCTGTCCGCCGATAATGACGGCACTGTCAGGTTTTTTTAGTTTTTCAATGCTTTTGGCAACTTTTTCAGAGGTAGGATACCGTGCCATAAAACGCTCGATATGGCCGGCGATCTCCTGCCGGTAAAAGCTCCTTTTGCCCAGTTCGGCCAGCCGTTTTTCATAAGACGCTCCATCTTTGTAATTATAATGAAAGAAGCTCTGCAGCACAGGGCTTCCGGCCATGTAGTCTGTTGCGAACCGGTTTGCGGCAGGCAATGAGAGATTCAAAATCTCCATCAAATTGTACTTCCTTTCTGGTAAACATTTTCACTCTAAAGAGTATAGCATTGTTGCATTTGAAAAGAAAAAAACTTTGCCTAAAGAAAAGCGCAGTCTACGGAATGGAAACCAGTATCGCAACCCTCTGGATCAACCCGAATAACACGAGAAAAATATATGCCGAAAAAAACAGCAGGAAATTAAAGCGCCAATATCCTTTAAAAACCTTCGGGAGAACGATCTCCTTTTTATATTTCCAATGTATGATGACAAATATCAGTGCGATGCATACTAAAATAAGCAGGATAAGCCATAAAAATGACCTTTCCCAAATAGTCGCGGCTATAAAATGGACGGACAGAATGAACAATACCGTACTCCCGTCAATCGCTGTATGGACAGAGCGGCGATGGTTGCCCGTCCACTGCTTGCTTATAATAAAAATAATCAAATACCCGAGGATCGGCACGGTGACGAATGCAGCGATGACCGTGGAGACAACGTTCATTTAATTCCCCTCCCTTTTATACTCCCTGCCTTTTATGCAGCTGTAAAAGGCCCGCATCAGCGGTGTTTCTATCTTTCTCTCTTCAGCAGATTCGAGGCAGTAGCCAAGAATCGCATCGATTTCGGTCGGCCGTCCCTCTTCCACGTCTTTAAGCATTGACGACCGGTTTTGCGAGGTTTTTTTACAAACAGCCACGACATTTTGAAATTGTTCCCACTTACAATCTATATCCAATGAATCTGCCACTTCCTCAAAAAGAAGCTTTAACAAATCAAAATAAAATGGATTATCCGCTAGTTCGCCATTCGGGACCCGCAGAACAGCCGTTAACGGATTAATCACAGCATTGACAATTAGTTTATTGACAAGCATTTTGTGATAGTCTTTCTCAATTGCCACAGGAAAGGATGGGGGGACTGATGAGGAAAAAACAGCAAGAAGGTCCGGGTTTCCTTTAAAGACCGCTGCCCGAGTGATGCCGTTCCCATTATGCCTCACTGTATTACCGTTTATTTTTGCTGCCCCGTGCTCAACAGAACCCACATAAATGCGTGATGCCTTCAGGTCTGAAAGCCCTGTTAAATGGGACATGCCATTTTGCAAAAAAAGATAGCATCCCCCGCCAGCCATGCGGCTGTGCAGTTTGGCCAGAAGGCCTGAAAGCTGATATTGTTTCACTGACACGATAGTTATATCACATGTTTCGTTCCACTCATCAATGGGGAATGCCTCAAAACGTGCATGCAATTGCTCCTCCCCTTTTATTACATGTATTCCTTCAGACTGGATAAGGCTTGCCTGGTCCCTTGTTTTCGTATAAAGTGTGACATCATGCTTTCCACTTAAATAATAAGCGAATAATAAGCCGATCGACCCACCGCCGATAATTCCTATCTTCATAAAGTAACTCCCCGAATAACTTGTATAGTCATATTTTAGCAGAAATCTGCCTGCGATTGAAAGAAACGTTTTTCGGGGTGAGGTCTAGTCCAAAAGTCCATGCCAAAAAGCGCAAGCGGCCATGAAACGGCCACCTGCGCTTTTTTGGTGATCCTATGGCTATTTATCGTTCTATAAACCTTCTGAACGACAGGTTTCCTGCCAGTTAGACAGGGTAAACTGGATGCTTCCGTTCGCTGAAATGCATTTCCTTCGTTTCATACAGCGAGAATCTCTGGATCAGCACTCCCCTTAAATCGGACGGGGCGACAATATCATCGACGATCATTTCTGAAGCAAGCTTATATATATCGATATGTTCTTTATATTCCTGCTGCTTTTGCTGGACGAAGGCGATTTTCTCCTTCGGATCCTCAATTTCATTGATCTTGTTTGAATAGACTGCATTCACGGCAGCTTCCGGTCCCATGACAGCGATCTGGGCGGTTGGCAGCGCAATGCAGCAATCCGGTTCGAAGGCGGGGCCGGCCATAGCGTACAGCCCGGCTCCATAGGCCTTCCTGACAATCACTGATATTTTTGGGACTGTTGCTGAACTCATCGCCGCAATCAGCTTCGCACCGTGCCGGATAATGCCGGCGCGTTCCACCTTCGTACCGATCATGAATCCTGGCACATCTGCCAAAAACAAAAGCGGAATATGGTAGGCATCACATAGCTGAATGAATTTCGCCCCTTTGTCTGCGGAGTCGACAAAGAGGACACCACCTTTAACCTTTGGCTGGTTTGCAATAATCCCGACCGCCCTGCCATCGATTCTTGCAAGTCCGGTAACCAATTCCGGTGCAAACAGCTTTTTGATTTCAAAAAAGCTTCCATTATCAATGATCGCGTTGATACATTCATATATATCAAACGGTGCGTTTTGATTGACAGGTATAATGTCCTCAAGGCTTTTCCCGTTTTTCGGCTGGACCCCTTCTTTTTTATCAGGTTTTGATTTAAAGCTCGCTGGAAAAAAGGCTAAATATCTTTTTGCAGCTTCAACCGCCTCTTCCTCACTATATACGAGCACATCCCCGCACCCGCTCACAGAGCAATGCATGCGTGCCCCGCCCATTTCTTCCAGGGTGACTTTCTCACCAATCACTTTTTCCGCCATCCGCGGTGAGCCGAGATACATCGAAGCATTTTGGTCAACCATGATGACAATATCGCAGAAAGCCGGAATATAGGCACCCCCGGCAGCAGAAGGACCGAACAGCAGGCAAACTTGAGGCACCATCCCGGATAACTTTACCTGATTATAAAAGATGCGGCCTGCCCCGCGCCGGTTCGGAAACATTTGGAGCTGGTCAGTTATTCTCGCTCCTGCAGAGTCAACAAGATACAGGAGCGGCACTTTCAGTTTTTCGGCTGTTTCCTGTATCCTGATTATTTTCTCAACGGTCCTCGCCCCCCAGGAACCAGCCTTGACAGTGGAGTCATTCGCCATGACACAGACAGTCTGCCCGCCAACTTTTCCGATTGCAGTGACGACTCCATCCGCCGGCAAATCTTCTGCCTGGCAGTTCGCGAATCTTGCATCTTCTTCATACTTGCCGTCATCAAACAGCAAGTTGAGCCGCTCGCGCACAAACAATTTATTTTGCTGCTTCATTTTTTCATGGTATTTCGGATGTCCTCCAGCCTGGATTTCCTGGATTTTATCCTGCAGTGCATCAGATAATGTCTTCGCCGTCGTCATCCTTCTCCTCCTAATAAGTTCTGTGTTCCCTACGTCTAGCTCCAGAGCCTAGCCAGTTTTTATCCCCGAACTTGCTACTATGAGTATCTTGCGCAAAGCGATAGCTTTAAGCAACTCGGGTCATAAGCCGCCTCTATCGCAAATCAGGTTCTGCTGCAGGAGCTTATGCATGTCGGGGCTGACCAAGGCGCTTCCGCTTTTCTATTCTAAAACTACTAATACGTCCCCTTCATTTACGAATTCGCCGATGTTTACATGAATGGCGCCAATCTTGCCGGCTGTCTGGCTTTCAACCGGAATCTCCATTTTCATCGATTCCAGCATGATTACCTCCTGGCCCGGTGAAATATCATCACCGGGGGATACAAGAATATTCAATACTGTTCCCGCCATTGAAGCTGTGATTTCCTTCATTTGTTCTCCTCCATGGTATTGCCTCAGCGCTGTTACGCTTCCGCTTTTTTAATCTATTTGGCAGCAAATTTTCTTTCGGACAGGTACGCGGTTGTATATGTACCGGCAATAAAGTCTGGTTCATTTAAAATATCCTTAAATAATGGGGCGTTTGTTTTAATGCCTTCGAGTGCGAGAGACTGAAAGAATTGGCTCGCTCTGTCAAGTGCCTCTTCCCTGCTTGACCCGTTCATGATGCATTTCGCGATCATCGGATCGTAAAACGGGGTGACAGCCGACCCTCCTTTATACCCATAATCAACGCGAACCCCTTCCGTTTCTTCCCATGAAAACACGGAAAGGCTGCCCGGGGATGGCAGGAAAGTGACAGGATCTTCGGCATAAAGCCGGAATTCGATCGAACAGCCTTTTCTTTCTATATCCTGTTGAAGCAGAGGCAGCCTTTCACCCCGGGCGGCAAGGATTTGCCATTTTACAAGGTCGAGGCCGGTAATTTCCTCTGTGACAGGATGCTCCACCTGGAGCCTCGTGTTCATTTCCAAAAAGTAAAAATTCTCGTTTTCGTCGACGATAAATTCTACTGTTCCGGCGTTCACATAACCAACCGCCTTTGCCGCCAGTACAGCTGTATTGTATATTTTGTTTCTGGTTTGTTCCGACAAGAAAGGGGACGGGGCTTCTTCGATCACTTTCTGGTGCCGTCTCTGGATTGAACAGTCTCTTTCAAATAAATGGACATAGTTCCCATGCCTGTCTGCAAAAATTTGCACCTCGATATGCCTGGCATTTTTGATATATTTTTCAATGAATACCAGATCTGTGCCAAAGTAGGCTTTGGCCCTTGCCCTTGTTGATTGGTAATGCTTAGCGAGTGCCTGCTCATTTTCACAGAGCACCATCCCAATGCCGCCGCCTCCCCCGCTCGCCTTGAGCATCACAGGATAGCCAATGGATTGTGCGAGCATCACAGCTTCATCGACTGACAGAACTCCGTTGTCGCTGCCAGGGACTACTGGCACTCCGGCTTCCTGCATCGTTTTCCTGGCCAAAATTTTATCGCCCATTTTTTCAATGGTGCCAGGGTCAGGACCGATAAAAGTGAGTCCTGCCTCGGCTGCCTTCTTTGCAAAATCGGCATTTTCCGATAAAAAACCATACCCTGGATGGATCCCGTCAGCCTGTTCAACTTTGGCAATTGAAATTATTGCTTCGGCATTCAGGTAGGATTTTTGAACGGGCGGCTCCCCAATCCTGAAAGCACTTCCCGCCTCCGTCACAAATGGCAGCTCTTTGTCAGCATCAGAATAAACTGCCACCGTTTCTATCCCCATTCGATGGCAGGTCCGTATGATTCTCAGCGCTATTTCCCCTCTGTTGGCTATTAGAATTTTCCGCACCCTGTTTCCCCCTTCTGAGGTAAATTCCTTAACATATAAAATTCTACAATATTCTGTTAACTTCCTGCAAAAAAAATGAAACCGTTTTCGGTTAATGAAGGCGGAATTTTTTGTTTTTTTATAATATAATTAAAACAGGCTCCTACAAAAAACGATTACTTACCGATTGAAGCTTCAAGAATCTTTACAGGAGATAATAAAAAGAGCCAACACATATGCATCAGGAAAAGGGGGACATGTCAATGGACCATAAAGTAGAAAAGCTGAAAATCAATTATAAGACCTTGGAGGATTTTAAAGAGTTTAAAGGTTACGGCCACCAGGAGCTGTCCATGCTCGAAGATCTTGAAGCAAATATGATTGAGAATGACAGCGATTCTCCATTTTACGGAATTTACTTTGGGGATAAGCTTGTTGCGCGAATGAGTTTATATCGAGTAGGCGCGAGATTTGACCGTTATTTCGACCCTCCACAGGATTATCTTGAGCTGTGGAAGCTGGAAGTTCTGCCAGATTATCAAATCAAAGGCTACGGAAGTGCCCTCGTCGAATTCGCCAAGAGCTTTGGCCTGCCAATTAAAACGAACCCAAGAATTAAATCCCAAAGCTTCTGGGAGAAAATGGGGTTCACTCCAGTCCATTACGAAGTTGAGCGCGACCTTGGTGAAAATCCGCTAGTCTGGTATCCGGAAGGCGTCAAAGAACAAGTATACCGGCAGGAATGATAAGTTCATTCATTGCCTCGCTTGTATAGCCGCCGGGTGGTTCGAACTTTGTATATTGTGACACTTTAAAGCGCCCAAGAACTCTTAGGCGCTTTTCATTATTTCTCTATTTTTTCCAGATTACCGTTTTGGGCCATCTGAAATTTTACTTTATGCTGATTGTCTTCTTCTTTTAACACGACCATTTTTCTGGCCCGTTCCATAATTTCAATTAATGCGCGATAGTCCGCCTCTATTGTTTTCAGTTCTTTTTCCAATTTTTCGTTTTCTGCAGACAAGTAATAGATTTGCCGCTCCAACTCTTTAATTCTTCCTTCATGCTCTTCAAGACTTTTTTCCTGGCCGTTTGTTTTTTGAGCCTTTTCATGAAGCTGGTCGAGGAACAGCTTTACATCGGACAAGTTTAGCACTGGTGGCGCGGGGGAAGCCTCTTGCCCGCCTGCAGGTTCTGTCTTGGGCACTGTTTCTTCTTGTAGGTGCTCTTTTTCCTGCACTTTTGGCTGTTTCTTGGATTCCTTGCGCTGTTTTTTGGCAAGTTCAATACCGGATTTATATTGTTTGCGGACAAATGAGTTCCAGCGGAAACCGCAGGCAGCCGCCGTGCGGGAAAGCTTTTTGCCCACTTCTTCAAATGCCTTGAGCTGAGTTCCCCCTTCTCGTATATGGCGCAAAACTACTTCAGCCAGCAATAGATCTTCATCCAGGTTCCAGGCGTCCTGACGAGTTAACGGCATCAGCATATCCTCCTAGTGTTTTTATTCATTCATATGCGTCTGCTAGGAAAGATAGAATGTGCTCAGCCTGAAAATCAATATTATTTATTGTCAAAAAACTGTTTAACCTTTAAGTGGTGGGCTTCGCTTGCCCAGAGGACAGCACAGCTTCTCGCTTCTTCCTCGATCCGTTCCCGAATTTTTGCTGCACTCCATTTTTTTATTAACATGCGCTTGAAAGATTGTAAAACCGCAACCTCTTTATCAAGTGTTTGTCCTAAAAATGAAAGACAGCCATCGGCAGGGGTTCCTTCATAAATGCCATCGAGATAGCCAAGATCCCTTAGATCGTCTGCAGTATGGAGCGCAGCATCTGTAACCATTTTTAAAGCCTTGGATGGTGGAAGCTTTTCAAACAGGATGGTTCCTCCTCCCCACCCGGTTGTTATTGCTAGATTTCCCTGGACAAAGCCGGCTTTGATGCCGCTTCTTCCAATCCGGTAGTCACACGCCATGGCAAGCTCGCAGCCGCCACCGACTGCTGTGCCATTTAAAACAGCAACAGTAGGCTTTGGCAAAACCAAAATATTATATAAAATTCCCGACATTCTTGAGAGCATTTCATATGCCTGTTCTTCCGTCATTAGCTGGTGGAAGGCGGATAAATCGCCGCCTGAACAAAATGCCCGGCTGCCGGCCCCGGTAATCCCCAGGGCTTTTATATCAGCCTGTGCTGCCCTGTCAATTGCTTTTTCAAGGCCATCCATCACCTCATAATTCACGGCATTTCTTTTTTCTGGCCTGTTGATTGTAAATAGCAGCAAGCCTGGTTTTTCTTCTGAAATTATGTACGGCTCCATTTTAATCCTCCAGGTCCATTCAGCATTGTTAATTCATTTTAACAATTTCCCTCTTTTGCCAAAAGGCCAAGGTTCCCGAAAAGCAATAAAAGCACAGGGTGCTTTTCGCATCCTGTGCTTTTATGTAAGTAAATTAGTCGTTTACAACCTCTTTACCTTTGTATGTTCCGCAAGCCTTGCACACACGGTGAGCAAGTTTCATTTCACCGCAGTTTGGGCATTCTACCATACCTGGAACTTGTAATTTAAAATGAGTACGGCGTTTTCTTTTCGCAGTTTTGGACGTTCTTCTAAATGGTACAGCCATTATTCCCACCTCCTTAAGAGTTTCAATCCCGCGAGGAACCAGGTTCCTCGAAAAACTTTGCAAGTCCGGCTAGCCGGGGATCCACTTTTTCCTTCTTTTCCTGCTCATGGATGACTTCCCAATCCTTACCTGACTGGGGCGCCCCTTTTTGGCTCGTGTCTTCCTCGCAAAACACTTGCATCGGAACCTCAAGCAAAAGGATTTCCCTGATGACTGGCTGAAGGTCAACCACATCACCTTTTACCTGATGAACCTCCTCTTCAGTCTCGTAATCGTGGCCGTTGAGAAGGAAGGTTTCTGTTGTTTCAACATCGATTGGATAATTAACGTCAACTAATGTTCGAGAACAAGGAAGGATCAGATAACCTTCTATATGCAAATGGAATGTCACTTTCGTGGCGCTTATATCCGCTCTTCCAGTTATATGCATCGGAGATACCTTGCGAATTGACGGATCAGTCTCCTTGATCTCATCAACATTGACGGTTTCGTCGATCGGAAAATCCTTGCTTCGATATTTTTGTAACTGACTTATTGTCCATTTCATAGAATCACCCCAAGGCAACAAAGGTAATTATAGCTTTCGTATAACCATTTGTCAATGTTTTTTCTTTACACTATAATGTTCACATAATACCCGTCGTTTAAACTCTTTGCAATGCTTTAGAATTTATTTTTATAAAGGAGAAGGCACTATGAATGCAGTTGGTGTAATTGTAGAATATAATCCTTTCCATAACGGACATGCTTTCCACCTTCAAATGGCGAAGGAGATATCGGGCGCTGATGTTGTAATTGCCGTAATGAGCGGAAATTTCCTGCAGCGCGGCGAACCTGCGCTCGTTTCAAAGTGGAGCCGGACGGAAATGAGCCTGCTCGCAGGTGTAGATCTCGTATTTGAGCTGCCATATAAGTTTGCCACCCAAAAAGCTGAAACGTTTGCAAATGGTGCAGTATCCATCCTTGGTGCCTCCGGCTGCAAATTCCTCTGCTTTGGGAGTGAATCGGGGGATATCCAGGCTTTTACCGACACAGCAGCGTTCCTTGAACAAAACAATGACCAATTTCAAAGCCTTGTAAAAAAGAACTCAGCCACCGGTGTAAGCTATCCAAAAGCGATTTCTTTGAGCTTTCAAGCCTTGTCATCGCATAAAGGATTGATCGATTTATCCAGGCCCAATAATATTCTTGGCCTTCAATATGTCATGGCAATCCGGAAACAAAAAAGCCAGATGGCAGCTTTTACTGTAACGAGAAAAAACGCTGACTACCATGATGAACATTTCGCATCCGAATCCATCGCGAGTGCCACGAGCATCAGAAAAGCACTGTCTGAAACGGATGAGAGCAGCCTCATCAAACAATTCGTCCCCTCCTCCACATACACGCTGCTCATACAATACAAAAACATGTTGGGCCAGTTTCACTCCTGGGAGAATTATTGGCCGCTTCTCAAGTACAAATTGCTGCAAACAAGCCCTTCAGAATTGAGAGAGATTTATGAAATCGAGGAAGGGCTCGAGAACCGCCTTTGCCAGGCGGCCTTGGAAGCATCATCGTTTAATGATTTTATGGAACGGATCAAAACAAAACGTTACACTTGGACAAGGCTTCAGCGTGCCTGTGTACATGTATTAACAAATTCGAAAAAGCATGAAATGGTGTCCGTAAGCGAAAAAGCTTCCTATTTAAGGCTGCTGGGAATGACGGCTAAAGGCAGGGACTATTTAAATAGAAACAAAAGCCATCTTGCGCTTCCCGTCATATCCAAGCTTTCGTCCTACAAAGAGCCCGACATTGAACTTGACGTCAGGTCGTCAAAAATTTACGCGCTCGGTGTCAATGGGCCCGGGCAGCAGCTCTTACTGAAACAGGATTTCACCCATCCGCCGATTTTTATCGATAAGTAAAAAAACGAGCTGGATTTGTTTCAGCTTGTTTTTTCTTTTAATTTTTGCAGATATGAAACAGCATCATCAAAAGTATCGACCGGGATGATTTTCATTTTTGTGTCAATGTCGCGTGCCGTTTTGACTGCCACGTTGTAATTTGAATCCTCTGCTCCATTTTCAGCTGGGGCGAGGAAGATTTCAGCTCCCGACTTGTCGGCTGCAATGATTTTCTGCTCTATTCCTCCAATCCTGCCCACTGTCCCGTCAGATGAGATTGTTCCAGTGCCAGCAATCTGATACCCTTTTGTAAAATCTTCTTTCGTAAGCTGATTATATATTTCCAAAGAAAACATCAATCCGGCTGACGGGCCGCCGATTTCGTCTGTTTTCATTTTGACCTCAGGCTCTACAATGATTTCCTTGTCGTCATCAGGGACAATTCCAATTCCCACTCGTTCACTGCGATTGTCAAAACGCTTCACTGGTATTGATACTGTCCTTTTTTTGCCATTGCGTTTAAATGCAATCTCTACCTTTTCCCCCTCTTTTTTGCCCGTAACATACTCGATAAATTGTTGTGAAGACTGAAACTCCGTTCCGTCTACCCCGAATAGCTGGTCACCGACTTCCAGTTTCCCGTCCGCCGGCATGCCTGGCACAACACTTACGACATATATCCCATTAAAGTGATAATCCACAGGCTTGCCTGCTTCTTTGTATGCCACTTCCATGGCGGTGTATTTTGAGTTATCCATTAAATGCAGCTGGCGGGCGGTGTATTGTTCATCCGTTTCATGCTCCGGCCGTATTTCTTCCAGTTTGTATATCTCCTGGTATTTGCTGAAGTGTGCGATGACATATGAATAAATATTTGCCCTGCCCATCCTGACTGTTGTCAGCATGAAGCTGCCCTCTTCCTCATAGCCGCCTTCGACTTCTATTATTGGTTCCAGCTCCTTTGCCATGCCTGGCTTGGATACATAATAAGGAAGATAGTAAAACGCACTTGCCAAAAGCAGCACTGCTGCCAGGATGGTAAGGCGAAATGAGGCTTTTCTGCTCATTCTTATTGAGGCTCCTTCCAATGCTCGATCACACTATTAATTTTGGCAATCTGCTTTTTAGTTTCTTCTTCTCCTATATAAATGATGTCTTCAATATTTGTAAATGCCCTGGAACTGTACATTTCAACCCTCGGCCTGATCATCACATCCGAAGCTATTTCCCTGTTTGCCACCAGTTCCATCTGCATAATATCTATGCTTTGCATGATCACGTCATAAATCGAAGTGATTTCTGTGTTAGTCTTTACATGCGATACATCGACAGCGATTACAATATCTGCCCCCATTGCCTTGGCAACCGATACCGGCACCCTGTCAACGACCCCGCCGTCGACAAGGAGGCGGCCATTCAGCTTCTCGGGGACAAATATGCCTGGTATCGCAATGCTCGCCCGCACAGCTTCGGCGATTGGCCCGTCGCGAAACACGACCTTGTCACCGGAAACGAGGTCGGTAGCAACTATCCCAACAGGAATGTCCAGCTCCTCAATCCTCTTGTTATGAGTGAATATCCGAATCAATTCCTTAACCTTTTTTCCGGCGATAAAACCCATTTTTGGAACTGTGAAATCAAGATAATACTTCCTTTTGAATACCCTGGATAATTTGTAAAGCCGCTCAACATCAAGGCCTGCCCCGTAAAAGCAGCCGACCATCGCCCCCATGCTGCTACCGGCAATCAGATCGATCGGGATTCCCTCATCCTTCAGTACTTTGATCACGCCAAGATGGGCAAATCCCCTGGCACCTCCCGACCCCAGTGCTAAACCAATTTTTGGACGCAGCAAATCACTTCCTCCTCTTCCAGAGTGATATGTAATGGCTTTTTATGGTCTATTTTATCGTTCCGTGAGTATATTGATTTATATGAGGACAAGGGGGCAGGCCCGCGCCTACAGGGCAGCCGCCTTACGGAACCGATGTACACTGCAGCCGACTTTTTTGGTACATCCACAGTATGTTAATGGACAAAGACGCCTCTGCATGATCTGTTCCTGTTTAATAGATTTTATCCCGCATTAACGGGCAGTAAAACCCCACCTGTATGCTCTGAGTAATCGAAGCAGCATAGGTGGGGGATAACTGCACGTAAAAGCCCGATTGGTTCAGCTAACAATCAGTGGGGGATGGAGAAAACCCCCTACTGATTGGAGTTTCACTTTATTTTATCACTGAACGGGCAAGTTTCACAGCAGTATACCCGCTGGAGGGAGGATTAACAGTGTTTCTGTCTAAACTTAAAACGATTGTCCTTGCCTTGTCTGTAACGATTATGGCAGTCTCGCTCATCTCGTTCCCACAAGAATCATTTGAAGCTTCCACCAGAGGCCTGAAAATGTGGTGGGAAATTGTTTTTCCTTCTCTGCTCCCATTTTTTATCATTTCCGAAATGCTGATCGGATTCGGAGTTGTGAGGTTTATCGGTGTGCTGCTTGAACCGTTGATGCGGCCACTGTTTGGGGTACCGGGGGTTGGCGGGTTTGTATGGGCAATGGGGATGGCCTCAGGGTACCCTTCAGGAGCAAAATTGTCAGCCAGGCTAAGGCAGGAAGGCCAACTCTCAAGGATAGAAGCAGAAAGGCTCGTCTCATTTACTAATTCATCCAATCCACTATTCATATTCGGTGCTGTATCGATCGGATTTTTTGGAAATGTCCATTTAGGTGCAATGCTTGCTGTTGCACATTATCTTGGCAACATCAGCGTCGGCCTGTTAATGAGATTTTACGGAAGAAATGAAGAACTGCGGGATGGCTCGGAAAAGAACCGTTCGATTAGGGCAGCATTTTCAGCGTTACACCAGACAAGGATCAAAGACAACCGCCCAATTGGAAAATTGCTGGGGGATGCTGTTATGTCATCCATCCAGACACTGTTGATGATCGGCGGATTTATTATTTTATTTTCGGTAATCAATAAACTTCTTTTTAATTTGCATATTACTGCCTTTTTAGCACAATTGTTCAATATGTTTCTCGGTGTGATGGGAATGACGGAGAACTTGAGCCTCCCTTTCATTTCCGGATTATTCGAGATTACCCTCGGTAGCCAGATGACAAGCCAGGTGAAGGATGCGACACTGATGCAGCAGGCGATGATCACGAGCTTTGTCCTTGCCTTCAGTGGTTTCAGTGTCCAAGCCCAGGTTGCAAGCATCCTCGCCCAGACTGACATCCGTTTTCAGCCATTTTTCTTTGCAAGGATCGTTCATGGGTTTTTTGCCAGTTTTTATTCATTGATTCTATGGAACCCTGTTTACGTACGTTTTTTTGGATCAGAGAATACGTCGAACGCCGTAGTTGCCAGCGGAATTTTGGATGGCGGGAACAGGCTTGCGGAAGTTCACCAGGCAATCGCTGCTGCAGGCCCTCTCGTCACGATTGCGGCACTTTGTATTTACGTTTTCCTGCTCTGGCAAAGGATATACTCTTCTGAAAAAAAATGAAAACGAGCACGGGGCTGTGCTCGTTTTTCTGTTTGACGTTCAGGCAAACTTTTTTATAAGCGCTTGCTCGACCACCGGGGGTACAAGCTCAGATATATTTCCTCCGTATTTTGCTACCTCTTTCACAATGCTTGAACTCAGGAAGGAAAATTGATTGTTCGTCATGATAAAAAAGGTTTCAATATCTTCATTCAAGACCCTGTTCATGGAGGTGATTTGCATTTCATATTCAAAGTCGGACACCGCCCGCAGTCCCCGGATGATAGCGTTGGCGTTCACAGTTTTTGCGTAATCGACAAGCAGGCCCTGGAATGAATCGATTTTTACATTGGGAATATCCTTTGTAACTTGTCTAATGAGGCTGATCCTTTCTTCAACAGAGAAAAGGGGATTCTTTGAAGAGTTGTTCAGGACAACTACATACACCTCCCCAAAGACTCTGGCACCCCTTGTTATGATATCTAAATGTCCGTATGTAATCGGGTCGAAACTCCCGGGACAGACAGCAATTCTCGTCACTTCATGCTTCCCCCTTTTCATCAACACCCAGCTTAAAAATCGTAATGCCTATAATTCCATATGTTTCATGTTTCACCTTTGATAATGCGCCTATTGATTCCGGCAGCTTGATATCCGAGCTGTGCTCACATACGATAGTTCCCTGAGGTGCAGCGAGCCCTTGTTCCTCAATGAGCTGCAGAAGCTTGACGAGCTGCTGTTTTTTATATGGCGGGTCCAGGAAAATATAATTGAATTGAAGATCCCGCTTTTGCACTGCTTTAAGCGCCCTTTCAGCATCGTTTCGGTATATTTCACTCTTGTCTTCCAGACCGCAGGCCCTGATGTTTTCATTGACAACCTGAACCGCTTTCCCGTCCCGGTCGACAAAAATCACTTTATCAAGCCCCCGGCTTAACGCTTCGATTCCAAGGCCGCCGCTGCCTGCGAATAAATCCAGTCCCAAACCGCCTATAAAATATGGACCGATCATATTGAATAACGCTTCTTTCACTTTATCGGTCGTCGGCCTGGTCGTATTTCCAGGGACGGCTTTCAACGCCCGTCCTTTTAAATCCCCTGATACCACTCTCATAAAAATCCCCGCTATTCCACAAATATCCGATTCTCCCATTATCCTACCACAATGAAAAATATGTATCCAATACCGTGCCAAAATGACCATACATCGAATTAATTTTCCTAAAATAATGGTATGGAAGTTACTTATTTTAAAAAATTCGTCGAAAAATGTGTATAACTCCATTCATTGTGGAAATAATGACATTAACAACATCAATTCGAGGATGTTGTTGCCAACCGCGGAGAAGACTTACGTTTCCCCATAAGTTCTTCCTCCGGTTTCTCCTCTCCCTTTGCCTTCTATCCTGTAAAAGGGATATAGAAGGACCCTGCAAAATTGCAGGGTTTTTTCTTATTGGCACGAAAAACTGTTTCTTCCGCCTTCTTTAAAAATACCAAAACTAAACAGCAACGTCAGCCAATTTTTTTCAAATTTCATCTTGGGAACAAAGAAAAGGCGGGATGCATGCATCCCGCTTTTTAAATGCCCATTTTGTAGTCATACTCTTTCGCTTTGTCCGGAGCTTTATTCTCAAATTCCATTTTCAAAAATGGTTTATATGAAGGCTCAACCTTTTTAACAAATGAATAGGATTTTATTTTCCCCATCAGTGAATCCGTGTCTTCCAGATCGCAATATAAAACTACATATTTCAGCCTTCGAGAAACGTAATGGACATTTCCAAATTTCCTCAACATTTTCGCCTGCTTCAACGAATAAAGCCAGACGATTACACCCTGCCTCTGTCCTATCATATTCTTTCCCCTTCTGAAAACGTTAGCTTTTCATCATTCTAGCATACAGCAATACTTTTTGTGAAGTATCCAGAAAACCGTTTCGTTTGAACCTTTAGATTTTTGTGAATATGATAATTAAAAAAACAGGTGATTTTATGGATCTTTCAGTTGTTTGGAACCATTTCATAGCAGGCCTTAACCAATTGGAGGCCATAAAATCGGCTTATTATAAAAAAACCGCCGGCATCCCGTTTCTGTATATTGAACCAGCACCCGGCCATGGCCAGGATGAAATCGGCAAAGCGCTCCGTTTAAGCGCAGCCGCGGCAATGAAAGGGAAAAAATTGCATTGCAACACGGTTTTTGTCAGGCTTGATGGCCCCGTTTATGTCTACCGGCATCGTTTTTTTGTGCCCCAGAGAAAGATGTTCTGCTGCGGCAATCAGTGCCAGGACTGTATCCGATTAGATCCCGGCGGTTTTAAGCACTAAAAAAGCACAGGCATGGATGCCCGTGCATTATTATTATGCAGAACAGCTGCAACCTCCGCCGCTGCCGCAGCCTCCGCCGCAGCTGGATAAGCTGTCAAAGTATGGGTTCCCGGTAGGTACTTTCACATTGTCCGATACTGAGCGGCCAATTATGATGCTGATTTCATCCAAAAGGCTCTGAAGCTCGTTTTCTGCCTTTTTAAAATCCGCCACAAGCTCATCCAGATCTACTTCCCGTTTTACAGTCCGGATTGCGCCCATGACTTCTCTGTAATCAGGATGGTACTTTCCGAACCGCTGCACTTCTTCATACCTTTCCTTCATGGACATGAAAGTGGCAATCTTTCTTTGCGATTCTTCACTGTTTTGCAACCTATATAAACATTGCCGGTAATGCTCGGCAGTTTCAGACTCCAGAATCATTTGCACTAGCTGGCCTGCTGTATCCAGCAGCTCTACTCTTTCCATTGTAGCAAGCAATGTCCGCCCACCTCCAAATCCAATTTTAACATGGATCTGCTGTAAAAACAAAAGCTTCCTCATGTGAGAAAGCTTTTTCACGATTGGGAATTCATGCTGTTGAACATATGCATCATCATGGATGCCATCTGGATCCCGTTCGAGAATTTCTGTACCTGATGCGGGATTGTTTTTTCATAATGATGCAACGCGGCAATCTCGAGCGCCTCGAAATCCTGCGGATTTCTTGTCAATTTTCGGTACCATTGGGGCTGTACCCTGACAAAATCCTTTAAATCCTTGCGCTGGTTCAATACATCCAGAACGTCTTTCCTCATCGGTCAATCTCCCTTAATCAATCTTTTCTGAAGAGAAACGGATGCTTCGGCCCCTCTTTCTCAGGAATGGGATTCGATTTTGATTGCCCCTGAAACTGGGCGATTACCCCCTGCAAGGCGGACAAAGCCTGGCTGATATTATTAATTTGCCACTGAAGCTTATCCGGATCCATGTTTTTCACTGCACCCAATATTTTTGAGTACCAGTCCATTTTCTGTTCTTCCCCGGATGGTTCTGGTTTTCGCTCATTGTCCAGGTGCCAGCGGGGGTCGTCTTCCCCGAGCAAATACCATTCCTCATAAAGCTCCTGCCATGTTGCCTTGCCAGACCTTACCTCCTGAATAATTTTAGGGTTGGATTTAACAAACTCCTTGAATTTTTTAACAGACGGATGAAGATTTTTTTTAGCCATCTAGTTCACCTCTGCAAAACAAGTGCCTATATTAACGTATGAATTTTATGGCAAATGGTGAGCAGCTGAAACCTGCATTCGTGGAAGGGGCAGAATGGCCCTGTACAAAAATGCATTATTACAGGTATATTCAATCCGTACATTTTCACAATAAATGTTAAAATGAATAGTACATAATGACGAAAGAGGTATCGTTAATGGACAGGGATTTGCAGCAATTGTTGAAGCAGTGTGTCGAAAATGCGGGAGAACAAGATTTACATGTAATTGCTTCAATGCTCGAGGGTGTCAAAGACAAACTTGCGAAAAAGAAGAGTACATATATTGACGGCATTCTGCACATGGATCGTTCAGTAGAAGATGAGCTTTGCAAAATTGACATTCCAGTCACCCCTTTCCTGAGCAATACATTGGGAATTGTACATGGAGGCGTTACGGCAACCGTAATCGACACCGCCATGGGAACACTCGCCAATTACATTCTTCCCGAGGAATATGGTGCCGTTACGACCCAATTGAACGTCCACTATATAGCTCCGGGTCTGGGGGAATCGTTGCGATGTGAAGCTAGGTTTATTCACCGGGGGACAAAAACGATGGTCCTTGGGGCCGATATGTACCGTGCAGACGGGACAAAGATCGCATACGCAACCGGAAGTTTTTTTGTAGTAAAAAAAGACATGAAATAGGGAGTTACCCATGGTAACAGCAATTGTGATTCCAATCATCTTCATCTATTTTTACTGGCTCACAAGAAAGGAAATACGGGAGAACCATGAAAAATGGCTCCAACTTGAACATGTACCAGAGGAGGCGGTGATCACCGGTAAAATCCTCGAACTCACAGAAGCACGGGAACGTTTTTATTATCACCGTTTCAACCATGTTCTGAACATAAAGGTGCAGACTGATGATAAGATCTTGACTGTCAAAAAAATTACGCCAATCAGAGAGGGAGCCACATTTCCTGAAATAACGCCAGGTGAACATGTCCGTTTTTACGGCAACTGGAAGGAAGGATACTTCCAGGTAGGGCGAATAGAGGGAAAAAATTGAAACAGGAGCCCCGGTTCGGAAACGGGGCTCCTGATTATTCTTGATATTAGTCTTCCCACCGCTTAATGAAATTCTGGGTGTAATGCTTTTGGTAAACTCCTACTCCAAGATGAGTAAATTTCTCGTTTAACAAAGCTTCGCGGTGCCCTTTGCTATTAAGCCAGCCCTCCACAACAGCAGGTGCGTCTGTATAGTTGGCAGCGATATTTTCGCCTGCGGACTGGTAGGCAATATCAGCTGCTTTGAGACGGTCTGAGATGCTGCCGTATTTCTTGGATGTATGGGAAAAATAATTTGATTCCTGCATATCCCGGCTATGTGCATAGGCAACTTCAGCGGTTTTATCATCCCATTTGAGCGGCTCTAATTTGTGGCGCAGCCTGATCACGTTGGTGATATCCAGAATTTGCTGTTCAGTGCCGTCCTCAATTGGAAGCCAGGCTTGTCCATCAACCGTTTCAGCTTCGATTAAATTTCCCCGGTAAACCATTTCGTACGGCCTTTGTTTGATCAAGGTTTCCCCATCCAAAAACCGGATGCTCGACAGGGATCCGGTGAATTTATCAAAATGAAGCTGGGCAAAAAAGCTTCCCATTTGTACAAGCGGACGTGCATTCATATCTTCTTCTGACAGCTCAAACTTGAATGAGCTATCCTGGTACTCAAACGAAATGTCTGTTTGGATTATATTGAGCGCAAAAATTTCCTCGACAGGCTGGCCAATTTTGAACGGGGCCACATTCACATCCGGCCCAATCCCATACATACTCACAACCCGTCCGTCCAAAACACCCGCCTGAACATAGTTGGACAGGTCCTGGTTATAGATCCACCATTCAAAACCATACGCGCTGGGGTCAATCCTGGCTGGTTCACCCAAAGCCGCTTTCAGTGCCTGAATATCCTTTCCCATTAATGAGGCAATGCCTTCCGCGGGCTGCTTCGCCTCATCCTGTACCTTCTGCCCGTTATTCATAGGCTGCCCGAGAGTATCATCCATTTTTGGAACCGATTTTTCATTGGTTAACAGCTTGTCTTCATTTTCATTAGTAAAACCAAAATAAAGTCCGATCAATAAAAATACAGAAACAAACAAAAGTATTCTGAACAATGTACGCAGGGGGCAACCTCCTCTCGATCATCTTTTCTCTCATTATATGTGCTTATTTAATAATTATTATATCATTTATCTGTTTCTTATTAATAGAAGCATACGAAAATGGTGCAGCAGAAAGAATTTATTAATAATATCAACCTATATTTGTTTTGCCTTTATAACAAATTCAACAGAGAATTCTAACTAATATATTCATTGCAACTTTCAGTTTTTTTTACTATGATTGAAACTGAGATAACTTGATGGCATGATGTTTACACATTTTAACTGCAGTGTGCTTTTAGGAGGGATATGGATGAAATTTGAAAACACCGGTCTGGATAATTTAAAAGCGGACTTACACCGTCTGGACGAAGTGATGGACAGCTTCGGATTGGTCAGGGAAGGACAATGGGATTACGAGAGGGTTACATACGACAAAAAATTTGAGCTAAAAGAGGGAGTCTACTATCTTCGGCTTCAAGGTTATACGGTTGAGGGTGATGTAGGCGCTCACAAGGCAGTTATCCAACTGATGACTCCATTGCTGGGAAAGCATTATTACCCGTTTGGAGTTGAATACGGGGAAGGCGAGCATTTCCCCAATTCACTCGTAAGCCAGTGCGAAAAAATCATTGGCGATGTAAAGGCGGAAGTTGAAAAGTTCGCCTTATAACAAGCGGACCCACGGGTGCAGGCCCGGCGCTTGAATGGCCCTTCCGGCATTCACAAAAAGACGCATGTTTCCATGCGTCTTTTCGTTGCATTACATTATGAATCCATCGATCATGATATCAATTTTATTTGCACAACAGCCCGTAAAATGATAGATTTCTTCGTGAATGGTCTGCTGCAGCTGTTTCGCCTGGTCCAAAATCCCCGAAATGCCTTCAAGTGCATGGACACAAAATGTGACTTCGATTGAATTTTGATGGATCCTGACAAAGATTCCTTTATGTGAGTACAGGTTATTTTTTAAAGAAGGGAAAATGCCCTTTGCGACTGAGCGTGAAGGAGTAAACCATGGGCTTTCGCAAACAGCTGCGAGAACAATTGCGCATATCACGGTGCAGCGTTCTTTTAGCGAAGAATTCAATGTTTCCTGTTGCATCAATGACACCGCCCATAATATAAATATTCGCAGGTAACCAGTTGATTCATTTTAAGGTTTATAATATTAAATGCACTGTATAATTTAATTGTTCTTTGTTTTTGAAAACAGGCCGTTTCTTATTGCCAGACCGTTGTTTTGTTCAATATTTCCGGGAATTGCTAATCATATTTGAGTTGCTGCGGTGCAAGTTTTGATGGGGAAGGAGTGGCCGAGCTGAGGAGATATGTTTCAAAAAGAGCAGTGTTCATCCTGCTGGGAACGGCGGTCACAGCAGCACTGTCTTACGTCATTTTACCGGTTTCATTTCCGCTGATCATCGCATTTGTTTCGGCGCTGTTTCTTGAACCGGCCGTAAGGTATTTGCATAAGCAGCTAAAGATCACACGCAGGCTGTCAGTCCTCATTATCTTTATACTCTTTGTGCTTTTTATTGGGGTCTCTGGTTATTTTATTGCCACCAAAGTAATTACAGAGGCAGTTAAAATGGTTGAAAACGCACCACTGTATTTAAATGAGTTGACAAATATATGGTTTAATACAGAAGCCCGTTTCATTGAGGAAGCAAAAAATCTTCCTGACGAATTAGTAGATGATATTAGCCGAAGGGCAGAAGAGTTTCTGATAAATATTCGAAATGACTTAATTGCCTATATCAATATCAATAACTTGAAAACATGGATTACGAATATACCAAATTACTTAGTCAGCTTTCTCGTTTATTTAATTGCATTGTTCCTGCTCCTGCTCGATTTGCCGCGACTGCGCCAGGCAATATACAGCCATTTAACAGAGAAAACAGCTGATAAAGTGAGATTCATGACCTCCCGCCTTTCTTATGTACTGTTCGGTTTCATTAAAGCCCAGCTACTGGTCAGTGTAATCATTTTTATTGTTTCATTCTTGGGCCTGCTTTTGATTGTGCCTGACATAGCACTGTTTATGGCCTTGTTCATCTGGCTGATTGATTTTATCCCGGTTTTTGGCACTTTCATCATACTCGGTCCGTGGGCGCTTTTTCACCTTCTGACCGGTGACATTGCCCTGGGTAGCCAGCTCGCAATACTTGCTGCAGCAGTCCTGATCATCCGAAGGACAGTAGAACCGAAAGTGATGGGAAGCCACATCGGTTTATCAGCGCTTTCCACGCTCGTGGCTATGTATCTTGGATTAAAAATCATTGGCATTGCCGGAATCTTCATCGGACCTTTGATTATTATTGCCTATAACTCTGCAAAAGAGGCAGGCATGATCAAAATTAACTTTAAAATATAAAAGCGGGTCTGGCAGACCCGCTTTATATTTTGGTTTTAAAAAAAGTCATAGAAAAATGGCTTCACCGGAGGGATTTTTTTCTCAAGCTCCAACAGTTCACTCTCAGGTCCCTGCATTTCACCCATTTCATATAACTCCCCTGGGGTTTTATAACCAAACAACATCGCAGAAACAGCATTTATTTTCAGATGGAGCCCCCTCTTTGGCGGTGTCGTGCAGGCGCTGCCCGTTTTTTGCCTGAAGGCTTTCACTTCGTTTCCCGACAGTAAATAGGAACCATCATTCCACGGGGCGTACTGATCAGTGATATGAAGAAACACCTGTCCATCCGTGTCCGAAAAAGGGTACTGATCAAGGCATGTTTCTGCATCCACAATCCTGCCCATGAAATAAGGATAAATTTCAGTCGACACCTTAGGCTGCTTCAGGAAGTACGGGAATGATTCGTGGGCAGATACATGCATGTTTACTTTGCCAACCATCGAGTCATGCTGGCAAATAAAGTTCCACAGACTAACCTTTGCATGATGGTCAAGAGCGACATATTCACGGACTTCCATTATCCTGTCCTTCATTTCATAGATAATATATCCCCGCGCTTCGTTTTTCCCATTATAAAAAACAGCAGCAGTTTCGTTGTGGAAAATATTATTGAGCCACCAATCACGGTCCCTTACCAGCATGCCCGAGTATTTTCTCGAGTATTGCCCGTACACGGCCTCGATGGCCTCGGGGTAATCCTCCTTTTTATACCTTCTAACCGTTCCAGCCGGAGCATCCAGCATTTTAAGATCTTTGTTTTCAATTGTAATTTTTTTATTGTCCGAAATAATTTCCCAGCCATATTTCCGGTAAAAGCCGATATCAAACGGATGAAGGAAAGACACGATCTGCCGACGGGCTTGCATTTCTTTTAACGATGCAGTCAGCAGTGTTGTTACACACCCCGCCCTTCTGTATTCAGGATATGTTGCAACCCCGGCAATCCCGCCCATTTCCCATTCTTTTTCCCCCATCGTCACTTTCAAAGAAAGCAGGTGGAGCTTTGATGCAAGCTTCCCATGATCCCAGACTCCGAGAACATGATGCTTTTTCAGCATCTCTTTGCGTTTCGGAATTTCCTCCTCACGTATCTCGTATTGGAAAGCGTACATCGATAGTTTCATCGATTCAATATAATCTTTTTCAGTCAGTACTTTTAATTCCATGTCTCTCTCTCCTTTGCTACTCAATTATTTCTCGGCAAGCCTCCAGTATTCCTTTATCAAAATAAAAAAAGTGCCGTAATTTCGGCACTGATCTTTAATTTATGATGATTGGCTGAATGCTAGAAACCAAGAATGGCTTTTATTACTGACGTTGTTTCGCCGCCTTTGTAAATCACGTATAGAAGCAGGTACACTGCAACACCGGTAATGGCTGTAAAAAACCAGACAGTGCTTGTTATCGGACCGAGTTTACGATGCCGTTCCAGGTTGTTTTTAAATCCTGTCACAAGTGAAATGATGCCGAGAACAGCACCAGTTGTGGCAAGGGAGATATGGAATATCAAAAATACAGTATAATAGATTTTAATTTCATCAGGGCCGCCGAATGAGGTATTCCCGATAAAAATGGTTCTTGAGGCATAAATGACAAAGAAAATGACTGCAAAAACAGCAGCAAGTATCATTGTTTTCTTATGGGCTTCAAGCTTGCGCTGCTTTATTTGCGCCCATCCAATCGCGACACAAATCGCGCTGAGGACAATGAATGTAGTGCTGATTGTAGGCAAAACGGGAACTGAATTCATATGAACTTCCTCTCTCTCTTTTTTATAACTCAAAGTTTATTGTAGTGGAGCAATCCTTTTTTTTCAATACTGATGATATGTGCTGTATGCTGCATCTTTCTATGAAAAAAACCCGCCAATGGGCGAGTTTTCTTCATTCCGCGATTTGGGGCGGCTTGTAACCATTAACCCCTTCGCAGTATGTCTGCTCCTGTTCTTTCCTGTACCAGCTGAAAAAGGTCTGTGCCAGAATGACACCATAAACAATCTCCTGGATGATTTTCATGATGACGCCACCCAGCTGTTGATCAAGGAGGAGTGACATCGAACTAAATGTTTCTGGCCCGCTCAAATTCAGTGAAGACAGGGTAGTGGAAGGAACACAGAGCTCCAGCGCTGCTGCCCATGCCTGCGGATCTGAAAAGCTGGCATACATGGGGGCATCCGCAAAAATGATCAAAGCACACGCAGGTGTAAGCAGGATGCCATCAGCGAATATATAACCAATCTTTTTAATGCCGGTCAGAGTCTGAAATTCCGGAAGCTCATTCAGCAACGGCCACCACATGCAAATCGCCAGGATAAACAGCAAGGTCGTATATCCGGCATGGAGCCACATATCCGTTTTGACCACATCAAAGATGAGCGGAATATGGTAAAAGGAAAAGACACCGTTAAAAACGATTAGTGCTATTAAAGGCCGGGTGAACAGCCTGAACAGCGGTTTTACGACCCGCAGCCCCAGTACAGATCTCCAAACCCAATGTGGAATGCCAAAGATCATCAATGGCGGAATAACCAAATAGAGAACAGCCATCTGGATCATATGGGCATAAAAAGTGATGTGCCCGAGCAAATCTAAAGGAGAGCCCTTAATAATATAAAGCAGTACGATTGAGACAGTGAAATAAACGGCATTTTTCCGAGTGGCTGCTTCACCATTCCTGAAGAGGCCATAATGCTTAAACACAGCCAAATAATAGATTGCAAGGACCGCGGCAAGAAACAAAAAATAGAACGGGCTCCACATTGCCCGGAATCCAAATATATCAAGAGAAAGCATCCTATCACCTCATTAATAGTGCCCATGCTGGCCGAACTGTAACTTTACTTTGTACGTTAATTATACGTTTTCGTGAATTTGTCTGCAATGAAACAGCCATTCCAACATTTGCATAGAGCCGCATAAAAAAAATCGGCATGAAAGCCGATTTTTTATTGGTGTAGTTCAAAGAACAATGATTACCACCAGACGATCGTTGAAAAAGCGAGAATTGTCAATGCCCCGACCAATACTCCGGAATACAGGAACAAAGACGGTGCCTCATGGCCTTTGTGGCTCATGTGCATGAAGTAATACAGCTGAAAGATTACCTGGATGACAGCCAAAAGCATAATAAACGGGACTGTGAACCAGTTGGTGAACTGTTCAACGCCAACTGCAACAAACGCCACAAGTGTCAAGAAAATCATCATTGAGAAGGAAACGATCTGGTATCTCATCTCTTCAGCACTTTTTTTGCGCCGATATTCAATGTCTACTCTTGGGTTCCCTGAACTTGGATGTTGATTCGCCATCAGTTTATCCCACCATTCCCATTAAATAAACTACTGTAAAGATAAATACCCACACAACGTCAATGAAGTGCCAGTAAAGGCTGGCAACATAAAACTTTGGAGCATTATAAAGGGTCAATCCCCGTTTTCCATTTCGGATCATCAAAGTAAGGATCCACAGGAGCCCGAAGGCAACGTGTGCCCCGTGGAAACCTACCAGCGTATAGAACGCTGACCCGAAGGCACTGCTTGTAAACGTATGGTGAAATTTGTGCACATAATGATTGAATTCGTAAATTTCAAGCCCGAGGAACGCAGCGCCCAGCAATACAGTAAGCCCAAACCAGAGCTGCATCTTTTGAAAGTTGAAATTTTTCATATGATACATTGCATAAACACTTGTCAGTGAGCTGGTCAACAGAATCATCGTTGCCGCAAACGTAAGCGGAAGTTCAAAAATATCCTTTGCCAATGCTTGTTCCGCATCGGGCACCTTATCCTTCAAAGCAAGGTAGGTCGCAAAGAGAGAGGCAAACAATACCGTCTCTCCCCCTAAGAATAACCAGAAACCTAAAAATTTATTTTTCCCTTCGAGGGTTGCCCGTTCAGGCGAAGCAGGCCAAGTCTCATACGTGAATTTTTCTTCAGCGTGCATTATGCCTTTACCCCCTTGTCATTGTCATCAATCAAATCTTCTTTATGGATATGGAATCCGTGATCATCTTTAATGGAACGGAAGAACATCGCTCCAAGAGTAACTCCCATTCCCACTATCAACACTGGGAGACCCCAGCCGTAATCTTCACGGTACATTGCTCCAAAGGCAGCAATGAACAAACCGAGTGAAATCACGAAAGGAATGAAAGATGAATTCGGCATATGGATGTCACCAAGCGGTTCAGCAGGTGCCAAAGCTTTCTTACCTTCCATCTTTTCGAGCCAGTAAGCATCCAAGCCGCGGACAAGCGGCAATTGCTTGAAGTTATAAAACGGCGGTGGAGATGAAATAGACCACTCAAGTGTACGGCCGTCTCCCCATGGGTCATTCCCGACGCGCTCATTTTTGACGCTTGTCATGATGATGTTAACCAGCAGGACAATGACCGCAACTGCCATAAATATTGCGCCAATCGTACTGATCAAGTTTCCGGTGTCGAGACCCTGTCCAGGCAGGAATGTATAAATGCGGCGCGGCATGCCCATCAACCCAAGGAAATGCTGGATGAAGAAGGTCAAATGGAAGCCGATCAGGAACAGCCAAAATGTAATTTTGCCCAGCTTTTCATTAAGCATTGTTCCGAACATTTTTGGCCAGTAGAAGTGTGTGCCTGCCAATAGACCAAATACAACACCGCCGACAATGACATAATGGAAGTGCGCCACTACAAAATAACTGTCATGGTACTGGTAGTCTGCCGCAGCAGTCGCAAGCATTACCCCGGTCACCCCACCTGCAACGAAGGAAGGTATGAATGCAACAGCCCAAAGCATCGGAGTGGTGAACTTAATGCTTCCGCCCCACATCGTGAACAGCCAGTTAAAGATCTTTATGCCGGTCGGTACTGCAATCGCCATTGTCGCAACAGCAAAAATTGCGTTGGCAATCGGGCCAAGGCCGGTTGTGAACATATGGTGTGCCCATACCATGAAGCCCAGGAATCCGATCAGCACAGTCGCGAACACCATGGAAGAATAACCGAATAACCGCTTTCTTGAAAACGTCGCGAAAATCTCGGAGAAAATACCGAAAGCCGGCAATATAAGAATGTATACCTCAGGGTGCCCGAATATCCAGAATAAGTGCTCCCAGATGATCGTGTTTCCGCCCATCGTATGGTCAAAGAAATTGGCACCGAACAGACGGTCAAATAACATTAAAAATAATCCGACAGTTAACGGAGGGAAAGCAAACAAAATCAATGCAGATACAACAAACGTTGACCAGGTAAACAGCGGCATGCGCATATAAGTCATGCCCGGAGCACGCATGTTGATGATCGTGACCAGGAAGTTAATGCCGCCTATTAAAGTACCGGCCCCTGAAATTTGCAGCCCCAGCACATAAAAATCAATGCCATGTCCTTCAGATGCCAGTGACAGTGACGCATAGGACGTCCATCCAGCATCAGGAGCCCCTCCCAAAAACCATGAAAGGTTCAGGAATACACCACCAAAGAAAAACAGCCAGAACCCGAGCGAATTCAGGAACGGGAACGCCACATCGCGCGCCCCGATCTGCAATGGCATTACCGCATTCATAAAAGCAAACACGAGCGGCATGGCTGCAAGAAAAATCATTGTTGTTCCGTGCATTGTCAATATTTCATTATATAAACCGGCACTTACAAAATCATTGTTTGGTACTGCCAGCTGGATGCGGATAAACATCGCTTCCAATCCGCCAATGATAAAGAAAAATCCGCCAGCTATCAAGTAAAGGATTGCAATTTTTTTATGGTCAACGGTGGTAAGATAATCCCACAGCGTTGCACCGAATCCCCTTTTTTGAGCGTAGGTACTCACAGTTTTACCTCCCTTTCCAACTAATCCCCTTACTGGACCTTCAAGCCCATCAGATATTCTGCCAAGGCATCGATTTCTTCGTCTGTCAAATTGTCGTACTTACCGGTCATTTTGTTACCAGGCTTGTATGCTTCAGGATCCTTGATCCAGTTTTTAAGTTGTTCTTCGTTATGTTCAAGAACTCCGGCGATCCGGCTCCGGTCACCAAAATTGGTTAAGTTAGGACCTTGACGGGCTTCCGGAGGAGTTGTATTGGCAGGAGTTACCGCGTGGCAGCCAATACAGCTGTTGTTGAACACTTCCTGCCCTTCCTGTGCTGCGGCAGTTTCCGCCTTTGCAGGCTCTTTAACGCCTTTCATGCTATCTACCCAACTATCAAACTCTGAACGGGATACCGCTTTAACCTTGAAATCCATTAAAGCATGGGACGGTCCGCAAAGTTCAGCACATTTTCCATAGAATAGATTGTTAGCTTCATCAGCTTTTTGCTGGTCAAATTCAAGCCAGAACTTGTTCTCATTTTCCATATGGTTATCCATTTTACCGCCTACTGCAGGAATCCAGAATGAGTGCATGACATCAGAAGCTTTCAAATTAAAGTAAACCTTTTCATCAGTTGGTACGACTAAATCCTGGGAAGTGACGATCTCTTCGTTAGGATATTCAAACTCCCACCAATACAGGTTTGCGCGCACATTTACAACAAGTGCGTCGGTTTTGCCTTCTTTATCCTTCTTCTCCATTGGAGAAACATCGGCAAGCCTGAATGTCGCAGATACTGTTGGCACAGCAAGGATTAACAGCAGGAGAATCGGAATGACGGTCCACAGAATTTCAAGCTTATGGCTTCCTTCAACCTGTTTCGGTATTTCATTGTCATCCTTGCGCCGGAAACGGAAGATAACAACCACGAAAAGGATTGTTACCACAGCAATTACCCCCACCATAATTGCCGTACTTAGTTTCATCAGTTCAAATTGCGTCTCCGCAACTTCCCCCGCTGGCTTCAATGCTGATAAATAGTTTTCACCGCAGCCTGTCATAAATAATGACATCGCTGCCAACACTGCTATCAGTCGCCCTTTTACAAGCCATTTCATAGCCAAACATACCCCTCTTTCGTTACATTTTAAAAAAGTTGATAATATATAGAAAAATCCTCCCAAGGAAAGAATTTCCAACCTTGTTAAACAAGTGTGACAATTACCATAGCAACGAACAAAATTGTCAAGTATTGTAATGAATAAATGAACATCATTTTGGCCCACTTTATATCGTCTTTAAACTTCAATCCGTATATTCCTATTACCAGCCAGCCAATATTCAACGCTGATGCGAGCACCAGAAACGGCAATCCGAGCGAAGTCAATAAGAACGGAAGCGGCAGCAGGGCTGACACCCACAGGAATATGGAACGCTTCGTCGCTTTAAACCCTTTTATTACCGGAAGCATTGGAATGCCTGCGGCACGGTACTCTTCAACCCTTCTCATTGCCAATGCATAAAAATGTGGCGGCTGCCAAACAAACATAATTAAAAACAAAGACCACGCCAGGATATCAAGATTCCCATCAACCGCTGCCCAGCCGATCAGCGGAGGTACTGCCCCTGACACGCTTCCGACAATTGTATTTGAAACATACTGACGTTTTGACCACATCGTATATAGGACAACATAACTAAAGACACCAATCAAGCCGATTACCGCCGCAGTTGCAGTGGTGAACGCCAAAAACACGGTGCCAATCCCGATAAACGCCAGCCCGAGGGTGGCTACCTTTCCTGGCTGGACCTTCCCGGTCACTGTCGGGCGGGCTTTGGTGCGCTCCATCAAATGGTCAATGTCCCGGTCTATATAATTGTTTAAACTGCAAGAGCCGGCAATAATTAATGATGAACCGATCAGAACAAAGAACACGATATGAAGATTATCCAGAAAACGATTACCGGTAAAATGCAGGGCAAGCCAAACCCCGGTAAAAGTTGTAATCAAATTCGAATTAACGATCCCAATCTTTATCAAGGCCAGAAAATCCTTCAGTACCGAACTGTCCCCGATACCCGGTTTAAGGCCGGACTGGCTGTCGTCAACTACAGCCTTTGAATTAGACATGTTTTTTCCTCCTTTAATCAAGAAGCTACAGTCCGCAATATGAAATGCCCACGTGCAGTGAGACTGTTAATGAGATGCAGGTAGTTTCCACTATATCTAGCATGAAAAAATTGTTAAATATTTGTGTAGAAAAATAAACGCTTCTGTTGTATATTAAATCACACTTTGGCTGATTTTTGTGAATTTTTTTTGAACAAAATCCGAATATTTTTTGTCGCTACGGCATTTTCCAAAGATAATTCATGCGAATTTTCTGACATTATTTTTGACAGAAAACGGTCAAAATGTAATGGTTAAATGGGTATTTTTATTATATGCTTCTTTGTATTATGTATTTGCAAATAATTTTTTGAATATTCTTTCCGAACGGCCCACTCGACCTTCTCCCCCTATTCCCCGAATCCATTTCTGGCAAACTTTCATCAGCCGGCCGTTTCCCCTCGGTCGTCAAAACAACTTGGTGTTGTAATATCAGCGTTAATTGTGTACTATCTAATAGAAATATTGGTCTGTTTTGTTTTTTGGGAGAATTCGGTATGATTAGGAAGAGAAAAGAAAGTTTTTTAGAATACTTTTATTATAATGTCAAGGTTGATAGATGACAAATCATAGAACCTTAACATTAAAGCAGGTGACCTATGATGAGACGTTCCTTAAAATGGCTGGCCGTTTTAACCACGGTAGGGATGCTTTTTGTTTTACTGGGAGGGGCCCTTGTAACCAAGACCGAATCTGGCATGGGTTGCGGGAGATCGTGGCCGTTATGCAACGGGGAGTTAGTACCAACTGAAATTACAGCAGAACTTGTCATCGAGCTGGCCCACCGGCTTGTATCCGGATTTGTGGGGATAATGGTATTAATTTTATCAATTTGGACGTGGCGTTCGATCGGGCATATCCGTGAAACAAGGTTCTTGTCCAGCCTGTCTTTTTTCTTTCTGTTGCTTCAGGGGCTTATCGGGGCTGCTGCTGTAAAATGGGGGCAGTCAGATTTTGTGCTTGCCCTCCACTTCGGCATCTCGCTTATCTCTTTTTCTGCAGTTTTGCTTCTGACTCTGCTGATCTTTGAAATCGACAAAAAGTTCGAGGCAGAAAAGCTGATCGTAGATCGCCGTATGAAGTTCCATATTATTGGAATTACCATCTACAGTTATCTGGTAGTGTACAGTGGTGCATTGGTAAGGCATATGAATGCCAGCCTTGTTTGTCCTGATTGGCCGCTTTGCTCGAATCCAGCTCTGTCCCTTCCCGCCAATACCCATCAATGGGTTCAGATGGGGCACCGGGCTGCAGCAGGATTGATTTTTATATGGATTGGTTACATAGCCTTTGTTGCCGCCAGACACTACAGGCACCAAAAAGTGATTTACTGGGGATGGATGATTTCATTCCTCCTTGTGTCGCTACAGGTGATTGCCGGTGCGTTAATCATTTTTTCACGGCTCAATTTATATATCGCCCTGTCCCATGCTTTCTTTATTTCATGCCTGGTCGGATTATTAAGCTACTTCCTCCTCCTCGTTTCAAGAAGCAGGAAAAACGAAGCGGCGATTGCCAGCGGCATTCAGGTCCCAAATGAATCTGTCCGAATTCCACCTGCCTCAGTCCAATAAACCAAAACAAAAAGTTGCAGTCATTTATACTGCAACTTTTTTTCGTTAAGGTCTTATTCTTTTGAAAGATCTATTAATAAATCACCTGTCTGGATTGCTTCGCCGTTCGCTACGAAAATATCTTTCACAGTTCCCGAGAATGGCGCTTGTACAGTTGTCTCCATTTTCATCGCCTCAGTGATCATAAGATGATCTCCCTGCTTCACTTTTTCGCCTTTTTCCACGAGGACTTTTATGACGGTGCCAGGCATCGTTGCCCCGATGTGGTTTTCATTCTTCGGATCAGCCTTGATTTTCGATGTCACCGAGGCCTTGACACTTTCATCCCTGATTATGACCTCCCGGGGCTGGCCGTTCAAGTCAAAGTACAGTGTCCGGGTTCCATCTGGCTGCGGCTGCCCGACTGAAACAAGTTTTACTATCAGTGTTTTGCCTATTTCAATCTCTACTTCGATTTCCTCGCCCAAAGTCATGCCGTAAAAGAATGTGGGGGTGTCCAAAACAGAAATATTCCCAAATTCCCCGACCGTTTTCTCATAATCCATAAAAACTTTCGGATACAGAGCATAGGCAATCACATCAAAGCTTGTCACCTGTCTGCCCAGCTCATGGAACAGTTTTTCCTTCAGGGCTGCGAAGTCAACATCCTCAAGCAGTTCTCCCGGACGCACCGTTATCGGTTCCCTGTCTTTCAGGACTACTCTCTGTAAATCCTCGGGAAATCCGCCATATGGCTGTCCCAAATAGCCTTCAAAAAATTCGACTACTGAGTCAGGAAAATCGAGTGAATAGCCCCTCTGGATTACTTCCTCTTCGTTAAGCTCGTTCTGTACCATGAATAAAGCCATGTCACCAACGACCTTAGAAGAAGGAGTCACTTTGACTACATCACCAAACATTTGATTAACGCGGGTATACATTTCCTTTACTTCATCCCACTTTTCGCCTAGACCGACTGCTTTTGCCTGTTGTTGCAGGTTACTGTACTGGCCTCCAGGCATTTCATGCTGATAAATTTCAGTATGGGGGGAGATCATGCCGCTTTCGAAATTATGGTAGTACTTGCGGATATCTTCCCAGTAGTGGGACAGCTGTTCCATAGCCTGGACATTGACAGACGGCTGCCGGCTGTTACCTTCAAGGGCATAATAAAGTGTGCTCGCACTTGGCTGGGAGGTGAGGCCGGACATGGAGCTCAATGCCACATCGACAATGTCCACCCCGGCTTCGATTGCTTTCGCATACATATAAATACCATTTCCGCTTGTATCATGGGTGTGCAGGTGGATTGGTATGTCCACTGTCTCTTTTAACACGCTGATCAACTCGTAGGCAGACTGGGGTTTTAACAGGCCTGCCATGTCCTTGATCCCTAGGATATGGGCACCCTGCTGCTCCAATTCCTTCGCAAGCTGTTTATAATAGCCGAGGTCGTACTTCGTCCGGGACCGGTCTGATATATCTCCTGTATAGCAGATTGCTGCTTCTGCAATCTTGCCTGTGCGGCGCACAGCATCAATGGCCACTTCCATGCCTTTGGCCCAGTTCAGGCTGTCAAATATCCTGAAAACATCGATGCCTGCAAGCGCTGATTTGTTGACAAATTCCATGATGACATTATCCGGATAGTTTTTATAACCGACTGCATTTGAGGCCCTCAAAAGCATCTGGAGCAGTATATTTGGCATTTGCTTCCTTATTGTCATCAGCCTGTCCCACGGATCTTCCTTCAAAAACCTGTACGCTACGTCAAAGGTCGCCCCTCCCCACATTTCAAAAGAGAACAGTTCCGGGAGCAATTTGGCCGATGGCTCCGCGATATGCTTGATATCTGTCGTTCGGACCCTCGTCGCAAGCAGTGACTGGTGCGCGTCGCGGAAAGTTGTATCAGTAAGCAATACTTCTTGCTTCTTTTTCACCCATTCTACAAGGCCTTCTGCCCCGTGCCGGTCCAGTATCTGCTTTGTGCCATCCTGATAGTTGAAATCATATGTCAATTTTGGAATCCTTGGACTTGGAAAAACGGGCTTCTTTTTCTTCTCGATACCGGGAAATCCATTCACCGTCACATTGCCTATGTACGACAACATTTTCGTTCCGCGATCCTTCCTTTTTGGAAACAGGAAAAGCTCCGGTGTTGAATCGATGAATGATGTATCATACTGGCCGGTCCTGAATTTTTCATGCTTAACGACATTCTCCAAAAACGGGATATTTGTTTTTATGCCGCGAATCCTGAATTCCTGCAGGTTTCTGACCATTTTAGCAGCAGCCTGCTCAAAGGTCATTGCATGCGTTGACAGTTTGACAAGTAATGAATCGTAATGAGGTGTGATCACCGCACCCTGGAACCCATTACCTCCGTCAAGCCTCACACCGAACCCGCCGCCTGACCGGTAAGCCATTATTTTCCCAGTATCAGGCATGAAGTTATTCAAAGGGTCTTCTGTTGTGACCCTTGATTGAATCGCATACCCGTGGACATGGATATTTTTCTGTTCCGGGATTCCGATCACACCACCGTGCAGCTCGTGGCCTTCAGCAACAAGAATTTGAGTCTGGACAATGTCAATCCCTGTCACCATTTCGGTTATCGTATGTTCTACCTGCACCCGGGGGTTCACTTCGATAAAATAAAACTCATCCCCCGCCACCAGGAATTCAACTGTACCGGCATTGACATAGCCGACGTTAGCCATTAACCTGACAGCAGCCTCACATATGCGGTTTCGAAGCTCTGAAGTGATCGACACGCATGGTGCCACTTCGACTACTTTTTGATGGCGCCTCTGCACGGAACAATCGCGTTCAAATAAATGGACGATACTGCCATGCTTATCCCCGATGATCTGCACTTCAATGTGTTTTGGGTTTTCAATAAACCTCTCTACATAAACCTCATCATTCCCGAATGCAGCCTTCGCTTCAGACTTCGCGCGCTCAAAAGCCTCTTTTACTTCATCGTTGTTCTTGACAATCCTCATCCCGCGTCCGCCGCCGCCAAGTGAAGCTTTTATAATGACTGGAAATCCGTACTGCCCGCAAAATTTTTCAACTTCCCCGGCATTTGCCACAGGGCCGTTACTGCCCGGGATGACCGGAATTTCTGCCAGCTGCGCCTGTCCCCGCGCCTTGACTTTATCACCAAACATATCGAGATGTTTTGTTCCGGGCCCGATAAAGATGAAGCCCTCTTCTTCACATCTCCTGGCAAACTGGATGTTTTCAGAAAGGAACCCATAGCCGGGATGGATGGCGTCCACCCCGCTTGCCCTGGCTATTTCGATGATGCCTTCTATGTCCAGATAAGCATCAATCGGCTTTTTCCCTTCGCCAACCAGGTAAGCCTCGTCAGCTTTATAGCGATGGTATGAACCTGAATCTTCTTTTGAATAAACCGCGACTGTCCTGATATTCAGCTCGGTACATGCCCGAAATACCCGAATCGCGATTTCGCCGCGGTTTGCAACCAATACTTTATTTATTTTTCTGCCCACTCACAACACCTCATCCTTTTTATAGCCTCGCTTTACGTACGATACCGAAAAACCTGTCCGGGCACCTTTGCCGGAGTTGGCTGCTGCTTCTTTTCCTTTGGGGTTTTGTGTTTTTCCTCGTAATTGACAAACATTGAAACGTTTATTAAAATCCCGGCCGCAATCGCAAGCTGGAGAAGCGAAGAGCCGCCATAGCTTACAAATGGAAGCGGGACTCCTGTTAAAGGAATCAAACCGGATACCCCTCCAAGATTGATGAAGGATTGGATGCCAATCATGCTCGATATGCCGATCGCAAGCAAACTGCCAAAAGGGTCCTTGCACTTCAGGCCGATGAATATCCCCCTCAGAACAATGAAGCCCAGTGCAAGCAAGACAAAACCGACACCGAATATTCCCAGCTCCTCGGAAATGACAGCGATGATGAAATCAGTATGGGGCTCTGGCAGATAGCCAAGCTTTTGTACACTCTCCCCCAGTCCGAGGCCTTTAATGCCGCCTGACCCGATCGCATAATAGGAATTCGCAAGGTGGTAGCCAGAGTCTTTTTCATCCTTAAAAGGATTGCTGTATGATGTAAGCCGGTCAAGCCTTGTTTCGGAGAATATCTCATCCTTCATCATCAGAGTAAGAGGAGCGATAATGGCCATGAACATCAAGGCAAGCCTGGCCATATTCTTAATGTTCATGCCCGATGACAGAATGATGGTGCCTGCAATTAAAAAAATGATCGCTGCCGTACCAAAATCCGGCTGGACTGCAACAAGCAGGCAAACCAGCACCAAATAGACTAAAGGAGGGACAACCCCTTTGTTAAATTCATTTATGTATGACTGTTTTTTTGCGTATACTGCACTCAAATAGATGATGACTGCCAGCTTGCAAAATTCGGACGGCTGGAGGCTCCGCGCCCCGACTTCAAACCAGCTCTGGGCATTATTTGTAACCTTCCCGAACAGAAACAGCACGCTAAGGCCAACAATGGACAAAAGTACCATCGGCATCAATATTTTCGTGCTTTTCATCGCCTTATAGGGCAAAAGAGCGGTGATGAACAGCACAGCCGTTGCAACAATCAAATTCATTTTTTGCTTTTGATAAAAATGGTCACTCGGTACGTCAAACCGTACCCCGGCCACCATGCTGGCGCTATACACCATGACAAGCCCGAATAAACACAAAAGGATTATGACAATTATCAGTGAATAATCATATGATTTAATTATTTTTTTAAGCATGGATCCTCTTCTCCATTATTATGTTATTATCTATTCTACTATCTTACGGAATATCCTTCCCTGAGGTTGGAATGAGTATATTTGCAGGAAAGCAATGTTTTTTCTCTCAAAACAGGATTTTTGCTTGTATGCCATTACAAAAAAACTCAAACAATCTCGACGAACTGTTTGAGTCTTTATGCATATTATTTTTTTAACGAAGCCTCATGAAGGGCTGACAGCTCTTTTTCCAGCTGTTCGAGGATGACTTTCCCTTCACGTTCGTCGATTAAGCCGAGCCTGGCTGCAAAATCTATTTCCCTTGATAATCCGAACATTTGCGTATCCAGAACCTCTTCGTAAAGAGGACATTGAGGCATAGTCAGGTTATCCATTTGCACTTTGATCAGCTTTAATATTTTATCAGCGTCAGCCTTAAGCAAGGCATGTGCTTTTTCTTGATGATTCATAATCGTTTCAGACGCCAACTTGATCCCCCCGTTTCCGAGCGATTACCCGATCCTATCTTTAAATTTTAACGTTAAGCAGGCAAAAATGCAAGAATATTAGGGATTACTTCATTGAAAAAGCGTTTACAAAGGACAAGCCAAATGACATTCTCCAAAAATGAAGTTATACTGTTATTGGATTGAAACTACAACTGACAGGAGGGCCATAATGGAGTCAATCGTTCCTATCAACGGGAAAGTAAATTATATGATCACCCTGGATCCGGGTGTCTGGATTTTCGATGACAGACGGGTAGATTTAAATACATATTTTCAGCAGATTCCAGATAAGGACAGCAGCCTTGATGAGTACACGAAATCTATTTCCCGCCACTGGGACAGAGAAATCATGGAGGGTGCCATTTTCCCGCCGACTTTGAAAACAGAAAGGAAATTTGAAAAAGAGAAGGTACTGACAGGGAGTTTCGGGATCCCATTTAAACCATTTCTGGAAAACGCCGGTCCATATCCAGAAGCAACAGCTGTTGAAATCATCACCAAAGACGGGAGCCAGGTGGTGCCGCTTTCCCAAGCTTTTGGCATGATCCTTGGCTTTTCTTTTGAAGGAAAGCCTTTACGGGGAGACGGCCCTGTGCATGCTTATTTTGAAGACGGCTCTAACAGGGACTCCCCAATCAGGAACATCACGTCTTTCACAGTGAAATAAAGAAAACTCGCTGATTGGCGAGCCCTAACGGCGAAAACAGACATATATTCTTTAGGCGTAAAATTAGCATCATCGTCGAGAATATTCTTCGTTGCCAATTTATCGTTCTGAAAGTGCAAGAAAACGGGCCTTCATGAGCCCGTTATTTATTTTAAAATGTCAGCGGCAAGCTGGGCCAGCGGGGAACGTTCTCCTTTTAACAGTTTAATATGGCCTGCTATGGCTTGATCCTTAAATTTCTCAACAATGTATGTGAGCCCATTGTTGAATGCGTCCAAATAAGGATGGTCGATTTGGTCAGGATCCCCCATCAGGACAATTTTACTTCTTTCCCCCACACGGGTGAGAATCGTTTTTACTTCATGCTTAGTCAAGTTCTGGGCTTCATCAATAATGATGAATTGGTCGGGAATGCTTCTTCCACGGATATAAGTCAGTGCCTCAACCTCGATAGACCCCATTCCTGCCAGGATTGCGTCCAGCTCTTCCGGCTTCTTCGTATTAAATAAATATTCAAGATTGTCGTAAATCGGCTGCATCCACGGCCGCAGTTTTTCTTCTTTTTCGCCGGGCAAAAAGCCCAGGTCCTTTCCGACCGGAACAATTGGCCTGGCAACGAGCAGCTTTTTATAAATTCCCAGGTCTTCGGTTTGCAGCAGGCCGGATGCCAGTGCAAGAAGTGTTTTTCCGGTCCCGGCCCTGCCAATCATGGTAATGAGCGGCAGATCGGTTCTTAGCAGAAGCTCTATAGCCATGATTTGCTGTACATTTCTGGCTCGGATTCCCCAAATTTGTTTTGCCTCATGGTCAAAAACAAGCTTTTTGGCCTTGTTCCGTTTTGAGTCAACCATTGCAATGGCTGATGAAGAGGTCATGCCAAGCCCCTTGAAAATGATGAACTGATTTGGGTAAAGACCCTGTGCAGGCACTTCCCCTAGGGCTAGTTCACCTTTTTCGTAAAACCGTGTCATTGCACTTTCTTCCAGATATATTTCTGTAAAGCCGGTATAAAGGTCATCCACCTGGATGACACGGTCACTCAAAAAATCCTCGGCCAAAAGCCCAATCGCGTCGGCCTTTACTCGGACGAGCGCGTCTTTGCTGACAAGTATGACTGGCCGCCCCTCCTCTTTTGTCTGTTCCTCCAACGAAAGGTTCTTGGCAACCGCCAGTATACGATTGTCGTTTGTTTTCTCTACGAATACCTCCTGCAGCTGCTGAAAGGACCGGTGGTTTAATTCGATTCGCAAGATCCCGCCGTTATCCAGCGGAATTTTTTCATGAAGTTTCCCCGTTTCCCGCATCCCGTCGATCAGCCTTGAAACCTGCCTGGCATTACGTCCAATCTCATCCATATACCGTTTTTTTGAATCCACCTCTTCGAGCACAACAGCAGGTATGACAACTTCATTATCCTCAAAAGAGAAGATGGAAAAAGGGTCTTGTAAAAGGACGTTGGTGTCCAGTACGTAAATTTTCCCCAAGATAAAGCCTCCCGCCTTTTGGTGTTTTTACAAATGCCGCGTGCGGCTCGTACTTTTCTAAAATATATGTTTTACCGTATAAAGATAGAAGGTATTTTGCACAATAACCCATAGGCAATCCTTTATTTACATAATGCGCGACAATCAAATATACCGCATTCGTACTTTGTTATAGCAGAATACAAAAAGGCTTTCCAGGAGGTGTTTTAATGAAAAAGATGATGGCTGCCCTCTTTTCGGTCGTCATGATAGCCGGGTGTGGAGCACAGAATGACCATAATGAAGCCAGGGACAAGCAAGTCAATGTAAAAAACAGCACTGACCGCGATGTTGGCAGGGATGAGGGGCAAGAGGTGTCCCGGCACCTTGAGAGCCTTGCGAACGGTGTGCATGGCGTAAAGGATACAACAGCAGTAGTGCTCGGCCCTTATGCGATTGTAGGAATAAATGTAGATGAAAATCTTGACCGCGCTGAAACCGGATCGATAAAATACTCTGTTGCCGAAAGCCTTGAAGAAGATCCTAATGGAGCACGGGCCATGGTCATTGCCGATCCTGACGTTGCAGCTCGATTAAGGGAAATCACAGCGGATATCCAGGATGGCAGGCCTGTACAAGGAATAATGAATGAACTAGCCGAGATCACCGGCCGTTTGATGCCTGAGGTACCGGCTGACCTCGACGGCGGAAACCCCGGTAACTCGCCTGAGGAACCAAAACAAAAAATAAACAGGCAAAGAGGACAGCAGCTCGAACGAGACCAGGAACGTCAATCCAATTATTATAAATGACTTTGCAACAGGCAATGATAAAAAGCTTAGTCCCGGACTAAGCTTTTTTCATCGCATCCATCACCTGTTTATCCAGGCGCGCCGCCGCGGTTTTATCGTATGTTTTGTCATACTGTGGCTCTGCAACGATTTTCGAGCCGTAAAACATGACATCCCTTACCTCATTTATGGCAATCTCAATCAATGCCAGTTTTAAAGGTACTTCGTTTAATTTCTCCTGTTTGATTGTGGCTTCACCACTGATGGAATATGCCGATTCATTCGCTATCAGGTGAATGACTGCTTTATTATTCGTTTTAATGTTTTCCACGATCCTTGAACGGTTATCCACGGCAAAATATATCGTTTGTTCATCCTTTGCCAGCACCCAGGAGACGGCGCTTACGTTAGGCCCTCCAGTTTCATGGTCGACTGTAGCGACCGATACGAAACGTTCTTTTTGCAATTCATCGTATAATGGTGTAATCAGCTTCGGTTCCACTTGATTTGCCATAATCCATCCTGCCTCCTTAAACTACCATAATAGTACTACTATCAAATCGGCAGGGCAATCTAAACGTTTTCCAAAGTTCGCGGCATTTTGGCCCAAACAATGATATACTATAATATAATCCGTCCCATCCTTTTTGTATGAAACAGGACAATCGCTGTAATGAGGTGTACCGATGAGAGTCAAATGCGTATTATGCGACAAAATTGAATCAATCCAAGACCACTCATTTCAAGCCAAAAGGCTTAGGAATCGGCCCATCCATACATACATGTGCCAAGGCTGCCATGAGAGAATAGCAGAAAAAACGAAGGACAGGCTGGCAACCGGCAACTTCCGCCTGTACAGGCCTGTATCCAATGATGATGATTGGTAAGCAAATGGAAACAAAACCGCCCGTGGATGGGCGGTTTTAGTCATTCTTCCGGATAATTTGCGTATTTTTCTGGTTCCTGATTGATTTGCTGAAGCAATACTTCAATCAGTTCGCGTGGAAAGCGGGTACTTATTCTCTCCCCGTTCTGTTCGTAAGAGATATAGTACATTTCATCGTCCTTGGTTATATCAACAGATTCGATGGAATGTTCTTCTTCCAGGATTTGCGCAAACTGATCCTCTGTTTGTTTCGCGGCCGTATCGTCAGGGCGTGCATCTGTTACCACTTTGATCGTCAACCAATTATACAGGGCGTCCTGTACTGATTTCATAACTGTTCACCCCTGTCATGCTGATGGCGGCGGACTTTATAAATGATCAAAATCGCGGCTGCGACTGCTAGTCCTTCCACCACAGGCAATCCATAAGAGAAAAGCAAGAAAATGAAACAGCCTAAAACGAGGCATGTATAAATGATGATATTTTGTATGACCGGCAATTTTTTTGCAAAGCCTAATTTGTAAACAATGACCGATAATATCACTATCGTTAAATATTGAAGCCATACCCCTGTTTTCACATCAGTCAATTCAATGAAAAATCTCAGACTTGGAGAAAACCCGTTTAACTCCTCCATATCGCGCCCCTCCCGGCCACACTAGTTCATTTCGGCATATTTCTTTTTCTTTGCAATTCTCTCGCGCTCGTTCTTGTCGAGTATCTTTTTACGCAGGCGGATCGATTCAGGTGTTACCTCACAGAACTCATCTTCATTCAAATACTCCAAAGACTCCTCCAATGTCATGATGCGGGGTTTCTTTATGACTGAAGTCTGGTCTTTGTTGGCAGAACGGATGTTGGTTGCCTGTTTTACCTTTGTAATATTCACTGTGATGTCATTTTCACGAGTATGCTCTCCAACAATCATGCCTTCGTATATTTCCGTTCCAGGCTCAACGAAAATCGTTCCACGGTCTTCAACCTGCATGATGCCATAGGTTGAAGCCTTTCCTGATTCCATTGATACCAGAACACCCTGGCGCCTTCCGCCAACCTGTCCTGCCTGCATTGGCTGATAGCTGTCAAAAGTATGGTTGATGATTCCATATCCACGTGTAAGCGTCAGGAATTCCGTTGTATAACCAATCAGGCCTCTTGCAGGCACGTTAAAAATCAGACGGACTTGCCCGCTGCCATTGTTGATCATATCAAGCATTTCACCTTTGCGGGCTCCGATGGACTCCATTACTGCACCAGTATTTTCCTCCGGTACATCGATTTGTACACGTTCAATCGGCTCGCAACGGACACCGTCAATCTCTTTGACAATAACTTCAGGCTTGGAAACTTGAAGTTCATAGCCTTCACGGCGCATATTTTCGATCAGGATTGACAGGTGAAGCTCTCCACGTCCTGAAACGACCCATGCATCAGGGGAATCAGTATTTTCAACGCGAAGGCTGACATCGGTCTCGAGTTGGGCACGAAGCCTTTCCTCAATCTTTCTTGAAGTAAGATACTTGCCTTCTCGGCCGGCAAACGGACTGTTATTTACCAGGAAGGTCATTTGCAGCGTTGGTTCATCAATCCTCAGGACCGGCAGTGCTTCCTGCTGGTCAACCGGGCAAACTGTTTCCCCTACGTTTATATCCTCCATGCCAGAAACAGCAATTAGATCACCTGCATAAGCTTCGTCAATTTCCTGCCTCTTCAGCCCAAAGAAACCGAATATTTTAGTTACACGGAATTGCTTAACTGTGCCATCCAGCTTCATTAAAGCAACCTGCTGGCCGACTTTCATAGTGCCACGGAATACCCGGCCGATTCCAATCCTGCCGACATAATCGTTATAGTCCAGGAGGGACACCTGAAACTGAAGGGGTTCGTCACGATTGTCCACTGGGGATGGAATATGTTCGACAATTGTTTCATAAAGGGATTGCATGTTTTCATCCTGCTTTTCATGATTCAAGCTGGATGTTCCATTAATGGCAGAAGCATAAACAACAGGGAATTCAAGCTGGTCTTCATCTGCACCTAATTCGATAAACAAGTCCAATACTTCATCAACAACTTCATCTGGACGGGCAAAATCCCGGTCAATCTTATTTACGACGACAATCGGGGTTAGATGCTGTTCAAGCGCTTTTTTCAACACAAAGCGGGTCTGCGGCATACAGCCCTCATATGCATCTACAACAAGAAGCACACCGTCAACCATCTTCATGATCCGTTCTACTTCTCCTCCAAAATCAGCGTGTCCTGGAGTATCAAGAATGTTAATCCGTGTATCTTTATATTGAATCGCCGTGTTTTTTGCTAAAATGGTAATGCCACGCTCTTTTTCAAGGTCATTGGAATCCATCGCACGTTCTTCAACATGCTCGTTGGAACGGAACGTTCCAGACTGCTTTAGAAGCTGGTCCACCAGCGTTGTTTTGCCATGGTCAACGTGAGCGATGATGGCTATATTTCGTATATCTTCTCTTCTTTTCAAGAATGTCACTCCTACTGTAGTATAAGAAAATTTGCTTGCATTTTTTCAACCTATCTATTATAACACATTTTAAAGTAGAAACCTAAAAGCAATATGCTGTATGATAAATTTAAGCGAAGGAGGAGAAGACATGAAAAATATTAAATGGGTTTTTTTATTCTTTGCAGTCGCTGCGGCCGTGTGCATGATGGGCATCGGAGTAGCGGTCGGTGAGCGCAGCATTTCCGGAATATTCGGTTGTATCGCTGCCCTTGTTATCGTAATGGGAATGGGCTTTAAGACAAAAAAGAAAATGCGGGAAAATGGCCAGCTGTAGGGTTGATAACTTTACATACATTAAAAAACCGGCAAAATTGCCGGTTTAATGTATCCTCTGGAACTGTTGCGGCGTTGCTATGCCTGATCACCAGTTTCCCCCATGGAGGTAATTGTTCATGATCTCCCTGTGTAACCCGGGCTTCGCAACGAAAACAGAATTCTGCTCCAACAGGCTTAATTTTTCGCCCCGCAAATTTGTCGTTACTCCGCCGAGTTCTTCGATCATCAGGATACCTGCTGCAAAATCCCATGGTGCAAGCCGAAGAGAAATATAGGCATCGATTCTGCCGGTTGCCACGTACACCAATTCCATCGCTGCAGAACCGTATGACCTGGTCCCGCGCACATCTTTGGCAAGCGGAATCAGCAACTGGTGGTCAATCCGCTTATTTTCCATGACCCAGGTCGAATTCAAGGCGATAATTGCTTTTGAAACGGTCGTCTCTTCAAGCCTCGGTATTTTTTGCCCGTTAAGGTCGACGCCATTCCCTTTGATCACATGGTACAATTCATCATGCACAACATCATATATCAATCCAATCTTTCCCCCACCATCTTCGTATATCCCAACGGAAATGGCGAAATTCCGCTGCTGATGGACGAAATTCATCGTGCCGTCTATTGGATCGATAATCCAAACTACACCGGAAAGATCCTCTAATTTGTCACCATATCCCTCTTCGCCCAAAATGCGATGTTCAGGGAAAGTGGACCTTATTTTTTCGATAAAATATTGTTCAGTTGCCTGGTCAATATCCGTCACTAAATCATTCGGATTGGATTTTGTCTGGATATTAAGCGTTTTTGGAAACGAAGCCCGGATTCTTTCCCCTGCTTCTTTCACCCACTTTTGTGCGTATGTATCAATCTCATGCAAATTAGCCGGCATATACTCCTGCCTCCCGATTCTTAGTTACCGCATGTGCATCGCTTGTGTAAATTAAGATTAAATCAATTCGATTTACCCTTCAAGTTTTATCCTTCCCCGCATAAAACTGATTCCATTCTTGTATTTATCAGCCAATTAATGAAGCCCTGTTTGCCCCACAATAATAAACGAACTCCCCCGCATATCCCAAGGAGTCCGTTATACTAAATGACACACTGTAACCCATTTCATTTATTTAATCCGTTCCTGTATAGACATATCATTAAAGTGCTTTTAATCTTAATAATTCCTGGCGGATCCGTTCTAATTTTTGCTTGCATTCCTTCATCTTATCTTTGTCGGATTTATTCATGGCTTCAAATAATGTTGCCAGTTCATAATCCATTTCCATTCTTAATACTGCTGTCCTTTGCATTTCTCCAGTTTTCTTTCTAGTTGAATTGATAAGTTGTTTCAAGATTAACACTCCTTCTATAAGAATTTTCAGGTAATTTTTGTTATTATCATATGAACTGTCAAAACACGATGGTACAAATTTGTGCTGTTACCCATATACCTGGCAGGGCGGATTCAAAAAGTACAATATTTTCTGCAGTTTTGCTACAATATTTGACAAAGCTTAAGGAGGTTTTCAAATGTCATTTACAGGATTCACCAACAAAGATTTTGATGTTTTTAAAATAGAAGGATTGGACGAGCGTATGGATGCGCTTAAGCTTAACATCCGTCCTAAGCTGGAACAATTGGGACAACTTTTTGCCCCATCCCTTTCAGCAGGCTCCGGAGATGAAATGTTTTCCCATGTTGCCAAACACGCCCGCAGAACAATCAATCCGCCTAAAGATACCTGGGTTGCATTCGCCGCTAATTCCCGCGGATATAAAATGCTGCCGCATTTTCAAATCGGCCTTTGGGAAAGCCACCTTTTTATATGGTTTGCAGTGATATATGAAGCCCCGAACAAGGAAGAATTCGGCCAAAAATTAGATGCCAACCTGCACAACATCTACAATGAGATTCCCGAGGACTTCTACTGGTCTGCCGATCATACAAAACCCGACGTAATCAGGCATGGCAGCCTGACTGTGGAAGAATTGCATTCCCTGTTCAATCGCCTGCAGACGGTAAAAAAGGCTGAAATCCTATGCGGTTATGTGATACCCCGGGAGGAAGCTGTCCAAATGAGCCCTGAAAAATTGATTAATAAAATCGAAGTTGTATTTAAAGAATTATTACCCCTATATAAATTGGCATAAACCTTGAATGGAACTACCTCAAATACACTAAAAAATCCAGAAAGAACGGCCTTATTTTGGCCGTTTTTTCTGGATTTTTATCACTGAACCCTCACCCGAGTCCTTTAAGGCTTTAACCGCCTGGTAGGATGATAACCCGCTCGCTTCTTCAAATTCGTTAAATATTTTCTTTTCATCTGATTTACCTGGAACAATTTCTTTAAAGCGACGGTAAGCATTCAGGAGCCCGTCCCTGCCGACCCCTTTGTCATAGGCGAGTTCCACATGTTCGAAGAATTTTACAACATCAATGATTTCATCCGTAGTCCAAGTGTAATCAATAGGATATTGGTATTCCATATTTTCACCTGCTTTTCTAGTGCAATATAACCTTCAGAATGGACAATGTGGGTTTATATACTCCATTTCTTCCTGATAACTTCAGCTTCCTGAATGATCCTTGCCATTAACTCCTGTACAGGGGGCGCGTCGTGGATAAGCCCCATTACCTGCCCGGCCCAGGCGAATCCACGCTCGGCATCACCTTCATAAATATATTTCTTATTGGCCTCACCACTTATATATTGCTTCAGTACGTCATATCCTCCCTGCTGCTTCTCAATTTCAAGAATCGTTTCTGTCCATGAATTGGCTATCGCACGTCCCGGCGAGCCAAGAGAGCGTTTAATGACCACAGTATCATTTTCGGTGCCGTTTATAAGCTTATTTTTATATGTATCACTCGCGTGTATGCATTCTTTTGTGGCAATAAACCTTGTCCCCATTTCAATCCCCTCCGCACCAAGGCTCAATGCCGCCATCAGGCCCCTTCCATCACCGATGCCTCCTGAGGCTATCACAGGTATGCTGACTGAATCTGCGACCCTTGGAATCAGCACCATCGTGCCCGTATCGTTTTTTCCAAGATGCCCTCCCCCTTCATGCCCGACTACCATGACTGCATCTGCTCCAAGCTGCTCGGCTTTCTGTGCTTGTCTCTTGGCAGCAACAAGCACCAGCTTTTTGACATTGACTCCTTTTAGCCGTTCAAAGATCGGTGCCGGGTTTCCTCCCGTCATTGAAATAACAGGAACTTCTTCCTCGATTGCCGCATTGAGGAACTCAGCGAAAGGCCTGCCATGCTGGCCTATTGCAAAATTCACTCCAAACGGCTTGTCCGTCAAAGTCCTGACTCTGCGGATTTCTTTTTTAAGTGCGCCCGGATCCGGTAAAGACATCGCCGTAATCTGGCCAAGCCCACCTGCATTAGATACTGCCGCCGCTAAATCAGAATAGGCAAGATAAGCGAGCCCTCCCTGGATGATAGGATATTTGATATTCAGCAACTCTGTAATTCTCGTCTTCCATTCCATAGGTCCTTCCCCCTTTTCACTCATAGAAATATCTTTCTATTTCAGTGTTTTATTTTCCTGTTTTAATCAAAAACTAAATTCGTGCCAATCGATAATTCTTTTTAGGCCGATTCTTTCCAAAGAAATTTATTAGTGCTATAATTCATTTGTTTTATTATAGGCATCAGCCAGTTCATTTTCAATTATGGAGTAAAGAGGTGTATTGAAAAATTGTCACAAACAGAGACACCATTGTTCACCGGTCTCGTCCGGCATGCAAAAAAAAATCCAATCCAATTCCATATTCCCGGCCACAAAAAAGGAACCGGGATTGATCCTGAATTCCGCGAATTCATTGGCGATAACGCCCTGTCCATTGATTTGATAAATATAGGGCCCCTTGATGACCTGCATCAGCCGAAGGGATTGATTAAACAGGCACAGGATCTGGCTGCAGAAGCTTTTGGAGCGGATCATACTTTTTTCTCGGTACAAGGCACAAGCGGGGCGATCATGACAATGATCATGACAGTGTGCGGGCCCGGGGACAAAATCATTGTTCCAAGAAACGTCCATAAATCTGTCATGTCCGCAATTGTATTTTCAGGGGCGATACCAATTTTTATCCATCCTGAAATAGACGAGATTCTCGGAATCTCACACGGAATTACGACGGACGCGGTATCCAGGGCGCTCAAGCAGCATCCCGATGCCAAAGGTGTCCTCGTTATCAATCCAACCTATTTCGGCCTTGCAGCCGATCTGCAAAAGATTGTCGAGGTGGCCCATTCCTATGACGTACCTGTCCTTGTAGACGAAGCACACGGGGTACATATCCATTTCCATGATGAGCTGCCTGTTTCCGCGATGCAGGCGGGAGCCGACATGGCCGCAACCAGCGTGCACAAGCTTGGGGGCTCCATGACCCAGAGTTCAATCCTGAATGTTAAAGAAGGCCTGGTGTCTGCAAAACGCGTCCAGGCTATTTTAAGCATGCTTACAACCACATCCACATCCTACTTGCTGCTTGCTTCCCTGGATGTTGCCAGGAGAAGGCTTGCGACTGAAGGCAAGGAATTGATCGGACGCACCATCGAACTTGCACAATCAATACGGAAGCAAATAAACTCCATCCGGCATCTATATTGTGTTGGCGAGGAGATTCTCGGCACAGAGGCAACATATGATTACGACCCGACAAAGCTCATCATATCTTTAAGGAACCTGGGCATCAGCGGATACGATGCGGAAGTGTGGCTGCGAGAAAAATATAATATCGAGGTAGAGTTGTCCGATTTGTACAATCTGCTTTGCATTATCACACCAGGAGACACAGAAACCGAAGCACAGGTTCTTATCAAGGCACTTGAGGAGCTGTCAAAGGAGTTCAGCCTCCTTGCAGAAGAAGTTGAAGTAAAGGTTTTGCTGCCTGATATCCCGCTGCTCGCCCTGACACCAAGGGATGCCTTCTATGCAGAAACAGAACAAGTGCCTTTCGACGAGTCCGAGGGCCGTATAATCGCTGAATTTGTAATGGTATACCCGCCAGGAATCCCTATTTTCATTCCTGGAGAAATCATCACAGCCGAAAATCTGCATTACATCAAAAAGACTATCGAAGTAGGCCTTCCTGTCCAGGGGCCGGAAGATGATCAATTGAATTCCCTCCGGGTTATCAAGGAGCATAAAGCAATCAAATAAACCGTTTTTGGACAAGACGTACGCGGGTATCTACCAGTTCGCTGATGCCCGCGTTTTTTTTAAAAGAAAAAGCATGCCGAGGGGCATGCCCGTATTTGCTATTTAAATGTCCTCTATTTGTTCACCATCACAACAGTCACATTTCTTAGAGTACAGAACCGACACTTTTTCATCTTCAAAATGGTCAATTGTTGAATTGCAAGTTTGACAAATGATTGTTCCCATGTTTTCAAACCCCTTTTCATTCATAATTGATCAAGCAAATGAAAACGCTTTAAAATCTTTAAATTAATAATAATATAACACTATTTGAATTTCAAGCATAATTGTATAACATATTAATCTATTTTTAACATAATTATTCTTAACGATTCGAAACTTGTCCATAATAATACAGGTTAAATGGCTGCACCAATTTACTTTGTTTCCAAAAAAATAAAAACAGACCTCAGGTGGCCTGCTTTCCGGGCGTTACTCATATTGGGTTTCAAACGGAATGGATGGCAGGATTCCCTCAAAAAATTCTGCGAGATGTGCTGCCTGCTCAAGGTCCTGTATGCGGAACACCTGCTGCAAGTGTTCAAGATTTTCGATATCCTGCGGATCGAGGAGAGTTGAACGTCCAGTCTGCATGCAAACGACGAGAGGTTTTCCGAAAAACATATTCGTATATACGATCCCAAAATCATACCGCGAATGGTCTGTTACAAAACCGACAAATCGGACCTTTACGTTTTCATGTTCATCATAAAGCTTCTCGAACAGTTCCATCGGTCTCCTCCTTTATTTAAATATTTAGAATATTATTATAACTCATTCATACAACGCTTGCAAGTGATATCTTTAAATAACCTTTGTCACCGGAAATTATTCAATGATAAAATGGAAAATAGAAAAGGGATGGATAGGAGGATATACATGTCGAGTAATGCCTACATCAAGCTTGTTCCAGCTTCAGCGAAGCAGTCTGTATCAACGGATGAACTTAAGGAATTATTTACATACTATAAAAATATTACTTCGAAAACAGGCGACCAGGTTAAATGGCAATACGAGGAGTCGGCTTTCCCGTACGAAATCAAAGAAACAGAGGAAGGCAAAGGCTTATGGTTTTATCTTGAGTCAAATAATGACCGTTACGAAGCTATCCTGGTCGGAGTTGATTTTGAACAAATTCATGAAGACGATGGCTCAGTTCGGGAACAGCCATATATACAAATAACACTGCCGGAAACAGCAACGGTGGGGGACAAAGGCAAGGCTAATGAGTTTTGTAAATTCCTCGGGAAGAAACTGCAGGGCGAATTGCATTTATTTAATGGAAGAGTCATGTATTACTATCCGAGGAAGTAACCCGGTTTACCCATGTCCAGAGAACAGCCGCGGCTGTTCTTTATTATGTTTTAGGAGTGGTCATCATGCGCAGGAAACAGCTGATCATAACAGGTGTTTTAAGTTTGGTTTTTACGTTATTCACCCCTTTTATATTTGACGCCTATTTCGAAAAGAAACCTGATACATTGGAGCAAAACGTCAGCTTTGGTGCCCCATTTCCTTTCGTGCAAAACAAAATAACCCTGCCGGCGAATCAGGCAGAGTATCCAGTAGAGTTATCGTTTCAATCGCCGTTATCCGGTACCGGATTTCAGTTGATCCCTTTTCTGCTGTCCTTCACCTGTATCTATCTGCTTATGTTTTCATTGATTGGGATCCTGGTATATTACTTCAAGAGGGATGGACGGCCAGATTAGGAGGGCCGCCCATCTTTTTATGCCGGCTTCTCAATCAGGTCAGGATCGACAATGGTGAATCCGCGCGCTTGAAGCCCTTTCACTATATCCTCCAGTGCCTGGCTTGTCCAGGGACGGTCATGCATCAACAGGGTTGCCCCGCTCCGTAACAAGGGCGTGTCCACCATGATTTTAGCTATAGCTTCCTTCGTCTGGTATTCCTTCTCCCAGTCATATCCGTAAGTCCAATTCATCAACACCATTTTTTGTTCAGCGGCCACTTGTCGGGAAATATCAGTGTTTGCCCCGAACGGAGCACGGAAAAATTTGGGCCGTTCCCCTGTAATGGACTCGACCCTGTCATTTAAGGACACAATTTGCTGCCTCTGCTCCTGTTCGCTTAATTCCGTCAGCTTTTTATGGTTAAAAGTGTGGTTGCCGATTGGGAATCCGAGCCGGTTTATTTCCTTTAACTCAGCTTCTTTTTCGGGGGTAGTGAGAAAATGTCCGTTGACAAAGAAAATCGCTTTAACCCCAAGCCGTTGAAGAGTCCTTGCCATTTCCAGCGCATGCTTGTCAGGGGCGTCATCAATCGTAAGAAGAACTGGCTTTACAGCCTGGTTGGCTAAAGGTTCTACAGCCCAGTTGGCGGGGTTTATTCTGTATTCCGGCTTCTTTGGAAGTGCGGCTTCCAAATCGCCATATGCTTGAGATTGGTTCACTGCCTTTTCATCACTCTTGGAAACTGATTTTGCCTGTTCACGCTCTACAGTGTTTGCATGCTGTTTTGCTTCTCTGTCCGGTTCCGGCTTCGTTGTTTCCGTGGAATTGCAGGAACTTACCAGAAATACAAGGAATGCTATGATGCAATACATGGTCAGCTTTTTCATGCTTTGTCAGTCCTTCCTGAAAGCAAGTCTGTTTTGATGTTATCATTGATAACACATTTCGCCAAGCAAGGACAATTGCTTCCATAACAAGTAAGCAAATCAGTCGCTTCATTACATTATCGCCAGGGTGAAATGAAATGAAGCGTATAAACCCAGGCTTAATATTGTCGTAAAGAGCGTCTTTTTTGCCGACTTCATGATATAGTTTCCCACTACCACCGCCAGGTAAAAAAACACAAAGAACATGATAACGTTATAGACCGGCTGGTCATGTTTTGACAGCCATTCCATAAAGGTATATCCGCTCCAAATCATCATTTGCAATAGCATTACCGTATATACTCTCATCTAGGCCCACCACCATTTTTTCAAACCGCCATGACCGGGATATAATCCCGTGGTTGTACTAGTATATGTAGAAAAACTTTGGTTATTTTTCATTTATGTAACATTTAAATGACAAACCCTGGTTAATATATTTACTGTGATAATATGGACAAAACGGGACCAGTGTTTATCCGTGAATTTTGAAAAAAGTGAGGCAAAGAAATGAAAGGCCTGTCTTTTGTTTTAGCCACTTCTTTTCTATTAATGACTACTTCATGCATTCATCCTGATGAAACGGATGAACCCGTATTTGACAAGAATGTGAAACATATCCTTTTTTTCTCCGATGATTCCGATTACCGGCAAGAAGCCCCCTATTACGATGCCATTATTGAATTAAAAAAAGAATTCCCCAATGAGATCAACAATATGAAAGTATTTAGCGAACCTGGTGCGAAAAAATATTTTGAGGATTTTAATGTAGAAAAAAGCCCGGCGATTATGGTTATATATAATGACGAGGTCATGGTAAGCGTAGACGGCAGAGTTTCTAAAGAACAGATTGTCAAACCAGTTACCCAGGTGCTGGAACCAGAATGAAAGCATAAAAAAGTCCTTTCCAGATTGGAAAGGACCTTTTTGTCGCCGAAATGTGCAGCTCTTTTTATAATATGTGGATGGGGTTGCCAAGGGCAACTTCTGCTGCTTCCATTGTAATTTCCCCGAGTGTCGGGTGCGCATGGATGGTCATTGCAAGATCTTCTGCAGTCATTCCTGCTTCAATTGCGAGCCCTAGTTCTGCAATCATGTCTGATGCATTAGGACCTGCGATCTGGGCACCAATGACAAGGCCATCTTCCTTGCGTGTGACAAGCTTCAGGAAGCCGTCACTCTCATTGAGTGAAAGGGCGCGTCCGTTAGCAGCAAATGGGAACTTCGCAGCCTTCACTTCAATCCCTTCGTCTTTAGCCTGCTTTTCGTTGTATCCAACGGAAGCCAATTCTGGATCAGAGAATACAACCGCAGGAATAGCCAGATAATCAATTTCAGAAGAATGGCCAGCAATTGCTTCAGCTGCAATTTTGCCTTCGTATGAAGCTTTATGTGCAAGCGGCGGGCCTTCTACAACATCACCAATCGCATAAATATTGCTGACATTCGTCCTGCATTGCTTGTCGATTTTGATGATGCCGCGCTCGCCAAGCTCAACGCCTGCCTGCTCGAGGCCAAGTTCATCGGTGTTTGGCTTGCGGCCGACCATGACGAACACATAATCTGCTTCAATGCTGTGTTCTTCGCCTTTTGCCTCGTATTTTACGATTACGCCGTCTTCTTTTTCCTCAACGCCTTTAGCCAACGCCTTTGTGATAACCTCTGCACCTTTTTTCTTAAGGTTGCGTTTTACAAGGGCAGACATTTGCTTTTCGAATCCGCCAAGAATTTCATCGGCACCTTCAAGGATGGTTACTTTCGTGCCGAAGCTCGCATATGCACCGCCAAGTTCTGTTCCGATATAACCGCCGCCAATGACGACAATGCTCTTTGGCAGCTCCTGCAGGTTAAGGGCACCTGTCGAATCGAGGACGCGCTTGGAAAATTTGAATGCAGGGATTTCCAACGGGCGGGAGCCAGTCGCAATAATCGCGTTTTTAAACGTGTAAGTCTGGGCTGAGTTTTCATCCATGACACGAAGTGTGTTCGCATCGACAAAATAAGCTTCCCCGCGGACGATGTCGATTTTATTGCCTTTCAGAAGGCCTTCAACACCACCAACCAGTTTCTTTACGACACCGGATTTAAACTCCTGGACCTTCGAGAAATCCAATTTAACGTTTTCTGCTGTCACACCCATTGATTCGGAATGCAACGCATTTTCATAGCGGTGTCCTGCAGCGATCAGCGCCTTTGATGGGATGCAGCCTACATTTAAGCAGACGCCGCCAAGGTTGGCTTTTTCAACTATGGTTACTTTCTGTCCAAGCTGGGCAGCGCGGATGGCTGCCACATATCCGCCGGGACCGGCACCAATGACAAGAGTATCAGTTTCGATTGGGAAATCTCCAACTACCATTTATTACGCCTCCATTAACAATAGTTCTGGATCGTTCAACAAGCGTTTAATGTGATTCAATGCATTTTGTGCTGTAGCTCCGTCGATCATCCTGTGGTCAAAGCTTAAAGATAATGCCAGTACTGGAGCGGCAACAATTTCTCCGTCCCTTACAATCGGCTTTTCTGCAATGCGCCCGATTCCAAGAATGGCTACCTCAGGATGGTTAATAACTGGAGTGAACCATTGTCCTCCGGCAGAACCAATGTTTGTGATCGTGCAGGAAGCACCCTTCATTTCGTCCGGGGCCAATTTCCCTTCACGCGCTTTTCCGGCAAGCTCATTGATCTCATTGGAGATCGTGAACACGGACTTGCGGTCAGCATCCTTAACAACCGGTACCAACAAGCCTTTATCTGTATCAGCGGCAATTCCAATATTGAAATAGTGCTTATGGATGATTTCGCTTGTTTCATCATCCAATGAGGTATTCAATACAGGGAATTCACGCAATGCGCTTGTTAATGCTTTTACCACATATGGAAGGAAAGTAAGCTTTATACCCTTGGCTGCTGCAACATCTTTGAACTTTTTGCGGTGTGCAACTAGCTTGGTCACTTCTACTTCGTCCATTAACGTAACGTGCGGAGCAGTATGCTTGGAATTAACCATTGCTTTCGCAATTGCTCTGCGGATTCCGCTCATCTTTTCACGTGTTTCAGGGTATTGTCCCTGCGGAACGGCTGCAGCTTGAGGAGCTTCCTTCGGTGCAGCTGCCGGCGTTTCTGCTGCTGGAACTTCTGCGGCTGCCGGAGCCCCGCCTTTCATGAAGTTTTCGATGTCTTCTTTTAATACCCGTCCATTGTTTCCTGTTCCGGCTACACCGCGGATATCTACACCTTTTTCGCGTGCGTATTTACGGACAGACGGCATGGCGATTACTCTGCGGTTAGGATCCACTTCAGGCTGCGCAATTGCACCCGCGCCAGTCGCATCCGCTGTTTCAGGAGCTTTCGTTTCATCTTTCTTGATATCCTGTCCAGCCTCCAGGGTGGACTGCACTTGTGCTTCTGTTTTGGCTGTTGCAGCCGGAGCTTCTTCCTCGCCTTTGAACTTCAAATCTTCATAGCCAGGTGCATCAAATGTAATCAATACCTGCCCTACAGTTGCAACTGTACCTTCCTCGACTAAAACCTCTTCAACTGTTCCAGCTACCGGGGACGGAATTTCTACTACCGCTTTGTCATTTTGCACTTCACAAAGCACATCGTCTTCCTGCACCTTATCTCCGGGCTTGACGAACCACTTGACTATTTCACCTTCGTGAATGCCTTCACCAATGTCCGGCAATTTAAATTGAAATGCCACTGGATTTCAACCTCCATTTATATGTCTCGAATTATTTCCATGTTTGGACAATCTTTGATGGAATTAGAAAGTAAGTACTTTTTTCGCCGTTTCAATTATATCTTTATAATTTGGCAGCCAGACTGCTTCAGCTTGTGAGAACGGGAATATAGTATCCGGCGCAGCAACCCGCAATACAGGTGCTTCAAGGCTTAAAATAGCGCGCTCACTAATTTCGGCAACGATCTGCGCTCCCATGCCGGCTTGTTTTTGTGCTTCCTGGACAACAATCACCCTGCCTGTCTTTTCAACAGAAGCAATAATCGTTTCAATATCAATAGGCATAACAGTCCGCAGGTCAATCACTTCAACAGAATGACCCTCTTTTTCAAGCTCTTCTGCTGCCTTTAACGATTCATGCACCATGGCACCATAAGTGACAATGGTTAAATCGGTTCCTTCACGCTTCACATCTGCTTTTCCGATCGGGATAGTATATTCTTCCTCAGGCACTTCCTGGCGGAACGAACGGTACAGCTTCATATGCTCAAGGAAGATAACTGGATCATTGTCACGGATTGCGGAAATCAATAATCCTTTTGCATCATAAGGCGTAGAAGGTATGACTACCTTTAATCCAGGCTGCTGGGCAACCAGTCCTTCAAGATTGTCCGCATGCAGTTCTGGTGTGTGAACGCCGCCGCCGAATGGTGAACGGATTGTAATCGGAGATGTGTAACGGCCGCCTGAGCGGTAACGCATACGTGCCATTTGCCCGCTGATCGCATCCATTACTTCGAATACGAAACCAAAGAACTGAATTTCCATTGCCGGGCGGTAGCCTTGCAGGGCAAGACCGATCGCCAATCCGCCGATGCCTGATTCCGCCAATGGAGTATCAAAAACCCGGTCTTCCCCAAATTCCTTTTGAAGCCCTTCAGTAGCACGGAAAACGCCGCCGTTTACCCCAACGTCTTCCCCGAAAACAAGGACGTTCGGGTCGTTGCGCAATTCGGTGCGCAGCGCATCTGTAATCGCTTGAATCATTGTCATTTGAGCCATTGGTTACTTCGACTCCTTCTCTTTATATATTTCATATTGTTCTTTCAAGTGGCTTGGCATATCTTCATACATGATTTCCATTAAATCAGTCACTTTTTGCTTAGGTGCCTCGTCCGCTTTTTTAATAGCATCCTTAATGTCTTCTTTTGCTCTTTCGATGACTTCATTTTCCTTCTCTTCGTTCCAAAGCCCTTTCTTTTCAAGGAATGTACGGAAACGGACCAATGGATCCTTCTTCTCCCATTCATTGTCAAGGTCAGCAGTACGATAACGGGTTGGATCGTCACCTGCCATGGTATGAGGGCCATAACGGTATGTCAGCGTTTCGATCAGCGTCGGGCCTTCTCCATTAATTGCGCGCTCGCGGGCTTCACGAACTGCAGCATACACGGCAAGAGGATCCATTCCGTCGACCTGGATCCCTGGGATTCCGGCAGCTACTGCTTTCTGGGCAATCGTTTTGGCAGCAGATTGTTTTTCGACAGGTGTGGATATTGCAAAACGGTTGTTTTGTACGATGAAAATAGCCGGAGCCTTGAATGCACCTGCAAAGTTGATTCCTTCGTAAAAGTCACCTTGAGAAGCGCCGCCATCTCCTGTGTAAGTGATCGCGACCGATTTTTTTCCTCGTTTTTTCATTCCAAGCGCCACACCGGCAGCCTGGATGTACTGGGCACCAATGATGATCTGCGGAGAAATGACATTTACACCCTCAGGCATTTGGTTGCCATGGTAATGTCCGCGTGAGAATAAAAATGCCTGATAAAGCGGAAGGCCGTGCCAGATTAATTGTGGAACGTCACGATAGCCTGGCAGTATAAAATCTTCCTTTTCAAGCGCGAATTGAGAGGCCAGCTGGGATGCCTCCTGCCCCGCAGTTGGGGCATAGAAACCAAGTCTCCCCTGGCGGTTCAATGAAATAGAACGCTGGTCAAGTATTCTTGTATATACCATGCGTGTCATTAATTCCTGAAGCTGCTCATCGGAAAGATCGGGCATTGCCGCTTCATTTACGACTTCTCCTTCTTCATTTAGAATCTGGAAAGTTTGAAACTGATCTTCAATATTCCCGAGCTGCTTTACAGCATCAGTCTGTGCATTTTTTGTTTTAGATGCCATGTTCGTCACCTCTTCCTTTCTTTAAAAAAAACATTGATTTGGTTGGATATACAAAACTAGGTTACCCAAAAATATTGGAATCTTCCCCATAACGAAAACGCTTGCTTGACCTGTGTACAATGCCGGCTTCCTCTATTATGCTTCCGGTCAGCGGCTTCATTTAAGGGGTACATAGCTAAAACCCATATAATGTGCAATTAATGGGCATGGAATCTATGATGAGGCTGTATTGTTTGGCGCTGGACAAACCTTTATGTAGTTTTCCACATCTGGGCACATAAAAACCACTTTATTCACCCAAAGGGCTTTCCTAATACTGTATCAGTCAAAGAAGCCACCAAATTAATACAATCAACTCTGTCGAAATTTAGTTTACATTATTTATTTTCAATACGTCAATTACTTAGCTTCGAGTTTTTTTCGTTTAAACACTGTTGTAATATTGTTTTTACCTTTCATGAACTGTATTACTACAAAATTTATATCTGTATTATCATAGATTGGCATCAACATGTTCCGGCTCCAGTTAACCGATTTTCGAATATACATTTTTTAGCAAAAAAAGAACCGGCAACCCATGCTGTCGATTCTTTTTAACTCCAAAGATTATTTATTTTTTCCGGATTTTACTTTCAAACCCGCTTCTTTGTAAAATGCAAGCTTTTCTGTGTTGTATTTTTCTGTTTGCGCGTTAAATTGCTCATTTGCTTTCAGTACTTTTTCATACGTTTCATTCACTTTATTGATTTGTGTTTCTAATTGCTCCATTGTAAGGTCTTTATTTTTAAACATTCCGTAAAGCTGTTTATCATGCTCAAGACCCTTTGTATAGCTGCCATATAATTCATCATGGATTTTGTACCGTTCAGACATCGTTTTATATAAAGTATTGGCCTGCTTCTTTAAACCTGGTTCCTCGATATCATCGATTATCCCAGTCACCTGTTTAAATTCTTTCTCGGAAGCCTTGATGCTTTCTTGTTCTTTATCCATGTGTTTCTTTCTTTGATCCACGATTTCAAGAGCTTCATCAGCGAGAGAGACAATTTTATCGTACTCTTTCAATCCTAGCGAAATAATCTCTTCGTAAATCTGCTTTTCTTTCTTCTCAAGCTCGACGAGCGGATCCTGCTGCTCTTCAAAAGTTTTCTCTATCTCAACTACCTTTTCTAATTCACCAAACATTTTTTCCGCCGGAGTTTGCCTGTTGATACATCCCGGCAAAAGAAGCGCTCCCGCAAGAACCAGGAAAAAGATACGGCTTTGCATTAATTTAGACAATTTTAAACCTCCTAACATTCGACCAATTTTACTATATCGATAGTTTCGCTTTTTGACAATAGCAGGCGGTGCCATTTCCGGCATCACGATCGAAGGGGGGCTTGCCGTTTCGTGGATGATATTCTTTTGAAGAAAATATATGGCTGGGCGGCAGCCTATACCTAATTTTAAATATCAACATAGTCTGTAGTAATCGCCCGTTTTAACGGTGCGGCAAATGTACAAAAGGGGGAGGTTTTCCTATATGTATGGTTACTATGGAGGCTGCGGGTATGGATACCCGGCCTATGGGGCAGGTTATGGCAAAGGCTTTGCTTTAATAGTAGTATTGTTTATTCTCCTCATTATTGTTGGCTGCGCATGCTGGAAATTTTAAATGCGCGGGGGAAGGTGTATACGGCACCTTCTCTTTTGTTTCGAAAAGGGGCGGAGCTGTGCTGAATACAGGGTTAAATACGTATATTGCAAAAAATAAAGCGGTCTTCATCACCAGTAATCAATTGGCTTCGCTCACACCGCCTTGTGTCTGCGGATATACAATTATCTTTCCATCATTGGGATGGGATGGAGACTAATGACTGTTTTTAGTGATTAACAATTGGCATCGGTTTTGTTAGACTAAAAAATACATAACTATAATTGTAAGTAAAAACAGGAGTGTGTCTGAATGTTAACAATGGATGACATCGTGCGTGACGGCCATCCGGTATTGCGCCAAGTGGCGAAAGAGGTTTCATTGCCTGCTTCCGCTGAAGATCGAAACATACTGTCAAGCCTGCTGGAGTATGTTATAAACAGCCAGGATCCTGAAATAGCCCAGAAATACGGGCTCCGTCCAGGTATAGGACTGGCAGCGCCACAAATAAATATATCGAAACGGATGATTGCGGTCCATCTTCATGATGAAAAGGGCACCCTGCATAGCCACGCAATCTTTAATCCCAAAATTGCCAGCCATTCAGTGGAACGGGCTTATTTGACATCAGGCGAAGGATGCCTCTCAGTCGATGAGGCGTATCCCGGTTACGTGCCAAGATACGCACGCGTCACCGTAAAAGGAACTGATATTGAAGGGAACGAAGTGAAGCTGCGTTTAAAAGGGCTGCCGGCAATCGTGTTCCAGCATGAAATTGACCATTTGAACGGCATCATGTTTTATGACCATATCGATCAAGATGATCCATTTAAACCCGTCCAAAATGCCATACCCATTGAACGGTGACCGAGAAATGAAACAGCCGGATGCCCTTTTGGCTCCCGGCTGTTTTTTTAAATCAATCCGATTTCTTTAAGGCCGTGCATGATGCCCCCACTGCTGACATCCTTCGTGACCAGGTCCGCATGGCTTTTTACTTCGTGAACCGCATTTCCCATTGCAATCCCCGTACCGACTGTCTGCAGCATTTCGATATCATTCAGCCCATCTCCGAAAGCATATGCATCCTCCAGCTTAAAACCAAGTCTGCTCATCATTTTTTTGATCCCTTCTGCCTTGGAACCACCTGCGGGCAATATATCCGTTGAATGAGGGTGCCATCTGATCAGCCTGAACTTATCATATCCTGAAACATACTCATGCTCCTCGTCCTCCCCGCAAAAGAGGAGCGCCTGATAAATTTCCCGGTTTATATAAAAATGCCTGTCCTCTTCCGGATGGGGGAATTTCAGTGTGCCCAAACTCTGTTCAATGTGTTCATGATGTTGGACGCTTGCTTTCATCGTCCTATCATTCATGAACACAAGGGGATGGCCATTCGTTTCAGCATGCTGCAAAAGTCTCTCGATTTCCTGCTGCTCCAGTGGATTCCTGTATATTACTTCATTCTCAAAAACCACAAATTGTCCGTTGAAGCTTACAAAAGAATCGATATCAAGCTCCTGGCGCAGGCTTTCAAACATAAATGGAGCCCTTCCCGTCGCAATCGCGACAAAAATCCCTTCTTCTTTCAGCTGCCGAATGCCTTCTTTTGTTGAAGCCGGAAGCAGTTTATCATGGTCAAGCAAAGTTCCATCAATATCAAAGAATACAATTTTTTTCATAGTAACTCCTTTTCTGAGAAGATCAGGCGGCCATTTTGGTCTTCTTTTTCCCTCTCTCCATCGCAGTTGAAATATACACACCAAGAAATATTACGGCGAGACCGGCCAACATCGACATGTGGATGCTTTCTTCGAGGAGCATGGCTCCCCAAACAATGGCAGAGACAGGGACCAAATATGTAACGAGCGAGGCGAATTCCGGGCTTCCCTCTTTAACAAGGTAGTAAAACAATAAATAAGCGGCACCGGATCCGAGTGAACCCAGCCCTAGAAGAGGAATTATCGTTTCGAGCCTCACAAGCTTCAGCAAGGATTGTGGTTCAAGCAGCACCATGATCATAAAGCTCACTGCAGCCGCCGCTGTTAACGTATAAAAGGAAATATGCGTTACCGGCAGGTCAGTTAAATGCTTTTTCGTCAGCTGTGTACCGGCCCCGTAACAGAGTGCTGCCCCAAGCATCAGTAATACTCCGGCAGTGTTCCCTGTCAAAAACTCGCCCGGCCGGATATCAGACAATATAATGATTCCAATGAACCCTAACCCGATGCCAATCCAATGGTTCTTTTTCAGGATTGAAGAAAAAAATAAAAACCCGATTATAAGCGTCCATATGGGCGTGGTGGCATTTATGATTGATGCAAGGCTGGAGGAGATTTTAGTTTCACCGAGCGAAATCAACAGCCATGGAAGAGCATTATTCATAAATCCGACAGCAAATATCTTCCCGGTGTATTTTCTTTCCGGCACAAGCTTCTCTTTTCTGTATAGCATTACCGCACCAAGAAAAATCATCCCGAATAGGCATCTCCCGAACACAACAGCAGAAGGTCCGAGCGAGTCAAGCAAAACCTTAATAAACAAAAATGATGTTCCCCATATCAAGCTCAGCATGATCAACGCCGTGTACAATTTGCCCAAGCTTATCCCCCTATTCTACAACAATTTCTGGGCTCCCCTGTATCCAATGAAGCTCAAGTGAAACACCAAATTCTTAACAAATTTAGCACTTCCATGTTTAACCACGAAAAATTCACCTAATTAATCATATAATATAATTAAAAAAGAGAGCCAGAAAAATTTTTGCTGTATAAAATTCCCTTGATTACTTTACTTTGGACAAGGAATGTTTAAAATAAGAAGTAAGGAGATGATCCACTATGTTAAAGAAGCTAAGGAAAAAGCTTTTAAAACAGTGGAATGATTTGCTTCGAAAAAAATCCATTGCGTAATTGATGAGCCCTTCAAACTTGCGAAGGGCTCCTTCCTTATTGTAAATTGGAACACAGCAGACAATATCTCCCCAAATCCTTTTCCAGGTTTTGGCACTTGTAGAGTTTTTATAAAAACAATGAAAAAAATGTTAAATTTTTATATAATAGAAAAAGTTATTTTTCGATTAAGGAGAGAAATTCATGATTTTTAAAGTTTATTACCAGGAATCCATCAAGCAGGCCCCTGTACGTGAAAAAACAAAAACGATGTACGTTAAAGCGGATTCTGAAAGGGCAGTCCGGACAAAGCTGTCAAACCGGCCTTATAATATTGAGTATATTCAATCTGTAGAGGGTAAATATTTTGAATATGAAAAGCAAAAAGAAGACTTTCAAGTATTGGAGATAGGATAATTTATGAAATTTGTAAAAAATGACCAGACAGCTGTATTTGCCCTTGGAGGGCTGGGGGAAATAGGCAAGAACACATACGCGGTCCAGTTTCAGGATGAGATCATTTTAATTGATGCAGGGATCAAGTTTCCTGAAGATGAGCTTCTAGGCATTGATTATGTGATTCCTGATTACTCTTACCTCGTGAAAAATGAAGAAAAGATCAAGGGACTGTTCGTCACGCATGGCCATGAAGACCATATTGGCGGCATACCTTACCTTCTCAAGCAAATCAACATACCAATTTATGGAGGCAAGCTGGCCCTCGGTTTAATCCGGAACAAACTGGAGGAGCATGGACTTCTTCGCCAGACAAAGTTGCATGAGATTGAGGAAGACGATGTAATCAAATTCAGAAAAACATCCGTTACATTCTTCCGGACGACACACAGCATCCCTGATTCTTACGGGATCGTTGTCAAGACACCTCCCGGCCAGATCGTCCACACCGGTGACTTCAAATTTGACTTCACACCTGTAGGAGAGCCTGCCAATCTGACAAAAATGGCAGAAATCGGCAAAGAAGGTGTCTTATGCCTGTTATCCGACAGCACAAACAGCGAGGTTCCAAATTTTACAATGTCCGAACGCCGGGTTGGCGACAGCATCCATGATATTTTTCGGAAAGTGGACGGGCGCGTCATATTTGCTACATTCGCATCGAATATCCACCGGCTTCAACAGGTGACCGAAGCAGCTGTTGCAAATGGAAGAAAAATTGCCGTATTTGGACGGAGCATGGAAGCGGCAATAGACATTGGCCGTGACCTTGGTTACATTCGTGCGCCAAAAGATACATTCATAGATGCACAGCAAATTAACCGCCTGCCTGCAAACCAGGTAACCATCTTATGTACAGGCAGCCAGGGCGAGCCAATGGCGGCCCTGTCAAGGATCGCAAATGGGACGCACCGCCAGATCCAAATCATCCCCGGTGATACCGTTGTATTTTCATCTTCTCCGATTCCTGGAAACACAATCAGCGTCAACAGGACGATCAACATGCTTTTCAGGGCCGGAGCCGACGTAATACATGGAAAATTAAGCGATATCCATACGTCCGGGCACGGCAGCCAGGAAGAGCAGAAACTAATGCTCCGCCTAATCAAGCCGAAGTTTTTCATGCCGATCCACGGTGAGTACCGGATGCAGCTTATGCACTCCAAGCTTGCTGTTGATTGCGGTGTTCCTGAGGAAAACTGCTTCATAATGGATAACGGCGAGGTGCTGGCCCTGAGTGAGAACGAAGCTCAGGTAGCAGGCAAAATTCCATCCGGCAACGTTTATATTGATGGCAGCGGTATCGGCGATATCGGGAATATCGTCCTGCGCGACCGGAGAATCCTGTCAGAAGAAGGGCTTGTCGTGGTCGTCGTAAGCATCAATATGAAAGACTTTAAAATTGCTGCCGGGCCTGATATCATCTCCCGCGGATTCGTTTATATGAGGGAATCCGGTGACTTGATCAACGATGCCCAGAACCTGATTACAAAACATTTAAGCAAGGTGATGGAACGCAGGACAACACAATGGTCAGAAATCAAAAATGAAATCTCTGATACCCTGTCCCCATTCCTTTATGAAAAAACTAAGAGACGGCCAATGATCCTTCCGATCATTATGGAAGTGTAAAAAGAAATAAAGAAACCCGCTTTGGATCAACTCCAAAGCGGGTTTCTTTCATTTGCAGCCGGGAGTGCCGCCATCTTTTTGCAGTCCAGTCAATGGCTGAAGCTGTGTAGAATGTGCTGATAAGCCAATTGCTTCACAATGTAATCAGTTGATTTTATATTCAATGTAATTACTGAGCAAAGTAATCGCTGTTTCGATGGCTTTTTCATCAGGATTCAGCTTTGAGTGATGAAGCCCGAATTCCGAGCCTGCCCCCAGCCAGAACATAAAGCCGGGAATTTCCTTCAGCATGTAACCGAAGTCTTCCCCGGTCATTGCTTCCCGGCTTTTAACGAACTGGATCCCGCTTGATGATTTTGTAAAATCAATAAACTCATTTGTCAGTGCTTCATCATTGTACACCTGATGGTACATAGAGCCGAAATCAACTTCGGCCTTGCATTGATAGCCAACTTCAATACCTCTGATAAGGGCTAGAATCCGTTCTTTAATCTTTTTCATCGACTCAGGCGATAACGTCCTGATGGTACCTTCGAGTCTCGCGGTCTCAGCAATAATATTTTGGACTGTTCCCCCAGTAATCTTGCCGATTGTCACAACGGCACTGTCCAACGGATCAACATTCCTTGATACGATGGATTGAAGCTGTGTTACGAGGCTGCAGGCTGCCACAACCATATCATTGGTGTTATGCGGATAGGCAGCGTGTCCGCCTTTTCCTGTCAAATCAATGAACAGCTCGGAAGTATTGGCAAACAAAAGGCCCGGCTTAGTTGCGACCGTTCCTGCAGGGTATTCAGGCGCAATATGCAAGGCAATGACCATATCAGGCTTCCACAGCTTCATGATCTCCGTTTTCAGCATCGGTTCTGCTCCGCCCGGCCCTTCTTCCGCCGGCTGAAAAATGAATAACAGATTATCATTTACAGGATTTTCAACAAAGTAAGTGATCAGACCCAGTGCAATACTCATGTGGACGTCATGGCCGCATGCATGCATCATCCCCGGGTGAAGCGATTGATAGCTGAGGCCGGTTTCTTCCGTAATCGGGAGGCCGTCGATATCTGTGCGGTACGCGATTGTTTTTTCTGGATGAAGGCCTTTAATTCTGACAAAAATCCCTGTTTCCCAGGTCTGAATTTCGATTCGTGCCTGGTCGAGGGTGTTGAGATAATCAAGCAAATAAGCCTGTGTCTTAAATTCCTGAAACCCAAGTTCCGGGATTTTATGCAGATCACGCCTGATCCTCACAAATTCTGAAAGCTGCAGCAAAGAAAGTCACCCTTTCGATTCACGTCGTGAAAACTTTTGGGATATATAGTAAGAAAGCGTGGATGTACCATCCACGCTCCCGTTTTAAAGCTGACGAAGTTCCTGTTTAATTTCAGTCTTTGACTTCGTCTTTTCATCAATTTCCTTAATGACACGCGCAGGAGTTCCTGCCACAACGGTGTTGGGAGGAACATCATCGACGACGACCGCCCCGGCGGCGACTACAGCGCCTTTGCCAACGGTGACGCCTTCGAGAACCACTACGTTCGCCCCGATGACAACGTCGTCTTCTACTACTACAGGCTTGGCAGACGGCGGCTCGATCACCCCGGCAAGGACAGCACCCGCCCCTATGTGGCAGTTTTTCCCCACTGTTGCGCGGCCGCCAAGCACAGCATTCATGTCAATCATTGTTCCTTCGCCAATAACGGAACCAATATTGATTACGGCACCCATCATGATCACTGCGTTATCACCAATTTCGACCTGGTCACGGATAATGGCACCTGGCTCAATACGGGCTTTTATGTTTTTTGTGTTTAATAAAGGAATGGCAGAATTCCTGCGGTCATCCTCAACTACATACTCGTCAATTTCTGACTGGTGTGCTTCAAGAACAGGGTTGATTTCAGACCATTCGCCGAAAATGACACCAGTATTCCCGGTTAAGAAAGTCTTAGTGCCGGCTCCAAAATCAATCCCCTCAAGGTTTCCTTTTAGATAAACCTTTACAGGTGTTGCCTTTTTGCTATTTTGGATAAACGAAATAATTTCATTAGCATCCATCATTTTCATTTTAAAATCCTCCTGATATGTATTTGGCTAGGAATTACTTTATCAAACAAAAGAATGTAAAACAAGAAAAATGGTGATTATTGTACCTCGGTTTCTTCTATATGCTCTTTAATAATATCAATAAACGCCTGTACCTGTTTAAGCTGGAACGCTGATTCATAGCCAAGAAGCCACGTATCTCTTTTGATTGGCTGATTTTGCTGGTCCAATAGAGGTATTTTAAAGATATTTTTTTCAGCACCGTTTAAAGTAATGGCCGGCAAAATGGCATATCCGATCCCGTTAAATGTCATTTGTTTGCATGTTTCTATCTGGTCGACAATGACCGTCCTCTTTGGAGCGGTCTGAAACTGGCGCAGCCACCAATCCTGGATTTCCTGATAGTAGTTTGAATCGCTCTTAAATTGGATAAATGGCCTGTCGGTATCGAGCACCTGTTCGACACGGGTGATTTCGGTGTCCACAAGGTAAAGGCTGTCTTTAAAGAGATGGATTTTAACACCTTTCCAGTCAGGTGTGCCCCGAATGATCCCGATATGGACCTGGTCATCATACAGTGTTTTAAGAATTTCGCTGCTCCAGCCGGTGATAAGCGAAATTTTCGCCTGTGGATATCTGTTCACAAATTTTTTCAAAACCTGGGGCAGCCAATTTTGTCCGACGATTGAAGCGACAGCTATTTTAAGTGTCCCGTGAACCTCGGATTCTAGTGCATTGATGGATTCCCTGACTTTGTCTTCCCTGACAATCACATCATTTACGAATTGAATGACAAGCTCACCTGCCGGAGTGAGCGACAACCCTTTCTGGGACCTGATAAAGAGTTTGGAACCCCATTCTTTCTCGATGTTCTGCAACCGTTGGGACAAGGCAGGCTGCGAGACGAATAATCGTTCAGCGGCTTTTCGCATATTCATTTCCTGCGCAAGTACCGATAAAAGATGGAATTCAGATAGAGCGGACATGTTCAATACCTTCTTTTATAAGTTTTTCTTATATTATATATTAATATTAATAAAATATCATTATGTATAAGATAGCGATATAATGTGTTAGGAAGAAAGGGGCGGGAACGATGACAATACTGTTATTACTATTGATTGGATTTGCGGCTTCCTTCATCGGCACGCTTGCCGGCAGCGGCGGTTTGATTGGCATGCCGTCCATGCTGTTGATTGGTGTACCAATCCACTCAGCTATAGCTGCCGCCAAGTTCTCTAACATTTTCAGTTCCTTTTCGAGCTTTTTATTTCTTTTGAAAAATAAGAACATAACGATCAAGGAGGTATCCAAAACGGCTCCATTTGGTTTGGCCGGAGGAATCAGCGGCGGAATGATGGCTAACGCGATAAATGAAGACACCATGACAATAATCGCCGTAGTGTTGCTCTCTTTTGCACTGATCATGGCGTTAATGAAAAAGCCATCTGAAGCAGAAACCGGGAATCCGGGCATTAACTGGCCTGTCTATCCTGCTCTGTTTGGAATTGGTGCATATGACGGCATGTTCGGGCCGGGCCAGGCAACATTGCTTATGCATACCTTCATTCACAGTGGTTTTACATATATCAAGGCAATGGCGTTCACCCGGTTTCAAACCTTCATAAGCTGCTTTGGTTCATTCTTCTCTTTTTTGGCCGCTGGTAATTTTGACCTTCAAACAGCTGTTTTCCTGGCATCTGGCTCGTTTCTTGGTGCCCAGACGGCTGTAAGGTTGGCTGGCCGTATTTCGCCAATATACCTGAAAAGAATGCTCCATCTGGTGACGATCCTGTTAATCATTCAGCTCACATACCGCCTTATTGTTCATTAGGCTGTTGCTGGCTGCGTTTTCGGATCGCGAGGCGCTATGATTGGCGACCCTTGTTTCGTTTCCGGGCCGGCTTCCCCCTTGTTGATGCGCAGAAGATACCTGATGCAAAAAAATAAAGCCCCGGGCATCAAGCGGGGCTTTGTTCATGTTTTGGAAGCAATAAGATTAGTATGAGGCTGATGGCAGCAAATAATAAGACTCCTATATATACTGAATGGAGAGACAATGTCAATGCTTCTTGTAAAATCGATTTTACCTCAGCCGGAAGGTTATTACTTTCAGATTCATTTAATAAAAGGTTGGCAGAATCGACTGAAAGGCCTTTCCCCTCATCTCCGGCTTGCTCAATGTATGCCATGATCCTGCTGTTAAGAATACCGCCGAGAAGTGCGGCACCGATCGTATTGCCCAGGTTGCGCATGAACATATTGGCTGCAGTTGCAATCCCGCGCTGCTGCCATGGGACGGAGCTTTGAATGGAGACAATGAAGGCAGTGGAAGTCAGCCCCATGCCTGCACCGACGAAAAATGACCCGGCTGCCGCCCACAGCGGCCCGGCTTCAGGTGACAGGGTAACAAACATTATGCTTCCAACAATCAATGAAAATGCTCCAATCAATGAAGTTTTTCTATATCCGAGGCCGAGAATCATTCGTCCAGCTGCCGTGGAAGCAATCGGCCAGCCGATTGACATAGCTGTCAGCGCAAAACCGGCAACAATTGGCGACCGTTCCATCACGCCCTGCACGAAAGCCGGCAAAAAGCTTGAAATGCCGATCAGCATGACCCCTGTGGTAAGAGACGTCATGTTCGCGACGAAAATGGTGCGTTCTTTCCATATATTGAACGGCATCATCGGTTCCGTTGCCCTTTTCTCCTGCAGGAAAAACAGTATGAAAGCAGTGATGCTTAAAACAGATAAGCCAACTGCCGGAAACGAGCTCCACGCCCAGTTTGTGCCTCCTTCAACCAGCAGGATCATTAAAGAGCTTATCGACAGCGTAAGCAGCACCGCTCCAGCATAATCAATCTCATGCTTTTTCTTCTCGACATTTTCATCGAGGAACAGCCAGAGCCCGACAATAGCAAGGAGTCCTAGCGGCACATTGATCCAGAAAACAAAGCGCCAGCTGAAGTATTCAACAAGCAAACCGCCGAGTGCCGGCCCCATGATCGCTGAAATCCCCCAGACACTTGATAAGTAACCCTGGATTTTCGCCCTTTCCTCCCTGGTGTATATATCACCTACTATCGTCGTGGCGATAGGCATAACCGCCCCTGCCCCAAACCCCTGTATAAGCCTGAAAAGAATCAATTGCTCCATCGATCCGGCCATACCGCACAAGACAGATCCAATTAAAAAAACCAAGATCCCAAAAAATAAAATTGGTTTCCGGCCGAACAGATCCGATAATTTCCCGTAAATTAATACGGTTACAGAATTCATCAATAAATATGCGGAAAACACCCAGCTATACAATGAAAAATCACTTAGCTCACCGACAATCGCAGGCATCGCGGTCGACACAATCGTCGCTTCCACGGCACCCATGAACATTGCCAGCATGACAGAGGCAAGCACTAGCGGCCGCCTTGTTTTTCGGTTCTCTTTTTGTTCAAGATTGGTTGTTTTTGCTGCCTCTCCCATTCTTTCACCTCTAATGTATATCAAATTTCCTTATCCACCCCCGCCGGGTGTTCTGCCAGTTGCAAATTTTCAGCTTTCACAAAGTAAAAATTCAGCCCCCGATGTTTTCGGGAGCTGGTTCACGATTATTTTCTATTAAGTTTCCGGACATGTTTATTCAGGTGCTGGAGCACAGATCTCCTCGTAAGTATTCCTTCAAAAATTCCCCCGGCATCTTCAACACAAAGAAAAGGGTGGTCAACAAGCAAATCCAATGAAGATTTTAACTCGGAATCAATTCTGACTCTTGGAATGGACCGGTTCATCACTTCTTCGACCCGTTTTTGTTCAAGCTGTTCGAATTCAATCCGTTCCAAGCCGAGGATGGCATCCATAATAATAGGCGTGCTAATGAGGCCAAGCAGGTGAAAGTGGGCATTTAGGACTGGCACCGCAGTATAGCCGCTTCTTGTCAGCACAAGCAAGGCGTGCTCAAGGCTGTTTCCTATCTGTACATGTGCGACCCGTTCCGAGGAAATCATTAAATCTTTAATATTTAATTCTAAAAATTCTCCGCTTTGAAGGCTTATCATTGGCGAAAACTCCTCAAAATGAATTTGTTTCAATCTCATTTTAACATAGTTTCCGGCAATATATTTTTTACTTTCACCCTTTGCTCGTATGAACGTTTTTTACCCAGTAGTTGCATGAAGGGCATCTGTAAATGACATTCTGGTTTGACTGTGCAATCAACACCCTGTCCAATTCCGCCTGTATCCCGCATTTAGGACATTTGACAACCGGCAGCATTTTTATTCTCACCCCGCTTTAGCTTTAGGGTTCTCACATGCACCGGCTGGCATGCAGGAATGTCGGCTACACGAGGCCTGCATGGTTAGCCCTTCGGTTTTTTAAGCTGTTGTTCAAGCACTTGCTTCAATTCCTCAATGGCTTTCCTCATTTTCATTACTTCTTTTTTCGTATTGATGAGGTCAGCGAGAATGAGCAAAAGAATGAACAAAATGATTACCGTAAGAAGAGTCAGCACCGCAATCACCCTCATATGTATTTTCCTCATTGTACCATATTTTTTGCTGTGAAGATGAGCTTCAAATAAAGAAAGGAACCTCTGTCAGGTTCCTCTCTCATCATTATTGCTGGATCAAATCAAAAATTTCAATGGTAATCATATCAATGTTGTCGAATTGATATTTCTTTGGCTTCTCTTTTTCGTTGTATACTTCGAGCTCAAATGTTTCAGTTTTTGGATGGTAGGTAACCTGGCATTTTCGTTCGCCATTTACCTCAAAAAAACGCTGGGCGGGCTCTCCCCCGTTTGATTGTTCCTGAAGGCTTTTTAACCTCGTAATAATACCTTGAAGCTGTGACATGCTCTCTCTCCTTTCAAAGCAAAAACAATCATCTATCAATAGGTTTCTCTTTTGACATGTTTCTATCCGCGTGCAGCGAATTTTGAATATTCTGGCGTATTTCTTTACATGTCAATATTATCAGCATAAAATAATGACATGCATTTGTACAAGCAAAAGGTTGAAAAGGGAGTGATTTTTTGAAAATGCCTGTGGAAATCGCGGAAAATGTTTTTTTAATTGACGATTTCGACCTCCAAATGGAAGAACGGACCGGCACATACGTATTGAATGAAGAACAATTGACGCTGATTGAAACATCAGCCAGCCCCTCAATCCCATATGTACTGAAGGGGCTTGAAGCGCTTGGTTTTTCACCCGTGCAAGTTAATTACATCATCGTTACCCATATTCACCTGGACCACTCTGGAGGGGCGGGATTAATGCTTAAGCATTGCCCAAATGCAAAAATCGTCGTCCATCCGAAAGGGGCACGGCATCTTGCTGACCCTTCAAGGCTGGTTGCCGGAGCACGGGCGGTATACGGAGACAAATTTGACGAGTTATTCGACCCGGTACTGCCTGTTCCGGAAGACCGGATCATCACTAAAGCCGACCGTGATACCCTTGAAATTGGCGCTGGCTGTACACTGTCCTTCTATGACACCCCGGGACACGCCAACCACCACTTTAGCATCCACCATATGAGTTTGAACGGACTATTTGCCGGGGACACAGCAGGCATCTACTATCCGCAGCTTCATCGTGCAGGGATTGAATTATACTTGCCCTCCACTTCACCAAATCAATTTGACCCGGAAAAAATGCTAAAATCACTTGCTCTGTACAAGGATTTGGCAGTTGAAAAGATCTTCTTCGGACATTTTGGAATGTCGGTAAATACGGAAGAGGTATACCGCCAAATCAGTTGGTGGCTGGATGTTTTCGTGAAGGAGTCGCAATCAGCCCTTTTAGTGGCAATGGATGCCAATGAAGCAATACAAGAGACATCAACCAGGTTGAAAGAAGCTGTCTTCGATCACTTGAAAGAAATGGGGATAAACGAAAGCGATCCGGTTTTTGGGCTGCTTGCACTCGATTTAGATGTCAGTTCAATGGGATTGATTGACTATCTATCCAAAAAACAAAGCCAGTAATAGAAAAAAGGTGTCTGCAGGGACACCTTTTGTCATAAGCATCAGTGATCATATCACCTGCGCTTGTTATCCTATTCTAATTCGAACGCAACATCATTCTGAACGCGGGAAGTATCTAAATACGAAAAAATCGTTTCAGGGCTTTTGCTGCCAATTAATGTCCCATACTGAATCAAGGAAGACATTGGGCTCATTCCGAGGGCCAAGCTGGCAGCTGGAGAAAATAAATCGGCTGCTGGCTGATAAATGTATGTCTTCTCACTAGCCACCGCATTTGGATAAGCCTTTTGGATCACCTTGTCGGGGAGGCCATCATAAAAGTAGTCGGCCACCTTCCACTCTCCTTTTTCTTTTACCAGCTTTATACCTTCATAATGGCTGTCAAAGCTTACCGGACCCTCATCGGATGCCGGAAAATATTCTAATACATAAATTTCATTGTCCATGTGGACCACTTTGGTCGCATCAGAAAATGCATAAAATGGAATAAAATACGGAGCGAAATCCGAGCCATATGTACGGTAGCTGCCGCCCGTGCTAATCACATTTTCCTGTATGAACATTTGTTTGTAACGGTTAGTAAAATATGGCTGCAACACTTGGTCTACCTCTGCGGCCGTCCGGTCCTTTTCGCTTAAGGACACCTGCGCTTCGAAAGCTTGCCCAAGAAATTCAAAAACACTCTCCCTGTCTGAAAGCGTGGTCTCTGCTGATGGCTGAACCGGCACAATGAGCACTAATATTGCAAGTAAAATGAATAATAGCGGCTGCTTGTCCATCCCATTCTCCCTTCCGATTGTCGATAATCTTAATTTGAGCAATAATCATGGCAGGTCATCAGTTTTATCGTTCGTTTAACAAACTACATTTTTTGACAGAATTTGTAACGTCCTATCCTTTACCCGGAATATTTCGGGCATTAACACAAAAATGGGAAATTTTAAAAAAGGGGTAAAACTGCCCAGAAACAATTACAGGATCTCCTGACAGCGGAGACCCTTTCACGATCGGGTGGCCATTGCAAATACACAGATCATCAGAATGGCCAAGAGAACAAACATGATATATCCCAAAAACACAGGATTCCTTCGAACAATGTGCTCCTGCACTTGAATGGGTATTTTCGAATCAATATTTTCTTTCACTTTTTTTTGCCCTCGCGCCAAGTTCCAGGTGTATACGAATGAAAATAACATGACACCGACTGACAGGACTGTCAGGATCCACGTAAACTGGCTCATCAGTAATGCTCCTTTAGGATAGATGGTTTACATATAAATTGTGCTACAACCACTTTTCTATTCCCGGAGCGTCATAACAGCCCTTCACGCCCATATAAATACCCTGCATCCAGGTCGATGAACAGGTAGTCCTTTACATCCAAAGGCATGGAAAAGGTCCTGATCACTTCACCGGTTTCGATATCACTGTATCTGTCAGACAAAATACCCTTTTTCCTGAACCGCATTTTAATGATATTTTCTAAAAAATATGGCCTCCAGCTCCAGTTCTTCCCTGAATATTCAGGCTGGAGGCTCCAGCCATCTTCATGTTTAAAAATATTCGGGGATTTTTGATATCCATCTTCATCACATACATACATTCGAAAAGCCATATGGCTCATCTCCTTGCTTAACGCCGCGAGCAGCTCGCTGTATTCCACTATTTTCCGGTACCTGTTCAAAAGCTCCTGGACTGTTGTATGGAATTCTTCAGACAGTAAAAACACAGATTCAAGTTTCTTCTTTTTCGAAACGATAAAAGTGAGGCATTCATTTCGCAACCATTCCTTGAGGATGTCTGAATCAGTAAATTGAGCGTCTGGCTTTTTCAGGTAAAAGCCCTGGTAATAACGGCCGCCATTTTTCCAGGCAAACTGGAGCTGAAAAACGGTTTCAATATTTTCAAATAACAGTGTCGCACCAATTTTTCTCGCCATCAGCGAGAGGGAATACAAAATATCCTGGTACGCACGGCCGGTTGCCGAAGAGTTCAGGGCCTGCAAATCCACCTTAAGGATTTCCGGCGCCAATTGGCCCAGTCTGTCTAGGTGGCTGCTGCTGTCATGTCCCATTTTGCCAATCGCAATCTTAATTCCGTATGTGCGGTAATAAGTTAATAAGTGGTCCAGGTGGTCAAGCTCCCCGTCGTAATTCCGTTCAGATATCTCCAGCACTATTTGTTCAGGCTTGATTCCCTGTTCCCGGAACTCCAGGATAAGCTGTAAAAATTGATCGCCATTATCATGCATCAGCAATTCTGCATCCCTGTTGACAAACCATAATACATCTTCTTTTAGCCGTGCTGCTTTTTCCAGTGCTTTTCTCAGAACGGTATTGTCAACTTCGAGCCTGTAATCCTCAGGTATTTGTTTATCATTGAAAAAAGGTCCCAGACTGGAGATTTCTGTCCCCATTCTGAACCGTCCCAATATTTCATAGCCGATTACCCTATGTTCATCTGCACTAAAAATCGGTTGAAAAAAAGGGATTACATCTTCCGGATTTGTCAAGATATCCAGTGCATCCATTAACACCCTTCCTCCCTGTTCTTTTTCTGGCCAGTTTTAAAAAAGCGAAGCGAAACAAACCAAACACATTAAAAATCGATCAATATAATGAATGATTTTACCATATTCTTTACCATTATAATTTGGTATTTGATTGTCTATTCAAAGAAAAAGCAGCTGCCATGCCTCTGGCAATATCATGCCAGCATATTAACCACGTTAAAACCGACACTAAACTGTAGAGCCTATTGGAAGGATGATGTGAAATGAAGTTTTTGCATTTCATCGGAATTCTTTTTCCTTTGCTCGGCTGCAGTCATGCTTTGCCCAACGAAACCGACTATAGCACGCATAATGCGGGCAGGAAAACTGTTGCTTCGTATGAGAGAAGTGTTTCCGGCGCAAACGTCCATGAACTCATATCAGGGAAGTACGGTCAGCCAACAATCCTGCTTGATGTGCCGCTGATCAGGCAAAACCCTGAGCTCCGTTATGGATGTGAAGTGACAAGCCTGGCCATGTTGCTGCAGTTTGCTAAAATAGATGTTGATAAAATGGAACTTTACAGGTCTATAGAAAAAGATTCTGACCCTCTCGTCAAAGCCCCATCAGGAGATATTATCAGATGGGGTGATCCAGCCCGCGGTTTTGTAGGTGACATGACAGGCAACGCTGCCGGCTATGCGGTTTTCGACAAGCCTATGGTCAAACTGGTTAATCTCCATCTGCCAGGAAGGGCAGTCAACCTTACCGGGAAGGAATTTGATGCTGTGCTTTCCCATGTGTCCAAAGGATTTCCAGTCGTTGTCTGGACTACCGGAGATTACAGGCTGCCAGACCGCTGGGAATCCTGGCTTCACGGTTCAAAAGTCATCAGCACACCATTAGACCTGCACGCTGTCGTCATCGTAGGATTTGACGAACATCATGTATATATAAATGACCCGATGTCTGGCCAAAAACAGGCCAGGATCGACAAGGACCAGTTCATTGTCTCCTGGAGGGCCATGCAATCAAGAGCAATAAGCTATAAATAGAGAGAACGGCTGAAGGGCAGACCTTCAGCCGTTCTTTGTTTTTTCAGGCTTTTGCATGCACACCGGCCATGAATTATCCAGCAAAATGCTCTTCTTTTTCACATAATTGTCTGCTAGTATAGAAAGGTAAATTTGCAGATAGGTTGGAGATTCGTATGACCAAGAAGTTATCCAGGAGGACTTTCCTCAAAAAAGCAATAGGAGGCACCCTTGCGATTCTCGGTACGGGGAGTGGGGGATACTTTTATTCGCGAAGCATAGAGCCAACCATGCTCGATATTTCCCGGCATTCGATCAAACATAAGGCTATTCCTTCTGGTTTCGATGGATTGAAAATTGTTCAATTCAGCGACACACATCTTGGTTTCCAATATAATTTGGCCCAATTTAAAGAATTAATGGGGGAAATAAACAGCCTGGATCCCGATATCATTTTTTTTACCGGCGATTTAATCGATAACCCGAACGAATTTAAATATGCAAACCAAATCACCGGAGCACTGAAAAAACTGACAGCTCCGCTGGGAAAATTCGCGGTATATGGAAACCATGACCATGGAGGCTATGGAACAGACCTGTATAGAAAAACAATGGATGATTCAGGGTTTGCAGTATTGCTCAATGAGTCGCGACAGGTAAAACTGCTTGATGGGAGTTCCATCTGGATTATCGGGATTGATGATGCCATGCTTGGCAAGCCTGATATCGGGCTTGCAATGGCCAGTGTTCCTGATGACGCGTTCAAGATTCTGTTATCCCATGCACCTGACCTTGCCACTGATGCCTCCATTTTTCCGATCCAGCTGCAATTAAGCGGCCACAGCCACGGCGGGCAAATACAGCTGCCATTTATCGGGCCGCTTGTCACTCCCCCCCATGCGGAAAAATATGTTGAAGGCTTTTACTCAGTTGGAAAAACGGATTCTTTAACCCTTTATGTAAACAGGGGGTTAGGCACCACCCGGTTGCCGTTCAGGTTTTTGTCAATGCCGGAAGTTACCGTGTTCACCTTACAAAAAACAGTTTGAAATCAAGGGAGGGTGTGCCAAAGGCAAGCTTTTGGACACCCTCCTTTTCTGTTATGATGTAAGAGCCGGCATCTAACATCACTACATATTTATTGCACTGCTCTGAATTTTTCTGACAAACTGTTTTTCTGCATCTTTAGCCGGGAGCGGCCTCGCAAAGAAAAATCCCTGGGCTTTCTCGCAATCGGCCTTCAATAAAAACTCTGCCTGCTGTGCCTCCTCGACCCCTTCTGCAATGACTTCAAGGCCAAGGCTTCTTCCAAGATTGATGATTGCGGCGGTAATGGCCGAATCCTTTTCATTCAATAAAACATCACGTACAAACGACTGATCTATTTTTAATACGTCGATCGGAAACTGCTTTAAGTAATTGAGTGAGGAATAACCTGTTCCAAAATCATCAACAGAGATGGTGACACCAATTTCCTTTAATTTTTTCAGGATCGGTATCGTCTCTGCTGTGTCCTGCATGGCGCCTTCAGTGATCTCTATCTCCAGCAGGCAGGCGGGTATCCTGTATTTTTCAATCGCTCCCCTGATAAATCCGACGAGATTCGGCTGCAGGAATTGTTTTGGGGAAATGTTCACAGCTATCCGGATAGGCCTGTTTGCTTTTTCCATCCAGGCTTTAATTTGCCGGCAGGCATTTTCAATCACCCAGTTGCCAATTGGGATAATAAGGCCTGTATCTTCCGCCAGCGGAATAAATTCAGACGGAGGGATCAATCCAAGCTCCGTGCTGTTCCAGCGCAGCAGTGCTTCAAAGCTCGATATCTCTTTAGTGGACAGATGCACCTGTGGCTGGAAATGCAGTACCATCTCGTTTCTGTCCAGTGCCTTTCGTAAATGGGCTTCAAGAGAAACGACATTCACAAGCATTGTATTCATGTCCGAGCGATAGAATTGGAAATGGGCCTTACCTTTCTCCTTAACACGGTAAAGTGCCTCATCTGCGTTCTTTATAAGTGATTCTGCATCCTTCCCGTCATTTGGAAACACGCTGATGCCAATGCTCGGTGTGATGTAATATTCCTGTGAACTAAAATAGAAAGAATGTGCAAACCCAGCCAGCACTTTTTGGGCGAACCGAGCTGCTTCTCGCCTGTCAGCACGGGTAAGCAAAATGATGAACTCGTCACCGCCCTGGCGGTAAACCTGGCAGTCCGCTTTCTGTATCTCACACAGCCTCTGGGCAACCTGTTTTAAAATTTGGTCGCCGACGAGATGCCCAAGTGAATCATTAAAAAACTTGAAGCGGTCCAAATCAATTGACAGCAGCGAAAAAGGTTTTCCAGTTTTCCGGTTGCTTTTGATTAAGTGGTCCAGATCATCCAGCAGGGCCCGCCTGTTCAGGACGCCTGTCAGATGGTCATGAAATGCCATATACTTTATCGTTTCCGCGCTTTTTGCCTGTGCCGATATGTCCCTCATAAAGACATACATTCCTTTGATTTCTGAAAAGACCACAATCGGAACGGTCTTAACCTGCACTCGCAGATGATGCCCCTTTCGATGGGCAAAACGGAAATCGATGGACTCCAGAGAATTGCCAGCTTTTGTTTCTACAATCAGTTTTTCAAAAGCGGCAATATCCTTTTTGTAAATAAGGCTGTACACGGTAGTCATTCTAAGTTGATTTTCCGTAAACCCAGTAAACTGCTGGGCTGCAGGGTTGATCTCAAGAATTTTCCCTTCCATATCAATTGAGAATACCGCATCAAGGCTATGGTCAATGATCGAGCGGTATCTTTGTTCACTTTCAATGAGACGCTTTCTTTCTCTATACTGCTCCGTTATGTCCCTTGTCACACCAACGACGTAACCAATATCACCATTTTCAGTAGCAACAGGTGTTAATATGGTTTCCCCGAACACCGTTATTTCGTTATCGAGTGACACTTCATCAGCGAATATATGGATTCTGCCGGTTTGGACTGCCCGTTCGTACTCGTGTTGCAGCGAAAAAGCCCGGTCACCCGGCAACACCTCCTGAAACGTTTTTCCGAGGCAGTGACTGGTCATCCCTGCATGACCTAGTCCAGTTTCATTTGCAAAAACATAACGGAAACGCGGCCCCGACTCCACCTTCATGATGAATACTAAATCGTTAACATGCTTTAAGAGGATATCGATAATAATTTTTTCAATGTCTCTGCTGCTTTCACGTTGATTGCTGTTTGTGGAGAGCAATTGTTTTATCTGTTCCATCTAACCATCCTCATGAATTAACGTGACTGTTTTCAAAATATTTACGCATTTCATTGCATACCCCTATTTTACATGGAAACACACAGAAAAATCGATTAAATTTTTTAAAAAAGTGGATATTTCCGCATTTTTCGCTCCTTTCCATACCTATCGCCAACAATGCAAACTTCAGTTTGATCTGTACACTATCCGACTTCCAGAAACCCGGCTCCAATCTGTGCATAGTGTAGAAGAAAAAGGAAAGGCGGAAAAAACATGATTCACATTGTTAGGCCAGGTGAGACGCTGGCTATTATTGCAGTAAATTACAGGCGCAGCCTTCAGCAACTGCTCGCCGCGAATCCGGGCATCACGAATCCTAATATTATCTCTGTCGGCCAACAGATCACAATTCCGGGTCTCCCCGATCCAGGATCAATACCCTTTTCCATTCGTGTTTCACTCAGCCAGAAACAGCTCACCTTATCCAGGAATGGAAGTGAAGTGAAAACCTATCCTGTTGCAATTGGCAAGATGCTTTCCATCACGCCTGTTGGGGAATTTGTCATTGTGAACAGGGAACCAAATCCCGGTGGACCGTACGGGGCAATGTGGCTGTCGCTGTCAAAACGCGGTTACGGCATTCACGGGACAAATAACCCCGCTTCAATCGGAAAATCAGTCTCAAAGGGATGCATCCGGATGTACAACCGGGATGTGCTTGAACTGGCGCGAATCGTTCCAAATGGAACGAGAGTTTCGATTGTCCGCTGAGTGGGCGCCAAAATTTTAAATTTTCAAACTTGATAAATTCCTTAATCTGATATATCATTACGATATATCAGATTGATACATATAAGAGGTGAATTTAATGTCAATTGAACATTCCATCCTGGCTGTCATCAGCTTCAGACCTAGTACCGGCTACGATATCAAAGCGGAATTTGAACATAAAACTGCAAGTTTATATTGGGGGATAAGCTACGGCAGCCTCTATCCAAAGCTGAAAAAACTCGAAGAAGACGGATTTATCACTACAATTGAAGAAGAGACAGAGGGAAGGAAAAGAAAATTATATGAACTGACCGGGAAAGGCTGGAAGGAACTTGACAAGTGGCTGGAACAGCCTCCTTCCCCACCTGCAGTCAAGGACGAACTATTCATGAAAATGGCTGCATGGCACAATGCGGCCGACCCGTCGATATTGGCCGGGCACTTATCACTCAGGAAAAAAGCAACCGAGGAAATGCTGCAAAACGTCAAAGAATGGAAACAGAACGACTTTTCAATGATAGACTCTGTCGGTATGATAGCGGTCAAATATGCAGAGTTAAAGCTTGAAACCGAGCTAAATTGGCTCAGCGAATCAATCGAGGCAATACTAAAAAATCACCTTCCGGCAGCAAAGGATCCACGTGGTTTACAAAAGAAACTGCTTGAGCGCAGGAGCAAGGCGATGGGCCTTGAAGGAGAGGAGCAGGATGATGAAAACCGGCATATTTCAGCCATTAAAGAATAAGAGTTACCGGTCACTATTTGGAGCCCAGATTTTCTCAGATCTCGGAAACTGGCTTGATTTTGTCACCCTGCAAGTAATTGTTGCCTACCACTGGCAACTGGGCGAAACAGCGATAGCCGCTGTCATCATTGTGATGGCCCTTCCTTGGGTAGTGATTGGTCCATTTGCCAGTGTGTTTGTTGACCGGCTTCCCAAAAAAGCGATCATGACCGGCTGCCTCATTACCCGGATATTCTTTGTGGCCGGACTTTATTTTGCACCGAATCTGTACGTTCTGCTGTTATTTGTGTTTCTTAAAGGGACGGTGGCTGCAATTTACGATCCGGCCAGACAGAGCTCGATAAGAATGACCGTCCCTGAGGAGGATTTGGCGCAGGCAGTGACTTTAAGCCAGCTTTCGGTCAATACGATGAAAATCGCCGGCCCTGCCCTTGGCGGAGCATTGATTGCCTTGTTTGGCGTAAGAAGCCCTTTCATATTCGAAGCTGCTGGTTTTTTCATCGCCGTGTTATTTTTGCTGGGCCTTCCGGCTCTAAAGACAGAAAACCTGGTGGCGAATGGCACAAAAGACAAAAAACAGGAAGCAGGCTATTGGCAGGAACTGCGCGAAGGCTTGAGGCACATTTCATCTGCTAAATTGTTACGGGTATCAATAGTGATTTCCGCGATCGCTTTTTTTATCATCTTTTTATATGATGGGCTGTTTGTATTCATTGCCCAGGATCTCGGCTTCAGTAAAGGGAATTTCGGAATTTTAATCAGTGCAGTCGGGCTGGGAAGTGTAACTGGTTCACTGCTGTTGGGAAAATGGACGTCCTGGAAAGAAAAGCCTGTTCAACTGATGGCAGGGTCCTCCGTGTTCAGCGGCTTCCTGATTATCTCTATCGGACTTGGGGGTATAGGCATTGCGGATTTTCCTAATATCATCTGGATTGCCGGCGCGTTCCTGCTTGGGTCACTTGGTTCGGGGGAATCCATCCCTTATGGATTCCTCCTGCAGTCTGAAACGCCAAAACAGATGATGGGCAGAGTATCGGCAGCCGCCACGTCCATACAGACCTTTTCGATGCTGGTGGCACCAGCTGCGGGTGCTTTTATAGCTGAGTTAATTGGTGTTCCTGCTGTTTTAATCGGAGCGGGATCAGCGACATGCTTATTGGGAATCATTGTGCTCAGCCTTGTCGCGAAAAAGTTATCCACAGCAGGTGCAGTTAAAGAAGCCGGACCTGAAGCATCTTAATCTGGGGGATTATAGGGCTCCTGTTTTTCTTCTGATCGTAAACGAGGTATAATAGGTTGTACCTCTTAAAAGAAGAAAGGAGCTCTTTAATTTGAACAGCGACAGGAAAAATTCTCCCCTGCCGAGCCCAACGATCGACAACCTCTCACAGGCGATTTTCACCGTCAACCGGCATGCCAAGACGGCTACCAATCCGAAATATCTGTATCAGCTCAAGCATGAAGCATTGCAAAAACTCCTTAAAGAAGGCAAGGCTAAAAAGGTAGGGCTTCATTTTTCGAATAATCCCCAGTTCAGCCAGCAGCAATCAGATGTGCTTGTAAAATGCGGTGAATATACATTCCATATCCCACCGACTAAAGCGGACTTTGAAGTTTTGCCCCATCTTGGCAGGCTGGATGATGCCACCCGAAATCCGAAAGCAAAGGTTACACTTGCGAATGCAAAAAAACTGCTGATTTCATATACAGGATTAAGAGAAGACACAAACTCCCCGGGACACAAAAAAAGGCCTTATCAAAAACCTGAATTCAAAAAACTTGGAGAGCGTTATAATTAACAGGGAACATTGAAAAAATAAAGCTGGGAGGCTTCCCAGCTTTTGATTTTTAAAGAATTAATTCATCAATTTTTAAGACCAGCTCGGCGATTTCAGGTTTGCTAACCTGTCCGTCAGCCCCAACCATATTCCCTCTATGCCTCAGGTCATTTGTGATCAATGAAGAAAAAATGATAACTGGCAGCTTTGAAAAAGCGGGGTTTTCTTTTATTCTTCTTGCCAGGTGGTGGCCGTCCATTTGCGGCATTTCGATGTCGGTGATTACCAGTTGGACATCTGCCGTTACATCTGCACCATCTTCGGCAAGCTTCTCCAAATAGTCCAATGCTTCCTTTCCATTCTCAAAAAATTCAATATTATCATATCCTGCCTCCGACAGGGTGCCATGAAGCAATTTGCGAAGCAGGGGCGAGTCTTCCGCTGCCAAAATCTTTTTTGATGACCGTTCCCTTCTGCCGAGTTTTTTTATCTCGTTAACATTGATGCCGGATTCCGGGTTGATCTCAACAAAGATTTTTTCAAAATCCAACAACAGCACCATATCCCCGTTCAGCTTTATGACGCCAATGACCTGGCTGTCAGCGCCCTGGTACATTTCAGACGGCTTTTCGATCTGGCTCCAGGAAATCCGGTGGATTTGAGAAACATTATGCACATGAAAAACTGCTTTTTGCTGGTTAAACTCTGCAACAATGAATTTATCGAGATCCGCCTGCCCGGACGGCTGGAAACCAAGTGCCTCGGAAACATCTATAACTGGAAGGACCTCTCCCCTGAGTTGAATGATCCCCTCAACAAAACGGTGTGCATGCGGAATTTTCACTACCGCCTCGGCATTTAGTATCTCTTTTACCTTCATCACATTAATCCCAAATTTATTGCTGCCAATTCCAAATTCCACTATTTCCAGTTCATTCGTGCCGCTCTCAAGCAATATTCCGTTATTCTCCATGCTTATGTACGTCCTTCCGCATTTTTGTAAAAGGTTTCTATTTATCTATACTATGATTATCGGAACATCCTGTAGAATTTTCACACTGCGAACATTCTAATAACCTTAATATATCAAAAAAACTGCGCCACAGAGCGCAGTTCCAGCTTATTTATTTTTCACAACCACTGTGGATGCAATTAAATCATGTAATGCCTGCTTTTTCTTTGTGAAAGCCGCCATGATATAGCCAATCATGAAAATCCATGATAAAAATATCATCGAAAGATAGCGGCCAAGCGCCCTCAAGAAAGAAACCCTGTTTCCGTCTAAATCAGTTACCTTTAATCCAAGGAGTTTCTTTCCGACTGTTGCCTGCCACTTTGAAGCATGCAGGCCTGCGAAATAAGTGACTGATACGATAATATTCATTAATAATGTCAAAAGATAAGCCCCAAGCATCGCTATAATCTGTTCTTCACTCATGCCTTCTTCTATCGCTGCCGGGTCGGCGAGAAATGCCTCCAACCCTCCCGATGCACCGAATATCATCACGAAAATGATCATTGATACGATGGACAGCGGTATGCCGAGCACGATAGAATCGATGAGACTTGCCGCAAAACGGATCCAGAAACCCGCATACTCTCGTTCCTCATGGCTTGGCTGTTTTTGTAAATTTGCCTCCATAAAAACTCCCCCCATGTTCTTTACTTTTATGAATATAAAAAATTCACTTTATTATACCACGGTGATTTTTTGATTCGAACATTAAAATAAAGTTCATAATAAAATGAACTATTTGTGAACTAACTCACAATGATATAGACGTTTTAAATTTGCAGTTCTACAATGTGTATGTATTTAAATTCTTTAAAGAAGGTGCAGTGATGAAAGGAACAGCTATTCTTTTTTCAGAAAATCAACAGGTTACATTTTTCGAAGACATTGAGCCTGCGGTATATAAAGAAATTAAAAAGCAATGCTCCTGTGGAGGCTGCGGCTGCTCCACTGATAAGAACGAAACCAACCTTCAGAACGTCTCCCCTGTTTTTTGGCATGAGGATGAAATCGACTGGGACTATGGTTATTAAGTGCTCAATAAGACATATGAACGCCTCCCATTAATCAGGGAGGTTTTTTTATGCTATTATGGTGGTACCAGCAGGACGCTGACAAAGTGCATCGTCGGTGTTACTAACCTTTTAAGATGATATTAGAATAGATTTAGTAATTTGGAAGGATGGATAAATTGGAGCATCTGATTAATAAAAGAGTGAAGCAAATAGAAATATCAGGAATCAGAAAGTTTTTCAACATGGTTACCGGAGTGGAAGACATGGTATCACTTTCAATCGGCCAGCCGGATTTCCCGACTCCTGGCCATGTCAAGGAAGCGGCCAAAAAAGCGATTGATGACAATTTCACCACCTATACCCATAATGCCGGACATATCGAATTACGAAGGGCTGCCGCCGATTTTTACCGCAAAAAATATTCTGTTGATTTTTCTCCTGAAAAAGAAGTCATCATCACTGTTGGTGCAAGTGAAGCGATTGATATCTCACTTCGCACGATCCTTGAAGATGGGTGTGAAGTGATATTGCCTGGCCCTGTTTACCCGGGATATGAGCCGATCATCCGCTTATGCGGTGCGGTTCCGGTCTTTGCTGATATCAGGCTAAACCAGTTCCGGTTCACAGCCGATGTAATTGAACAGTACATAACTGAAAAAACCCGCTGTATTGTATTGCCTTACCCTTCAAACCCTACAGGAGTTAGCTTGACTGAGGAAGAATTAGAGCAGATTGCGACTCTACTTAAGGATAAGGATATTTTTATCCTTGCCGATGAAATATATAGTGAGCTGGTGTATGGGCAGAAGCATGTGTCCATCGCGCAATTTCTTAAACATAAGACGATTGTGATTAACGGACTCTCAAAATCACATTCAATGACCGGCTGGAGGATGGGCATGGTGTTTGCTCCTGAATACGTGGCCAGCCAAATGTTGAAAGTGCATCAATATAACGTGACTTGTGCAACCTCTGTTTCCCAGATGGCCGCAATAGAAGCACTGACCGCCGGGATTGATGATGCGGTCCCGATGAAACACGAGTATGCCAGACGCCGTGAGTATGTTTATAACAGATTGCAGGACATGGGACTGGAAGTGGTCATGCCCGATGGTGCTTTCTACTTCTTTGTAAAAGTTCCTTCAGACTTGCCATCATTCGATTTTGCGCTTGACCTTGTAAATAAAGAGAAGGTCGCAGTGGTCCCCGGCAGTGCATTCTCCGAACTTGGTGAGGGCTATTTCCGCTTGTCATACGCCTATTCTATGAACACTCTTGAAGAAGGACTGAACAGGCTTGAAAGATATTTGACCACACATATTAAATCGTAAAAATAGCCGTACCGGAGTTTCCGGACGGCTTTTGTGTTACTGCTGTTTGCTCCAATACTTATACAGTGCCTGGGTTCCGCTGTTTTCTTCACCGGCTTCCGCAAGGCGCTCATACATCGACCTGGAAAGTGAAAGCCCCGGGGCTTCCATGCCCATTTTGCCAGCTTCCTCAAGGGCGATGCCCATGTCTTTAATAAAATGTTTAATATAAAATCCAGGCTTGAAATCCCCATTTATGATCCGGGGTGCGAGATTTGATAGCGACCAGCTGCCCGCTGCCCCTGTAGTAATGCTTTTGAGGACATTTTCTGGGTCGAGGCCAGCCTTTTCAGCGTAAACCACGGCTTCGCATACGCCGATCATATTTGACGCGATCGCAATCTGGTTGCACATTTTTGTATGTTGCCCGGCGCCGGCTTTTCCCTGGTAAACAATATTTGTCCCAAGAACCTTAAGGATCGGCACAACCTTTTCAAATGCCTCGGGATCCCCGCCAGCCATAATCGCGAGCTTCGCTTCTCTGGCACCAATATCGCCACCTGAAACAGGTGCGTCCAAAGCATGAATCCCCTTTTTTGCTGCTTCTTCAAATATTTTTTCAGCCAGTGTGGGGGTTGATGTCGTCATGTCCAGCAAAAAGGCACCCTTTTTCGCGTTTTCGATGATTCCATCTTGGCCAAGATATACTTCTTCAACGTCTGCGGGATAACCGACAATGGTAATGATCACATCGGCTTTCTCTGCAACTGCTTTGGGCGAGTCAGCCCAATATGCACCCTTGTCCAGCAGTTCCCGTGCTTTTTCTTTTGTTCTTGAATACACTGCAAGCTCATAGCCTGCTGAAAGTAAATTGGCAGCCATGCTTTTTCCCATCACGCCTGTCCCAATAAACCCTATGACTGTATTATCTGGTGAAAGCACCTTAGTCCTCCTTGTATATACGTTTTTAAACCGGCCAAACGCCCGGTTAAATTGACTTTACCATTCCGCCATCGACCAGAAAAGAGCTGCCAGTCATGTATGAGTTTTCATCGGAAGCGAGGAATGCAACGACCTTTCCGAATTCTTCTGGCCTGCCGTAACGTTTCAATGGAATGGTGTCTTTCATTTTCTCTTCCATCTCGTCTGTAGGGATGCCAAGCTTTGCGGCATTCATCTCGTCAAGATGCCTGACTCTGTCTGTCGCAATCCTTCCTGGAGCGACTGTATTCACTAATATCCCGTAAGGGGCAAATTCCTGGGCAAGCGTTTTTGTAAGGCCAACGATTCCGGTCCTGAACGTGTTTGACAGGATTAAGCCTGGAATCGGCTCCTTTATGGATGAAGATGCGATATTAATGATTTTCCCCCCGCGCTCCTTTAAATAGGGAAGTGCTTCGCGGATCAGCCTGATATAAGAAAGCAGGTTTAATTCAAATGCGGCCTGCCAGTCCTCATCCGATATGGTTTCAAAGGATCCGGCAGGCGGCCCGCCAGCATTGTTCACCAGAATATCAATTCCGCCAAACTGCTCGACACATACTTTGACCAGTTCCTTTATTTCTTCGGGCTTTGTGATATCGGCCTTTTTAAAAGCGACCTTACCGCTCCCGGATGCCCCCAGCTCAGCAGCTACAATGGCGAGCTTTTCTTCATCACGCCCTGAGATGATAACATTTGCCCCTCCCTTTAAAAGTTGTTCAGCAATCGCCCTGCCAAGCCCCTGGCTTGACGCAGCAATGACCGCTGTTTTACCAGCCAGCTCTAATCCCATACATGTTCCCCTCCAATTTATTCTGTGTTTGGAAAATTCCGCAATTTTATTTTACCTTAATGATCTCATAATTTCTAATGCCGCATAGTGATACCTCAATCCCCGCCCATTTCCTGGGAAACAGACTGCTCCATTTGACCTTATTTAATAAAGATTTTACAATCAATGTACAAATTGATTAAAGGAGGCTGTCCATTGTTTCATAAGGAGATTTATGTTTTTGATGAGAAAAAGCCTGTAAAAGTGGTGATCAGGACCTATACCGAAAAAGATTTTGAGGCCCTCATTAAAATTCAGCAAGAATCCTTTCCGCCTCCATTCCCGGAAGAATTATGGTGGAATAAGGAGCAGTTGTCCAACCATGTCAGCCTGTTTCCCGAGGGCGCATTATGCGTCGAAATTGACGGGCGCCTTTGCGGTTCCATGACCGGGCTCATTGTCGATTTTCAAGACGGCGGCCTTGAACATACATGGTCTGAAATCACATCAGATGGATACATAACCAACCATAACCCAAATGGAAATACCTTATATATTGTCGACATCTGCATAAGTCCAGGTTACCGGAAACTCGGCCTCGGGCAATGGCTAATGCAGTCAATGTATGAAACGGTCGTCCAACTGAAGCTCGACCGCTTGCTTGGGGGCGGGAGGATGCCTGGCTACCATCGCCATGCAGAAGATCTCTCAATCGATCAGTATGTGGAAAAGGTGCTGGACGGGGAACTGCGGGATCCAGTGATTACCTTCCTGCTCCGGTGTGGACGAACCCCTGTCAGGCCGGTTAAAAATTATCTTGAGGATGAAGAATCCCTTAATTATGCATTACTGATGGAATGGAAAAACCCATTCAAGCCATTAGAGTGAAAGAAACATCAGAAAACAAAAAAATGCCGGCTGTCATAAACAGCCGGCCCATACTGGGGGAAAATGAGAATGATTAGCTAACCTTAGTCTTAACCAAAGTGCTTACTCTACTATTCCCCCTTCTTAGAAAGTAAAACATTTTTTATATTACATTTATATTACAAATCCCCAACAGCTTTATTGACTGCTTCCACAACTTCCTCAGTCGTGCTCATTTCAAGAACCTCGTTCGCGAGCTGTTTCATCTCGGAGCTCGTTAACTTCCGGATCAGCGAGCGTGCTTTAAGAATGGAAGTAGCGCTCATTGAAAACTCGTCAAGCCCCAACCCAAGAAGGATAGGAATTGCAGTTTCATCGCCGGCCATCTCGCCGCACATGCCTGCCCACTTGCCTTCTTTATGGGCCGCGTCAATGACCATTTTCACAAGCCGGAGAATGGATGGATTGTAAGGCTGATAAAGATAGGATACCCGCTCATTCATCCGGTCAGCTGCCATTGTATATTGAATCAAATCATTCGTTCCAATGCTGAAAAAGTCCACCTCTTTGGCGAATTGGTCAGCAAGGACTGCCGTAGAAGGAATTTCCACCATAATCCCCAGCTCAATATGATCAGCAACTTTTACTCCCTCAGCCACAAGATTTTGCTTTTCCTCTTCAAGAATCGCTTTAGCTTCGCGGAATTCAACAAGCGTCGCGATCATCGGGAACATCACTTTAAGATTTCCATACACACTCGCACGCAACAGCGCACGCAGCTGAGTGCGGAAAATGTCTTGTTCCTCAAGGCACAGGCGGATCGCCCTGAAGCCAAGGAACGGGTTCATTTCTTTTGGAAGATTCAGGTAAGGAAGTTCCTTGTCGCCGCCAATATCAAGAGTACGGACTACGACCGGCTTGCCTTCCATCCCTTCAAGGACAGCTTTATATGCTTCGAATTGTTCTTCCTCGGTAGGAAGGACATCCCTGTCCATATACAGGAATTCAGTCCTGTACAGGCCAATGCCTTCACCGCCGTTTGCTTTAACGCCTTTAAGGTCTTTTGGTGTGCCGATATTGGCAGCCAATTCAACATGATGGCCGTCAGCTGAAACGGTTTTTTCGTTTACTAGCTTGGCCCACTCAGATTTTTGCTTTTCATAATCAGCCTGGATACGCTTGTATTCCTCAAGCAATTCCGGGGTAGGATTAATATGGACCTCGCCCTTTAGCCCATCGACAATTACCATATCTCCATTGTTGATTTCTTCGGTTGCCGTTTTGGTGCCGACGACAGCCGGAATCTCCATGGAACGTGCCATGATCGCGGAATGGGATGTACGTCCACCGATATCTGTCGTAAAACCTTTTACATACATACGGTTTAATTGGGCAGTGTCGGATGGTGTCAGGTCCTCAGCCACGATGATCACTTCTTCAGCAATCATGCTTGGATTTGGTATTTGGACACCCAATAAATGGGACAGCACACGCTTCGTAACATCGCGGATGTCTGCAGCGCGTTCTTTCATATATTCGTTGTCCATCGACTCAAACATGCCGATAAACATATCGGCTGTTTCTTTCAACGCAAGTTCAGCGTTTACATTTTCTGTTTTAATTTTATCTTCTATGGGTGCAATTAGTTCAGGGTCACTTAAAACAAGGAGATGCGCATCAAAAATAGCCGCTTTATCTGCACCCAGCTCTTGGCCGGCGCGGTCGCGGATCTGTTCAAGCTCACTCTTGGATGTACTGAGAGCTGCCTGGAACCTGCTGACCTCTTCACCTGGATTGTCCATTGTTTGTTTATCAAAAGATAAATCCGGTTCAACCAGACGGTATGCCTTTGCGATGGCAATGCCGTTGGAAGCAGCGATCCCGAGAAGAAAACTGCTCATTACTCAGCCAGACCTTCGTTTTTCAAAGTATCTTCGAGAGTTCTTAAAGCATCTTCCTGGTCGCTTCCTTCTGCACTGATCGTGATGTCGGATCCCTGTCCAATTCCTAAAGACATAACACCCATGATAGACTTTAGGTTAACCTTTTTCCCTTTGTACTCAAGATTGATATCTGAGTCGAATTTGCTCGCAGCCTGCACCAGCAGTGTAGCAGGGCGGGCGTGTATGCCTGTTTCGGCTGTCACCTTAAATTGTTTTTGAATCATAACTAGATCAAACTCCTTTATCATATAAATTAAGATGACCATACATGATGCCTCTTCATCCTAAAACAATAAGCTTTAGCCGAATGGACCAACAAAGCACCGGGTCAAAATGGTTAATTGTATTTTACCCATTTGCATTGTCAATTCACACCATATATTATTTCCAATCGCTTCTTGGCACTGGTATGTAATCACCTGTCATAAACGTCCTCAGACGACTGGCATCTCAAGAAAAAGAATAGCATTTTGCGTGGTTATAGACAATGGAAAAGCTTGTTTTTTTAAGGTTTGTTCAAATTTTCATAAAGAAAAACGCTTTCATTTTTTACAATTATTTTTTGTAAGCGCTAACTCCTCCCTTTAGCTGTATATTGGTAAATCACATCCCCGCCGCGCTGGGCAATCCCGTGGAATTGCTTAAAATCCTCCCGTTCTACCAATACCTGGCGGACGGCAAGGAAATCCTCCTTTCGGACGTAAAATTCAGGCACGCTGCCTTTTTTGACCTTGTCCAAAATTTCATTAATTTCCCCGGTTGTCATCCTATATCATCTCCTCCACAAAAAAACGGTTCAATAATGTAGAAAAAAATTGAGTTTTGTTATCAAACAAATAAATGTTGCTTCATAGGCGGATTTTTCAACAACTATTTTCAGCGTTTTGCTCTTTTATCATAGTGAAAAATAAAAACATTTTTCCGTTTACATTGTCTGCTGCAAAAAAATGCTAAAATTCTGTGAACGAAGCTATTTTTCTATTAAAAACACCTTTACGTCGATAATAAATTAGTGCAAACTGTTAGTAAAGTTAAAAATGAAAGGATAGGGGAGAGATTATTTGAAAAAAGCAGAAGTAGGAAATGTAATTGAGTTTAGGGAAGGATTACAAGGAATTGTCGAAAAAGTAAATGAAAATTCCGTAATCGTTGATTTAACCTACATGGATAACTACCGTGATTTGGAACTCGACCAGCGGACGGTCATTAATCATAAAAATTATAAAATAATTAAGGAAACCGCCAATTAAAACGGCAGCATTCTTTTATAAAACAAATATAAATAAGGAGCACCCCATCCCGCCGGCAAAACCGCGATTTTGCAGCCTGATGGGGTGCTTCTGTATCTTTATGTCCGTCGGCGCCGGTTTAAAATATCACATTTTTTTGAATATCATCATGCTAATGATTTCCGTACAAATTTTCGATGATATCTGTTAAAATAAGTCTTGTTGCTAGAAAGGGGTCTGTCGCATGAAAAAATGGATTGCCGATCACCACCGGTTTATTTTAGGTTTTTTGATCGCGCATCTTTTATTATTTTTTAGCTTTGAAGACAAAACCGTCTTCTGGTACTTTTTCACTGCATCGATGCTGGTGTTAGTCAGTTACACAATCGTTCACGAGGAATTTGAAGACAAAGTTCCCCTGGCTTCCTATCTGTCCATTGGGGTTGTATCGGGATTGTTTCTGTTCGGTGCTTTTTGGGGCGGCAATTATTTGATTGGTCTTTTAAACCTCCCTTTTTCCGGACAGGTCTCAAGGCTTTACAGCCGTTTTTCACCAGACGCACTCTGGCATTATTTCGTACTCGTACTGATTATTGCGCCAGGCGAGGAAATATTTTGGAGAGGGTTCATTCAAAAACGGCTGCTCAATAACACCAATATCTGGAGTGCCATAATTGTTTCATCCATCATGTACGCAACTGTCCACATTTATTCTGGACAGTTTATTCTGGTGTTGGCCGCTTTCGCTGCCGGCCTTGTGTGGAGCGCACTGTATGCGTGGAAAAGAAGCATACCGCTTGTCATTATTTCACATGTTACATTTGACTTGCTGCTCTTTGTTTTTCTTCCATTTTATTGATCATAATAACCCAAAAAACCGGGAAAGAAAGTCAATTGTACTTGTCTGCCGGTTTTTTATGTTTCTATGCACAATGTTTTCATTCCTTCCGTTCAACGGACCACAGAACGATGCCGCCTGTAACCTTTACAGCCATGTTCCGTCTAAATTTACACATAGGTATTTACAGACAATACGAGGGGGACTTACTGATGAACACACTATTAAACAAATTAGCTGCTTTTGCGTTGATCACCGCCATTTTATCCGGCTGCGGAACACCAGCCTCCCCATCTGAAAGCTCAAATGGAGGAAAGGCTGAAGCTCCGGAAACGGACAAACAGAAATCTCCTGATACTGAACCAAACAGCGGTGAAGGACTAATACGCATCCTTGAGCAAAATCTGCAATTCAAAGTTAACGGAGAAACAAAAGAAGATACGGCTTTTTTAAAGCACAATGATAATCAAAGCTATTCAATGTATGTTTTACCAGAGTATGAACTAACGGCTGAGGAACCGAATAAAGATGTATTGATGCTGGCCGAAGATGACAGTATATTCATGAGGATAGAATTGCTTCCTGCGGATGCTGATTGGGCAATGGTTATGGAAAATACAAAAGCACAGTTATCTGCACTCAATTCCGAAGTTAAACCGGCAGCCGCCCCAACAGACGAATTTTTCAGCAATGCAACCGCCTTTTCGGCTTCTAATAATGATGAAACTGTAACAGCATATGTTATTAAAAATGCGGAACTTCCTTTAAAGTTAACCATCTTCTCCAAACAGGGTGCGGACCACAGTGACGCGTTCCTGCAAATGGCGAAAACCATCATGGTTGAAAAATAGACATGAAGCCGGCCCGCCTGCGACAGTCCAGAGGGCCGGCTTTTAATATGTTAACTTGCATCAAACGGCTTCATCCAAAGCAGGATGATAAAAGCAATGCTGATATAGCCGAAAAGAGGATACAAATAGGATAGCAGTGTCCCGTAATTGACCAGGCTGATTAAATAAGTAACGATGAATATCCCCGCCACAATCACAATGGTTGGAGCGGGAAAATACTTTTGAATCTGCCGTTCCAGCCCGAAAACATTGCCAATAACGGATGTAAAGATTTCACCATATATAATCAAAACAAAAACCCAGTAAAGGCTTGAAGCAAGATTCTTCATGATGGTCGCCATCGGTATTTCATAAGATTCTAGTCCCGGCAGCATGATAAGTGTCAAATGGCTCGAAATCAGGATTAAGGTCAGGGCGATCCCCCCAATGATCCCTCCCCATTTCACCGTGTTGTCATTTTTTATTTCGGCTGCAGCCGGAACAAGAATTGCCTGTGCCAAGCCAAGATTAAAAGCTGTGTAGGAAAAAGGGGCAACCACAGACTTCCATCCGTCAGAAACCAACGGGATATATAGAACCTTCTGTGTAAAATCGGGCAGTTTTACGGACAGCGATAACAATATGAAGCTGAACGCTATCATCATCGGAACTACAAATGCATTGACTGCAAACACCCCCCTGATGCCTATGACCATAACCGCTATAGATAAGGCGATTGTCCCCAATATTCCAGCCAACTTTGAAATGCCAAGCTGCTCCTGAAATACTGCACCAGCACCTGAGAGCATGACCGAACAGACCCCCAACAGCATGAATAGCATCAGGAAATTAATTAAAGTACCAAAAAATTTACCAAACAAATATATATTGAATTCTTCATATGAACTGGCCCCAATTTTGGCAGCTATCCTCATTAGCTTTGATCCCATAAAGATAAACATGTACCCGCTCATCAGGATGCCTATCAATCCGAAAAAACCAAACCGGGAAAAAAATTCGACGATTTCTCTCCCTGTCGCGAAGCCGGCACCTACAACCGTACCAACATAGACAGCGGCGATTTGGAAGGCGCCTCCCCAATTTGTCCTCACTTGATCTCCTCCTCCCTATTCAATATATGAAAAAGTTCATAGACTAAGACGAGCTTTTTATATTCCGACAGGAAGAAATTGTCATAGATAAAATACTTGAAAGTCAAAGAAGGTCAAAGTATAATCAAAGTACGTGAAAGTCAAAGAAGGTCAAAGTATGGTTCGCTAATCAAATATAGTCAAAGTCAAAAACCGAAAAAGGAGGAATTTAAATGCTTTGCCATAATTGCAAAGAAAACGATGCAACTATCCAATTGAAATTGAATGTTAATGGAAACCAGAAGCATTTAATGCTCTGTGAGGATTGCTTCCAAATGGAACGTGAAAAACTGGGCGCCTCATTCGGACCTTCCATGTCAGGTTTTAACGGGTTTGGAAACCATAATCTTGAAGATATGTTTAAAGCTCTTTCTTGGCAAGCAAACAGCGGAGCTGCCCACCCAGGAACTTCGAAAAAAGCGGCTGCCGGGGGCGGCGGGTTCATCGACCAATTTGGCAGAAACTTGACCCATATGGCAAAGGCCGGTCTGATCGACCCAGTAATTGGCCGTGAAGAAGAAGTCAGCCGTGTCATTGAAATATTGAATCGCCGCAACAAAAACAATCCGGTCCTGATCGGGGAGCCCGGAGTTGGTAAAACAGCAATCGCGGAAGGACTTGCCCTGAAAATAGCAGAGGGCACAGTGCCAAATAAATTGAAAAATAAAGAAGTGTATTTGCTGGACGTTGCTTCGTTAGTAGCAAACACAGGCATCCGCGGCCAATTTGAGGAAAGAATGAAACAGCTCATTGCCGAGCTTCAACAACGCAAAAATATCGTGCTGTTCATCGATGAGATCCATATGCTCGTCGGGGCAGGTTCAGCCGAAGGATCAATGGACGCCGGCAATATCTTAAAACCGGCACTTGCACGCGGAGAATTACAGGTAGTCGGGGCAACGACTCTTAAAGAGTACCGTAAAATTGAGAAAGACCCTGCTCTTGAAAGACGCTTGCAGCCCGTCCATGTACTCGAGCCATCGCCCGAAAAAGCAATTGATATCTTGAAAGGCATCCAGTCCAAATATGAAGACTTCCATGAAGTCACCTTTACAGAAGAAGCAGTAAAAGCTTGTGTCCAGCTTTCCCACCGCTACATCCAGGACAGGTTCCTTCCTGATAAAGCGATCGATCTAATGGATGAAGCTGGATCAAAAATCAACCTCGCTTCAGACTACACAAGCACAGAAAAAGCTGAAGCACGCCTTGCCGAAATTACAAAGGAAAAAGAAGCAGCACTTCAGAAAGAAGATTATGAAACAGCAGCGAAACTCCGTGATGAAGAATCAAAACTGGAGAAAGCATTGAACGAATCATCGGAACGCCCTGTTGTCGGTGTTCGCGACATCCAAAAAATCATTGAACAAAAAACGGGCATACCTGTCGGAAAGCTTCAGGCAGATGAACAGGCCAAGATGAAATCCATTGCTGAAAATCTTGACAGCAAGGTAATCGGCCAGAAGGAAGCTGTCGATAAAGTTTCCCGGGCTATCCGCCGCAGCCGTGCCGGCCTTAAAGCGAAAAACCGCCCGATTGGCTCATTCCTGTTTGTCGGCCCTACAGGCGTCGGTAAAACCGAGTTGACCAAAACGCTGGCAGAGGAACTATTCGGTTCCAAGGACGCGATGATCCGCCTCGATATGAGTGAATACATGGAGAAGCACAGCGTTTCCAAAATCATCGGCTCTCCTCCAGGATATGTCGGCCATGAAGAAGCCGGCCAGCTTACCGAAAAAGTGCGCCGCAACCCTTACAGCATTATCCTGCTGGATGAAATCGAAAAAGCCCATCCAGATGTGCAACATATGTTCCTGCAAATTCTTGAAGATGGCCGTTTGACTGACAGCCAGGGCCGCACTGTAAGCTTCAAGGATACTGTAATCATCATGACAAGCAACGCAGGAGCCGGCCACAGGACAATCAAGGTTGGTTTTGGCCAGAGCGAGGCTGTGAATGAAGCAAGCATTCTCGATTCTCTTGGAAGTTTCTTCAAACCTGAATTCCTGAACCGCTTTGACAGCATCATTGAATTCAAGCCGCTTGAAAAAGAGCATCTGCTGGAAATTGTTGAGCTTATGCTTGAAGATCTTCAGGTAACACTATCTGAACAAAACCTGAGCCTGGAAGTAACTTCTGAAGTGAAGGAAAAACTTGCAGAGCTTGGCTACCATCCAGCATTTGGCGCCCGCCCGCTCCGCCGGCTGATCCAGGATCAGCTCGAAGATAAAATTGCCGATTTTATCCTTGACGACCCTGCTGCCAATCTTGTTGCAGAAATGAATGAAGACCAAATCGTTATTAAAACAAAATAACATTGAGTAAAGCCCGGATAGCTCCGGGCTTTTTTTGTTAATTTCCATTTCACACCAAAAAGGCAGGCTTATGCATGAGCCAGCCTTTTTGATTTTTAAAGCTTGCTGTCATCGACTGAATTTAGCCAGCTTTCAATTTCACCGATGACGGATTGTACACAGCCTTCTTCAAAAGGAGACATCAGGTTGGCCTCTTTTACCAGTTCGGTAAATGGAAGGCTTCCTCCCAGGCCGCATAGCCTGACATAATTACTCCAGGCCTTGTCATTGTCCTCCCGTGACCGTTTCCAGAATTGGAAGGCACAAATTTGCGCCAGCGTATAATCAATATAATAGAAAGGTGAATTATATATATGGCCCTGCCTCTGCCAGAAGCCACCCTGTTCAAGATATTGATTTCCAGCATAATCCTTATGCGGCAAGTATCTTCTCTCTATTTCCCGCCATTTCTGCTTGCGTTCTGCAGGAGTTGCCTCCGGATTTTCATATACCCAGTGCTGGAATTCGTCGACTGAAACACCATAAGGCAAAAACATGAGCGCGCTGCTTAAATGGGAGAACTTATATTTGTCCGTATCTTCCCCAAAAAACAACTCCATCCATGGCCATGTAAAAAACTCCATGCTCATTGAATGTATTTCACAAGCTTCATATGTCGGCCAATAGTATTCCGGAATTTCAAAATGCCTGCTGGAGTACACCTGGAACGCATGGCCCGCCTCATGTGTAAGCACATCTATGTCGCCGGATGTTCCATTAAAGTTTGAAAAAATGAATGGGGATTTATAATTTTCAATAAACGTGCAATAACCCCCTCCTGCTTTGCCCTTCTTGGCAACCAGGTCCATCAGGTTATTTTCTTTCAAATAGCTAAAAAAGCTGCCCGTTTCTTCTGATAATTGGTCATACATTTTCTGCCCGTTTTCTATGATCCATTCTGGGCTGCCCTTGGGGGTGGCGTTTCCTGACCTAAACTCAAATGGTTCATCATAATATTTAAGTGAGTCGACCCCGATCCGGTCCTTCTGCCGTTCCTTCAGCTTAGTGGCGATCGGCACTATGTACTTTTCAACCTGTGACCGGAAATTTGCTACCATCTCAGCATTGTAATCAGTCCGGAACATGCGGTAATATGCCAGTTCAACAAAATTATTAAATCCGATTTTGCTTGCTATTTCAGTGCGCACCTTCACCAGTTCATCATAAATCCGGTCAAATTCCTCTTCATGCCCCGCAAAAAAGCCAAACTTTGCCTCATTCGCTTTTTTGCGCATATCCCGGTCCTTGTCTTCGGTAAAAGGATCCAACTGGGCCAGTGTTCGTTCTTCACCTTCAAACATAATTTTTGCCGATGCAACCAATTTTGTGTATTCAGTGGACAGTTTGTTTTCCTTTTGCAGCAAGGGAACGATTACAGGAGAGAACTGTTTCAGCTGCGCTTCCGCGAGGTAAAACAGCTGCTTCCCCCATTGTTCTTCCAGCTCGTTTCTGAATGGAGACTTGAGAAGAGCCTCATAATATTTTGTCGTCAGCCCCTCCACTTCAGGTGCAAGCTCATCCATGTAATCCTGTTCCACCTTGTAGAATTCATCATTAGTATCGATAGAATGGCGGATGTAACAAAGGTTGAACATTGTGCCTAAATCGTTGCGGATCTGGTTTATTTCTTTCATCGCCTCGTTTTGGCCTTGTACAGAATCAGCATTGACAAACTTGCCGAGCGCTATATCAAACGTTTCAGTAACCTTAGCCAAATTCGGCCTGGTATATGTATAATCCTCAAATTTCATCTTTCGACCCCCATCTGCGTTTAAATGTGTAACCATTACTAAATTCTACAACAATTACCTTAATCCTTCCAATAATGGAAATAAAAAAAGAAAAACGGCAGTTGCAGCCGTTTAGTACTTCCCTACCGACAGTCCAAGCTTTTTAAGTAGTCCAATCGCTGTTTGCTGCTCATCCGGGCTGAGGGATTTCATTATTTCATGGATTTCATTTTTGTGTTCAGGAAAAATTTCCTCGATGAGGCTTTTTCCTTCAGCTGTGATTTGTCCGTAGGTGACCCGGCGGTCCGTTGGACAGGCAATTCTTGCCAGTAACCCTTTTTGCTCCAGTTTATCAACGACATAAGTGATGCTTCCGCTTGCGAGGAGGATCTTCCCGCCGATTTGCTGTAATGGCTGGTCACCCTTATGGTACAGCAATTCTAATACGGCGAACTCTGTTGGGTTCAAGCCGTTTTTTTGGATTACTTTATTCACCCGTTCATTAACCGCACGGTATGCCCTGGACAGGACAATAAATAATTTAAGTGACTGGTTCACTTGTTCATCCTTCATAGACTTCATCCTTTATCAATATTACTTAAATTATAAATCAAACCAGAATTTTAGCAAACTCCCTGAAACCAACCCAGTATGGAAAATAATGCGTGAACGGACGGGTGATCAGGGTGCGAATGCCATGACCGAAAAAACCAGAAAACACCAAAGCAGGGGCTTTGGTGTTTCGTTTACTACAGATTATTGCTGAAAGGCCTGAAAACTGCCTTGCTGGCTGTATGCTTGCTGTTGGTAAGCAGGAATGGCGCTCTGCCGAGAAAGGGATTGCTCCATTTGATTGCAAAGAGCAATGACCTCCTGGCATGACTGGATGGCAGCGCCATGATGCTGTTGCAGGATGTGCTGAATCATCATCGCTGCTTGTTGTTCCCGCTGGACAAGCTGTTGTAGCATCCGGGCGTTCTGCTGCTCTTGTTGAATCATTTGCAGGTATTCCTGGTTACTCGCTTGTGTCTGCTGGATTAATTGCTGTGCGATCTGGCGGCAGCGGTTGATTTGCTGGAGCCCGTCCTGTGCAGTATTCATACTATTCCTCCTTAGTACTGTGTTATATCCTCGATTCAAATCCGAGATTCTCAGGTGAAAATCCATACTGGTTCAAAACATACCGCTGATTGTTGAGAATCGGTACTTGATAATATCCTCTCATATTCATGTATTGAAAAACTTCATAAGCCATATCGGCGCTGTTTTTTACTCCCTGCAGCAATGCACTTCTCAATGTCGGATTCGCGCATTCAAGTGAAGCACGCAGCTTGAGGCTGGCACCCGCTTTATGGCAATTCAGCATTCCTGAAGCTATATCCCGGTCTGTAATGCGGCCAGATGAAGCCTTCGGAAATGTTTGCTGGGGATTATCCATGCCATAAATCGGATCTGCCTCCAGGGAAAAATCGTAAACTGTATCGTTTTTATTTGCGGAAGGTGCATCTGCCAATGAAATAAGGAAATCATATTCCTTGACCATAAACTCAATCTGGCGGTTAAGCGAATTCCATAATTCTTCTTCCTGCACATGGGGTTGATATAAATGAAACTGGTGCAGCGCATTTATCGAATATTCAATTACCTCGTGCAATTCAAGAACTTCATGGGCTCCCAATGTTCGATCGTCCATCATTTTTCCCCCTGCAGAATCAGAATCGAATTTCCCTTCCAACCATTAGAATTTACAAGAGTGCCGCAGGATATCCGGAGAGATTTTTACCATTGTTATATACGCCTTGCCCGTCAAATACCACCAAAAATACAATTATCCCTTTCAAAAAGGCAACAATAAAATAAGACCAGGATCAACCTGATCTTTGAATGGAATACTTTATAAATTGACAATTGGCTGTTTCCTTCTGATTCTTTCGCCTATTTCGGAAAGCAATGCAGTGATCCTTTCGTTTCTGTCTGACGGGGCAATCTTTTTGTGGAACACAGCGTAAAGAAGGATATCCCGAAGCTTTAAAAACAATGGCATATGTTCTTTCCAGCCTGCCGGCAGGCTGTTTGCCTTCTCATAGCCTGCAGCAAAGGCAGTGATGAACTTCGCTGCGAAACGGTCTCGTTGGGCCTGCTGGTCTGCTGGAATCTTATGCATGACTGAATAATAAAGCGGGATGGCTATATCAGAAGTAAACCAATGATAGCTGCAATCATCAAAATCAAAAACATTGACGGTTTCCCCGTCAAAAAAGAAATTCCCTGAATGGACATCCGTATGGACCAGGCCGAAAGTGTCCTTATTAACAGGCAAAATTTGAAGCTGCCCGAGCAATTCAACTGTATGCTGCACTAGCAATCCATCTTCCGCCGGGAAGTAATGTTCTATATTCAATAAATCATCTTCATCCCAACGCGGCCTTGCTTTGATGTCTTCAGGAACGGTGTATTTTTTTGTGGCAGCGTGCATTTGCCCGAGCGTTCTTCCCCATGTATGGAATAGATGCTCATTAAATATGTGTGAATGAATTTTTACAGGTTCACCGACAGCTTTTGAAAATAAGCAGCCATAGAAAAATGAACCGTCTTCAGCCGGCAATTCCTCCAACGTTTTATGGTTTATAGATTGAAAAACCTGGGGTACGGAGATGTTTTCATTGCGGAGAAAACCGATCCAATCCAGTTCGGCTGCAATTTCCTCCCCGGTACGGTGCGAGCTGTGGGTAATACGCAAAATATAGGGTTCGCTCTTTTTCTTTACTTCAAAAACGTAATTTTCAAAATCACCTAGTTTTTTTGTATCCGCCTCGAGCTGATACAGCTCTAAAAAACGTCCCAAAAGCCTGTCGGTAAATAATACTTCAACTGCTTTTTCCACATTAACCCCTCCTCCAATAACCAAATTATATACTAAATGCGTGAAACTATTGGAATACCATTTAAAATGCAAACAAAGTTAGGTAGAATTATTTTTATCAAATAAATTTCATATTTTAATAATTAAGGAGTCAATCATGTCCCAGACAGCAGCTGCAGCAACAGTCTTTCCAAAAGAACTGCAGACAACAACATATAAAATCCTGTTCATCATAGGGTTTTGCCACCTATTGAATGATTCAATCCAGGCTGTGATCCCGGCAATGTTTCCAGTCCTGGAAAAATCAATGGGGCTCACCTTCACCCAGCTTGGCCTGATCTCATTTTCATTAAATATCGTATCATCCATCATGCAGCCCCTGATTGGAATGGCTGCAGATAAAAAGCCGATGCCCTACGCATTGCCTGTTGGCCTTGCCTCCACATTGCTCGGTGTACTTGGTCTGGCATTTGCGTCCAGCTTTAGCCTGGTGATTTTATCTGTATTATTTATCGGGCTTGGCTCGGCAGTTTTCCACCCTGAGGGCTCCCGGGTTGCTTACATGGCAGCTGGTGCACGGCGCGGTCTTGCCCAGTCAATCTATCAGGTCGGCGGCAATTCCGGGCAGGCACTTGCTCCGCTCATCACCGCGGTAGTCCTCGTCCCATTTGGCCAAAGGGGCGCAGCCTGGTTTACGATTGTGGCAGCCGCAGCGGTTGGCCTCCTGATCTACATCGCCAATTGGTATTCAAGCAAGCTTGATGCCCAGAAGGGTGCTTTGTCCAAAAGAGCTGATTGCACTGGTCCGAGGAAAATTTCAAAAGCAGTCAAGACTGCTCTGGTCTTGGTCCTGTTTTTGATTTTTGCCCGGTCCTGGTATATTTCCGGCATCACAAACTTTTATTCTTTTTATGCGATCGACAAATATGGTTTGTCCATAAAAGAAGCTCAGCTGTTCTTGTTTGCTTTTCTTGTGACCGGCGCGGTCGGTACCTTTTTTGGCGGGCCGCTCGCCGACAGGTTCGGAAAGAAAAACATTATTCTTATTTCGATGATAGGGACGTTGCCGCTTTCTGCAGCCATCCCGTTCATGCCTCCTGCCATTGCGTTTGTTTTCCTGGCTGTCAGCGGTTTACTCTTAATGTCAAGTTTTTCTGTCACCGTCGTGTACGCCCAGGAGCTGGTACCCGGAAAGATCGGGACAATGGCGGGGTTGACTGTCGGACTCGCTTTTGGAATGGGTGCACTCGGATCAATCGGGCTTGGTTACCTTGCTGACTTGATCGGCCTGCCGACGACAATCATTTTAACCGGCTTCCTCCCAGTTCTTGGGCTAACCACATTATTTCTGCCTGCTGACGAAACGCTGGCAGAATGGAATAAATAATCCTTTTCATATATTATTGGAGCCCACTGCCTGTGCGGTTCGTATTTTCCACGTTTAAACCATTCATATCAGGGCATATAAAAACTGGATAACGGACAGGAGGGAGACACCGCATGGCAAAATTTCAAGTCATTTACTTTTTTGAAAAGGACTTTTCAGTTTCAAGACTGGTTGAGGTTGAAACAGTTTCAGAGGTAATCCAGAATGTGAAAGATCAGGATGGCATGATTGAATTCACGGATTCGGAGGACACCTTTCACCGGTTTCATCTTGATAACATCAAACTTGTTTCAATTAAGACTGACAACTAGACATTAAAAAATGGAGGCTGACCGCGCCTCCATTTATTTTTTATTTATTTTTTCAAAAAGCTCCTGCTTTTCTGTATCCGTAAGCACTCTCTCAGCCATTGGGAACAGGACATTTTCTTCTTTTGCGAAGTGTTCTGTCAATGTATAATAAGCTCTCTTGACCAGCGCTGCATCATCTGACATTTTTTCTGCAGGATATTCTTCCAGACCGTTTTTTGTATTTTGAAGGAATGTGCCGATCAACATTTTACCTGGTCATGCTCATATTCCATCACTGCGATAGGCCCTGATTCCCTGCCAATATATGATGCCATCATTTCAAACAGGACTCCTTCCTCGCGCTCTGAATGAGGTTCAAGATCGGAAAGGAATTTCTCCACTGCCGGGGGGAGCCTTTTAAAGCTTTCCCTGTCATCATTCAATTCAACTTTCACAACAGCTCCAATAGTTCCTCCAGCATCGCCTGCAACGGTGGATGCTCTTCCCTCAGCTGTCTCAGCTCTTCACTAAGTTCTATTTGGCCATTGCCAGCAAACGCACTCATACAACCTTCCATCACCATGTCTCCTTTGCTTTGGTCTGGTTAAAGTATAAAAAAATTTCTGGTGTAGGGTTGTGACTGGCATCACTTATCCTGTTGGAATGAACAAAATGTGAAAAAATTTTGTCAACAACCGGATTATTTCCGAAAAATTTTCAAAACTTTACTGTAATTATCCTTAAACATTCATATAATTAAATTAAATAGACGAAAGGGAGGGTATATGGTTGCAAAATCAAAATTACCGCGATTTTTATCAAAAGGCTCTTATTCCGATTGGCAGTAATGATCAGCAAAGCCTCGATGACTCCCGTTTAGCGCAGGGTCTCACCCACTGGCTTATTGCCCTTGAAGGCCATGCGGTTAAAGAATCTGATTTATACAGGTGGAAAGTATCTGTGTTCCAGGCAGACTGTGACGGAATTTTCAATGCCAATTCACCTTTTTATTCTTCTCCACTGTTTGATGTCTTCCAGGACGCTTACGAAACCTCCAGAGATATAGAGTCAGTAATTAAAAACGATCAGCTGTACTCCGTTTATGTAGAAGAAAAAATCAGCTGACACCCCTTATGTAACTTCACTGCTGCTTTTCCTTTCTTTTTGAATTCCTATGTGAAAAAACGTACATATATTTTTTATATGGATTATTAGTTGATTTTTAAATCAGGTCAGCTTTTTTATAATGTAAAATAAAAAAATGCACTGGCGCTACTCATCCGCCAGTGCATTTTTTTATGCGAGCCTGAACACGATCCCGTGGCCGCCTTTTGGATATTCCCATTTGATGTTTTGATACGGGCAGCCGATCCGGCAGCTTCCGCACTCATGGCAGCCCTCGTATCCCACCTGCATCCTAGTGCCTTCCCACTTGTAGACCTCGGCAGGGCAAAACACAGTACAAATTTTATCCGGGCACTGTGTCATGCAAATATCATGGTCCATTACAGTGAGATGGGATTGCGTGTCACACTTAAACCGGATCAAATACTGTTTTTCCTCAATTGTCTTTGTTGACATCATTTCACCGCCTTCCAGGCTCGATAAATGTCTTGCAGCACCTTGATGGTGCCTCTTTCACCTGTCACACTGCGCATGATTTCCTTCTGTTTATCCCGCTTGGGTGTCCCGTCAACGGTGAAGAACTTGCTCGCTGCCCGGTTCATCATTGGAATATAATCATTGAAGTATTGAGGGTATTTCTCAAAAGTATGGGCCGCATCCTTGTATTTTTCCAGGTCTTTAATAATGAAGCTGCCATATAATGCTTCTTTATATCGGTTCAGGCTGGATTCGCTGAAATCTCCTTCTGCTTTCGCCCCTGTGATCGCTTCGGCAGCCATCATTCCTGAAGCCATCGCCATATTGGAGCCTTCCCTGTGGATGGCATTGACCAGCTGGGCGGCGTCTCCGACGACAACCACCCCGTTTCCGGCTACCTTCGGAACTGAGTGGAAGCCGCCTTCAGGGATTAAGTGGGCCAAATATTCCGCAGATTCCCCTCCAACAAGAAACGGCTTCACCATCGGATGATTTTTTAAATAATCCAGCAGGTCGTATGGCTTTAATTTTGCTTTGATCATGCTTGATAGAGTCGTGCCTACCCCAATATTCAGGCTTTCCTTATTGGTGTAAAGGAATGCTGTCCCCAGATTTCCTTTTGTAGAGTCCCCGAAAATTTCAATGGTACATCCCTGGTTTTCCTCCAGGTTAAACCGGTCATTAATCTTATCCTTCGGAAGATTGATGACTTCCATCACGGTAAGGGCTACCTCGTCAGGCCTGAACTCTCGGTGGAAGCCAAGCTGCTTTCCAAGCAGGGAGTTTACACCGTCAGCGAGTACAACGACATCGGCAAAAACATCGCCATCAGGACGGTCTGTCCGGACTCCAACAACCTTCCCATTCTCAACAAGGCATTCAGTTACAACAGTTTCATTGATCAACAGAGCTCCGGCCTCAACCGCTTTCTGGGCAAACCACTGGTCAAAGTGGGCTCTCAGCACTGTAAAATTATTATATGGTTCTTTGCCCCATTCGAGACCTTTATATCCAAACTGGACTACAGACTCTCTGTCCATCATCCAGAAACGCTGTTCAACCACCGGACGTTCAAGAGGAGCATCCTTCCAGAATTCAGGAATCAGGTCTTCCATCTGTTTTCGGTACAGAACCCCGCCCATGACATTTTTGCTTCCCGGATATTCCCCCCGTTCAATCAACAGGACATTCAGGCCGTTTTTAGCACACACATAGGCACAGGATGTTCCCGCCGGCCCCGCCCCGACGACAATTACATCAAATTTTTCAGGCATAAGTGACTTCCCCGCCCTTCTCTTCGCTCAGCTCTTTAAACTGCTGAATCAATTTTGGCACGATTTCCATGGCGTCCCCTACAATTCCATATGTGGCAACGTCAAATATCGGCGCTTCTGGATCTTTATTGATCGCGATGATCAGCTCGGAGTTTTTCATCCCTACTACATGCTGAATCGCTCCGGAAATTCCAATAGCAAAATATATTTTCGGGGTGACGGTTTCACCAGTCTGGCCTACTTGTTGTTCATGCGGGAGCCATCCAGCCTCAACAACATCCCTTGTTCCTCCGACACTTGCCCCGATAGTCTCAGCCAGCTCATGAATCAGCTGGAAACCGTTGATATCCCCAAGGCCCTTGCCACCTGCAACAATGACATGGGCCTCTGCAAGACTAGTTTTTTTTGTTACTTCCTTCACAATTTTAAGTACTTTTGTGCGCATGTCCTCCTCACGGAGATTGAGCTCTTCATCGATGATTTTGCCCACCCTGCCCTCGTCGGGATCAAGGGCCCTCATAACCTTCGGCCGCACGGTGGCCATCTGCGGGCGGTGCTTCTTGCAAAGGATGGTAGCCATTATATTGCCGCCGAACGCCGGCCGGCTTGCCTCCAGCAGCCTCTTGTCGATATCTACATCAAGCATTGTCGTATCCGCAGTCAATCCGGTGCTTAAATCGGTAGCCACAGCACTCGCGAGATCTTTACCATTAGGAGTCGCGCCGTACAGAAAAATTTCCGGTTTATACTTTTCCGCAAGCTCGACAACCCCTTTCATAAACGATTCGGTCCGGTAATTTTTTAGCACGGGATGGTCTATCACATAGACTTCGTCTGCTCCGGCATAGATGACATCACTGGCAAGCAGCTTGACACCCTCACCCAGCAGCACACCGGCAAGCGGAACCTCCAGCTTGTCGGCCAGCTTTCTGCCTGCGCCAAGGAGCTCCAGAGAAACTCCTTCGATTTTTCCCTCATTCACCTCAATGAACACCCATACTCCCCGGTTTTCGCTCATCCGGCAATCCCCCCTCTTTCCCTCGCTTTAAGAATTCGTCCTTGCGAAATTAAACAGATCTTTTTGCTCCATTAAAATGCTGAGCAGCTGCTCTACTTGTTGATCAGAAGTTCCTTCAAGCTTCTTGCCGCCCTCAGGCCTTGGAGGTGAAAACATTTTCCCTACGATGGTCGGTGATCCCTTGAGCCCCAGCTGGGTCCGGTCCACGTCTTCAAGGTCATTCACAGACCAGATGACAGGCTCATAGCGGGCGGCCTGTATCATGTTTGGAAGCGGTGCATATTCAATATCATTGATTTCTTTTTCAACTGTCAGCAGGCAGGGGAGTTCAGCCTGGATCAATTCGTAGCCGTTGATCTGTTTCCTCTTTATCAAAACCGATTTTTCAGTCTGGTTCACCTCGGAAACTTCGATCACGTTGGTGACAGGCGGGATATCGAGCCGCCTTGCAATGCCAGGTCCTACCTGGCCGGTATCACCATCAATCGCATGTTTGCCGCAGATGATTAAATCTACAGGCTCCTCCTTCGAAATTTTTTCAAGTGCCTTTGACAAAGCATAGCTTGTGGCCAGGGTATCGGCCCCCGCAAAAGCACGGTCTGAGATGAGGTAACCCCGGTCAGCGCCAATTTCAACACTTTTCTTGATCACTGCCACAGCCTGTGGAGGCCCCATGGATAATACAGAAATGGTGCCCCCTGTGATTTTCTTGATTTTGACGGCTTCCTGCACGGCATGGGCGTCATACGGATTCAATATTGCGGGAGCGCTGCGCCTGTCCAGGGTGTTTGTTTTCGGATTGATTTTGATGATTTTCGTGTCAGGCACTTGTTTGACACAAACTACTATGTGCATAACCCATTTCCCCTCCTATATGGAAAAATAAAAATTAAAGCGTTTACAAACTACAAAAAGTAAAATGCTATGTAGTACGATATATGAACCCCCCCACATGCATAGTACAAACAATTGAAAAAGCAATTAAAAGAAGTGATGGAAAAAGTCCTGGTGAGGATATGACCTTAAGAAGACGGAACGGTAAAAACGAGTATATACGATATATGAAGTACGTGGTGCCTGCTGCACAGTTAGACATTTTAGAATACTAACTACTTTTACTATAGTTAAAATTAAGATAAAAACTATGAGAAATGTCACACAATCATGGGTTTCTGAGTGTTTTTGTTTTTATGGAAAGACTGTCTGTTTCTATAATTGAAATATTATCAACAGAAAGGTCAGGGAAATTGCAATGAGTGAAGTCATATTTGGCAGTGTGCTTTCAGCTCTTTCCACCGGATTGGGGGCGCTGGTGATTCTTTTCATGGACCGGTCAGTCACACACCGCTGGCGGGATACACTGCTTGCTTTTACGGCGGGGATAATGATGGCAGCAGCTTTGCTGGGGCTAATACCCGAAGCATTGAACAATGGAGGATTCATTCAGCTGTCAATTGGAATCTTTCTTGGGGTATTTACATTAACTTTATTGGAGATGAACATTCCCCACATCGACCTGGAGCATTCAAAGCATAATATAAAATTTGACGAGAAGGCGATGCTCATCATTTCAGCCATCACGCTGCATAATATTCCCGAGGGATTATCTGTCGGGGTCAGTTATGCAACGAACCAGGCTGCCGAAACAGGAAATCTTATTGCATTTGCGATAGGGCTGCAAAACGCACCTGAAGGATTTTTGGTGGCATTATTTCTGTTCAATCAGCAAATCAATAGATTAAAGGCCTTCGTCATTGCAACCCTTACGGGCACAATTGAAATTATCACTGCGATGATAGGCTATTATTCCACTTCTTACGTAAAACTGCTTGTTCCGTATGGATTATCCTTTGCTGCAGGGGCCATGCTTTTTATCATTTATAAAGAATTGATCCCTGAAAGCCATGGCGATGGCAATGAACGCATTTCCACCTATTCATTTATCTTCGGCCTCTTGTTCATGATTTTATTAATAGAAATGTTCTAGCCACTGCCAGTCCTGCAGTAGGTTCTATTGGGACAATTCGCTGCAGACTTCTAGCAGCTAATACAGACCCCATAGCCTAGTCAAATTTGCTCAGGCAACGATGGCCAGCAATGTCCATAAACGAATCGCATAATTTTGTAATTGTTTATATGCAGCGGTTGAAGAAATCTGGTACTCATAAATCAGCTGGTCAAGCTCATGGCTGCACCTGATAGTCTCTTCGCTGGTAAAACCCGTTTTTTGAGCTAAATGTATCATTTTTTCTCTCTTTTTTTGGATTTCCTCCAACAAAGCTTGATCACTATGCACTATACTTCCCTCCTGCCGGAACAGAGTAAGCGCCTTGATCAGACTCTTGGGCCAGGCGCTGTTAAAAGACAAATATACGTCGGGGTCGTTAACCCTTTAATGAATTAAAAGTTTACGTGATGAATTATTACAAAACTTTCTATTAATGTAAATAGTTTCGCAAAATTAGACAAAACTTCTTCAAAAAAATATTTATTCGACACCTCAATATGATTTATTTCACCATAAAACGACATTTTTCCAACCAAAAGAAGCCCCGACAATAAAAGCATCAGGGCTTCACGCTTATTCTGAAATTTCTTTTTTTGTACACCTTACTTCGTCGTAATGGTGAAATTAAAATATATTTAACTGTTCCAGCCTGCTGACAGCTTCCTCAAGCCGCATTTCTGAAGTAAGCAGGCCTGCCCTGACATAGCCTTCACCGAAAGTGCCAAAGCCGATGCCGGGTGCTACCGCGATATGTGCTTTTTCCAGCAGATAGTCAGCAAATTCTGCTGAAGTGAAGGGCTCCGGCACTTTCAGCCATGCAAAGAAAGAGCCTTTTGGAGCAGCTACTTTCCAGCCAATTCTGTGAAGGCCGTTAATAAATGTATTTCTTCGTGTTTCGTATAAATCATTCAGTTCCCTGACACAGTCCTGAGGTCCGCTCAATGCTTCAGCCGCCGCCTCCTGTACAGCCCCAAACAGGCTGACATACAAGTGGTCCTGTAAAAGGTTGATCGCGGCAATCACGCTTTCATTACCGGCCGCAAAAGCAACTCTCCAGCCAGCCATATTATACGTTTTGGAAAGAGTATAAATTTCAATCCCTGTTTTCCTGGCACCTTCGGACTGAAGAAAGCTGGCCGGCTTCACGCCATCGAAACCGATCGCTCCGTAAGCAAAGTCGTGAACCACACAAACCTCATGTTGTTTCGCAACTTCGACAGTCTTGTCAAAAAAATCTTTGTTCGCGGTCGCACCTGTAGGATTATTGGGATAGTTCAGGAACATCAGCCTGGCTTCAGCTAAATTTTTTTGTGAAAGCATATCATAGTCAGGCAGAAAACCGTTCTGTTCCAAGAGAGGCATTGTGACCATTTTTGCTCTTGCCAGCTCTACGCCGGACCAATAATCAGGGTAGCCCGGGTCAGGCACGAGGACCACATCACCGGGATTCAGCAGGCATTGCGGGATTTCAACAAGGCCAGCCTTGCCTCCGAACAAAATCGCGATTTCTTTTTCTGGGTCCAGCTCTACCCCATACTCCCGCTGATAAAAACTGGCTGCTGCTTCTTTTAATGTTTTCATGCCACGGAATGGAGAATATTTATGGTTCGCCGGGTTTTCAGCCGCCTGCTTCAGACTGGCAACAATATGGCCCGGTGTCGGCTGGTCAGGATTACCCTGCCCAAGGTTAATGACATCGCAGCCCTGTTCAGTATATTTGCCCACTTTTTCCACCAAGGAGGCAAAAAAATGTTTTGGCAGGCTGTTCAACAGCTCCGCTTGTGAAAAGTGCATGATTTGGTACACCTGCTTTATCTATGTATTTTTAAAATGAAATTTAAATATTGCAAATCTAGTCACAAATGATATAACGTTATTATCAGATTGTAAAGAAAATATTTTCAGATTCCTTGAGGGCGGTGACCAAATTGAAACTAAAAATTGCGTGTCTGCAGATGGATATTGCCTTTGGACAGCCAGTCAAAAATTATGTGGCGGCAGAGGCCTTAATCAAAAAAGCCAGCGAGTCCAATCCCGATATTGTCGTGCTCCCGGAACTGTGGACGACGGGGTACGATTTAGCCAACCTTGGTGGTACTGCTGATGAAAATGCACAAGAAACAATTTCCTTTCTTGCTTCGGCAGCAAAAAAACACAATTTCCATATCGTTGGCGGCTCAGTGGCCAACAAGACAGAAAAAGGGATAGAGAATACACTGCTTGTTATTGACAAAGAAGCTTCCCCCGTCTCCCAGTATAGTAAATTGCATCTGTTCAAGCTGATGGATGAGCATTTATTTCTTTCCCCAGGCAGCGGGGATGGGATGTTTTCCCTTGAGGGCCGCCAGTTTGCAGGACTGATCTGTTATGATATCCGTTTTCCGGAGTGGGTACGGGCGCATGCCACGAAAGGAGCGGAAGCATTATTTATCGTTGCCGAGTGGCCTCTGCCCCGTCTTGCCCACTGGAGGGCGCTGTTGATGGCTCGGGCAATCGAAAACCAATGCTACATCGTCGCGTGCAACAGGGCCGGATCAGATCCAAATAACCAGTTTGCAGGACATTCAATCATTATTGACCCTTGGGGAGAGATTATCGCAGAAGCGGGCGGACAACCAGAAATTTTGCTGGCGGAAATCGACCTGGACAGAGTAGGCGAAGTAAGAAACACAATCCCGGTATTTGCCGACCGCAGGCCGGAGTTCTATGACTAAAAAGGGCCGGAATCCTCAAGGCTTCCGGCTGAAATAGTTTCGGAGAATAAATTCTGGCTATCCGGGAGTCGGGGCAGCCGGGAATAAACTGCATTATACGGGAGTAAACCAGGGATATCCGTGAATATAATAAGAACCGTGGTTCCGCCCTAAGGCCTTGCCCACATTTCTTCAGGGTTCAGCTCGTAAATCCCCTTTTCCCTGTACATATAATGATTAATGATGAACTCCCGCCTGATTGTCGCGTAATCTTCATGGAATTGTTTGATATACTCATTGAGTTCTTTTTCTTCGTATTTCCGGCCTTTCTTTAATCCCTTGAGCATATGTTCGAACACAAACAATTTTTTCTTCCTCTGGGCTGGAATAGTTTTTAATTTGCCATCAATTGTAAAGAAATTGTCCAACACCTTTTGCCTTTCTTTATTCTCCTCAATCATCGCTTCCAGTTCCCCTTCCTCTCTGTCAACGAGCATGCCCAAAGCCTTTGCCTGTTGCTTAATGACGGACACGTTCAGATGAAAATAAATGGTGTTTTTGTCCCGGCGCTCATAAATGACGTTATTGTCCCTCAATTTTTTAATATGATGCGAAATTGTCGGCGGGGTCAATCCGAGTTTCCCTGCTATCGCCTGGCCGTGGAGCGGGCCGCCAGCCAGCAGGGACACTATCCGGATTCTTGTTGGATCACCCATTGCCTTATGAAAATCTACGAGCCTGTTAAGCTGCATTAGCTCAACTCCTATCCAATGCTATGAATAACTAATTAGATATATATCAAATTACTAAAGCCATGTCAACCGCAAAAAAAAACACACTCCAGCATGAAGTGTATTAATCATCCATTCTATTCTGTTTAGCTGCCCATGGCTTAAAAGCAGCGCCTTCAAGACTAAGCAATATATCTTTGATTTCTGTCCTGTTCCCGGCATAGCCTGTCAGCGACCGATTCTTTCCGATCACCCGATGGCAAGGTATGATAATCGGCAATTTATTAGCCTTATTGGCCTGGCCAACAGCCCTTACAGCCCTGGGCCGTCCTGTTTGTACAGCAATATCCTGGTAGCTTTTTGTGTCGCCATACGGAATTTTTAGCAACTGGTTCCATACTTCAAGCTGAAATGGCGTGCCTTTTTGAGCAATCGGCAGATCGAAAGACTTTCTTTCCCCCAGAAAATAACCCTTTAATTGTTTAACACATTCTTTTAATAGGAGATCATCATCCTGCCTGGTGATCTGCTGTTGCCCCTCATGCTTCAGGAAGGCTCCTTCACCGAGGCGGATTGCCGATATCCTGCCAGCTTCCGCTACAATGAAAAGCTCGCCAGCCGCTGTTTCGATGCTGCTGTAAATTTGCGTCATGTTTGAATCCCCCGGTTATTTTAATGGTAAAAACACATGAAAAACCGTTCCAATCCCGACTCCGCTTTCAACCTCGATCTTACCATTATGTTCTTCAATGATTTTGAAGCTAACCATAAGGCCAAGCCCTGTGCCATGCTCTTTAGTGGTATAAAAAGGTTCGCCCAGTCTTTTCACTTTATCCTCCGGTATCCCGGATCCTTCATCCTGAATGGCGATATGGATTCTTCCGTCATCGGTCTTGTTGATCGAAATGGTGACAAATCCTCCTTTAGACATCACTTCGATTGCATTTTTTATGATATTTATGAATACTTTCTTCAGTTGATTTGGCTCACACCGCACAGAAGGCAAATCCGGTTCAAAGCAGGTCCTAAATTGGACATTATGAAGAACTGCCTGGGCCGTCAAAAAATCAGCTGTTTCCTTCATAATTTTCGAAATGTCGGTTTCAATAAATTTTAAGGCCTGTGGCTTGGCCATAATGAGAAATTCGTTAATAATCGAATCGATCCTTTGCAGTTCGGTCGAAATCACATGAAAATACATTGGGTTTTCTTTTCCCATATTGTTGGAGAGCAGCTGGATAAATCCCTTTAGGGCTGTCATTGGATTCCTGATTTCATGGGCAATCCCCGCCGCAAGCTGTCCCAATATGTTTAAAGTGTCTGACTTACGGAGCTGCTCCTCCATTTCCAGTTTTTCAGTGATGTTTTTAAAAACTGTCAAATTCAGTCCGTCCGCAATATTATGCTTAGTGGAAAATTCAAAATGCTTTTTTCGGTCCCCTGACACACAAACAACCATTTCACCGTTCAACTGTCCTTCCGAACGGAGAGTATCGTACTTTTCATTGAGGAGCTCTTCATCCACTCCAAGGCTATTCAACAATTCATGGAGTCCCTCTCCATTGCATGCGCCATTTTTCAGTTCCAGTTTTTTATTCCAGCCTGGTTGATATCAACAATGTTTCCTTCACTGTCCCACAGTATCATGCCTTCCAGGGCGCCTTCAAAAATTTTCTTCCAAATCCCCCGGTAAGCTGGAACATGCTCTGATTTATCAAAAGCTGACAATATTGCTTTTAATGAGCGGTTTTCCCGTTCCAAGGCAGCTATTCTTTCTTTTAAAGCCGCAATATCTGCATCCCTCGCAGTATCATCCACACAGGCAGCCTCCCCATAACATTTCATGTTTTCCTATCATTCTCTAAACGCCTATAATGAATGAATCAACTCTTATTATTATAACAATATAATCTTCTTGTTTTGAAGAAAAAAAATACCGTCAATAGACGGTATTGTAACGATGTTCATTAGGATATTTTAAATTTCTGGATCATTACGTTCAGCTGGTCGGCAAGCACTGACAGGCTCTCCGCACTTTCTGAAATTTCCTCCATTGCATGGTTTGTCTGGACGATGGAAGCGCTTGTCTGTTCAATTCCTGCTGCGGAATTCTCCGAGATGAAGGCAATCTTTTCAATTGATTTATCCATTGTGGCCGTACTTTCCGCAACCTGGGACAATCCTTTCGAAATCCCGGTTACTTTTTCCGCCATTAACGATACCGCCTGGTAAATCTCGTTGAACGTCTGCCCGGTGTTCTCAATATGGCGGGTTCCTTCTTCAACCTGGGTATAGCCATCCTGCAATGAAGTAGCGACGTTGTCAGACTCTGCCTGGATGCCAGAGACAATCTTTGTGATATCTGAAACAGAAAAAGATACCTGCTCGGCAAGCTTACGTACTTCATCGGCGACAACCGCAAACCCGCGCCCGTGTTCCCCGGCTCTTGCTGCTTCAATCGCGGCATTCAAAGCCAAAAGATTGGTCTGGCTGGCGATGTCATGGATCACCTGGACAAGCCGGGAAATTTGCTTTGTCTGGCCGTTCAAATCCTTGACTTTATCAACGGAGCTTCTCATGATTGCATTGATCCGGCCCATCTGCTGTTCGGATTCCTTCATTAGTGTGTCACCTTTGCGGGTCAGTTCAAGAACTCCATTTGAAGCGGACTGTATCGTCGAGCCATTATCACTTGCTGCCTTTACTTCCTGGATATATTTCTCCATATGGCGGGCAAGCCCGTTGGCAGACCCGGCCTGTTCCTCAGCTCCACTTGCCAATTCCTGCATGGTGGACGCAACCTGCTGGCTTGCTGCCCTCACATCGGCAGAAGCTTTGTTTAAGTCAACGCTTTTATTTGTGACTGAATGGGAAACAGCGGAAATTTCATGGATTATGCCCTGCAGATTTTCTTTCATCGAATTGATGGCCATGCTAAGATCTGCTATCTCATCTTTTCCGGAGTATTCAACAACTTCAGTGTTCAGATTACCGGCGGCAATCTCATTTGCCACCCTGACAATTTGATTCAGCTTCCTGGAAATAAGCCTTGCTATCTGCCATATGATAAATAAACCCAATACCGCGGAAACGAGAATGGACACTACAAGCACAACCAGAGATGTAATGAGGCTGGCGCTGGCCGAAGACACAGACTTTATTTGATCATTCTTTAACATATTTCGAAGTTCGTCGATTTGCTTGTTTGTCTCAACTATTAAATTATCAACTTTAAGTTTTCCAAGCCTGTATTCTCTTACACTTTGAGCCTTTACGCCAGGCTGGATTGTATCCTTGAAGATTTTCGTGATTTCTTCATCATTGTGGCCTATTTGTTCTAACATTTTTCTTGTGTCAGCTGTTTTCAAAGCCGGCTTTATTTCCTTTACCAGCCTGTCAATTTCTTTTGATGACTGGTCAAATACCTTTAAATGCTTTGGATTTGAATCTATTATGTAATTGCCTATGGTGCTTCCCTTTTCATGAAAAGCCGCCGCCACCTCCGTAATGTTAACGGATTGCTCACCGCTGTCTTTAACTGCATCAAGCTGGGTTTTCGCTATTGTCAGTAGAATGAATGTCAAAATGGTTGATGCAGTGAACAGGCCAATGGTCAGGATTAACACTGCCCCATACTTTTGTCCCAGTTTTAAATTCTGCCAGAATTTTGACCTGAAAAGGAAGGCTGCCAGCTTTTCCTGTTCCAATGCTGACTTTTTACTTCCCGCTTTTCTTTTTCTGTTAAAAAGTTTAATGCCTTGCACCTATTTTCCCCCTCCTTATGTATCAAAATTCTTACAAAACGAGCAATTTCGACACTTTACACTAATTATATAGTAACCTATTATTTTTTAGAAGGAAGATTTCCACTCTTTTTCCCTGATTTTCTTGGAATGCATGTTGAAAATATTTTAAGAAGGTTGAAATGAAAACAGGCAATACCACGTTTTGTGGTATTGCCTGTGATTCGCTATAGTCCCTGCTTATCTAAAGCTTTTGTTCTATGTCATCCAACATTTCGTCAATTGTATCGGAAATTTCATTTGTCCTTCTTGCGAGGGAGATGCTAAACTCCAGTAATTCCTTGTAGTTCTTGATTGGAATCATCGAATTGCTTTTCTCGAATTCATTAAGCTGTAAACCAAGGTCTTGCAGCAGCAGGATAGCTTCTTCCCATGATCCTTTTTCAATTCCGTACACTCTGTTTTCCCCCTTTTTCTATCTTTGTTATTATTATGGAGCAAATTACAAATATTTCAATTGGTAAAGTTTTCATGTAACCATTCCTGCTTAGTGGGCAAGTAATCCGTTGTTCTTTTAAAATATGCAAAAAGAAGCAAAACAATGCAGTTTTGCTTCTTTAAGTAACAATTTTTATAGATAAGGATTTTCATGTTTGGCTTTCAGGCGCTGCCATCTTTTTTCTACTTCTTCTTCAAATTCGGAGAGATCTTTATGATGGAATGCCTTGCCTTTCTGGGCCTTTCCGACAGTTGAAGTGCTGGTCATATGCCCCAACGGTGTTGAATAAGACATCCGCGATCCTGTGTTCATATAGCCCTCATTATCGTATTCGAGCATGATCAGCTTATGGTTTCGGAGCGCAGTGCCGATCGCCGAGCCCATGCCGCTATCCATACCGCCGTCACCAGTCACCATCACGAATGTCGCATCGCTTGAGACCTCGATTTCCCCCCGGTTTTTTAATTCCAGGAACGCTTCAACCGTTCCGGACAAAGTGGCCGCACCGTTCTGGAACAGGTTGTGGATCATCGTCTGTTTATGGGAGGAATACGGGTATGCAGTCGTCACCACATACGCACAGCCCGTTTGGAACAGGACTACGATATCCCCTTCTATCCCTTTAAAAAACATTTCCAGCCCGCCAAAAATCCCGCAACCCGGACAGGCGCCGTGTCCGGAAGCAATCCGTTTCGGCTTGGACGTGAGTGACCTCAGTGGCGGTAATTTAACCTTGAGCTTGTTTGTGTCCTGATCTATAGTCACCTGGACCAATCCCGATTATATACATCACCGTGCTGTGCTGTAATGACGGGTTTCACAATTTTTTCCCGATCCCCTGGCACATGGCCGAAGTAATCGAATGGCTTTTCAGCAAATCCTTTTTGCATTGCGTCGATTGCCATATTGAAGAATACATCAGCGTCGACCGCATAAAAATCCTTTCCGCCGAGTCCAAACACCCTGCTAAGGACAATGGTCCTGTTGTTTTTGTCCTCTTGAAGCGCAGATTTCACCTCATGGGTTAAATTTGGGCCGTGGCCGCCGTAGGAATCAGCCCGTTCACCAATCAACAGGGCTTTTACATTTGCAAGGGCTTCCCTGATTTCTTTTGCAGGGAATGGACGGATGATATTAGGGCTGATAACACCTGCTTTAATGCCGCGCTTCCTTAGCTTATCTGTGACATCCTTCGCAGATTCAGTCCCCGGCTTTTCATTAGATCCAAATATTGGGCAACTTCAGTACAGGGAGTAATCGGAAAATATCCCATGACATGATAATTAATCTATGCTGCCGCCATTGCCGCCATCTCATTTCCAGACTCAAAGGTTACCGTCTGCTCAGCCCCACTTATGGCTTGTGAATTATCTTCAATGATTGCCACTATAAGATCCCTCCTGTTACATAAGGAAAATTCTGTTTGACACGATGGACTTCCGCATAGCCGGACATTTCACGAAGATCGCTTAACGCTGTGGTCGGGCAGGCTTGAACACATTTTAGGCAGCCTTTGCAATATTGATAATCGATCCCTGTCAATACCATTTGCCTGCGGCCCCGTTTATCCTCAATTCATCCCAGACAAAGCAAAAATCCGGGCAGGCAGTATCACATGCTGCACAATTCGGTGTATTTCCTGAAGCACTTTACAAAATGGTCGATGTCGTCAGCGGTATCAAATAATTAACAAATATTACTAGGACACTTTTCTTTTTTGTCAATTAATTCTGCAGTTACAATTGTTTCTTTTATATAACAGTTATTAGAATTTATTGTTACAGATGGTTGGAAGGTCAGAAAATGTGTTAGTTTCCACTATATGCCCAGTTTGTTTCTTCAAAAGAAGGGTAAAACAAATTAGCATTTGTGGGGTCTATAAATCAGGGAGGAATTATGAAACAGCGAGATTACTATTTTGACAATGCCAAATTCATCTTGATTTTCTTTGTGGTATTTGGGCATCTGCTCCGGACATTTATAGAAGATAATGAAATGGTCTATACAGTGTACAAAGTAATTTATACTTTCCATATGCCCGCTTTTATATTTGTTTCCGGTTTTTTTGCACGGTGCTTCAATAAAAAAGGGTATATCATGAAAATAGCAAAGAAACTGATATTGCCGTATTTGATCTTTCAAATCATTTATTCAATTTACTATTATTTTCTGTATGACAAGCAGAGCTTGGCGGTCGACCCACTGGATCCGCAATGGTCGCTCTGGTTTTTACTAAGCCTGTTCTTCTGGAATATCATGCTGATTGGCTTTTCGAGGCTGAACGCGGCGACAGGAATAATGGTGGCCCTTGCATTGGGACTGGGAATTGGTTTTTGTGGCTGGGCTTCAAACTATTTAAGCCTGTCCAGGACATTTGTGTTTTTCCCTCTGTTTCTGCTCGGGTTTCATTTAAAAAAGGAACATGTGAGGATGTTTACGAAGCCTTCTTTCAAATTCGTGGCATTCTTGTCTTTTTTAATTGTATTTGCTGGCTTTTATCTGTATCCGGATTTTAATTACAAATGGCTGCTCGGTTCTAAACCCTATGCCAAGCTGGAGGCTGCAGCGCTGTCAGGCATGTTAATACGGCTTGGATACTATCTGCTATGTACCCTTATGGTGTTCAGCTTTTTGGCTTTCGTTCCAAAGAAACAATATTTTTTTACCAGCCTTGGGAAGAACACGCTGTATGTATATTTGCTTCATGGATTCATTGTAAAGACATTCCAGCAGAGCTCCGTTAAGGAATATTTTGACAAACCAGAAACTTTCCTGATGCTTGCAGGTATTTCACTGCTGCTGACCATCATTCTTTCCAGCAGGTTTGCAACTGTGGTAGCCCAGCCCCTGATTGAATTGGAGCTTTCCAAATTTAAAATATATATTTACCGTTTGGCAGCCATCTTCAAAATCTACCGACAAAAGATTTTGAGCGGGATGTAACAACAAGCAGGTTCATTTCTCCACTGAAATGAACCTGTTTTTTCGTGTTAACTTCCGCTTTGCCTGATAATGCGATATAATTATATGTTGTTTTAAGTATGCCCCTCTTAAAAGGAGTTTTATTAATGAATATTATATGCGCTACACTTAATGCGAAGTATATCCACACAAACATTGCAATCCGGTATTTGAAGGCTTATGCGCAGCCTGAGTATGCTGTCCAGTTGGCAGAGTATACGATCAAGGATCCGACAATCAATATTGTCACAGACCTGATCCAGAAAAAGCCGGACGTAATCGGGTTTAGTTGCTACATATGGAATATTGAAGAGACAATCAAAGTAATCAAAATGATCAAAAAGATTGATCCAGCCATCGAGATTGTTGCCGGCGGTCCTGAAGTCACTTATGACGTAACCGATTGGATGAACAGTGTGGCTGAATTCGATTTTATCGTCATTGGCGAAGGGGAAAAAACGTTTAAACAGTTGCTCGCGCAAATTGAGGGTGCCCGAAGGTTTGAGGATGTGCCAGGGGTTGCCTTCAGGAAAAATGGCACAGTGAAAATCACGCCTCAGCAAAATAAACTGGACTTAAAGGAACTGCCATCACCATTCCGGTTTGCGGAGGATATTCCGCATTTTTCAAAACGGGTCGTCTATGTGGAAACTAGCCGCGGCTGCCCATTCAGCTGCCAGTTCTGCCTTTCTTCCATCGAGGTCGGAGTGCGGTATTTTGACCGGGAAAAAATTAAGGACGATATCCGCTACTTAATGGCGAATGGTGCGAAGACGATCAAGTTTGTAGACAGGACATTCAATATCAGCAGGAGCTACGCGATGGAAATGTTTCAATTCTTGATAGATGAGCATCTGCCAGGAACCATTTTCCAGTTTGAAATCACTGCTGATATCATGAGGCCTGAGGTCATCGAATTTTTAAATACCAACGCTCCAGCCGGCCTCTTCCGGTTTGAAATCGGGGTGCAATCAACCAATGATTACACAAACGAGCTGGTTATGCGAAAACAAAATTTCGAAAAGCTTAAAAGAACGGTGACAATGGTTAAAGATGGAGGAAAAATCGACCAGCATCTCGACTTGATTGCCGGCCTTCCCGAAGAAGATTACAGTTCCTTCAAAAAGACGTTCAACGATGTATTTGCGATGAGGCCGGAGGAACTGCAGCTAGGCTTTTTGAAAATGCTGAGAGGGACCGGACTGCGGCTCAGGGCTGATCAGCATAACTATGTTTTTATGGATCATTCACCATACGAAATCCTTGGCAATAACGTACTGCCCTTTGCTGACATTGTCCGGATCAAGCAGGTTGAGGATGTTCTTGAAAAATACTGGAATGCGCATCGGATGGACCGGACCATTGAATATTTGGTGACCAACTTATTCCCAACTCCATTTGATTTTTTCCAGGAATTTGGGGCGTACTGGGAAAAGCAGGGCTGGTCCAGGATTGGCCATCAGCTCGAGGATTTATTTAAGCGGCTGTACCAATTTTTACAGGACTCAAATTTAGAAAATCTTGCGATGATTGAAAGCCTGATGAAATATGACTATTTATCAAGCCAAAGATATAAACCAAGAAAACCATGGTGGGAAACGCGCCTTGATAAACAACAGCGGTCTATCATATACCGCAAAATTTTGGATAACCCGGAAGTTTTCGGAATGGATTTCAAGGGATTGAAGCTGCAGGAGAAAGAACTGTATAAACATACCTTATTGGATGAGCTTGCCTTTGACCCGGGAATGGATTTCGGGGTGGGTACTTCTAATAAACATCCTGCGCTCATGCTTGTTTATTTTGACCCTAATGAAAAATTGCCCACGGTGTTTTCTTGTCCTAAAAAAGAATTGGAGCCGGCCTGACAGCCGGCTTCTATCTATTTTCAGTGCCTTCGTTTGTCCGCTTTGGCTGGCTTTCCTGAAAAAGGAGTTTCATACAGCTTGCTTGCGTTCATATCCCCAAATTCCACGCCAAATTCTACATTATCAGGCTTTTGGGTCCCCTTTCCCTTCTTCTCTTTCATTACGATCTACCCTCTCGGCCGTGCTTGGAATTTCTGTTTGCACCTTTCATCGGGTTATCTCCCCCTGCAAACTCAGGAGTAAATTCTGTCTCCTGTATATTCTTCGTCGGAGTCTTTGTGTATTTCTCAACAGCATTTACTTCAGCTTTCCGTTTTGCCATTTTATTAACACCTCCACCATCCTTTATGTTTTGCTTTCAGGCATCATTTATGTAAAAGCCGCGTTTCCTAATTTTTCAATGATTTATCTTATGATCAAGGACAAAAAATAATTAAAAGTGGCTATCAAGGATGTGTTATCCGATGATGACCCGTTCCTTCGGATAATGGTAATCAGGATCTTTCTCTTTCCCGCCAATGAACAGCAGGAATGAAATCACGCCGATTCTGCCGATAAACATGACGAGAATAATCACAATTTGTCCCACCGGGGTGAGATCTCCCGTAATTCCAAGCGATAAGCCCGTTGTTCCAAACGCAGATGACACCTCAAATATGATGGCCAATAAACTGTGATCTTCTGTTATGCATAAAATGAGCACTGCGACAAAACAAATCACCAGGCTCATCATTGTTACAGCAAAAGATTTGATCACGTCCTCTTCCATGATCTCCCTTTTAAATACCTTGATGTCCCTGTCTCCATGGGCATAATGGTAAAGAAACAGAAGATTGATCGCGAAGGTGGTCGTGCGGATGCCACCGCCCACGGAGCTGGGAGAAGCTCCTATAAACATAAGCACGGACATGAACAGCAGCGTTGGCGCAGAAAATTGATTTAAATCCATCGTGGCAAGCCCACCGCTCCTGGTTGTGGAAGACTGGAAGAAGGAGTAAAAGAAAGCCTCATGCCACGTTTTACCAGAAAAGAAATGTTTAAATTCAAGCAAATAAATCATCAATGACCCGCCAACAAGCAATCCCAAAAACGTTACGCTCGTCAATTTCGTAAACAAGGAAAAACGGAATCTGACCTTTTTTTTCCTGCTGGACAGAAATTCCTTTGTTTCGATTAACACAGGAAACCCGATCGCACCAAGCGTCAGCAAAACGATGTTGATGATCTGTACGAAATAGTCATTCGCATATGGAATCAAAGACGAACCTGTGATATCAAAGCCGCCATTTGTTGTGGCACTGACAGAAGCGAAGAGCCCGTGTATCACAGCATCCTGCCAGCTGGGGGAATCTTTGAGAAAATGGATGCCCAGTAGTATAGCACCAATCGCTTCAATGCAGAACAGAATCAATAACACTTGCTTCAGCAAACTAACCAGGCCAGATAAATTGGTCTGGTTCTGGTCTGTCATAATCAATCGGCGTTCTTTTAAGCCGATCTTTTTCCTGAAGATTAACCAGAAAAAAGTTCCCAGCGCCATGATGCCAATTCCGCCAAATTGCATGACAAACATAAGTATGAAAATCCCGGCGGTGCTGAATGTGTCACGAAAACTAACCGTTGCCAGCCCTGTCACGGTCACCACACTCGCAGATGTAAACAAGGCATCAAAAAACGGCAGTTCCACCCCGGGTTTGAGAGCCACCGGCAAGCTTAATAAAACCGTTGAAAGGGATACTGCCAAAAAATAAAATAATACGATCATCTGGGCAGGAGTAAGTTTGTTCAGTTTTAATCTGGCCTTTCGCCACATAAGCATTTTCCTTTCAGCTGATTCAAAATATTGTTTACAAATCGCCATTTTCGAGTTTATCACTAACAAGAGGATACCCGAACAGCAACTCAATAAACATAGGTTCCCTACGACAATAGGGGATAATCTTTACCACTCATGATATTTTCAAAAATGACCAAGCTACTAATACAGAGAATTTTTCTCTGTAAAAAGCAGCAAGGAGTTGACCAGAATGGCCGGAAGTTCACGTAAGTTACTCGTGCCTGGAGTCGAACAGTTTTTAAATGAAGTGAAATATGAAATCGCCCAGGAGTTTGGGGTAACATTAGGAGCTGCCACAGTATCCCGCGCAAATGGTTCTGTGGGCGGAGAGATTACAAAAAGGCTCGTCGCGCAGGCTCAATCGGAGCTCGCAGGCAGCTTTCCTGAATAAAACTGAATAACCATGGAAAAAGTCCGGATTATTTTCCGGACTTTTCACGTGCATTTCCCTTATTTAGTAAGCCATCGTAGGGTCGTTTTAAATCTCCGGGAATGATTTGTTCAAGCTGTAGTTCGTCCGTCTGTATCTTAATCTGCAGGCGGACATCTCCTTGCTCCCTGATTAAATTCCCAGGCAGCTGCGGGATTGTTGTTTCCTCAGGTATTTTAATCACCTGTGGGATTGTGGCTTCTATCTTAATTTCCTCTGGTATCTTTATATCGTCCGGTAAGTGTATGTCCACCGGTTTTTTTATTTCAACCGGAATCTTCCCATCAACAGGAATTTTTCCCGCTTGAGGGGACTTGTTGTTCCCCGGCTCCTTATTCCCGGGAACGGCTGCACCAACAGGAGGTTTAACTGTGATTGACGGTTTTGGTTGATCATTATTTTTTGTATCTTTAAATGGTTTTTCGTCCTTTTGGGTCAGTTTCCCCGCTTCGGTGTTTGAATCCTTTTGCTTTGGCACCTCCGTCGCAGGGTGAACAGAAACTGACTGCTTGTGTGTACTGTCAGGCTGTTTGGAAGGTGTGCCGCCAGATTTATCATTTATTGTTTCACCGCGATCGGCCTGGTAAGTTTCCTTCTGCTTATTGTCAGTCTTTAAACTGTCTTTATTATTTTGCGATTGTCTGTCGATATACTTACCGGTAGTCAATCCCTGTTTTTGTGCGGATTCACGCTGTTCATTTGAGCCACGGATAACGGTGACACTCAGGCTCGTCGCGGTTGCAGCCTTCTTGAGCCCGTTTATTTGTGCACTTAGCCTTTTATCTATGCTGTCCTTGCTTTGGCCCGCGTACACTGTTGCAATGACTATTTCCCTGTTTGTTTTAAAGTAGCCTTGTTTTTTCATTTCCGTGAGGATTGCCTCCCCAACGACAACCGCATCCTGCTTTTCCCAATTATCAAGCCCGGCAATAATTGATTTTCCCTCTTCATTATAGCCTCTCAGGGTCACAACCTGTAAATCCTGATTCATAGCTATTTCAATGCTGGGATTAACATCAATGGACATATAAGCATATACCTTGCTGCTCGGGTAAAAGGGCAAAAGGGCGGCAAAGACCAATATCAGAGCCAGTGCAAAAGAAGCCAGCGCCTTCACTCGAAATGAGTTGAATAAAGGAAATGTCCTGCCTGCTTTAGTTTCTAACGGAAAAAAGTGAATTTCTTCACCAATACTGTATGCTTGTTGAAGCTTTCGGGCGCGCATAAATTCGCCGTCAGGGGTCAACAGTGTTATATAAAGATCACTGATTTCAAGGATAATCCCTTTTCTCATGTGTCTAACACCCCTTTTATATAATCCTTTAAGTAAATAAAATCCCCGCTTAATATAAGCGAAATAGCTATTATGTATTTTCTGTTTCTCTCTAATGTTTTTCTGCTGACGTGTACGGTATCTTCAAGCTGTTTGAGGGGCAGGCGCTTTTTCTCGATCAGCAGATTTCTCAATTCATCATTTTCTGTGAGCACTTTGGCAACCACCATCGCATTTTTTCTCGCATCCGCATGCTTCGGTGACTGTTCAACAAGGTCGGAAAAAGAAAGGTCAAAATCCTGGAGCAGTTTTTGAAAATGAATGATCTCGTCCCTGCGCTTTTCTTCATCCGACTTCTTTTTGTAATCCTCCATTGACAGGTCATCTTCTATCGTGGACCTCGCTGCATCTTCATCTGATGCGTCTCCATGGTTCAGGCTAAGGCTCTGGTTCCTTGAGTGCCGGCGGATGTAATCAATTACGCGCCGTTTTATCAAAACCTCTGCAAAACTGAGCAGGGAATGGCCTTTATCTGCGGCATACTTGTCGATTGCTTCATTAAAAGCTATAAGGCCAATGCTAAACTCATCGTCGGATTCATGGATATATCTTTTGCAAACAGATGAAACGGACTTTGCGATGAATGGTTTATATGAATCTATGAGAGTGTCCCGCAGCTCATTGTCCCCCTGCTGGATCAGCATCACGGTATCTTCCAGTTTATTTTTTCGTTTTTTCGCCATAAACAATAAACTTAGCATCCGCCTCACCTCTTTCTTCACAAATTATATCATACAAGTCAATGTGTTTTTAGAGAGGTGAACGATGCACTTTTTACATTACATTGGTACGGAAATGAAGCATGGGGTATGGGGGTTTGGCATAAATAAAAATTGAAAGGCCCCAGCCAGGTGCCCGACTGGGGCCTTGGTGAATCGACACGAAGCATCTGCCGCCATGTGCTATTCCGGTCTTTCAGCTTTTTTTCAGCAATGCCAAATAGTTTTTCGCGAACGAAATCCAATTTCTGTTTTGCTGAAAGTAGCTTTTAAACAATTGTAAAAACAACGGATATTTACCCTTATAAGGATACCAATGGATTTCTGACTTCAGTAGCCCACGGTCCTCCACGACAGCTTTTTCATGGCAAAATATCCGCAATCCCGCTTCCCCATGATACCTGCCGATCCCGCTTTGCTTTGCCCCGCCGAACGGAAGCCCATGATTGGCAATCGACACAATGACATCATTGATGACAACCGCACCGGATACCAGGCTTGATGCGACTCGGCGGGCTTTGTCCATATCCCTCGACCAGACGCTCGCATTTAATCCATAAACCGTATCATTGGCGAGTTCTATGGCTTCCTGTTCTGAGTCAAATGGAATGACAGGCAACAAAGGCCCGAATGTTTCCTCCTGGATAATGTCCATATTGTGGTCAACATTGCTGACAACGGTAGGCGGCAAAAACATTCCGTCTTTCCACTGGTCTGGAGGGCTGCCTGTTTCAAGGACTGCCCCTTTTCGAAGGGCCTCCTCAAGCTGGGCTTTCACGATATCTTTCTGTGCTGGAAAAGTCATTGAACCGACGTCAGCATCCTGCCCGGCCCCTTGCTTCAGTGATTGAACCTCTTTTACCAACAGCTTGAGGAACTGTTCGTACACAGGCCTTTCAACATACAGCCTCTCAGCACTCATGCACACCTGGCCGCTGTTTGTGAACGCCCCCCAGGCCGCACCCTTCGCAGCCCTTTCAAGGTTGGCATCCTTAAAAATAATCATCGGGTCCTTGCCGCCAAGCTCCAGTGTAGTCGGGATTAAATCTTTGGCAGCCTGTTCCTGAATGATTTTGCCGGTCCGTACCGACCCGGTAAAAAAGATATAATCGGGCTTGCCTTTTGTAAATGCAGCACCGACGTCTTTCCCGCCATGTGCCACCTGAACGGTTCCTTCAGGGAAACCTGCCTTCCTGAAAAGGTCCTCAATGAATTTTCCAACGAGGGGAGTCACCTCCGACGGCTTCAGGATGACAGAATTGCCCCCGGCCAGTGCGCTGATCATTGGCACCAACGCCAACTGGAGCGGATAATTCCATGGGGAAATGATGAGCACCACCCCCCTTGGCATATATTCAACGAAAGATTTTTTGCCAATGAGTAAAAGAGGCGTCTTTGCTTTTTGCCTTCCAAGTATTTTCCCGGCGTGCCTGATGATATGGTCGATGCCATCAATAGTCGGCATAATGTCGGCCACAACCGCTTCAGTCAACACTTTGCCTGTGTCTTCGGAAATGGTGCGGGCGATTTCATCCATATTTCGGACCATTTCATTTTTTAGGTTCTTTAAATAAGAAAGCCTTTCAGCGATGGATATTTCTTTCCATTTCCCAAAAGCGGTTCGTGCTTTTTTATAATAAACAGGCACTTCATGGATTGGCGTTTCATCCATCTCAGCCAATACTTTTCCGGTTGCAGGCGCAATGACTCTCAGCCGTCCGGCCTGCTCAACTGAATGCATCTTCATTCACCCTTTCTGTTACTCTATTTTAATCTGGTAATTAGGTTCATGCTTATTTTTTAAATAAAAATCGGCCATCGGCTTCACTCCGTCTTTAAAATCAGGACACTTGATGCCTGAGCCCTTTAAGTCATCCTGGGCATGGGAACAATCGAAAAACCCAAGCCATGTAAAGTATTCAAGCGCTTCTTTTTCGACACCGAGATACCTTCTCAGTGCACTTAATTGCAGGCCGGCCTTTGCCACACCAAGGGGGATGGTTCCTTTAGGCCTCTTTTTTGTCAGCTCTTGCATGATCATCTCATAAAGGTCGGTCACTTTATATGGGTTTGGGTCGGTAAGATGATACGTTTTCCCCTCACCCTTATCATTAAACGATAAATAAGCAGTTGCTTCAATAATATAATCTACAGGCACGAGGTTTATTACAGCATCACTCTTGCCGAGCCGCGGCAGGAAAGGCATAAAACGCAGGCGGTCAATGAAATTCATGATAAAGTATGGACCGTCAAATTTAATTGTTTCACCCGTTTTTGAATGGCCTTTTACAATGCCTGGACGGATGATGGTAACAGGGATATAATTTTTAATCGAGTCTACTAAAACCTCAGCCTCGTATTTTGTTTCTTCATAAAAATTTTTGAATGCGGGCGGCCTGGCCAATTCGTCTTCATACAGCCTGCCCTCTCTTCTTCCTGCGACATAGGCAGTGCTGAAATACGTATATCTTATAAGCTGTTTTAGCCCTCTTACCCATTGATTGACATTATTGGTTCCGCTTACATTTACAAAATAGGCGGTATCCTTCGGAACAGCCAGGTCATAAATGGCAGCCAAATGAAATACATGTGTCACCGCAGACTGCAAATGGGCGTTCAACTGAGATGCAATCCCCAATCCTTGTTTTGATATATCTCCTTCAACAATTTCGAACGAATCCGGTTCCATCGAAAAATCCTTAATGATCGCATTTTTTTCCACCCGGGCGCTTGCAGCCATTTTGGGGAGCACGAGTGCATAAACCTTGCCCTGTCCATCATTTTGTTTCAAAACTTGCCTAATGAGCTGGTTACAAATAAAGCCAGGAAACCCGGTGAAGAAGTATCCATTTTCCATCATTCTCCTCCTTCAAAATTAATTAGCTTTATTTTAACGATAACTTTTCTCAATGGTCAAGAATCAGGCTGATAATTCTGAATTCTTTTATTTTCACAAAAATTAGATCTCTCCCAAAACCGGAAGAGGTGAGAAACGCCATATTTAAGTGGGTTTCGTTAGCTGGATCCTTCTAATCTACATATCTATCCTTTTAATGATTCGGGCAGGATTGCCTCCTGCTACAACACCATCGGGAACATCTTTGGTGACTACAGCGCCCGAAGCGATTACCGTATTATTACCGATTGTTACTCCCGGGTTGATGACAGCACGTCCGCCAATCCAGACATTATCCCCTATCATCACCGGTTTCCCAAATTCCGGCCCGGCGATCCGCTCATACGGATTTAAAGGATGTGCCGCAGTATAAATATGCACGCCTGGTGCAATGAAGCAATTGTGCCCAATCCTGACCTCGCATACATCTAAAATAACACAATCAAAATTGGCATAAAAATTTTCGCCGACATGAATATTGTACCCGTAGTCGCAGCGGAAGGCAGGCTCAATGAATAAGCTTTTTCCTGTTGAACCAAACAGTTCCTTCAAAATCGCGGTGCGCTCCTCGTACTCGGTTTCAAGGGTCTCATTATATAAACGAGTTAGTTTTCTGGCGCGTTCCCTTTCCCTTATCAAGTCTTGATCTGAGGCCAGGTACATCTCGCCTGATATCATCTTTTGTTTCTCCGATTTGGACACCATTATTTTTGGCTCGCTTTCGTTTCTTTCATTATAACGTTAAGCACAAGTTTTTGACTGTTTTATCATATAAGAAGCTGGCGGTTCAGCCAGCTTCTAACATATTATTGTGAGACATCCATTGGATTATATAGCTTGATGTCCGGGTTCTTTTCCTGGAACCATCTGAGTGCGAAATCATTCTCGAAAAGGAAAGCTTTCTTTTCATACCTGTCATTGACAAGCAGGCTTCGTGAACTGGACAGATTTTCGTCAATCTGTTCGTTCTCGACCCAGCGGGCGATTTTCGACCCTAGCCTTTCCATGATTACTTCAACATTGTATTCGTTCCGCATCCGGTGCTCAAATACCTCGAATTGAAGCTGCCCGACAGCCCCAAGAAGGTATTCTTCCGTTTTCACGGTTTTGAACAGCTGGATCGCGCCTTCCTGGACGAGCTGCTGGATCCCTTTATGGAAATGCTTCTGCTTCATGACATTCTTCGCCGTGACCCTTACAAACAGTTCAGGCGTAAATTGCGGCAGCCGCTCATACAGAAAAGTATCCTTCCCTGACACAAGCGTGTCACCAATCTGGTACGTTCCCGGGTCATATAACCCGATAATGTCTCCTGATACTGCTTCATCGACCGTACTCCTGTCATCAGCCATAAATTGGGTCGATTGTGCAAGCTTCATTGGTTTTCCGGTGCGGCTTAAGCTTACGGTCATTCCCCTGTCAAACTTGCCGGAACAAATCCTTAAGAATGCAATCCTGTCGCGGTGGGCGGGATTCATATTTGCCTGTATCTTAAAAATGAACCCCGAAAATTCCTCGGACAGCGGGTCTATGTTACCCGCTGAAGAATTCCTTGGCTGCGGAGAAGGAGCAAATTGCAAATATGATTCCAGGAATGTCTGAACACCGAAATTGGTAAGAGCGCTCCCAAAAAAGACAGGTGTTAAATCACCTTCCCGCACTCTTTCAGCAGAAAATTGATTTCCTGCTTCGTTCAGCAGCATGATTTCCTCAAGAGTTTGTTCGTAAAGCGGTGAATCCTTGAGCGGATGCGCACCAACAATTTCACCATCTTCATCCAAACGGACGAACCGGTCGCCGTCTTCTACACGGAACTGTTCAATCCGGTTATGGAAGCGGTCATAAATCCCCAAAAACTCTTTCCCCATGCCGATCGGCCAATTCATCGGATACGATTCTATCCCTAAGACCTCTTCAAGCTCCGCAAGAAGCTCCAGCGGTGTTTTACCTTGGCGGTCAAGCTTGTTCATGAATGTAAAAATCGGGATACCCCTCATCCGGCAAACCTTGAACAGTTTAAGTGTCTGCTCCTCAATCCCTTTCGCTGAATCAATGATCATCACGGCACTGTCGACAGCCGTCAATGTCCGGTAAGTGTCCTCACTGAAATCCTGGTGCCCGGGCGTATCGAGAATATTTACCCGAAACCCTTCATAATCGAATTGCATGACACTTGACGTTACAGAAATCCCGCGTTGCTTTTCGATTTCCATCCAGTCGCTTGTCGCAAATTTCCCGGTTTTTTTCGCTTTTACCGTCCCGGCATCCCGGATCGCTCCCCCGAATAGCAGGAGTTTTTCTGTCAGTGTCGTTTTTCCCGCGTCAGGGTGGGAGATAATCGCAAATGTTCTCCTCGATAAAACCTCATCTTTTAAACTTTTCATCATGTTGTATATTTCCTTTCTGTGCACAGGCGAATTTCCTCATAACTTCAATCTTATAATGCCGGGTTAAAGTTTGCAATCCTGATATTCGAGTAAGGTTTCTTTTTAAATTTGCAGCCGAGGATTATAATGGAAAATGCATGGAGGTGTACTATTGGATACAATAACTCACACATTATTCGGGCTCGCGCTCTATGGCGCCATCGACAAAAAAGATATGCAGAGGCCGGCCCGCAGCGCTTTTTTGTTTACTGCTGTCGGTGCTAGCCAGATACCAGACATCGATGTCGTTTCACAGCTTTGGGACAACGAAGGAATGTACCAGATGTGGCACCGGGGCATCACCCATTCTGTCCTTTTGACTCCTGTCTGGGCACTGCTTTTTTTGTCCTTGTCCTATTTATTTTTCCGGGTAAAAGATAAAAAGCTTTTCTTCCTGGCTTGGATTGCCGTCTTGATCCATGACACGAGTGACCTTTTCAACGCCTGGGGGACTGGATATTTTGAACCGGTATCAAACATCCGGCTTACATTCGGGACTGTCCCTATTATAGACTTTATGGTATGGCTGATTTTAGGTGCCGCTTTTTTGGCTTCCAGAAAAAACAAGCTGAAGGGGACTGTTGCCTATAAAATTGCCTGGTGCCTGATTGCCGTCCATTTCCTCGTTCAAAGCGTACAGGGATGGGTTATTTATGATCAATATAAAAATGAGAAAAACCAGGTTGCACTGTCTGCAGGATTCATCCCCTGGACATATACCGTAATTGAGAAAAAAGAGGATATTGTGACCATTTACCAGGACAATTTGTTTCAAGAGCGGGAAAAACAGTATGAACTGGTTTCAAGCGAGGACGCCAACCTCAACGAGTTGTTTAACAAACGTCCGGAAGCGAAGACCCTTTATCAATGGTCTCCCTTCGTTGTAATCGTGGAAGATGATAAACGGCTTGGTTTATATGACCCGAGGTTTTACCGGGACGGACAGTCTTTTCTGTTTGAATACATCGAAAAAACGCAATAAAGGTCTTATCCCTGGATGTTGTTTGAATTCTAAAGAACACCAAAGCAACCATTCATATATGGCAAACATACATTTATTTACGTCGTGGACTGCTCCCTATACAGAAAATCCATTTCTCCATAGTCTGATAGAAAATAAGCAAGAATAGGAGATGCTTTGACCAATGCTATGTGATAAAAGGGAGCACTTTAATAAAAACCATGATTGGGATGAATGCTTTAAAGAAGAGCACCAATGGGATCATGAGGGTAAAGATGAAGAGGATCATGAAGACTGTTGTAAAAAGGAACATCACTCCTTAGACTGCTCCAACAAAGATCACGATGGTGACTGCGATGACAAAAAAGAATGTTCTAAAGGGGAAAATTGCGTTTGCCACAAGGTAAGGGAAATTGCGGAGGCTCAGCACAAAGTAAAAAAGGACGATAGCTGCGATACAAGCTGCGACCAATCTATTAAAAAATTGCTCGAGACACGCAAGCCATCTGGACTGGATACTGTACCATTTAAGTTGTTGTGCGGATGTGAAAAGGATTGTGGCCGTTCCTTTGCCGGAAAAGGAGTTGTAAAAATTGATGGCTGCCTCTTCGAAATCGATTCTCCTTATTTCCGGGTAAAGAAATTCGTTAAAGATTGTAACTGCTGTGCTATTTTGGAATTATTATGCCCGATTCATTGTAATTGCTGTCCTGGAATTAAAGGGTTCCTACGGACAGGAGCATGTTTTGAAGCAGACCTCAGTAAATTTGCTGGCATCACTTGTTTCCCTGCTGTTAAGACCGAAACCCGGCAAGATTCCAAAACATTCATCAAATGCATCAAAAAGATAAAAAAAGACAGTGTTAAATAATTCACCGTTATGGAAAACTCCTGTTCATTTTTAGTGTATGAATCGGAGTTTTTTATGTTCTCAAAGAGACAGAATACCAAAAATAGTGCAAATGTCTACAGACACCAGTCCATACAAATGCATTTTTGAGACATATACAATAGTAAGTCAAAAGAGAGAAGCAAAATTAACCATGGGTAGGTTAATGCTTCGGATTGCTTTTGATAACCATAAAAAGGAGTGAAATGTATGAAAAAAAATACGTGCGGCTGCAATGATAAGCATGGATGCCCTGATTTGCCTTCATGTGATAAGGCCGATACAAAGCATGTGGACTGTTTCCACGATGAATTTCCACCAAAGTTTTTTGCTGATAAAGTACCAGTTATCGATGTTGCAGTCCCTCTTTCTGAAGTTTGTCTAGAAGCTGACGTCGAAGCAAAAATACACCTCCCAACGCCTGCTAGGGAAATCAAGCATATTCGGAAGAATGTCAGCCTCAAACAGTGTAAAGTTATTCCTTCGACTTTACACCCTAAGCATTTCGTAAAGGTGTTTATCACCGGGGTTGTGCACAAAAATATTCAATACGTGGAACACTGCAGTGGCGTACTGAAAGACCATAGCGTGGATGTTCATTTCAACTGCCACCGAACCATTAAGCTGTTCAGTCCCGTACAGTTCCCAGTCGATGACATGGAATTTAGCATTAAAAATACCGTGTTGGAAAGAAGAGAGCTTGATAAAGATGGACATGGCGCAGACAGATGCTCCTCCGGCTCCCTTACTTTTGAACTTTTCAACGAACCAATTGAATGTAAGCTTATTGCCGCGGCGGTTAAAGAAATAGATATTTTAAAGAATTTTGACACATGGGGACGATTTGACACAATTATTGAGAAGATGGAAGTCCTAATGCTGTTTAAGATATGGCAGAAACAGCAAGTGAAAAAAGTCGGGTTCCATCACTATCCGCCACATGGTTATGAAGGTGGCGAACATGAAGGCCATGACGACTATGACGACGATCATGGACCATCTGCCCGTGACATTTTCAAGGGAGCTCTTAAAAAGTACTGATCATAAAAAAAGCGGAAGCGCCTCGATCAGCCCCGACAGGCATAAGACGAATCATGCAGGAATCCCGATTTCTGCAGTGATTTGGCTTATGACCCGAGGGGCTAAGCGCTGTAGCTAGACATTTATCAAAGCAAACAGGACTAATATAGGGTGTCTCTTAGCCGAGACACCCTTGTTTATTTGATCACTCGATAGTGCGGGGTTTAAATTAAATTCAGATTCACATATTGAGGCTGAAGGATATCAAACAGCAATTGTGCGCTCCCTTGAAGTGAAAATGTTGGAGTCACTTCATTTAAAAGGAGACCATCATTCCAAATGCATTTAAATCCGCGAAAATTATATTCAAGTTCATGGACAAAGTGCTCTTCATATACTTCATGATAAATTAACGCATCGTCAGATTGGAACATAAACTCTTCCCGACTCGTGCTTGGCATTTCAGGAAAAGACAGCCAATCGACACTCTGCACTTTTTGCCATGGAATTTTTATTGTTGCAGCATGAATGGTATGTGTCTGACAATTTACAAACTCGATATCAACAACAAGCAGCCCATTGACAAAGAACATTGTTGATGGCAGGACCACCCTGGAATCCAAAACCTGAAAATTCCATTCAGTTTTAGTGATACACGACATGTCTGATAATAAATCATACGAATCAAAAATATCAAGGTCTATTATCACGGTTGCCAGCAATACAGGCAGTTTAATGACTGGGAGGAGCTTCTTCTTTATGATTTTCGGCGGTCCTTCTCGTTCCAGGATCACAATGTCAGACGCGCTTTCACTATCCTTCAAATCGTGGTCTTCTAGCGTGCTGGCCTCCTTCACGTCGTCGCCTTCCGGATAACTAGCCTCCTTTACGTCCTGATCTTCTGGCTCATTTGTTTCCTCTTCTTCCTCTTCACATATTTCATCAGTGTTATCCTTATCTTTATCTGCAGGCTCCGTATGATGAAAGCACTTCTTTTTTTTACCTCCCTGTAATTTGGCAGCTTTTCCCCAATAATAATTGTCCTCTTCCAAGGTCTCATCAACAGCGGCAGCATCATCTTCTGTTTCAATGGATGAAAAGACACTCTTGTCATTATGCTCTTCAATTAATGGTATAGACTCTCGAGAAGCAAACTCTCTAGCTGATTCAAATTCTTGTTTTTCTTTCATCCGGTGGCTATTAACCTTTGGAGGGGGCAAAATTAACGGAGCAGAGGCTTTTCGGCTGAATGGTTTTGCACTTGAGGAAACAATCCTTCCATTTTGTTGCATTCCTTCCACTTCCCTCCTCCTGTAAAATCTATACAATAGGAATTGGGACTATACCATTATGTTAATAGTATAATCCCTGTTCCATCATGCTATTAAATCAATCACATTCATCATACTCGCCGTGATTCTTGTGATGGTCGTGGTCATCATAGCATTCGTCGTAGCCATGGTGGCCGTCATGGCCATGGTGGCCGTCATGGCCATGATAATCATCATGGTCATTGGTTGCAGAAGAAACTCTCAGTTGCTGATTTTGAAGTACTTTTACAGTAAAATCAACGACCATTTTTTCTTCAATTTTAGTGAAATAACCTTCTTCAATTGGGGCAGAGTTCGGAAGAGGCATTCTGTCGATTGCTTCATCCCACTCAATAATTTTGCTCGAAATTAATTCACAGAAAGGCAGTTCATTATAGAACTGAGCGCTTTCTTGATGGAACTGGGACAGGTCGCTAGTCAGCAGCTCATCTTTTTCAGGGAAACCGGATGGCAATGGCTTCGAAACGAAGAAATCAAATTCCCTGCGTTTGTTGATTTCCGGCATCACCGGCTTTGTAATAAATTTCTTGACTTCTGTCACCAGCTGAAACGGAATGTCAGTTGTAAATGAATGCAAATCGGAAGCTATCGTTGACTTTGTGCTTTCCTGGATATCGAGGCTGGGGCTTGCGTACTGGATATTTTTTCTGACAAAGCCTTTGATGAACAATTTGTTGGATGGCAGAAGCAAGCGGCATTGGGTTAGTTTCAATCTCTTCTTAATATCCTTGATTTCTAACACCGGCTCCGGAAAGTGAATGATGGTATCGAGATTAACCTGAAGGGTCAGCTCCGCCAAAACAACAGGAACCTTTGTGATGATCTTTCCAATGGAAACATGAGGGTGTTGATGATGAACCGCTGTACTATCGACATGGTGTATTTTCGTTTTATGCTCATGATCTTTTTTATAGTTGTGTGAATCAGACATTTACGCTCCTCCTTAGAGTAAAGATAATTCATCCTATTCGGTACAGATGACTATGTATGGGTATTCGCCCGTGGGCATTCGCCTATTTTTAGGATACATGCCCACGAAACCCTTGATAAAACGCAAACGATGCCATTTATCTTCTATTAGTACGGATAGTACGGAATTTTTATTATTTGTTAATCGGGAGCAACCAGAATGAATATTTGCTTTTTTTAATAAGGACAATGGACACATGTCAAATAAGGCAAAAACGGAATATGTATAGGAGAGAAAGAGTTTTTCCAGAAATGAAATGTTCCATTAATTATGTGGCACTTGCGCTAAACAGCAGTAAAGCTTGCCACAAGAAAAAGCATTATCATGATTCCCGGTGGAGTCACATGACAATGCTATGGTTAATACTTAGTCATTATCGCATGGCAACAATTTACCAATTGGAATTTGTTGATTTTGCAGTACTCTAATCGTAAACTGCAGTGACATTTTTTCAACTACAGTATAGAATGTCCCCTCGAAAGTATCATGTTCATGCTTCTTGCGGTCAATTGCTTCATCCCATTCAGTGATATTGTGTGATACTAACTCACAGAATGGCAGGTGGTTGTAGAACTGTGAGCTCACTTGATGGAATTGGGATAGGTCGCTGGATAGAAGCTGGTCCTTTTCTGGAAAGCCGTGTCCCAAATCCTGTGCTCTAAAGAAATCAAATTCTGTGCGTGGACTCACTCTTGGAAATTCAGGCTCTATGATAAATTCACCTAATGGAATTGTGGTGGTACAGTGAAAAGGTATATTCACTGTCAGGGACCGCAGATCGGAAGCTACACATTTGCCTGATGGATGATGGCATGGGGTTGCATATTGTATATTTTTACGTACAAATCCTTTTAAAAACAACGGTACAAGAAAATCATCTTCCGGGGGATATTGATCCGGTGCCAGGGCAGGAAGCATCAGTGAGCACTGAACGATTTGCACCCGTTTTTTAATATCCTTGATTTCGAGCACAGGATCCGGAAAGTGGATTTCAGCAACTAGATTGGTAGTTACTCTTCTTTCAGCTAAAACTGCGGGAGCACTTATAGTTAAATGCCGGGTAATATCAGCTGTATAAGGTCTTACCCGTACACTTTCACATTCCCCAATGTTCGCGGAAACATCTACATCAACACAATTGCGTTTATGCGTGGGATGATGATCATGATGATCGTGGTGATGATCATTTGTCATTTTTTTATTTCCTCCTTTATATTCAGGTTACAGTGTTATCCTATGCTGTCGAAAGCTTTAAGCATGGTCAAATGAATCAGTATAATCGTGGATTTTTGAGCGTTTTTACTACATGCAAAGGTTGTTTGTCATAAAGATTGATAGGTACTTGCACCAAATGGCTTCCTTTGTGCATAGGATTCTACAGGAGGAGGATACGATGAACAGACACAACTTTTTTGCCGTTGATATCGGGAACAGCTGGTACAAAGTACTGGCTTCTGACAACGGGGCAATAAGTGAATATAAAATGCCCAATGCGATTGCATTGTTTGACGAAGAATTTTATGAAAAGCCCTACGATGAAGAAGATGTGGTCCTCGAAGACAATCTCATTGTGGAGGTAAAGAGCCAGGCGATCGTAGACAAGCGGGAAATTTACTATGCAGGCAAGTCAGCGGCAAGGCAAATGAATGTCAGCCTGACATCCTTTAATAACCAAAAAGCGGATGAAGAACGCACTTACATTCTTCTCTTTGGAATCGCTGCGTATCATGCTGCTTTTGTAAATGTCGATGATCTTGATATATATTATGAAATCGACCAGCTTGCGGTATCGCTGCCTACGACCCAGTATAAAGAGAAAAAAGAACAGTTAAAGCAGCGGCTGATGGGAACCCATTCAGTAACGATCCATAAGGTCCCTGGACTCCCGGAACCTAAAGAACTTGTCGTAAAACTCATTATAAAAGATGTAATAGTCGGAGCAGAGGGCGCCTGTGCCTACCTGGGCTTGACACGTGACCAGCAAACGTTGGGAATAAAGGACGATGAACTAGTCAAAGAATCACGCAGAGGGATTATCATTGGCGACCTCGGGGGAGATTCAGTCGATTTTGTCGGCATTAAAAATAATAAACCAGTCGCCTCGGTTGAGGGTGCAACATTCGGAATTAATCTGTTTCTCGACAATATCATCAGGAAAATCAGCAAAAGTGAACTTTATACGTTTGATTCGAGATCCGAGCTGGAGGAAAAATTGTTTGCAGGCCAATCAGAATGGTATGTCGAACCATACGCTGGCGTGAAAAAGGACATTAGCAAGTATGTCAATCCCCAATTAAGGTCAATGGCAATTAAATTCCTTGAACACTTCGACAGGGTCCGAAGCAGTTCAAACGAAGTAAAAGGGGCGAGACGGTATATCGCTGTCGGTGGAGCAGCAAAGCTTGCCCAGCGGCATATCCAGGAAGCTGCGGTAAAATGGGCCGAAAAAGGGCGCCCTATCGAATTAATGTTTCCTGAGGACATGGAGAAGCTGAATGTTCTGGGGCTTCTGGTTTTAGCGAAAATGAATCACTTAAAGAAACAATATGAGAATTCCACTGATTTAGTTTCAATTAAGGGATGATTGATATGTCTGACACGACCAAAACCTACACCGATTTTATCAATAAAACCGCAATAACTGTGCCTGATCGGTTCATAGATGTAAAAACAGGCAACTCCCTTTCTGTATCGCCGAAAATCCAAGAACAGATTGAATACCACACCAACAACAACACACTTGTTCATCTGCTCCTTTCTGCACTCAATCACTATTTTCACAAGCCAGTTCCAGTCCCAAAAGGCGCCCCGCAAGACGTATTGCAAGAGCTCTCTGAAATTAGAAGAATGCTGCAGCAGGGATATATTCCACTGGGTCCAGCCCCTAAACCTTCCCGCATTAAAGAGGGCCGGAAGGAACCCAAAGCTGTGGATTTGCTAGAGGTGAAAGATGTTTTGGAAGCATTCGGTGGGTGATAGGGATTACAAAAGATAAACGAGGGTGTACTCTTTAACGGGTCCACCTTCGTTATGTTTGCAGGACGTTGTAAATATTTCTTTATGCTTAATTTAAAGTGGAGCTTTTTGTATATCCACCGTTCATGTGATGGCAAAAGATTACCTCCATATTTTGATAATAATCTTTGGGGAATTTATCTTGTGCAGTAATAGCCATAAAAAAAATGTTTCTTCCATGTATGAATTTCCATATTTTACTTTACACTAATTGGAAAAAGGAGGTTCATACTATGAGACTAATAACCATCTTGGCAATAAAATTCATAATCTGCACCCTGGCTTTTGCTATTGGCCTTGATCTGTTTTTTGATGCAAGCGCAAGCGATATCATTTCGTTCAGTCTGTTTATCACCATTATTTCTTATGTAGTCAGTGACAGGATGATTTTACCTCGACTCGGCAATATAAATACTGCTGTTATAGATTTCCTGTTAGTGTACATGGCAGTGTGGATATTTGGTGACATCCTGTTCGAGAGTTATTTGCAATTGGCCTGGGGCAGCATCGTGACGGCCAGTTTATTTGCAGGTGCTGAACTGGCCATTCACCGTTACTTGATCCGTGAAACCATGAACGACACCGGCGGGCAGCAGCAAACAGGCTTTAACCGAAATCTTGCCTACGGCATGGAAATGGCTGAGGAACAAGACCCACGCGATAAAAAGTGATGTTCACCTGGTAAAAACGATTGTTAACTGGGCAAATTAACATTGGAGGTGAAACCATGCCAGAGAAAAAGATAAACATCCCCAACGTCAGCCTGGGTGGAAAATTGCCGAAGGACAAAGGCGAGGGAGATTCCAGGCCGGTAAGCAGGGTCAACGGGACCGTTCCAGCCAGAATTCTGACAACAGGTGAGGCACTGTCAAATGGATTGACTGTAAAAAACACAGCCTTGTGTACTCCTTAAGTCTGAAATTGAAAAAGGTGCAGCATTTTCCCCAAAAAGATTTGAACCCCTGGTGTGTACAGGGGTTCCTCATCCATTGCTATTGTTTCCGTTTGGATGGTCCGGCAAATGACTGAAACTGACTCATCAATTTCTCGCGTGAATTTTTATTTCTAAGTAAATATGCAGTTCCAAGGGCCAGGGTGGTCATCATCAAGCCTTTTCTTTTCATTTGTTGTTACCTCCTCATCGTATCTTGGTGTCTACATATAAGAGGTTCCCTCGTGAACGCAACAATAAACCTGAAAGAAACCGGCATATAATACCGGTTTCTGCTATTTAACGGCCAATGAACATTTGTGTCCAGTAATTTCCGTTTTCGTTATGGCCTACGCCAATATGGGTGAAACTTGGATTGAGGATATTTTTCCTGTGCCCTTCACTGTTCATCCAGGCGTTTACGACTTCATCCGCGCTGCGTTGTCCCATCGCAATGTTTTCACCAGCGGCCCTGTAAGTAACTCCGAAGTCCCTCATCATGTCAAAAGGAGATCCATAAGTTGGGCTTGTGTGGGAGAAGTATTTTTTTGACTGCATATCATTTGATTTGGCCTGTGCGACACTGCTCAATTGGTTGTCGGCAACGAGGTCACGCAGCCCATTATTTCTTCGCTGAATATTTGTCAATTCAACGACCCTCGCTTCAAACTGGGAGATCCCATTGCCAGGCTGGTTGGCATTTACTGTTCTTTGTTCCTGGCCACCCTGCTGTTGGCCACCTTGCTGGCCACCCTGCTGTTGGCCGCCTTGCTGGCCACCCTGCTGTTGGCCGCCTTGCTGGCCACCCTGCTGTTGGCCGCCCTGTTGTTGGCCACCCTGCTGTTGGCCTCCCTGCTGTTGGCCTCCCTGCTGTTGGCCGCCTTGCTGTTGGCCGCCCTGCTGTTGGCCGCCCTGCTGGCCAGGCGTGTAATATTCCAGCCGGCCCTTTTTATTCGTCCTTGTATGAGGGTAGTTCGTGCTTGGTGTCGAAGTGCTGAATGAATTCGGCTCTACTGTTATGCAGCCGTTCTGCAATTGCAGTATATCGGCATTTGGGGCATTTTTGCGATTTTGATTTTGCTGGCCACGATTATTTCTACCGTCTCTGTCTCCCATGCCAATAAACGCGTCGTTTCTGTTATCATTATTTCCAAGATCCCGCCTGTCAACATCGAAAGCATCGTTATTTCTGCCGTTGCCAGCGTCTAACGCACCGTTTCTGTTGTTCCCATTGTCATTGTCACCAATATCCATTATCCGGTTATTGCGGTTGTCCCTTGCAGCTTCATTGCCATTATTATCGTTATTACATGCAGCCAAAGAGAACACTGTAATGGCTGTCAGCAGCACTTTTCCGTATTTCAAACCTTTCACTGTCATTTCCTCCTTAAACATTGGTTTTACCTTCTTATGATGTGAAGAATTAATAAAACTATAGATGGTAAAATCGTGAGGAAATGTCCTTTATTGGATAAAAAAAACGGCGGAATTCCGCCGCCGTCATTTTGTCAAACGATATACAATTGATTCATAAGGTCTTAATGAAACCTTTTTAAAGCCTGTTTGGGAGTCTTTATAATTGGACAAAAGGATTTCTTCCGTATAACCTTCAGTGTCAACGGAATCCGGAAGTGTAAACTCGGCAGCTTTGCCATAAAAGTTGTTGACGACCAGAAGCTTTTCGTTTTCCGCATTTCTGATATAAGCAAAAATCTCAGGATGCTCATCCAGTATCAGTTCATAATTCCCATGTGTAACGATGTCGTACTTTTTGCGAAGGTCAATCAGTTTTTTATAATGATAAAACACTGAATCCTTATCATCCAAAGCTTTATCTACATTTAATTCTTCATAGTTAGGAGCAACGTTGATCCATGGTGTGCCCTCAGTGAACCCTGCATGCTTTTCGCTGTTCCATTGCACAGGGGTACGGGAATTGTCACGGGATTTGCTTTTCAAAATTTCGAGTATTTCTTCTTCCGGCATTCCTTCTGCCCGCTTAAGGTCAAAAATGTTCAGAGACTCAACATCCCGATAGTCCTCAATCTTATCGAAATATGGATTGGTCATCCCAATTTCTTCCCCCTGGTAAATATAAGGGGTTCCCTGCATCATATGGATTGTGGTTGCCAGCATTTTCGCAGATTCCGTGCGGTATTTCCCATCATTTCCATACCTGGATACGATCCGCGGCTGGTCATGGTTGCACCAGAACAGGGCATTCCATCCACCGCCCTCGTTCATTTCCGACTGCCATAAAGACAGAATCCGTTTCAACCCAATAAAGTCAAAATCAACGAGCGTCCATTTATCTCCACCCTTATAATCTACTTTAAGATGGTGGAAGTTAAATGTCATGCTTAATTCATTCCGATGAGGATTCGAGTATTTAATGCAGTTTTCAATCGTGGTTGACGACATTTCCCCAACTGTCATCGCATTGTGCTTCGAGAACACTTCCCGGTTCATCTCCTGGAGGAATTCATGGATGCGAGGGCCGTCGGTATAAAATTTCCTGCCGTCACCCGGAGGTACGCTTCCATCATCATCCGGAAAACGCTGGTCCTTTGAAATCAGGTTGATAACATCAAGCCTGAAACCGTCGACTCCTTTTTCAAACCAGAAATGCATCATTTCGTAAACTTCTTTTCTCAAGTCTTCGTTTTCCCAATTCAAATCGGCCTGTGTGACATCAAACAAATGCAGGTAATAATCTTTTGTCCCTTTATTGAATTCCCAGGCAGATCCACCGAATTTGGATTCCCAGTTGGTCGGAGCGCTGCCGTCCTGCTTGGGCTCTTTCCATATATAGTAGTCCCTGTAGCGGCTGTCCCGTGATTTCCTTGCCTCTTTAAACCATTCATGCTCGGTTGATGAATGGTTCACGACGATATCCATGATAATTTTGATGCCACGCTCATGGGCTTGTTCCAACAGCTGGTCAAAATCCTCCATTGTCCCATATTCTTCATGAATTTTGAAATAATTGCTGATGTCATACCCGTTATCGCGCTGCGGCGATTCATATACCGGTGTAAGCCAGATTACGTCCACACCCAGTTCCTTTAAGTAATCCAGCTTGCTGATGATTCCGGGAAGGTCGCCTACTCCGTTTCCGGTTGTATCATAAAAGCTCTTTGGATAAATTTGATAGACGACTGATTTTTTCCACCACGGTTCATTCATGTTGAAGTACCCCCTCTATTAACATTACACGCAGCATTGAAACACACGAATACCATGGGAAGCTGATGTCCCATGGCCTATATTCATTTTTTGACTTTCGCTAAAATTGCCGTCAGCACGAACGGGATAACCAGCGCGATGGCTATAGCGATGAAAAAAACTCCCCAAAACTCTGTCAAAATAGAAAGGAAAGCTGGCAATCCGCCAACACCGACTGATGGTGCAATTACGCCATAAAGTGAAACCAAAACACCTGCTGCAGCTGATCCGGCCATTGCGGCTATGAACGGATACCTGTACCGGAGGTTGACTCCGAACATGGCAGGTTCGGTGATCCCAAGCCAGGCCGAAATGGATGAAGTAAGCGCCAGCCCTTTCAGCTTGTCGTTATGCCTGTTCACGAACATCATTGCAAAGGCTGCAGAGCCTTGGGCAATATTTGACAGCGCGACCATCGGCCACAGAAACGTGCCGCCAGTCGTTCCGATTAACTGTAGGTCGACAGCAAGGAACGTATGGTGCATGCCAGTGATAACCAATGGTGCATATAAAGCCCCGTAAATCAGGCCGCCAATGGCTGGAACAGCGTCAAAAATACCAACTACTGCATCTGTAATCACATTGCCGATAGCAAACGTAACTGGACCGATGACAATGAATGACAAGAAACCAGTGACAAGCAGGGCGATTGGCGCAACAGTCAACAGCTGGAATCCTTCAGCAATCCGCTTTTTGAGAAATAATTCTATTTTTGCAAGAACAAAGGAAGCTAACAGCACGGGCAATACTTGTCCCTGATACCCGACCTTTTCCACATTAAGCCCGAATAGATTCCAGGAAGGCACATTCCCCTCCTGCTGGGCCGCTCCGTAACCCCAGGCGTTCATCAAATCCGGATGCACCAGCATCAATCCGAGGACGATCCCCAGCAGCGGGCTCCCCCCGAACCTGTTCACGGCACCCCAGCCAATCAATCCGGGCAGGAAAACGAATGCAGTGTTAGCAATCAAATTGATGATGCTGGCAAAATCAGCCCAGCTAGTGTAAACATCTACAAGCGCCCTGCCTTCGAAAAAAATGTCCTTGCCTGTCAGGATGTTATTAATGCCCATTAACAAGCCGGCCGTGACGATCGCCGGAAGTATTGGGATAAAGATGTCACCAAGGGTTTTGACCGCACGCTGGAACGGGTTTAATTTCTGTGCCGCAGCATCTTTTATTTCCTGCTTGGATGCATGCCCAATGCCTGTCATTTCGACCATTTGGTTGTACACTTTATCAACTGTACCCTGTCCTATGACAACCTGATACTGGCCGTTGGAAGAAAATGTGCCTTTGACGAGGTCAATATTTTCAAGTTTTTCTTTATCTGCTTTCCCTTCATCTTTTAAAGCAAACCGAAGCCTCGTCACACAGTGAGTCGCTGCAGCAATATTTTCCTTGCCGCCGACACCCTCAATAATCTGCTCAACAGATTTTTTATCGACGCCCATACTATCTCCTCCTGATACCGTTTCCATAGAACAGTACATTTACAATGCCGATATTTAACGCGTATACTTGCGATATAGTATTGGACATTTTATTCAGGATTATCCAGTATGTACAATCAAACTGCCGCAATAAAACTATAACATGTATATACATGTTATCGACGTTTACAATTTTACCTTCCAGCGAAAGTTAAAGTCAACAATTAACTATGAGTGAATGGAATCCGGCCTTGTTTTTTCTCCACTAGACAAAAAAAAGGATGCCACAGTAGCATCCTTTTTAGATCACCCTTTTGATCCAGAGTTGAGGTTGTTTCCTTCTATAAAATACTTTTGAAAAAAGAAGAATATGAGCATAACTGGGAGAAGGACAGTCACAGACATTGACATTAGATAATGCCATTGCGTCTGAACGGTTCCTTTAAAAGTCTGCAGGCCGATTTGCAGTGTGTATAATGCCTCATCATTGATATACAATAATGGGCCAAGCAGATCATTCCACGCCCCATTGAATGCGAGTATCGCAACCGTAATCAGTGCAGGCTTCGTCAAAGGAAGCATAATATGCCACCAAATCTGCAAATGATTCGCTCCATCAAGACGGGCGGCTTCCAAAAGTTCGTTTGGGATTCCCATCATGAACTGCCTCAGCAAGAAGATGTAGAAGGCACTTCCCAAAAAGGTTGGAACGATCAATGGCAAAAACGTATTCAGCCAGCCAAGCTTCGAATACAGAATATATTGCGGAACCATGGTGACAAACCCTGGTATCAGCATCGTGGCAAGCACAATGACAAATAGTACATTGCGTCCTTTAAACTTGATTTTGGCAAATGCATAAGCAACAAGTGCGTTGACCAGTACACTGCCAACCGTTGCGCACACCGAAATGAACAGCGTATTCAATGTCCATCGTGTAAATGGCGCAGTTTGCCACGCTTCAATGTAATTAGAGAAGTTGAATTCCTTCGGGAAAAACGTAGGCGGATATTGGGCAATTTCCTGGGGTGTCTTTAAGGAAGTTGAAATCATCCACCATAATGGAAGCAAAATCAGAATACTGCCTGATAACAATATGATTGTGACAACGGCCTTTTTCACATTTTCTTTAAACCGCTTTGTCTCATAAAATCTTGGTGCAGCAGCAGCCCTCATTTTTCATCTCCCCCTTCATAGTGCACCCAGCGTTTGCCCACCTTCAAATTGACAACTGTAAGTGCCATGACAATGATGAACAGTATCCACGCCATCCCGGATGCATACCCCATATCGAAGATTTCAAACGCATTGTTCCACATATGCAAATTATAAAACAGCAACGAGTTTGAAGGGCCGCCATCGCCGTTTTCTGTCATGACATATGCCTCCTGAAAAATTTGAAACGAATAAATCGTGCTCGTAATCACATCAAAGAAAATGACTGGCGAAATCATCGGCAAGGTGATCCGGTAAAACTTTTGCCAGGAACTCGCACCATCCAGCTCTGCCGCCTCATACATTTCTTTGGAAACTCCCTGCATGCTGGCCAGATAAAGGAGCATCCCACTGCCAACTGTCCAGAGTTTCATCAGGATGAGTGCCGGCTTGGTCCAACCTGGATCGAATAACCATGATGGCCCTTCAATGCCAACCCATCCCAATACCGTATTCACAAGTCCTGTAGACGGGCTCAGCAGCTGCATCCAAAGGAAGTAGACCGCTACCCCAGACATTACGGCCGGCAGGTAGTAAATCGTGCGAAAATACTTCATCCCTTTAACTTTCTGGTTTAACAGGACAGCAAGAAGAACTGCGCCGGCTGTTGTCAAAGGCACTGAAAACACAACATAATACAGTGTATTGATGAGCGATGTTATAAACAGGTCGTCCACCGTGAACATCCGCTTATAGTTTTCAAACCCGATAAAATTCATTTTGGAGGTAATATTATAATCAGTAAAACTGGCAACTAAAGAAAATGCCAGCGGGCCAAAGGTCAGTCCAAGGAAACCTATGATCCATGGGCTGATAAACAGGTAGCCGGCCAGATTGTCTTTTGCCTTTCGGCTTAAACGGCGCCGAGCTTGTTGGACTGCAGCCGGGTACTTCTTAGCCTCCGGTTCAATAAGATCTTTTTTATCTGTTTGAGTAATCGTTGTTTCATACGGATTCATTCTCCCCAGCCTTCCTCTAAAAAAAAATTAATTATGGAAAGAGAGAAGGTCGCCGCCTTCTCTCTGTTGATCATCACTTATTCTTTTTATCCGTCTATTTCCGTTTGATTTTCTCCACGTCTTTTTCCGCTCTCTCCAGTGCTTTTTCAGGAGAGATTTTCCCGAGCAGTGCATTTTCTATTTGCGGGTTGATCCGGTTATGATAATCCGGGTATTCAAGCGGAACAGGGTAAAGATTAGTAGTCTCAAGATTTTTGACTGAAGCTTCATAGACATATCTGGCGTCGCCATCAAGCTCATTGATTGTTGCTTCCGCTGCTGCCTTGTTGGCAACATTGTCATAGTTTTTCATGGCCCAGTATTTTTGTGCTTCAGGCCCAGTCAAATATTTTATGAATTCCATTGCTTCTTCAGGATGTTCGGCCCCTTTTGGAATTTCGGCTACAAACCCGCCTCCTTCTGCATAATGGCCGGAGCCCTCTTTATATGACGGGATGGGTGCAACACCAAACTCCAGGTCTTTGCCATAATCCCTGATTTGCGTATAGAATGTACCAATGTCTACCCACATTGCCACTTTTTCAGCGATGAAGGGATTTGCCTGTTCACTGCCGAATTCAGCCTGGAAAGCCTGGACTGTATTTGCACCGAGGCGCTCCTTCCAGCCATGTACCCACTTCAGTGCTTCAAGCTTGTCCGGTGTGTTGATTGCCAATTGGCCATCCTCGATATAACCTTTGCCATCATCGGCGTTTGTCATCCAGGCGCCGGCACCAGCGCTTCCCCATAATGGATAAAACCCGATCCGTTCATAGTTGCTGCCGTTCTTCACGTCAAGCTTTTTCGCATATTCCTCAAGCTCTGCCCATGTTTTCGGCGGCTTTTCCGGATCCAGCCCTGCTTCCCTGAATGCCTTTTTATTGAAGTACAGCAGGCGGGTGTCAGTATTGAAAGGGACAGCATAAGGCTTGTCCTTGTGAACTACCGTTGCCCACAGGTGAGGATAAAATTGGTTTTCAAATGAATCATCGATGTATTTGCTTAAATCTTCAACTTGCTCATTTTCTGCCCTTTGGGCAACAGTGTTGATATCGTTTATGATGACATCCGCAGGGTTGCCGGCAGCAACCGATGCAAGATTTTTCGTCCAGATGTCACCGAAGGGCAAAAATGTATGTTTAACAGTGATCTTGTCCTGTGATTTATTGAAGTCGTCAATAATTTTTTCAATGATCGGCCTTCTGGTTTCCGACCCCCAGAATGACCAGAAATTAACTATTACTCTGCCGTCCTTTGTTTTTTCTGCCTGTGCATCTTTTTCCCCTGAACAGCCTGCAAGGGAGCCAAGAAGCAAAATGGCGGCGAAGATGATTAAAATTCCCCTTTTCAATTGTTTTTCCTCCCCGAAAATAGCTTTTATTTTTCTAGCGCCACAAAACATAGATACCCGCCGCTTCGGGAAGCTAAACAGTTTTCTGTCATATTTGTAAAAAATATGTCGTAAGCCCCAAAAAATAAACGATTTCTGTCGGAGTTTTTGGATATTTGTCGTACCATTGAAACAAACAACCCTCCCCTGCTCTCGTTCCCCATATCCATAAAAAAATGCTTGAGGATCCCCCTCAAGCATCTTCAATTGATTAACGATAACAAGCACAGCCGACAATGATCAGAAGGATGAACAGGACAACGATCAGGACAAAGCCGTGTCCGTAACCCCAGCCTCCATAGCCGCCCCCGTAACCATAACCATATCCATAACGCATTCAAAGACCTCCCTTATGCACGAGTTGGATGATCAATAAAATCCTCCGTAACCCCAGGATGCCCCAATAATGATTAGCAGGATGAACAACACTACAAGCAGGGCGAAACCTCCGCCGTATCCGAATCCGCCTCCATCAGCCATCTTAACAACCTCCTTTTTGAATGTCACTATATCCTATTCAAAGCGGGTCTTATGTGGAATTAAACAGCTGAAAAAAATGCGCCCATTGTATCGCTGGCTTTATACTTTCAAGTATAATAAAAACCGATTATCAGTCTTATTCGCTGCAAGGTGATCAGGATAACTTTTTTTATTATAAACACTGAACAGATAGGGGTATAACTTTGAGATTTTTACTGAAGGCGAATGTTTTTTTAACTTCGTTCCTGGCTTTATTGCATCGTTTAGAAAAAGTCCTGAATATTATAGGTGGAGGAAGAAACAAGCCGGTTCTCATCGGGCACAGAGGGGCTGCCGGATACTGTCCGGAGAATACGATGGTTTCTTTTGAGAAAGCGATTGAAATGAACGCAGACATGCTTGAGTTTGACGTGCAGGAAACCCGTGATGGTGTACTGGTGGTCATCCACGACCCAACGGTTGACAGAACGACAAACGGAAAGGGCAAGGTAAGGGGCTTTAGTTTCCAGGAGCTTCAGCAGCTGGATGCGGGCAGCTGGTTTTCAACAGAATTTGCAGGGGCAAAGATTCCTTCTTTTAACGAAGTGCTGGAGCGATATGGCGGCAAAGTGAAGTTATTGATTGAATTGAAGAAGCCTTCCCTGTATCCGGGAATAGAAGAAAAGGTGGCAGATGAACTGGTCAAACGGGGTCTCCACCAACCAAACGGCATGGTCATCGTTCAGTCATTTGACAGTAAATCGATGAAAAGATTTAAAGAAATGGTGCCATCCATACCTGTGGGTGTGCTTGTGAGGCATGATCCCCGCGGAATATCGAACCGAAAGATTAAGGCTCTTTCAAGTTTCGCATCTTATTTAAATCCAAAAATAACAATGGCGAACAAGAGCCTTGTAAAAAGGATCCACGGCCACGGCCTTAAAACAATCACCTGGACAGTGAGGGATGAGCATACAGCAAAAACGATTAACCGGCTTGGCTTTGATGGAATCGCAACCGATTATTTGGATTACTTCGAATAGAAGTTTCGGGACATATGAGCTGTTTCCATGTCGGACTTTGTACGGGATGAGCACCTCAAACGTATAATGTTTTATACATTATATAAGGAGGATAGCTTTATGGCAGATCAAATCTCCCTTTGCTCACCACGTCAATTAAATCTATACCGGGACACCCCCATTTTTTAATTACTATTTTACTAGTCTTGTACATGATATATGCTTGCCCTGGACATGGCGTGTTCGGGACTCTCTCCGGTTAGCCCGATGTGCTGCCAAGAGCACTAAAAGGGCCGCCCAATGGCGGCCTTATTGTACTTCATTTGTTCTATACTAAGCAATAGCCTTGCTTTGCCAGCAGCCAGTTCTTTTCTTAAGCTGCGATCGTTTCCACATTTTTAAATTACTTGTTCTTTAGCTATCATTTTTTTCAAATACAAAAGTGCCTCCATATCTGTCGATACTGGCAAATGAAATTTCTCATTGTATTTTTCAGGACCTTTTCCTGTTATTAATACCCAGTCCCCTTCACGGGCATTTTCCCAGGCATTTTGGATAGCCAGTGTCCTGTCCGGTATTACAAAGCCTTTCTCACCGCCAAACAATCTGTTCAATTCGTGCAACTCCGACAGCATCTCCTCTTCAGGCACCCCATTTAAATCATCGAATGTGAGCACGAAATCGTCACTCATTGAAGCGGAAACCTTTACCATATGCTCCCTTTTTGATTCATCCCTCGCGCCGCGGAATCCGTAAATATGGGTTATCCTTCTGGCATTATGCTCTTTTGCTGCCTGCAAACAGTATTCAATGGCGTCCTGGGTGTGTGCATAATCAACAATGAAGGTGGCGCCGCTAGGATGGGCAACCATTTCAAATCGTCCCGGTACTCCAGGAAATGTTTCCAGACCCTTGACTATAAATTCGGGTTCAATTCCCAACTCCAGTGCCGCCAGGAAGGCAAGTCCCGCATTATATACATTATGCAGGCCAGGGCAAGGAAAAGTGATTCCATACTCGACTTCCTTCGACTTCAAAGTAAACTCGGTAACGCCGTCCAGCCTGATATTTTCGATCTGCAGGTCACATTCGTCACCATAGCCCATAGTCAGGTGTGTAATGGACTGCTCGTTTAATTTTGCTGCCAGTTTTTCTCCCCATGGATTAACCAGGCTCACTATGCCTTTTCCACCCTTTTTCAGGTATGAAAACATTTCGCATTTAACGTGAAAATAATCATCCATATTATCGTGGTAGTCCAGGTGATCATGGGACAGGTTCGTGAAGAGTCCAAAATCCAGCTCAAGTCCAACAACACGGGATTGCTTCAATGCATGGGAAGAAACCTCAAGGACGACAAATTCGTCATTGCTTCTGGCGACGAGCTCCTGCAATTGCAGTGCATCCGGAGTTGTGTTTGTTGGAAGGTACTGCTCTTTATTAATAATATAAGACACAGTCCCAAGCAATGAGCATGTCCTGCCAGCTGTCTCAAGAATATGTTTGAGGATATAAGACACTGTCGTCTTACCGTTAGTTCCGGTAACACCCACAACTATATGGTTCCTGGAAGGATATCCATAAAAAGCACTCGCTATTTTTCCCAGCGCAAACCTGCTGTCCTTGACCTGTACGTATGGGACACTTAATTGAAGTTGTTGTTCTCCAATAACTGCTGCTGCCCCATTATCAATTGCTTCCTGGATAAAATGATGGCCATCGCTTTCAAATCCAGAAATGGCTACGAATAAATCCCCATCAGTTATTTTCCTTGAATCCATTTTAATCCCCTGGATCTCGGGGTTGTGCATCAAATTATAGTCTGTACAGCCTTTCATGCAATCAAGCAGCGTGGTTAATCTCATTCAGAACTCCCTCTTTAAACAGTTGAATGCTTCTGGGTCGCACTCAAAATTTATATATTTAGTCTCCTTTTATATTCCCCCTATAAATAAAACTATTCTTGTAAAATATTTCTTGATTAAAAATGAGCAAAAAGCAGCAGAAAAGGCTGATTCTTAAAGATCAGCCTTTTTCTAATATCTGTATTTTCACCTTGAAAACTGGTAAAGATATTTAACATTGAGCCTACTGTGCTGTTTTAACATATATGCAGATCTCGTGGCTCCCTCTTTTCTCCTGGTGTTTAACGATTCGATCATTTGTTCAGCACTGCCTACTCCAATTCCATGGCCGAAATAAAGGCCCTTTCCTACATAAACGGCGTTTTCACCAATCCATATAGGGAGCCTGTAATCCGGATTAGCAAAATACACCACGTCTCCGGGGATAAATTCGTCGCCCCGCTGGGTAATGATTGCAAGATCGGGATCATAATTCCAGTTCCACACGAGCAGCCTGCCAAATAAAAAATTAAAGGCATCCCGACGGATTGAATCCAGCACCGCTTTATAATAAATGACCACAATTGCCGTGGTGCATTCGAATCCATACTTTTTCCCATTTGTGAAAATGTCATTAACCGCGTCAGCAGGCTGGGCAAAAGGCTTTAACAAATACCCGAACTCGGTTCGCATCCAGTATTGCGGATTAAAAGCTGAATACTTGAAGGATGTAAAGGCTGCTCCGCTGTCCTTTAATTTTATGGATGCTTTAATAATATTTTCCCTGAGAAAAAGTTCAAAAAGCAGCTCCCCGTCAGTGTAATAATGAAACAGAAACCGGCTGTTCTTCAACCCCTCATAAATTTCCTTCTGGATGCCCCCCAGGCTCGCCAGCTTTTGTTGATTGGACGGTGTGGCTACAGTAACCCTGATCATGTCTTACCTCCCTAAAAAGTCGAAATAAAATAGACGGCTCTATAAAAACTATATGTTCATATTGCACGTCTTGCGCTGAATTAATGGGCAGTGGGAATCACTTATGGTTTTAGCAGTGGAAATAAGGGTAACGTTAAATATACTTACGGCAAGGAGGAGTCGATCATCATGAATGATAAAAAACAAGCATCCAAAAATGATTCACTGGAACAGGAGAAGAAAAAACAGCAAAACCAGGATATCGATCCCCAGAGGGAGCCAGAAAAGCCCAAGCATAGCGTGGACAGCAACCGTTACTCATAAATTCTATGTAAACTGAATAAAAATTCCTGCAGCAACAACGTTTTATTCGCAGATTTACGAATAGCCGAATATTTATTTGAGGATTAGCCGGACGGTCATTTACCGGCCGGCTTTTTATACATTTTTATGAGTGTCAGGAAGACCACCGGGAAAACAAGCAAAAAGAAAAGAGGTGCCGATGTGGAAAAGCAGAAACAAGAGGCAAAAATCAAGGGAAACATGGATAATCCGGAGCAATATAAAACAAATAAGGCAAGCCTGCATGATATGTATGAAAGTGAATTAACCGTGGACCCGATTCCCCTTGAGGATTTAAGGGAAGAGCAGCAGGAAGAAAAAGATGGTGAGCATACAAAGGAAAATTCTTCCACCGAGAAAAAATATAATGTCGATTATGATAACGATTTATAACCTTTTGTGCATGCCTGACCCAATCGGCATGCTGTTATTTTTATATATAATATTTCGAAATCGTTTCCATGAATATTTGTCATATTTTTGTAAAGTATAAGCATGTTATCTACTTGTAACCTTATTCTATATATCGTAACCTAGAAGTATAGCAGATATTTGAAATACTTCACAAGTTATAGGGCGAAGCGGCTCTAATTTTTTTTCGCAAAGCATGTGAATATTTTCACACATATTCGTAGTTATAAAATACTTTTTTCATGAAAGAAGGAATAAAAATGAGTAAACCAAAGGTTGTCATTCTTGGAGCAGGTTACGGCGGGCTAATCACCAGCAGGTCTCTGGAAAAATTACTGAAAAACGGAGAAGCTGAGGTCACCTTAATTAACAAGCACGATTACCATTATATTTCCACCCAACTGCATAAGACCGGTGCAGGCACGGCCTCCGACGAAAAAATAACCCTGCATATTCCGGATCTGCTGCGCACGAACAAAATCCAATTTAAAAAAGATACTGTCGGTTCTGTCGATTTCAATAACCAGCGTGTAATGCTCGAGTCAGGAGACTCGGTTGAATATGACTACTTATTATTGTCTCTCGGCTTCGAGGTTGATACTTTTGGCATACCAGGAGTAGAGGAAAATGCTTTTAAAATCCGCAGCTTCAGAAGCACTAAGGCAATTTACAACCATATTTTGAGGCAGTTTGCCGCATACCAGGAAGACAGGGACCCTTCCCGTCTGACTTTCGCCGTCGCTGGGGGAGGTTTTACCGGAATTGAAATGGTCGGTGAGCTTGTCGAAGCTGTCCCGGAATTATGCAAAACATATGGCATCCCGGTGGAAGAAACAAAGATTGTCAATATTGAAGCCTTTGACTCTTTGCTCCCGGGCTTTGACCAGAAGTTGATCGACTTTACAACCAAATACATCGATAAATATGGCGTTCAGGTGTTAACTTCAACGAAAATTCTTGAATGTACTCCTGAATCGATCAAGCTTGATAATGGCACAGTACTTCCTGCAAGGACATTGATCTGGTCTGGCGGTGTAAGGGGGAATCGCATCCTCGAAAAAATGGGGCTTCCAACAACAAGGGGCCGAGTCCCAGTTGATAAAACCTTGCGGGTAGAAGGAATGCAAAATGTATTCTGTATTGGAGATGCCGCCTATTTCCCTAAGGATGATAAGTCCCCTCTTCCTCCAACCGCACAGGTGGCTATCCAGCAAGCCCAGGTTTGCGGGCCAAACATTGTAGCAGCGATTCGCGGGGAGAGCCTGAAAACCTTTGAATACCATCACAAAGGAACAGTTGCTTCCATAGGCAACAAGGCAGCCGTCGGAAAAATCGGCAGCATCACGATAAGCGGACTGTTTGCAGCCTTTATGAAACAAGTAATAGAAGCGAGATACCTTTTCGTTCTCGGCGGCCCATCCCTTGTATTGAAGCAGTTGTTTAAAACAAAGAAACCGCAACCAAAAGTGGCGGTATCAAACCAAAAATAATCATTTATGCCGGTCTTAGGACCGGCTTTTTGTTTTTCGAATAGCAAGTTACTTTCACTGGCTGTTATTCGCTGTCAATGGCTGTTCCGGTGGCCTTTTCCCTGCCTGCAATTCGTTGATGGTCAAGCCAAAATCCATTTGCAGATGGGGGTAGTCTTTAAACTGCTTCCAGTCTCCACCCCATTCAAAGCCGAGTTCTTTGGCAATCAGTACGACCTCCCGCCAATCAGACTTCCCATTTTGGTTGCCGTCATATTCCATATCCCATAGTGCCTGGCCTTCTTTAGACATTATCGCAAAATCCACAGCGAGGCCGAAATTATGATAAGACTCCCCTCCCTTTGCATGCGTTACGATGGCTCCTGCACTGGAACGGCCTTTTTCATACAATTCATCCTGTTCAGCCGCGCTTCTAAAATCATCAGTTATAATAACCTGAATCCCTTTTTTTGCTGCTTTCTGGATGAGAATATCCCTATTTTCAGCTACAACTGGATGAAGTTCTACGGGGATGGGAACATCCTTCCTGACGACCGGATCCGATTTTGGAGCGGTCAAATATTGATAACCTAAAAGAATCATAATTAAAATGAATAATCCAACAAGCCTTCTACCTGTTTTTTTTGCTCCCACTGTTATTATCCCTTCAATTCTGTTTGTATTATATTCTAACAATAAATGACGAATTTTGTGGATTAACAGTTTCATATATGAATGGAAAGATCCGGCTTTTTTGCCTATCCTATCTGAATGTATGTTTTTGCAATATCCTGTCCGAAATCAATTCATATCCGCTATCATTAAGATGCAGCGAGTCATTAAAATATTCTTTTTTATTTGTTGCTTTAAATAAGTCATTAGTTGGTATATAAGTAACTCCATCATATTTTTTTGTTGCTTCAATGGTTTTGCGATTCCATTCGTCGATAACTGGCTCGATTGATCCGGAATCTGGATAAGGATTAAACAGGCCTAAAACCAAAATGGGGGCTTTCTCATTGTCAGAGTTTAGTATATTCAGGATTGCTTTAATATTGGCGAGATATACCTCCTGGCCTTTTTTTATTTGTTCAATATTTAATGGATTAAGGTCCCCGCCATTGCTGTTAATTAAATCATTAGTTCCGATAAATAAGATAAAATAATCTGCTTCCTCTAAGGTTCTGCTCATCCGGATATCCGATAATTGTTTTAATATTCCTGATGTTTCAAGCCCGTACACAGCGTGATTTTTAAAGACGAAATCCTTTGCCTTATGTGCAGAATTTAATTTTTTTTCAAGGCTTTCGATATAACCTGACCCTTTTTCATCACCGTAACCATATGTTAACGAGTCGCCAAAAGCCATGATTAATGTTTCATCCCTGGATTTCACAGGCTGTTTGTCATACAAAAACAAAGCAGTAAAAAAACCTGCCGCAATGATAAAAAAGATTGCAAAAATGATAGATTTCTTCATATTAATCCCTTCCTGATATTAAGGTGAATTTTTTTTACCCGTACTTCAGGAAGCTTCAAACTGGGGTTTTGTTGGAAATGCTTGATACGCAGTTAGTTGAATCTACCAGCGCTGTCTTCTGCGGAATGGAGGTTTCATCAACGCAGCCAGATTATTGACTGATTGATTTAAAGCCCGATTTTGTTCTTTTAATCCTTTTATTTCTTCCTTAAGCTCCGCCAGCTGCTGAACAACTCCTTCGATAGACTGAGCGGGGGACACCGATGTTGTCTCTTCTGCTTTGTTCAGTTGATTTGGAGCTGCTGCACTCTTGTTTCTGTTCAAACCTGCGATGTTTTTTACGGTGCTCAAAAGAGTTTCATCGTTCATCAGATTCGTGGCCATTTTCATGATGCCGCCCATATCAATCGAATTTTGACCGTTCATCAGTTTTGAAGCAACGTCCGCCAGAGCTCCAGAATCAGCAGATTTTACATCTTTCAATTCATCAATTAAGCTTTGGTTCTTATTTCTATCGTTTTTCATAATAAGCCCACCTTTTTAAATTTATCAGCAGGATAATTTCCTCACCTACGCTACACTATGAAAACAAAGCAGACTTGTAGTGGATTTTTGCCATGGCTTGGACAAAAATGTTTGAATACCTATTAAACAGATCATTTCATTCAAGACAAAAAACCTAGAGAATCATCTCAGATACTCTAGGTTTGACACTCGAATCCCATGAACTGCATACTGCATACCCATCAATCCATGAACTTAAACATTCAGTCTGTTTTAATCATCGCAACCAAGGGCTGCGCAAATAGCTTTTCTGATTGCCCTGACTAAATCGTGATCAAAGTCAAGCAATAGAGCAATGAGCAGAGCGAGTAGTAATAATACTACGATAAAGAAGATACCAAGTGTATCTGTATTTCCATTTCCTAACGTCATGTTTCTCCCCCCTTTCAACTCTGGAAATAAGGTTCGAACCTTACAAGAACATGTTATGAAAAAATACTGGACATGCTTGAGCTTGTATCATAGAAGCCAAAAAAGGGGCGAAAAAATTATGCCCCTTTTCTAATTTATCTAACGTGTTAATGTTCGAATTTTTATAATAATCGGCTTGGTTTTTTCAATGATCTGTCCAGTAAAATATAATCATGATACCGACTAAAAATGGGAGTATTATGAATGGAAGGCCTACTCTACCACAGTCATAAAGACCTGCAATATCAGATAGAAAGTTTGAAGATCCACATGATGGACATTGCGTTAAAATACGGCCTTAACCACGAAATCACTATTCAAATCAGCCAGGAATTGGACTATTTAAATATTTGCATACCAGTCTTGACCAAAAAAAGTCTTATCACCTGGCTAGTACCTAATAAGTTATTTATTACATGAACTTGCATAGACATTAATATAAGCCAATCGGTAAAGGAGCCAGTAATAGTGAAGAAGAGATTCTATATATTATGTCTATTTATTTCCCTGGTAATCGTAAGCTATCTTGAGTCGCCCTACTCTGTCCTGAATGCAAAGCATTCGATTTTCTATAACAACCCCTATGAGGTAGAGCTTGCAAAGACAGTAGATTCCCAAACGGAAGATGATACTGGATCATCAATTCCATCATTAGAATGGAAACTCGAAAAAGAAGAAGAGAGTGATGATTATATTGTACAAACATATAGAGAATATGAAGTATATAAAGATAGCGACGGGGAGATCATCAAATCCACTCCAACCTCCAACTTTGAATTTCTGCGATACAAGAAATGAACGCTTGAAATCCACCAAATGACTAGGGTATCACCTATAATTTTTTTAAGAATTTCTAAAAATCCGCCTTACTACCCATTGCCCCCCGGTATTCTGAAACCTTTTGTCTATTTTTCTGAATTTTGTGTTTATTGTTTGGGATAACGGTTAATAGACTAAGGAACAAATATGCAGGGAGGAAAGCAGATGTTTAAAAGATTCGACCAGCTTTTAATTGACCTTCCAGCCCCGGATCATCCAGATCCAGATGGGGCGGCGGCTGCACAGGAACTGCTAGGTGGCAAGTTCGGTGAGATGTCTACATTAAACAACTACATGTTCCAGTCGTTTAATTTCCGAGGAAAAAACAAGCTTCGTCCATTTTTCGATCTAGTTGCCAGTATTACTGCCGAAGAACTCGGCCATGTTGAATTAGTTACTCATGCGATTAACATGTCCCTTGAAGGTGTAACGCAGGACGGCGAGCCTGACAGCGGCCCGCTTAAGGCCGGGGGCGCGATGCCAAACAAATTCCACTTTATCCCTGCTGCCCAAAGCGCCATTCCAGGTTCGTCCTCCGGCCAGGGCTGGACTGGGGATAATGTTTTTAACAGCGGGAATCTAATTTTGGATCTGCTGCACAATTTCTTTTTGGAATGCGGGGCACGAACGCATAAAATGAGAGTGTATGAAATGACTGACAGCCCTGTCATCAGGGAAATGGTCGGTTACCTGCTTGTACGAGGCGGAGTGCACGTTGTTGCCTATGCAAAAGCACTGGAAGTAGCAACAGGAGTCGACATAGGAAAAATGCTTCCTATTCCGAGCCTTGACAATAAACGCTTTGACCATGCCAGAAAATATGAAGAACAAGGAATCCATCAACGTTTGTATACATGGAGTGACTCTGATTACCGCTCAATCGACCAAATTTGGAAAGGAAACCATCCTATTGACGGTCAACCTTTGTTTGTTACAGAAGGAATGCCTGAAGGCTTTACCATACCGGAATTCAGTGAATTGCCGCAAGAATTCGCACCTGGCATTGGCCCTGATGAATTTATGGAAATTGCAAACCGCCTGCAGAAGTCGGCAGGACTGTAGAAAGCGTAACAAGGAATGGATTGAATCAATAGTTCACGTTGCCACTTGATTATGAACAATACTATATACACTCATAAAAACCTGCCACCTAGGCAGGTTTTTCATTTCTAATTCATGAGCAGGCCTTTCATTGATTTCAGCTTACAACAGCCTAAAATAACCTCTAGTTGGTTAATATAGGTATGTGAAAAAGTTTTAATGGCACAGATGGATGCCTGCAAGGATATTGGTCCGGAATGATGAAAGTTTCGTTGATACAATAGTTTTTTTGTCTCCTAAAGAATTTGCCATACATAAAAACCATGCATTCAACCAATTATCTTTCTCTGGACTCACAAGGATTTTGTTTGATAATATGGCAAAAGATTCGTTTTTTGAGGTGCCGTACATGACAAAGAGGGAAATGATTGCTAAAAAGGTGGCCTGGATTAGTGTTTGGGCAAATATTATTTTAACGATAGGTAAAGTTGTGATTGGCTGGTATGGAAATAGTGATGCAGTATTTGCGGACGGAATTCATTCTGCTGCAGACGTGTTTGCTTCTATCATTGTACTGCTGGTTATCAAACTTGCGAATAAGCCCGCTGATGAGGACCACCCTTATGGACATGGTAAAGCAGAAGTCGTTGTCTCAGGCGTTGTCGGCATCATCTTGTTTTTTGTTTCCATTTATATTACTTATGAAGGCATTATTGGATTTTTCCATCCAATCGAACCACCCAATATACTTGCTATGTGGATTGCGATCATTTCATACATTTCAAAAGAAATACTGTACAGGTATTCTTTGAAGGTGGCCGACCACCACAAAAGTAAAGCTATCGAGGCGATCGCTTTTGACCATAAAGCAGACATCGTGGCCTCCATTGCTGCTGCCGCCGGCGTAGTCCTCTCTATATTGGGCGAAAAATTCGATATTGCCCCATTGCTGTACGGAGATAAAGTTGCAAGCATATTCGTGGCTTACCTCATATTTAAAATTGCAAAGGAAATGCTTACTGAGGCTTTTCATATCCTGCTTGAGCGCAGCATTCACGCGGAAACGCTTCAAGATTATATCAAAGTCATTTCCCAGTTTGAAGAAATAAAAAGGATCGACAAAATCCGTGCAAGGGAGCATGGCCACTATGTGCTGGTAGATTTGCGCATATCCATCGACCACTATAAAACGATAAAAGAAGGACATGATCTCGCACGGGAAATTAAACAAGCATTAATAAAGGAATATGACAATATTCAAGAGGTGTTAATTCATTTAAACCCGTATTTTCCTGATTAGCTCTGTAAAAATAGACACAAAAAGACGTGCTATTAGCAGCACGTCTTTTTCGGTTATTCTACATCATATCCTTGGTCGTCGATCGTTTCTTTGATTTCAGCCAGAGATACTTGCTCACTGTTGAAATCTACATCTACTGTACCATCCTGTAAATTTACTTTCACATTGCTTACACCGTCGAGTTTTCCTACACTGCCTTCAACCGCTTTTACGCAGTGTCCGCATGACATTCCCTTAACATTCAATGTAACACTTTCCATGAAATATCCCTCGCATGTTCATTTTTTTAAATAGTTTTGCATTCACAGCAATTATGGCTTTGCCTCTGTTAAAACGTCTAAACAATAGCCAGATGCTGCTTGCTTTAATAACAATATACTATACCCTCCTACTGTATGCAAAGGGTTTAACTTTTTTGCCTGCATTTATCCATATTTCACAATTTGTTCGAAAATTCGTTATGCAGCTAAAATGCTATTTTTTCATCAACTTTTGGATAGTCGTCAGTAACTCATCTACCACTTCATGGTCCCCTTCTTGAATCCGTTCCACTATACAGGTTTTCATATGCCCTTCAAGAAGTATCTTTGCCACACTGTTCAAGGCTGCCTGTGTGGCGGAAATTTGGGTTATCACATCGTCACAATAAGTGTCTTTTTCAATGAGCCCTTTAATGCCGCGAATCTGTCCTTCGATCCTATTTAATCTTGTAACAAGGTTTTGTTTTGTTTTTTCGGAATGGTGGCTTTTTCGGCCGGATGTTGCGATTTCATCCCCGCAATGGGTGCTACTTGCTTCGTTATCAATGATATCCATTTCAAAACCTCCTTTCTTTTGATTTTATAATACCTGGTTCCGATTCAACAACTCGATTGGATAATAAAATAATGTCTGCCGATTCAATGCTCTGCCGCTTTCTTCCCCTCATGACTACCATCATGTTCGACTTCCGCTGGGCTGTCTTCTGCTGCAAAAAATTGAGCATAAACCTCATATCCGCCTATCACGACCAACACATACAGTATGGCTGCGACCGCCCATTTTTTCATAATCTCCCGTTCCCTTCCTTATTGTTCGAGTTTCACCCGTTGAAGCCTGAGTGCATTCAAAACAACTGAAACTGAACTGAAAGCCATAGCCGCCCCCGCCAGCCATGGTGCCAGGAACCCTAAAGCTGCAACTGGAATTCCGAGCGTGTTATAACCGAACGCCCAGAAGAGATTTTGCTTAATATTGCGGATCGTCTTCTTGCTCATCACGATTGCATCCGCGATACTGTTTAAATCGCCACGCATTAACGTAATATCTGCTGCTTCCATCGCAACATCCGTTCCAGTTCCAATCGCCATTCCGATGTCTGCCACCGCAAGTGCCGGGGCATCGTTAATTCCGTCTCCTACCATGGCCACACGTTTTCCTTGCTCCTGAAGCTTCTTCACCTGATCTGCTTTTCCTTCAGGCAACACCTCGGCGATCGCATAATCTATGCCAACTTGTGATGCAATTGCATTGGCCGTTCGCTCATTGTCTCCGGTAATCATAATGACTTCAAGCCCCATGCCCTTTAGGCGGCTAATCGCTTCCCTGGAAGTTTCCTTCACTGTATCAGCGACTGCGATGATGCCGGCAAAAGCACCGTCAATTGCGACAAGCATGGCAGTTTTTCCATTGTCCTCAAGAGCTTCCATTTCTATGGCAGCGGTGCCAATGGCAATTCCATATTTCGTCATAAGCTTTCTTGTTCCAACCAGTACTTCATGATTATCAACTCTGGCTTTAATCCCGTAACCGGGAATGGCTTCAAATTCAGCGGGATCCGCTAATTCGATGGCTCTCTCTTTTATCCCCAGGACAATGGCTTCAGCCAGCGGATGTTCAGATTGCCGCTCAGCAGATCCAACTAATTTCAAGAAATCTGCCTCATTCCAATTGCCGTCAACTAGTACATTTGTCAATACCGGTTTTCCGTTTGTGACTGTCCCGGTTTTATCCAAAACAACTGTTGTGATGCGATGCGTCATTTCAAGGTGTTCACCGCCTTTGAAAAGCACTCCATACTCGGCAGCCCTTCCGGATCCAGCCATAATCGATGTCGGTGTGGCCAGGCCAAGAGCGCAAGGACAAGCAATGACAAGAACGGCAATCAGCTTTTCAAGCGCAACCGCAAACTCACCTGGACTTACCCATAGATACCACACGAGGAAAGTAACGACTGCGATTCCGACTACAATCGGGACAAAAATACCCGAAATCTGGTCGGCTAGCCGTTGAATTGGAGCCTTCGAGCCTTGTGCTTCCTCAACTACTTTGATGATCTGGGCTAATGCCGTGTCCCTGCCTACCTTGGTCGCTGTCACCTTCAGGAATCCATTTTTGTTAACGGTCGCACCGATAACAGCATCGCCAACTGTTTTATCAACAGGGACACTCTCTCCGGTAAGCATCGATTCATCCAGCGCAGACCTTCCGTCAACAATTTGGCCATCGACCGGTACCTTTTCACCCGGTTTGACATAGACGAGGTCTCCGACAACTACCTCTTCAAGCGGAATGTCAAGTTCCTGGCCGCCCCTGTACACGGTAGCCGTTTTTGCCTGTAATCCCATCAACTTTTTAATCGCTTCAGAAGAGCGGCCCTTTGCCCTCGCTTCGAACAGCTTACCCAGGATGATGAGCGTGATCAGCACGGCACTGGTCTCAAAATACAGTTCCACCATATGTTGGTTCGATCCAACCGAAATGATTGACAGATACAGGCTGTAAAAATATGCGGCAGAAGTCCCGAGTGCGACCAGAACATCCATATTGGCACTCCTGTTCCTTAGGGCTTTGTATGCCCCGACATAAAACTGTTTTCCTATGACAAATTGGACGGGTGTCGCCAGTGCCAGTTGAACCCAGGGATTCATCAGCATTTCAGGCAAATAAATGAACGAAGTGAACTCAAAGTGGCTTACCATCGCCCAAAGAAGCGGAAGGGAAAGTATCAGTGAAAATACAAACTTGCCCTTTTGCTTTTCGATTTCTTTTTGACGATGGTCCGAACCTTCGGCTATTGCGGCCTGTTTCACTTTGGCCTGGTACCCAATCTTTTCGATCTTTTTGATCATGTCCTGGATACTTACCTGTGAGGGATTATATTCTACCGTTGCCGTTTCCAGGGCGAGGTTGACACTTGCCTTTTTGATCCCTTCCAGTTTGTTCAGCCCTTTTTCAATCCGGGCTGAACATGCGGCACATGTCATGCCAACTATATCAAATTCAGCTTTTTCTGTGACTACCGCGTATCCCAGGTCAGTTATTTTCTTCTCAAATTCCTGTACACCGGTTATTTCCGGGTTAAATTTGACTATCGCTTTTTCAAGGGCCAGGTTGACATTGGCATCTTCAACTCCCTCTACTTTCTTTAAGCCTTTTTCAATTCGGGTGGCACACGCTGCGCATGTCATTCCGGAAACAGGCAATTGGACTTCTTTTGCTAAAGTACTCATTGCGGACCCTCCCATCTATGATTCATATGTAAACTTATCCGCAGCTATATTTTTATACTATACCCTTGTAGGGTATATGTCAACGATGAAAATAACTCATTAGAAGATTTTTCTGTCAGTTATTTTCCAAATTCCATATTTCTTTTAACCGTACGATCCCTTCGGCAATCTGCGAAGTCGACAACCCACCGAAGCCGAGCATGATCAGCGAGCCCGGACACTCTTCTTCATCAAGCCAGTATTTTGCCGGATCATACACCCTTACATGAACAGACATTGCTTTTTCAATCAGGTCCCTTTTACACCTGCCTTTTACATCAAGCAGAATATGCAATCCTGCTTTCTGTCCGATGACTTCGCAATTGTCCCCAAACTGCCTTGATATTTCGGAAAGCAATGTTTTATGTTTGTCCTGGTAGATTTTCCTCATTTTTCGAATATGCCTTTCAAAATCGCCATTCTGTATAAAAAGGCTTAAGGCGTTCTGGATTACCGGTGGCACCGCCTGGTTGTAATTAGCCATTTTCGACTGGTATAGGCGAAGGATTTGTTCAGGCAGGACGAGATAACTCAGCCTTGTCCCAGGCAAAAACGCCTTGGAGAAAGTTCCTAAATAGATGACGCGCCCCTGCTTGTCCAGACTTTTTAGCGACGGCACCGGCTGGCCCTGGTACCGGAACTCACTGTCATAATCATCCTCGATAATATAGCTTTCCGCATCCGCAGCCCATTGCAGGAGCCTGTTCCGCTTTTGCACAGGCATCACCATCCCGAGCGGAAACTGATGGGAAGGTGTAACATACACCATTTCAGCCTGGCTAGCCGCGAGTTTCGCTATATTGATCCCATCTTCCTCCAAAGATACTGGAACGACGTTACAGCCATGATTTTGAAAAACGGCCCTGACCCCGTCATATCCGGGATCCTCAAACCCGACCGTCTTTCCCGGCAAGGACAGCATCTGGCATATATAACTAATGGTGTGCTGCGTCCCCGCGCATAAAACGATTTGTCCAGGAGAGCACTCAACGCCTCTTGCCCGGTACAAATAATCCGCAATCTGCTTTCTTAATCCGGGATCACCCTGCTTTTCACCATATAGAAGCATTTCATGCCCATTCATCCTGACAGCCTCATTCAGCGCCTTCTTCCACTTGGCATACGGAAACCTTGTTTCTTCGATATCCCCATATTGGAAGTCATATAATACTGACACGCTTTCTGGTGCTTTTTGTTCCCCTTCATGATAGGAAATCCCGACATTTCCAGCCATTTCATCTATCACAGCAACCTCAATGCCGCTTCGGGGCTTGCTTTCCATATACCCTTCCGCAATCAGCTGCTGATAGGCCGATTCCACTGTATTCTTGCTTATATTCAGGGCGGTCGATAATTGCCTTATCGACGGAATTTTTTGGCCTGCTGAAAGTTCGCCCGTCTCAATTGCGTTTTTTAAGAAATGATATAACTGTATGTATAAAGATTCTTTTCTCTCTCGATCTAAAATTGGCAGCAGTTCCATCTTCGCACCCCAACTGTCCCCGTATTTATTTTAAAAACTGTCTCTTTTGAAAAGGTCAAATCCCTTCTACAATAAATCATATCATTAAATCAGAATAAAGGGGTTTTTATACATGATGAGACAGCAGAAAATGGAATGTACCCATTCAGCAAAAATCAATCAATTTCTGTCACAGGCCCGGACCGGCCTTCTGGGATTGGCCGATGGCGACTTTCCGTATGTAATCCCGCTAAACTATGTCTGGTGGGACAGCAAAATATATTTTCACGGTGCTTCGGAAGGAAGAAAGACAGAAGTGCTCACAGCAAATCCGAATGCATGCTTTACCGTATGTGAGGAATACGGGACCATTGCCAATCCGGTACCCGCCAAAACCGATACTGCTTACTTCAGTGTATTATTGTTTGGTAAAGCATTGCCTGTCACAGATTTAATTGAAGCAACAGCAGCAATGCAGCAAATGCTGCACAAATATGTGCCAGGCTACTACAGCCAGCCATTGCCAAGCGCACATGTAGAAAAATACCGGTCCTCCCTCGACAGCAAAACCCGTGTATATGCAATCGCACCTGATTCGATTACTGCAAAAGAAAATCCAGTTGACCCGATGATGAGTTTTTATAATGGGAGAACTAGCCGGATAGACAGTTAAAATAAAAAAAGCTTCCTGTCTCCATCCAGAAGGAAACAGAAGCTTTTTTTGTTTAAACGAACGCGTTTAACTCAATTCGGTCTTTCAACATAAATTGTTCACCATTCACTTCAATGCGGGCCGGTGGTCCGGACAGCTTAACAACTGTGATTTTTCCATGCTGAATCGTTGCCTCCAGGCTTGACTTTCTTTTCCCCGCCTTTGACAGCAAGCGGCCACTGAAATACTTTTCAACAAAATTAAGAAAAATCATAGTCCGGAATTGCGGACTTTAGTCCCGACCAAAATCATAATGCACGAATCACTATCGAAACGCAGCCTACAATCAAACCGGTAGACCCGCACCCACTCTCATGTCGGAGAGCTGGTTTTTTCCCATTTTTCAACTAAGTCTTGACTTTAACAAGTAACTGGCTTACAATTTTGGAAAAATAACAACATTTAGTCATAGCGATGAAAAGGACATGAGTCATTCCCACTTTTCTTTCCAGAGATCAGGGCCGCCGGCTGAAAGCCCTGAAGAAATGAGTTTGATTTACCGCCTTGGAGCTGAATGGGTAAAGCTGCATGATGAGCAACCATTTTCGGTAAAAAACCGTTATCTTTCTTAAGCGTAATGCATTCTTTCATGCATTACGGAATTAGGGTGGCACCACGACCGCACTCGTCCCTTTTATAGGGATGGGTGCGTTTTTTTATTTAATTAATTTAATTTAATATGACAGTAATGAAGAGGACACGAGTCATTCTCGATTTTTCTTGCCAGAGACCAGGGCCGCCGGCTGAAAGCCCTGGAGAAAAGAGCTTGATTTACCGCCTCTGAGCTATGATGGGTAAAGCTGCCTTCCAGCAACCATCATCGGTAAAACCGTTATCTTTCTTGAGCGCGATGCGATCTTTCTTGCATTGCGGAACTAGGGTGGAACCACGGCCGCATACGTCCCTGCTTTTGGGATGGATGCGGCCTTTTTATATTCCAATGCAAAAAAATGGAGGAATGAACATGTCAATTCAAAATGAAGCAGGACAGCGAAACCACCGGAAAATAGGGCAGGATCTGGGGTTGTTCATGTCAATGGAACAGGCTCCCGGGATGCCATTCTTCCTGCCAAAAGGAATGGCCATCCGCAATGAGCTCGAGTACTTCTGGAAAAAGAAACACCGATTAGCGGGGTATCAGGAAATTAAAACACCGATCATGATGAAGCAGGAACTTTGGGAACAGTCAGGCCACTGGGATCATTTCCATGACAATATGTACTTCTCCGATGTAGATGACCAGAAGTACGCCTTAAAACCGATGAATTGCCCTGGTGCCATATTAATTTTTAACAGTGAGCGCAGAAGCTATCGGGAACTTCCTTTACGCTTTGCCGAACTCGGGCTGGTACACCGCCATGAATTATCCGGATCCTTGAACGGCTTGCTAAGGGTGCGGTCGTTCACACAGGATGATGCACATCTGTTTGTGCGCGAGGACCAAATAGAAGAGGAAATCGATAAAGTTCTGGATTTGGTTGATGAGTTCTACTCACAATTCGGATTTAATTACAAAATAGAGCTGTCAACTCGGCCCCAGGAATTCATGGGCTCCGAGGAAATTTGGGATATGGCAGAGCAAGCTTTGGAAAGGGTGCTGGACAAAAAAGGTGTACAGTACGAAATTAATCCTGGAGACGGGGCTTTTTACGGGCCGAAAATTGATTTTCACATTTTGGATTACCTCGGCCGCAACTGGCAATGCGGAACAGTCCAATTGGATTTCCTTATGCCGGAAAAATTCAATTGCTCATATTTTGGAGAAGATAATAAACCGCAGCGGCCAATCATGATCCACAGGGCTATTTACGGCTCCATCGAACGTTTTATGGCAATCCTGATTGAACATTATGCCGGAGACTTCCCTCTTTGGCTTGCGCCGGTCCAGGCAAAAATACTGCCTATCGCGGATGTCCATGCAGCATATGCAGAGCAGGTTAAATCAGCATTACAGTCGGCCGGATACCGGGTTGATGCAGATTACAGGGCAGAGAAAATCGGATTAAAAATAAGGGAGGCTGAACTAGAAAAGGTCCCTTACATGATTATTATCGGTAATAAAGAAGTCGAGAACGGCTCTTTGGCAATAAGAAAGCGGAAAGCTGGAAATGCGGGGTCAATGGATATCCAAGAATTACTCAGTGCACTGGGAAAAGATGTAGGGTAGCATTCTGATGAAATACCCGGGGCAATTACTTGCCCCGGTCACTAATGTATGAACAAAATTTCTCCAACTTGCGATAATTGCCTGCTGTCGTAAATAAATATTAAGAAGGACAGGTTTGTGAATGCAGTGCTATTTTAATTATGTGAAAATGTTAATATCTAAGTTGTCATTATTATTTTTGGGGTGGTTTTTTGGGAGGAAATTTTATTAAAATTGCTGCCGGACGTAACAATTGGAAAAGGTTTTTATCTTCCTTTGTGCTGTTATTAGGATTCATGTTCCTCGGGTCAATTGCTTATTTCACAGCAAGCGGATGGTACGTAACCAATGATGGAGATCCGGCGTCGTATTATGATGCAAAAAAAGCAGAGAATGTACATATTGATCCACTGGCAGACTTTGTACTCTCACACATCATATACGTGTTTTGGTTTTTTGGGCTGGCGTTGCTGATGAGGCTCATTCATAAAAGAAGCATTAAGACGCTTATTACAGCTGATAAAAATTTAAATTGGAAGAAGGTGGCCTGGGGATTTGCTGTATTTTTTTCATTAATTGCCGGGACCACTATTATTGACTTCATTTTGAATCCGTCCGACTATTCTCTAAACAATATTGAAGTTACGGATTTTTTCAAGCTCTTTTTATTTGTGTTAATTTTAACCCCTCTCCAAACTACGTCGGAGGAATTGCTGTTCCGGGGGTATCTGATGCAATGGTTTGGTAGGAAGATAAACAATGCCTTGCTTCTTTCATTAATTGTCGGCTTCATATTTGCCTCTTTACACTTTTCAAATCCTGAAATGGGCTACTCACGGTTTTTCGTCGGAAGTGACTATTTGATCTCAGGCGTTCTGTGGTGCTATATTTCAGCAAAGACAAATAGCTCAGAGCTCACGATTGGTGCCCATGCGGCAAATAATATGTTCATCGGATGGTTTTTGACGATGGATGATTCTGTCTATGGGAACATCCCTTCATTGTTCGTCGTCACGAATATTGATCCGAAAATATCATTATTGTGGACAATCATTTCCATGGGTATTTTCACATATTTTTCTTTGAAGAAGTTTGGAGGACTGAACAAACCTCCAGGGCGTCTTGTTTCGTAAGCCGTAACAGAAACTGCCGGGCTGAACCGGCAGTTTCTTTTTTGGTTATCATAACCTTTTACTTTCCAAAAGTTAACACGGTTAATTTTTCATATGAGCCAGAGTCTGTTTTAATCCCTCTCTATATGGTGTACGGGGCAGCGGGCCAATCTGCTTTTCATATTTTTCCCCGTTTAGGACGACTGGTTCTTCATTCAAATAGTACATCTCAACAACTTCCCGCATTCCCGAATTAAAAAGGCCGAGAAGTCTGATCATATTCTTGGTAACAGTTGACACCCCCTTTTCATATCCAGTTAATTGCCGGATAGTCTTGATCAACTCCTTACCTGTAATAACATCATACCCTGGTATATTCCAGTTTTGGCCGTATGCCTGATCATTTAGCGCTAAGTTTACGATCGCTTTTGCACCATCTGGCGTAAAAATAAACTCCCGGGCAATGCTTTTGTCGCCAACAAACATTGATTTCTTATTTTTGACAACGTTTTGAAGTGTGTACTGCAGAATAGTGTTTTCGGCATTTGGCCCGTAAAAGTCAGGAAAGTGAGCGATTACCGCTGGTACGCCCGATTGTTTGACCGTTTTTTCAAGTTGCAGGCGTATTTTGCCTTTTCTCGTATGAGGCACCTTGGGGGTAGTTTCGTTAACTTTTTTTCCGGCACTGCGTCCATAAGCGTAAATATTGTCGATAATGGCAAGCTTAGCCGATTGATCTTGTGCTGTCTTGATAATATTCCCCATCAACGTGGGCAGATTTTGATCCCACTCCTGGTATGGTATATTTGCCGACTGAAAAATAATATCTACACCCCTGGCAGCCGCCTGCAAATCCTCCATCTTAAATACATCGCCTGCATAAATCGTAACATTTGGGTCTTTTGCGAACAATTTTTCCAGTTTATTGCGTGTACGGGCAAATGCCGTAACTGCAATCCCCCTGCTAGAGAGTTCTTTCACGATTGAATAACCCATTCCGCCGGAAGCCCCTAATACTAATGTTTTCACCATAAAAAATTCCTCCCTTTTTAACTTCATGAATAACCTGATTGGTTGCCCTTTGACCCGCTTTCGATCCCCAATAACACACATTGATTAATGATTTGATTTTACAAACAACCATCATTAATTAACCAGTGTTCAATAAGTATCAAAAAAAATTATTTGAGTGATTTTAATAGCAAATTGACGTGGGAAACAGCCAGGCTTTTTACGTCTTCATAACTGTTTACATACCGGCAATAGTGTGTCACAAATCCATGCAGCGATAAAAACAAGCTCCATATTTGCTGGATGGATAATTTGTTTTCACTTAAAAGATCTACACTTTGGGCAAATTTTTCATAGGTTTTATCAGGGCCCTGATTGATAAAATTCCTGACTTCTTCGTCTTTAATTAAAAACATGATCTCATAGTGGCTTTGGTGTGTAAGCCCAAATTCGATAAAGCCAAGCAGCACCTGCCTGAGTTTTTCGTTCGGATCCAAATCTTTGTCCATTACTAGATCTAATTCATCAGACAGCATTTGAAAATGATCTTCGACAAGGGCATAGAATAGCTCTGCTTTATTTTTGAAGTGGTAGTAAATGGCCCCGTGGCTATAATTCAATACCTTTGCAATTTGCCTCATGGAAACATGCTCGTAACCTTTGCTGACGAACAAGTCTCTAGCTGCATCCATTATCATTTCCCGTGTCAGTTCTTGTTGTACTGATTTTCTTGGTGACATTTCGCCCTCCTTATTGACCACTGTTCAATTATATATTAAAACTTCACTTTCGAGTTGTCAACAAAGAATGGAAAATACTTCAGCACACTGAAATTGTTGGCGGTTTTCTTATGGTATTGCTACATAAACAAAAGCCGCCCGGTAAATGTCAACACGGCGGCGCTTTTGCTTTTATATTTTATACGTCAGTGCACCGTTCCTGTCACACTAAATAAAAATTCTTCTGTGGCAGGAACCCTTTTTTCACCGCGTCAAAAGTGAGCTGCTCCCGGAAATTCGGGTGTGCGATTTTAATCAGTGCTTCTGTACGTTCCTGGACTGTCTTGCCTTGTAATTCCGCTTTGCCAAATTCAGTTACAATGATGTCGACATCATTTTTGGATGTTGTGACAACAGCACCTTGAGGCAAAGTTGGCACGATCTTTGAAATCGTATCATTTTTTGCAGTGGAGTAGAGACAAATGATGCCCCTGCCATTCTCTGTCAGGCGGACACCCTTTGTGAAATCCCCCTGTCCTCCTGATGAAGAATAATATTTTCCGTTAATAGTTTCCGAGTTGCACTGGCCAAGAAAATCAACCTCTACCGTTGTATTTACCGAAACTAGATTGTCCAGCTGGGCGATGTTGCGGACATCATTGCAGACATCGCACGGGAGCATAAGAATGTCAGTATTATTATCGATAAAATCATACAACCTCCGGGAACCGAGGGCAAAGGTTGCGGTTGTTTTACCTTTATAGATTTTCTTGTTCTGGTTCGTAATGGCTCCGCTTTCATATAAGTCTACGATTTTATCAGGAAGCATTTCTGTATATACACCGAGGTCGCGATGGCCTTTCAAATATTCCATGACTGCATTCGGCATAGAGCCGAAACCGATTTGGATCGTATCGCCATTTTTTATGAGATCAGCAATTGTTTGCCCAATTTTCATGTCTTTCTCGGTCAACACTGGATCCGGCAAGGTTGGGATTACGAAATCGTTTTCAATAAAAGCCGTTACCTGGCTTATGTGGATCAAGTTCTGGTCACCGAATGTACGCGGCATATTTTTATTGACTTCAAGAATGATTGACTTGGCTTCTGACAGCAATGGTCCAACATAGGACAGGCTTGTACCAAGTGTAAAATAACCGTTCTCATCCATTGGAGAAACCGCAGCCATAATCACACGGTTGGAGGTGGCCCGTTGTAGCAAGGATGGAATATCTGAAAAATGGTTTGGAAGTAAATCAATTGTGCCTTCACTGAAACCCTTGCGGTCATGTCCGCTCAGAAATATGGAAACTTGCTGGATCCGCTCCTTTTCTATTTCAAGAACCGGGTAGGCTGGAAGCATCCGGTATAGCCGGTTCCCGGACAATGTGTCGTTGGAAGGCAGCGCTCCCAGCAAGGCCAGAGGTTCACCGGGGTTGACAGGAAAAATGATGTCATCCCCGGGCTCAATAAATCTTACCGCTTGTTCAGCACTTAAACGCTTTGCTTGATATTCTGATTGATAGCTCATGTTTTTTCCTCCTGAAAATTTTTATGAAAGTAACCAATTAGAACACTTCAACTACTGCGGCTATGCCTTGGCCCCCGCCAATGCACAGCGAGGCAACCCCATATTTTTGGCTGCGCCTTTTCAGTTCGAAGACCAATGAGTTAAGAACCCTTATGCCGCTTGCTCCCACTGGATGCCCGAGTGCTATGGCACCACCATTGACATTTGTCTTTGACCGGTCCAGGCCAAGTTCTTTTTCAACAGCCAGATACTGTGCTGCAAATGCTTCATTCACTTCAAATAAATCGATATCCTGGATGCTCATATTTGCCCGCTTTAAAGCCATTTGAATGGCAGGGACAGGTCCAATTCCCATAATTTCCGGTGCAACGCCAGCCACGCCCCAGGACACGATTCGGCCTATCGGATTCAGGTCTTTTTCTTTTACAAATGACTCAGATGCAAGGACAGCAGCTCCTGCCCCGTCATTGATGCCACTGGCATTGCCAGCTGTAACAGTGCCGTCTGCCTTAAAGGATGGCCGCAGCTTTGCCAGGCTTGCAATTGTCGAGTTTTCGCGGATATGTTCATCCTGGTCGACAGTAATCATTCCTTTTTTCGTCTCGATTTCAACAGGAATGATTTCTTCCGCCAGTCGTCCTTCCCTTCTGGCTGCCGCTGCACGCTGCTGGCTTTCCAACGCAAACTCGTCCTGTTCTTCACGGGAAATCCCGTATTTCTGTGACAGATTTTCTGCAGTCATTCCCATGCCAATACCGATGTATTCATCCGTAAGGGCGGCCCACAGCATATCATCCACCTGCGGGGATTTTAATCCTGTGCCAAACCGGCTGCCCCGCAATGCAAATGGGGCCATGCTCATGCTTTCTGTACCGACCGCCAACCCTGCCTCTCCTTCGCCAAGGCGGATCGATTGTCCAACGGATACGACTGCCTGAAGGCCGGAACCGCATAACCGGTTGACTGCCAGCGCGGGACTATTGATCGGCATCCCTGATTGCAGCGCGATATGCCTTGCTGCATAAGGTGCGTTTTTAGCCGAATGAATAACATTCCCGACAACGGACAGATCGATATCTGTTCCTGTTACTCCACTTCTTTTTAGTGCTTCCTTACTTGCTGTGACGCCCAACTGCGTTGGATCTGCGTCTTTTAATGAACCTCCGAATGTGCCAAATGGGGTTCTGGCCCCGCCAAGTATAAATACCTCACTCATAGATGTTTCTCCCCTTTGTATAACTTTAAATGAATCATGCTGTTGTCATTTCCCTTTAAAAACTGGAGGGCGTTTTTCCAGGAATGCTGACATTCCTTCTTTTTGGTCTTCTGTTGAAAAAAGAGAGCCAAATAAGTCTGATTCCAGTGAAATCGCACTTTCAATATCCATGTCCAAACCTTCATTTATGGCCTTCTTGGTGTATTGGACTCCGATTGGAGACTTGGCGGCGATCTTTTTGGCCATTGTCATTGCTTCTTCTAGCACTTCAGACGGATCAACTACAAGGTTGACAAGTCCTATCTCATAGGCCCGTTCAGCCGTGACCATATCTCCTGTGTACAGCAGTCCTTTTGCGATGCCGCTGCCGACAAGGCGGGGAAGACGCTGGGAACCTCCAAATCCGGCCATGATCCCGAGGCCGACTTCTGGCTGGCCAAATTTAGCCCTGTTGCTGGCAATACGAATGTCACAAGCCAATGCCAATTCACAGCCGCCGCCTAGGGCAAAACCATTAACAGCAGCAATGACCGGCTGCTGTAATTTTTCAAGCCTTGAAAAAATACTGTTGCCGTAAAAAGAAAAATCCCGGCCTTCTGGCTTATTCTTCTGATGCATTTCAGAAATGTCTGCCCCTGCAACAAATGCTTTTTCCCCTGCACCAGTCAGGACAACAGCGCGGATAGTTGCATCTTTTTCTATTTCATCAATTGCTTCTGAAAGCTCATGCAGCACCTCTGAATTCAGCGCATTTAAAAATTTCGGCCGGTTGATGGTAATAACTGCTACCTGATCTTCCACTATGTAAATAAGATTATTAAATTCTCGCATAGCAGTCTCCTTTAGTTGTACTGGTAGAAGCCGCGCCCTGTTTTCACCCCGAGCCACCCTGCTTCTACATATTTTCTCAGAAGTGGGCATGGACGGTATTTTGGATCACCATATCCTTCATGGAGCACTTCCATGACGGCCAGGCAAACATCCAGCCCAATATAGTCTGCCAATGTGATTGGTCCCATCGGATGGTTCGCGCCAAGCTTCATCACTTCATCAATGCCTTCTGGCGTCGATATACCTTCATAAACAGCATAGATTGCTTCGTTAATCATCGGGATAAGAATGCGGTTTACTGCAAATCCCGGAAAGTCCTTGATCGCTACAGGCACTTTCCCCACGTCTTTAGCAAGGTTCTCAATGAGCGCAAATGTCTCGTCAGAAGTCGCCAAGCCGCGGATCACTTCCACCAGCTTCATCACCGGAACAGGATTAAAGAAGTGCATCCCGATCACTTTTTCAGGTCTATTGGTCGCAGCCGCAATTTCTGTAATCGGCAGCGAAGAAGTATTGGTTGCCAGGATTGCATCCTTTGGTGCAATCTCATCCAATTTGCGGAAAATCCCTAGCTTGATTTCCTTGTTTTCAGTAGCTGCCTCAATCACCAGTTGGACATCTTTTGCATGCTCCAGGTCCGTTGAAGCCTTAATCCTGGAAAGAAGCGCTATTTTTTCTTCTTCCGTCCTGCGCCCTTTTTCAATATCACGTTGCAGCTGCTTTGTGATTTTATCGAGTCCTCTTTGGACAAATTCTTCTTTAATATCATTCATGATCACCTGGTAGCCTGACTGGGCCAGTACCTGTACGATGCCGCTGCCCATTTGGCCAGCACCGACTACCATTATTCTTTGAATGTCCACTGACAATCCTCCCCCACATCCTATTGTAAATAAGCACTTTCACATCCAGCATCATGACAGAAAACGGAAAGATTAACAGGAAGCTTTCGCAATCAATTGGATGCGCTTACAACCCAATTATAGAATCAACGAGAGATGTTCTGTTTTAAAATCATCTCGTCTTCGTTTTAACTTTTTTGCTTTGTTCGTATAATTTTCTAAAATGAGGGGGATTCTTGCCCGGTCATTGATCAGGAAACAAAGGCCAAGTTAACAAAAAAACGACCGGATTCTCGTCACCCGGTCGTAGAAAATGAACACATTTGCCTGTATTCACTTGGAGTCTGTCCTTCTTTCCGTTTAAAACTCGTCGAGAAATATGCTGAGCTTGCAAAACCGGTCATGCTTGCAATTACTTCAATTGGCATGGATGTCATCCTTAATAAGTGCTTTGATTTATCAAGTCGGTAATCCGTCAAATACTCAATAAAAGTGAGGCCTGCTTCTTCTTTAAACAGCCGGCTGAAATGTGACGGACTAAGGTAAACCATATCAGCCACCTCCTTAAGGTGAAGTGGCTTATGATAATTTAGCTGGATGTACTTAATCGCCGTTTGAATCGGATTTCCTAAATCCTTTTCCAACACTTCTCCAATATGTTGATCCTTATTGTTCAAATGAGTTATGGAGGCCTGCAGTAATTCAGCAGTGTGGAGACGGGCAAAAATTTGCAGCAGTTCACCTTTTGAAAGCGGCTTTAACAAATATGCCGAGAAACCGGCATTGATGCATACCTGAACCGTTTGAAACATTTGCAGATGTGTAACGGCTATTACATGGATTTCAGGGTCAATATCCAATGCTTTTTTGCCGAGGGCAATGCCATCCATATCTGGCAGTGACAGATCAAGCAGCAGGAAAGATGGTTGCTTGTCCTTCAGCCTTTCCATGCCCTTCTCCGCTGTTTCTTCCTCCCATATGGGCAAATCTGAAAATGGACTGCCCTGGATAATTGAACGGACAGCTTGCCTAGTTTCTATGTCGTCGTCGACAATTAAAAGTCCAGCCAAGAATACCACCTTCCTCTATCTTCGAACATTGCTTGAAGTATTGCTTCACAGTGCAATTTCGGTAAAGTTCCCATCCCTTAGTTCCCGCCGCAGAATTTTCCCGGCTGAATTTTTGGGAATGTCCGTCACGAATACATATTTTCTTGGCCGCTTGTAATTTGGCAGCCGTTTATGAAGCTTGCAAAAATGATCCAATGCCTGTGGGGTTAACCCAATATTGTTTGTAACAACAAATGCTGTAACAACCTGTCCCCAGCGATCGTCCTCCTCGCCAACAACAGCAGCCTCCAGTACACTGTCATGTTCGGCCAAGACTTGCTCTATTTCCTGTGGGTAGATGTTTTCACCGCTGGATATGATCATGTCATCGATACGCCCGACGACATGCAGGTCACCGTCTGCATCTTTAAAACCAATATCGCCCGTCAAATACCAACCATCCCTGATCGTTTTTTTTGTTGCATCCGGGCGGTTCCAATATCCTCTGAAAGCTTCCGGCGAATTCATTTCAACGATGATTTCTCCAATTTCTCCACCCGCCGTTATTTCATGGAGAGGTGATTTTCTTTCACGGTCAGGCTTAACCAGCTTGATTCTTTCATGCATCCCCGGTTTGCCGGCACTGCCAGGTTTCTTTCTCACATCAGACGTTGTGAATGTATAAATTTCCGTACTCCCGTATTGGTTCACAAAATAATCAGGCTTGATGAGCTCCTCACATTTATGGATCAGCTCCTTTGGCATGAGGGCGCCGGAATAGACGATAGAGCGCACCGAGGTAAACTCGCAACCATATGCATGTGGGTGCGAAACTAGATCATGATACAAAGTGGGCGTTAGGAAAAGGCAGCTAATTTCTTCTGTTCCGATTGCATCCAGTGCTTCATACGGGTCAAAATCCGGGAGTGCCACATATACACCATTAAGAAATGTGACCGCCAACAGTGACCGCAAGCCAATCGTATGTGACAAAGCAGGAATGCCAAGGGTTCTGTCGAATTGTCGGTAATGGCACTGGATGATGTGCGCCACTGTGGAAGCGTACTCATTGTTATGGGAGCGTGGTACGCCTTTGGGCTTTCCTGAAGTTCCAGACGTATATAAAATAACTGAAAGATCATCACCAGAAACAGGACATGGCTCAACCTGTACTGTTCCCTCTTTGAGCAGTTCTGCATAACTGATGTCGCCAAGCATATTTTCCAACCCGATGAACAATGGGCGTTCATGAAATTTTTGATTCTTTATAAGATGTTTGCTCGCATCTTCAAATACAATAAACCTTGCTTCAAGGTCATTCACACAATAAAGGATGTCATTCATGGATAAACGAAGATTAATAGGTGAAAAAACCGCGCCCAATTTTTGCACAGCCCAGAACACAACAGCTGTTTCCAGCCGATTTTTAAGGAGGACCATTACACGTTCACCCTGTTTTAAACCGAGTTTATTGAATGACGAAGCAATCCGGTTCACTTCCTCAGAGAGCTGGGCATATGTATATCGCCTCTCACCCTGAATCAAAGCGATTTTCTCGGGAAAACGATCGGCAGCGACTGAAAACATTTGAAATAAATTCAAAGCTAGTGAACTCCCTTCTATTCTTGTACGACAAAGTATCAGAAAACCCTTATAATTTCATATACTGCTTTTTTTCTCAATAATAAAACCATACAAAATAGTTTAAGTAATAAAACAGTTTAAGTAAAGGTGAAACATTTTTCTATGCGAAGACACAAATGCACATGGACTTAAACTACATAAAAACGCCGGACGGAAATTTCCGTCCAGCGTTTTTTAAGGGCTGCAGCTTATCTTCTTTCGAAAGAATCAAAAAGAGTTAAAACCATTTGAACAATAATCGAAGCAAATAGCGCAAAAGTTCCCTTTGGTCAGTGACCGCGGATCCATCGGCTTTGAAGTAGTACCATCTTCCGTCAATTTTCACAAAGCCTTTCTGCATAACCCCATTTTTATTGAAGTAATATTGTTTGCCGTCAATAGTTTGCAAACCTGTCAGCATGACGCCATCCTCATTGAAATAATACCTTTTGCCTTTGATGTCTGCCCAGCCGGATTTCATGATGCCGGTGGACTCTTCGAAATAGTACCGCTTGCCGTCAATTGTGGCAAAACCTTTTTGCATTGCGCCGTTTGCCGGGTCAAGGTAATACCGGCTGCCATTAAGGTTCAGCCAGCCTGCCGCCATGGCGCCACCCATATTTGGATCCAGGTAATATGTTTTACTATCCAAAGTCAGCCAACCTGTAACCAGGGCCCCATCTGCGTTCGGATCAAGGTAGTATTTTTTGCCTTCTACTTCTACCCAGCCAGTCAGCTTCATACCATTTTTATCAAAGTAATATGTCTTTCCGTCAATTTGTACCCAGCCTGTCTGGATTTGCGGTTCTGCACCGGCATTGATGCGTCCTTCGACTGCCGGTGAAACCGGGCTGTTGTTTTCAAAATAGGTTCTGAGCACTTCATAATCAACAACATACAATTCGTTGATGCGGCCTTCGTCTTTTGCTTTCTTGAAGACGGTATAACCATCACCGCCATCGGCAACGAACGCATTTGTTGCAACGGAGTAGGTCTTGGTCAGGTCGATTTTTTCAAAACCGCCATCGGCATTTTTTACTTCTACGGCCCATACGCGTTCCCCTGCCGGCTTTGCAGGATCGTAGCTGAATTTCAGGCCAGATACCTGCATGAACTGGCCTGCACCTGATTCAACCTTTGAAACACTGTGTTCAAGTGCCTGCCAAATTTCCTCACCGGTCAAATCAAGCGTGACAAGCTGGTTTGCAAAAGGCATCACGGTTAGGACTTCACCTAATGTAACATCCCCAGCATCAATAGAAGCACGGATTCCTCCGCCATTTTGCATCCCAATCGTTGTCGGCACAAATTCATTGGCTTTTTCGACCATGGCATCGGCGATCAAGTTCCCAAGATTGGTTTCCTTCGAGCGGACATCAGCACGCTCGCCATTCAGGACAACTGAAGATTTACCAACGACGGTATTCTTCAATTCGTTAAGCGGAGCCTTTAGCTCTTCGACACGTGCTTTTGCTGCTGCATCTTCAGCATACTTTGACACATCAAGAAGCTTGCCATCCGATGCTGTGACGACACCTGCATCGTCAAAAGTGACATTTAAGGTTCCTAAAAACTTGTGGTATTCATTAGCCTGGACAATGACAGTCGGTTCTTCCTTCTCAATTACAACCGGCTGATCAAGTTTGGTGTGGGAATGGCCGCCAACAATGACGTCTATCCCATCAACGCTTGCTGCGAGCTCCTGATCTGGCCCATGTCCCAGGTGGGAAAGGGCAACGATTTTGTTTACACCCTGCTCTTCCAGTGCTGCAACTGTAGAATCTGCTTTCTCAGCAGCATTTTCAAATACGATGTCATCAGAAGGGTTGGCCAGGAAAGTGGTATCTTCAGTTGTCAATCCGAAGATCCCGACTTTTTCCCCATTCACTTCTTTCACGATTGCTGGATAGATTTTTCCGTCCTGGGCGTTTGTGCTGTTTTCGTTTACAAACAACGGTCCGAGAACTGGATCCTGTTTTACATTCACATTCGCGCTGACGAAAGGGAACTCAGCATTTTTAATAAAGTCGGCCAAAACAGTCGAATCTTTATCAAATTCATGGTTTCCAAACGTCATGGCATCAAAGCCAAGCGCATTCATAAATTCCAGGTCGGCCTGTCCAAGATACTGGTTGAAGTAAAGTGTTCCAGAGAAGACGTCACCTGCATCCACTAGCAATGAGTTTGGCTTTTGGGCCTTGACTTCCTTAACAGCTGTTGTCAGTCTAGGATACTGCTCCACATTTGCGTGACTGTCGTTTGTATGCATGATGGAAAGTGTATAGGGACCATCTTCGAAATCAAGCTGGGTCATGACTGGGTCATGGTCGCTCACCCGGCCGTGCGCTTCCATGAATGGGGAATTGATATGGACAATGTCAATTTCAGCGCGTTCGGATAGATTATTGGAAACAAGTAGATGGTCCAGCACCTGGGAATTCCCTTGATAGTTATACGTAAATCGTTCTGCAGCAGGAACTTTTTCTATTAAATTTGTTAAGACGTCGCCTTTCAAAGCTTTTAAAGGGTTGGAGAATTCGAAGTCGTTCAAGTCACCAAGAACAACGATGTTTGCATCTGCGTTTTTGCTTTTAACATTCGCTACAAAACCGTTCACTGCATTGGCGATTTCCATCCGCTGAGCTTCGCTGCCAAGGACCGGCGGCTGGTTCTTCCCAAAAATTGGCTGGTCTCCGCCTTTGGAGTTGAAGTGGTTGGCTATGACGATCACTTCTTCGCCATTAAAAGTAAATTCAGCAGCCAACGGCTTTCGGCTTGAATTGAACGCCGGATTAGCTGGGTCAATACGGCCCGGATTAAGGGTTAATGAGCCGTTTTCATAACCAACCCCCTGGGTTGCCGTTCCTTTTGGCGCTTCTGCCAGTTGGACACGGTCAGGATTATAGATGAATCCAACGCGGATGTTACCGTTTGGTGCCCCGCCATCCTGATCGTTTTCAGGTGCGATATCTGTCCAGGAATATGTCGGCCCGCCGTTTGCCGCAATTGCAATTATAAGAGCCTGATAGTTCTGGGAAGCATCTGTTTCACCAGCAGATTCACCATTATTGTCCTGGACTTCAACCAATCCGATAATGTCAGGAGTTTTAAGGTTATTAACAATCGACTCAGCGATTTTGTCTGTTTTTTCGGTTTCGGCTGCCGTGTAATTCTCCATATTGTAGGTGGCAACAGTAAGCTTTTCTTCATTTTTTACAATCTCTGTTACCTCACGCTGATAACCGCTTTCCACAAGTGGCGGCAAAGCTGCTTTATCAGTCAGGATTTTATAATTTTGGTATGAGTAGCTGACTACACCTGTCACTGTTCCGTTAAACTTATCGCCTGTTTTGGACACAAAATTCCTGTCGCCGAAAAGAAGGTGCAATCTTTCCGGGTTTGCGTTATCTTTCGCAAGTGGAATGCCGCCTGGAGTCGTATAAACTTTTCCTGGAACTTTTTCAGTAATCACAGGAATTTCCCCGTATTTTTGCGGAGCGACAGCAGTCGGGCTTTCCAGCGCTACACGCATTCCCTCAATGCTTTCGTAAAAATCAATTCCATCCTGTTCGGGATCGAAAGTGCCGAATTGGTCGTTATCAACAATCTGTGTTGGAGGTATGACGTCCTTGCCGATGACAAGGGCTGCCGGAAGCTCCTGGCGTGACGCTTTTACCGTCACAGAACCATTCTGGGCATTGATTTCGGTCATCGCGAGGTCTGTCTTCAGCTTGTCGCTGTAACCATCCAGAACCCATTCTTTAACAAGTCCATTCACCGCTGCAAGGTCTCCAACAGCAGCGCGATGGCTCGGCTTATAAACAAGGATCCCTTCAGACGTATTGGCATTACCGTCCGGAGCTGGGTCCTGCATGTAGAAGTTGCTTCCATCCACCACATGGGTGACGATTCCCTCTACACCTTTTACATTTTGGTCCTTGTAAGGAGAATTGTGGCCTGCTCCCTGGATGTCGTGGATTTTCAGGCCTTCTATCCCCTCAAAACTGCCTGGGTCTTCAGGTTGTTCTCCTACAAAGCTCATCGCGGTCGGAGACTTCAATCCTGGTACAGTAAAATATGCTTCTAAAGATCCTGTTACTAAAATCTCTTTCCCCAAATTTTCAGGGTGGCCGTACAAGTTAAATTTATCACGGAACGCACCCGACGGAAGTTGAACCGGAAGTATTTTGTCCGGATCTCTCTCATCCGCACTGTCCGCAATCGCTATATTGGTAGTTTGATTGCTCGTAAAAGGAGCAGTAAATTGATAATTCTTGGTGCCTTTCGTATACCCGACAATATACCCCTTAACAGTAGCCGTTCCAGAGTTGTTCGCGATAGCCTTGGCAACTGTGATCGGCTCAGCCGCACTGGCGCTCTGCACGAAAGGTATGATAGTACTGGCTAGCAAGGCAATAACCATCGTTAAAATAAACCATTGCTTCTTGATTATTCTCAATGCCATTTCCTCCAATATAATAGTTTTTACGTTCAATTCTGTATTCAGCCGGGGATTCTAGTGATACGATAAGCACACATCTTAAAAGGAAAATCGACAATAATTTCCACTGACCAGACTAATGCAGGGATAAACTGGGAGGCTGTCCTTCAAATAGCGATATCTCCAGAACTATCGTTTTTGTATCAGCGGTTCACCTCTTCTTTCTTCACAGTTTAAATCTATTTTATCCGTAACTAATTTTAAGATAAAAGCAAGGCAGAATCTATAGATTTTCAATCATTTACAAAATTTTCGTAATGTTTTAACAATATTTAAAACCATAGTCCCGTTCTTATTTTTACAACAATATATCAATTTACCTACAATAAAAATATAAAAGCATCTATTGTCACATGAGCCGAATTTTATCAAAAATAATCTTCAAGGAATCTGGCCGGAATAAGAAAAGCGCAAGCGCCTGTCCAGCCCCGACAGGCATAAGACGCATCACGGAGGATAATCCTGATTTCCGTAGTGAGGTGGCTTATGACCCGAGGGGCTAGGCGCTGGAGCTGGACACTGGTCTAACTAAAAATTTTATATTTTATACATTCTTATGTTTTTAAAAAACCTCGATCCTTTCATGTCGAAAGGAATCGAGGCTTTTAAGCATCATAATCTTATAGAAGTCCTTCTTTTTCAAGATATTCTTTGGCAACTTCCGCGGCGCTCTTGCCTTCTGCATTGACTGAATAGTTCATTTCCCGCATTTCATCGTCTGTAATTTTGCCGGCAAGTTGGTTTAAGGCCTCTACCATTTCCGGATATCTTTCTGCAGTTTCTTTCCTTAGCAGCGGGGCACCCTGGTAGGGTGGGAATAAGCTTTGATCATCTTCCAGCACAGTAAGATTATATTGTTCCAATTCACTATCGGTCGAATATGCATCTACCAGGTTGATATCGCCAGCTTCAACAGCCTCGTACCGGAGCTTCGGTTCCATCGTGATTACGTTCGCGAATGAAATTCCATAAAGCTTTTGAATCCCGCGGTATCCGTCCTCGCGATCAACGAATTCCAAAGTAAAGCCGGCCTTGATGTTTTGCTGTACATTTTTAAGGTCGGAAATTGTTTTTAAACCGTATTGTTCTGCTAATTGCTTTGGCACTGCCAATGCATAAGTATTATTAAATTGCATCGGCTGCAGCATTCCCATATCAAATGCTTTTAACATCCCATTTTTTGCTTGTTCATAAACTTCTTCCCTGTCTGTACTTACGGCTGTTTCCTTTAAAAACTCAGAAATGGCTGTGCCAGTAAACTCAGGGTAAATATCGATGCTTCCTGTTTTTAATGCGTTAAAAACAAATGAGGTTTTTCCGAATCCCGGTTTCAACTCAACATTTAAATTAGTTTCTTCCTCAATAAGCAACTTGTACATATTGATGAGTATTTCCGGCTCTGAACCCAGCTTTCCCGCGATCACGATATCTTTTTGTTCGTCTCTTGTAATGAAAGGAAGGATCATGATAAGCAACGCTGCAGCAGTTATGATTCCTAAGGTAGCCATAGATTTCTTAAAAGATAACTTTTCAAATCTTCGGAGCAGCACGTCTAAAAGGATTGCCAGAAGCGCAGCCGGAACAGCACCAAGAATAATGAGAGCAGAGTTATTCCGGTCAATGCCCAGCAGGATAATATCTCCCAATCCACCGGCACCAATGAGAGCAGCCAGCGTTGCTGTCCCTACTATTAAAACCATCGCTGTCCGTATCCCCGCCATAATGACAGGCATAGCGAGAGGAAGCTCTACCTTTATTAACCTTTTCCGATTATTCATACCCATCGCTGTTGCTGCTTCAATCAACGAAGGGTCGACTTCTTTAATCCCTGTGTATGTATTTCTCAGTATCGGAAGGAGTGCATAAATGACAAGTGCAATAATCGCGGGAACCCTCCCTATGCCTACCAATGGGATCAGAAGCCCGAGAAGAGCCAGCGACGGAATGGTTTGCAATACCGCTGTAATTCCAATAATGCTTTCGGCTAATCGCCTTTCCCGTGTTAAATAAATGCCCAGCGGGATTGAAATAATGACTGCAAAAAAGAGGGCGATAAACGAAATCTGAATATGTTCGAGCAATGCACTTGCAAGGTCTCCCCGCCGTTCTGAAAAAACATCAGCTAAATTATCCATTGTCTTTGCCTCTTTCCTGCAAACGTTCAGCCAAATAGTGAATGACTGATTGCCGGTCAATCGTGCCGATGATCTCCCCGTCTTTTTCAACTGCTGTTAAGTCGTTATGTTTTAGGTTATCAAGCGTCTCCTTTAAAGAAGCTGAAGATGGAAGGGCTCGTTCAGAAGACAATATATTCTCTGTTTCGGACATTCTACTCACCATTTGTTCAAGATCAATTTTCTCATCTAATAACATTTTCTGATTTCCGATGAATTGTCTTACAAAATTATTGGCCGGGTTTTGCAGGATATCGCTTGGCGTCCCCAACTGCACAACTTCCCCGTCCTTCATGACACAAATCCTGTCCCCGAGCTTCAACGCCTCTTCCATATCATGCGTAACAAAAACAATGGTCTTATTGATGGTTCTTTGCAGCTCCAGAATATCGTCCTGCAGTTTTTCCCTGCTGATCGGATCAAGTGCGCTGAAAGGCTCGTCCATTAAAATAATCTCAGGATCTGCAGCAAGAGCGCGTATCACACCAATTCTTTGCTGCTGCCCCCCTGAAAGCTCCGCGGGTTTTCGGCCGCGGTATGTATCCGGCTCCAGCCCGACCATTTCCAACAGCTCATCAATCCGTTCCTCTATCTTTCTGCGGTCCCATTTTCTTAGCTCAGGAACAATTGCAATGTTTTCTTCAATCGTCATATGAGGAAACAGGGCGATTTGCTGAAGGACATAGCCGATATTCCAGCGCAATTCGTGAATGTCATAATCACTGATCATTTTGCCCTGGATGAAAATTGTCCCGTTAGACAGATCAATTAAGCGATTGATCATTTTAAGGGTTGTCGTTTTGCCGCATCCGCTCGGCCCAATCAGCACAAAAAATTCGCCCTTCTTAATTTCCAAGTTCATATTTTTTATTGCAATGCTGCCATCAGGATAATGCTTTGAAACGTTGTCGAACTGAATCATTGACTGGCCCCCTTTATGTGTTCGGTTGTAATAATATTTTAACAAATAAACGAATAACCAGGAAAATTCTAAATGCTCGCACAAAACTATGAAACGAATTAAAGGACCGTTTTCAACGATCCTTCTTTGGTATTTTGGTTCCTTATTTGAATCACCTGGTTTTTAGTGTTGTGGATTCGTTTCGAACGATATCATTTTGCCGTCCTTGTCCTGGAACACAATTGTTTTCAGCTTGAAGTTGCTGGCACTGCTGTTCACGTATTCCCAAACAGCACTGGCTGCACCTTTACGCGCATTGACATCAATAGCATCACTATTTCGTATGGTGAGCTTCTCGCCCGTCACTTGCATATTTTCAATTAGCTGGTACCATGAAACGCCCGGAAAATTTTCTGCCAAATAACTCTTTATTGCTTTCGTCCTGATTGCATTTTTTTCTTCCTGTATCGGATGGATTGGAATGTCGGGGATGTCTTTTTCGTCAATTTCACCACTATCCTGGTTCTCCGGCTGCATCGGAGCTTCGGCTTGTTCTGCGTTTTCTCCGTTATGGGATTTTTTCACTTTAGGGGATGCCTCCTCTTTTACTCCACACGCACTTGAAAAAAAAATCAATGGTATTGCCAGGAACGCACAAAGCTTTGATACATGAGAATTTTCCATTGTCTTCATACCGATCCCCCTTTCACCATATATATTTCCACCCCAATCCCTGAATAACCTTTTTTAGAACAATTATGGTACGACATTGATTCAACTTTGGCAAGCGGCATGCCGGTATCGTTGGGCAAAGGGTATTTGTTGTTTTTCATATATAATATATAAAAAGATTCGAAAAACATTTGACCACCACTGTCCCCCCTTGCCACGCAACTAATGATTCCAACTCAGCTGGAAATGATATGCTTATACACTTGCTCTTTAACAACATTTACCGAACAAAATGAGCGGATTTCCCCTTGCGCTGTTCCTCATGTCTGCTAAAGTATTAGTATTACGACAAATTTCGACTTATGGGTAGCCTGCCAACACTTGCAGCTAGCCATTTTCATGTTACTTCGTAGGATAAAACATGTTTAGAGATAGGAATCGCAAAACACAAAAGGGGATGTCTGATTTGAAAATAGTAATAGCTGAAGATGATCCTTCATTGAGGAAATTGTTAAAACATTTCATTAAACATCTGGTTAAATATGAGATTATCGGAGAAGTATGCAATGGTGAGGAATTGATTGAATTTGTCACAACAAAAAAACCGGAGATCGCACTAGTCGATATCGGCATGCCTGAGCTGAATGGCATGGAAGCCATCAAGTCCTGCAAGATGCTTTTTCCTGGGTTGCAGGTCATATTTATTACCGGGAATGAAGAGTATGCGGTAAGGGCTTTTGATGTAGGTGCCGCAGATTATATTGTAAAACCGGTTGAAAGAGCAAGGTTATATACGGCTTTGCAAAGGGCATCAGAGCGTTTGAAAGCCAACAAAGATACTGGAAAAAAAGATTCAAAGAATCTATTGATTAAACAATATAACCATATGACGTTCATCCCCTTTGATGACATCTTTTTTATTGAACGAACCGAGCGCAAAACGGTGATCCACACCCGGAATCAACAATTTGAAATTAATGATTCATTGACCAATTTACTGAAAGTCCTCGATTCCAGATTTATGGTTTCGCACAGATCCTACATTATTAACTTATCATATTTAAGCAGGGTTGAAGCATATGGGAATATGTATAAAGCATATTTTAACGGTTACGATGAAACGGCCAGGATAGCCAAGCAAAAATTGCCAGAAATTCAGTTGAACAAATCTGTTTAACATACTATATTTTTAAAACCCCACAGGATTACCTTTCCCCCGTATGTGGAACCCTTCCGGAAATACCTTACCCTAAATGGGAAACAGAATATATTTACTAATCGTGATACATGAAACATTGATGGTGCAATGCTGTAGAACCATTCTGATGTGCTACACAACATACAGGAATACACCTGTTAAAGGAGCTAGTTTTACTCATGTTTTTTATCTCGCCAATAGACTTCAGGAATACAGGAATGATATATAAAGTCAAAAAGATTGGCAATGAATTTATCCATACCTCTTGTGATGGAGAAATGCTTTATCAGCTGGGGCTTAAACCCCAGGATATCATCGGAAAACGGGTGCATGAATTTTTTCCGGCTGAATTCGTCAAATCAAAGCAGGATTTTTTTCAAAAGGCTTGGGCCGGGGAATTCCTCCAGTATGAAACCCGCTTTAACAATGTTCATTATTTGACCACCCTAAGGCCAATGTTCGAGGACGGAAAAGTGGTTGAAATTGTCGGCACTTCCATCAATATATCCGAAATAAAAGCCAAGGAAGAACAAATCCGCGAAACGGAAATGTTGTACCGGTCTGTCGTAACAACAATGATGGAAGGAATATTGATTTTAGAACAAGATGGAAAAGTTACACCATTAAATGAAAATGTTGAAAAATTAACTAGCATCGTCGCAGGCAGTTACGACCCTGAAACTGCTGCACAATTCGGTTTTGAGATTTTCAATGAAGCAGGAGACCCAATACCGCCTTCCCAATGGCCAGGTTATAAAACAATTGAAACAGGGCTTCAATTTCAAAATGTGATATGTGCCCTTAAGCGGGATGGACAAACCAGGTGGTTTTCCCTCAACTCAAAGCCTATTACTAAATCTGGTCAAAACGCAGCTCTCGTTTCATTCTTTGAGATTACGAAGCAGAAAGAACAAAAATTGCAGATGCGGGAGTCATATGCTTTCCAAAAGACACTTCTTGAAAATTTGGATAATGGCATTGTTGCGACCGATCAAAATAGGGTAATTACTCTCACAAATAAAAAAGCACTTGAAGTGCTCGGACTTCCTGGGGAAATTGAAGATTATATTGGAAAGCCCTCACCTGATTTTCATCATATATGGAAAAATAAAGCAGCCATTAACCAACTAGTTATAAATACGATGCAAAAAGGAATCAGACTCACCGATGAAGTGGAAACAATAGATGGTAAAACCATTGAAGCGAGATATATCCCGTTTAATTTTGATAAAAAATTCAGCGGCCACATCTTTGAGTTTGTGGATATTTCCAAACGAAAAAAATTAGAAAGAAGCTTGATCAAGGCGAAAGACGCGGCCGAAAAGGCAAATTTGGCTAAATCGGAATTTTTGTCGAACATGAGCCATGAGCTCCGGACTCCCCTCAATGGCGTTCTTGGTTTTGCCCAGTTGTTGGAGTTGGATGGTTCTCTAAATGAAGAACAACTTGATTATGTCCAGGAAATAGTAAAAGGTGGCCAGCATCTCCTGCAGTTAATCAATGAAATATTGGACTTGTCCAGAATCGAATCAGGCAAATTAAAAATGAACTTCGGTACTGTACCGGTCCATAAAGTGATTAGTGAATGTATCAAAAACATTGAACCAATAGCAAGGAAAAAAAACATTATGATTCGAACTGAATTCGATCAATGCAGAAGAGTTTTTGTCATGGCCGATCCAATACGCCTCAAGCAAATATTGCTCAATCTTCTGGACAATGCCATAAAATATAACCGCCTGAATGGAGAAGTCATCGTATCGGCATGTATTAAAGCGGATAAATTGTTCATTCATGTAAAAGACACTGGTGGAGGGATAACCGAAGAAGAGTATCGCAAGGTTTTTATGCCATTCTATCGTGTTGATGGCACGGATGCAGAGGGCGCCGGCATTGGATTGCCTCTTGTAAATCAATTAGTGACCTTGATGGGCGGTGACGTAGGTGTAGCCAGCGTTGTAGGTGAAGGAAGCGATTTTTGGTTCAGCCTCAACATAGAAACGAAGGATGGGCGTCAGACAGATGTTCACACCGAGAGATTACAAGTGAACCTTAACTACGGAAGGCAAATCCATGTTTTATATGTAGAAGACAATGAATCTAATATTCACTTACTGGATTGTGTGTTTAATGCAATACCGGACTATAATCTAGTCATTGCCCGTACCGGGGAAGAAGGATTGCTTGCAGCGGATCAAATAACTTTCGATTTAATACTGCTGGATTTTAATTTGCCTGATATATCCGGACTGGAAGTGTTTTACCGATTAAAAGCAATTACAAAAACATCGGAAGTACCGATAGTGGCCTTAAGCGCAAATGCCATGCCAAGCGACATCAAGAAGGTTCTTGAAATTGGTTTTACCAGTTATTTGACAAAGCCGCTGGACATAAAGCATTTTCTCAATATTTTAGAGCGTATTGTTGAACCCACCAGCATAAATTAATGAAATACGAACACTTCATATGCTGCCTAATATCTAAAGCAATAAACCACCCTTCTTCATTGTCACGTAAAAAGAAGGAACCTGCAGAATTTTTCTACAAGTTGCTTCCTTTTTATCGGTTCGGTTTTGACTGCCTGCCGGAACCGAGCTAATACGGTTTCTTCCAGCCCATTTTGCTTTTTACAGACCTTCACCCGTTCACGTTTACGGAAACCCTCAAGCCTCCAATTTGCCGGGGGCTTTTAATTTTTCTAAAATGGTGATAAATCGATATTTTCGCGGTTGGGGGAGCATATATGAATTTTGCGTCCATTATATCAATCTGGCGCCAAAAGGGAACTTATTATGGCTAAAATCAATCATAGCATGCATTTGGATTTGCTTGAACAATTCTCGTTTGGTGATGAAATCGATACATACAAGATTGCCAGTGATCTGGTGAATGTCATGTATGCTATATACCAAACAGAGCTTACTTCAAAAAACCCTTCTCCCAGGAAGAGAAAAATAGTCGTCCCTGTAAATGATATGTTTCTATGGGTGTCATTAAAAACGGGCATTGAAGATTTACTAAACTGGATTTATGGGGAATCCTTTGAGTTGAAGTTTGAACAATGCACCACTTTCCTGCTGCCCGAACCAAATTTAATCCCCGACTCCATATACATGAAAGAGGCTGTGACGGTTTTTTCTGAAAGTCTTGATTCACTCGCTGGTGCCTTCAACAATTATTCAAATGGAATAATAAGCGATTATGTAGCTTTCGTTACGAATAATGAAGAAGCAAAAGCACACGCCGACCTGAAAAATGTTTATCAAACGTCTTGTCCTGACTCTGTTATTCATATTGCAAAGAAGAAGTCCCTTTCTAAAAGGGTTCATCATTCAGCTGCAAGACCGCTGGTTCATTTGTCGTTGGCTACAGCAAAAGCACTCTCGAACCATTCTCATCAAGTGTTCGCTCACCAAAATGGGATGTCAGTTTTTAATCCTGAGTTTGGCAGTCAATATTCTGCAAAGACCATTTTACTTTATAATCGCATATTGAAAGAAATAGGCGTTGATGTTAAGATATCCAACTCATTTGCATTCCTTACTTTGGGTGAAGTCCTGAATAATATGGACAGCAGATTTAAAGCTGAGATCAAGAAAACTGTTACATGCCACAATATCTCAATCAATCCAGACAAGAACAACAGAGCCCATTGTGGCATATGCCTGTCATGCCTTCTCAGAAAAATTTCTCTTGCCGCCTATGGTTTAGAGAAACACGATGTGATTTATCATTATGATTACGGTATAAAAGTTTCCGATATTTTGGTAGATGAACATAGGGAAAAATATAACTCAAACATCAACCATCTGCTCGACTATGGAAAGGAAAACCAGCAGGGCAGAATTTACGTAGATTATGACATGTCAGAACATGATTATGAACCCAATTTCCAGCAAAAAATAAAACAGATGATACATAAATTCAATGGCGAATTTGAACGGTTTTGGGCAAAATATCCAGCAAAATAGGAGGAAACAATCAATGTTAGCTGTATTGAAGAAAATTGAGAGTGGCTACTTAGCCCGATATGATCGTCCATTAAAACATCCAGTGGAAAAACTGTGGGCTGCTTTGACAGAGAATGATAAGCTGGCAAACTGGTTCCCGAACCTTCAAGTACAAGAACTTCGAGAAGGAGGTACCATAAAATTTGATATGAAAGATGGTTCCGGGACGTTTATTGATATGAAAATTTTAGATTATGAACTTCATTCTGTCCTGGAATTCACATGGGGCAATGATCGCGTCCGATTTGAATTATACCCGAATCCTGATGGCTGCCTGTTGGTGTTGAAGGAGTTTATTAGCACATTAACCGATCATACCCCAAAAGACTTGTCAGGATGGCACGTAACACTGGATGTTTTATCTGCATTGCTGGATGGGCGTCAGATGGAGTTCCCCAAAGGCGAGTGGGAAAAATGGCATGAGAACTATATTATTGCCGTGAAACAGCTGAAAAAATGAAATATACGGCTGTCAGGTCAAAATCGACATAAACCAATGCATATTACCCACAATCTACCTATGCATCAGCTTAAATGCATTTCGTGGAGTCCGAAGGCTTTATGAAACTTTTGGTTACCATGATATTCTAAATGATGGAAAAACATTGATGTTTTAAGATTGCCTATACCATACAGAATTAGGAATCGCTGCAAGGATAAAAAAGAACCATGACGTTTTGTGTGCCGATTGGATTAATTTTGTATGGGGTAGCTCTTGCTTTTATATCAATGTTGGCCCCTTCTTTTTATGTGGGAATTTGAGAAAATGATAAATTTGGTCATATCTTTAGCTTAAATTATTATCTGTGGAGTAATTTATCCTAAAGTGTCTCTTCTTTCAGTTGTTTATGTGAAGAATCCATTGAAATCAATATAATAGCAGTAAGCACTAAAGCATGAAAAATATTAAACAAAAACACCCCCGTAATTTGTGCTATATCCTCCGCCGCTGATTTATCGCTGACATAACTATAGGCCAGCCTGATAATGTTTTCTCCATGGTTATCCATTAAGTGATTCAGCCAAATTTCACGATTTGTATTGATTAAATAATTATCTTGTGTCTCAGTAAAACTTGTTGCATTGCAATGATTCGTGACCATCACCTCCTTACCCTTTTTTCTATACATTTGACGGTACTCATAGAATTTTGGTTTTTAATTCTGGTAAAATATTTTTCAGACTGCCGTAATTGTCCATACTTTTCTTCAACACAAAATTATAAAGACCGCCATAATGGACGGTCTATTTTTCATATTGCCTGGCACCCAGTTTCACTCTGAATTCATTTCGACTGATATGGGGAGATATGAAGAGGTAAAATAGTTTACAACATCGTTCATTTAAAAGGCGAGGGCCATTTCGGCCATCCCCCAGAATATAGTAGAATGATTCCCCCGATAATATGCCTCTGAAAAATTCACTGATTGTAAGTACAATTTTAACGAAAATAAAAACAACTCTTCCTTCTTGTAGTAAAACACAAGCGGGAGGGGCACAGTACGAGTAGAACAACGAAAGATATGCACATTTCTAAGAAACCACATATGAACCCCCTCAAATGAAGAAAAGATGCTTTTATCTAAAGCAACATTAATAACATGTGGATACTTCCATATTTCAATTATAAGACAATCAAGGGCTAAATTTGTTGTTCATACTGTTTTTAGCAGCAACTGTATTTTTAATGTAGTCTAAAAAAATCATTTCAGCACACAAAAAACCACCTCATAGGTGGTTCGTTAGGTCAAAATCTTTTCTCTTTTTTCTTCTTCATAGACTCTTTCTGCCACAAATTGCTTTAACAGTGTCTGGTAAGGAACATTCTTAATTTCCGCAACTTTTTGTAGTCTTACCAATAAATCATTTTCGATTCTAAGGTTAATCGGTTTTGTAGACTGTTTCCTTGGCGGAGGGAGGTCGTCATCTTCATCTTCGATATAGGTCTCTTCCAAAAGCTCTTCACTCATGGCATGTGTATTCCAAAATGTAAAGGTTTCTTCTTCGGTCATGTTTTCCGGAATTTCACTTAGCCCATGAATAATGATCTTGCCCAATTCGTCACGTTCCTTTTCTTCCGATGAATTCGCTTTTGATTCGTTTTCAAACCTGTTTTGAATCATCTCTTTTCTATCATCCATTTTTTTATCTCCTTCTTCGGTTGTATGATCTTCTTTCCGTCTCCGTGGCATCCCATCCTGTGATTGGCCTGATTTTTTTCTCCCTTTTTCTAAACACTATGGCTAGAATACGGCCCTCTTCTCTCTTGCCAATAATTTTTTTATTCCCTCCATGGGCATTATGAACGCATCGGTCCGGGTCATAAAAACTTCTTCCGCTTCCTGTGGTTCAATATCGTGACGAAAAATATGGTGGATATTATCCCTGTCCCAATCAAACACCGGACCCACTCCCGCCAATTATATGTGTATATACCCTTGTACATGCATTTTATACCCATTTTTTGTATAAGGCAATTACCGCATATTTACTAACGTTTAGTTTCAAATTAGTGTATTAATTCAACATAGCCAAATCACTTCGATAATGTGATGTTACAGTGAATTTTTTAGTGGATACAAAACAAAAAAAGCCCCACACCCATGTTCACCATGGATTTGAGGCTTTTTATCTGGATGACCTGTGAGGGATTTGAACCCCCGACCCCTTCCCTGTCAAGGAAGTGCTCTCCCGCTGAGCTAACAAGTCGTCATTTAAGGTACAAGTATTATTATACGGTTTTAATAAAAAAAGTCAATAGTATTTGCAAAGTTAATTTACCACACTTTTTTCGCGCACTACAAAAGGCTTTTGTCCGGTTGCTGAGGCAGAGGCTGAAATCCCGGTTTCAGTGGACGCTCAATATATTTCCTCTAAAACATTATACAAATATTTTTTCCTATTGTTCTTTCCTTTTAAATGACCACATCACGACAATTGCTCCAATAATGATATATGCAATCGATATTAAAGCATCATTCCAGAAAGCTCCTTCCAGGTGAACGACGTCTCCTTCTCCCAGCCAGGCTATGACCTTAACGACAGGCGGGAATAACCAGAGAATCCATTTTACCAGCGGAAGTGCTTCAGCCAGTGATTCAGAAGCAAGCGATACCATCAGCACGAGCATTGCCGCAAGCCACGCATACCTTCTCGATGCAAAGGTGGCCACAGCAAAAAATGTTCCAACTAAAATTCCGTATATTCCAATTGCAAGATGACTATAAAAAGATAGTCCAAGATGCACTCCCGTCATCTCGCCTTTAAAACTGTTAGTGACAATCGGGAACAATTCAGCAAACAAAAATAACGCAGCCAGCCAAATGAGGCAGATGAGCCACTTCCCAAATAAAAATTTTGTTTTCTGGCCTAAATGTGAAAAAAGGATATGTTTTTCACTGTCATCTTCCAGTGAAAAGACAGACATGGCAATCCACGTCATCATTAAATATAAAACAATGCTTGATACAGCATAGCTGCTTAAAATGGGGACATGTTTATATGCATACAAAATGAACACCCAGCCAAGAAAAACGGTGACAGGCGGAATAAACCTGTATGACCTTATATAGCTTTTTAATTGATAGTTAAGATACGAGCTCAATTTCATTCCCCGTTTCCACCTGCAAAATAGAACATTGATGTTCGAGCAGGTACTTCAACACATCATCCGACTTGGCAGCCTGCACATTCAGTACAAATTGCTGGTTTCCTGTTGCATGTACGGTAATCACGCCAGGTATCACTTTGAAATCCACCAGCTCAGTGCAGGTAACTTTAATTGACCGGTATAGTTCCCTTTTTGCGGACGACTGATCTGAGACGATTTTTCCCTGTTTTATTTCTATCACCCTGTCAGCAAGACCTGCTACAAGGAGCAGCTCATGCGCAGTAAAAACGATCGTCAATTCCTGCTTTAGTTCTATTAGCTGATTTAAAAGTTCATTCTGTGATGCGGGATCCAGACCTGTCAATGGTTCATCGAGCAGCAGAAGTTCCGGTTTATGAAGGAGTGCCTGAATAATTCCCGCTTTTTGCTTCGTGCCCTTTGAACATTGTTTTAGCGGTACATCCAGGTAAGTGGTGATACCGAACATATCTGCATATATGCCTATTTCCTTTATGAGCTCGTTTTCATGCCGCCCGGTCATTTTCCCTAACAGCAGCAAATACTCCCTCAACCTGAACCGGATTTGTTCAGGGAAGCTTTCAGGAACATAAGCGGTTCTGGCTGTCATCCTGTTAATTACACCGTGTGTCGGTTCAAAAATTCCCGCTAGCAGCTTGATTAAGGTACTTTTCCCCGAACCATTGTGGCCGATAACCGTAGTTGCTTCCCCTGTCTTCAGTATTAAATCCAGCCCGCTAATCACTGGATTTCCAGCTAGCAGTTTTGTTACATTTTTCAGTTCTACGGCATTCACGTGCAACGTCCTCTGCATTTTTCTTTATTTTACCACTAATTTAGCCTAGTTTCGGTAAATTGCAGAAAAATTTGCCAAATCTTAATGAACAGACTGTAAACAATTGCACAAAGAACGTTTATTAATAACCAGCTGGGTCTTATTAATAAACGAACGAATGTTCCTGAATAGTTGCATAAAGAACGTATGTTTGCATATAATATAATAAGAAAATGAACAAGGCGGGATCCATTATGAACGCTCTTTTACGAAGAGCCATCCAAACAAGGCAGCCACTGGAGATGATTTACCTTTCCGGCGGCAACGAAATCACGCAGCGGAAAGTAATTATCAAGGAATTAAAGGGCTCGTACGCAAAAGCTTTCTGTTATTTGCGAAATGAAAACAGGCTGTTCAAACTGGACAATATTCTTTCCATCCTGCCCATTAAGCCTCCACTATATAAATCCAGCTAATGTATCTCATCAAGACCGGAATCCGGTCTCTTTTTGTTTGCCCCCTCTCGCGGTGATTTATGAGACTTTGATTGCTTGCCAAGTGTTTAATTAACTTTCAAACAGGATATATATGAAAATATATTAAAATAGCAAACCATGTAAAAGTTTGACTAATTTTCAGAAAATATATTATAATCAGATATAACATATTTCGTATAATTTACAATTATTAAATATATATTATCTGATTAATTATTATGCCAAGCATACATATATCTCTCTCATTAAAGGAGGAAAAGCATGATTGTTTTTGAAAAAGTAAATAAGTATTTTGGGGATTTTCATGTCCTGAAGGATATCAATCTCACCATCAATCAAGGCGAGGTTGTTGTGGTCGTAGGTCCATCGGGGTCAGGTAAAAGTACGTTGCTCCGCTGCATCAACAGGCTTGAGACGATAACTGATGGCAAGCTGACTGTCAATGATGTCTCAGTCAATGACAAAAAAACCGATATCAACAAATTAAGGCGCGAAATCGGGATGGTGTTTCAGCACTTTTACTTATATCCTCATAAAACCGTATTGGAAAACATCACCCTTGCACCGATCAAAGTTCTCGGCCAATCAGCACAGGAGGCCAAGGAGACGGCAGAATTTTACCTCAAAAAAGTTGGAATTCCTGAAAAAGCCGACTCCTATCCTTCACAGCTGTCAGGCGGCCAGCAGCAGCGTGTGGCCATTGCACGGGGGCTGGCGATGAAGCCTGAAATCATGTTGTTTGATGAACCGACCTCGGCACTCGACCCTGAAATGATCGGTGAGGTGCTGGATGTTATGAAGGCACTCGCCAAAGAAGGCATGACAATGGTCGTTGTCACCCATGAAATGGGATTTGCCAAAGAAGTGGCTGACCGCATTGTATTTATTGATCACGGCAGAATCCTGGAAGAAGCGACACCGGCCGAGTTTTTTGCGAACCCGCGTGAAGAAAGGGCTCGCCTATTCCTCAGCCGTATTTTAAACCATTAAAGATAAGAGGGGAGAAATTAGAATGAAGAAATTTTTGAAAATTGCTTTGGTCTCTGTGTTCGCTTTGCTGCTTCTCGCTGCCTGTGGCGGCAATGATGAGGAGACAAGCGGCAGCAGCAGTGGCGGAGGCGAAAAAGCTAATGGTGTTATTGACCAAATTAAAGAGCGTGACAAGATCATTTTTGGAGTTAAGCACGATACCCGCTTATTCGGTTTGAAGAATCCAAGTTCAGGTGAAGTTGAAGGCTTCGATATCGACTTGGCCAAGCAGCTTGCAAAAGAAATCCTTGGCGATGAAAAGAAAGTTGAGTTCAAAGAGGTTACTTCAAAAACAAGGATTCCTATGCTTAACAATGGCGAAATTGATGCCGTTATCGCAACGATGACCATTTCGGAAGAACGGAAGAAAGAAGTAGATTTCACTGATGTCTATTTTGAAGCAGGTCAATCGTTGCTTGTAAAAAAAGGCAGCAAAATTACAGGAATAGAAGATTTGAAGAAGGGCACTAAGGTATTGGCTGTAAAGGGCTCAACATCGGCGATCAATATCCGTGAAAAAGCGCCGGAAACAGAAGTACTGGAATTTGAAAATTATGCAGAAGCGTTCACGGCTTTAAAATCCGGTAAAGGGGATGCTTTGACAACTGATGATGCGATCCTTTACGGAATGGCCGATGAAGATCCATCTTTCGAGCTGGTTGGCGGCACTTTTACTGAAGAGCCTTACGGAATTGCCGTCAAAAAAGGCAATACCGAACTTGTCGAAGAGTTAAATAAGGCGCTTAAGGCAGTCCAGGATTCTGGCAAGTATGATGAAATCAAAGATAAATGGATAAAGGAACAATAAAAATAATTAGTCTTATTTTTCAGGATGGGCATTATTGCTCATCCTGATTAGTTAAGAGAGGTGGTATCATTGCTGGATTTTTCGATTTTTACAGACAATCTTGACATTTATTTAGAGGGTTTCAAATACACCATCATTGCAAGCTTGATTGCACTTGTCGCAAGTTTTCTGCTAGGCACGTTGATAGCGGTTATGAGGATTGCACCGATTAAGTGGCTTAACTGGCTGGGTACAGCCTACGTGGAGTTTGTCCGCAATATTCCTGTACTTATTATTGCCTTCTTTTTTTATTTAGGCTTGCCGACGGTGGGAATAGAATTTGATGGTTTGACTGCGGGAACGATTGCCCTGACAGTTTATACGGCTGCCTTCATAGCAGAGGCGATCCGCGCAGGAATTTTATCAGTGCCAAAGGGACAGATGGAAGCTGCCCGCTCGTCAGGACTGACCTATAATCAGGCGATGGGAATGATTATTCTCCCGCAGGCGATCAAAATTGTAATCCCGCCGCTAGGCAACCAATTTATCAATCTCGTAAAGAATTCCTCAATTTTAGGCGTCATCGCCGGGCTTGACTTGATGTACCAGGCGGACCTGGTTTCGTCCCGTACGTTTGTCACGTTTGATGTTTACATATTTGTTGCAATGTTTTATTTGATATTGACCATTCCGTTAAGCCTTGGTGTAGGATATCTTGAAAAACGCCTGGCTAAGAGTAATTGAAGGAGGTATAGATATGGATTTTGCAGGTGCATACTCTCCTGATCATCTTAAGTTTTTGATTGAAGGCTTTGGCGTGACATTAAAGGTTGCGTTTGTTTCCATTATATTAAGCTTCATTATCGGGGGAGCAATCGGGACATTGCGTTATGCGAAGGTACCCATTGTTTCGAATATTTTGGCTGTCGTAGTTGAAACGATCCGGAACCTGCCCTTGCTGCTGATTATTTTCTTCACTTATTTCGCCCTTCCTGAAATCGGCATCAAACTTACCCCGACAGTGGCGGCAATTGCAGCGCTGACTGTGTTTGAATCAGCGATGCTGTCGGAAATCATCCGCAGCGGCCTGAACTCGATACATAAGGGGCAGACTGAGGCAGCAAGATCATCGGGGCTAAGTTATGTACAAACGTTGAGATATATTGTCCTGCCCCAGGCACTGCGGCGCATGGTTCCTCCAATTGTGAGCCAGTTTATCTCACTTTTGAAGGATACTTCCCTGGCAGTTGTCATTGCCCTCCCGGAACTGACACACAATGCCCAGATCATATACGGCCAAAAAGTAAGCTATGTCATTCCAATGCTGCTGATGCTGGCATTTATGTATTTTATTGTGAACTATGCGCTGTCACTGATTGCCGGACGGCTGGAGGTAAAGAAAGCCTGACTCATTATTGAGCCAGGCTTTTGATTATGTATGTAATTGTTGGCCTTCCAGAATGTGTCTTCTCATCGCAATTAACGCCCCCGCATGCAGTCCTTCATGGTATAGAGTCCTTGAAATGACATCACCAATCGTTTTAATCCCTGATTCCGACTCTGCCAATAACGGTTCGTCAAGTCGGTACTGAAACGTCTCCTTTAAAAATGGGATCTGCTCCTTAAGAAAGGCCAAAATTTCCTCACGTGATGGCGGCTGTTGCATGGCATCCCAGCTTTTTGGGGAAGTTCCATACGCAAAAAAAGCCTCAATCCCCTGTAATGGCATCTCATCCTCGATTTTGTGATAGAACCACAAATACTGATCCATTAATATATGGCCTGCATTCCAGCGGACTGAATTGTTGAATCCTTCCGGGACGACATCCCATAAGTCTTCAGGTATTGACTCAAGTATTCCGAGTGTATCTTTTCTTACATCCTCCGCCAGCGTCCAAACTGCGTGTTCCATGATAACCTCCTCGATTATAAAATGAATATTCAGTATCTTTCTCCCTATTATATCACTTTTGAAGCCTGAGTGGTGTCCGCATGAGATTTTCATAGTACGGTATGGTAAAATCATGGTGAATAAGATGGAGCGGAGGAACAGAGCGGATGGAATATCCAAAAGGAACGATACAGGAAATTTCCCTCAACAGCAGGGAGCTGGCAGAGGAAATCAATCTCTTCGTCTATTTGCCGGCCTCCTTTTCAACGTTATACAAATATTCATTTTTAATTGCCCAGGATGGCCGTGATTATTTTCAGCTTGGAAGGATCGGACGAACTGCTGATGAACTTTTATATAAACAGGAAATTGAAAATCTCATCATCGTCGGCATTCCCTATAACTCCGTTGAAGACAGGAGAAATAAATACCACCCACGGGGTGAGCGGAACAAAGAATATATCCACTTCCTCTCCCATGAGTTTCTCCCATTTCTGGACAATGAATTTCCTTCCTATCAAATCGGAATGGGCCGGGCTTTAATTGGTGACTCTCTTGCGGCTACAGTATCGCTGATGACAGCATTACAATACCCGCACAGTTTTGGCAAAGTTTTGCTGCAATCTCCTTATGTCAATGACGATGTCCTTCATGCTGTCGACCACTTTGGCAGCCCTTCCCTGCTGAGTATTTACCATGTGGTAGGAAACCAGGAAACCTCAGTGAAAACATCTGGTGGCGTGGATCAGGATTTTTTAAGCCCCAATCTGCAGTTGTCAGGTATATTTAAAAGGAAAAATTTCTCCTACATCTTTGATGAATTTGAAGGGAACCATACTTGGACTTACTGGCAGCCGGATATAAAACGCGCGCTTAAACGGATGTTTGCAAAATAAATATACCTTTGTCATGTATGTATATAGTATATTTAGAAAATTTGTTATAATGGAATATAAACTATGAAGACATCAGCTTTGATCCTGCAATACGCTTATTATTTTATATGGAGGTAGCTGCATGAAATATGGGATTGTTATTTTTCCGTCAAAAAAAATCCAGGATTACGCGAATTCCTTCAGGAAGCGCTACGACCCTCATTATGCTTTAATCCCGCCACATCTGACGCTTAAGGAAGCATTTGAAGCGACGGAAGAACAGGTAAAGCTAATATCTGATAAAGTCTATGAGATTGCAAAAACATCCAGCCCCGTCCGGTTAAATGTGTATCGGTTCGGCTCATTCACGCCCACTAACAATGTCATTTATTTAAAAGTCGAACCGGTTGAGGAGCTGGAAAGGCTTCAGCAGGATTTACAGGATTCATTCGATGGCGAACAGACATACAACTTTGTTCCGCACATAACGATTGGGCAAAAGCTATCCGATGATGAACATTCGGATGTCTATGGCTCGCTGAGAATGAAAGAAGTCAAATTTGACGAAACCGTTGACAGAATCCACCTGCTTTATCAGCTCGAAAATGGATCCTGGACTGTATATGAAACATTTCGCCTTGGAAAGGAATAATGCAAAGTGGAAGTAAAAGTTGTCAGCAGTGAAAAAGAACTTAATGATGCTTACCTGGTGCGGAAGACCGTCTTTGTAGAAGAGCAAAACGTACCGGAAGAGGAAGAAATCGACCAGCATGAAGCTGAGGCCGTTCATTTTGTTTTGTATGACGGATCAAGCCCGGGCGGAGCAGGCCGTTTCCGGGTAATAGACGGCATAGGCAAGGTCGAAAGAATCTGCGTGTTGAAAGGACAGCGCAATACAGGTGCAGGCAAGGCGTTGATGAACAGAATAGAAGACTATGCGAAAGCCAATGGCATTACTTCATTAAAACTTAACGCCCAGACCCAGGCCATTCCTTTTTACGCAAAGCTTGGATATGAAACCGTGTCAGAAGAATTCCTTGATGCAGGAATACCCCACAAAACCATGAAAAAATCATTGAAATAAGAAAAGCGCAAGCGCGTTGCCCAGGAGCAGGACAATGCTCGAAATGGGAAATATGCTTTCCTAATCTTTAAGAAAAGCCTCTTGCCGGAATGGCAGAGGCTTTTCTTGTCCGTCCTTTTAGATTGTTTGGCTGAAATTCTTCCCTTTTCCGGTCATTTCGGCGAAAGTTCGCTCAACAATTCTATGGCTTACTCTTTTTATGGAAGACTTAGGCCGGACAGCACTGTACTGCTGAACAGCCCCAGCCAGGCTTTCCCCTTGCTGCACCGGATCTTGTTTGCGGATGCTTGTAATCCTTGTTAATGGGAAAGGATCATAGTCGACCCCTGTTTCCCGTTCAGCATATTGCATATACTGATAATTCGTTACCGGAAGAATATACCCCATTGTCCTTTCATCCCCCTTCAACAATCCATCAAATCTCGGTTACTATATCATTCTTTTTTAATACCCCATTTTTGTCCGTTGATAACCTACTATTTTACCTTTTTGAAATGCAGGTACTCTGTTATGATAGAAGTTGTCTATTTTCGGCAAAAAAGAGGGTAGTTTTACATGAAAACCGCAATTATCAATCACAAAACGATTCACCTGGATAAGATAAAGCGAGAAGATTATCAGAGAATATTTGATGACGGGAAAAAAGGGTTAATTTCCTGTCCTGTTTGCAAGGAACCAGTTCGGCTTTACCTGGGAATAAAAATGCCTCCCCATTTCTACCATCATCTTTCCCGGCTCTCGGCTTGTAAAGATCCGGTGGTTGAAACGAGCGCAACACTTGAACAAGAGCAAGTTCAATATGTGATAAACAACGGCTTCAGAATCCCAAAATCGAGGCCGGTCAACATAACGGAAGACAGCAGCACACCATTTATATTTTCACAGGAGGTACATACAGCTTCTTCCTTTAGTCCTGCAGCTCCTGCGGTGCCGAGTCTTGATTATGATTATCTTGAAAAGCTTAGAGCGGCTGGTATACATTTTGACAGCAACCAGGAGAAGGCAATTCTCCATATCGACGGCCCCCTGCTGATCCTTGCCGGCGCAGGAAGTGGAAAAACAAGGGTGCTGACTGCGAGAACTGCTTTTATGCTGAAAGAAGCAAATATCGACCCAGGTTCGGTCATGCTTGTGACATTCACAGCGAAAGCAGCGGCTGAAATGAAGCACCGCCTTTATCATTACCCCGACATGAGTCCGGGACAGATTAACAGAATTGTGAGCGGCACCTTTCACAGTATCTTTTACAAGATTCTCCTTTTTCATGCCAAGGATAAATGGTCTTCAGAAAGACTGATAAAAAAGGAATGGCAGCGGGAGCAGATTTTGAAAGAAGCAGGGAAGAATCTGGGGCTTGATGATAAAGAATTTGCTTTTGATCTCGCCCTTCAGCAGATAGGTTTTTGGAAAAATACGATGCTGCGTCCCGACCAGATTCTCCCGGAATCGCCGTGGGAGGAAAAGGCAGCGGCTTTATATAAGCTTTATGAACAGCAGAAGGAGAAACAGCAGATATTTGACTTTGACGATATGCTGATTGGTTGCCTGCAGCTATTTAAAGAAAATCCTGCCCTGCTGGCCTCCTACCAGGATCGATTTAAATATTTCTTAATAGATGAATTTCAGGATATCAATAAAGTTCAGTATGAATTAATCAAGATGCTCTCAGACAAAAACAATAATGTCTGTGCTGTCGGTGATGATGACCAGTCGATTTATTCATTCCGTGGAAGCGACCCTGGTTTCCTGCTTACATTCAAGCAAGATTTTATCGGGGCGAAGGCGATTGTTTTGAACCAGAATTACCGCTCCCCCCATGAAATCGTCGAAGCTGCCAACACGATAATATCTTCAAACAAGGCAAGGCATGTTAAGGAAATGAGGGCTCAATATTCTCATGATGGCAAGCCTGTGTTATTTTACCCCTTCGACGAGGAAGAAGAAGCAACGATGATATTAACTGATATCCAGGATAAAATTTCCGAGGGAGCAAGTCCTGGGGATTTTGCGATCCTGTTCCGCACGAATACCGCGGGAAGGGCGATGTTTGAAAGGCTCACTAATTCAAGCCTGCCATTTAAAATGGACCAGGATATCGAATCCTTCTATCAACGATTTATTGTCAGAGGGCTATTGTCGTTTTTCAGGCTCAGTTACAACGAGGACAACGCGGAAGCAATTAAAAACATTTTCCCTTCCCTGTTTTTAAAGCAGTCAGTCTATCGGGACATACAGGCGGAAAGTATTTTAAAGGATTGCTCCATGCTGGAAGCACTCTCCAAAGTAAATACTGGATTTGCATTTCAGGAAAGAAAACTGAAAAAGCTGGTTCCGGTTGTGAGGTCGCTCTCCGGGCTGTCACCGCTGGCGGCGATTGAAATGGTTGAGAAAGACCTTGGCTACCAGGACTTCATAAAAAAACGCGGCAGTGAAGGCAACAAATGGGATAAAGGCTCAGATGACATCCGCGACTTAAAAGTTGCCGCACGCAATTTCAGCAGCCTGGCAGAATTCCTGGAGCATGCGGACCATATGACGGCGATGAACCAGGAAATTAAGCGGTTCGGCAAGAACCTCACCGATGCAGTAACATTAAGCACGATCCACCGCTCAAAAGGGCTTGAATATCAAAATGTATATATTATCGGTACAGTCGACGGGAGTCTTCCTCATGACTATTCCCTTGAAGCACTCAGAAACGGGAACAGTGAGCCGCTGGAAGAGGAAAGACGGCTGCTTTATGTCGCCGTGACCAGGGCGAGGAAGCATTTATATATATCGGTTCCGCAATACAGGCGGGGCAGAAAGGCCAATCCCTCAAGGTTATTGTCAAAAATTAAAAAGGCGGCACACAGCAAAGACCTGGATTAGTGCCAGGTCTTTGTTTGCAGTGTCCAGCTCCAGCGCCTAATAGCTCGGGTCATAAGCCAATCCGCCAAGAAGGCTAAAGAGCAGCCGTCCCTTCGGCTCGTCTTATGCCTATCGCTCCTGGGCAAGGCGCTTCCGCTTTTCTATCGGCCAGTTATTTTTTGTTGATCATATTAGAAATAGTGTTGAAGTCAAGCTGTTTCCCATCATTAATAATTGATTTTACAATCTTGTCTTCCATTTCCTTAGAAACCGGCTTATTGGCAATTTGTGAAACCTTGCGGATGACGCCCCTTACCGTCTTTTCATCCTTGAAGTTAGCACTTTGCAGAGAATTTGCCAATTCAAAAATATCCTTCATATTCACGCCTGTCTTCTTCTCCACGTTCTTGAAGAATTGATTATCCATGTGAAATTTCATGCCTCCTTCTTAAACTACTCTATAGTATGAAGAAAGCATGAAAACGTGAGCAGAAGCTGTGAGTTGGGGCCTGACCCCCAGCATTGACCCTTACCCAATTAACGCGTTACTCCGCCGGGGGACTGCCCCCAGCCAATTAATGCGTTACTTTGCCTGGACTTCTTCCCTTAATGCCCTGCGCAGGATTTTTCCGACGCTTGTTTTTGGAAGCTGTTCCCTGAATTCGACTATTGTTGGAGCTTTATAGGCCGCCATGTTTTCTTTGCAATAGGCGATGATTTCTTCCTCTGTGGCAGTCTTACCTGATTTCTGCACGATTACGGCTTTTACGGTCTCACCCCTGTATGCATCGGGAACCCCGATCACCACTGCCTCCTGAACTGCAGGATGCTCATACAAGACTTCTTCGATGTCGCGCGGGTAAATATTAAATCCGCTGGCTATGATCATATCCTTCTTCCTGTCGACTATATACAGATAGCCTTCCTCATCCATTTTTGCGATATCCCCTGTGTAAAGCCAGCCGTCACGCAATGAATTGGCTGTTTCCTCCGGCATGTTCCAGTAGCCCTTCATCACTTGCGGACCCTTGATGATCACCTCGCCCAGCTCTCCTGGCGGCACATCCTCGGTTCCAGTCGCAAGATCGACCACTTTATAATCAGTGCATGGGAATCCTATGCCGACGCTGCCCGGTTTCCGCTCAGCAAACGGCGGATTGCAGTGGGTGGCTGGAGACGTTTCCGACAAACCATAGCCTTCCAGAATCATGGAACCGGTCTTCCTCTCGAATTCCTTTAACAGTTCGACTGGCATTGGCGCACTGCCGCTGTTGCATGTCCGGATACTGCTGATGCCATATTTCTCCGCATCCGGGTGGTTAGTTATTGCTACATACATTGTTGGAACTCCGGGAAAAATCGTTGGCTGCTCCTGCTTAATTGTGTTCAGGACTTCCTCCAGTTCGAACCTGGGCAGCATTATTGACTCGGAAGCGGTGAATATAGCGAAATTCATACATGATGTCATTCCAAAAACATGAAATAACGGAATGATCGTCAAATACTTCTCCTTGCCAATTTCCATATCATTCTTAAAAAATTCGTATGATTGAAGTACGTTTGAAAAAATATTGCGGTGAGTAAGCATTGCGCCTTTTGACCTTCCGGTTGTTCCGCCGGTGTATTGAAGCACTGCGATATCATTTGCGGGTTCGATTGTGACAGGGGTGAAGCTTTTGCCGGCGCTGGCCAGAAATTGTTCAAACGTGGTATCGGGGGAGAAATCAACTTCAGATGGCTGCAGGCTGACAACAATGATGTTTTTGAGGCTTGTGCTGCTTTGGACACTTTTTACCTTCGGGTAAAGGGCGTCAAGCACGACAATGGTTTCCGCTCCTGAGTCAGTTAAAATATACTCCAATTCGCGTTCCACCAGCATGGGATTTACCTGTGTTACGATGGCTCCCGCCGTCAAGGCCCCATAGTAAGAAACAACGAATTGGGGGCAATTTGGAAGCATGATTGCGGCACGGTCGCCCTTCTCGATCCCATTGCTCTGAAGAGCAGACGCGAAACCATACACGGCGCGTTGGAGCTCCTGGTATGTCATCTTTCTTCCGTAAAAAGAAAGTGCATGATGCGATGGAAACTTGGCCACTGTTTCCTGGAGCATATCTGGCAGTGATTTATCCGGAATGGCAATTTCCTTCGCAATAGAATCTGGGTAATGGGCAAGCCACGGTTTTGTCACACTCATGTTTTTCCTCCTAACCTCTCACATATTTTTGTATCCGTTTACATTTTTTCGGAGACCGAACAAGGTGATCCATCAGCCTTAGGCAATGCACCTTAATATTATGTAATTTCATTGACATGGCTGGCGGTTTTCTGATTACAAGTATACTTCTTTTGGTAGAATATTCAACTATTATTCGAAAAATTCTAAAAAAATAGTTTAGCAGCCATGGAATGAAAAAATGCCGCTTCTATGGAAACGGCATTTTCTTTAAACGATAAGATGGCATGTCTTATCTTTTAGTGATAGAAACTTGCGCCAACAATAATTAACAAGATGAACAACACCACGATTAAAACGAAGGTTGAACCATAACCTCCGCCGTGGCCATAGCCGCCGTAACCCCAGCCGCAGTATCCGTAGCCCATATATTGTCACCTCACTTTGATTTACTCATTACAACATATGAAATGTGTATATGAAGTGTTTGGGCCAACTCCCAATCCGGTACGCATGTTTGAAGATAATTCAAATGTTTTCGCGGATTTCTTTTACCAGATTCTCATCATTGTCAGGATCTTTCCGGCCGCGGCTGACGTTCGTACAGGTCAACGAACAGGTTTCCGTCCTGGTCTATTTCTGCAAAAAAAACATCTTCAGGCAACCTGCCTTTTCTGCTTAGCTTATCTAGCAGCCACTGTTTATTTAAGCCTGCTTTTTTTAGTCCATCCTCAAATATCTTGCCATCCATAATCACAGATTGAGGTTCCTCAATCTCGCCTGTATCCATGGCAACATCACCCACTGTAAGTGGCTGGCTTGCCCTTTTAAGAAGAACGCTTAATTCCCCATTTGAATCAAGATAAGCCACCTGGACATCCGAAACACGGAACACACTTTTTTTCCTGAGCTGTTCGAGTAATTCATCAATGCTGTATTTCTCTTTCCGCAAATTTTTTTCTAGTATCCTTCCATCTTTTATGAAGATTGCCGCTTTGCCTTCTACGATATCCCTAAACCTTTTGCTTTTTAACGAGGCCATAGAAATAGCCAATGGAACAAATGACCAGACAACAATGCTGGCAAGCCCATCGGCCAGGCTCAGGTCAGGATCCATCGAGAGCGTCCCGGCAATATCTCCTACAGTGATCCCGACAATATATTCAAAAAAGGACAAACTTGAAAGCTGCTTTTTCCCAAGCAGCTTTGTGATAAAAAATAATCCTATGATCAGCAATATCGAACGGACAATGGTGCTAATAATGCCAGGCATAGACACCAACCTTTATATTTACCCTTTTGGCTTGAATATGAGCGCTCCTATGAACCCAAAGAGGACGGCTGATGAAATACCTGCACTTGTTATTTCAAACATCCCTGTCAATACTCCCACAAGGCCGTGCTGTTGTGCTTCCTGCAGCGCCCCGTGGACAAGTGAGTTTCCGAAGCTTGTTATGGGTATGGTTGCCCCCGCTCCGGCAAAATCCATCAGTGGTTCGTACAACCCAAAGCCGTCAAGTACAGCTCCAGCTACAACCAGCAGACTCATCGTATGGCCCGGTGTCAGTCTGGCGACATCGAATAATAGTTGTCCAACCACACAGATTAGACCCCCGACGACAAAAGCCCAAAAAAACATTGGCAGCATGCCAATCCCTCCTTATTCATTCATTTCAATTGATACAGCGTGTGCAATACACGGAATGGTTTCCTTTTGCTGGTACGATAATGGAGATAAGAGCGCCCCCGTCGCCACCATCAGAATCCGTTTAAACACTCCCTGCTTCATTTGCTTCAATAAGTGTCCATACAACACAGCCGCAGAGCAGCCCGCACCACTGGCCCCCGCCTGGACCGGCTGGTCATCTTTGTAAATCATGAGGCCGCAGTCCTTAAATGTCTGCGTGTCCAGCTTCAAACCCTGTTTATGAAGCAGCTCCAGCGTTGTATCTTGGCCGATTCTGCCAAGGTCTCCTGTAACAATCAGATCATAGTGCGATGGTTCTATTTTCATGTCCTCGAAATGGGAAATGATGGTATCCGCTGCTGCCGGGGCCATTGCGCCTCCCATATTAAAGGGGTCCGACAACCCCATATCCACTACTTTTCCTATTGTGGCAGAGGTTGTTACAAGCTTCCCTTGTTTATCAGGACTGTCCGTCACGACAGCTGCCCCGGCTCCAGTTACCGTCCACTGGGCGGTTGGCGGCTTTTGCCCCCCGTACTCCGTTGGATAGCGGAATTGTTTCTCAACTGCGGCGTTATGGCTTGAAGCCCCTGTGACGACCTTCTTTGCACCTTGATTATTGATGATAAAGGAAGCAAGCGCCAGGCCCTCCATCGAAGTGGAGCATGCACCGAACAGGCCAAAAAAGGGTATTTCCAGTGTCCTCGCAGCAAAGCTTGAGGGGGTTATTTGATTAATTAAATCACCTGCAAGCATAAAATGCATGTCTTCTTGTTGAAAATTTCCTTTTTTCAAAGCTGTAGTAATGGCTTCCTCCAATAAAAGTACATGGGCCTTTTCATAAGAATCTTTGCCCATCCATAAGTCATCGTGAAGAATATCAAAGTCATCCGCAAGTTTCCCGGCCGCTTCGAAAGGCCCACCCACAGCCGAAGACGACTCTATTACCGGCTGGTTTGCAAACACCCAGGACTGCTTTCCTTTCAGCATTTACAATCCTCCCATCATTGTGATAAGCGTGCGTATCAGTGCAACGACGAACGCTGAAAATACACCGAATAAAATAACCGTTCCGGCCAGCTTGAACATATTCCCGCCAACCCCAAGGACGAACCCTTCGGTGCGGTGCTCAATCGCTGCAGAAATAACGGAATTTCCAAACCCCGTTACAGGGACGGCACTGCCGGCACCCCCAAATTGCCCGATATGGTCGTAAATGCCGAATCCTGTCAACAGCATGGCAATAAATATCATGGTTGCGACAGTCGGATTTCCGGCTGTTTGCTCAGTGAAATTAAAATAATATATATAGAAATAAGTGACCGCCTGTCCGACTAAACAAATGAGGCCGCCGACTATGAAAGCCTTTATACAATTTTTAAGCACCGGCCGTTTCAGCTCATGCTTTTGTTGAAGCTGCTGGTACTGTTTTTGTTGTGGTGATTTATTTTGGTTTTCCCCCATCTGGCTGCCCCTTTCTCATGTCAATTCCTGTTTAAGCTTAATAATCTTTTTCAATTGTTTTTCGGCTTCTTTCGAAGTATAATCCGGTCTTTTCATTCGCTCTTGCAGTTCAACCGTTTCAATAAAGATTTTATAGTCGCTGGACACCGTAAATTTTTCTTTAGGATATTTTTTTGACAGTTTTTCGGTTACTTCCTTTTCTATCGTCTTCATCCTGTACCGCTGCATATGCTTTACTTTGTAGGCAACGAGTGTTTCTTTGCCGCCTTTTATGACAGCTACATCATAGATTTCGTCTAATTGTTCGACGGTTTTTTCAGCTCCCTGTGCAACGCTGTGATGATCCTTCTTAGGAGGGCCTATCGATGCAGCCGGGGGATCGATTGTTTTATAAATGGCTGTCCGGCTCTCCTCTGTGCTTCTATTCTGGTTACAGCCAGAAATGGCAATAATCATAATAGACGTTAAAAAAACACCATACAGAATCCGCATGATTGTCATCCGTGTCCCTTCTATGTATTTTCTTTAGCTATATATGTGCCTGAATCTATTTTCCTCGCATCCCAGCCAATTTATGAGTGATTTCGCGCATTTACAGATTACCAATTAGTGTAAATATAAAAAGCTGCCGGGAGGCCGGCAGCTTTTATTGTGTCTTTTTCCGTTTTTTTGACCCACACCCGCAGCCTTTTTTCTTCCTTTTGACTGCCGGCTGCGGCGTCGTCTTAGATGGTTCTGCCTTTTTGCCCAGCATCCTTTTGCCCCTCCCAGCTGTTGAAAAATATATGGCTACTCATTAGGTTATGCCCGTTTCAACAGCTTGTGCCGTCGGCTGCCTACACTTCGACTTTTTTATTCATTTTGCAACACCTGGACCCCAAGTTCAATCAAGGAAGCAACTCCGGCGACTGCCAGGACCAGCAGCACCGGCACCGCAAATGCCGGATGAAAATAATACATGATGATGAGGATGCCTGAAGCCCACACTCCCGTACACCAGTAGCAGCTGAGTAAATCTCCAAAAAACCCCCTTATTCCCGTTTGTTTCGGCACAACATAAATCTCTGTTTCCCCTGCCTCATTCATCTCCGCTAATTCGTCAAAAAAAGGCCGTCTAATGAATTCAGCAATCTTGTCGTAAACAAGCATCCTCGTCAGCCGGAAGCTGGCAAAACAAAGTATAACAAAGTCCAGTATAGTAATTTCCATGTCCAGCCCTCTCATATTTGGCCTGTCCTCATGCCCATTTTTGCAAAAAACAGGCGTTTGTCCGTAACCCAAATTTCGATATTTCAATATGTTATTAATGTAAATAAAACCTAATTTTTAAAAGGAGGAAAAATCATGGGTTGTGGAAAGAACAATAACAACAACGATGTAGCCGGAATTGAAAACAACAATAAATTTCACAGAAATTGCGTTTGCGAAGTCGTGCGCGCAATTAAAGACATCCAGGATGCTGCTGAGGAAGATTGTGAATGTCCTACTAACTGTTTCCTCGAGCCGCTTGGTGCACTGATTTCACCGGGCAGGAGAGCAAATGCCGATACTCGTGTATTCATATTGAAGACAGCGGATGGATCACCGTTTCACGCATTCTTCCGGGGCAGCGAGCATTCCTGTGTATCGATCTTCTTCCGTGTCGAAGATATTTTCGACAATTGCTGTGCCGTACTGCGTGTGCTCGAGCCATTAAAATTCTGTCCGCCAACTTCGAACAATGCAAACCAATTAGTTACAGCGAACATCACCAAGGATTGCTGCGTTGATTTAGACAAAGTATGTGATGTCGACCGTTTCAGAAGCACGAACGACTGCATTACCGTTGACCTGTCTTGCTTCTGCGGCGTCCAGTGCATCGCCGATGTTAACCTGAGAATCTGTGAAGACTAAAAATCCCGGGAAGCCAGCCTCCGTTTCGGCAGGCTTCCCTTTTTTAATTGATAATGTTCATCCCGCACACATACTCCTTCGCAGGCCCTCAGGCAAGCCAGGCCACGCCTAATAACCAACAATATTTATTTCTTTGATTCCGTCAATGTTTAATGAGATAATCGTGTTTTCAAAGTCCTCTATTTCGATCGTGTCTTCATTCCTTTTGCTCAGAAAACCCTTATACACCTTGTCTCCAGTCTTAAAGGTACAGGCCACTGGAGGGAGCTGTTTTGGAAAACCTTCCAGATATGACAAGCGTTCAGGTATCGTCATTTCCCTGAAGCTTTTTACTCTCTGAAACGAGTACTGTCCCCTTGGCACCGATTTAAAGGACGAATTCCTCTTGCGTTCCTGTTTGAATATTTGGTTTTTGCTTTCAACATATAATTCCTCATTGTTTAAATTGGATTTTTCTGCAACAGGATTGCGGGTTTCGGATGCGGCAGTTTTTTGGGCGGGTTCTGAACTGTCTGCGGCAGCCTTTTGGACGACTTCTGTCTGTTCCAAATCATGCTTGGAATCAGCTTTACTACTTTTGGCGTGGGGCTGTCTGCCAAAAATGCTTTCCTGATCATCATTTTCTAAAGGCCCTGAAAATGCCCTGCGTTTCCGTATTTCCTTCTTCACTTCCTGTTTCACTTCCGGTTTCATTTCCGGTTTTATTTCCGGTTTTATTTCCGGTTTCATTTCCGGAGCTGGCCCTTGCTTTGCTGGTTCCGTTGCAGCCGGACCTTGATCCAGCGGCACTTCTGCCTCCCTGTTTTTAGCTTTCTTCGTTGAATAGGTTTGCTGCATTTTAAAATCCGGTGGTTTAATCATTGGCTGATGTATATATAATAAAGGTTCTCTCCTTGTTTTCCGCTCAGACATTCTGTTTCACCTCCGTAATCTTTCGCTCACCCTATATGTATGCAAATGCTGCCCATCGGTTGACAGCGCCCATAACGAATCAGAAAGATAAAAAAAGGCGTACCCAGTGCTGCACGCTGGATTACGCCATGAAAAGCAATTTTTTTCTGTTGTGTTATGCCGTTTTAACCAAGTATATGGTATCCGGAATCGACATGGATATTTTCACCTGTTATGCCACGCGACAAGTCACTGAAAAGGAACAGGGCTGTATCTCCAACCTCTTCAGGGGTTGTGTTCCTGCGAAGCGGAGCACGTTCTTCTATTTCTTTTAAAATCGAATTAAAATCACTGACACCTTTTGCCGATAAAGTGCGGATCGGGCCTGCCGAAATAGAATTTACGCGTATCCCGGATTTGCCAAGGTCTGCAGCAAGATAACGCACGCTTGCATCAAGGGATGCCTTTGCCACACCCATTACATTATAGTTTTCGACAACGCGTTCACCGCCGAGGTATGTCAGGGTGACAATGCTGCCCCCTTCACCCATTATTTCCTTCGCTTCCTTGGCGACGGCGGTCAGTGAATACGCGCTAATATTTTGGGCGAGCAGAAATCCGTCACGTGTTACATTTAAATAGTCACCCTGCAGCTCTTCTTTGTTTGCAAATGCAATACAATGGGCGACACCGTGGATTGTGCCTGTCTCTTCTTTAATCGTGGCAAAACATTTAGCAATTTCCTCATCGCTTGTAATATCACAAGGCAGGACAAGCAGATTTTCCTCCAGGGAATCAGCCAGCTCCCGGACACTTTTTTCGAGACGCTCACCCGCGTATGTAAAAATTAAGCGCGCACCGGCATCATGGAGTGAGCGGGCAATCCCCCAGGCAATACTGCGTTTATTGGCGACGCCCATGACAACGTATGTTTTTCCGGAAAGTGAAAGGGTCATTTTTGATAAACCTCCTATTATTACAAGTCATTAGTACCTGATACTAATTTTACAATAGAATCCGTCATTTGAAAAGCCTCTATCATCAGCCTCCAAACTCAAGCTCCCGTTTCAGCTCATCCACATACTCTTTTGAACCTGTGACAATCAGGCGGTCATACAGATGAAGCTCGGTATCCCCATGCGGAACAATCGATTCCTTGCCGCGCAGGATCCTAACAAAGATCACGTCTCCCGTAAAAGGGAACCGCCTTAAAGAGATTCCTTCAAACTGTTCATTCATCATCCGGAGTTCAAATAGCGAGGTCTCCTTGTTCGTGATGATGTTAACAACACTCGGCGATTCAATCAATGCCCTAAAAAGAGCGGTTGTCGCCAGAAGCATCGAGAATATTTCAATGCCGCGTTCCTTTATTCGTTCTTCAATGTCAGGGCTTTCGATCCTGGCAATGACCCGTTCAACCCCCCGCTCTTTAGCTGCCACTGCCAGCGCCGCGTTTGTTTCCTCATCGCCAGTGGATATGACAACAATGTCTGCATTCAAAACCCTTTCAGCCTCCAAGGTTCGGATTGAATAGTCTTCTATTTCAACAATTCTGAATAACGAGGTGGCTATCTGCTTTTCAGATTTTTCCTGCTTTGTATGAAAAAGAACTGCATCATATAGAGATGGCTCCAGCTCCCTTGATACTGACAATGTCATCTGGTTGGCGCCGATAAACGAAACTTTAATCTTTTTCTCCGTGTCCGCCTCCTTAGGAAACAGTTTTTTGAACACCACCGGAGTAACCAAACAAGAAATCACAGCCACCAGGATGAGAGTGCCACTCATGTCCGCAGTGATGACCTCCATCCTCTCGCCAATCGTGGCGGCTGCAATCACCAATGATAGCGTTGACGTAAGCAGAAAACCCGAGGCAATGACCGTTTTACTGTCATACCATATTTTCAGAATATAAACGGGGATGATTTTTGATAAAAGCAAGGCAAGCAGCAGCAGCGGTATTAGCATGATCATTTTCTTTTCGCTAAATAACGACCAGATATCGAGTTCAACCCCGACCATGACGAAAAAAATCGGGATTAAAAATCCATACCCGAACGAATCGAGCTTATAGACCATTTCCTGGTTGGGTGACAGCAGCGACACAAGCACCCCTGCCAAAAAGGCACCAAGGATGTTTTCTGCCCCAACAGTTTCCGATATCGCAACAAGCACAATGATCAGTGTAAATACAGCCCTCGTCCCAATCTGGGTCGTCCCTGTCGAAAGTGCGTCGATTATCGTCCTGTTTTTAAAAAGCCGCCCTATGAAATAAAGAGCCACACCCGCTGCAAACAACACCAGCAACAGCCATGTATTCCCCTGTCCCTCAGAATACATGGAAACAAAAACTGCGAGAAGGATCATCGTGGCCAGATCTGCTATGACTGCGATAAGCAAGATAATTTGCCCGATATGCGTTTTCATCAAGTGTGCTTCTTTTAAAGTGGGGACGACTACACCGAGAGAAATGGTAGAAATGATCAGCGTCATTAAAAACGCATTACCTATGAAACCTGCAAGCACGAATAAATAGGATAACGCCAGTGAAACGATGAAAATGCCGACAAAAATGACAGACGAAACATAGAAAGTGTTGGGCTCCAATTTTCCGCTCGGCAGCCTTTTACGGTTCTGGCTTCTGGAAAACGCCGTGAAGTCAATCTCGAGCCCGCTTAAGAACATTAAAAACAGAAAGCCGAGGGTGGATAATGTCGCAAGCCACGTATCTTCCTGGACAAGATTGAACCCGCTCTTTCCGATAATCAAGCCAACAATAATTTCAGCCACTACTACCGGAATAAATTTAATTTTCAGGCGGTGCAGTATAATTGGAGTCAAGAAAGCCGCAAGGATAACGATGACAAGCGATGTAGCCGATGCATGCTGTTCCATTCGCAAACCCCCTATTCAGCCAGGTAGCCCATGAACATTGTGGCGATCCCGAAATAAATTAAAATACTGATGATATCATTAATCGTAGTAATAAATGGTCCTGAAGCAACAGCCGGATCAATTTTCATCCTGTGCATGATTAAAGGGACAAGCGAGCCAGCAAGAGTTGCGACAATGAGCGTAAAAAAGATTGATATTCCAACGAGCATGCCGAGAAATAAATCGCCCTGCCAGAAATAAACGACAAACATCACTAAAACGCCACAAATCGTGCCGGTTATTAAACCTGTTCCGGCTTCCCTGACAATGAGTTTCCATTTATCTTCTTTTTCTAGGTCACCGGTCGCAATCCCCCTTACGGCAACAGCAAGTGCCTGTGTCCCTGTATTGCCAGCCATTCCCGCAATGAGAGGAATAAACACCGCAAGGATTGCGACTTTATTTAATGTATCCTCGAACTGTCCAATCAGTCTGGCGGTGAACATTCCGAGAAACAGCAAAATGACGAGCCATGGCAGCCGTTTTTTTGCCGCTGATAAAGGGCTGTGGTCGATCGTGTCAAGATCGGTTATCCCCGCGAGCTTCGAATAGTCATCAGAGGCTTCCTCTTCCATGACATCAATAATATCATCAACGGTGATAATCCCTAAAAGATGGTTTTGAAAGTCAACAACCGGAAGGGCGAGAAAATTATAGTCCCTCATCATTCTGGCCACTTCTTCCTGGTCCTGGCTGACGGATACGGAAACAACCCGGTCGTTTGCTACCTCAGATACCATGACATCATCATCATTAACAATCAAATCCCTAAGCGAGATGACACCTGCGAGCCGCTTATCCTGATCAACTACGTAAACATAGTAAATCGTCTCGGCTGTAGGCGCTTCTTTTTTCAGAATATACATCGCCGACCTGATTGTCTGATTGGCCGATATGGCAATGAACTCTGTTGTCATGATGCTTCCCGCGGTATATTCTTCGTAATGGAGCAGGTCTTTGATTTCCTGGGCAGCGTCTTCATCCATGATTGTCAAATAGCTGGCCACCTGTTCCTTGTCCAGTTCATTCAAAACATCAACCGCATCATCCGCATACATATTTGAGAGCATGTCCGCCGCATAATGCGGGCTCATTTCCGCCAGGACATCCTGGTACTCTGCTTCTTCAATTTCCAGATTTTCAAACAACCCCGCCATTTCTTCCGGGGATAGATAATGATAGACCCTTGTCCGCAAATCTTCATCTAAATCCTTAAAAAAGGTTGCCTGGTCGTACGGATGCAGCTCCAAAAACTCTTCCCGGAATTGGTCAATTGCTTCTTCCTCCAGTGATTCGAGCAGCAGTTCAGTATCTATCTGTTGATTCGCTGAATTTTCATGGCGTTGGCCTGGCACATCATTTCCCCCTTTCCGCTTATCTATCGATGTCCTATCTTATACTAGCACGCTTATTAAAAGTTTGTCTTATTGTAGCAATGGGTATGAAACTTGCTGGGAGATGGTTACTGTTACCCACGATGTTCTCGTGTTAAACTTTATTACTGGCTTGGTGTATGCCACGGATCGATCATTTTTCTTCAATATATTCTCCCCAGTTTTGTAATATTGAGTTATAGTTATACCTTTTGATATGGACAGGGAAAGATAAGTCATAGAGTTAAAATAAAGGAGATCAAATATATGCATTTGGATATTATTGGTGACATACATGGCTGTTATCCGGAGTTTTTACAGCTGACTGAGAAACTGGGATATAGTTGGAAGGATGGTTCACCAGTGCATCCGGAAGGAAGAAAACTCGCGTTTGTAGGTGATCTGACAGACCGCGGACCGGATTCTTTAAAAGTAGTCGAAGCGGTATGGAATTTAGCTGTCCGAAAAAATGAAGCATATTACGTACCTGGTAACCACTGTAACAAGCTTTACCGGTTTTTTCTGGGCAACAGGGTCCAGATCAGCCATGGCTTGGAGACAACTGTTGCTGAATATGAGGCGCTTGATCATCAGGGACGTCAACGGATTCGCCAATATTTCATAGAGCTTTACGAAAAAGCCCCCCTGTACCGCGTGCTTGATAATGGAAAACTGATTATCGCCCACGCCGGCATCAGGCAGGATTTGATTGGGAAAAAAAATTCCAAGGTTAAGACGTTTGTGCTTTATGGAGATATCACCGGTAAAACCAACCCGGACGGGACCCCTGTCAGACGTGACTGGGCAAAAAACTACCGCGGCGATGCGTGGATCGTCTACGGCCACACGCCTGTAAAAGAACCACGGGAGCTTAACAGGACTATAAATATCGATACAGGTACTGTTTTTGGAGGGAAGCTCACCGCCTTGAGATATCCCGAAATGGAACTCGTTTCCGTGCCATCCTCCATGCCTTATGTTGAAGAGAAGTTCCGGAGGATGGATGAATAGCGGAGTTAACTAAACGATTATAGGTTTCTAGTGAAGCTTCTGCAAAGAATATAGACAATTGATTGGGCGAGTGGCTCGGTTTTGTCCTTCATAGCCCTTCTCATGCCAGCTGCCCCGCCTTCCAGCTCGGTTTTGTCCTTCACAGCCCTTTTCAAGGACAGTTTCCCCGCCTGCTCATTCGTTTTGGTCATAGAGTCAATTTCTCTCTAAACCGTTCTATAATGCGTACTCAACCTGAGAATCAATCAAAAGCAAGCCGGATTAAACCGGCTTGCTGTCTGATACCACTCTGTTCATATCTTCCGGAAGCGGTGCATGAAAGGTCAGTTTCTCATTGGACGCCGGGTGATTAAACATAAGTTCCTTGCAATGTAGCGCTTGCCTCCCGATTAAACACCTGTTGCCTCCGTACAGATCATCCCCAAGTAAAGGATGGCCAAGAAACGCCATGTGGACTCTTATTTGATGGGTCCTGCCTGTTTTGAGGCGGAGTTCTACATGTGTAAACTGCTCATGCCGCTTGATTACCCGATAGTTGGTGCAGGCGTATTGACCTTCAGGATTGACTTCCCTTTCAATGATGCTGTCGCTTTTTCTGGCAATCGGCTGCTCAACAATGCCGTATTCAGCAATAATCGAGCCCTCAGCAAAGGCTTCGTACAATCGTTTAACACGTCCGGCCTTTTGCTGCTGGCTCAACAGGTGATGGATATGGCGGTGCTTCGCGACCAGGACGAGTCCGGATGTGTCGCGGTCGAGCCTGGTGACAATATGTGCCGTGGCCTGTAACCCGGCGTGTTCATAATATCCAATCAGGCCATTGGCAAGCGTCCCTTGCGGATGATCCCTGGATGGAATCGTGCTCATTCCGGCAGGCTTGCTCACTATCAGAAGCCAGTCGTCTTCAAAAAGGATGTTTAAAGGAATATGTTCAGAAATTATCCCTTTGGACGGTTCCTCACCAGGAAAAAAAACAGTGATCTGGTCACCCTCCTTCAGCATAAACCTCACCGTGGCCTCTTCGCCATTGGCTAAAATTGAGCCGCCTTTGAATTTAATGTCTGTCAAAGCAGCTTTGGAAATACCCTGCTCTCTCAGGAATTCGCGCAGGATTTTCCCCTCATCAGCACTTGATATCCTCCAGGAAAGAGTAAAGCGGTTCGCCATTTCCTGTTGCTCCTGTTCTGTCTTTGTTGTTATATAAGACTTCATTTCAAGGTCTATGAGGTTTGTCCGGCTGCATAGCCCCTAACCTCTGCTGGACCCGTTCCTTTTTCTTTTTAATCTGAAATAAACGAATCATGGACCCGTTTCCAGAAGGGAAAAGGCCGGAACCGCGCAAAACGGATTTTTTCATCTGCCACCCGGAATTGAATCGATTTGACGTCCTTATGCAATAAGGTCAAATGGTCAATTGTCAGCTGGAAGTCCGGCTGGTTCACCGGCTTAAGCATGCACGTATGGTGTGCAGGCAGGATAAGAGGTGAACCAACAGTCCGGAATACCCTGTTGTTGATTGAGGCCATTTCAGCCAGCTGGATTGCAGGAATAGAAGGATGAAGGATTGCCCCGCCAAGCGCCTTATTATAAGCCGTGCTGCCCGACGGTGTCGACAGGCATAGTCCATCGCCCCTGAAACGTTCAAAATGAGCCCCCCGAATCTCGACGTCCATCACAAGAGTACCTTCAACGGCCTTGACAGTTGATTCGTTCAGGGCCAAATAACGTGTTTCCCTGCCGCCATGCTGATAGCGGATGATCACTTCAAGCAGCGGATATTCAATCACTTGATATGGTGTCTTGGCAATTGCGATGACCAGCTTTTCAATCTCTTCCGGGACCCAGTCGGCATAAAACCCCAGATGTCCGGTGTGGACACCGACAAAGGCTGTTTTGTCAAGGCGGCGGCTGTACCTGTGAAACGCATACAAAAGAGTGCCGTCCCCGCCGACTGAGATACAAATATCCGGCTGGTCTTCATCGTACACAAGCTCAAAATCGAGCAAATAGGTTCTCATTTTATGCATTAGTGTATTCGAACGGGAATCCCCTTTTGATGTTATCGCAAATTTCATATCTACACCTCAGCTATAGCAAGCCGGACAGGTTGATCTTCCTTTAACTCCCATCCTGCTGCATCTCTTTTTTTCGGGTGAAAAAAGCCTGGGCTTCCTGAATTTCACCCCTGATTGTGGACATTTCTTCATCCAGCCGGAACGCGGCCTCAGCCGCTCTCTGCAGCCTGATCCTGATGTCCTCCGGAAACTGGCCCTTATATTTATAATTCAATGAGTGTTCGACCGTAGCCCAAAAATTCATGGCAAGTGTTCGGATTTGGATTTCTGCGAGGATTTTTTTCTCCCCGTTTATCGTTTGGACCGGATACCTGATCACCATATGGTACGAACGGTATCCGCTCGCTTTTTTATGGGAGATATAATCCCTTTCCTCGACGATTTCAAAATCGTTCCTGTTCCTCAAAAGTTGAACTACCCTTTTGATGTCGTCAACAAACTGGCACATTATCCTTAGTCCCGCAATATCCTGCATCTCTGTTTCCAGTTTATCGAGAGGGATGCCTTTCAGGTTAGCTTTGTCAAGGATGCTCGCAATTGGCTTCACCCTCCCGGTGACAAATTCAACCGGTGAATGCTCAGATTTCAGATCGAATTGGGTCCTCATTCCCCTAAGCTTTATTTTTAATTCTTCAACTGCTTGCTTATAAGGCTCTAAAAAATATTCCCAGTGTTTCAAAAAAAGATCACCTCATCCGGTCTTATCTCTTTGTTTCGTCGCTTAACGGATGATCATGCTGGCCAACTAAAAAATGCTTTCTACTTTTGAGGCCATTTCTTCTCCGTAATTACTGTTCCCTTTAATGTTATCTATTAAATAATCCATTTCTTCTTGCAAGCCTTCCAGCTGGAAACGGCTGCCCCCACCGGCTACAAACACTTCAAGATTTGAATCAAGCGCCTGTTTCAACTGTGGCCAGACTGCTTCCGGCATGGCGATATATGTATATTCCCCGTCTAATTCAGCCAAATAGATAAATGACAGGTGATCTGAATCCACCAGCATCCTTCCTGTGGCAGCCAATTCGGAAAGCGCTATATCTGAATCTGCTTTAAGCAAAAGTTCCCCATTTTCCATTGTTGCCTCAACGATGTTCAGTCTTTGTGTCATGTTTTTTCAACCTCCAATAATCGTTTCCATTTTACCATATCAACACAATTTCTCCTAAAGATTGAAGTTGTGGATAAATAAAGAGATAATATCTGCATAGCAGGTTGCGAAAGGAAGAGCACATTGTCACAGCACATAGAAATCGAATTTAAGAACCTCTTGAAAAAAGAAGAGTTTTCCCGCTTGCAAACCTATTTCAAGCTTGACGGCAGCAAGTTTAAAAAGCAGGTGAACCATTATTTCGATACATCGTCGTTTTCCCTGAAGAATGCCGGCTCGGCACTCAGGATCAGGGAAAAAGGCAATCAATACGAATTGACTTTGAAACAGCCGGATGAAACCGGCCTGCTTGAGACCAGCCAGATTTTATCCGGGCAAGAAGCTTCAGCAGCGCTGCAGCATTCGGTCTTCCCTGAAGGCATAATAAAGGACAGCCTGGCCAATATGCGTGTCGATACAGATAGTCTCGTTTTCTTTGGATCGCTGACCACTCTTCGGGCAGAGAAAGAATACGAGAATGGATTGATTGTTTTAGACCATAGTTACTATTTAAACAAAGAAGATTTTGAGTTAGAATATGAAGTGACCGATGCAATAGAGGGCTTAAGCATTTTCAATAATTTACTTGAAGAGCTGAACATCCCCAAGCGGGAAACCGATAATAAAATAAAAAGATTCTATAACGAGAAATATAAACAGCTGCGTAATTAACACATAAAGGAGATTTTCATGAACGTCAATCAATTACGAGTAATGCTCGAGTTGCAGGCACTGCAGAACTTTAACCGTTCTTCGCAGCCTTCCGATGGAAACCTTTTTGATGAACTTTTGGCGGAAATGTTGAGCGGACAAGGTATTAACAGTTCTGCAGCATATGAGGTTCCACAGGCTCCTGCAGCAATTGCAAATCTTACAGACAGCGCCAAGGCCCTGCCTCCTGTCAATTTGACAAAGCTGTCCGGCAGCAAGAATGATTACAGCCAAATCATTGAGCAGGCAGCTGAGGCGTACCGGATTCCGGCAAAGCTGATCGAAGCTGTCATTAAGAAAGAATCGAATTTCAACCCAAATGCAGTGAGCCATGCGGGGGCATCAGGTTTGATGCAGTTGATGCCAGGTACGGCAAGGGGACTAGGTGTTAAAAATGTTTTTGACCCTGCCGAAAATATTCATGCGGGAAGCAAGTACCTGCGCCAGCTTCTTGACCGGTATGATGAAAATATTGACCTTGCACTTGCAGCTTATAACTCAGGTCCAGGGAATGTCGATAAATACGGCGGCATCCCGCCTTTTAAAGAAACACAAAATTACGTAAAAAAAGTGACAAATTCGTTTTACGGATAATATTTCCAGTTCATTTCGGCCGTCTGTGAGTGGTAACAGACGGCCTTTTTGTGTACATTAGTAAAGCAAAGCGTGCGGCATGAGTCCCGTACAAAGCTGTTTGTTTGAGATATCCGAAAAGCCTTGTTAAAATAATAACCAAATACTAACCGTAGTAAAAGGAGTTTATCTAAATGGTCGAGAAAATGCCCACACCGTTCGAGGCCATCGGCGAGGGAACGCTTCATCGGCTGGTTGATGCTTTTTATCGCCGCGTAGGACAGCATCCTGATCTTGCTCCTGTATTTCCCGATGACCTGTCAGAAACCGCCAGAAAACAAAAGCAGTTTTTAACTCAATATCTTGGCGGTCCTGCGTTATACACCAATGAACATGGACACCCGATGATGAGGGCACGCCACCTGCCATTCGAAATTACTCCGGCAAGGGCAAAATCATGGTTATCCTGTATGCGAGAGGCGATGGATGAGGCCGGACTGGAAGGGCCGCTCAGGGAGGAATTTTACTCCAGGCTTGTACTTACAGCCCAGCATATGATCAATACACCAGATGACCATACAAAGGATGAAAGCCCGTGAACATAAATCACCAAAACTTCGTGAATTCTTCTGGTTCTTTTTATTGTCACGGGAACGAAAAAAAGCCGATTGAAATCTATATGTTTGTGGATCCGCTCTGTCCGGAATGCTGGGCTTTGGAGCCCATCATGAAAAAACTGCAAATTGAATATGGCAGGTATTTTTCTGTAAGGCATATCCTGAGCGGACGCCTTGCGAACTTGAATATGACCAGAAAAAAACGGTATGAAACAATCGCAGAATTATGGGAGAAAACGGCAAGCCGGACCGGCATGTCTTGCGACGGTAATCTGTGGTTCGAAAATCCTGTTTCGTCGCCTTACCTTGCATCTATAGCCGTTAAATCGGCGGAGCTGCAAGGCCGGAAAAAAGGAATTCGGTTTTTAAGGAAAATTCAGGAGGCCCTTTTCCTCGAGAAGCAGAATGTCTCAAATTTTGAGGTGCTCAAATCTTGTGCGAGGAGTGTCGGACTGGACATAGAAGAGTTTGTGACAGATATTCACTCTGAAAGTGCGGCAAAAGCATTCCAATGTGATTTAAAAATTACTTCAGAGATGGACGTACAGGAGATTCCTACCCTCGTGTTTTTCAATGCGAATGTGGAAGAAGAGGGCATTAAAATTACAGGAAGCTATCCATACGAGGTTTTTGTGCAAATCCTTGAGGAAATGCTTCCGGAAAAGCCTGTCGCAGCAGACCATCCCCCGCTGGAGGCATTTGTGAAGCACTATAAAATGGTAGCATCCAAGGAAGTCGCCGTTGTATATGACATGACCGTCAGCCAGGCTGAGATGGAAATGAAAAAACTGTTGCTCAAGCAAAAAGTTGAGCAAGTGCCAGCCAAGTATGGAATGTTCTGGAGATACAATCAAATCTGACCCGTGTTGTTCGGAACACGTTTTTCCAAAGTAACAATACAAATACATGAAAAAGGCCCTGCAGCCGTCATGCCGCAGGGCCTTTTTCTTTATTTAATACGAACAAAGGGGATGGGAGAAATTTTTCACGGTCAAACTAAAGGGTATATGTTTGTTTGTGATCAACTTCACGATTTAAATATACCATGATTGTCCCATTATAACAAGAGCTTGTGCGTTATTTCACAATATTGTCAAATCCAGTGCATGTTTGCAGTGATATTGGAATACATATTACTGAACTAATATATATGGAGGGAGTCCGCTTGAAAAAAATACTGGTCATTTTAATGGTCCCATTTGTGCTCTTTTCTTTCTGCCTTTATATTTTCGGGCTGATGCATATAGTCCCGATATTCTTTAGCGCCCCCGTCATGTTTTTTTCGCTGCTGGTGCTTGTAGCATACGTGAACGGCAGAAAAAAGTTTAAGGGGTTTTAAAAAGGATGGAGCCAAGAACCGCTCCATCCTTTGTTCTTTTTTATGACAGCATGCTTTCCATTTCAGACAACTTTTGCTCGAATACCTTGCACGCCTCGGCAATGGGCTCTGAGCTTGTCATATCGACCCCTGCTTTTCTCAGGACTTCGATAGGATAATCGGAGCTGCCTGCTTTTAAGAAATCAATATAACGTTTGACGGCAGGTTCGCCTTCTTCTAGGATTTGCTTGCTCAGCGCGGTTGCAGCGCTGAATCCGGTCGCATACTGATAAACATAGTAGTTGTAGTAAAAATGCGGGATCCTTGACCACTCCAGGCCAATTTCCTTATCGATTTCAATATCCTCTTCCCCAAAATACTTCTTATTCAATGCATAGTACTCATCTGTCAGCACTTCGGCTGTCAATGCTTCATTGTTCTGCACCTTTTGATGAATCAGGTGTTCATATTCCGCAAACATTGTCTGCCTGAACACGGTACCCCGGAAGCCTTCAAGATAGTGGTTCAACAGGTACAGGCGCTTTTGTTCATCGTCTATTGTTTTCAGGAGATAGTCATTCAGCAGTGCCTCATTGCAAGTGGAGGCAACCTCCGCAACGAAAATAGAGTAGTTGCCATAAGGATATGGCTGTGCCTTCCTTGTGTAATAGCTGTGCACTGAATGGCCGAATTCATGGGCAAGGGTGAACAGGTTGTTCACATTATCCTGCCAGTTCATCAGGATGTAAGGGTTTGTTCCATAGGAACCTGATGAGTAAGCACCACTGCGTTTGCCTCTGTTCTCGGGCACATCAACCCAGCGGTTTTCAAACCCTTCCTTCAGGACGCTAATATATTCTTCACCTAAAGGTGCAAGGCCGTTTAAGATAATATCTTGCGCTTCCTCATAAGGAATCTCCATTTTGACGTTTTTTACGAGCGGAGTGTACAGATCATACATATGAAGCCGGTCTACACCGAGGACTTTGCGGCGGAGCTTGACGTACCTGTGCAGCAAAGGCAGATGGTCATTCACAGTATTCACCAGGTTCTCATAGACGCTTTCCGGAATATTGTTCGCGGAAAGGGCCGCGTGCCGGGCCGATTCGTAATGGCGGACCCTCGCATTAAAATTATCCTTTTTCACGTTCCCGCTTAAAGTGCTTGCAAATGTATTCTTAAATTTGCCGTAGGTGTCATAAACACCTTTAAAAGCGTCCTTTCGCACACGGCGGTCCTCACTTTCAAGGAATCTGATATACCGCCCATGGGTGATTTCGACCTCTTCTCCGTTCTCATCCTTGATGGCCGGGAATTCAAGGTCGGCGTTGTTCAGCATCCCAAATGTATTCCCTGGAGAAGCCATTACCTCCGAAGCTTCCGCGAGCAGTGCTTCCTGCTCGGCAGACAGGACATGCGGCCTTTGGAGATTGATCTCTTCAAGCGCATGCTCATATAGCTTCAGATCATTATTTTCATTTAAAAAGCTTTTAATCTTCTGTTCATCAACAGCAAGGATTTCAGGAACAATATAAGCAAGTGCACTGCCGGCCTGGGAGTAGAGGTTTTTAATACGGTCGTCCAAACCCTGATAGAACGAATTGGTCGTATCCTGGTCATACCTCATGTGGGCGTATGTATATAGTTTTCCGAGACGCTCCAGCAATTGATCCTGATACTTGAGGGCATTGAAAAGCTGTCCGGAACTTTCGCCCAGCTTTCCTTCAAATTCCTTGATACCAGGAAGCAGTTGTTTAACCTCATTGAATTCACTTTCCCATGCCTGATCATCAGGGAAAATATCTTCGAGCCTCCAAGTATGTTCAGCTGGCACCTCACTTCGCGCCGGCAGTGTCTTTACCTTTGTTTCATTTGCCATTCCCTTGTCCTCCTTCTTTGTTTCGGTTGGCGAATATATTTAATACAATTCTTTCTTTTTTTCCAAAATCCTGCCCCTGCAGGCAAGAAAGTGGGACTTGCACCAGATGGCGGCTTCCGTTCTTCGGTCAGAAACACCATGTCTATTTTATGCTATTTTCCCGGGATTCATGAATGAAAACGGGTTAATAGGCATTTTCTATGATACTCCCGTATTTTTTGTAAAAATGATCCTCCAGCTCAATTTGCTCAGGGATTGAACCTGGCACTTGAAAGACATTTATAACTTTAAAGGTTGTTTGATTCAGCATCATCAAACAGCCTGTCTGCCCGAGGAGCAGCATATACTCATGGACTGCCCGTACGGCACTTTCGCCTTCAGCCAAGGGTATGGTTCTCAGCTTGATCTGCCGCTGTTTTATCCGGGTTCTAAAGGTTGATAATACATTGTGAAAAGGAACAATGTCTCCCGGTTTACAATATTGGAATATGTCAAAAAAAAGATAGCTTTGCCAGATAAGCGGCGGTGTTTCTATCAATGGATTGCTGGGAATTGGAAGGCCAATTTCAGGGGGAAGGCAGAAGATGTTCAGACGGTTATGGTAAAGTTCCTGCAGGAATAAATCTCTCCTCGTGCCGCGAAAAGCCGCGTATTTAGTTTTGAATTTTGTTAATTCAGTTCTCCATTTTTGAAATAAAGGGAATTTTTTTGCTTGCGGGGCCAGGAGGTCTCGAAGGGAGAGCTGTTTTGGAGTAAAAACCGCAAAACCGGAGATGATCCTGCGAGAAGAAATGGGGACTGTGTTATTCAAAAAAATAAACTGATTGGACTCAGGACAAAAAGCGGGAAGGAACCAGCCTGTATTCATTCGTTTGAGGAACAGGAATTGAAAACTGTTCAGGTCAGCCAGGGTTGCGCCAACCCGCTTAATTTGTTTTCCGCCAAGAATCCAAAGGGGGATGCAGCCGTTCCGCTTATAGTTATTGGTCCTCTTTTCAAAAATTTCTTCGGAAATCGGCGAACATTGGAATTCGACAGCATACCTGCAATCTTTCCTTACAAAGGCAATATCCGGCTTCTGCCGGCATAAAGGGTCAAATTTCTCCAGCACCGGGTTTACTCCCTGATTTATGAGCCATCTGTACATCGCCAGCTTTCCAGCAAGATGGTATTCCGATTCGCGCTCGAACTGCGATTCGCACCAGCTTCCCTGCTGGTGGGCAAAATGCCAGATCCGCTTGCTTCCCAGTTTTAGAACTACTTTTTCACCACATTGAGGGCAAAAAAACGGTTCCGTGTTTCTGCAGGCTGCGAGCACATTCCTGTCCCATTTATCTGCCAGGCACAGCTTTTCGCCATTTTGTCTGTTTGCAACTAACATTCACTTGCCTCCTTTCAATTGCTATATGTATCATTTCGCTATTGCTGAACATAATCCTCCACGAGAAAGAAAAAAAACCTGGCTCACACCGCCAGGTCTTTCAGCTTGGATTATAATAACGGTGACAGCAGCCTTGCCGTTGATTCTATGAGCCGGTAACCGAATCGCCGTGTTTTAAACTGCTCCAGTTCAATTTCTGTAGACACCGTTAAATCCTTTTCGTACTCTGCAACCAGATCACTGGTGCTGCCTGTACGGTAAAGGAAGGCGTTCACTTCAAAGTTTAAATGGAAGCTCCTCATGTCCATATTGGCTGTGCCGATTGATGCAAGTTCGCCGTCGACGATTACAATTTTACTATGCATAAAGCCTTTTTCGTATTCATATACTTTTACGCCGGCCTCAAGCAGCTCCGGAAAATAAGACCGGGACGCGTGGAACACAATGCGCTTATCCGGTTTTTTCGGGACAAGCAATCTCACATCCAAGCCACTTAAAGCTGACACTTTGATTGCGGAAAAAATATCATCATCCGGTATAAAATAAGGAGAAGCGATCCACACGGAGTGCTTGGCAGAAGAAATCATCGACAAAAAGATGTTTTTGATCACACTCCACTCGTTATCAGGTCCCCCTGCAATCAGCTGGACACCTCCATGAATGCTTTCCTCCAATACTGGCGACAGATATTCCGCTGTAATGAAGCTGTGGTTCGACATATAATACCAGTCCTGAAGAAAAATCAGCTGCAGGGTTCGCACTGCCTCGCCTTTCACCAATAAATGGGTGTCCCTCCAGAAACCGAATTTTTTATTCCTGCCAAGATATTCATCACCAATGTTCAGGCCGCCCACAAAACCAGCCGTTCCATCAATCACGATGATTTTCCGGTGATTGCGGAAGTTGAATTTACTATTTAAAAAAGGCAAACGGACAGGGCCGAATGCAACCACTTCAATTCCCGCACTTTTCATGTCATTGATATACTGTTTTGAAAGCTGCCATGATCCTACCGCATCATAAAGGAAACGGACCTTGACCCCCTCTTTTGCTTTAGCAATAAGTATATCTTTAATTTCATTCCCAATTTTACTATCCCGAACGATATAATATTCCAGGTGTATATGGTGGGTAGCTTTTTTTAGTTCCTCTATAATGTGGCTAAAGGTTTCCTGGCCATTGGTCAGCACTTTTGTAGAAGTGGCAAACGATATCGGGCTGTTGCCAAGCTTTTGGGCCAGCCTGAACAGCTTTTGCTGATGCTCGCCAGCTTTGCTTAGCTTCTCTTCATTTGCCTGGCCTCCCTCCCCTTCAATCTTCAGGAAAGCTTGCTTATCGAGAAAGTATTTACGGCGAAACATTTTTTCCTTTCGGTAATTGCGGCCAAATAATATATAAAAAATAAAGCCAAGCAGCGGAAAGCTTCCAAGTACAATCAACCAGGTCAAAGTCTGGGCCGGATGGCGGTTCTCGAGTGAGATCACGAATCCGATAAACACTACGGACAGTGTAATAAATAAACTTCCATATCCAAAAAACCCGCCTTTCAGTTGGCTGTTGAATAAATAATACACGGCTGCAAGAATTGCTATAAAAAGTAAAACTTTGACGGTATTCTTCATGTCTATCACCTGTATTTCTTTTACGGCCTGCATTTTCAGGCTCTCTCTTGGCACTTTTTCGATAAAACTAAAAGCCAAAATTCACCAAACATTAACTATATAATACCTAACTTACGGACGAATTCTCAAAAGGATTCACCTTTATTGCATGAAAAAACCGATTCCACTGCTGAAATCGGTTTTCAATCAAGAGAAGTGTTTTCTTAACACACTGAAAACATCCTGCTCGATTATCTTCTTCCCATACTCTTCAAGGCGGTATATTGTCATTGTCGATTCCTGGCCGTATTCAAGAAGGATGCTTAGAATATTATCTATTTCATCTTCATCCTCGAATGAATCTTCCGGGAACTCAATATATAAATAATACTTGCCATCAAGGTTATGAAGCGCTGTATTTAATGTTTCAAGCCCTGGCCGTTTTGAAAGGGCAATTACATCTTCAAAATCGTTAAAGACAAGAAGAAATTCAAGGCTTTCCTCTTCATCATATATTTCGTCCGCCTCAGCGTTAGGGTTGAAATGTTGGTCGAGCAATTCCTCGATCCGTTCGTCAACGGGAAGATCTTTCAGCTTGTCATCCGGAACGGGCAGCTCAAATTTCTGCCCATCCTTGGATAGCTGGGCCTTTGTCACCAGTACCTCCAGCCCCTTATCAAGAGCCTGGACCTGGATCCAGAGCGGTCCTTCCACAGCGAATTCTTCCTCCTGATGCACTTCATCCATCATTTCCCAGAAAAGTTCTTCGCTTCGTTCACGGTTATACCAGATTTCTTCCCGGTCGAAGCCTCTTTCCTCTATATCAAAATAAGAAATGTAAAACTTGACGGTATTCTCATTAATGCGTTCGATTTCCATTCGTTATCTCTCCCTTCCAGGCAAGAATTGAAGGGACAAAATACCCCCGTAAACAGCTGTATATATATTTGTTACCCTTTCTCCGGCAAAATGAACCAACTATGTTCCCTTTAAAGAAAAGGTAAATTATAATGATTATCTTGTACTTTTATTTTATGATAAATCTGCAATTATGGGAAATAAAATGCAACCTATTTTGCAAAACCATTACATGCCTACCACATAATGAAAGTATTCTACAAATTTTATCAGGTTTAGGCAGAAAACTCAAATTTATTCCCGTTCGTGGAATGTTTAATTATTTCCAAATAAAAAAGCCTTCAATCTAATTTATAATTGAAGGCTGAATTATTTAGTTTACTAAACGCTGTGCTTCCCTTAACTGATAAGTCCGGACTTTTCTTGGAAGGAAACGCCGGATTTCATCCTCGTTATATCCAACCTGCAAACGCTTCTCATCGATGATGATCGGACGGCGGAGCAAGCCTGGGTTTTCCTTGATCAGTTCAAACAAATCCTGGAGAGGCATTGTTTCAAGATTCACATCAAGCTTCTGGAACGTCTTTGAACGTGTAGAAATGATTTCATCTGTTCCATCCTCTGTCATGCGGAGGATTTCTTTAATTTCATCAATAGATAAAGGTTCAGAAAAAATATTTCTCTCACTGTATGGAATCTCATGCTCTTCCAGCCATGATTTCGCTTTTCTGCAAGAAGTACAACTTGGTGAAGTGTATAAAGTGACCATTGACTAATTCACACTCCCTTAATAATAACTTTATATATAATGCCCTGCAGCATTAAAGTGTTATTTAAAATTACTTTAATTTTGTAATTTCTATTAATAATTATACACCATATTGAAAGGATTTGGTATCCCCTTTTTTTAAAAAACTATGTAAGCATTTTTGGCTTTCCAAATAATAAGACGAACTGATTGGCTAAAATTTCATTTTTTATAAACTTTTTCATCGCCCTCTTTCACGGATTGTACAATATCATTCGTTTATATTTACAAATTTCCGACCGTAAGCCATAAAAATCTTTTTTTATAAATAATCTTTTTTTAAATACCCCTGTTATCGATCTTATAAACATAATTTTTAATCTTTTTTCATTCTCATCTGTAATCCTCAAAATGAAAACGTATCCATTATTACAGCGTACTTCGTTCCATCTTAAAGGTCGCGAAGCAAATTCCTGCTTTCCCTGTCCTCATCAAAGGTTAGGACCTCTTCTGCAGGCTGATAACGCTCCCCGTAAAATTGTTGATCTTTATAAGTGTGGATTAAATCGTAGGTTTTCGTCATTGCTTCAAAAACCGCTTGTTCCGTTTCCCCCTCTGGAGCCCAATAAAGAATTTCCATCGCATTTATTTCTTTGGTGGCCAGCGACCTTCGTTCATATCCTATCGCCCTTGCATGCTCGAAACCTTCCCGCTTGTAAAACCGGAGCCGCTTTTCAGTGTCCGAGTCCTGGTAGTTTACGGGTTCAACTTCAAGGATGATGGGCTTCCCTTTCTCCTTGAGCTTATCCAGTAATTGGTGTCCAAGTCCCTGGCCCCTTGCATTTTTTGACACAAACAGGTAATCGATAAAGACAAAGTCATCCAGCTCTGCATACATCAACACGTGGTGGGGACCTTCATCTTTATGGTAAATGTCGGACCTTTCCTTCAGCAGTGTCTCCATATGCTCCTTCGATTTCATTTCTTCAACAGGGAAATATTGATTTAATTTTTCATACCAATGCATGCCATATACTCCTTTTCCATTATTTGAGCAAGCTCATATAAGCTTGGGCCGTCCCTCTTTTGTAAAAAGTATTTGTTCATTTATTTCTTTTAATGCGGCTGAATATCTTTTAAAATATAAGTGTACGGGGATCATGCATTTCTTATCACATTGTTGTGAAATAGACTGATGGAGGGTTATCATGGGTGGCTACATATTGGATTTAACGATAGTTGCTGTGCTCGTTGTCGGAATTACTGCAGTCATGGGAGTGCTGACAAACGGAATCGGGGAAAAGTTCTTTGGCGGTAAACGCAAATCGGAATTTGTTGACCAGTCTGAAAGGGTTCAAACCGGCTGGAAAGCAGTCGGGGGGAACAAGAAATAAATTGCACCACAAGTATATGATACGTATGACAAAGCCTGAGATTCATTTATTCAGGCTTTGTCATTTGTTTCTGTTCTTTATGGCGAGTAATCCACCCCATCGGTGTAATTATTGCTTGCATTCCACAGCAGGAATTCCTTAATGCCCTGCTCGTTCAATGCACGAATCTGTGCTTCCACTTCTGCTTTCCCGTATGGCATGTAATTCCCATTCCCCAGCCAAGATGCGGTGAAGTCCTGGATCCAAGGGCGTGAAACCGGCGGAGACTTTAATTGCGACAGCTTTTCCTTCTCCAGTTTTGCATATTCATGCACTATCCGGTATGGTTGTGTATCAGGTTTCGCAATCCCAAAATAGGAAGTCCAGTGGCTCGGATAGATCATTGATGAAATCACATCAACGTTCTCTGATATTTTGGAAAAGTTTTGTCCGATACCTGGCGCTTCCGGCAAAGTCGCTGTATAGCCAAATATGTCCACCGAAACCTTAACTCCGTACGGCTTAAGCTTTTCCCTCGCATATGCCACAAAATCTGTAACGGCCTGCACACGTTTTTGCACGTTGTCCAGATTCATTTTGTCATAATCCCCACTGGAATATGTCAATGATGTATCCCGATTCTCAAACCCTTCCGGAAACCGGACATAGTCGAATTGAATCTCCTGAAATCCCAGTTTCGCTGCTTCAATCGCTACGCCCACATTATAATCCCATACTTCTTTAACAAACGGATTGACAAATGACTCGCCCCGCCCGTTTTTCCAGACTGCATCGCCTTCCTTGAATGACCATTCCGGTTTGTTGTTTGCCAGGACAGAATCCTTGAACACTACCACTCTTGCAATTGGATAAATTTGCTTATGTTCCAATGTTTTTATCATTTGCCGGGGGTCTTTTATATATGGCTGTGCTATTTGGTTAAATGTTGAAGCTTCTTCCGGGATGTATGTAAGGTTCCCCCTGTCATCTTTAATATCTATGACCATGGCGTTCAGGTCTGTTTGGTCTATCAGGGATGTAAGCCTCGAAAATTTCTCTCCTCCTGCCGAATGACCGGTAACGTATAGACCCCTCACAGCATCTGGATATGTAAAATTAACACCAGGATCGAACTTAAATCTTTCCGTTTGCTTCGGAAGCTCTTTTTCCATTGGCACTGATTCCCGCTTTACCTGCTGACCGGGTTCACTCCGGACCTCACCCTCCGCACCAGCCTGCCGGCAGCCTGATAAGCCAGCCAATAAAATCACTGCCGCCGCCGCATTGTAGAAGTTCATCCACTTGCCCCTTTCCACTGGATCCTTTTTTATAAAAACTCATAATCTCATAATCTATCATACCCACTTTCGACAACTTTAGATATGAAATCATAAATTGGCATATCATTCCATACATTATAAAAATGACCCATAAATGAAAAAAACGATCTCAAATGATTGAGATCGTTCATGAATTAATGTTTATAGCCGGCCTTATACTGCTTTAATTCCTTTTCCGAGCAAAATACAAAGTGTCCCGGGGCGACTTCGCGCATCTCTACTACTTCACCGTCTGCGTACTGGTGTACGTTCGGGTCGTATGATTTTCTCCGGCGCGAGCGTTCAGACTCTGGATCTGGACGGGGGATCGCTGATAATAGTGATTGCGTGTATGGGTGAAGCGGGTTCTTGTACAGAACTTCCGCTGGTGCCAGCTCGACCAGCTTCCCGTAGTACATTACACCAATCCTGTCGCTGATATATTTTACCATCGACAAGTCATGGGCAATGAACAAGTACGTCAATCCTTTTTCACGCTGCAGTTTTTTCATCAGGTTGACAACCTGGGCCTGGATGGACACGTCAAGAGCCGAGATAGGCTCGTCCGCAATGATAAATTCAGGTTCAACGGCAAGCGCACGTGCAATGCCGATACGCTGCCTTTGGCCTCCGGAAAATTCGTGCGGATAACGGTTGGCGTGTTCCTTGTTCAACCCTACAGTTGCGAGAAGTTCATATACCCTTTCCATACGTTCCTTCTTGCTTTTCGCAAGGCCGTGGATATCAATGCCCTCAGCGATAATATCGGCAACCGTCATCCGGGGATTCAGCGAAGCGTAAGGATCCTGGAAAATCATTTGCATCTGGCGGTTGAACTTTTTAAGCTCTTTTTTAGACTTTCTGCCATGCACATTTTCGCCATTTAACAATACTTCGCCGTCTGTAGCATCATAAAGGCGGATGATCGTGCGTCCTGTTGTGGATTTTCCGCAGCCGGACTCACCAACTAAACCGAGCGTTTCCCCTTTATAAATATCAAAAGAGATCCCGTCAACAGCCTTAACCATGTTAGGACGGCCTACATTAAAGTGTTGTTTCAAATTTTTTATTTCAAGCAATTTTTCAGCCATTATTTACCCTCCTTCACTAAAACAGGCTTTTCAAAGGTGGAGGATAGCTTGCGGATACGCCTTTGCACCGCTTCAGGCGGCTCGACTTTAGGCGCATCTGGATGAAGCAGCCATGTCTTTGCAAAATGAGTTTCCGAGATTTGGAACATTGGCGGTTCCTCTTCAAAATCGATTGCCAGTGCATATGGGTTTCTTGCAGCAAAGGCATCCCCTTTTGGCGGATTGGTCAAATCCGGAGGGGTGCCCGGGATTGCCGCAAGCTCAGATTTATCATCATTTTCAAGGCTTGGCATGGATGCAAGAAGGCCCCAGGTATATGGATGGCGGGGATCATAGAAAATCTCGTCTACTGTGCCCATCTCCACGATTTGGCCTGCATACATGACAGCTACACGGTCTGCTACGTTCGCTACAACGCCTAGGTCGTGTGTTATGAATATAATCGATGTATCCATTTTGGCTTGAAGGTCCTTCATCAGCTCGAGAATCTGAGCCTGAATTGTAACGTCAAGCGCAGTTGTAGGCTCATCTGCAATCAACAGCTTAGGATTGGCAGCAAGCGCAATCGCGATCATGACCCGCTGTCTCATACCGCCGGAAAATTCGTGCGGATACTGGTTTACACGCTTCTCAGGCATCGGGATTCCAACGAGGCGGAGAAGTTCAACTGCCCGCTCCTGGGCCGATGCAGTAGACATGTTTTGGTGCTTGATCAGGCCCTCCATAATTTGGCGGCCAACCTTCATTGTAGGATTTAAGGATGTCATAGGATCCTGGAAAATCATGCTGATTTCTTTTCCGCGGACCTTTTCCATTTGTTTATCCGTTTTACGAACGATATCATCCCCATTAAAGAGGATCTGGCCTTTTTTTATTTTGCCAGGCGGCATCGGAATCAGTTTCATGATCGTCTGTGTCGTAACAGATTTACCGGAGCCGGATTCACCAACTATCGCCAAGGTTTCACCTTTATACAGGTCAAAGTTGACACCGCGGACGGCTTTCACTTCTCCACCATATGTTTGGAATGAGACCTCTAAATCTTTTACTTCAAGAATTTTTTCCATTTTCTCTCACTCCCCTATTTCCGTAATCTTGGATCTAATGCATCGCGCATCCCGTCACCAATAACATTAAATGCGAAAATCGTTAAACTGATGAATATCGCCGGGAAGAACAAACGCCATGGATAATACCTGATTGCCGGCAGGCCGTCGGAAGCCATTGAACCCCAGCTCGCCAGTGGAGGAGTCAGCCCGAGGCCGAGGAAGCTTAAGAATGCTTCAGTAAAAATCGCAGATGGCACAGTTAAAGTCATTGTAACAAGAATTGGCCCCATCGTATTTGGGATTAAATGCTTGCTCATGATACGGTTTACGTCTGCCCCCAATGTGCGGGATGCCAAAACATATTCTTGATTTTTCAATGACAGGACTTGTCCACGTACAATCCTTGCCATGTTAATCCAGCCGGTTATGGTCATCGCAAGAATCATGGTTCCCAATCCCTGACCCAATACGACCATTAACAAGATTACTAGTAAAAGATAAGGGACACCCCATAAAATATCGGCAAAACGCATCATGAATTCATCAGTACGTCCGCCTTTGTACCCGGCAATGCCGCCCCATAACACTCCGATTATCAGGTCAGTAAGCGCTGCTGCGACCCCTATGAACAGGGAAATGCGGGCACCATACCAGACGCGGGCAAACACATCGCGCCCGAGGTCATCAGTGCCAAACCAATGTTCACTAGAAGGCGGCTTGTTAGTGTTCGTCAAATCGTTAGCCCTATAGCTGTGCTCGGTCATATATGGTCCAAAGATTGCCATGAAGATAAGGATGAAAAGCAAAACCAAACCAAACATAGCAAGCTTGTTTTTTCGGAATCGAATGGCCACGTCTTTCCAGAATGAAAGACTTGGCTTTGAAATTTTTTCAGCTTCTGAAGCTCTTGCGCCTACAATCTTAAATTTATCATTTGATAGTTGTGGTTGCTGCATGATTATTCTCCTTTCTTTCCGCCAGCCAGCTTAATGCGCGGGTCGATTAAACCATACGCAATGTCGACAAGGAGAATAGAGGCTAACAGGATAATTGAATAGAAAACAGTAACACCCATGATAACTGTGTAATCACGGTTAGCGATACTAAGTACAAAGTGTGATCCTAATCCCGGAATCCCAAAGATTTTTTCGATGACGAAGCTTCCTGTGATGATTCCGGCGGACAATGGCCCCATGTATGAAACAACTGGAAGCAGGGCATTACGGATTGTGTGTTTAACAGTAATCACACCCTGGCTGAGGCCTTTTGATTTTGCTGTCCTGATATAATCGTTGCTTAATACTTCGAGCATGCTGGAGCGGGTCAAACGCGCCACGAATGCCATAGGCGTGGATGCAAGCGCCAACGCCGGCAAAACTGAATGCATGAATGATTCTAATCTCGCAACCGGGAAAAGCCCCAGTTTTATTGCAAGGAAATACTGTAAAAATGTTGCCATGATAAAGCTTGGCACCGATATGCCTAAAACGGCGATGACCATTGCCGTATAATCCTGCCACTTATTGTGCCTTAAAGCAGCTATTACTCCTAGTAATACGCCAAAAGAGACTGCTATCAAAATAGCTTCTAAACCAAGTGCAAGTGAAATCGGAAAACCGTCACTGATTAAGTCATTTACTTCCCGTGATTTATATTTAAATGATGGACCAAAATCAAATTGGGCAACTTTCACCAAGTACTCGCCATACTGGACATACCACGGCTGGTCGAGTCCATAGTGGGCATTTAAGCTTGCCATGATTTCAGCAGACGTTGCCCTTTCTGATGCAAAAGGATTTCCTGGTGCCATTCTCATTAAGAAAAACGTTGCTGTAACAATCAAGTAGAGAGAAATGAGCATGTACAGCAATCGCCTCGCGATATACTTTGCCAATTGACACACCTCCATAACTGGATAAAGCTATAATCAGAAACGAAGGTATATGGGCAGAAAACCCCATATACCTCTGTTTCAAAACATTCAATTATTGCGGCTCTTATTCAATATGAGCCCACTTTAATTGCACATCGCCAAGACCGGATACAACTACATTCTTTACGCTTTCGTTCTGTACCCAAGCGTTAGTGTAGAAGTAAATTGGTGCAACTGGCATTTCATCGACAAAGATCTTTTCAGCGTCTTTCAGCATTTGAAGACGTTTGTCTGGATCACTTTCTTTTTGTGAATCGATCAGAAGCTGTTTGAATTCAGGATGCTCCCATTTAGTATCGTTGTTACCGCCGTCTTTGTCGCGGAACAATTCAAGGAAGTTGATCGGGTCGTTAAAGTCTCCCAACCAGCCCATACGTCCAACCTGGAAGTCACCTTCGTGCAGCTTGCTGATGTAAACCTGCCATTCAGCATTGTCAAGTGAAACTTCTACGCCAAGCTCTTTCTTCCACATATCCTGGATTGCCTGGGCAATCTTCTGGTGTGCTTCGCTTGTGTTGTAAGAAATCTTGATTGGCGGCAGTTCAGAAGCGTCTTTTAGGCCAAGTTCTTTCAAACCTGCGTCAAGGAATTCTTTTGCCTTTGCAGCATCATTATCCTTGAAATAGCCTTTTTCGTTTTCTTTGATCATGGATGGAGGAACAGCAGCCATCGCAGGAATCTGTCCGCCCTGAGTGATATTTTCAACGATTGCCTTACGGTCGATCGCATAAGACAAAGCTTTACGGATATTTTTGTTGTTCAATGGCGGCTTTTCAGTTTGGAACTTGTACCAGTAAGTACCGGCGATTGGTTTGATATTCAGGTTGCCCTGGTCTTTCAACTGTGGAAGGACGTCTGTCGGCAGTGTTCCGAATGGAGAACCAGCCCAGTCCAACTCACCGTTTTCGAACATGGAAAGCTCGGTGTTAGGATCGTTGATCATGAACATTTCTACTTTTTCAAGCTTTACGTTCTTGGCATCCCAATAGTTTTCGTTCTTTTCAATGACGATTTTGTCGCTGTGGGACCATTCAGTCATTTTGAAAGGACCGTTGGAAACATAGTCGTCACCAGCTTCAGTGTGCCATTTTGGATTAGCCTGGGCAACCTTGCTGTTGACTGGGAAATAAGTATAGAAAGCTGTCAGCTCAAGGAAGTAAGGAGTTGGGTTTTCAAGCTCAACTTCCAGAGTTTTGTCATCGATAGCCTTTACGCCAACTTGATCAAGAGGTGCTTTGACTTCAGGATCATTAGCAGCCTGGGCTCCTTTTACATAGTACAGCTGGTAAGCATATTGTGATTCATTTGCCGGGTCAAGGGCCCATTTCCAGGCATATTCAAAATCCTGGGCTGTTACAGGGTCTCCGTTGGACCATTTAGCATCACGAAGTTTGAATGTATATTTCTTCAAGTCTTCTGACGGAGTGATTTCCTCTGCCATCGCTGGCTGCGGCTTTCCGTCCTGGTCAATACGGGTCAAACCTTCAAAAGTTTGTAATAATACACCACCAGAAGTTGCATCATTCGCTAAACCTGGGTTTAATGAAAATGGCTCAGAGTTGATGTTTACGCGCATTTCCTGTGGCTTGGTGCTTTCCTTGCTTCCTTCGCCTTCTCCGCTTTTACCAGCCTCGTCACCTCCGCTGCACGCAGCAAGGAACATGCTGAGAACTAGCAACATGCTGAAGAAGATAGAAAACCTTTTCTTCACGGTATTACCCCCTTATATATTTTTACGCCAAACGAACCACCGTTGTCCATCCTTCCACAAACAACTGTACATCTCAGGTATATTGCTTAAATAATCTGTCAATTTAAGTTATGTGAATTGGCTGACTATTTAAAAGTAACAAAAAAAAATAGGTTTATATTGTTTTTAAATCTCCTAGCAAAATATAAACCTATAATACTTCCTGAGTAATACAGTTTTTTGAGGAAATGTTACAAATACGTTAAGATTCGTTTGTTACGTTTATTATAATGAGTTTAAAAATTTATTGCAAGTAGGATTTTGCGAATAAAATTATAATTTCTGAAAATGATTTTTAATAGAACCCGGCATAATCAGCTTTTAGCCATGAAGTAATCTCTATCACCCTATTCTGAAATAATTTCTGGAACACTTGAAAAGGCAAATTGTCCGTTTTTGCATCGGCTCCTTGATTTTTGGAAAAAAATCGGTTATTTTATTTTATAATAAGTTTAGTAAATCGGCTGAGAGAAAGAGGAGTACATTCGCCCATCGGTTATCAGAGAGTTTGTGGCTGCTGGAAACAAACAACCAGGCGGATGGAATGGACTTTTGAGCTCCAGGGAAGAAAATTTTTTTTTACTGAGTAAGCCCTGGCGTTTAGCCCGCGTTATGAGGCTCCCCTGGCAATGTCCAGTGGAACAGAGTGACTCTTTATGGAGTAATTAGGGTGGCAGCACGGACCATTCGTCCCTATTTAAGCGGGCGGATGGTTTTTTTATTTCACAAAATTACTCTGTCCCGATTCCAAAATCTTGTCTGCCGATATACAACAATAGGAGGATTTAAATGAAGACCATTTTTTCCGGCATCCAGCCCAGCGGCACAATCACACTTGGGAATTATATCGGGGCAATGAAACAGTTTGTCGAGCTGCAGAATGAATACAATTGTTATTTCTGCATTGTTGATGAACATGCGATCACCGTCCCGCAGGACCGGCTCGTTTTACGGAATAATATCCGCAGCCTGGCAGCATTGTATGTTGCGGTTGGAATTGATCCTGAAAGGGCGACCCTGTTCATCCAGTCGGAGGTTCCGGCCCATGCCCAGGCAGGATGGATGATGCAGTGTGTCGCGTATATCGGCGAACTGGAAAGAATGACCCAGTTCAAGGACAAGTCCGCAGGAAAGGAAGCTGTGTCAGCAGGGCTGCTGACGTACCCGCCGTTAATGGCAGCAGATATCCTTCTCTACAGTACAGACCTTGTGCCTGTAGGCGAGGACCAGAAGCAGCATCTTGAGCTCACGAGGGATCTGGCAGAGCGATTCAACAAAAAATATAACGACATTTTCACTATTCCTGATGTACGGATTCCCAAGGAGGGCGCGCGGATCATGTCCCTTCAGGATCCAACGAAAAAAATGAGCAAGTCAGATCCCAACAAAAAAGCCTTTATTAGCATTCTTGATGATCCGAAGACGATTGAAAAGAAAATCAAAAGTGCGGTGACTGATTCTGTCGGCACGATAGCGTTTGACAAAGAAAACAGGCCGGGGATTTCCAACCTTCTCACCATCTATTCAATCATTGCAGGCAAACCGGTTTCCGAACTTGTAAACCAATATGAAGGCAAAGGATACGGGCAGTTTAAAGCAGACATGGCGGAAGCGCTGATCAATGAGTTCCTGCCAATCCAGAACAGATACAATGAATTGATGGAATCCGAAGAATTGGATGAGATTTTGGACCGCGGAGCAGAGAAAGCGAATCGGACAGCGCAAAAAATGCTGAAGAAAATGGAAAATGCCATGGGGCTTGGGAGGAAAAGAAAATAGTGTTTCACAACCAAAAGGAGCTGATCCCAATCAGCTCCTTCTTTAATTCACCTTCGGGCCGTGCTCCATCTCCCATAATTTTTCGAAGAATGGCTGCCCTTTTATTAAGTTTTCGCAGAAGGTGGCGTGTCTTTGGGACCATCCTGACTTTGCATCTGCATATAATTGCTGCCATGCCTCCTCAAAGCTCATCTCCTGGATGTCCCTGTAACGTTCAGGGCTCCATTCGGTATACCAGTACCTTATTTCGGCTACGTTTTTCGACGAATGAAGCTGGTCGAGAGCCATGAATAACAGCTGCTTCAATTGCCGTTCCTTTCTGGTGAGTCCTGACATGAGTCTAGGCTCTGGTGAGAGTATATGGAAATCTTTCGGGGCTGATGCCGGGTTGAATGAATAGCGGGTTTTGTCCTGATTTTCCAGCATTTCATACACCAGTTGTTCCTGCCTGGGAATGAGGCGGCTTTTCCTGATGGGAATATTGTAACCGATTGTATCGACTGCAAGGATTCCAGTCCCGTCCGACGCTACGAAACAATAATCAAGCTGGGTCCGTTCATGATTTTTCCTGAGGTAAGCCTTTTTGTAAATATCATCCAGAAGTTGTTGAGGCAAATCTGCCAGGTCATTCTCAATATAGTTAAATAAAAGGCTGTCAACATGAAGGAGAGGAACCTGGTCCAGAAGTTCTACCCCGTCCTCTTTTCTCCATTCATGAAAATGGCACACATTGTATCCGTTTTCTTCCCCTTCAAACCAGTTCACCCAAACATCATGAAGATATAACATGAATCTAACCCCTCACTTCCAGAAACTGTTTGTCAATCAGTATGGTCAGACGGAAGTAAAATTATTCCTTATTTGAGCGCTTTAAGAATCACTCCTATTGCCGCCGTTTTCCGGAAGGGAAAATGCTCGTCCCAATGATCACAATCCCTGCAGGCAGCGCATAGCACTCAGGTCTTGAGACAATGAATGAAAAAAGCTCCCTAAATTCATGCCCAGCAATGAGAAAGTTTAAATAGGCAATGATGGTAACGCCACCGAATACAGCCACACTAAAGCCGATAAAAAGCATGACAATCCTAAAACCCATGGCTCTTATAATGACGGCAACAGTTTTTAAAATGCCGATACATGTACCCCACTCCAGCCTGTACATTTTTTACATATATATGAAGGATAATTTGATGATATGTATGGGAGTATCGTTCCATGATGACAAACACTATGTTAGGATCCGAAAGAATTGCGGATCTCTGTTTCAATCTGGCCGTGAAGTCCTATCCATCTCTTAAAATAAAAAAAGCCCTTATTTCCGGGCACGCTACAAATTTAATGATTTTATAAACTCGGTTGCAGGGACTAAAAAAGATGCTTTATCTGAAATATTTTCCCGGCGTTTGTATTGCTTCACGATTTCAAAGCCGGCTGCATATCCCAGCAGTTTCGGATAGGTTGCAAGGCCGAAAAGAAGCTCATCATGCAGGCGTGTGTCTTTTTTTACTGACAGATTCGGGGCAAGGTCCTTTCGCCAGTATCGGGCAATCTCTTCCACCGGGATAGAGTCGCACCATTTTGCCTGATATTGTTTCCCGCAGTTTTTTCCTACAGCGTGCTCTGCGAGTCCTTCCATCACCATTGAATCAAGTAGTGTGTAATCACTAATTTCTCTTTTTTGTTTGTTCATACGGCACACATGGTGGTATTCATGCACAAACAGGGCCTCCAGCTCTTTTTCATCCTCAAGCGGTGTTAAAAACAAAAATAATTTATCCTTAAAAGAAACACCTGATTTGCTGTTTCCAGCTTTGACAAGCTGTTTGTTTGATGTGTCCAGCGGAAAAATGTATACAGGTATATCGGGGCCTTTCCATTGTGCCTGATATTTTTTAAAGAGTTTATCGACGGTTTGCCAAATATTGTTCTCTTTCAATTTTTTATAAACTTCCCAGTTGCTCCTGTTCGGCTTGTACATGCCGAATTTGAGCAGCTGGTGATATACAGCGCGCGGATGTTTTTCTTCAAAGCCTTGCATCAGGCTGTTACATATCCTCACCGGATTTTCAAATTGACGGTCCAGCCACAATTCCGTTTCTTCTACCCCAATTTCTTCCCTCCCTTCCCATAATGAATATTTCCATGGATATTTTATGGGATTTTTGCTCGTTTCGTTCTTGCTAAATGGTCAGAAAAAGCTGTCTTCCTCTTTTTCCACAAACAGTGGGGACCTGCTTGAAGGCTGTCAAACTTTTGTGGGATTTTTGGCATAAATCAGCGGAAATTTTGATGTTTTTGCTTAAATAAATTTAGTTGTCAGCAGATTTATGATTATATGCCGCGAAACAGCTACAAATACATCGAAAATTGCATACCTGATTGCACGGTGAAAAATTATTATCCCGGCAACTGCACATTTATTCCCGGTAAATCGCATTATAATCCCGGTAATTTTTTTATAATCCCACTAACTGCTGTTTTATTCCCAGTAGCTGTTTTTATTTGGAACTGAAAGGAAATATTACCATAATTAATACGGCCACAGTACAAATACTGTGGCCGGGAAAGTTATTCTTATTTTATTCATATTTCCGGAATGCAATTGTTGCGTTATGGCCGCCGAATCCAAGGGAATTGCTGATGGCTGCTTTAATTTCCTGCCTCCGGGCTTCGTTCGGCACGTAGTCGAGATCACACTCTGGATCGGGAGTTTCATAATTGATGGTTGGCGGAAGAATTCCTTCTTTTAATGCAAGCACCGTAAAAATGGCCTCGATGCCTCCAGCCGCCCCGAGCAGATGCCCAGTCATCGATTTTGTGGAGCTGACAGCAAGCTTGTAAGCATGTTCACCGAATACGGCCTTAATTGCCATCGTCTCAAATTTATCATTATACTCTGTACTTGTACCGTGGGCATTGATATAGCCAACTTCTTCGGGCTTCATCCCCGCGTCGTCAATCGCCATTTTCATTGCCCTGGCACCACCTTCGCCTTCAGGGGCGGGAGCCGTAATGTGGTAGGCATCGCCAGTTGCTCCGTAGCCTACGATTTCGGCATAAATTTTTGCTCCTCTTGCAAGGGCGTGCTCAAGTTCTTCAAGTACGACGATTCCAGCGCCTTCCCCCATCACGAAGCCATCCCGGTTTTTATCGAACGGGCGGCTCGCCTTTTGCGGGTCGTGATTGGTAGAAAGGGCTGTATTAGCACAAAAACCTGCAAAAGCCATTTTCGTAATCGGAGCTTCTGCACCGCCGGAAATCATCGCATCGGCATCCCCCCGCTGGATAACCTTGAAGGCATCGCCAATGGAATTTGTTCCTGTCGCACATGCTGTAACGGTACATGAGTTGAATCCTTTTGCACCAAGCGTAATTGATACTTGGCCCGCTGCCATATCAGGTATCATCATTGGCACAAAGAATGGGCTGACCCGCCGGTAGCCTCTGTTCAGAAACGTTTCATGCTGCTGCTCGAACGTTTCCATCCCGCCGATTCCAGAGCCGATCCAAACCCCTACCCGGCCGGCATTCTCATCAGTGATTTCAAGGCCTGCATCTTTAACAGCCATCAATGAGGCCGCTATTGCATAATGTGTAAACCGGTCCATTTTTCTTGCTTCTTTTTTTTCTATAAATTGTTCTATATTAAAGTCTTTTATCTCTGCAGCAACTTTTGCCGGATAATCATCGGCATTCAATCTAGTAACAGGCCCGATTCCTGAAACTCCGTTGATCACATTGTTCCAGGCTGTTTCGGCATCATTGCCGACTGGCGAAACTGCCCCGATGCCCGTTATTACAACTCTACGTTTTTCCATTTCCCACATCGTCTCCTTCTCGTGTTCGAGTGTTATTTACCCCATCGCAAAGCTATGGCCCCCCACGTCAAACCGCCGCCAAAGCCTACCATTACAATCAAGTCACCGTCTTTTATCTTGCCTGCTTCCAGTTCTTCCACTATTGATATTGGTATTGATGCAGCAGACGTGTTGCCGTATTTATGGACTGTTTTGGACATTTTTTCAGGCGGCAGTTCCAGCCTTTGCCTGGCAGCTTCCATAATCCGGATGTTCGCCTGGTGAGGAACGAGGAAATCGACGTCTTCTTTTGACAGTCCTGCTTTCTCAAGAACGTTGACGCTGCTTTCTCCCATCTGGCGCACAGCGAATTTAAATACTTCTCGTCCGTTCATTACTATGAATTCGTCCTGGTACAGGTATTTTCCTCCTGAACCGTCTGCACCAAGCTCAAAAGAGAGGATCCCCCTGCCTTCTGCTACGGGCCCGACAATGACTGCACCGGCTCCGTCACCAAATAAGACAGCTGTATTCCTGTCGGTCCAATCAGTGATTTTGGACAATTTTTCTACCCCTACAATTAAAACATATTTATAGGCACCGGTTTCAATAAATTGCTTGGCAGTCACCATGCCGTACATGAAGCCTGCACACGCCGCGCTTAAATCCATCGCAGCCGCTTTCCTGGCGCCAAGCCGGTCCTGAAGCATGCATGACACAGTTGGGAAAGGCGTGTCAGGCGTAACCGTGGAAACCAGGATTAAATCTATTTCTTCAGGTGAAATGTTGGCATTCTCAATCGCTTTTAATGCGGCTTCATAAGCCATGTCAGAAGTGTCCTGGCCTTCTGCAGCAATCCGCCGCTCTTCGATCCCAGTCCTTGTGCGGATCCATTCATCAGAAGTATCCATCTTTTTTTCTAAATCATGGTTTGTAACCACTTTATCGGGCAAGCAACGGCCAATCCCTACAATCCCTGCATTCATGGAGCCATCTCCTTTAATCTTTATGATACCGGGCAAATTTCGCTGCCCAACAATTGTTATCAAATATTATGACTTGGTGCTAATTTTATCAGAAGGAAAGGAAATGATGCAACAGCAAAATTAAATTCCGCTATCCATATACGGCTCTTGTCTAAACAGATATCATCCAAATTTCATACACTGAAACGGGAATGGTCAAAAGAAAGGTGAAAATGAGATGGCAAATGAGGAACGTATAGAATCAGAGAATTCTTCCATGGACAAACATGAAAAATTCCAGGAAACAGACCCTGTCTTCCGCTTTATGTTTGGCGGGCCTAGGGGCACGGGAAACCGCCCTAAAAAGCAAAATACCGGAGTGGAGGGTTTCTTAGAACAGATTGATCTTGAAGAATTGATGGTCCAGATTGATACACTGCTAACATCGGCAAAGGAACTGAAACCGCTTGTAAGTAAAGTCCGTCCGTTTATTGACCAGTTTTTTAGAAAATAAAAAAGCTGTGGCAATCGCTACAGCTTTTCATGCAGGCCATTGGGCGCGGCCAGCCTATTCTCCCTGCAATTCTTTTTTTGCATCTGCTTTCCCCAGCTCATACGCTTCGTTCATTACATTTGTAAAAAGTGACAGAAAAGGCTGGAGCATTACCATCGAAACTTCGATGCCTGCCTGGTCAAGCTGTTGTTTTACTTCCGGAAAATATTTCATTGCTATTTGCATGAATTCCATTGATTTGTCATTGGTTTGCATACTGTTCGCTCCTTTTACTCGATTTCATTCGGCAATTTGCCCGATTTTTCGTATGTATTAATATACTTCTCCAGGGTGGTCCTGAATTTTTCATCTACCTTTGGACTGAATTTGCCCATAGAGATGACACCATCTTTAAAATCAAAAGACAGGTTACCTGATTCCAGCTTTCCTTCGTTAAATCTCTCAGCTGCAAGCTCATAAAGAACATCAACATGCTGGACGGTACTCGTCAGTACAGTCGACTTCCCCAGGTCGGCCTGGTCCGAGATGTAGCCAATTACGTACAATCCGCGCTCTTTCACTTTTTCAATTACAGGTACATTGTATCCATCCCCTGCGGGATATACGACATCCGCACCGCTGTCAAGCACGTTATCCAGCACTTGCAATGCTTTTTCATCGTCATCCCAGTGCCCAATGTACTGGATATCAACTTCAATATCTTTGTTTTCAAAAATGGCGCCTTCATAAAACCCTTCCACTTCAGGCTGCCATTCATATGCGGCAAGGATTGCCACCTTGTTGGACCTGGACATATGCGCGGCAACCATGCCGCCAAAGAATCCCATTGCATAAGATTCAAAATTCAAGCTCGTCGTGTTTTTATTTCTGGCATCTCCATTGAAACTGACAAAGTGAATATGGGGATAGTCTTTCGATAATCGGTTAAAATATTCCGTGTACTCACTTCCGTGTCCAAAGATAAAGTTAACGCCCTTTTCCTCAAATTCTTTTACTGCCTGTGCAACAATCAACTCAGAATTCATGCTTTCTTTATAATAGACATTAACATCATAGTTGCTCTGGATTTTCAGCAAACCGTTATAACCTTTTGTGCCCCAAGTCTGGTCATTGATAGTTTCAGGGACAAGCAGGCCGACCTTTTCGATTTTCTCGGTCGATAGAGGTTGTCCACATCCGCCAAGCAAAAGAAGGCATAAAAATATCAGGCTAAGTCGTTGCAACATTATATGCATCTCCTTATCAAAACACAACAAAGGTAACGAATCTTCGCGCTGTCTTTCTCATTCGTCCCGGTAACTTTCACAATCTTTTATATTTTACTCCGGGGAGCATGGATTTGAAAAGAAATTTCTCCAGTATTTTCAAATATCCATGCCGGCTATTCTTTCAAAATGAGTGATCTGTTTTTCTAAACCGGTAAGGAAATCGGTCTGGCTGGCAACAGCAACGATGTTGATGGACGGACTCCAAACTACATTTTTTTTGTTTGTGTCAGCATTTCCTTCGTAGCCGGGGAGGATAGAACGTGTGCACTTATCCCACAAATTCGTTTCCATGCTTTTTAGCAAAAACCGCCCCGTTTCTGGCTCTTCAATCAATTTTATCAATGAATCGACTGCATCATCAATAAACATGGCATCGCCAGTCCATTCCTTTTCGCTTAAAACCGGTGCATCCAATTTCTGTTTCTCTTGTAAAATTAACTGCTGAAAAAAATATTCCTCAGGCTGCCAAGGCCCGAAAATGGTAGGTAAATAAATTTCCTTATGCTGAATTCTGCTTTCTTTTAAAGATTGGATAAACAGTTCGATAGGAGGCATGTCGGTTTTCCCGTCAAATTGAGCCAATTGTGCCGGCAATAACAACGTCAAATTGCCATTGATGCCGGACCATTCTTTCAATTTGCTGATGATACCCGGTTGTTCCAGCAGCCGATCCTCTGAATTTTTCATATATATATCATAAAATGACAGGATTATAGGAGCTTCTTGTTCAAGATTTTCCCCTTCCAAGAGCCATTGTTCAAATGACATTTCTGAAAAATTGGCATTTCTGCCTATCTCCATGCGCATTTCTTCAAAAAAAGCACCTTGATTTTGCTCTGTTTGATTTACGCCTTTCACCTGTATTCCTCGTTCAAGTAAAGCAGTACAGAGGCTGTAGCCTACAAATCCAAAAACACCCACGATCGTTGCCCTGTCCATCATTTCCCCTCCCTGCAATCTCTTCAGTGTATCCTATGACGGCAAAGGCAAAATTATATTTAACTTTCCAAGGCGATTGTACTTGGTAATCAGCGGGTTTCCCTTACAATATATGTTCATGGCTGTTAAAAAAGCGAATCGCCTGGCTTCCAAGCTGCTGTTTTTTCTCGGGCACCACATAACTTAATGAAACCGGCAGTTTTTGCTGCTCCCAGCGCCTGGATAAATATCTTAAATACTCAGACTGTTTATAGGAACGGTTTCCAGCCAAAACTTGAATCACTTTTACCGGAATTTGCGGATTGAGTTCCGGCCCAGCCGGGGAGCCGGCGAGAACTTCTTCCAGTTCCCGGCCGTCTTCCCTGAACGCATCACCAAGTTCTTTCAATATTTTTTTATAAAAAAACTTATGTTCTTTTTCATGTTCAAGATGCTTCTTCAATGAAAGGACAGGATTGACCAGCAGCATAGAGCGGATATGTAAATCCGGATCGTTCACAAGTTGGAAGGCAGTAAGTGCTCCCATCCCTTCAGCTATTATATGGATTTTATAATTGAGAATTTCGTTTTTGAGGATATGATGGCATAGATGTTTTACAAGTGTTACCGCTTTTTCGCTTCCCCAGTTTCTTCCGTACAGGTTTGAATAAAAAATAGTATAACCCGCGTCTCTTAATTTATTGATGAAGACAAGCTTCCCTTCGTTTTGGATCCAAAAACTGCTCTTTCCATCCACAAAATGCCTTTCGTCCCCAATGATTAAGATACCGAAACCATTTGGCTTCGCAGGATAATGGACCATGTTCCATTCGGTATCCAGTTTGAAGTTTCGGCTCTCCATTCTAAAAACTCCTTTTACCTGAAATTGTTCATATTAATGTATGAAGTTTCACATAAAATGAAAGGGACTTTGCCTATTATGGAACAATAAGCGAATTGGATTATCTGCCCAATGTTTATACAAGCATTATACCAGCGATTATGGATGATGAATAAGCGATATATCGGGCAATCAGTCTTTAAGGAAAACATGCGTATTTCCATGCAGGGCTTTTATGGAATAAATCATTCATGATAAATGCTTTTATTATGTTTGCTTCCTATGATAAGATGAAAAGGGATTCAAATATGTTTGAGGTGAAAATCTATGAAATACTTCTGGACACTGTTTTGGACATTCCTTCTCGTCCAAATGCTGACTTATGTTGCGAGTTCCATGCTCGGAGTTGCATTCGATTTTGAGACAGGCAGCATTCTGGCTATTATCGCTGCGATTCTCATTTTCGCCGTACCTTTTGTCATACCAAATGAACCTTCTGACAAACAAGGATTACACTGAGTAAAGGTAAAAAGTCATCCCGAACGAGGGGATGACTTTTTTGTGCCTACTTTTACTTCAGAGCGATTTTTCCCTCATCAACAACAATTTCAAGCTGGCTTTTTTCTTTTATATTACCGGAAATGATTTCTTTCGCAAGCATTGTCTCAATATTCCTCTGCATATACCGTTTTAGCGGCCTGGCCCCGTATACAGGGTCAAACCCGTTTACCGCAATAAATTGTTTCGCCCCTTCACTGATTGTCAGCCTGATATGCTGTTCAGACAGCCGATTTTGCAGATCGGCCACAAGCCTTGCAACGATTTGTTTGATTTCATCCAGTTCAAGGGGCTTGAACATGATGATTTCGTCTACCCTGTTTAAAAATTCAGGCCTGAAATGGCTGCGCAGCTGTGACATAACCCTTTCTGCCGCGGCATCAGGTATTTTCCCAGGATTATCGTAACCTTCCAATAGAGACTGGGACCCAATATTTGAAGTCATGATGATCACGGTGTTTTTGAAATCGACAACCCTCCCCTGCGAATCTGTGATCCTGCCATCATCAAGCATCTGGAGGAGTATATTAAATACATCCGGATGAGCTTTTTCAATTTCATCAAGCAGTATAACGGAGTAAGGCCTTCTTCTCACAGCTTCGGTCAGCTGGCCGCCCTCCTCGAACCCTACATACCCAGGTGGCGCGCCGATCATTCTTGATACTGCATGCTTTTCCATGTATTCCGACATGTCAATCCGGATCATCTGGTCTTCGCTGTCAAACAATGAATAGGCGAGTGTCTTGGCAAGCTCTGTTTTCCCAACCCCGGTAGGACCAAGAAAGATAAGCGAGCCGATTGGCCTGTTCGGGTCTTTTATTCCGGCACGGGCCCTTAACACAGCATCTGCCACAAGCGATACCGCCTCATCCTGGCCGACAACCCTTTCGTGGAGAATGGACTCAAGGCGAAGCAGCTTTTCACGTTCGCCTTCAACAAGCCTGGACACCGGAATGCCTGTCCATCTGGCTACAATTGAAGCAATCTCCTCTTCGGTGACCTCTTCCCTTAACAGCCTGTCCCCTTCTTTTTCACTTACCTGCAACTCAAGATTGTGTAATTCCTTTTCAACAGAAGGAATTTGGCCATGCCGTAATTCCGCCGCTTTATTTAAATCATAATCATTCTCTGCTTTTTCCAGCTCGCGGCGCAGCCGTTCCAGCAATTCACGATGCTCCCGCACTCTCTGGATCGCTTCTTTTTCAGCCTGCCATCTCGCTTTCATTGAGCTGGCCCGGTCCCGCAGGCTTGCAAGTTCCTTTTGCAAAGATTCAAGCCTTTCCCTGCTGGCTTCGTCTTTTTCTTTCCGAAGGGCGGCTTCCTCAATTTCCAGCTGCATAACCTTCCTGGTCACTTCGTCGAGTTCTGAAGGCATCGAATCAATTTCGGTCCTGATCATCGCGCTTGCTTCATCGACAAGGTCGATCGCCTTGTCCGGCAGAAATCGGTCGGTAATGTATCGGTCAGACAAGGTTGCCGCTGCCACGATGGCCCGGTCATGGATATTGACGCCGTGGTGGATTTCAAATCTTTCTTTTAGGCCACGTAAAATCGAAATCGTATCCTCGACATTGGGCTCCTGCACGAGGACCTGCTGGAACCTCCGTTCAAGCGCAGGGTCCTTTTCAATGTATTTCCGATGTTCATCAAGGGTAGTCGCACCAATGCAGTGCAGCTCGCCGCGGGCAAGCATCGGTTTCAGCATATTGCCGGCGTCCATGGCGCCCTCTGTCTTTCCGGCCCCGACAATCGTATGAAGTTCATCAATAAAAAGCAAAATTTTCCCTTCGCTTTTTTTCACTTCATTTAAAACAGCCTTCAGCCGCTCTTCAAATTCACCGCGAAACTTTGCCCCGGCGACGAGGGCACTCATGTCGAGAGCGAATATTGTCCGGTCCTTCAAGCCTTCCGGGACATCCCGGCGGACGATCCTCTGGGCGAGGCCTTCAACGATGGCTGTCTTTCCAACACCAGGTTCTCCGATGAGAACTGGGTTATTTTTTGTTTTTCTTGAAAGGATGCGGATCACATTCCGAATCTCGCCATCCCTGCCAATGACAGGATCGATTTTTCCTTTTTTAACTTCTTCAACAAGATCCCGTCCATATTTCTTTAATGCGTCGTATGTTGCTTCCGGATTCTGTGAGGTCACCCGCTGATTCCCCCTTATGTCTGTAATGACGGTTAATAGGCTGTTTTTATCCAATCCATGCTTTTTTAAAAGTTTTCCGGCGTCTGTTCCTTCTGTACCGAGCTCAGCCAAAAGAAAATGCTCGACTGACAGGTATTCGTCGTTGAAACGTTGCATTTCCACTTCAGCTCGGGCCAAAACACGCTGAAGCATAGCAGTTATATACAATTTTCCGGTTTCCGCGCCGCTCAGTGTGACCTGAGGCTTTTTTTGCAGAAGTGTCGTCAGTTCGGATGTGATTTCGTTAACATTAATTGCCATTCTTTGAAGGATAGAAGCTGCAAGGCTTTCCTCCGCTGAAAGCAAGGACAGGAAAACATGAATGTCATCCACTTCCTGGTGATTATTCTTTACCGCAAGCGTCTGGGCATCTGCAAATGACTGTTGCATACGCTCCGTCATTTGGTTCAAGTCCATTTTCCCTCTCACCCCTTTGACCTTTTTTGACCATTTAATTAAATTATAGAAATTTTTTACCAAAAAGTAAAGCCATCCAGGTCGGATGGCTTGATTTGTAATTATTTGAATATGCTGCACCGGTCTTTATATAATAATTCACGGTTTTGGCTCGTAAGTCCAGATCCGGTTGTGGTTCGATGTCTCTGGAAACCGGTCACCCGCCTTCATTTCAAGCCGTTTTGGATTGATGACATTGCTGCCGGTTTCCCCGATTTCAATATACACTCCGTTGTTCGGAGCCTTCTGTCCAGGACGAAATTGGCGGTTTTGCCCCATTTCAAATGCCTCCTTAGATTGATGGCCTACATGGGGATATTATTTCCTTTATCATTGAATTTTATCGGGCAGACTTCCTTGTCTGTATCAATCGGCCAGTATTTCCGCCAACAGGGCTTTCTGGGCGTGGAGCCTGTTTCCTGCCTGTTCAAAAACAACAGAATTTGGTCCGTCTATGACAGCTGCAGTTACTTCCTCCCCGCGGTGGGCCGGCAGGCAATGCATGAATAAATAATCTCTTTTTGCAAGCCGGGTCAGGCCATCATTTACCTGGAAATCTTTAAAGGCTTCCAAGCGCACTGCATTTTCCTCTTCCTGGCCCATGCTGGTCCAAACATCCGTATAAATGATATCCGCATCCTTCACTGCGGAATAAGGATCTTCAGTAATTTCAATCTTTGATCCTGTATTTTGGGCAAAAAGCTCCGCCTGTTTTACGATATTCTGATCCGGCCAGTAACTCCCGTGTGCCGCGAGCACCATATCCATACCCGTTTTAGCTGAAGCGATCAACAATGAGTGGGCCACATTGTTGCCGTCGCCTATATATGCCAGTTTAAGCCCCTTAAGCCTTCCCTTATTTTCAATTATTGTTTGCAGATCCGCCAGTGCCTGGCAAGGGTGAAATTTATCTGTCAAGCCGTTAATCACCGGGATGGTCGCATATTCAGCAAGCTCTTCAACTATTGCGTGTGAAAAAGTCCTGATCATGATCGCATCTAAATACTGGGACAATACACGCGCCGTGTCCGCCACCGTTTCACCGCGGCCGATCTGCAGGTCATTGCTGTTCAAATATAAAGCGTGGCCGCCAAGCTGGATCATGCCGGCTTCGAATGATACTCTCGTCCGGGTTGATGGTTTCTCGAAAATCATTCCGAGAGTCTTTCCTTTCAAAGGCTCACTTTTCGTAAATAATGATTTATTTTTCAACTGCCCGGCCTTGTTTAATATGAGTAAAATTTCTTCACTTGAATAATCAGCCAAGGTCAACAAATCTTTGCCTTTTAATCCTTTATCGATCACATTCTGCTGGACGGCGCTCATTTTACCACCACATTTCTTTGTATTTGTTGAAGCCATTCACCCATCGGTTTAACTTCCCAACCCAGAGCCTTGCCGCCTTTCAAGTAGGCAAGAAGGGTTTCTTTCTCAGTGAATACCAGCTTTCTATTTTTAACAGCCCACTCACGCAGGAACAGATCTTTCGCGGAGCTGCCGCAGCAATAAACACCTGAGATTTTTGCAGGATCAAGCCTCTTAACGTCGGCACGGGTAAAATTGATGCCGTCTGCGGGTGACAGGTCCAATATTCCTTCGATATCCCCTTCATTCGTATAAAGAATATCTCTTGTATAATTTTCTCCAGTAACCGAATAGAAAGATTTTTTAAGCGCTTCTCCTTCCGACGCAGCTATGCTTATCCCCTCGCCTGTTGAAATCATCTGCGGACTGGTCTTCAAATCCAGTCCCTTCAATGCAAAATTTGAGAATACCGGATGCTTTATGCAAGTAAATGGAACCTCGTATTCCTGCTGCCATAAAACTTCTGCTTTCGACAAACTATATTTCCCGAGCAATATTTTCGTAGCTTTTTCGACAAGCGGAATGCCGGTAATTTTGCTTACAATCGGCATTGTCCGGCTGGAGCGGGGGTTAACCTCCAGAATGTAAACCTTCTCGCCATCAATGATATATTGAATATTCATGAGTCCCCTGTAACCTATCCCCCTGACAATTTTCCCTGCATACTCCAGCATTTTCGCTTTTGCAGCTGGTGAAAAATTCTTGGCCGGAATGATGCAATAACTGTCGCCGGAATGGACCCCGGTCTTTTCGATATGCTCGATAATGGCTGGAACGAGAATGTTTTCTCCATCTCCTGCAAGATCCAGCTCAGCTTCTTTTGCTTCCAGGTACTGGTCAACCAGTATCGGGAACTGAATGCTTCCACTTTTGAGTACATCCATCAACGTAATTTCGTCTTCGGTGACCATCATGTTCTGTCCGCCAATTACATAGGATGGACGGATAAGGACAGGATAGCCAATCGACCCGGCAGCTGTCACGAGACCACTTTCATCTTCTGCAGTTACACCCTTTACACGCGGAATTTCCAAAGAATCAAGCAGCTGGTAAAAATGATCCCTGTCCTCAAACAGGTCAATCATTTCGGAAGATGTCCCGAGCAGCTTGATGCCATTTTCCTCAAGGCCTTTTGCCAGGTTCAATGCAGTTTGCCCGCCCAGCTGGACGATGGCCTCCTCAATTCCTTCCGCTTCAATGACATTTAATACATCCTCAAGCGTTAATGGTTCAAAATAGAGCCTGTCGGATATCGCAAAATCAGTGCTTACGGTTTCGGGGTTATTGTTGATCATGACAGTTTCAACATTTTCATCCCTGATGGCGAACACACCGTGAACCGCGCAATAATCAAACTCAATGCCCTGGCCGATGCTGATTGGCCCGCTGCCTATGACCAGCACTTTCCGGTTTGCCGTTTTTGGCGCTTCGTTTTCACCGAAAAAACTGGAATAAAAATAGTTTGAACCGGATTCGAACTCCGCAGCGCAGGTATCAACCATTTTATACGCCGGCCTTACTCCATGCTGCTTTCTTAAATTACGAACGTCTGATTCGCTCACTCCCCACTCGCTTGCCAGAAATAAATCGCTGAAGCCTTTTTCCTTTAGTTGAAGGAGCTCGGACGTGGTAATATCGTGCATGCTGGTTGCTGACACTTTCGTTTCTAATACTTGCAATTGTTTAAGCTTTGTCAGGAAAAACATATCTATTTTGGTCAGGTCATGAAGTGAAGCCGGACTTACTCCCCGCCGCAGCAGCTCCATCAGCACAAAAAGCCTTTCGTCCGTCTGTTTTTTTACCAGATTGGTTAACTCTGCAGTTGTTTTGCCTTTCAGTGCCGGTTTGTTCAGGTCCACTGTTTTTATGTTCAAGGAACGGACCGCCTTCAACAGGGCCCTTTCAAAATTGCGGTCAATCCCCATGACTTCGCCTGTAGCCTTCATCTGGGTCCCGAGAGTGCGGTGGATGCCCGGGAATTTATCGAACGGCCATTTTGGTATTTTGACGACTACATAATCAAGGGCCGGTTCAAAGCTGGCAAAGGTATTGCCCGTAACAGGGTTTTTCAATTCCGAAAGTTGATAGCCCACAGCAAGCTTGGCAGCCATGCGCGCAATCGGGTAGCCAGTTGCCTTCGAGGCGAGCGCCGACGACCTGCTGACACGGGGATTGACCTCAATCAAATAGTAATTTTTGCTCTCGGGGTCAAGTGCAAACTGGATATTGCAGCCCCCGACGATCTCGAGCGCGGAAATGATCTTGACCGCGGCTGTCCTCAGCATCTGGTATTCACGGTCAGTAAGTGTCTGCGATGGCGCAACGACAATGGAGTCACCAGTGTGGATGCCAACGGGATCTATGTTTTCCATATTGCAAACCGCAATGCATGTGCCGCTTGAATCTCTCATCATTTCATATTCAATTTCTTTAAAACCGGCGATGCTTTTTTCAATCAGGCACTGGCTGATCGGACTTTCATTCAAGCCGCCACTAACAAGGCTTTTCAATTCTTCCGCCGAGTGTGCAATGCCGCCGCCAGTTCCCCCAAGTGTATAGGCTGGCCGTACGATTACAGGGAATCCCGTATCTTCGGCAAAAATAAGCGCTTCTTCAACAGAGTGGACGATTTCACTTTCAGGCACTGGTTCATTCAGCTCATGCATCAAGCTTCGAAACGCCTCCCTGTCTTCCCCTTTCTTGATTGATCCGATGGAAGTTCCCAGCAGCTTCACTCCATGTTTTGCGAGGATGCCCTGCTCACTAAGTTTTAATGCAAGGTTTAAGCCCACCTGTCCCCCCAGGGTGGCAAGCAGACCATCAGGACGCTCCCTTAAAATGACCTTTTCAACACTTTCAACCGTCATTGGCTCAAAATAAACAGCATCAGCAAATACATCATCAGTCATGACGGTGGCTGGGTTATTATTCATTAAAATGACTCTGTACCCTTCCTCTTTGAGGGCAATGCACGCCTGTGTGCCGGCATAATCAAACTCCGCGGCCTGGCCAATGACGATCGGCCCTGAACCAATGACCAAAACTGTACGGATATTAGTATCTTTAGGCATAATTAACAACTCTCTCGCTTAATGACTTTACATTCTCAATAAATTCAGTAAAAACAAAAGCACTGTCCTCTGGCCCCGGATTAGCTTCAGGATGAAACTGGACTGTGGTCAGCGGAAGTGACGGGTGGGAAAGTCCTTCCACTGAGCCGTCATTGCTGTTGTAAAAACGTATGGATAACCCTGTTTTTTCAAGGCTTCGATCATCAACGACAAAGCTGTGGTTTTGTGATGACATAAACACTCTTCCTGTCGCTTTGTCTGTCACAGGGTGGTTGGCGCCCCTGTGGCCAAATAACATTTTTTTCGTATCGGCCCCAAGTGCAAGGGCAGCCAACTGGTGCCCAAGGCAAATGCCGAGGACGGGATAGCTTTCAATCACTTTTTTGATTGACTTCAATTGTCCTGCGACATCCTTGGGGTCGCCGGGTCCGTTTGAAAGCAGCACACCGTCAGGCTTGAGCGCCGAGATTTGTTCAAATGTTGCGTTGAAGGGCACAACCGTCACCTTACAATCTCTTTTTAGCAGCGATTCAACAATTGATTTTTTACAGCCGTAATCAATGAGGACGATATGGGTACGTCCGGTACCGTACGATATTTGCTGCTTCACTGAAACACGGTTGACTTTCATTTCTTTGACAGGATCAGCAATAAATCCAGCTTCCCTGTCAGATGAAAGGAGAGCAGGCATCGACCCATTTTCACGGATCCGTTTCGTTACTGCTCTTGTGTCAACATGGCACAAAATAGGAATATTCCAGTGTTGTAAATAATCGCAAAACGTCGTCTTTGCTTCATAATGGAACGCAGCCTGGGCACCTTCATAGATAATCACAGCTTTGGCATGCGGCTTTTGGCTTTCAAAATCATCTTTATTAATTCCATAATTCCCGATGAGCGGGTATGTGAATACAATAATCTGGTCTTTGTATGACGGGTCGGTCAAGACTTCCTGATAGCCGGTCATTCCGGTATAAAATACAACCTCTCCTGAAAGTTCGGCTTCAGGCGTATTTCCAAGCCATTTCCCTTGAAATGTTTTTCCGTCAGCCAGATGTAGATATCCTTCCATTTGGCACCTCACAAAAGATGTATATTTATATATATTTATTAATATTTATTCATTAGTCTCGAAAAAAGATACAGCTCAAATCGTTGCAGCTGCAAAATTTTTCATTGTTTGTGCCAGTAATTGAATGGCTTCATTAATCTCTTCTCTTGTAATGTTCAGCGGCGGCAGAAGCCTGATTACATTTTCACCAGCCGGTAATACGAGCAGCCCTTGACTGCGGACCTCCGCAAGTATCGGCATTGCACTGCCGGCTACTTCAATTCCCGCCATCAATCCAAGTCCCCTGATTTCCTTTACATCCTCAAAACCACTGAGGGCCGTTTCGGCCTGTTCAATCAAGTATTCACCACGAGCGGAAACTTCTTTTAGAAAGGATGGCTGAAAAATTGTCTCCATCGTGGCAACTGCGGCTGCAGTGGAGATGGGGTTCCCTCCAAAGGTGGAACCGTGGCTGCCAGGCCCGAATACCTCCCGCAGGCCTGATTTAGCGACGACAGCCCCAATTGGAAGGCCGCTGCCCAACCCCTTGGCGACTGTAATGATGTCGGGGTTGATTCCGAAGTGATGAAAGGCAAAAGGTTTGCCTGTACGCCCGATGCCTGTTTGGATTTCGTCAATGATCAGCAAGGCTCCATTCTGTTTGCATGCTTCTTCAACTGTTTTAAGGAACACCTCACTCGCAACATTGATTCCACCCTCTCCCTGGATTATTTCCAGGATGACCGCAGCGGTGTCTTTGTCGATTTCATCCATTAGTGCCTTCGTATCATTAAATGGAAGATGAATGAATGTTTCCAGCATCGGCCCAAAGCCAGTCTTGATTTTATCCTGCCCGGTTGCAGCCATTGTCGCAAAAGTCCGCCCGTGAAAGGACTTAATGAAAGATATCACCTTTGACCGTCCGGTCGCTTTCCTGGCAAGCTTGAGGGCAGCCTCATTTGCCTCGGCCCCGCTGTTGGCGAAGAATACGCAATCCAGGCCTGCTGCTGTTCCCAGCAATTGTGCGGCTTGCTCCTGCACATGCTGCGGAAACAGGTTGGATACATGCCAGAAGCTGTCCAACTGTTTCGCTACAGCCTCTTCGACTTGTTTAGGCCTGTGCCCGAGATTGCATACTCCGATGCCGGAAGTAAAATCAAGATATTCCTTTCCATCCGTTCCGGTAATCCGGGATCCGGATGCACTTGCCGGCTCAACCTCCCAGCGCTGGTATGTGGGGAATAGGTAGCTCATTATATCACCCTCTCTTTTTGGACAATGGCGGTTCCGGCCCATTTTCCATTTTGATAGAATGCTTTTTTTCCAGAAACGATCATGACTTTGTCCAATCCTGTTTTTAATGCGGAAATCGCTGATTCCACTTTCGGTATCATTCCGCCATATATTTTTCCGGCTGAAATATGCTCATTGATTTCTTCCTGGGTCACTTCCTCCAGTATCTCTCCTTCTATCAAAATACCATCGACATTGGTGACGAACAGGCACCGTTCTGCCCGAAGCGCCTTTGCTACTGCTGCTGCTGCATAGTCGGCATTGATGTTAAGCCTCGCTCCATCAGCAGTTACCGCAACAGGTGTGATAACCGGGATAAATCCTTCCTTTGCGACCATAAATATCATTTCTTTCTCGACAGATGTAATGCTTCCTACATATCCAAGTTGATTTTTATCAATATACTCGGCCTTCAAGCATTCACCGTCACTGCCGTTCAAGCCGAAAACTTTGAATCCTTTTCTGGAAAGGAGTCCGCACAGCTGCCGGTTGGTTTGCCCTGACAGGACCATCTCCACAATTTCCATCGTCTTTTTACACGTGACTCTCAGGCCATTGTGGAATTTAGAAGGGATTTGATGGAGCTCCAGCATCGCATTGATAGCCGGGCCCCCTCCATGGACAATGACCGGGAAGTATCCGTTATCTATAAGGCTATTCAGGCTTGAAATAAATCCGTCTGCCAACTCATCAAGGACACTTCCGCCACATTTAATGACGACGAGTTTCATCAATCTCTCTCCTTGCCTAAACTTTTTGACTTATATTCTGTAGCTTGCATAATTTTTAGATTCATGTCCTGTAGCTTGCATTAATTTTCACGTAATCATATGACAAGTCACAGCCCCAGGCAATTCCTTCCCTTTCGCCTACGTGGAGATCAACCAAAATCTTGACCACTTCATTTTGCAGATAGGTAAATGCTTCCTCTTCGGAGAACGGCACCGGGTTGCTTTGATTTAACATGCTTATCGCTCCCAGATAAACATCTACTGTATCGGGATTAACATAAGCCTGACTCTGGCCGACCGCCCCGATAATTCTTCCCCAGTTGGCATCTGTACCGAATATGGCTGTTTTGACCAGATTCGAGCCGACTACCTGCTTTGCGACAGCCCTTGCCTGCTCGTTATCCACCGCACCTTTTACCTGTACCTCAATCAGCTTTGTGGCACCTTCACCGTCACGTGCTATTTGTTTGGCCAGGCTCTCGCAATTTTCCTTTAATAACTGCACAAACAATTGCCAATCAGGATGATCAGGTGAGAGCGGGTCATTGTTGGCGGCGCCGTTTGCCATTACGAGGACCATGTCATTTGTGGAGGTATCCCCGTCAACGGTAATTTGGTTAAAAGTTATATCCGTTACCTGTTTCAATGCTGTTGCCAAATGTTCGGGGGCCACGGCTGCATCAGTGGTGATGAAGGCCAGCATTGTGGCCATATTTGGATGGATCATCCCCGACCCCTTTGCCGTTCCGCCTACATGCACCAGTTTTCCGCCAATTGTGGCTGCAAAGCAGCTATGCTTCATCACTGTATCGGTCGTTAATATAGCCGTCTGGAAATCCTCTGCATCCATTTGCTGAGTCCCCGGTGCCAGTTGGTTAATTCCTGCTTCAATTTTGTCCATTTGCAGGTATTCCCCGATGACGCCTGTTGATGCAACTGCGACATAGTGTTCTTTTAAGCCGAATTTTTGTGCTGCAAGGGATCTCATTTTCAAAGCGTCCTGCATGCCTCTGGCTCCTGTGCACGCATTTGCGCAAGCACTGTTCACTACCACCGCCTGCAAAAGTCCTTCTTTGGCGATACTTTGCTGTGTCACATGCAAAGGAGGAGCCTGAAAATGGCTTGTTGTATAGACAGCGGCACTGCTTGCAGGTATTTCGCTTAAGATAACACCCAAATCCTGTTTATTATACCTGAGCCCGGCATGGACCCCGTCTGCCTTGAAACCTTTTGGGGTCAAGATTCCCCCGGCCGCAATCTTTTTTATCAGTGCTTTTTCCGTTAACGCCTGTTTCATGTTACCCTCCTTATGCTATGGAAAAGGGGCGAGCGGCTCTGCTGATCACCCACAATCGTGCTTTTTGTAGCCAGGCGGACAGCTTTCCTCATGCCGCCTTCTTTGTTATCGTATCTCCCGAACTACAGTTTTATGGATTTAGCTGCTTAAATTTGCTATGGATATAACGGTATCAGCTTCAGCCCTGCTTTTTCATCCAGGCCGCACATGATGTTTGCATTTTGGACTGCCTGCCCGGCAGCCCCCTTCATTAAGTTGTCGATGACAGAGACAATCGTTAATCTCCCCGTGCGCCTGTCTGCATGCAGCCCAATGTCACAGTAATTTGAACCACTTACTTCTTTAACAGCCGGAAACTGGCCCTCAGGCCTGATTCGTACAAACGGCTCGTTTAAATAGGTTTCCTCATATAGTTGCAACAGCTTCTTGGTATTCAGATCATTTTTCAGCTGGACATAGATGGTGGCCATGATCCCTCTCGTAATCGGAAGAAGGTGGGTGCTGAACGTGATTGCTCCTGCCGCATCATCCCATCTTTTGATCTGCTGTTCGATTTCTGGAATATGCTGATGCTCATTCACTTTGTAAATTTTGAAGTTTTCATTTATTTCGGGAAACAATGTCCCTCTCGAAGGTGACCTGCCAGCACCTGATACACCTGATTTTGCATCTATAATGATAGATTTGGAATCAATCAGTTTTTGTGAAACAACGGGGGCAAGGCCCAGCAACGTTGCTGTCGGATAACAGCCTGGATTTGCGATTAAGTTAGCTGTTGCAATTTGCGTCCTGTTCCATTCACACAATCCGTACACCCCTTGCCCCAGCACGTCCTCATTTACTGGCTCATGGTGATACCATTCACGGTAAATTTCACCATTTTTAAAACGGAGGTCGCCAGAAAGGTCGATAACCTTAATATCCCTTCCTGCAAAAGCTTCCACAAGCTTTCCAGATACGCCGGATGGGGTTGCCAGAAAAACGAGGTCTGCACCCTCGGCAATTTTCTCCACATCCAGTTTTTTCAGTGTCTGTTCAAAAATGCCGGATAGATGAGGGTATTCCTGGCTAATGCGAATTTCATCTCTTGTTGTATGGATTGAATGGATTTGAAACACTGGATGTGAATGCAATATCCTGATTAATTCGCCTCCGCCATAGCCCGTTGTCCCGATAATGGAAACTTTCATTAGTTCCTCCTTCCAGCATAGATGTATATTTACTCATAAATATACATATTTATAAATTCGATTTATCTTATTATAAGAAGCTGTTTTCAGAATTGCAACCCATTTAACAACTTTTTGTGAAATATTTTATTTGATTATGGGTTTCATATAATACATAAAAAACCGGGTCTCACCTCTTCTATTGAATTAAACTACTGTCCAAATTTTGTATGTATTCCAAAAATCTTATGGAGAAGGGACGTTATAGCCATTTCTTATTCCCCGTTTTAAACATGCAATAAACTAAAATCACTAAATGTTATAAATACGTTATATAAAAAAACAATGGCTCTTGTACCAAAAGCCATTGTCTTTGCTATTCATGCCATATAATCAGCTGGTTTTCCACAGGTCATTCTAAGCCAGGGTATGCAATATCATGGATTTTGCATTTTTCGTAAAAACTCGTTTTGCTGATGTGCAGCAATCTTGCTGCCTCCAATTTATTCCCCTTTGTCACACGCAAGGCATGCAGGATGGATTGCTTCTCTACAAGGGCCATCGTTTCTTTTAAAGGCTGCACCTTTATCACGGCTTCATTTTTCGACGAAATAAACTCGCAAATGCTCTCTGTTTCAGTATCCTGGTCCCGAAGATACAGCGGCAAATGGGCTATCCTGACAATATTGCCATCCAATACGTTTATTGCCCTTTCCAATACATTTTCAAGCTCACGAATATTTCCCGGCCAGTTATGCTGCTCCAATTTTTCAATTACTTCTGCTGACAATTCAATTCCCTTGCGGTGAAATTTCCGTTCCAATTTCTTTAATAAGCTCGCAGAAATTAACCCAATATCTCCCCGTCTGTTTCTAAGGGGAGGAATTTCGATTTTAATGACATTTAAACGGTAATATAAGTCCTTGCGGAATTTGCCGTCTTCGACCATTTTTTCCAGGTCTCTGTGCGTTGCCGCGATAACCCTTACATCGACAGGAATGGAATTTTGCCCCCCTATCCGCTGTATTTCTTTTTCCTGAAGGGCCCTCAGCAGTTTACTCTGCATAGAAAGCGGCATGTCCCCTACCTCATCAAGAAAAATGGTCCCACAATTGGCTATTTGAAATTGTCCCTTTTTCCCGCCTTTTTTCGCCCCTGTGAAGGCCCCATCTTCATAGCCAAACAATTCCGATTCCAGTAAATGCTCCGGAATTGATGCGCAGTTAATTGGGACGAATGGAAAAGATGCGCGGGTGCTGTTGTTATGTATGGCATGTGCGAACAGTTCCTTGCCAGTTCCGGACTCGCCAAGCAACAATACGGCAGATTGGCTGCCAGATACCCTTTCTGCCAGGTCTTTCGCAGAGGAGAATGCTGGGCTGTTCCCGATTAAATCATTGAAACTATACTTGCTCTTCAGCTCTTTTTCAAATTTTGTTTTGTAGTACTTAAGCTCTTCTAACAATGGCTGGATTTTTCGTTTGTATTCCCACCAATCTTCGGGATTCCGGAACATTACTGTGCCAAGTGCCCCTACGAGCTGGCCATCAACAATCAGTGGAAAACGGTTGGCAATCATCTCACTCCCGTTGATAGGCTGGACGGATGCCAATTCAGCAAGCCCGGTTTTTGCCACAATATGCATGCGGGTATTTTCTATTACCTCGGTAACATGCCGGCCTATGGCATACTCGACCGTCGTCTTCAAAAACTCGCAGTATGCCTCGTTGATGTAGCGTACAATCCCCCCACGGTCAACCACGACAATCCGCTCCGCTGAAAGATTAATGATTTCCTCAAGCCATTTGTACGGTATATGATCTATTCCAAGCTTCATTGCCATCACCTTTTTAGCCTAGTTACACTCATTATATCAAATTCCTGCTGTTACCTTTAAAAAATTTCCAAAAATTTAAAAAACAGGTTCTTTTGCTTCAGTAATGGTAGGAAGCAGTGTTTGCGCCGTCTCACGATTGGGAATTTTGAATCTATCAATGTTATGATGGACAGTTTCAGCGCACTCGGGAGCATTTTGTCTTTCATAGCCGTTAATGATGTACATATTCCGGCCCTTGGAAGCAAAAAACCCTGTTCGAACATCAAACAGGGTTTAATGACTAATCATTGAACTGCATATCTCTGCAATCAATAATCACTGAATTGTATATCCGCCGTCCAGCACCACAGCCTGGCCGGTAACGCCGCTTGCTTTGTCACTCGCCAGGAAGACGGCATAATCGGCAATCTCGGAAACTGTCAATAACCGTTTCTGCGGGACAAGCGGATAAATGACTTCCTCCAGCACCCGCTCAAGCTGGACATTTCTTGTGGCAGCCAGGTCTTTCAGCTGGTTTCGTACAAGCGGAGTATCTACATACCCCGGACAGAGGGCATTGACGGTAATCCCATGCTCTGCCCCCTCCAATGCTGCAACTTTTGTCAATCCGATGACACCATGCTTCGCACTATTATATGCCGCTTTCCCGGCGAACCCGATCAAACCGTTAATGGATGCCATATTGATCACCCTGCCAAAGCCCTGCTGTTTCATGATTGGAAAGACCGCCTTAATCCCTGTAAACGGTGCGGTAAGCATGACTTTTATTAAAAGCTCGAATTTTTCTGTCGGGAATTCTTCAAGTGGTGAAACATATTGAAGCCCGGCATTGTTTACAAGTATATCCAAACGGCCTAGTGACTGATGGGCTTTTTCAAGGCTGTCCCTGAATGCCTCCTCATCAGTCACATCACATGGCGCACTTAGCGCTTGGAATCCGGCTTCAGTGAGTTCGGCAACCACCTGCTCGCTTTTTTTCGTGTTCAAATCCGAGATGACCACTTTCGCCCCCTCTTCCGCAAAGCCTTTTGCGATTGCCAATCCTATTCCGCTTGCAGATCCTGTAATAAAGGCAGTTTTTCCTTCAAGAAGCTTCCCCATACTATTCCTCCCTGATAAAATCTAATAAAACAATACGATTTTCAATCTATTAATCTTGTATAGCCGGTTCATTTTGGTTAGCCAGCAACCCCGGTGCTATTGTAAAAGCCGCCTCAGTTTTTTCGCGAACCTCCTCAATGGTCGCACCTTCCTGAAGTTCTGTTAAGACCATCCCGCTACTGATAAAATCAAATACAGCCAGGTCCGTTATCAAGCGATGTACAACCCGCTGCCCAGTAAGCGGAAGCGTGCATTGTTTCTTCACTTTTGATTCTCCGTGTTTATTGACATGCTCCATTACTACAATGACTTTTTTCGCACCATTGACAAGGTCCATCGCCCCGCCCATGCCTTTGACCATTTTTCCTGGGATCATCCAGTTGGCAAGGTCCCCGTTTTCGGATACCTCCATCCCGCCCAGGATCGCCAAATCGATGTGCCCGCCGCGAATCATCGCAAATGATTCGGCGCTGTCAAAATATGACGCACCCGGCACCGCTGTAACAGTCTCTTTGCCCGCATTGATCAGGTCTGGGTCTATCTTATGTTCAGTCGGGTATGGCCCGATTCCGAGCAGCCCATTTTCCGACTGAAGCATGACAGTGTAATCCCGTGGTATTTCATTGGCTACGAGAGTGGGCATCCCGATCCCCAGATTCACATTCATTCCATCCTCAATTTCGAAAACGGCCCGCTTGATAATTTTAAGCCGAACATCCATGCTGCTGTTTCCTCCTTTCTACACCTGGGCAACCGTCCGCCGTTCTATTCTCTTTTCGTAGTTTGCACCCACAAGCACCCGCTGTACATAAATGCCCGGAGTATGGATATTGTCCGGGTCGAGTTCCCCGATCCCGAGCATTTCCTCTGCTTCCGCAATCGTTATTTTTCCGGCCATGGCAGCAAGCGGATTGAAATTCCTGGCGGTTTTGTTATATACGAGGTTCCCAAAAGGATCCGCTTTCCACGCCTTCACGAGTGCGAAGTCGCCAACAATTGCTTTTTCGAGGATGTATGTTTTTCCGTCAAACTGTTTATGTTCCTTGCCTTCAGCCACCGGAGTCCCTACACCGGTTTCGGTATAAAATCCTGGAATACCGGCACCCCCGGCACGGATCCGTTCGGCAAGGGTCCCCTGGGGAACGAGTTCCACCTCCAATTCCCCGCTTAAAAATTGCCGTTCAAAAATTTTATTCTCCCCGACATATGAGGAAATCATCTTTTTAATCTGTCTGTTCGCGAGCAAAAGTCCCAATCCCCAATCATCAACACCGCAGTTGTTGCTGACAATCGTCAGGTCCTTTACTCCCTTGTCGCGTAACGCGATGATTGCCTTCTCCGGAATTCCGCAGAGCCCGAAACCGCCAACGATCAGCGTGGCGCCGTCATGGATGTCGTTTATTGCATCCTTAAAAGAAGTTAATACTTTCCCCTGCCTCACTCAAAACTCTCCTTTCAAGCCACATAATGCGGCGTTTTTACACAAGACCGGTCAACGAATAAAGGGCGATGATGAAGAAAACAGCGAGAGTTTTAATTACAGTGATCGCAAAAATATCCTTATATGATTGCCTGTGAGTTAACCCTGTAACCGCAAGGAGAGTAATGACAGCTCCGTTATGCGGGAGTGTATCCATTCCGCCGGATGCCATTGAAATGACTCTGTGCATTACTTCAGGGGGGATATTGGCCGCAGCGATCGCCTTATTGTATGTTTCAGCCATCGCACTTAACGCGATACCCATTCCCCCAGAAGCCGAACCTGTGATACCTGCAAGGGTAGTCGTGGTGACAGCTCCATTGACGAGCGGGTTTGTAAAAGTCCCGGAAATTCCGTTACTGATCAGCGCAAACCCCGGCAATGCAGCAATGACACCGCCAAAACCATATTCTGCCGCAGTATTCATTGTAGCGAGCAACGAACCCCCGATGCTTGTATTCAGGCCCTCTTTAAAGTTTGCCGTCACCCGTTTCCAGTCATATAATATTGTGGCGATGATACCAACAATCAAAGCCATTTCAACTGCCCAGATTGCCGCAAATGCGGAAACATCGACAACACCGAGGGCATCCATTCCTACTTTCGTAAAATCAAAGCCGTCCGGATACCATTGCGGGATATAGGTTACAAAGACTTTATTCATTACCCCAACAAGGATGAGTGGTACAAATGCAAGTATCTGGCGGCTCAGAGGCTGGCTCGTCGACAGGTCAGGGACCGGTTCTTCTTTTGAAGCCAAATTTGGAGCTTCAGCTGCAGCGGCTGTCTCTGAATCAAACCCATAGTAGCCCTCTCCTGCTTTTTGTGCCTTTTTACGGCGGGACTCAAGATAAATCAGGCCAAGAATCAGGACAAAAATCCCGCCAACAATACCCAGTATCGGTGCTGCATAAATATCGGTTTTAAAGAATGAAACAGGAATGACGTTTTGGATTTGCGGCGTGCCCGGCAACGCATCCATGGTAAAGGTGAAGGCTCCCAAGGCAATCGTGCCGGGAATAAGCCGCTTTGGGATGTTTGCTTCTCTGAACAAATGCGCGGCAAATGGATAGATTGCAAAGACTGCTACGAATAAACTTACACCGCTGTATGTGAGTACAGCACCGAGCAGCACGATAGCCAAAATTGCCCGCTTTGCCCCAATCGCGCGTACAATCGTTTTTGCAATCGACTCCGCGAGCCCGGACATTTCTACCACCTTGCCGAAAATCGCCCCTAATAAAAATACTGGGAAATAGTTCTTGATAAATCCGACCATCTTCTCCATGAAGACGCTTGAAAAAAACGGCAATACATGGCTTGGTTCAGTCAATAGAACAGCAAAAAGTGCACAAATCGGCGCGAACAAAATAACAGAAAAACCCCTGTATGCCACAAACATTAATAGGCCAAGTGCCAGCAGAATGACGATTAAATCCATGTAAATCCCCCTTGTTCAACTTTTAATTAAAGTTTCAACTCCTTATAGAAAACGTTTACAAAACTCCACCCTCCTTACTAATCAAATTACTAATACATTTGTATTAAGTTGCAATAACCGTGCCAAAAACGCTTTTTATTCTAAATTATATAAATATTTAATTTAACCCTTGTGCTAATGGAGTTTCTCAGTTTTCAACCGTTTTAATATCAATAATAACGACAATTTACCATTCAATCATTTCCGGGATTCTGGAATTTAACCTGAACTTCATTCCTGAAATGCGGAATATTCCGTATTTCAGGAATGTCAATTTTTTGTGCATGCAAAAAAAATAAGCAGTGCTTGTGAAGACTGCTTAAATATAAATCTATTGAACTATAGCGAATATCATACTGACAAAGAACAATGCTGCGTTGATAATTTCATAAATACCTACCTTCATGATGGAAAGTGGTTTACCGTAAAAAACGAATGCCCTGACGAGACTGGCAACGAAAGCAACTGCGGCAACAGGTTCGCCGAGAAGCAGCCATAGAAGCGGCACCAAGATATGGTACGTCCAGGAAATCCATTTGAATTGCTGATTCTTCTTTTCCCTTATCATTGTTTTTACATAAAATGTACTTCCTGTAAAAAATAACACCGAAGCTGCAAAAACCAGTACAGCCTCTTCCTTCACCTCCGCACCTGGCAAATAGCTGCTCGCCAGTCCTGCAATTCCAAAAACAAAAATGGCACTAAAATCGTTTAATAGGGCACGGTCCCGGTTTTTACTTGAAAAATATGCATTCACGATGAAGAACGGGACCATGGCAAATCCGAAATAAATAATGGATGGAGCCACAAAGAGCGGGAACAACAACAGCAATAGCGCTGGAATTATATAGACCAAAGTCCACTTTCGGTAGAATGGTATCTTTTTCTTTTTAAATGATAGCAGCATTGGGTATGTTGCTAAATATAGTAAAAGCCAGCCAAAAAAGAAGGGTATGTGCACCCATGTGAATTTTGACGCAATCACTCCAAGCCAGAAAGGGATGATCAGCATAGCCCATGCGCCGTGCTGTTTTGGCAGGAATAATTTCATAGTTCTCACTCCTATATATTTTGCCTATCCTCAATATAAACGACTGCACGCTTCAAAAAAGTGAAACACATCACATATTTTAAACTGACAAAAAACCGTAACAAAAAACTAAAGTGCGCTCGCTCCGCTGGTAGTACCATTGTGCCTCCCCTTGAATTTTTTAGGATTGACTTTTACACCAATTTAAAATATTATCACTTTAGCAAACTAAAATTTAATACATATGATCTTCTTATCAAGAGAGGTGGAGGGAAAGGCCCTATGAAACCTCGGCAGCAGGTTCTGTTTGAACACTGTGCCAATTCCTGCAGACCTTTGTGTTTGCAAAGATGGGAAGAGAGTGATAAATAAAACTCTCTTCATCATGAAAGGGAGTTTTTTTGTATATTGAGGATTATAGAAATATCTTTTAGTAATACACCAACTTAATTGCTTGGAAAAGTTGCAATAATTTAGCGGAGGAGAAAACAAAATGAAGTATGGATTTTGGCTGCCGATCTTCGGCGGATGGCTGCGGAATATAGAGGATGAAAATATGCCCCCCACTTTCGAATATGCGAGGAAGGTGACCCAGTCGGCTGAAGAATGGGGCTACTCGACCACGTTAATTGCTGAATTGTATTTGAATGACATTAAAGGACCCGAGCAGGATTCACTTGAAGCATGGACAACCGCGGCGGCACTTGCTGCGGTGACTGATAAAATCGAAATCATGACAGCGGTCCGTCCCGGCTTCCATAATCCAGCCATCACAGCGAAGATGGCAGCAAATATTGACCAACTGAGCAATGGCAGGTTCACACTTAATGTCGTGTCTGCCTGGTGGGAGGAAGAAGCGCGCCAATACGGAGGCATTTTTACCGAACATGATGAGCGCTATGACCGCACTCGGGAATTTATCGATGTGTTAAAGGGCCTTTGGAATGAAGAAAGCTTCTCTTATGAGGGGAAATTTTATCAGCTGAAGGACACAAAGCTGTTCCCTAAACCTTTCCAGCGTCCGAATCCCATCCTTTACGCCGGTGGCGAAAGTGAAAAAGGAAAACAGACGATCGTGGACAAATGCGATGCCTATGTCATGCATGGCGGCACTGTTGAAGAAATAGAAACAAAAATAGCGGGCATGAAGGCGCGCCGTGCCGGCACTGGCAATCCGGAACTGGCTGAATTCGGAATGGCTGCCTATGTCATATGCCGCGATTCACCGGAGGAAGCTTTTGCGGAGCTCGAGAGAATCACTAATGTAAAAGAATCCAGCGCATATGCCGGATTCAAGGATTTTACAAGCAAGTCGCAGCTCGAGCAGCAACTCCAGCTTCAGGATTATTCAGTATCAAACCGGGGCTTGCGCCCTAATCTGGTAGGGACGCCGGAGCAGATTGCCGACCAGATTTTGAAATATGAAGAGGCGGGACTAGGGCTGCTTCTGCTCCAGTTTTCTCCACAGCTCGAAGAAATGGAGCGGTTCGCGAAACAAGTCATGCCGCTCGTTGAAGAAAAAAGAAATCAGCAGCATGGTGTTGCCCTCTAACGAAAGGTGTGAAGAATATGAGTAAAATTTATATTATCCACGAAAATAGTGAATGGACCATCCACTTGACAAAGCGCCTTGAAGAATTGGGGCTCCCGTTTGAAGAGTGGCATCTTGATGAAGGATTGCTGAATCTGGGGCAGGAACCGCCGGAAGGTATATTTTATAGCAGAATGAGCGCTTCATCCCACACAAGGGGGCACCGTTTTGCCCCCGAATATACAACCCAGGTCCTGGCATGGCTTGAGGGCCATGGCCGCAAGGTGTTTAACGGATCGCGCCCACTCGAATTAGAGATAAGCAAAGTCAAGCAATACTTAGAGCTTAATAAGCATGGTGTCAAAACACCACAGACGATTGCTGCGGTTGGGACAGCCCAAATATTGGACGCAGCCAGGGAGTTCGACGGAAAACCATTCATCACAAAGCATAACCGTGCCGGAAAAGGGCTCGGAGTCCAATTATTCTATTCTGTTGAGGCATTGAAGGAGTATGTCGAAGGCCCAGATTTTGAGGAACCGGTCGATGGCATTACCTTAATCCAGGAATACATCCAGTCCCCGGAAAGTTATATAACACGATGCGAGTTTGTCGGCGGGAAGTTTGTGTACGCAGTCAAGGTTGATACTTCGGAAGGCTTTGAATTATGCCCGGCAGATGCCTGCCAGATTGGCGACCTGTTCTGCCCGGTTGGTGAGGAAGTTGAAGAAAAGCCAAAATTCCAGGTTATCGAAGGTTTCAGCGATCCGATACTTGAAAAATATGAGAAAGTGCTCCAGGCAAACAACATCCATGTGGCCGGAATCGAATTTATCCGCAATGCTGATGGAGAAATCTTTACCTATGATATCAACACGAACACAAACTATAATTCAGATGCCGAAGCAAAGGCTGGTAAATATGGCATGCTTGAATTAGCAAAATTTTTAGGCGAAAAGTTGAAACAAGAGGAATTAAAACTAGGTTAAGACTAGGTTAAAAAACCCCGAATAAGGACATTTAAATGCCGTCCTTATTCGGGGTTTACTATGCCCTTTTGGCATATTGGATTTTTATCAATAATTTTTTTACATATTCATGGGGCTTCAAAAGGTACGATACTTTATTGGTAAAAGCCAATCCCATTAAAAAAGAAAGCGCGATGATGAAATGGGCTTGAGAAAGAATGGAAATATTTGAAACCAACTCCATGTCCGGCTTCAGTTGAACCAGGCTCAGCACCCAGCGCAAGATCCGGACCGGCTCATCTGCGATGCTCCCAAACAACAGCATCCCCATTCCAGTCAGTGTACTAAGAATCAACAAGGCTTTAACTGCATTCACCAAAATCCGGCGAGCTTTGGTAATCACGTCAGGCTCATCGAATTCCTTCGCAGGATCATATTGCCAGACGAGTCCCATTACGACAGTCGCCGCAACAGTATATGGGTATATAATCCATATAAATATTTGAAGCATTCCCATTCTTTTCCCACCTCAAGCCCATCGATATCAAACATTAACCCCATAAATATTTTAACGTCGGGGTCGGGCGTCCACAGTGACAAAAGTCGCTCTTTTACCTGATTTGCGACTTTTTATACATTCTATGTCCAAATTAAGAAAAATCATTCTGTTCACAATCTTTCCACTTGCCTTTTAAATACTCAACTATCCACATGCATCCTTGCTCATCGTCCGCAAAAAAAACAGGTTGCTCCTGCCATGACTGTAGCTTTTCAGTCAGATCACTGTCACGGCATAAAACCACCTCGATCTGCTGTAATTCTTCAAGCAGCTTAAGATCTTCTTCTCCCCTGATCAATACAGCTTTTGGATAGTTCTCATATTTATAGCCTTCTATTAAAATCAGATCAGGTTTAAAAAATGACATCAAGCTTATCTTTTCCTCGAGCGTCCAATCATCCTTTTCTGCCTGGAGGAGTATCCTCCCTTCCCCTTCAACAAGGGAGGCAGCAGCTCCGGCGGCGACATGGCGGCCTGAATCCTTTTTTAATGGCAGGTCAGGCTGCCCGCCGTGGCCATGGTGCTTTATTGTAGCCGTCTTGATGTTCATATATGACAGTCTTTTGATGAGATCAAGGATAAGTGTCGTCTTGCCGCTGTTTTGGAAGCCTGAAACTTGAAAGACTAGTGGCTTCACCAAGGCCATTCACTGCCATCCTGGTCCTCAAGCATCAAAACGTCGACTTCCATCCCCTGCTCAAATCCCCTGGTCCCGCCAGGCAAAATCATCAATGAATTTGCACCAGCCAGGCTCATGATGATATTGGATTTATCGAGTCCGCTTGGAGATGCAACAAGCCTTCCATCTTCAACCTTTAGGGAACTTCTCACAAACCGGGTAAAAGGGTTGGCCTTTGGAAAGTCGGCTTTCAGGATAGCTTTTTCCTTTCGCAAATGCGGTTTTGCTGAAAACAGCATTTTGCGGATAACAGGCCTGGCGAACAGCTCAAAACCTACATAGCACGCAGACGGATTGCCCGATAGGCCAAACAACAGCTTTCCATCAAGCTGTGCCACAGTTGTCACACTGCCCGGCCGCATCGCTACTTTATTGAATAGCACTTCCGCTCCGAGCTTTTCATAAATCGCAGGCAGATAGTCAAAATCCCCTACTGAAACACCTCCTGTTGTAATAAACAAATCAACTTCACCTATTGCCTTCTGTACGGCCTCGAAGCATGTGTCAAAATCATCAGGCAACTGGCCAAAATACCTCACCTCGGCCCCGGCCCTGAGAATTTGTGCAGCGATCATATGTGAATTGCTGTTCCGGATTTTTCCCGGAACAAGGGGTTCATCCACATCAAGCAATTCGGTACCAGTTGCGTACAGACCGATTACTGGTTTTCTTGCAGCAGGCACTTCACCATAACCAAAAGTTGCCAGCATCGCCTGGATTCCAGGGTTGATGAGGGTCCCCCTTTGGACTAGAATTTCTCCTTCTTTTGCATCTTCACCACGGAAAGAAACATTCTCCCCTTGTTTATGCCGCCTTTTTGTAGTCATAAAGTTTTTTCCGTCCCGCTCCGACTGTCTGGCCAATTCAAGCATGACGACAGCATCAGAGCCCTCAGGCATCAGGGCGCCTGTCATGATCCGGACTGCCTGGAACGGGCCGACAATTTTATCCGAAACCGCACCGGCTCCAATATGGTCGATTACTTCAAATTCAACAGGATTTATTTGTGAAGCCCCGGACGTATCTTCAGCCCTTACTGCATAACCATCGTAAGGCGCACGGTCAAAATGTGGCACATCACTTGTCGCCGTCAAGTCCTCCGCAAGAAAGCGCCCATAGCTTTTATCTATAGAGACGAACTCTGTCGATCCTGGTCTTATGAATTGCATCACCTTTTCAACTGCTTCACCAACTGGAATTGGTGTTCTTTTTTCAAGCATTTAATCAGCTCCTTGCACTGCTCTCAAGTATGTATCTGCTTTACATTATAAGAGTATATTAATCGGCCCAACATGACAAACATCAGAAAATCGGAAACAGTAAGTTCACAAAAAGTATATATCTAAAAAAAACACATCCAAAGTGTGATGCAAATCACCAACTCTTTAGTCCCTTTCCTTTAAGATATGCTTATAAACAGCCATAAGGCTAAATAAAGGAGGATTTTCAAATGACTCTGCCATTTAATGAAGCTTCGTTAGTTAAAGATATTGTAAATATTTTCCCGAAATCCAGTGACCTGTTTAAAAGGAACCGAATCGACTTTTGCTGTGGAGGGAACCGTCCGCTTGCAGAAGCAGCGGCTGAAAGGGAAATTAATATACAAGATTTCATGGCCGAACTCACCGGGTTATACGAAAAAAATGCAAGTATTCCTGAAGATATGGAAGTATGGACTGATTCTGATTCAGTGATCCTGGTCAACCATATAAAAGAAAAGTACCACCGCACTCTTGAAGAGGAACTTGGACTGTTAAGCCCGTACATCACCAAGGTAGCCAAGGTGCACGGCGACCGGCATCCAGAGCTTTTAAAGGTTTATGATTTGTTCTATGAACTGAAAAAAGACCTGCTAGAGCACACTGAAAAGGAAGAAGAAAGTGTATTCCCGCTGCTTCTCCAACTCGAAAATGCAGATGCCCAAAAACGCGGGGAAATAGTAAACCACATCCGCGAGCTCGAAAAAGAGCATGACCATGCCGGTTCTATCCTTAAAGAACTTCGCAACATAACATCAGATTTCGTTCCGCCGCTGGATGCATGCGGAACATACCGTCTCGTCTATAAGCGCCTGGAAATGCTTGAAGAACATACTTTCATGCATGTTCACCTGGAAAATAACATCCTGTTCCCTAGATATATTGAAGCAACAGCATAAGAACTGATTATAAACAGGCCTCCAATGAGAGGACTTTTCTTCATTTCCAGGGGAATGCTGGATTTGTTATTTATATTTTTACGATTGATACCTGTCTATTGGACAATATCGAGGGCCTGCTTTCCGTAAAGTCCATTAGAACCCTTCTATTGGGCATAATTCAAAGCTTCCTCTAGTCCATTAGATTCGCTTTATTGGACAAAATAAAGGATTTCCTTTCACTAAAGTCCTTTAGAACTGCTCTGCAGAAAAAGAAGGCATCTATGTTGGTCCTCCCAACAAAGGTGCCTTCTTGATCTATTATTTTGATAAATTTTTGTGCACCAGAGATATTACATTCCTCAGTTCTGTAATGTCCAACTGGCCTGGGGCGGACGCTTTCTTAGCCGCTCCAAACGTAATTGCCGAGCCAAACACCTCACCTGCAATACGGCTGATGACACCCTTTCCGGCCATCGACATCGTAATGATTGGCCGGTCAGCGTACAGCTCAGACATTGTATAGGTTGCTTCCAATAAAGTCAGCACGTCTGCAGTATTGGCTGGCATTACAGCAATTTTCGGCAAGTCTCCGCCAAGTTCTTGGGCTCTGCGGAGCCGGGAAATGATTTCTTCTTTTGAAGGTGTCTTTTGAAAATCGTGATTGGAAATGATTACATGCACTTTATTGGCATGCGCTGCTTCCACTAATGTTTTCACATCTTTTTCATCATTGAAAAGCTCAACATCGATGATATCGGCCTGGCCGGTTTCAGCAATAGCCTTGTTCAATTGCACGTAATACGTCGTGCTAACTTCCCGTTCACCGCCTTCTCTTGCACTGCGAAACGTAAATATAAGGGGAGTTTGCGGTAGCATCCTACGGATTTCTTCCAGGGTGGCTGTCACTTTGTCAATATCTGTCACATTTTGAAAAAAATCAGATCGCCATTCTACAATATCGAAGTCGAGATTACGCAAATACGAGGTTTCTTCTACTATTTGCTCCAGCGTTTCTCCGGCAATGGGAACGCAGATTTTCGGAGCACCTTCTCCGATTATTATGTTTTTAACCTTGACAGTTTTTTTCACGCCCACTCACCACTCATTCTTTTCTTCATCCTTTATTACAGGCTGCTTCAATAAATGAATAATACATTCGGCAACTTCACACGCATCCCGATTGTCAGTTTGTACTTTCAAATGATGGTGGGAGTAAATCTCCTGCCTGTCATCGAAAAGCTGTTTTATTTCTCCGGCAGACTTTCCTTGTAAAACAGGGCGGCTGTCAATGAGAAGGCTTATACGTTCTTTCCAGTTCTCCCAGGATATATCGAGAAACAAGACGATACAGGAGGACAAACAGATTTTCCTGATTTCGTCTTGCAGGAAAGCTCCTCCTCCCAATGATATGACGAGTGATTTGTTTCGGGATATTTTTGTTATGAAATCTTTTTCTTTTTCCCTAAAGGCTTTTTCACCAATTTGAGAAAATATTTGTGAAACCGGCATATTATATTCCTTTTCAATTTCTGCATCTACATCAATGAACTTTCTGTTTATTTTTTGTGCTATAAGTTCACCTACAGTTGTTTTGCCGGCACCCATAAAACCAATCAATATGATACTTTTTTCATCTATACAAATACCTTGGTCCACTGCAAAATATCCCCCTAAGCTCAGAACGTACATGGAATACTCAATTTTCCAGCATTTTTAACAATAACTTGTTATCATTATAAAACTTCTTTCTTAGTAGTTGAATATATATCCTTTACTTAATAGAAGACGTATTCGAACAATGCTACGAGGCACATCCGGCTTTTGCCTTGATCAACGCTGTGAACGCATTAAAGTAATGAAGCTGAAAAAGCGGAGAAATTTTTTCTCCGCTTTTTTGTTTATATTACTCTTATTTACGCTTTGTTCAGCTTAAAATTTACAGTGCTCAAAACCTGCCCAAGTGTCATCTTCTAACTTTGACAAAAAAACCTTGAATGATCAAGGTTTTCAGAGCGTCCCAGAAGAGATTCGAACTCCCGACCTACAGTTTAGGAAACTGTTGCTCTATCCTACTGAGCTACTGGGACATATATTTTAAAAAATATAAATTGTACACACACATTCAGTGCTACCGTCCTGATTTCAGAAAGTTCATTCAAGGAGCGGCTCGACCAGTACGCTGATACCTTTGCTTCCCAGCTTATTCGATCGTACTGAGCTACTGGGACAAATATGCGACTTACATATTATATGCCGGATCAATATAAATTTCAAGTACTTCCTTAAAAATTTTGTTCTATGTGCTTAACCCCATAACAGGCTGCTTAATATAAGAGCAGAAAAGGCTCCCAAAGAAGCCTCAACTTAACCGCCGATATATGACATTTCGATCTTTTTCCGGTGAGCCGCTGTTTCGGCAGTCCTTTCCTCTGAATAGCGGTCGTTTCTGCCATTCCAAATATTAACTACTTTGGCCCTGATGTCTTCATCCGAAGCACCATTTCTCATGAAATCACGAATATCGTGGCCGTTGCCGTTGAACAGGCAGGTGAATATTTGTCCGTTTGCAGAAAGACGTGATCTTGTGCAGCTTGAGCAAAACGACTCGGACACCGAAGCAATAAACCCGACATCTGTGTCTGTTCCTTTATAACGGTATCTTTTGGCAACTTCGCCAAAATACGCAGGTTCAACTTGCTCCAATTCATAATGCTCGTTGATGATATCGTAAATCTGCTTTTTGGTGATCACGTCGTCCATTTTCCAGCCATTTGTACTGCCGACGTCCATAAACTCGATATACCTGAGTTCAAGACCTTCCTGTTTGCAAAACTCTGCCATCGGCAGAATTTCTGAATCGTTGAGGCCTTTTTTGACAACCATGTTTATTTTTACCCCGAAACCAGCCCGTTTTGCGGCTTCAATCCCTGCCATGACCGGTTTCACACCGACTTTACGACCGTTTATCTGGCCAAAAAGTTCATCATTCAGGCTATCCAGGCTGATGTTGACACGTTTTAATCCTGCTTCCTTTAGCTGGTCGGCCAATCTTGGCAACAGGACGCCGTTTGTCGTCAAAGCAATGTCCTTCAAGCCTTCAATGTTGGAAAGCATTTCGACAAGCAGCGGAAGGTCTTTGCGGAGCAGCGGTTCTCCTCCGGTAAGGCGGATTTTTTCCACCCCCATCCCGACGAAAATTTTGGCAAGCCTTTCAATTTCCTCATAAGTGAGAAGCTGGCTTTTTGGCAGGAACGCAAAATCGGGTCCAAAGATTTCTGCCGGCATGCAGTATTGGCACCGGAAATTGCAGCGGTCAATGACCGAAATCCTTAAATCCCGGAGAGGCCTGTTCAATTGGTCTTTAACAATTTGTTTATCCATCATCGTCAACTCCATTTAAAGAAGTCCTGTTATTGACATTGTAACAATTAACATATCTCGGAACTGTTAATATTCTCGCACTTATTTTACAGGCAACATAAACTGATCATTACTGTGGGCATTTTATTAATTGTACCATAACATCGAACAATAATTATACAGCTGCTTCCTACATTACAACATAAAAACAGCATCGATAGTGTTATTTATCCTGATTGTCATGATGTTGTCAAAAAATAAAAATACTGCATTCCATCTATTTGAAATGCAGTATTTTTGGGGTTTTATTTTTCAGCTTGAGCGCTTGTTGTTCATCTGTTTATTCTTGGGAATCTCACTGAACATGCCGACATAGTTTTTTACTTCTCCAGCCTCGTTCTTGACGGGGCTGATTGTCAGCCAATCCGGATAGATTTCGCCAGTTTTCTTCTTGTTCCAGATTTCTCCCTGCCAACACCCGTTCTCTTTAATTGCTTTCCACATGTCCGAATAAAATTCTTCCTCATGTTCACCGGATCTCAACACACTTGGATTCTTTCCAATGACCTCCTCTGGGCTGTAGCCTGTTACCGTTGTAAAGGCAGGATTGACCTTTTCGATATTTCCTTTGATGTCAGTAACCATAATGCCTTCTACAGTGTGGTCTATTATGTTTGATGCAAGGCTCAATTTTTCCTGATAAAACATCCAGATAACAATGATCAAGCTGGCCAGTGCCACTTCTGACAGCGCCATAAATCCAATTGCATAATGTCCTGTCAAATTGAAAAGGACTGACAGCATCAATGGCGGGAAGAAACCGCCCAGGCCGCCCATGGCGGCGACTATGCCGTTTACGATACCAGCCTGTTTCGAGAAATACAACGGAACGAGTTTGAAAATTGCCCCGTTACCGGTACCTGCACATACAGCAACGGTTAAACAGCCAACGGTATATACATTTAAATCCGGCGTGAACGAAAGCAGGATGCCGGAGATTGCCAGTCCGGCAAACACGAACATCAAAATGATAAACGAGTTGAATTTGTCACCGAGCCAGCCGCCAATTGGCCTAAAAAAGGTAGCCAGGGCAATGAAGCCTGCTGTCCTTAAACCTGCATCCACTTTTTCCAACCCAAAATGAGATACGAGGAAGTTTGGCAAATAAATCGTGAACGCTACAAACGCCCCGAATGTCAGGAAGTAAAACAAACATAAAGCCCAGAGTTTTTGATTTTTATATACGCTCTTAATTTGATCCTTCAAAGGTGTGATCACTTTTGGTTCATGCCTGTCGCCTAAAAAGAAATTCAGTAAAGCAAAAACGAGCAGCAGCACGAGGTAAAGCTTTACAGCGAGCTGCCAGCCAAACTGAGTTGCGACTACCGGGGCAGAAAATGTAGAGATGGCAGTCCCTAAATTACCTACGCCATAAATTCCGTTTACAAATCCATGACGTTCTTTCGGGTAATATTTAGGCAATGATGTGACACCAACCGAGAATACCGCCCCGCCAATCCCGACAAGCAATCCGCCCAGCAAAAGGTCTGAATAACTGTCTGCCAGACTGATATAATACACCGGGAATAACAATAGCAAAAAGCTGATGAAAAATAATTTTCTTGCGCCGAATCTGTTGGTCCAATATCCAATTGGGATCCTCAGCAGCGACCCGAGCACAACCGGGATGGCCGTTGCCATTGCTACCTGGTTTGCGGACAGTTGTATATCTTCTTTTATAAACGGCATCAATGATGACAAAATCACCCAAACCATAAAACCTGCAATCAGACTGAGGGTTTGCAGTAGAAGCTGAAGCTTTTGTACCTTCATCAATTATTCTCCTCCCAACCATTTATTCGTATTGAACCGCCATGTGTTCTTTGTGTAAGGCGTTTCCTTTGGCTACATAGTAAAAAATATCTCACCGAATAGATGTGAGGTACGTCACACCTAAACTGAAGTTCAAAAATCCGTCACACAATGATCGCTGAATATGAATAACTGCCCGAAAAGAAAATATACAGTAATGTGCAGATGTGTTTACTTACAATAAGTTACGAAAATGTGAACAATTGCGGCTAAAAAGGTGACAACATTTCAACAAGTGTCGGCTGCTCATACATTAAACACTATGATGGTGTTATTATTGGGGAAGCAAAAAGGATTCGGCCAACTTTTATTAAAGGGTGATGATTAAAATGCCAGCAACAAATAAAGCCACTCATTCAATCGAAATAAGAGAATTGCTGCAATTCGCAGACCGGAAAATACACGCGGAAAAGGGAACATATCTGTTTCAGGAAGGAATGGAAGCTGAGGAGCTTTACCTTATCCTTTCAGGTAAAGTGCAGATAAGCAAGGTGACAAAAGACGGGCGGGAGTTGGCACTCAGGATTTGCGGACAAAATGATATCTGCGGAGAATTGACTCTCTTCACAGACTCACCAAAATACTTGTTAAGCGCCTTTGTGATTGAAGGCGCTGAAATTGCCGTTATTAAAAAAGATGTGATTGAGAAGGAAATTTTCCAAAATCCTGCCCTTGCTTTTGAATTCATGAAGTGGATGAGCGACCATTTCCGCAAAACACAGACGAAGTTCCGGGATCTTGTCTTGAACGGAAAAAGAGGGGCACTTTTTTCAACCTTGATTCGGATGACCAACAGTTATGGCGCCCAAAAACAGGACGGGATCCTTATCGATCTCCCGCTTACAAACCAGGAACTGGCCAACTTTTGTGGCACTTCCCGTGAAAGCACGAACAGAATTTTGAATGAATTAAAGCGAGAACATGTCATCTCCATAAAAAAAGGCAAAATCATCGTGCATGACCTTGACTTTTTACGGGATGAAATCGGCTGCGAAAACTGTCCGGCAGTATTTTGCAGCATTGATTAATAAGCATTTCTTTAATGAGAGTGAAACCGCAACAGAGTTTCACTCCCTTTTTATTGTTATGCCTGTTTTTGTTTTCGCATTGCTTTTGGAATGTACATACAGAATGGCTCGCTTTCAAGGTAATCTCCGGTCATGGCATAAGCACGTGAACGGGATCCGCCGCAAACATACCGGAATTCGCACAGGCCACATTTCCCCTTGTAACCATCCGGATTTCTCAGTGCCTTGAACACTGGTGATTCACGGTAAATCTCAGAAAGCGGCTGCTCCTTCACGTTTCCTGCTTTTACAGGAAGAAGCCCGCTCGGATAAACATCACCGATATGGGAAATGAACAAAAATCCGTTTCCATCATTGACGCCTTTTGGCGCGCGGCCAAGCCCGTCGATTGAGCCGGTGAGCCCTTGCTGTGTCAGTGCATCTAAATACTGGATTTCGTCGAGATGCTCTTTAGTTTCCCGCATTTTTTGCTGGATGACCACCCGGCGGTAATGCTGTGCGGCAGTCGTTTTGATGTCAAAACTTACCCGCTTGCTCAATTCGTACAGCCATGTAAAGACTTTTTCATGCTCTACAGGGGAAATCATGTCCTTTTCCTGTCCTCTTCCGGTTGGGACGAGGAAAAACACGCTCCACAGAACACAGTTCAATTCTTCAATCAGCTTAGCCATTTCATCCAGGTAGCCAATGTTGTAACGGGAAATGACCGTGTTTATTTGAATTGGTATTTCGAGTTCGTGCAGATACTTAATTCTTTCGATCGTCAAGTCGAAAGACCCCGCCGTTCCGCGGAAGTGATCATGGATTTCAGCGGTCGGACCGTCAAGGCTGAATGCCCACCGTGACAATCCCACTTCTTTAGCCTTCTCAATGGCTTCCTTTGTCACATTGGGAGTGGCACTTGGTGTCATCGATACACGGACACCCTTTTTAACCGCGTACGCAGCTATGTCAAAAACATCCTCCCTCATTAAAGGGTCCCCGCCCGTAAACACAAGCATTGGATTATTCATTTCATATATCTGGTCGATCAGCGCTTTTCCCTCTTGAAAGGAAAGCTCTCTCGGGTCTCTTCTGTACTGTGCTTCGGCGCGGCAATGCAAACATTTCAGTTGGCAGGCTCTAGTCAATTCCCAGATCACAATGAACGGGTCTTTATTAAAATCACTCGAAAACATCCTTCATGCGCCTCCTAAAAAACATCATCTCTTATGTAAAAGTATAGGAGGGTTTTCATCATAATGAAGTGAACTACCTCACAAACAATCAAGTTTAATTGACAAATTTGTGAAGGGAGCCAGTTCCCTGAAAAAAGATAAAAACAGCAGAAGCCTGCTGTTTTGTGGTTAAGATATCGTTATGACCTCATATTCGGAAGTGAGTTCAATTTTTTTGACCTCCGCGTTAGTCCCTGACGCCAAGGGCGATTTTAGCATAGCGGGACATTCTGTCCTTTGACCAGGGCGGGTTAAAAACAATGTTTACCTCTGTATCCTTGACCTCTGGCAGGTCGGCGAGCGCTGTCTTGACCTGGTCTACGATTGTGCCGGCAAGCGGGCATCCCATCGACGTGAGCGTCATTGTCACTGTCACAATCCCATCTTCGTCCATTTCCACGTCATAAACCAATCCCAGATTGACAACATCGATGCCAAGTTCCGGATCAACTACCATTTCGAGTGCACCCATGATACTGTCTTTTAATTCCTGGTCCATTTTTGTTTCCTCCTTTTTGATTCGCTAATCTCAGTGAATAGCATAGCAATGAAAATTTCTTTTTTAAAGTAAATCCCCCTACAAATGCTTTTCAAACCATTCTACAGTGCTGTAAACCCCTTCCTGGGATACTTTATGGCCCGCTTTATGGTCTGAAATGAAATGAAGCTTGTCAGGATTGCCTTCATAGAGCGGCCTGATTTTTTCGTAAAATTGATGCGCCTGCCAGTATGGCACGACGGGATCCAATTCTCCATGCCAGAATAATAATGGGCGGTTTTCAAGCTTTTCCGGGTGAAGGCTTAAATCGTATTCCCTCAGTTGATGAAGCAATTTGGATATTTCACCTTCAGAAAAAGGAAGCTGGAAGCCCCTCTGATGCACTTCCTCAATCTGAAGCCGGGCGTATTCCTCATACGCAGGGTTTCCCATCAGGCTGACTGCAGCCTTGATCCATGGATATTTTGTCAAGGCTCCAAGTGTGACAATGCCTCCCATTGAAGTGCCTGCAACACCGATGCGTCCAGGATCGGCAAGGTCCTCCCCAGTAAAATGCTCTTTTACGAGTTTCAGTTCCCTTATAGTCGATAATACAATTTCCCAAAAGCGAAAGCTTAATTCCCTTTCGCCCATGCCTTGCCTGCGTTCCCCGTGGTGCTTTGCATCCGGCAGCACAACGCGGAATCCTTTTTCAGCCATGAGATAGGCATAATGCATGTTGTTTTCCTTGGCGCTAGTGAAGCCGTGGATGAAAATGATGAGCGGAAGTTTTTCAGACAGAAGATCCTGTTTTGCCATGTGCAGCACGGGAATATCTATTATTTGTTGATTTTCTATACAAATCAAGCCTTTTACCTCCTGTTGTACGCAAGTGCATTCAAATGATTTTTTTACAATAAATATGTAAAATAGATAACATAGTAATAATAAGATGTACTTATGCAACATATAACAAGGAATAGTCATCCTGTATAAAGTCTACCAAATTGACCCTTGTTTTCCTAAAGGTTTACACTGAAACACTAAATAAATTGCTGACGAAGGAGTATTTATGACAGAGAAACATTTAATTGCATTGGATTTGGATGGAACATTATTAACAGACGACAAAACCGTTTCGGAAACCAATAAACGGGTGCTCCGAAAGGCCAGGGAACAAGGGCATGTCGTCATGATTGCGACCGGACGGCCGTTCCGGTCAAGTGAAATGTATTACCATGAACTGGAGCTTGATACCCCGATTGTCAATTTTAATGGGGCATTCATCCACCATCCCCTTGACCAGAAATGGGGCGTCCATCATTCACCATTGGCGATCGAAGTGGCCAGGGATGTCGTGGAAGCACTCCACGATTTCCATTTCCACAATATCATTGCCGAAGTCATTGATGACGTGTATTTACACTATCATGACGAAAAGCTGCTGGACATTTTCAGCTTCGGCAACCCGAATATTACAACGGGCGACTTAAGGAAATACTTAAAGGAGTCCCCTACAAGCATGCTGATCCATACTGACGAACAGCATGTAAAAGAAATCCGAAACCATCTTTCCGAAGTTCATGCAGAGGTAATCGACCACCGCAGCTGGGCTGCACCGTGGCATGTCATCGAGATTGTTAAATATGGCTTAAACAAAGCGGTTGGATTGAAAAAAGCATCTGAATATTTTCAAATTCCTCCCGAACGGATCATTGCGTTCGGTGACGAAGACAACGACCTTGATATGCTCGAATATGCCGGGCGAGGAATTGCCATGGGCAATGCGATAGACGAGGTTAAAGCGATTGCCAATGAAGTGACTCTTTCAAACGAAGAGGACGGAATCGCCGTGTATCTTAACGACGTTCTTAATTTGAAGGCACTATAAATAACGCCGTTTATGTTATGTTTCGCCTTTTTGCGGCTGGGGATACAGACTTAATCCGCGGCAAATAGAGCATACTACAGGGGAAGCAGGACAACTGTTTCAAATCACAGCTCGCATATGGAGGGATTTCAATGGGTAAACGGAACAAATCCAAACGTTTTGTGCAACAGGGTGTAGACACTGTGACCATGCACGACCAACGTATCCCCTACCACACGACATATGCCGAAGCAGAAGCACGGAGACTGGATAAAGTACGCGATTCCTCATTGGGGGGGATATAAATGGCGAACAGGCTGTTCCGGGAAGCGAAACGATTTGTTGAAATCGCCGGAGAAGCTGAGCCTGTGGACCAGCGGAAAGCCGTGTACCGCGCTAAGAATTCCCTTTCTTCCGCGTATGCCAATTCCACCACCGCAGAGAAAGAACAGCTTCGGATATATCAAAACGAGCTTGATTCCCTTAAAAAACGTTGAACAAAATTATGAGCTGGCACGATAATGTGCCAGCTCTATTCATTTTTTTCAAAAAATCTTCTTTTTTCAGTTTTTCCAAAAAAACCCCATTAATATATTAATAAAATCTTTCAAGTACCACCGGATAGGTATGAATAATCTTTCCGTTTTCCTTGCTGCGCTCGTAAAGGTTAAACATAAGTGTTCCATTTTGCGGAAGCTTGTCCTCAGGAATGGTGAGTTGAATCGTAAAAGGGCTCCACCCAGCCTGTGTCGCCACCTTCACTTCTGCCTCTTGTATTTGTTCATTATGCCCGTCCTCGACAGTAAAATAAATTGCACCAGCTTCAGGCCTTGCTTCACCAGTAACCTTGTATGTCCCTTTTTCCCCTTCCGATTTTACATTCCGAAAGAATGGATTGGCAGCGGGAATATGCATCTTTTTCACGTCGGTCAGCTTTTTCATCGGTTTGCCATTCGCCATGCTGGCCTTCAGCTCAGCATAAACCGTATATTCCCCCTGTTTTAAGCGTGTTCCGCCTTGAATGTAATCCCATTCTTCCTTCCAGGTTATATCCTCACCTGGTCGAAGGGTCAAAGAACCCAATACTTGTGCGAACGCTTTTCCTTCCGAAAATTGAAAAACTCTGTTGCCAGTTTCATCTTTAACGACAATCTCATATCTTTGTGAAGTTGGAAATTGTAATTCAATGCTATTCTGTCCATCGCTCCTTAAAGTCAGGTCAAACTGAGCCTTATCTGGACCAGCGATTGGATCCACGATAAATATAATTTCCTCTTTAACTGGCACCGGGCGTTCCTCTCCCATCGCAAATACGGATGTTATGGCGAATCCAAGCAAAAGAATTGAAAGCAACAGTTTTTTCATTTGCATACCTCTTTTTCATTCCCGGCGTCATTCACGCCGGAAAAATCCGAATACCCCGGTTGTCTGCACAATGTTGGTAAACGCTTTTGGATCAACTTCTTTTATGATCCGCTCCAAATCAAATAACTCGTACCGGGTAATGACAATCATCATCACTTCCTTTGGCTCATTCGTAAACGCTCCCTTCGCTGGTATCGTCGTTATGCCCCGAACGAGCCGTGAATGTATCGCTTCTTTCATTTCTTCTGCCTTCCGGGTGATGATCATTGCGGTCAGTTTTTGATGCCTTGTATGGATCGAATCAATGACTCTTGTGGACGCATACAGAGCCACAAGGGTATACAAGGCATTTTCCCATCCGTACAGATAGCCTGCAGTGATGATAATGATTGCGTTCAGTGTGAAGAAATATGTACCTACAGGCCTGTCCTTCATTCTTGAAAGCACCATCGCAACGATATCCATCCCCCCGGTCGATGCCCCCCATTTTAAGGTTATGCCGACACCTACTGCTGCTATGACCCCGCCGAACACAGCGTTCAGCAAAATATCCCTGGAGACCCTTTCAATTGGTACAACCTCAAGGAAAAAAGACATCAGCAACACGGAAATAAAACTGTAGAATGTGAAGGATTTCCCGACCTTTTTCCAGGCGAGAATTGTAACAGGGATATTTAAAAGAAGCAGCAGCACCCCGGTGGAAATATTCACAGGTGTGTATTCGCCCAGCACCCGCGAAAGCAGCTGGGCCGCTCCGGTAAATCCGCTCGCATATACATTTGCCGGGATTAAAAAGAAATTCATGGCTATGGCATTTAAGAGTGCGCCAATGATGATAATGATGATTTTCTTGGAGTGAAGCCAGACCATAAAAAACCCCCTCGCGTTCTCTATTATCCATACCCTTTTTTGTCGAATATCAGTACTGCTAATTGTTTTTTTATATTGAAACAGCTAAACTTATAGCATAAGTTGGTGAAAGCGGGTGAATTTAATGCCAGTTAAAATTTTGGCGGATAGTGCTTGTGATTTGCCTCTCAGTTTTTATGAAAACAATAATGTCACGTTCTTTCCTTTAAAAGTTCAAATTGGTGGGAAAGAGTTTGATGATCTTCAAACCATCCAGCCGAAAGAGGTTTATAATTTCATCAGAGGCGGTCAGCGGCCCACAACCTCCCAGGTGTCTCCTGCCGGTTTTAAAGAGGTGTTTACCGAGATGGCCAGGAACGGTGAAGAAGGTATTTACATAGCTTTCTCTTCAGAACTATCCGGAACATACCAGACGTCGGTCATGATTTTGGAACAGGTGAAAGAAGAGTATCCTGATTTTAACCTTTCGATCGTGGACACGAAAGGCGCATCATTGGGGTATGGGCTCGTCGTCATGGAAGCGGCCAAGCTCGCAAACGACAATATGTCAAAGGAAGAAATCCTTGAGGATGTACGCTTCCGTTCCAGCCATATGGAACATTTATTTACAGTGGATGATCTGGATTATCTCGCCAAAGGTGGCCGTGTCACAAGAACATCGGCATTCCTCGGCGGATTGCTTAACATCAAGCCTCTGTTAAATGTGGAAGATGGAAAATTGGTTCCGATTGAAAAAATCCGGGGAAGGAAAAAACTTCTGCGGAGGATCATTGAAGTGATGAAGGAACGGGGTGCCCGCCTGGAAGACCAAAACATTGGCATCAGCCATGCGGACGATGAGGACACAGCTTCGGAAATGAAAAACTTGATCGAGGAAGCGTTCAATCCACGTGAGATCACAATCACCCCTATTGGCGCGGCAATCGGCTCCCACACAGGGCCCGGCACTATCGCCATTTTCTTTTTAAACAAAATGCCATCATGATTATTTTATCTTAAGCGGCTATTCTTCTGTTTTGAAGGATAGCCGCTTTATTTTGATAAAGGAGAGCTGGCGTCTTTTAACGCTCGCTCTACTGCTGCTTTTTATAGGTCCAGCCTTCCTCCTGATATACTTTGCCCTCTTTCATCAGCCTGCCAAGCGCCCTTTTAAATGAGCTTTTGCTCATCCCAAACCTTTCATTGATGTCCTCGGCCATGCTTTTATCACTGAATGGCATGGCACCGTTCCTTGCATCCAAATAGGCGAGGATTTTTTCAGCATCTTCATCGAGTGCCTCTTGCTTCCTAGGCAGCAACGAAATATTAACAGATCCGTCTTCTTTTACATCAATGATCCTGCCCTCTACCTTTTGGCCGATTCGTGGTTCCCTGTTCCGCTGCGACTCGTGGATAAACCCTTTGAATCCTTCAGCAGTATAAACCCAGCTTCCAACTCTTGCAGTGCGGTAAATGTATCCGTGGACATTTTTATTAGAATCTTTCCTCGTGGCCGGGACAGCTATTTCGTTGATGACTGGGTCTGTCGCCATCCTCACAAAAATTCTGTTATTCCTGTTTACCCTCAGTGTGACATACAGCAAATCACCTTCTTGCGGCCAAACTGACTTGAGGGCGGGCAAGTCTTCCTCACCGAGCAGGACATGTTTATTAATTCCGATGTCCAGGAAATACCCGATTCCAGGCTTATAATCAACGACTGGCACCCAGTCATACTTCCCAACCACAACTGTCGGGATCGTGGTGGTTGCAGCGAGCCTTCCATGTGAATCCACATAAAGAAACACCTTTACCGGTTCATCTACCTCTAAAATTTTATCCGTATCATTTGAATGCAACAGGACATCTTCGTTCCCATCTGTCAGGAAATATCCGAACTCTGTCTGTCTTGCGACGGTAAGTTCGATTTCCTTCCCTGTATAATCTATTAGGGGCATGTTTTTCCTCCTGGACTAATTATTATGATTTGAACTGGATTTTTCCGAAAAGTTGTTTGGACTGCTACATTTTACTATAATGAATGCATAAAGTGAACCATCCGGCAGTGTAAGTTTTCCCGCCGGCTGGCCAAATACTGATGTTTCGGAGGTTGTATATGTCAAAAGAGAGCTCATTTGATATTGTATCCAAAGTTGATCTTGCGGAAGTCACAAATGCGATCAATATTGCAATGAAAGAAATCCAGACCCGCTATGATTTTAAAGGAAGCAAAAGTGATATTTCACTGGACAAGGAAGAGCTTGTACTGGTTTCTGACGATGAATATAAGCTTGATCAGTTAAAGGATGTCTTGCTCGGCAAGCTGATTAAAAGAGGCGTGCCAGTTAAAAATCTCGACTACGGAAAAATTGAAAAAGCATCGGGTGGCACCGTCAGGCAGCGCGCTAAGCTTGTCCAGGGAATCGACAAGGAAAATGCCAAAAAAATCAACACCCTCATCAAAAATTCCGGATTAAAGGTGAAAAGCCAGGTCCAGGATGACCAGGTGCGAGTAACTGGCAAAAACAGAGATGATCTCCAGAAGATTATTTCTGCCGTCCGCGACGCAGATTTGACGGTTGATGTTCAATTTGTGAATTACAGGTAAGCTAAATAAAAAAGTAACGGACAGAGCACCTGGTTCTGTCCGTTTTTTCATGGTAAGGATCCCCTGCTTCTAATTTTTCCCATGTTTTGTCTTAGTGAATTTATGGAATTTAAGTAGTGTTGGAAAATATGACGGGAGTGATCAGATATGAGTAATGAACAGGAAAACAAAAAAGGATTTCCTCCCCAGCATCAGGACCATCAGCCAGGAACAGAGGACGAAATGAAACCGGAGCCGGTTTCGGTTGATAAAAATTATCAGGGATCAGGAAAACTTAAGGGGAAAGTAGCCTTAATCACTGGCGGTGACAGCGGAATCGGGAAGTCGATCGCTATTTATTTTGCCAGAGAAGGTGCCGATGTGGCGATCGTCTATCTAGAGGAAAATGAGGACGCTCAGGAAACAAAACAGTTGATTGAGGCAGAAGGAAGCACTTGCCTGTTAATGTCAGGCGATGTAGGCAGTGAGCTGTTCTGTATGGAAGCTGTGGAAAAAACGATTGAACGGTTCGGTAAAATTGACATTCTTATTAATAATGCCGCCGAGCAGCATCCACAGAAGAGCCTGCTTGATATTACCTCAGAGCAGCTTGAAAAGACATTCCGGACTAATATATTCTCAATGTTCTATTTGACGAAGGCCGTTCTGCCGCATCTGCAAAAAGGGAGCTCCATCATCAATACCTCATCGATTACGGCTTACAAGGGTAATGAGCAGTTAATTGACTACTCATCGACAAAAGGAGCGATTGTGACCTTCACCCGTTCGCTGGCAATGTCACTCGCCAGCCAGGGTATCCGGGTGAACAGTGTAGCACCCGGTCCTATTTGGACGCCGCTCATTCCATCTACTTTTTCAGCGGAACAGGTTGCCAAGTTTGGCAAAGATACACCAATGGGACGCGCAGGGCAGCCATATGAACTCGCCGGAGCTTACGTCTACCTTGCAAGCGAAGATTCAACATATGTAAGCGGACAGACGATCCACGTTAATGGCGGGACGATTGTTAATGGTTAAACGTGCAGCAATACGAAAAGGCAAAGCAGAGAGACCACTCTGCTTTGCCTTTTTATGAAGGACAGTTTTAACACTCTAGTCAGGAATTTTGTCCTTTAGACGATATATGAAGGACACTTTTTTACGCAAACTTCCAGAATTCTGTCCTTAAGAACCCTTATGAAGGACACTTTTTACGCTTGCTTCCAGAATTTTGTCCTTCAGACTGTTATTTTGCGGATGCTTCTTGGCAGGAGTACCTTTTTACGATTTGGAAAGGGACAATGATCCGTTTGGTTGGTTCTTTTGGGTTTTCGATTTTTTGAATCAGGCTTTTGGCTGCTTCATAGCCAAGGTCGAAGATATTGATATCTACAGACGTTAGCGGCGGGCGGGCCATTTCGGCAATCAGCACATTGTTGAAGCTGACGACCGAAATGTCTGCAGGAACAGCAATGCCCATTTCATCAAGTGTATTTAACACCCCGAGGGCCATCAAATCATCCGAAACAACCATAGCAGTCGGCGGGATTTCAAGGGAGAGGAGTTCCTGTACCGCACCCTGGCCCCCCTCCCGAAGGAATTCGTCGTGGATGATATATTCATCAACCAAATGAATTCCCGCTTTCCGAAGCGCTTTTTCATAGCCGAGCAGCCTTTCGACCGTCACAACGAGGTCCAGACTTCCTCCGATGAAACCAATCCGCTTGTGGCCAAGCCCGATTAAATATTCCGTGACTTCTTTTGAAGCCTTAAAATTGTCATTGTCAACATGGGTGATTTCTTCGACATGCTTAAAGGGCTTTCCTATCACGACAAACGGGAATTCCCGCTCCCGCAGGTATTCGAGCACCTTGTCTTCAATCTTGGAATAAAGCAGGACGACACCATCGACTCTCCCGCCCTGTACCATTGCAACAACACCGTCGAAGATTTCGGCTTCCGTCTTGCCAGTTGTCATATGAAGGGCATATTGCTTTGCATTTGCACCTTCACTTAATCCCCTGAGGACAGTCGGAAAGAAGGGGTTTTGGAACACCACATCTGTCGAACTCGGCATGACTAGCCCTATCGCCCTGGTGGACTGGCTCGCGAGGCTTCGCGCGATAAAATTCGGGTGGTAACCAAGCTGGTCCATCACTTCCCTTACCCGCTCTTTTGTTTTTTCACTGATCCTCGGGCTGTTGGCAATAACCCGGGAGACCGTTGAAGGTGCTACCTTGGCAATTTTCGCAACATCTTTGATTGTTACAGCCATAAATTCCCCTCCCCTCATATTTATAGGTCATAACTCTTATTATAAAATAATTGCCAACTTGTTATTGGGTGTTTTATGGATTTTTCTTGCTTCTCCATTTACCTTCACTTGTGTATCAGCCGGCGCTCCGTGAATGACCAGTTCCAGCTCTGTCCACTCAGGCCTATAATCCCCTCTCAATTCAATAGACACTATAATATCCTTATTGGAGGACTGTATCTGAACTGCATGTTCCAGAAACTCGCCGTTTTCATATGCGAATGTTTTACCATCGTCATCATACATTTTAAAGGCAAAAGAATCTCCTTCAGAGAAATAATAATGGATGGTCCGCTTGCTATCAATTGCTTCTGTTGACTCCCGTACTTCAGAGTGCACAATCATCGAGCCTTGTTTGATGAAAATTGGAAGCGTCTCCAGATCGGCATGGACCATATGGTGCTTTCCGCCCTCATAAACTTCTTCTGTCCAATAAGAGACCCAGTTTCCTTCTGGTAAATAGACAACTCTGTGTTCAACGGATGGCTGCATGATCGGGGCAATGATGACATTATCACCGATCATATACTGGTCTGAGAGATTATAGGTTTTTTCATCATCAGGGTATTCCATCAATAATGGGCGCACAACCGGGATTCCGCTCCTGTACGCTTCAGCAAAAAGTGTATACAGATGCGGCAGCCATTTATAACGAAGCTCGATATATTTTTTGATGACCTTTTCGTACTTCTCGCCAAATGACCATGGTTCCTGCCGCACGAAACCGATTGCACTATGGTTTCTGAAGTAAGGCGTAAAGGCACCGACCTGGGTCCAGCGTGCCAGCAGTTCCCCATTTGAATCATGGGCGAAACCGCCGACATCCGGCCCCGCAAAGCTGACCCCAGACATTCCAAGGTTCATGACCATAGGGAGCGACATTTGCAAATGCTCCCAAAAGCTCCGGTTATCACCAGTCCAGACAGCAGAAAAGCGCTGGACCCCGGAAAAGCCTGCCCTGGTCAGTAAGAACGGCCGCTTGCCGCCAAGCTGCTTTTTCATTCCGTTGTAAGTGGCATCACCCATCATAAGGCCGTAAATATTATGGAGTTCCCTATGGCTGCGGGGATCGCCATCATTTTCATGCATAACCTTTAGATCCATCGTTTTCGTCTCGTTAAAAACAGCCGGTTCATTCATGTCGTTCCAGATGCCCTCAATTCCAAGATCAGTATAAAACTTATGCTTCTCCCCCCACCATTCACGAACTTTATCGGAGGTGAAATCAGGGAACGCACTGTTGCCGGGCCAAACATCCCCGTAGTAAATATTGCCTTCGATATATTTGCTGAAGTGGTTGCCATAGATGCCTTCCTGGTAAATCTGGTATTCCGGATCCTCTTTTACACCGGGGTCGACAATCGGCACAATGCGGATCCCCTGTTCTTTTAAATCCGCAACCAGCTTTTTTGCATCTGGAAACCGTTCACGGTCAAAAGTAAAAACGCGGTATTCATCCATATAGTGTATATCCAGGTAAATAACGTCAAGCGGGATTCCCTTCTCTTTGAAGATCGCCGCAAGTTCCCGTACTTCCTGTTCTGTTTCATAGCTGTAGCGGGACTGATGGTAGCCGATTGCCCACTTTGGCGGAATGGGTGCCCTTCCGGTTAAATGGGTATATTGCTCAAGGACCTCCTTCGGGCCCGGACCTGCCATCACATAGAAGTCCATTTGGCCGCCTTCAGCACCGAACGAATAATGATCGGTATCTGACCGGAAATCGAATGTCGATTTAAACGTATTGTCAAAAAAGATTCCATGTGCCTTCCCGTCCCGCAATGTCATGTAGTATGGAATTGATTGGTACAATGCGTCGGTTTCAGGATTGTGGGGAGCATAGACGTCCGTGTTCCACATTGTCATTTTCTCGCCGCGCTTATCCAGAAAGCCTGATTTTTCCCCAAAACCATAAAAATGGTCGGATTCATTCATTTCATTCACACAGATTACTTCTCCGGAATGCTTAAAGCCGATGCCCTTGGTATTCTGGCGGATAATCACTCTGCCGTTTTTGTCGGTCACTGTAATCCTGGCAGGGGCCTTGCTGATTGCCACCGTTAATATGGAAGACGAAAGTGAGACTAAATCATCGCCTTCTGAAATGGAAACTTCAACCGCCGCAGCAGAGGCTATAAGTGCCGGACTGCTTTTCAGACTCGTTTCACCGGAAGGCTTAACCACAAAACGCACGATGTCATCACGATAAAAAACAACCTTCAGTATTCCCTTTTCGGCCGACAGGGCAGCACCATTTTCTATCAACTGAACATCGTTTACATTTCCGATATCAAGATATTCATGTACATCTTTTCCACTTTTTTTGCCTGGATGTATGGCAAAGCTAGTATCTTCCAACATATCCATTCCCCTTATCAAGTCTCGGAGTTTTTTCGTTTTGCTTTTTTCCAGATCAAGAAAATAAAAATGAAGAAGGCAGCATATATAGAACCCATGACGCTTAGATAGCGGATATTTAATCCTGTTTTGTCAGCCAGCACATAAATTTCGGCATCTTCGCGTTCTAATGTGAGGGTGTACTCATTATCCCCGCTTCTGGCCAAATCGTCAGACAACAGTCCCCGCAGTTCCTTGCCTCCTTCTAAATGCTCGGCAGTCAATTTGATATTCTGCGTTTTAGAAGTGTTGTTAATCGCGATGACGGAAGTTTCATCTTCATATCCCCGCTTATAAACTGCCATCCCATTTTCTTCAAACAGTTTTTCAAAATTCCCTCTCGTTAATGAAGGAAGCTGCCCACGAAGTTCTCCCAGTTTTGTAATATAATCAATTAAATCCTTGTCAGCCCGGAAGTCCATTTGCCTGCGGTTGTCCGGGTCTTCTCCGCCGTTAAGGGCAATTTCACTGCCATAATAGACAATTGGAATCCCCGGAGCCGTATATAAATATGTAAGGGCAAGCTTCCATCTTGTTCCGGGATGCTGGTTGTTTGCGACCGCATCCCTTGTGAACCTCGGTGTGTCGTGGTTATCCATGAAGGTGCCCATCAAGTATGGATCTTCATAAATTGCCTCGTTCCTCTCACTCACTGTAAACAGCCAGTCCAGTGTCTGGTCAGGCTTTGCAAATGCTGTGCGAAGATGCTCATTCAAAGGATAATCCACAAATCCGTCTATCCCGGCTTTATCGTATTCAGCTATATAATTTGGATCATTTGACCAGACTTCGCCGATCAGGTAAAAATCTTTCTTGACACTTTTTACTTCTTTTGAAAAGTCGGTCCAGAAATCAACCGGCACATGCCTGACTGTATCCAGCCGATACCCGTCAACGTCCGTTTCAGTTATCCACCATTTTGCTGCATCAAGCAGGTATTTTTTCACTTCAGGGTTTTCTGTTGCGAAATCAGGCAGGCCGTACAGCCAATTGTTTTCAAGTTCCTCCTGGCTGTTCCAGTTCACGATATCCTGCCGTGGATGGAACCAGTCTTTCTTTGCCGGGTCCTCCAGCCACGGATGCCCGGGTGCGGTATGGTTTACAACAAAATCCAGAATGACCTTGATGTCTTTTTTGTGGGCTTCTTTTACAAGCTTTTTAAAGTCCTCCATGCTGCCAAAGTGTTCCTCGGTTTTATAAAAATCGGTAATCCAGTATCCGTGGTATCCTTTTTCGGCGTTGTCAAAAACCGGGGTCAGCCATATCGCTGTAAAACCCATATCTTTAATATAATCCAGCTTATCAGTGATCCCCTGGAAATCACCGCCATGATAAGCTTTAGGATCCTTGGTATCGACTTTAAAATCATTTTTTGTATCTCCGTTATTGAAACGGTCGACCATTAGAAAATAAATCGTTTCATCCTGCCATTTGCGCTCTTCTTTTTCTGCTGCTCCCGCAGGGAGGGCGTAAAAAAGAAGAAACGGAATTAAGATGAAAGTGATCAGCCTTTTTTTCATCTCCGCTCCTCCTAAAAAATTTCAAGCAAAGGCAACGAACACCTTTGCTTAAAAGTATTTGCCCTTTTAGATTAGCCCTTTGTTCCGCCCGCCGTCAATCCGGATACGAAATAACGCTGGAACGACAAGAACAGGATGGCAATCGGAACCGCGATCAGTACTGCCCCCGCTGCGAAAGTCGTAAACTCTGCACCAAATTGTTTAGCAACCATATCATACAGGCCGACAGCCAGCGTGTATTTCTTTTCATGTCTCAGCAAGATGCTTGCGATGATGAAATCCGCAAATGGAGCAATAAAGGCAAATAAAGCAACTACTGCGATGATTGGTGTCGCCAGCGGCATGACGATTTGGAAAAAAATCCGGAAGTGGCCTGCGCCATCAATTTTAGCAGACTCATCCAGCTCTTTTGGAATGGTGTCAAGATATCCTTTCATCAGCCACGTATTCATTGGAATCTGGCCGCCTACATAGACAAGGATGAGTCCCAGATGCGTATCCAGCAAGCCTGTAAGGAGAGCCAGGATGAATATCGCAATCAACGCAGCAAAGTTAGGGATCATTTGCAGGATTAAAAATGTCATCAAACTATTTTTTCTGCCCACGAAACGATACCTGGAAAAAGAGTAAGCAGTTAAACTGACTAAAATAACTGTCAATATCATTGTCAGCACACTGACTTTGAGCGAATTCCAATACCAGTGCAAATAATTGCTGCGGTCAAGGTCAAACAATTCTTTATAGTGTGCAAGAGTTGCATTTTTTGGAATGATGCTTGAACCTGATAAACTTTGGCCCGGGTTAAAAGATGAACCGATAATCCATGCGAGCGGATAAAGAATGATGGCAAACATGGCCAAAATAACAAGGTATGTCAGCGTTAGTCTGATAAATTTCTGTCTCTTTATGCTCATATCACATCATATCCTCTTCCTGGAATGATTTCGTCCGCTTGAACTGCCATAGCGCAACGCCGATTACGACAAGTGACAGCAGCATGGTAATCGCGGCTGCTTTTGAATATTGGGCAGATACCATGGTGAGGCGGTAAATCCATGATATCAGGATATCTGTTCCGCCGGCATTTGATCCTGGCACCGCAGGACCGCCATTATTAAATAGATAGATAATGTTAAAGTTATTGAAGTTGAATGTGTATTGTGTAATTAATATCGGTGCTGTCGCAAACAAGACTAGCGGGAGAGTAATGCTTTTGAACTTCTGAAAATTGGAAGCTCCGTCTACTGTTGCAGCTTCATAGAGTTCATCAGGGATCGACTGCAGGACACCGGTGGTCATCGCAAAAATAAACGGAAAACCGAGCCATGTCTGGATCATGATCAAAGCGATTTTTGTATACACTGCCTTCGTCATCCATGGAATGTTTTCAATTCCAAAAAACGCGAGGATATCACGGTTTATGGTGCCGAACGTTTCGTTAAACATCCCGGCAAATACAAGGATCGAAACGAACGATGGGACCGCCCAGGGAAGGATGAAAACTGTACGGATGATTGCTTTTCCTTTAACATCCTTCTGGTTCACAATAATGGCCAGGATGATTCCAAGCGCCACCTGAAAAGTGGTTGCCGCAAACGTCCAGACAATCGTCCACGATAATACTGAGAAAAATGTTTGGCGCCATATATCTATTTCAAAAATATCTGTAAAGGTCTTGAATCCAACCCAGTCAACGAGCTTGGCCGGAGGGGAATGGTAAAGGTCATAGTTTGTAAACGCAAGTAAAACAACAAATATGATAGGAAAAATAACGACGAACACCAGCAGCAAAAAGCCGGGTGACATGATCAGATAAGGAAAACCGTTATCTATCAGGTTGCGGTACTGCTCTTTCAAACTGTTGAGATTTTCTCCCAGATCCCTTTTCACGCCGTTTTTGTAGGCATCCCGTAAATTAAAAAGGTAGAAACCAATTCCGAACACAACGACGATAACTGCCAAAATCCCTTGAACTAATAGAAAAATCGAGTGGTCCCGGGGTGTTTCTTCTCCTAATGTGAAAATCCCCCACAAACCCATATTTAACAGATCAGCAAACACGTAGAAAAAGGAAGAGGCTAAAACAAGGAACGAAGCCCCTTTTAAGTACTGCTTGTGATACAGCTGGCCGAGCCCCGGAATGATAGACAGGGCAAGTGCGGTTCTGCGATGTTTCGTTTGATAGGATTTGTCAGCCATCCTATATTCGCCTCTCTCTCTATATTTTCAAAGCATCAGATGCTTTATGAAGAAGAAAAAGCTTTTCCCCTTCATGAAGCACCTGATTTATGTATGGCAGTACCCCATTAAAAGAGGTACTGCCATGCATTGGATTATTTTGAATGATTTGCTTCAATGTTCTGGCCGATTTGCTTTACAGCAGAATCAAGCGCTGCTTTCGGCTCTGCCTTGCCTGTTACGACAGTCTGAAGCGCGTCGGCCATTGGCTTCCAAACCTCAGCCATTTCTGGAACGTTCGGCATTGGGACTGCATCCTGTGTCTGGAGGGCAACTGCTTTGGCACCTTCATTTTCAGCGATGGCTGGATCTTCTATCAATGCAACGTTAGTAGGAACCTCTTTCGTTTTTTCGAAGCGAATCTTGGAGTTCTCGTCATTTGTGATAAACTCTACGAACTTGGTTGCCAGTTCCTGATTTTTGGAGAAAGCAGAGACATGGTAGCCTTTTACTCCCATGAATGTCTTCATTGGAGTTCCATCAGCAAACTTCGGCAGCGGGGCAACACCGTAATCAATTCCTGCTTCTTCCATAGCTCCGAAAGCCCAAGGACCATTCATAACAGAAGCAACTTTCCCTTCGTTGAATAATCCATCCATTGCAGAACCGCCGTTTTCTCCAACAATGCCTTTAGGGAACAATCCTTCTGTATACCATTTTTGAATAAATTCAGTACCTTTTACAGCACCTTCATTATTTAAGCCAACATCTTTAGGGTCCAACGTTCCATTGTCTTCTTTGAATACATAACCGCCATTCCCTCCGATTGGGGCATGAGCAAAATAGTAGTTATCAAAAAGCGCAAGGAATCCGTAGCTTTCGCCTTTTGTATTTTCTTTTGCAAAAGTATATAAATCTTCCATTGTTTTAGGAACTTCTTTCATAAGCGCTTTGTTATAAATGAATACAGGGGTTTCAGCTGATTTTGGAAGTCCATATAATTTGCCATCAAAAGTCTGTGCAGCAATGGAAGTTTCAGAGAATAGTTCCTTAGTTTCGCCGCTCACTTTAAGTTCTGCAATAAGTCCTTCTGTTGCAACCTGGCCGATCTGGTCATGAGGCAAAGTGATGACGTCCGGGCCTGTGCCTGCAGGCCCGTCAAGGCGCAGCTGGTCGCGCATTTTGTCAGCCATTGGAACTTCTTTGATTTCGACTTTTACACCGTGTTCTTTTTCAAATTCGCCGACTACATCCTTAAGCCATACTGATTTATCTTTGTCTTCCCAGACTACAAGCTTATCGCCTTTTTCTTCTTTTTTTCCGCCAGTGCTTGAGCCACCGCTCTCTTCTTTAGGCCCGCACGCAGCAAGAGCACCGATCATCAAGACCAGCATCATAAAAACGGATACAACCTTTTTCATATTTGTCCCCTCCTAAAATAGGTTTTACTTATAATTGCGCAACTGTCAACCCTTAGTGCAAACGTTTGTTTTACGTTGCATACTCTATGAAAACGATTGCACAACCTTAATTCCTATTATAAAGTGTATTTTGGGTTTGACAACTAGTTTTTGTGATTTTTTTGATTTAGTCCTGAAAATTATCAGAGAGCAGGGTTTATGATTGACATTCAAATAGTGGTATTCTACCCTTATTGTAATTATATTTTTATAGAAAGGAAAGTGAATGGGTTGATCAAAGAAGCCATTTACCACCGTCCTAAAGATAATTATGCATACGCTTGCACAAACGAGGAGCTGCACATTCGGATCAGAACAAAAAAAAATGACATGTGTGAAGTAACTTTAGTCCACGGGGATCCGTACGAATGGATCGACAAACACTGGATAGCAGCAACTGTCCCAATGGTAAAAAGCGGCTCTGACGAATTGTTCGACTATTGGTCCGTGAAAGTGCGTCCGCCACATAAGAGGCTTCGCTACGGTTTTATCTTAAATGATGGGACCCAGTCTGTTTGCCTGACGGAAAAAGGCTTTTACAGCGAGCCGCCACTGGATGATACGGCCTATTATTACAGTTTTCCATTTTTGAATGACGCCGATGTCTTTAAGGCACCAGAATGGGTTAAAGACACTGTATGGTATCAAATATTCCCAGAACGGTTTGCAAATGGAGATCCTGCCACAAACCCGGAAAACACACTTCCATGGGGCAGCGAAGACCCGACTCCTACGAATTTTTTTGGCGGGGACATCGAAGGTGTCATCCAGAATATCGGGTACCTGAAGAACCTCGGTATAACTGGGATCTATTTCACACCGATTTTTAAGGCGTATTCCAACCATAAATACGATACAATCGATTACCTTGAAATTGATCCGCAGTTCGGCGACAAGGAAACCTTGAAGCGTTTGATTGACACATGCCATGAGCACGGAATTAAGGTAATGCTTGACGCAGTGTTTAACCACAGCGGCTTTTATTTCCCGCAATTCCAAGATGTCTTGAAAAATGGCGAGAATTCCCCCTACAAGGAGTGGTTTCATACTAGGGAGTTTCCGCTGCTGACGGAGCCGCTGCCAAACTACCACACGTTTTCCTTTGTGGCACAAATGCCTAAGCTGAATACAGAAAACGAGGAAGTAAAAAAGTATTTACTGGAAGTCGGCCGCTATTGGGTTCGCGAATTTGATATCGACGGCTGGCGTCTGGATGTCGCCAATGAAGTTGACCATGCTTTCTGGCGTGACTTCAGGAGAGAGGTTAAAGCGATAAAGCCAGACCTTTATATTCTCGGGGAAATCTGGCACGATTCCATGCCATGGCTGAGAGGCGACCAATTCGACGCGGTCATGAACTACCCGTTCACCACCAATATATTGAATCTGTTTGCAAGGGACAAAATTACGGTAAAACAATTTATCGAGAATATGACAAATGTCCTCCATATGTATCCAAAGAATGTTAACGAGGCGGCATTCAACCTCGTGGGAAGTCATGACACGCCAAGGATTTTGACAGAGTGTGGTGGAGATATCGAAAAAGTGAAACAAATATATACGGTGCTGCTAACGTTTGTCGGAACCCCGTGCATCTATTATGGCGACGAAATCGGCATGGCTGGCGGAGCGGACCCGGGCTGCAGGCATTGTATGGTCTGGGACGAAGATAAACAAAACAAGGACTTGTTCGGCCATATTGAGCGACTGATCACGTTGCGAAGGGATTACCCGCTGCTTGCCAATGAAGGAGACCTATATTTTCTCCCATCTCACCATGAAACCTGCTTTGCCTATTCAAAAACAAACGGAGAGAAAACCATTGTTATCATTATCAACATGGACAGCCAACAAACTGAATATCCGCTTCCTTTCAATTTAGAAGGAAAGAAAATCACGAACCTCTGGAGCGGAGAGGAATACGCCTTGGAGAGCGATGATCTGAAAGCCATAATTGATGGCAATGGATTTGCAATTCTTGAGTTTTAAAACAAAGATGAAACCTAGGAATAATAGAACCTCCTACTGGTTTTAAGGCCGAAAGCCGCTTAGTTTGCTAAGCGGCTCTCCTCATGCCTTGCGATTCTTCGTATCCTCAAGGATGGAATCTGTCATTCGGCAATATTAATATTGTAATCCCTGAACCAGATATGGATTTGCGCCAGATGGGCCAGGAGCTGCGGCCCTGTCATGAGCTGGCCGAACCATGGCACTTTAAAAGAAGCACCTTCTGTTTCAATCATCGTGTGCAGGCGTTCTCTGTCAAAAAATTCGTGCAGGGCACTGTTAGGATCAGCCAGACAATCGGATAGCATCGACTGGATTGCCCGCGAATACGCCGGATTATGAGTTTTCGGATACGGACTTTTCTTGCGGTAAAGAACCTCTTCCGGCAGCATGCCTTCAAGTGCTTTCCGGAGTATCCCTTTTTCCCTGTTCCCAAGCATTTTCATGTCCCATGGGATGTTCCATACATATTCCACAAGGCGGTGGTCTGCAAATGGGACGCGCACCTCAAGGCTCGCTCCCATGCTCATCCGGTCCTTGCGGTCAAGCAGCGTTGTCATGAACCAGATCATATTTAAATAAAACATTTCCCTTCTCTTTGTTGCGTCTTCAGGCTCACCGTCGAGGCGCGGGACTTCAGAAAGGGTTTCATTATATTTTTCCATTACATAGTCTTCAAGCTTCAGTTTTTTTCGCCAATGGTCCCTGAGCAGGCCTTGCCTCGATTCGACAGACCTCATCCATGGAAAACCTCGCCGGTTGAGGTCTTCACTGCGGTGAAACCATGGGTACCCTCCAAAGATCTCATCCGCGCACTCACCCGACAGGCTGACAACATAATCCTTCTTGATTTCCCGGCAAAACCATAGCAGGGAAGAGTCAATATCAGCCATGCCTGGCAGGTCACGGACATGCACTGCTTCAGTTAAATAGGCGGCCAGGTCGAATTGGCTGATGATGCAGCTATGGTGTACTGTATCGAATTCGTCGGACATCTTTTTGATCCAGGCTTCATCAGAATTCGGCTGGAATTCATTTTCTTTAAAGAATTGGTCATTTCCTTCGTAATCGATAGAATAAGTATGGAGGCTTCCCTTCCCTTCCTCACTAAATTGATTCGCAGCGATTGCTGTAATGGCGCTGGAATCAACGCCGCCAGAAAGGAAGGTGCAAAGCGGCACATCAGACACAAGCTGGCGCTTTACCGCATCAGTTACCAGGAAACGTACTTTTTCGGTGGTTTCTTCCAGATTATCTGTATGTGTTTGGCTTTTCACATTCCAGTACCGCCAGATTTTCAGTCCGCTCCGGGAAAAGGTAAGTGCATGGCCAGGCCGCAATTCCTTTAATCCTTTAAAAATGCCAGTACCCGGAGAACGTGACGGCCCTAACCCAAATATTTCTGAAAGGCCTTCCCTGTTCACTTCAGTCTTCACAGATGGGTGCGCGAGGATTGCTTTTTGTTCTGAGCCAAAAACAAATCCAGTATTGAGTTCTGAAAAGAACAGCGGTTTTACCCCGAGACGGTCCCTCCCGATGAACAGCTGCTCTTTCTGCGCGTCCCAGACCGCAAAGGCAAATATTCCATTTAAAAATTCCACGCAGTTTTCTTCCCATTCCATATAGGCGGTTAGGAGAACTTCAGTATCAGAATGGCTGTTAAAGGAATATCCTTTTAATAGTAGTGCCTTTCTAAGGTCTTCGGTATTATACAATTCACCGTTATAGCAAATGGTATAATGGTTTCCCGCTTTTTGTTTTGACATCGGCTGCTTTCCCCCCTCAGGGTCAACCACAACGAGGCGTTTATGCCCCAGCGCCGTATGGGTATCAAGCCAGACATTCGTAGCGTCAGGTCCTCTCTTGGAGAGTGTCCCTGTCATTTTTGTTATGGTCTGCAGCTCATTTCTGAGGTCTTTTTTAAAATCGATCCAGCCAGTTATTCCACACATAATCTTCACCCTTTCAAAGCGGAACTTTCCTTAGACGGCAAAAAACATAATTTATTCTTATGCATTGCGCCTAAATATGGTTAATTGTCCCGAAGTTATCAAATCCGGTTATAAATCAGCAGGAAACTGTCTAAAAAGGATGGTGAGCGATTATTTACGGAGGTCAATGATGAACCAACAGCAGAGATTAAAGCTTTTAGAGTACCAGCAAAGAGCCTTCAATACAGGAGCTATCGAATATATAAATAAACAGTGGGTATTTTTTGATGAAGAAACCGAAGAAGCTGTCCTTCTTGAGGATTTGATTCATCAGGAAATCGAGGTGATGCGCCAAAATAAGTGGCAAAAAGGGTATTATCTTGGAGAAGGAACTGTGCAGGATGGCAGTGATATCATTCAACTGGAGGACCGGGAAACAATAAAGATCAAAAAACAGCTTGTATATTCTCTTGAACGATTGTTGAGCGAGATAAACGGTGATACATTTGTCCACTTTCTTACAACACTGAATTCACTGAACTTTTCTATATACGATTGCATCTATTGCTACAACCACCTCACATTTCAGGAAAACGCCGACGGAATCAGCGGCGTCAATTTTATCATTTTCGACAATGAGGAGATGATTTGCAGTGTCCAGCACCACTTTGATTACTATGAACACGGATCAGACCGGTTTGAATTTACGCTAAGCAGCGGGAAACGTACTGTGATTGAGAAGATATTGTAAAACCAATAAAGTCTGCCAGGACGGCAGACTTTATTATTCGGTCAATGGGTATATACTGTACCGGATGGAGATAAAAAGCCCTCTTCAAATTCTTCCGACGCCAGTGGCTTGTGGATGAAAAATCCCTGAGCATAGTGGCAATCCAATTCCTTCAGCAGTTCGATCTGTTCCCTCTTTTCGACCCCTTCAGCGACAACTTTTACAGAAAGTCCGTGCCCCATTGTTATAATTGCTTTGACGATGGCGATGTCGGAAGGTTCAGCATGAAGATTATTGATAAACGAACGGTCGATTTTGAGCGTATTTATCGGAAGGTTCCTTAAGTAGCTTAACGATGAATACCCAGTGCCGAAATCATCGATCGAAACGTTCACACCTGCTTCCTGCAGGGCCTTCATGACAAATATGCTGTTATCAATATTCCGCAGCATGGTGCTTTCGGTCAATTCAAGCGTCAAATGGCGGGGTTTAAGCCCGGATAGCTCCAGGGCGTGCTTCACCTTGTCCAAAAAATCCGGCTGCTGGAACTGATAAGCGGAAACATTTACAGATACCCCCAAATCGGTGAGCCCTTTTAATTGCCATTCCCTTGTCTGCATACAGGCAGTGTTTAATACCCATGCTCCGATTTCATGGATAATGCCTGTTTCCTCGGCCAGAGGGATAAAATCCACCGGTGACACGATTCCGAGATTCGGATGGTTCCAACGGATGAGTGCCTCTGTCCCGGAAATATTCCCATTACTAAGGTCAAGCAAAGGCTGATAACAAAGGTAAAATTCATTTTTTTGCAGGGCTTTGCGCAAATAACTTTCAAATTCAAGACGAACCATTGCCTGTTCGTTCATTTCTGTGGAAAAGAACGTAATGCGGTTTCCACCCTGGTTTTTTGAACGGTTCATGGCAATATCGGCGTTTTTTTGCAGTATGTTCTCACCAATTCCATCTCCCGGAAAAAGGCTGATCCCGATGCTCGCAGTCAAGACGAACTCCTGGGTTTCATAAAAAAGTGGCTGGGCAATATGATCGAGAATTTTTTTTGCCGTCTTCCTAGTGCCGTCGATGGTTACATCCCTCGTCAACATCACTGTAAACTTGTCTCCGCTGAACCTTCCAAAGTATGATCCGGCAGGTAGCGCAGAATCTATCCTGTCAGCAAGGTCTCTCAATACTGAGTCTCCTGCATAATGGCCGAGGCTGTCATTGATGATTTTAAACCGGTCGATATCAATGATCAAAACAGCGACCATCCTTTGTTTTTCTCTGGCCCGCTTCAGCATTTCCTCAAGCTGCTCAGTGAACTTCATCCGGTTTGGCAGCCCGGTTTCGCGGTCGAAATACGCAAGCTCGATGATTTTATCTTCAATGGCTTTAACATTGAAGTTCGCCAATTGCTCTGCCAGATTCATTCCTTTTTCATAGCTGCTGCGTTTCTCTGGCTGTGAAATTATCAATGGGCTGATTTCTGTTTGTTCAAAAATTGTAAAGTAAAGGACCGTTTCCCATTCCTGAATATTGCCAAGGAGAAATTCACCGGCAGCGGCACAGCCCAGTACAGCAGCCGCAGGCAGGTTTTGGTTAAGAAATCTTTGTATATCCCTGAAAGCACCCCTGTCCGGCTCCCGGGAAAAAGCTTGTACTAGCAGATTAGGATAGTGATGTAATTTGTGGTCTCTCAGAAAGCTATTCAATTGGTTTTCGTTCTTATAAACGCAGCAAATTGTATTAGCCATTGTAATCTCCATTGATTGTTTGTATTTCTCCAATATCCCTCATCCTAAAAATACCACAATACTTTCATGGAGGATATGACAAAAATCGAAAAAGCTGCCAGTAAAGGCAGCTTTTTCGACTTTTTTTGACACTGGTTTCATCCTGTCGGGAGACTAAAATCTAAAAACCCCGAGTGGGAGCCTGAAACCTAAAAAAAGGACAAGGACAAGGGCAATAATAAACTGTACCCAGAGCACTGATGTTTTTGTGCGTGTCTTAGTCTTATTGAGTATTAGTTCCATCATCACGATCACCCATAGGCCGACCGCTGTTTTGAGAATATAGAGCATACTGATTTTATAGAGATCAAACAGAATCATAAAACCTGTTGCCAGGACCAGCAGATACAGCACCCTGAGGATCATATGTGTTACTTTAAAGCCTTTTTCTTTTCCGCTCTTATGTAATCCGAGAGCTACAAAAAATAAGATCAATGCCAAAACCCAGGCAGTAATATGGGCATGTGTCAAAAATCCCCGCCTCCTTATTGTCAAATTCCAAAACATCATATCATATTCATGGGGAAAATTCTAAAATTATGGCACTAATGCAGGAAAGATGCCAGACAAGGCATCTTTTTCCATTTACATATTTTCCACCGTATTACTTAATGTTCCAATTTGACCGACCGAGATTTCAATCGTATCCCCCGGCTCAAGGAAGCGTGGCGGTTTAAATCCTTTTCCCACTCCTGCAGGCGTGCCTGTCGCAATTACATCTCCAGGTTCAAGGGTCATACCCCTGGAGAGGACTTCAATTATCTCTTCAACAGGGAAAATAAAATTTTCGGTATTTGAACTTTGCCTGATTTCACCGTTCACTTTTGTTTCAATGTTTAACCTGTTCGGATTTTCAATCACTGATGAATGGACGATCCATGGCCCCATTGGGCAGGTTGTATCGAGGCTTTTGCCAATAAAAAATTGTTTATGCCGGGACTGTAAATCCCTTGCGGTTACATCATTAATGATCGTGTACCCAAAAACATGCTTAAGTGCATCTTCCCGTTTGATCCCACGGCCTCTTTTGCCGATGATAACAGCCAGTTCTCCTTCATAGTCCAGTTCGTCTGTAATTCCGCGGTGGCGCAATATTGTCTCTTCGTGCCCGATTACCGATGTCGGAGCCTTGGTAAACACCATTACATGCTCCGGAATATCTTCTCTACTGCCCATTTCAATGGCATGCTCCGCGTAGTTTTTTCCGACACAGAAAATATTTTTAGCTGGCCGTGGTATCGGAGCAAGAAGAGTGAGGGATTCAATCGGGAAAAACCATTCTTCCTCCTGCCCGTTATCTGCCGCCCATGCGGCAACTTCCCTGGCCTTTTCCACAAATTCCTCACCCAAAGCTATGCAATCAATCATTGAAGCTGGGATGCTGCTGGTTCCTGTCTTCTTCTGTTCAGCTTTTGCCAGATGAAGAACTCTGTCACCTGTTTCATTGACCAGTCCTACAAAGAACCCCTGCCCGTCTTTAGCTGTTACAAACCTCATCCGAAAACACCTCTTTTATGTTTGCTCCTTTAATGTAGTTCGTGACTGACACTCAAAACCCTTTTTTATCACCCCAGGTTTGTTTTTGAAGCCTGCTCCGCTTCCATTTTGGCCGCCTCATATAAGTAACAGCCCTCCACAGCCATTCTACGGGGCCGTAATAATATCTGGACACCCACCATCTGCTTGCGGCAACCTGAATACCAAAAAAAACGATGGCTAGCATTGTTCCGGTAAATATCGAAACCTTTCCATATAACCCGAGACCATAATTGTAAAATATGAGCGTGCACAAAACTGACTGGAATAAATAATTGCTGATCGAAAGCCGACCGACAGCGGCAAGCGGCAGCAAAACCGTCCTTGCCCTATGCCTCCTGGCAAGAAGTGCGATGAAAATCCCATAGGAAGCAGCAAGCATGGGACCGCCGAGAAAATCCTGGGCGTAATCTGTTGCGACATTCCCGGCTGCCACATACGGAAGAAGTTTAATAACCAAACCAGCGATGAATAATACCGTCCCAACAACTGCCATAGATTTTCGAAATGGGGCGATATTTTCAAACCACTTTTTCTTGGCCGCCCCTGCCCCGATAAAAAATAACGGCAGGATCGTAAAGAAATAAATAATGAAGAAACCATTCACTTCATACCATTCTCTGAATCTAGCCCGGGTAATATCTGAAAAACTCCCAGTCTGGTAAGCAGACATGGATGCCCTGGCAGCTTCACTGTCAGCGAGCTGCAAAGCTTCCCCAGGGCTGAAGAATATTGATGCTGTTAATAACGCCACCAGTAAAATATTAGGAATCAAGTAAACCAGCAAGCCTGAATACAACAATCCATTAGCTGACAGCCGCATAAACAACAAGAATACAAAACCGCAAACTGCATACGTGATCAAAATATCTCCGTGCCACACTAAAAAGGCGTGGATGACGCCAATAAGGAGCAATAATGACAGCCTCCTGACTGCAAGGATAGTGAAATTCTGATTTCTCATAAGCATCCTGTCTCTCAGGATGACAAGACCGTATCCAAATAGCATGGCAAACAGCGGATAAAAGCTTGCCTGTAAAAAGATATCAATCACAATATAAGTTATCCGGTTTAACGGGCCCGGCCACCATTCCAACGGTTCAATATATAAAAACGGCGAATGAAAGAACATCATGTTCACGAGAAAAATGCCTAAAATGGCTGCCCCTCTCATCATATCAATCGAAACGATCCTGTTTTGATCTGTCAATGCATCTCCTACCAACGATGGCACCTCCTTTTCTGTAAATTTTAACAAAAAATATCGACCCATGGCTTACTGTTTAATAAAAAATTGGGCGTATTAATCACAATCCAGCGCCCAATACATAGGATGTTAAAGAAATTAGCATAAAAGGGTGTTGCCGATGCCGGCCATTGTGGGCGCAGTGCAGGTAATTTCAATTGGAAGCAGCTCAGTTTTTAATATAGGTGACGTATATCAAATTACCCCTGTTTCAAACGCCAAGACATTTTCTGGCGCCGGCTCTTTCAATACTGGCGACAGGATGACAGTGAATAACCACCAGAGTTCCACTAACACTTTAGACAGTGACGGAATTGACCAGCCGAATTTTTTGAATGCCTAATTGCAGGTGAATAATATGGTGAATTTTTATATACAGCAGTCTATTAATATTAATTTTATAAAAATTGATGGATTAACAAATTCGTCTGTCCTTCAAATCGGGAGTGCCGGAATCATTAAGCCAGCCTCTTACCTCTACAACACCGGAGGATTCATAAAACCTGCTCCCGAGCCTCGGCCGCCAGGCACCGGGCCTGTCAGTGATGTCGAAGCACCTGCTGTTCCATTGCAGTCTCCAACTTGATCCTGGATTCGAGGTGAGTCCTTTGAACACGGAAATCTTTCAGTATGTAAACTGGCTCCATTCATTTGTAGACCAGCAAAGCCGGACATTGACTGGACTGGAGAGCATGGTCAAACAGCTGCAGGAAGAAGTCGCCCGCTTGAAAGAACGGCCCCCGGTCCAAATCGGAACCATTCAATACAGTTTTGACCAACTTAAGGTGGAGACCCTTGAAGGCACCTTAAACATTGGAGTGAATCCGGCTGATCTTGAGGGAATAAGCGACTTTGCTGTCGGGAACAACGACATAAATGCCCCTGTTTCTCCTAAACATCATTTCCAAAGAACGGTGGAAATTGAAACGGCCATCCAGGGATACCTTGAAACCGAACTGCCGGATATTTTCCGGACAGCACAGGAACAGTTGAACATGACTGTCGATGAATCCTATTTCACTTTTATAAAGGAAGATATTAAAAAGCAGCTTTCAAACCGGATAGCTGCCCATCTGAAAGAATCTGCCTCTGGTGAAAGAAACGATGATCCTAGTGGTGGGATTATCGAAAAAATAAAACAGGAAATAAAAAATGGCGTGTACGTGTTTTTGCAGCAGCTTCCTGATCATGTGAAGGGAATGAAATCAGAATGAACTTTTATGTATATAACCGTGATATTTGGGTGGGGAAAATCGATATACTTGGTATCTCCAGTTCTTCCATGCTGCTTGTCGGGGATGCAGAGACGATTCAGCTGGCGGCCACGTTCGACACCCCAGCCGAATCACTCATAGTTGGTCCATTTGTTCCTTTGACCCCGGAAACATCATAATGCTGTCCAGAACTTCCGTTGTCGACGAAATCAAAATCAGCACCTTGTCTTTTTCGTCCATTTTCCAAATCGGCGATGCGGAGATTACAAATGGCTTTTCAAGAGCCATAGCCGTCCAAAGGGAGGCCGAGACCTTTTTCGGCAATGAAGGAAATTTTGCGGCCTTTCCGATTTTTTCAGAGCCTATTCCTATCCCACCCATCGAAGAGGAGCTCTCGTTTATAAAAGAGCATATTAATCCTGTTATCAAGGTCAACAATATTATTGTTACCGGGGTATCTTCTTCCTCAGTCGTCCAACTCGGCAGCACCCGGAGCATTTCAATGGAGGCACGAGTGAAACACATCCGGCAGCTGCTGCCGCGGGAGGAAGATGAGTTATAGCATTGCCATGCCACTTCCGGAAACTCAAACTGCTATGGCATAAAAGATTATAGGGGATGTTTTAAATGCCAGCAATTATAGGTCCTGTACAGATTAATAATGTCACCGGGGGAAATGTCCATTTTGGGGATACGCTCTATATATCGCCGAAAAGCAATTCTAAAACATACTCCGGGCAAGGGTCGCAAAATACCGGGGCCTTGATTGTCACAAACAACGGCATCAGCTCTACCGGTGTCCTTGACAGCAATCTTGTCGACCAGCCCACGGTTGGCAGTTAGAAAGCCGATACGGAACATGCCCGTATCGGCTTTTAAATGGTCTATTCCATCTTCAAAAGATGGCCGCCGTCAAAAAAGAATAAATAGCTTTCATCGACTTTTCTTTTCCAGATTTGTTCAAGAGCCCTGGCGTACAGGCCAACCTGGATGCGATAGCGGTCTTCGAGCATCGGCCGCGCCTGCTCAAAGCCTCCTTTAAAACGGCCGAATATTGCATCTGTCTTAAAATCGAGCAGCACCATTCCCTCTTCGTCTTCAAAAACGCAGTCAACGACACCCTGGATGAAAATTTGTTCATTGCTTCCGTTCCACTCCGGGTAAACCTCAGTGGCCGGCAGGGACAAATAAAACGGCACTTCCCTGCTAACCCTTTTAGCATTGAGGAGCCGCTGCCCCGTTGTGGAATCAAAGAAGTCCAGAATCCATTCCGGTTCTATCGCTTCCCGCTGTTCAGGCAACAGCAGTTCTTTTTCGACCATTTCATCCAACTGCTCTTTTAGGGACTGTGCATTGATTGGTTTAGAAAGATCAACATGCTGCATCACCATGTGCATGGCTGTCCCTTTTTCCGCAGGAGTCAGCTTTTTCTCCTGCATAAACCTTGGGCGGTTCAGGAGCGGCTTCGTAAACGTACGCAAAATGTCTGTCCCGCTTTCATCGTCCCTTGTCTCATGGTTTCTTTTCAACTCTGAAACGGATTGCTTGGAACGGTGGCTTTTCGCGTCCGAATAGGAGTAGCGCCAGGACAGATTCCCTTCTACCATTCCCTTCAGAGGAGTTCCCACGTTTACTGGTTTGCCTTCAGCAACTTTCATCAGCCTGTCGTCCTTTTCCAATGCAGCTTCATCAACCAAGGACGCGACTTCCTCAGCCTTGTTGACTTCAATCCTCCAGCGTGAAGTATGACCAGTAATTTCAGAAGGAATGAGAGGATTCAGCTCCGTTTGATCCTTCCTCAAAGGGTACGACTCAGCGTGGCGGATGATGGCAGGACCGATCCATTCCAGATAGCTGTCAGCCGATGCACGCTGGAATTCATCCAAAAGCCAGCTGGATTGATCGGCGGCGCTGACCCATTTTTCTGCAGATTTGCCTGCATCTTTTACAGACCCGGTTAAATACAGCTTTTCTTTAGCCCTCGTCAGCGCGACATAAAGCACCCTCATCTCTTCCGCTAGCATCTCCATTTTCTTTTTCCTTTTAAAAGCTTGCTGTGGCAGGGAAGGATAGGAAATCCGCTTTTCAGCGTTGACGTATTTGGCGGCAAATCCATACTCTTTATCGAGCATATAGAACTTCTTAAGGTCCAAAGTATTGAATTTGCGGGCAAGCCCAGCGACAAAAACAACCGGAAATTCAAGCCCTTTGCTGCTGTGGATTGTCATAATCCGGACAACATCCTCCTGCTCGCCCAGCGCCCGTGCCGCGCCGAGGTCATCACCCCGCTCGCGCATCCGCTCGATAAACCGCAGGAAACGGAACAATCCCCGGAAGGTAGTCGCCTCATACTGTCGTGCCCGGTCATAAAGAGCCCGGAGATTGGCCTGCCTCTGTTTTCCACCGGGCATCCCGCCGGCAAAATCATAAAATTTCGTGTCCCTGAACAGCTGCCAGATTAAATCGGACACTGGCCCCTGGCGTGCTTTCGAGCGCCACTCTTTAAGGCGGTCAAAGAAAGGCCTTACCTTATAATACAAAGCCTCTGTATCCGGTCCGGGATTTTTCCGGCAGAATTCAGCGAGCGCTTCGTAATAAGCTCCGCGTTTTTTTGCTATACGGATGATCCCCAGCTCTTCCTCGTTGAGCCCGACAATTGGCGACCGCAGCACAGATGCAAGCGGAATGTCCTGGAATGGATTGTCGATCACCTTTAATAGTGACAGCATCACTGCGACTTCAGTAGCTTCGAAATAGCCTGTCGACAGATTAGCATAAATCGGGATGCCCTGTTGCTTGAATTCTTCCATGATTTGCGGTGCCCATGTCATCGACCTGAGCAGAATGACGATATCCCTGTACCTGACCTGGCTGCCCGCTTTGATTTTCGGATTATAGACCTGCCGTCCTTCGGATATCATTTCTTTTATCTTGCTTGCCATGAGACGTGCTTCGAGCTGTGATTGCTCGATATCAAACGCATCGTACTCTGATGGGCCAGCTTCATTTTGTTCGTCCGACGACTCTTCGGACATCTCACCTGCCGTTTCAACTAGAAGCAATTCTATTGGGAATGGGTCCTCCCCAGGATATGGGGCCCCTTTTTTTAATTCTGCGGCTTCATCATAATCAATTTCTCCGACTTTTGCTCCCATGATTTGTTTAAACAAATAGTTTGTTCCATCCAGCACTTCAGCGCGGCTCCTGAAATTCCGGGCGAGGTCGATCCGCAGTCCCGAGCCTTCACCATCCGGTGTAAAACGGCCATACTTGCCTAAAAATAAATTCGGCTCGGCAAGACGGAAGCGATAAATCGATTGCTTGACGTCCCCCACCATGAACAGGTTCCCGTCTATTTCTCCATCGGCGGTTACCAATTGAAGGATCGCTTCCTGCACCATGTTTGTGTCCTGGTATTCATCGACAAGGACTTCCCTGAATTTGTTCCTGTAGGAAAGCGCTGCTTCGGAAGGAGTCAATGCTCCGCTCTCTTCATCACGGTTTCCGAGAATTTCAAGGCAGTAATGCTCCAGGTCGGAAAAGTCGACAAGCCCTTTTTCCTGTTTTATTTCCCCAAATCTGGCGCCAAACGTTTTGACAAGGCCCACCAGGGTTTCAATCAGGGGTTTCATTTCCTTCATGTCCTTCAGGAAACTCTCGGGCCTTCTTGAGAAAAGTTCGGTCTGGATACCCTGGACGATTTTTTTCGCTTTATCCCTCAGTTTTTGCGATTGCTCAAGCAGGTTTTTGTCAAAATCGTCGCCCCTGCATGCTTTTGCCCTTCCAAAAGATACATTTTGCATGGCCGAGTGCAGCATTGCCCATGATTCATTTTTAGTAGCCAGAAGAGTGTCGACTAAATGGATATCTTCTGTGAAGTTCGCCGCCCGTGGTGCAGGTCCTCCCGGCAGCCCTGTCAAATCAAGACCGGAAAGGAGGATTTTCCTTGCCCCCTGAAGCTGCAGCTCCACATCATATAATAGTGCCTTTGCAAACGGCAGTTCCTCGATCTGGGTGGATTCGTCCACGTCATACATCGAAATGATGGATTCCAGATAGGATTCCGGGTCAGGGTTGGATCTAGCAAAATCATATAAATCAAGAATGATATCTTTTAAGGCATCATCAGAGCGGTCATTTGTAAAGGAATCTACCAGCGTGAAAAATGCCTGGTTGTCTTTCTCACCGTATTGTTCTTCAAAAATGTCATCTATGACCTCATCCCGTAACAGCTGCCCTTCTGTTTCATCAGCAATGCGGAAGCCAGGGTCAATTTCAATGCGGTAATAATATTTCCTGATTACATCAAGGCAAAAGGAATGCAGTGTGGAAATGGATGCCCTGTTCAGCAGGCTTAGCTGCTTTCTTAAATGTGTTGATTTCGGATCTGCATCGATCGCTTTTTCTAGCGCCTCCCCGATCCTGTGGCGCATTTCAGCCGCAGATGCGTTTGTAAAGGTCACCACAAGGAGCTCATCGACGTCAATTGGATCGGTATCCGAAATGATCTTGTTGATAATCCTTTCTACCAGGACAGCTGTTTTTCCTGAGCCTGCCGCAGCAGCAACAAGAATGTCCTGGCCTTTCGCCATGATCGCTTTCCACTGGTCATCGGTCCAGGTGGCATGCTCAGGCTTTGGCGGTATTATTGCTTTCACCAATTTCCCCTCCTTCCATCCTTATCGATTCAAGCACGTCTTCTTTATTCTTTGGAGCAAGCTTCACATAGTCGTTCGTTTCAATGCCCCGGTCGAACTGGCAGACAGATTTGAACGAACAGAAGGTACAGGGCGTCCTGTCTTTCAATTTATATGGAGTTATATCGACAACTCCGCTAATGATCTCATTTCCTGTTTGTATATATTTGTTACGGACAAACTGCCTTAAATTCTCAAAGTCTGCACGGCTTGCAACCTTGGATCTTTTCGTAAGCGAGCCGTCTTTTTTAATGCCTGCCGAGATGATTTGCGAATCACCAGTCCCAAGCCCCTGGTCCATAAGGCGGATGACATTTTGGTCAGCCAGGAGCAGCCCGTTCATTTTGAACCGCTTGATGATTTCCTGTTCGATTTCATCCATGGACAGCATCTTTGAAGCGTTTATCATCGGGTTATGGACATGGAAATAAAGGACTCCCGCAGGATCCGCAGGCCTGCCGACCAGCTGCTGCGAATAGGTGATGATGATGTCAAGATAAGTCAGCATCTGCAGGGAAACTCCGTAATACACCTCTGTAAGGTTGAGGTCTTTGTCACTTGATTTATAGTCGATGACTCTCAAATACAGGCCACTATCATCTTCCGCTTTATCGACCCGGTCGACCCGTCCGATCAGTTCCATCTTTGTGCCATTCCGTAAAGTAAATGACAGAGGCGGAAGCTTTCCTTTTCTCCCGAAGCCAAGTTCAAGGCCGATTGGGGAAAACCCGCTTGTCTTGGCATGCTCACTTAATACAAGTGAAGCCCTGCTGATGATGCTTTCAAGCTTTTGCTTGATATAGTAATGCCGGTTTGAACTGAGCAGGATTTCGTTTTGCAGGCGGGGTGCGAACCTTTCGACTGCATCCCTCGCAAGCCTTTCTGTCTGTGTCCTTGTGAGGGACGCCCATGACAGGTTCTCCTGCATGACTGTTTCGGCAATATGCTTTAAGGCTGCATGGAACAGTTCGCCTATGTCCGGCGCCTCAAGCCGGAATATTTGCCGTTCCCTCAGCTTCAGCCCATGCTGGGCAAAATGGGAAAAAGGACAGCTGTTGAACAGCTCCATCCGCGAAACGCTGGCTTCGATTTTTTCTCCATAAAGTTCTTCACTTACTTTTTCAGTCAGCCTTTTAGTGCGGTTCTCATAAAACAGGCTGGAAAGGACCTTCCGGGCATCATCCCTCCAGCGGTGGTCATTGATGTAATAATCATAAACATCCCACCAAAAATCATGGACGGGGTAATTCCGTTTCCTCAACTGAAGCTGGGAGGTCAAATACGAGAGGGCCGTATGTTCATTTGCTGCGTATTCCAGCTGTTCATGTTCCGGTAATTCGGACGGGTCCGCTACGAAATACTGCATCTGAAGATCAGAAAATAAGTCTTGCATTCTTTTAATGTATGTGGAAGGTATTAACGCTTTTCCCTCCTCATTAGCGATCGGATAGCACAGGTAAAGGAGATCCGAAGGAGTTGTAAAAGCTTTATATGCAATAAAATTTTCATCAAGCAGGCGGGTGCGGCTCCCCGGGGCCATCTTTATTCCCCTTGACATCAAAGCTTCCCTGTCTTCATCACCAAGGATGCCTTCATCGGCAATTTTTGCCGGCAGGACTCCTTCGTTCAAGCCAATCACAAAAGCAACCTTGATATCAGCAAGCCTTGAACGTTCAAGGTCGGCTACGAGCACCTGGTCGATCGCAGGCGGAATAAGGGAAAATTCCAGGGACTCAAATCCGGCGTCCAAAATGGCGGCAAATTGTTTTGCGGTCAGTTTTTCATCGCCAAGCATTTCAACATACTGGTCCAACAGGTCAATCACCGCGTTCCACGCCTGGTCATGTTCACGCGCCTGGACAAGACTACCTTGTTTCTCCGCACTGATTTTCCATGCTTCAAGCTTCGCAGGGATATCAAGCTCTTCGATGAAAAGGTAAACAGCTTCACACAGCTTCCTGCCACTGTCCGCCCTCTTTATGCGCCTTGCCATTTTCAGGAGCGGCGCGGTAATGATGAGGCGCAGATTGTTCAGTTCCTGCTCGATTTCCATTTCTGCATCAGTCTGGCCGACATCTTCAAGCTCCAGCCCTTTGATCCTGCGGTATATCCAGCGCTCTTTTTTTGTCCATTTCTGCCCCTGGATGCCATATGCCAAGACGTAATTTTCCAACACGTCCATTTGTTCACGCGCACGGTCAATGTTGGCATTTAACGGAAACAATAAGTCGGTTTTAACCGCCCGGAAAATCGGTTCGTAGCGCCAGTTCGTGAGCACGGTTTCAAGTGACGAACGAATCAGTTCAATCAAAGGGTGATTCAGCATCGTTCTTTTTTGGTCAATAAACACCGGAATTTCATAGTCTTCAAAAACGGTTTCCAAGATATCACGGTACTCATTGCCATTTCTCATCAGAACAGCGATATCACGGTACCTGTAACCCTTGTCCCTAACCAATTTTTGAATATTTCTCGAAACCCCTTCAATTTCTGCCCTGCGATTTGCCGCCTCGCAAATTTGAAGAGCGGCAATGCCTTCGTACCTTGGAGCCGGACGGGTGTCAAACTCTAATTCCAGATGCATCAAGGAAGATTCATTCCACCTTTTTTGCCCGGTTAAAACAATTTCATCCTCAAGCGTAAACCCATTTGCCGAGATCATTTCATACAGGCTGCTGCATGTTTCGCCAGTCATCCGGAATATATGGAGTTCATCTGGCGGTGCGTTTTTGAAGGGCCGGTCCAACGGCAGCGCGATGGTAACCCTCCTGCAGTGTCTGATCAGCTGCGCAATGATCATATATTCAAGCGGGGTGAAGCTGTAAAAACCGTCAATATACACTTCTGCATCCTTCAAAGATTGTGAGGCAGGAATTTTTTCAGCCAGAAGGCGGAAATAATCCTCGGAATCGATATACTTGCCAAGCAGTTCGTCTTCGAATTGCCGGTAGATGAGGTCGAGGTCATGGATTTTTTCTGCCAATGCTTTTTGGCCCTGCCCGCCTTCTGGAAACTGTTGGGACAGTTCCTCGGGCTTGATCGAATACCGCTTGAATTCTGCCAGCATTTGTTCCATTTGCTGAATGAAGCCGCTTTTGTCCGCGGCCCGCTGGAAGATTTTCAGCTCGTCTTTCTTATCTTCAATAATCTTCCTGATCATCATGCTGATCCCGACGCTTGTTAAATGGTAGCGGCTGAAGCCCCCGGTTTCCTGCAAAACCCTCCAGGCAAGCCGCGGCAGGCTGTACACCTGTGCCCTGATCATTCCTCCGAGCCCCGGTGTCGTCGACAACCGGTACTCTGACAGAAATGACATTTGTTCCGGAACAAGATAGAGGATCGGGCTGCCTTCTGGATCCGCAGCCAGCCTGTCCCTGATTTCCTGTAAACAAAGCTCCGTCTTGCCGCTGCCGGAGCGCCCAAATATGAAACGAACGGACATATGTAACCCCTCTTCCTGATACGCGTTAATCTATTATTTTGATATTATCATAGTGTCACTTTACCAACAGGAAAAAAGACGCAGTTTTGCGCCTTTGTGCTCTTATAAACAATTTGGGATAAGACTACAAACTTGCATGGTTATTATACCTTATTTTTACAATTTAAGCTAATCTTTAGGCTCGCTAATTTTTGCCAGAACAACCTGCAAAACCTCTGCAATGTGCATATGGTGATGGGGGCAGGTGATTTATTTTGCATTCTTCTTTAAAGTACCGGAGGATATTATTTATACTCACTATCATAGCCATTTTCATGGCGAGCAACATTTATACGCTCATACCAATTTACGCAGTCGTTGCCAACAGTCTGGATATGCCTGAAGGCTCGGTGGTCCTTGCGGGGAGCTTATTTACCATGTTCTACGGGTTCGGGCTTTTGTCTTTAGGCCCTGTATCTGATTACACGGGCCGGAAAAAGATCATGATTTTTGGGCTCCTTGCATCGGCTGTGACAACGATGGCCGTCGGTATTTCCTCCGGGCCTTTGAGCCTTTGGTTAAGCAGGTCTGCACAAGGATTCACGATCGCTTCATTCGCTTCAGTTGCTTTTGCCTATGCTTATGATTTGTTTCCTTTTAAACAGAGAACCTTACTGGTCGTGTTGATCAATACCGGATTTCTGGTTGCCGGCATTTTTGGGCAAGTTGCAAGCTCCATCATTACTCTCTTTTTTTCCTGGAATACTGTGTACACTTTTTTCGCCGTCACCTATGTAATCCTGTTCGCTGCCGCACTGATTGTTTTGCCTGATTCGAAGCCACGGCTCCGGAATGGTGCACCGCTCAGGAAAGTTTTCTGGACTTTATTGACCCACGGAAGCCTCGCAAAATGCTATTTGATTGCATTTACGCTGCTGTTTTCGGTCGTGGCCTTCTACGATTCACTTGGCAGGTCGTTTTCAGGGACGGATTATGAATTGTTCACAATCCGGATGGTGGGGCTGATTGGAGCAATTGTCTCGTTGTTCACTGGAAAGTTGATAGAAAAATACGGCGAGGTGAAAACAGTCATTTCAGGGCTGGTCATGGGGGCAACAAGCACGATATTGATATTGTTGATTGACTCACAAGTTGCTCTCGTCCTTTTTTCGATCCTGTTTGTCTCGTCCATTTCGCTGTTGATTCCGACAGTCATCACGATGATCGGAACATTTGCCGGGGATGAGCGGGCCAAAGCCCTGTCGCTTTATTCATTTGTGCTGCTGACAGGTGCCAGCCTTGCCCCGCCAATTGTGTCTCTTGTTACTTTTCAAGCCATTCTTCTTCTGTTGTCTGTCCTGTACAGTGTCAACCTGGTGCTTTGTCTGCTCCTGTCAAAAGAACGAAAAGCGGAAATGGTTAAAGAAGCATAGCTTAAGGGCCATGCTTCTTTTTGCTATGATTTCCATTCCGGGCGGAGCATTCCGTACAAATACATATTATGCCGTCTGCCGTTTCTTTCGGTAAATTCCCGATAGGTTCCTTCCTTTTTGAATCCAAGCTTTTCATATAGATTTATCGCCGCGATATTGTATGAAAAAACCGTCAGCTGGACGCGATGCAGGTTGAGTTCATGAAAGCAATGATTCAACAGACAAACCATAGCTTCTTCTGCAAGCCCCTTGCCGTGGGCGCTTTCTTCTCCTATACCAATCGCGACCCACCCTGTTCGATGTGTCCAGAGATTCACATCCACCTCGGCAAACCCGATTAATCCGTTCGTTTCCTTCATCCGGACAGCAAAACGGAACAGCCGGTCAAGAATCATCCTCCATCCATTTTCTGATGTCTTCTTCACGTTTAGGCTTTAACGGCTGGGCATCCAGGTGACGGGCATAGTATTCATCGAACTGCCAGCCAATCACCTTCTCGACATCCGATACCCTAAAAGGATTCAGGGAAATCCGTTTCCCGCAAAGCAAGTTGTTCTTAAACATGGGCTTCACCTCCAGGGATGATTTCTCCCCCGGCAGGCATTATTCCTGCTTTTCCGTCCCGGCCATGGCATAATCCTTCAATTGTTTTTTATCAATTTTTCCAACCGGGGTTTTCGGCAGTTCCTCAAGAAAATAAATCCTTTTCGGAATTTTATAGCCTGCAAGCTTATCCCGGCAAAATTCTTTTATCTCATCGGCCGTAATGGTGCCAGAGGTCGCCAATACCACAAACGCGGTCACAGCTTCACCCCACTTTTCGTCAGGCAAACCGATTACGGCCGTTTCATTCACGCCCGGGTGGGAGCAGATCCAGTGTTCAATCTCAAGCGGGTAAATATTTTCCCCGCCGGATATGATCATTTCCTTTTTCCGGCCGACAATGTAATAGAACCCTTCTTCATCACTCTTGGCCAGGTCACCCGTATGAAGCCAGCCAGCATTTAATGCATCCATTGTTGCTTGTTTATTTTTCCAGTAGTAAGAAAAGCAATGTTTGCCCTGGATCAGCAGCTCGCCCACTTCCCCAGCCAGGGCATTTGAACCATCTTCTTTTAAGATTACGGCTGAATTAAAGAGCATCGGTTTCCCGATTGAACCCCTTTTCCGCCAAGCGTCCCCGGGATCAATGTAAAAATTATTCGGACCGGCTTCAGTCAGCCCATAGCCCTCTTTAAAAGCAAGTCCTTTTTTGCGGAACTCATCATATATTTCCAACGGGCAGGGTGCGCCTCCGGAAAGAAAAACTTTCATCGCCGGGAAATCAGATTTCTGAAAAGCGTTTGTCTTGACCATCATGTGGTACATCGTCGGAACAAACAGTGCAACTGTACAATAAAATGAATTCAGGTATTCTACAGCTTTTTCCGGTTGAAAATCATTTGCGATGACAACCTTTCCCCCGGCAACGAGGAGCGGTATTGACAAGGCATTCAGCCCGCCTGTGTGGAACATTGGCAAATAAGTAATCGATATATCCGAATTCGTTAAATTCCAGCTAAGCACTGTGTTTACTCCATTCCATAAAATGGCGCGGTGCGAAAGGACCACCCCTTTCGGTTCCCCGGTGGTGCCGCCCGTGTAAATGATTTCGAGGGGATCCTCCCATCCCAGATCAACCGGCACTGAAATGAACGCTCCCGAATTGGTGATGATATCATACTCTTCATTATCTACATTAAAAGTGCTGCCCAGCTCACAAAATTGGGTAACCATGTGTTCCATGTCCGAATGGAATCCAACCAGCTTTGGGGATGCATCACTGAATATATATTTAAGTTCTTTAATCGACAATCGCCAGTTAAGCGGTACAAAGATAGCTCCAATTTTTCCGCAGGCGAACAACAGGTCGAAATAACAAATATTATTCGGCGACAGTAATGCGACCCGGTCACCTTTTTGAATTCCCCTGGCCACGAGCCAGGCTGCAACTGCCTCTGCCCGCTTATCAATTTGGCTATAGCTCCAAATTTGGTCTGTTTTTGCATCGGCAATTGCTTCAGCCTCCGGAGCGAGCCGTGCCCTGTTCTTAAGCCAATCGAGTTCCCACCCCAACATAATCTCTCCTTCTCTCTTCCTTGGTGACTCAATTGTAAAAATGAAAAGTTACAGGGGAGTTACAGTCTAGTTTTTCCGCTGAAAAAACCAGCAACCGCAAATGGGTGCTGGTTTTAGATTAACGTTCCTGGCTTTTTTTCAACAAGCTTTCGTCAAGGATGCCCATGTTCCTTATATGGTCCCTGGCCTCCTGATCACCTAGTTCATAAATTAACGCGTAGACTTCATCCATGGTCTTATCGTATTTTACGTCTTCTTTGTCCTTGTGGTATTCCTTAAAAGGAATATGGGATCTTACAAAGGTCTGTAAATCGGCTTTATAGTTCTCATTCATAAACTCCCGCAGATGTTTAACCTCTTCACCGGTCGCATTTATTTTAAAATATCCCTGAAGTTCGGCTGGCTCTTCCAATACTTCTCCGCTTTCTATGCTTACATAATAGGTGCGCTTTTCATCGTGCATGTTTTCAGCTCCTGTTCCTTTTTGTTATTGTTTACCACCCTGGAACAGAAGTTAATCTTTATCAACCTTGATTATGGATTGCATTATCCTAAAAACTCGGTAATCACGTTGCGAAGCTGATCTAAATCATCTACAAGCGGGGAATGGCCGCAATCTTTCAATTCTACAAACCTGGCCCTGCCATCAAAATCCTCGATAATTTCATCGGCCATTTCTTTTGTTATTACCAGGTCCCGCTCGCCTCTTAGTACTAACACAGGAATGTCAATGTCTTGGACCTGGTTGGTGCCTTTAAGCAATCCATTGTGCGCGCCGCTTATGTTGAATGTGTTCAGAGAATGGTAGACTTCCGCAAGGTTTCGCTGGGTCATCATATCGTCAACATATTCTTCGTAGTGGGCAGGTTCAGGCTGGTTATGAGTATAGATCAGGGTGTTCCAGACTGCTTTCAGCAAATCGCGGTTTCCTGTGTCATAGGCTGATTGGATGGCTGCAGTCCTGCTTTGGTCTCCCTTGATATCTTCATATGATTTATAGCGGTCGTTTAAATCGGGGACGCCCTCCGCAGTAGTTCCGTAGAATGGATATCCTCTTGTGGAGGCAGAGGCAAGCAGCACGAGTTTATCACAATAGCCTGGATGATCAGCTGCAAACTGCATGGCGACAGCCCCGCCGGTCGACCAGCCAATTGCTGCAAAGCCCTGCAGACCGATGGCGTCCACAAACATCCTTACATCATCCGCAAAATCTTTGATGGAAAGTACTGGCACATCGTAGCTGGATTCCCCGAAGCCACGCATATCCAGCGCGAAAATCTTGTACTCAGCGTCCATCGCGTCTATGAGCAAATCCCAATGCTTTGATGACGTCATGTTACCGTGGATGAGCAACACCTTTTTCTCACCGCCCGCGCGCTTCCGGTAAGCTATTGTTTCCCCGTTAGGCAGGTCAACCTTTTTAATCACGACTCTTTCAGTTTGTAACTCTTCCATTCTATTCACCCTTTCCCCATCGAATTGTTGTTGCTCCCCAGGCATAACCGATGCCTGCACTGACCAGAACTGTTACATCACCATCCTTTAATTTACCGGCCTGTTGTGCAAGTTCAAGGGAAAGTATCTGGTCAATCTGGCCGATATGTCCATACTCTTCTAAATAAATCGAGTTGTGTCCATCGAGGCCAAGCTCTTTTAATACATATTCGTGGGCCGACCTTTTCATGTGGAGCATGGCGACATATGAAATGTGTGATTTCGCATACCCACTGTTTTCGACAGACGCGTTTATTACCGCCAAAAAATTGTCCATTGATTTTTGCTCAAGGCGCCGCTTCATTCCTTCAGGATCCAGCACATCAAGCTGGAACAGCCCCTTCTCAAGCGCGTCGGCTGTCAGCGGATTCTTCGTTCCGCCGGCGACAACCACGACATCCTCGGAAAAGGAACCATCGGTAATTAAGGCTGTGTCGAGCAGCAGATTCTGTCTGAGCCCTTTCTTTAACAGAATCGCCCCTCCCCCCGCACCAAGGTTGAACATGAAGCGGGTTCTCCCATTCTTGTAATCAATTAAATCGCCGTTTCTGTACCCTCCCGCAAGGAGAACTGTGTTAATCGAACCATCTGTCAACATCAGGCTCTTTGCCAGTTTTAACGCCATGACCGTCGTACCGCACCTGAGCGCCGTATCGAACGCCCAGGCTTTGCGGGCACCGATTTCCTCCTGCAGCTTGATCCCTGCTGTCCATAACGGGTACTCCTTGTATTCTTCACCGATGTAAATGACGAGGTCGATCTCAAGTGGATCGATGCCTGCTTTTTCAATGGCGGTCCGGGCTGCCTTTATGCCCATTTCACATGTATGGTCTTCAGGGCCGGGAACAGGCTTTTGTATGATTCCCATTTTTTCTTCTACTATTTTTATAGGAAGTCCCGTCTGTTGGGCAATTTCCTCTCCGGAAATGTAATTTCCCGGGATATACGTCCCTGTGCTTAAGATTCCGATATCCAAATGCTCCATCTCCCTGCAAAACCTGTCATGTTTCTACTACACTTTTTATAAAGGCCAAAGCCTCGTCACATGACTCAAATAACGTCTCCCTGTCTTCCTGGATATGGGTCACTTTCACACGCCAGCACTTTTTCCTCGTATCTTGTTCGATTTCTGCCAGCTGGAAACGGACAACAAAGGAAGCAATTTGTGTTGTATCCACAGTCACTCCCCCTGACTGACAGGTTTTTGTTTGGCACTGAGAGTCTCAGGCTGTTTTTTATTCCGCTTAAAATTAATATTTTTTAATGTACCGACAATGCCTTGCGGGAAGAACATCACGGCGAGAATATAGACAATTCCAAAGAATATGATCCAGCGCTCAAAAATCCAGTGGACCTTCGCGAGCTCTGTCAGCCAGTGATGGGCGAATTCAATGATACCAGCCCCTAAAATCGCGCCAACCAGCGTCCCGACCCCGCCGATAATCGTCATCAACAGCGCATCAAGCGTAATATCCATCGTAAACACGCTCGTGTTGACAAATCTCAATGATACTGCGTACAAAATGCCCGCTATTCCGGCCAGCACGCCGGAAATGACACTCGCGATGATTTTATACTGCAAAATACTGTAACCTAATGATTCTGTCCTCTGCTCATTCTCCCTGATCGCCTGAAGCACTTTTCCAAGCGGAGAGTTCGTGAACCTTTTCAAAATTAAGAATACGGCCACCATCACCGCAAGGCAGATAAGATAAAAATCAGCACGGTCCTTCAGGAAATCAGGCACCCGGAAGGTAAAACCATCATTACCATATGTGATGGTCCGCCATTTTTCGGCAAGCACCAGGAACAGCCCTGCGAACGCCATGGTGAGCATCGCGTAAAAGTGGCTTTTCAGCCGCAATGTCAGCAGGCCAACGATATAGCTGATGATTGCTGTCAAAAAGATGGTCACCAGGACGGCGAGCAGGAAATAGCTTGTTTCCGGTTCATACCGTTTCATAAAAACGCCGACAGTATAGGCCCCGATCCCAAAGAACATCGCATGGCCGAACGAGACGATGCCTGTGTAGCCCAGCAGGATATCATAGCTCATTGCAAAGACGGCAAAAATGAACACTTGTGATAAAAGGATGAGCATGCTCCGTGAATCATACACAAACGGCAACGCTGTGAGGAAAGTCGCAACGATTAGATAAAACATATTGACACGATGGTTTGACAGCCATTTCATCCCGCTCACCCCTTTGCCCCGAACAAGCCCTGAGGCCTGAATATCAGCACGGCCGCCATCAGCAGCATATTTCCGGCCAACGCCAGGTCCGGCACATAATAAGCCATGAATGACCCGGACAAACCAACCAGAATGGCAGCAAGGATGGACCCTGAAAAGCTTCCCATGCCGCCGATTACGACTACGATAAAGGCAAGTATTGCAAACTCCATACCCATGTCGGCATAAATGACCCCCGAATATGGACCAAGGAGCATCCCGCCTAGTGCGGCCATGGCGGAGCCAATCATGAACACAAACATAAACACCCGTTGGATGTTAATCCCCAGCGCCTGGACCATTTCTTTATTCATGACGCCAGCCCGGACGACGAGCCCGATTTTCGTCTTCTTCAGCACAAACTGGACAAGCAGGAATACAAGCAGCCCGATGGCAATAATAAACACCCTGTATTTAATGATGGTGACACCGCCTGCTTCCCAGCTTCCCGCGAGGTAGTCCGGAACGGCAGCAGATATCTGGTTCGGCCCCCAAACGACTTTTAAAAGCTCAGATAATACAAGCATAAAACCAAGAGTGATAAGGATTTGCTGTACGTGGTTCCCATAGACAGGCTTGATGATCCATTGTTCGGTTAGAATCCCCAGGATTAAACCAGCTGCGATGGCACCAATGATACCCGCCACAAAGCTGCCGGTTGAAGAATAAACCCAGATGCCGCTGTACGCTCCCCAGGCAAACAGGCCGCCGTGGGCAAAATTAAGCACATCCATCAAGCCAAAAATCAAGGTTAGTCCGGCAGCGAGGAGGAATACGAGCATCCCTGTTGCCAGGCCGTTCAAAGCAAGATTCAACAAAACTTCCATCGATATTCCTCCCTTCTAAGCGATGCCGAGGTATTTTCTCCTCATTTCCTCATCTTCTTTGAGAAGATGCATCGGACCATTCGATACGGTTTTTCCGTCGTCAATAATGTAGAACCGGTCCCCGATTGTACTTGCCATCATAAAGTTCTGCTCAACAAGGATAATGGTGGTTTTCTCTTTCATCTGCCTGATCGATTCCATTACCTTTTCAACTACGATCGGCGCAAGGCCTTTGCTCGGCTCATCGATTAGCAGCAGGTCATTTTCATTTACATAGGCACGGGCGATAGAAAGCATCTGTTTTTGCCCCCCGCTCAACAATCCGCCTGGCTTTTTCCAAAATCTTTTTAAATCCGGAAACAGTTCCAGTATCCAGTCTAGACGCCGCGATGTTTCTTCATTTTCTTTTTTCATGGCGACTTTTATATTCTCTCCTACCGTCAAATCGGCAAATATCCCCTGATCCTCGGGAACATAGCCAATGCCTTTCCTCGCTATTGTATGGGTTGGCAGGTTTTGAATTTGTTCCCCGCGGTATTGGACGGTGCCTTTTGCCGGGGGATTGAGCCCCATGACCGTCCTTAACGTAGTAGTCTTGCCGGCACCGTTGCGGCCCAGCAATACCGTTACCTCACCCTTTGGGACCTCAAACGAGACACCCTGCAGGATGTGGTACTGGCCGATATAGGTTTCGATTTGGTCAAGCTTCAGCAGCATGTTCATTATGCAGCCCTCCCAGGTATGCAGATTGGACGGTCTCATTTTTCATGATTTCCTCCGGGGTGCCGTCTGCCAAAAGCTTTCCGTTGAACAGCACCATGACCGAATCGGACAGATCCATGATCATATCCATTTTGTGTTCGATCAAAATGATGGTCCTGTCGCCTGCCTGCTTTATTTTACGGATGACTTCAAGAATGGCGGGCACTTCTTCCAACGACATGCCGGCAGTCGGCTCATCCAGCAGCAGGACTTCTGTGTTCAACGCCAGGAGCATTGCAATCTCCAGCTTCCTTTTTTCCCCATGGGCAAGATTTCGGGCGAGTGCAGAGTGTTTATCATTCAGCAGCACAAGTTTCAGCCATTCAACAGCCTGTTCCTCAAATTGCCTGAACCTTTCATAGTGGCTCACCATTTTATAACGGACACCGGCCTGTGACTGTACTGCAAGCCGGACATTTTCGAGCACTGTCAGGTTCGGGAATACGTTTGTTATTTGAAAGGAACGCCCTATGCCAGCCCGTGTCCGTTTCGTAGGGGACAATTTTGTAATTTCATTTCCTTTGAAAAATATTTGTCCGTTTGTCGGGATTAGCTGGCCGCTCAGCAAATTAAAAAATGTCGTTTTTCCGGCGCCGTTCGGGCCGATAATCGATTTAAAATGATTGTCCGGCACTGAAATGGAGACTGAATCAACCGCCGTGTGGCCGCCAAAGGAAATGGATAAATCTTTCGTCTCTAACAATGCAGCCAAATATATTCACCACCCTGGATAATTTTGAACAAGAATGAACTTCGGCAACGCACCGAAGTTCATTATGAAGATTAATTGCGTACAGGAGGTTCTGTTTCTTCAGGCTTCAATTCCCGGATCAGGACAGGAACAGGGTAATCAACACCATCCTTGTTCACAAGCTTAACTGCATATAAAGATTGCAGGGCCTGATGGTCTTCCGGCCGGAAGGTCATTTTTCCTTTTGGCGAGTCAAAGCTCATTCCTTCCATTGTTTCGATCAGCTTGTCAACATCGGTGTCTCCTTTTGTTTTCTTCAAGGCCTCAACAATTGCGATCGCAGCACTCATCCCGCCTGGTGTAAACAGATCTGGCACCTCGCCGTTAAACCGTTTTTTATGTTCCTCAACAAGCCAGTCATTTACATCATTCTTCGGAAGGTCATGATAATAGACCGTAAATCCTTCCATGCCAACTAATGGTTTCATTGTGGGCAATGTGGCAATATCGGCAACACCGGTTGAAATTTTGATTCCTTTTTCCTGGACTTTCATATCCTGGATCTGGTTCCATGGAGTGTTGGCGCCGGCCCAGATGACATATAAATAGTCAGGCTTTTTATCGATGATCTTTTGAATATTTGATGTGAAATCAGTTGCAGCAGGGTCTGCATATTCTTCGTGGGTAATTTCGGCACCGAGCTTCTTGGCTGCTTCTTTAAATGCAGCAACCCCATCGCGGCCAAAGGAGTAATCCGGCGCAAGTGTTGCAATTTTCACGCCTTTTTTTGCGATTGCCGCGGCTCCAGCTACTGCATCCTGTGATGAGTTGCGTGCCGTCCGGAAAATATAGTCATTAAATTCAGATCCGGTAATGCTGTCGGCTACAGCCGGCTCGACGACCATGATCTTTTCATACTCTTCGGCAAGTGGCAAAACAGCAAGTGTATCTCCAGAACTTGAAGAACCGACAAGGAAATCTACTTCGTCCTCCTCAAGCAGCTTTGTCGCTTTTTGGACTGCCACCTCCGGCTTAGTCTCGGTATCTTCTTTAATGAACTCAATCTTGCGGCCGGCGACTTCCATTTTTCCATCGGTTGCATATTCAAGCCCAAGCTCGAAACCACGGAGCGTCTGTTTTCCATAGGATTCCAGGCCGCCCGTCAGTGATGCAAGCACGCCGATTTTAATCGGCTCACTGTTCGCTTCCTTGCCTCCATCTTCTTTTCCGCCTGCACTTCCTGTTTTATCTGAGTTGCACGCACTTGCAAATACCACCAAAAAAACTAGCAAGCTTACAAAGGCAAAGTTCCTTGTTAACGCTTTCATTTACTTTCCCCCTTAAAAAATTCGATTCATAAAGCATCACCAGGCTTTGGTACCATCATAAAATCATCTAGTTACAAAATAGTTACAAAGACAAAAAGCGGAAAGCTCCTTGCCCTATCACTTTCAAAGGCTTTGATGAGTTTACAGGTTACTGCGCACTAATCCTGTACCTTCTTCAAAGTGGTGGCTGCCCATGTATATCCGGTGCCGGCACTGACCGCCACGATGACATCACCTTTTTTAAGCTTTTTGTGGGATTCGGCAAAGTCCAATGCTATACAAGGGTCAAGCGCCGACATATGGCCATGGTGGTCAAGATATACTGCTTTCTCCTCGGTCAGGTGCAGGCCGGCAAGAAGTTCAAGGAACATCGACCTTTTTGTATGCAGGGGGAGCAGCATATCGATGTCATGGATGGTATAGCCGCTTTTTTCAAGCGACTCCGAGACAACTTTAATAAAATTGGCAACAGATACAGGATCAAGCCTGGTTTTCATATCTGAGGGGTCTTTTACATCGATGAAATGGAGGTTGTTTTCGACTGTTTGATGTGAGGCAGGCATTGCGGATCCGCCCGCTGGGACTTTGATGTCGTCATGAAATGAACCATCTGTGCAAATCGCAGACTCTAGTATAGCGAATTTCCCGTTATTTCTTGACAGCAGTGCGGCTGCCCCTCCATCTGCAAAATTGAACATAAATCTTGAGCGTGGGTTCTCGTAATCTATTATTTGTGATTCCTTGCAGCCTCCGGCAAGCAGAATATTGTTTACTGTCCGGTCAGACGTTAAAATATCCTTTGCAACTTTAAGTGCAATTGGAAAACAAGAACTTACGTTCATCATTTCAAAAGCGTACGCATTTTTTGCACCGAGCTCGTATTGAATTTTCGGGGCACAAGACCATACCTGGTACTCCTTGAATGGACTTCCAAAGTAGATTATCACATCTATGTTTTGCGGGCCGGCCAATTCCACCAATGGTTGGGCAGCCTTTACCGCCATGTCTGATGCATGCATGGCGGTAAAGGCAACATGCTTTTCGAACAGCCCGAACTTTTCCTTGATAATGTTCTCTGGAATGCCAGTTTTCGCCTCAAGATCTGCCGCTGTTTCAACCCCTGCGGGAAAATAGCTGCTTGTCCTGACAATCTGTATCATATCTTTGCTCCTTCCCTGGGGACCATCATACGGGCTTCACCATGTAAAACAATTACGTCATCCTGGTTACAGCATGCCGTTTGCAGCGTCAGAATTCCCCGATCATGGTCAATGTCAACGATCTTGGCTGTAGCCGTGACTGTATCTCCGATAAAAACAGGCTTTTTAAACTTCAATGATTGTTCAAGATAAATTGCTCCCTTGCCAGGCAGCTCCATACCGAGCAATCTGGAGAAAAACGCCGCAGTCAGCATGCCATGGGCAATACGGCCCTCAAAGCGGGTCCCAGCCGCATATTGGTTATCCATGTGTACTGGATTGTAATCACCGCTCAAGCCGGCAAACATGACGATATCTGTTTCTGTGACTGTTCTGCTAAAGCTTGCCGTCTGGCCAACGTAAAAGTCTGTCATTTAAATCACCTCCTGTTCCCAATAGATTTTTTTCAAGGTGGCTTTATCAATTTTTCCGGTTGCATTTTTAGGTAAAGCGCTTACATTTTTGAATGAACCGGGTACCTTATACCGTGCCAGCCTTCCACTGCAAAATGCCTTCAATTCTTCTTCTGAAAGGATTGCCCCTGCCTTCAGGACTATGATGGCCAGAGGCGTTTCCCCCCATTTTTCATGGGGGACGCCAATCACAGCTGCCTCTTCTATATCAGGATGTTCGTAAATCACTTTTTCCACCTCAAGAGGATAGATGTTTTCTCCCCCGGATATAATCATTTCCTTTTTTCGCCCGGCAATATAAACAAACCCTTCCTCATCCTGTGTAACGATATCTCCAGTTGCAAACCATCCATTCTGCAAGGATTTCTGTGTAGCTTCTGGCAGCCCCCAATATTCTTTCATCACATTCGGCCCCTTTACTAGCAATTCCCCAAACCCGCCACGTGGTACATCCATCCCTTCTTCATCAACAATGCGGATGTCTGTGAACAAAGCTGGTTTTCCGATTGAGCCGACTTTCCGCCGGTGATCATCCTCGGTCAGCATGAATACCGTCGGTGATGTTTCTGTCAGTCCGTACCCCTGGCCAAATTTTACACCCCTGGCGAGGAACGCACGGATCAGCTCCTCAGGGCACGGGGCACCGCCGCTGTAAAACCAACGGACCGATTGGAGGTTAGCCGTTTCGAAGTATGGTGCCTTCCTGATTGCATCATGTATGGTCGGCACCGCCATAATGATCGTCACGCCATATTGTTCAATCATATGAAGGGCTTCGACCGGGTCAAATCTTTCCGGAACCATGACTGTGCCACCGGCCAATAATACCGGCAGCGTAAATAGCCCTATCCCCCCGATATGAAATAATGGCAATAACGTTATGCTTTTGTCTTTAGAAGTGATATCGATTGCCAGTGTGTTATTTAGCGCGTTCCAAAACATATTTTCCTGTGTGAGCACCGCCCCTTTAGGCCTGCCTGTTGTGCCTGATGTATAACAGATAATAAAAGGAGCTTCAGTGTCAACTTCGTCCACAGTGATGGCAGTTGGCGGCTCTGAACAACCTAGATCTTTGAATGCTACAAGGTTTTGATAGCCGGTCCCCTCTCTTAATTCCAGTCCCTTATGATAGTGCCCATCGTCAACTATCACAGTCTGAAGGCCGCTGTCTTTTACCTGGAATTCCAGCTCCTCGACTGTCAATCTGATATTTAACGGGACAACTACCGCATTCAGTTTTGCGGCCGAAAACAGAACAATAATAAATTAAATACTGTTTTTAGAAAGGATTCCGATCCTGTCGCCTTTTTTTATGTAATACCTGGACTGCAGCGCGAATGCAACATCATTTATCAGGCGGCTCATTTCTAAATAAGTGAGATTCCTGCCTTCATCAGCCAAAGCGGTCCTTCCTGGCGTCATCAGCGCACGTTTGTCAATCCAATATGATATGCCCTTCAATTCGACATCACTCCACCCATTATTTTTTTAACCCGTTAAAAATGAATGCTATCGCATCTTCCAATAGAGCTTCGGGAACGTTCTGGTTTTCCCAGTAAATCCACCTCATCCCGAGAAATTGGCTAATTCCCATCAGGCAGTACGCGATTGTTTCAGTGTCATACTGTTTGATTTCCTCTATTCCCATTGCTTCTTCTAGGCCCTTGATGTAACCAGACGCCAGGCGCTCATAATACCAGCGGTAAAGCTGTTCATCTACGAGAACGGTTTGCTGTACAATGCTGTACAAGTTCCGGTGATCCTTCACCCAGGCAAAAAAGGTTTTAAATCCTATTCTCTGTGATTCTTCAAAACTCTTAGCCGCCTTGATTGCGTTCCGGATTTCACTGCGAAAAATTTGGCTCATGTTTCTCACGAGCTCTTCAAAAATCGCCTGTTTTGATGGAAAGTAATTATAAAATGTTCCCTGGGCCACTTTTGCCTGCTGGGTGATATCGACAATCGATGCGTTGAAGTAACCTTTTTCTCCAAAAACTTGTTCCGCGATAGCAAGCAGATGCTGCCTTGTTTTCTCCCCCTTTTTTGTTAAAGGGATCGTGTTTGGTATTTCTGACATATGAATCACCTCTCAGTTTTTATAATATATATAATTTTCTTAAAATTTAATATAAAAATTTCTTTTCCAACAAAAAAATGCATCCGCTGTGCTGGACGCATTTTTTCATTATCTAATGGGCTATTTTTTAACCGCCGCCTTCTTCTCCATTTTCTGCAGCTTCTTCAGTATAAGGGTCGTGTTCAAAGGCAGGAAGGTCCCCGAAAGGTGTCATGAGCCCTTCTTCATCGAGCTGTTCCTCATACTGAAGATGCTGGACATTTGGGTACACGACAACCTCGTTGCCGTACATATCATTGGCGGCGAAGTTTTCGTACGCCTCCACATAACCAATCTTGTCTTCAGCCTCGATATACCAGTCATTGCGATGGTCGCGGCCATCCGTGTAGAAAAAATCGGATGCTGTTTCTGATGTGCCAAACGATGCGACCGCCTGCCAAAAATCCTCGGCATCCGTGACAACATTCTCATCTTTTTCATCTTTGTCCCATTTGCCAAATGGCGGCAAAAGGACTCCTTCCTCGATCGGACGGTTCGGCGGGATGGTCCTTTCCGGTGTATGTTTTATACAAAAGGTAGTTTCCGGAACGGCCTGTAATCGTTCGAGCGGTATTTCTTCTCCGCACTCCTCACACTTGCCGTATGTCCCGTTATCAATTGCCTGGATTGCCCTGTCTGCATTTTCTATCCTGAAGGCTAAATGCTGGTTCAAGGCTAAATCTTTTTCCCTTTCAAACAGTTCCGTCCCTTCGTCACCCGGATGGTTATCATAGGCAGAAAGCTCAATGGAAGTTTCACGGTTTAATGAGCTGTTCAAATTAAAGTGGTCATTAACGTCAAAAGTGCCTTCAAAGTCTTTTTTCATTTTCACGAGTTCAGCCCGGAAGGCTGCCAGTTGTTCATTTGTAAGCAAAATCAGGCGCTCCTTTCGTTCCTGCTTTTTATATTATTTAACAAAACAGCTCCTTTAATAAAAGGTAAAAAGTGTAATTGAATGAATTTCGGCAGTTTGAAGAAAAATACTGATTGAGGTGAAAGGAGGCCACCATGCAGAAGGACAAAAATAAAGAAAGTGTAAAGATAGCCGGCAGATTTTTCGATGTTGCGGATTATAATCGGGATGACCAGGTTTCAAGGGGATTGGCGATCACCCATGAACAAGTGAGTGATAATTATATGGGTGAAGAGGCAGCTCCTCCTGTCAGAAACAATCCCGAAGATAATCCCTCCATTCCAAGAAATAATACTGAACGCTGAATAATCAAAAAGGCAGCAATTTTCGGCTGCCTTTTTGCATTATATTATTCCAAATTCTTTTGCCAGAAGCTCGTACGAACGAACTCTTGCAGCCATATCAAAAACATTTGTAACGATGATGAATTCATCCGTTTTGTAGTCTTCATTCAGTTGAAGAAGCCCCCGTTTTACTTTTTGGGGAGTTCCTATTATCATGCGCTTGCGGTTTTGTCCGATTTTTTCCTGGTCCTCTGCTGACAAAAAAGCGGATCGGGCCTCCGATAATGAAGGGATGCGGGTATCCAGGCCTTTTTCAACGTTCAAAAGCCAAATATCCTGGCTCAATGCAAGACTCTCTGCTTCTGCTTCAGTATCCGCACATACCACAAAGATACAGACATTCCATATTGGCTTTTCGAGTGAGGGTGACGGCTGGAAACCATTTTTGTACTCCTCAATGGCTCTTTTCCCATTTACAGGATTAATGAAGTGTCCATATGTAAATCCCACCCCGTGTTCACCTGCAACCCGGGCTCCGCGATGGGAAATGCCTAAATTCCACAATTGTGGTACAGTTTCTGTCAGCGGGGTAGCTTTTACCGATTCAAATGGATGGCCATTGGGCAGGCTGTCGTGAAGGAACCCTTGTAAATTACTTAGCTGGCGTGGAAATTCATTTAAGCTTTTCCTTATCCCATCAGTAAGGGCCAGCCTCGTTTCCGGGGAACCGCCTGGAGACCGGCCAATCCCCAAATCAACCCTGCCGGGAAATAAGGCCTCAAGCGTCTTAAAATTTTCTGCAACCTTGTACGGGCTGTATTGGGGCAGCAATACTCCCCCCGATCCCACTCTGATTCTGGAAGTGTTTGACGCAATATGGGCAATTATCACTTCCGGCGAGGAGCTTGCAAGCCCATTCGTATTATGATGCTCGGCAAGCCAAAAACGTGTATATCCCAATTTTTCTGCTGCCTTTGCCAAATTCAGGCTATTGTGTAAAGCGATACTGGCGTTAGAGCCTTTCGGTATCGGTGACTGGTCAAGAACACTTAGCTGCAAAATCAATGACTCCTTTCAGATGATACCTGCACCTTTATAGTATGTCATTTCAGGAAAGATATCGAACCGGCTGCTTAAAAGGTCATAAATTCCGCTTCAAGTAAAAAATCCAGCAGATTTTCAAAGCTGCTGGATTTTCTCTGAAACCAGGCTTGATTCGATAACCATTCGATACATATGCCGTGTTTGTTCCAGCGGGGAAACGCCCAGTTCATCCTCCAGGGTTTTACAGCATTTTTTGTACCACTTAATCGCCTGGGGCCTGTTATTCTTCCGGTAATAGCAAAAAATGAGCAGCCTGTACGCTTCTTCCCATGTCCGGTCTTTCTGGAGGATTTGCAGGCACCAGTGGATGGCGGAGTCATAGTTTTCAGTTCTGACATTTAATTGGGCCAATTTTTCCGCGCTTCTCAAAAAACAGACGAGCAGCCTCTCCCGTTCATTAATGCACCAGTCTTCATATTTCCTGTCCGGCAAATAATCGCCTTTGTAAAGGTGAAGGCTTTTTCCAAGAAGACGGGCTGCTTGTTCCCTTTGATTTTCTTCAAGTCCGGAAACGGCCCACTCTTCAAACCAGCTGGCATCAATTTCTATCGCCGCGTTTGGGTTCAAGCCATAAGCGGGCCCGTCCCGAATGATAAAAAACGAGTTGGCCCTTGCTTTTCTGTTTGGCTCAAGGACATTATTCAGTGCATTAAGCGCCACTTTGAAGTCTCTGGCTGCATGGTTTTCATCATGTCCAGCCCAAAGCATTTCATATATATCTTCCTTTAATAGCATATTCCTCCGGTTGGTGACAAACAGCTGAAACAGCTCTTTCGCTTTTCCCCTTTGCCAGTCCCTGTCCTCCACCTCTTTATTTCCAATCCAGACCCGAAACTGGCCGAGCGTCTGGATCTTGAGGGTATATCCCGGGTGCGAACTGAGCCTGGACAGCTTAAGATCCTGTAAAAGCTTTGCAACGCAGGCTGGAGAAACTGACAGCTTTTGAGCCTTTATTAACAGAGGTGCGAATACTTGCAAATCACTTGGGCCAAATGTAGTCCTTTTTTTGAGAAAGAATTCATACCTCCCGGATTCCATCCGTTCCAGAAAAGATCCAAAACGAAGTTTGAACTCCCCCTCATTATCGGCCAGGTAATTAAAGTACGAAAGCCAAAAGGCAGAAAGCATCCTCCCGAACTCATCACCGCATTGTGCAAATAGGTCCTCTGCGCGGAGGAAATGGTTTTCGGCCTCAGCCAGGCGGCCATTGTAAAGCGACGCAATACCAACACAAAGGGTGATCAATGAAGAAAGCCAGGTGTCCTTCACTCGTTCTGTCTCTTTTAAGCCCAGTTCGCCTGCTTCAATTGCCCTTTCATAATCACCCCTGACTGCGTAAAGTAAACACAGCCCCATCAAGGGTTCAGCCTTGCCGCGTTCCACCCTGATCCGCTCCATTATTTCAAGAGCCGTTTCATAACACTGTTCTGCCAGGCCCGCGTCATATTCGTCATTTAACAGCACCGCGTGACCCATCCGGATCCAGCCGCATGCTTCCACGAATGGTGCCTGGACTCTAATTCCGTACTGGATCGCGTCCTGGGCAAGGATTTTTGACTGTAATCCATTACCCGTGAATGCTTCAATCAAAGCGAGAAGCAGGTCTGTCTCCCGATGTGATTGGGGCAGGGTATGTTTTCTCATATCAGCCAGCTCATCATCTTTTGCCTTTAAGAATCTTCTTGCCTGATCGAATCTCCCTGTACGTAAATACAATCTGGCCTCCAGATTTCCATCCTGGATTGGAACCTGCATCGCTCTTGCCCTGGATATCCATTTTTCGGCCTTGAGCGCCTGCCCCGAATTAATCAGGTTTTCTGCGAGCAGCCTGTACAGCTCCCCGGTTTGTCCGCCCATCTGGCCCGGCATCCGTTTTTCCCGGAGTTCAATGGCCTTGGATAAGAATCTTTCAGCCTTCAGCGGCTGGATTGTATCGAGATAAATGCGTGCTTTTCCTTCAAGCGCCCGGCTTTTCCATTCCATGTCATCCTTGGCCCCAGCTGCGGACAGAGCCCTGTCATAGCAAGCTTCTGCTTCTTTATATAAGGAACGGTATCTGAGCACCTCTCCTTCGAGGAACCAAAGGGTGTAAAATGCGTTTTTCTCTCCCACCGGGATTTTGGAAAGCCTGTCATAAAGGCTTTCAAGCTTTCCATTTTCCAATAGCGTTGCACCCTGGTCATGCATGATGGATGCAACGGCATCAAACCGGTTTATTTTTTCATAACAGGCAAGCGCCTCATCCCATCTTTCCGTTGATTCATAGTAACGGGCACTCCTTTCCCTCAACAACCGGTAGTTTTCTGGCTGCCCTGCCTTCATTCTGTTTTCCAACAGTTCCTTGAACAAAGCATGGTAACGATATTGGTTGCCGCCAACCTGGTGGATAAATAAGTTTTTGTCAGTCAGATGCTTAAGCATGGTGCCCGAACCGCTGATTCCGAGGATCTTGTCGCAGGCCTCGTCATTTATTTCCTCAAGAATGCAGGTCTGTTCGAGGAACTGCTGAATCATTGGCGGCTGTTTTGAAAATACCTCCAAGACGAGGTATTGGAACAGATCCTCCAGCGATCCGGAAGGCTGTTGAAACAAATCCATCAAACCAGCCTTGTGGGGCAGCTGCTGGGCTATCATCCCGATTGCAATCACCCACCCTTCAGTGATGCCCAAAAGGATGTTAAGTTCCTCCTCAGTTATTTCTGCATCATAGTTATCTGAAATAAGCAGCTCGATTTCTTCCTTGTTGAATACTAAATCTTCTTTTGTCAGTTCATTAAGGAGACCGGATACTTTCATTTTCGTCAGTATTTTCCAGCCCGGCCGGCTTCTGGTCGAGATGACAAGATGGAGGTTTTCCGGGATATGTTCAAGCAATTTTTCCATCCATATATTTATGTTATATGAATGTTCGACTGCATGAAAATCATCGAGAACGACCGTGACAGGTTCCCCTATTTCCATGATCTCATTGATAAACAGGGAACGCAGGTTTTCAAGTTCCTCTTCCCTGATATATCTGTCCATTCCCGTCATGAACCGGCTTACATCTTTTCCAAAACCGGAATGAATCTGTTTGATGGCAGCTGTCAAGTGCGCCAGAAAAGGGAGAATATCATCATCAGATGCAGAAATTGTATACCAGCAGCACGGACACTGCTCATCTTTCACAAACAGCGCTAAAGCCGTACTTTTGCCGTAACCTGCACCTGCCTGAACCAACGTTAACGGATGCCAGGCAATGTTCTTCATTTTCCTGGAAAGCTTCGCGCGGCGAATCCATTGTTCTTTAACATTTGGCACGATCAATTTCGTTTTCATCAACGGAAGCGTACCATCCATCATTCTCCCACCTAATTTTCTTAATATTTATAATATTTTACCATAATTTCATAAAAAAAGGGCTCGAATGATTCGAGCCCTTTAATACCTATTTTTAAAATGAAATATCCATTTCTTCCAGCGGCCAATAGCGCAAATTGACTTTACCAACTACATCGTCAATGGAAATACAGCCGAATTGCCTGCTGTCCCAGCTGCGGGCCCGGTTGTCCCCCATGACAAACAGCATTCCTTCAGGAACGGTTTTTGAGCCGGTGATTTCTTCTAAAGTGAAGTTTCCTGTCAACGCTCCCCCCAGGGCTTGTTTTCTGTACTTGGCCAGAAATGGTTCGTCTACTTTTTTATCATTGATGTAGAGATGGTCATCGCGGTATTCGACTTTGTCTCCAGGCAGGCCAATCACTCTTTTTACAAAGTCCTCTTTTCGGCTCGCATGGAAGACAATGACGTCGAATCTTTGCAGATCACCGGCCTCATAGCCCAGTTTATTGACGACGAGCTTATTCCCTTCTTCAAGTGTCGGCAGCATTGACTCCCCTTCAACAACATAGTTCGAAAAGAAAAAGATCCTGATAAACGCGAAAATGATAAGTCCCAGTGCAAAGGCTTTAAACCACTCTGTCCCTTCTTTTTTCAGCCCTTCTTTCATCATCGCTCACCCCATTTTGTTATCCATCTGCCATCAACCATTATGTTCGTTTTCTGCACTCATATTCATTCTTTGTTCAATTCTTTTGCCGGCGTACCAAAGAATGAAAATCACCACTATCACAATTGCCGTCCTCGCCGGCTGTGTCAACAAGGAGCGGATATCATAGCCAACAAAGCTGATCGTGAAAATCATCACCAATTTGCCAGCCAGTACGGCCAGCATATATTGCTGAATGCTGATTTTTGACAGTCCGGCAACCATATTGACAAGGGCGGACGGGGTGAAAGGGAAACACATGAGTAGGAACAACGGTCCAAAGCCGTGCCGTTCCACCCAGTTCATCCCGCTCCGTACTTTAGAATGCTTTTGCAGGAACCGTAAAATCCTCCTTTGGCCATATTTCCTGAACAGCAAAAAGACCAATAAGGCCCCCGTGCAGGCACCGATCCACGAAAATAAAAAGCCCAGCCACAAGCCAAAGGCACTTGCGTTTGCCATGACAAACAGAAACAGCGGCAAAAACGGCATGAACGCTTCAAGCATGGGTAGCAGGATGCCAGGCAGAGGGCCGAATGAACGGTATTCGTTGATTAAATCCATAATATTTTCGAGTGTAAACCACTCTTTAATAAATTCTAGGTCCATTAAGAATCTCCTTTAACAAAAAGCGGTCGACTACAAACGCGCACGTCCTGTGGCAACGTCGACACTAGGCCATCCTGGCCGTCGGCCGAGTAAAACGCCACGTCCTGTGGCAACGTCGGCACTAGGCCATCCTGGCCTTCGGAAGCGCCAGTTTTGCGTCTGGCGGAAAAGCATTAAGATAACATGCTTATTAATTGTTTACCTCATAACGTATATTGTACACATGAATTTAAAAAAAGAGAATCCCGGCCAAAAATGCCGGAGCGATTTATTTTGCAATAAATTCATTTAACGCTGTCCTGTTCTGATCCAGGTCGATAGCCAGTACGTCACCGATACCGCGCACCCTCTGGTTGGCAAATGATCCGTCAACCGGGATCCTGATGGTGTCAAGCGCGCGGTTCTCCTCCGATAGGAAACCCCTGCCAATGAACAGCATATCTGTTTTATCCATGTTCGTGTTGATAAATGGAGAAACGACCCCAAGCAGCTTAGGGAGCTTTGGTATGGTCTGGATGCTGGCCAGCTGGTTGCCCACTTCCTTCATCACTTTTTGCTGCCTTTCAACCCGGCCAAAATCTCCAACCGCATCATGGCGAAAACGTACGTACGCAAGCAGATGGGTCCCGTCCAGTTTTTGAACACCTGGTTCAAGCGTTACGTCAATATACTCTGACATTCTTTTTTCAACATCGATTTCCACTCCCCCTGGAAGAGCGGCATCTATCAGCCTCACAAATCCCTGGAAATCAACAATCGCGTAATATTGCAAATCTACATCAAAATTCTCTTTTATCGTCTGCCTTACCAATTCTGGCCCCCCGGAAAATGCTGTGTTTATTTTATTCTTCCCTTTGCCGGGAATGGTTACATACGAGTCCCTCATAATCGACGTCAGTTTATACGTGCCTTTGTCACGGTTATAATGCGCAATCATGATTGTGTCGGCCCGGGAAGGTTCATCTCCCCTGGCGTCGCTGCCTAGTAAAAGTATATTGGTTGTCCCTGTGTCATCTTTTTTGCCGTTAAATTCGTATGTCTCTCTTTGGACACCTGAGTCTTTTATTGATTCTGCTTCACCAGCTTTAAACTGGAAATAGGAATGGACGCCAGCGCCTCCAACAAGAAGGAACAATATTAAAAAAATCCCTCTCCATCTTAGTTTCCTGCGTTTTTTCTTGTACTGCGCCCGTTCATGTCTCATATAGAAAACCCTTCCATGCATGTATTTTTGTTGTCATTAATATGACTGAGTTGGTGCCCGAAAAGTTTCTTGCTGCCTGTTGTGTTTATTTTCCTTTATTATAGGTACAGCTAAACTATTATTATAAAAAAAACCGCAACTGATGGCCAGTTACGGTAAAAAGCTGTGTTATTTTAAATATTGGTCAAACCACCCAATGATGTAATTCAACCGCTCAATCCGGAGTCCAGGATTTCCACTCCTTGACAATTCGTGGTTGGCTTCAGGAAACCGGATGAATTTTGCCTGTTTATTTTGCCTTTTAAGGGCAATGAATAATTGTTCGGCCTGCTCAATCGGGCACCGGTAATCCTTTTCGCTGTGCAGGATCAAAAGCGGTGTGTTGATATTGCCTGCATAAGCGAGCGGCGAGTGCTTCCAAAGGGTTTCTACATCATTTAAATCACTTTTGATCTGCCACTCGGTAAAATAATACCCGATATCGCTGACCCCGTAGAAGCTGATCCAGTTCGAAATCGACCTTTGCGTGACAGCCGCTTTGAAGATATTTGTATGGCCGACAATCCAGTTGGTCATGAATCCCCCGTAGCTGCCCCCTGTGACACCAAGCCTGTCGTTATCAATAAAATCAAATGTCTTCACGGCATATTCGGTGGCGGCCATAATATCCTCATAATCACCGCCCCCGTAATCACCGCGCACGGCGTTAACGAACTCTTGCCCATAGCCGTGGCTCCCCCTCGGATTAATGTACAGAACCGCATAGCCATTTGCCGATAAAAGCTGGAACTCATGAAAATAAGTATTGGCATACATCATATGGGGCCCTCCATGGATCTCCACGACGAGCGGATATTTCTTCCCTGTTTCAAAACCGGCTGGTTTCATGACCCAGCCGTGCAGTGGTGTGCCGTCCCTTCCTGCTAAACTGATGGCGTCCGGCTCCACCAGGGAAACCTGGCTCATAAATTCTTCATTTATACTTGTCAACTGCTCAAGACTGCCTGTCGTCACTTCAAGCAAGAACAATTCGCCAGGCATGGCCGGCCGGCTTACTGCCGCCACGATCCGTTGACTTTTCCCATCAAGGGCGAAACCGTACACATTTTGGCTATGTAATAGGGCTGGATATATCTCACCATTTACGTTTCCATAATAGATGACAGTATTGCCATTGTCAGTCGCTAGAAAATAAAAACTCTGTCTGTCTTCTCCCCATGCTATCCCGGGAATGGACGCCCCCTGGTGAAAGTCACCGACGGCCGCGTTTCCGACCATCACATCCAGATCCTCTGTAAGACAGGAAGTTTTCTTACATTCCAGGTCATGAATCCATACTTTTGAAAGAGTCGCATTCTCATATTCGCGTTCGTGTCCAATAAAACCTAGATATTTGCCGTCAGGCGAGAAAGCTGCATCCCCAAAATACCCGGTGCCACCCGTTACAGGGGAGATTTCTTTATTTTCAAAATCAATCAGTAAAACATCATTCTTGAAAGAGGAATCAACATTTTGCGACAGATCTGCCGAGGCCGCGATCCACTTTCCATCTGGAGACCAGCTGTGCAATTCAAAATCTGCAGTGCCTGTTGTGAGCTGTTCAATTGACCCTGTCTCGATGTCAATGACAGCAATCTGCTTAAAGCTCCCATCCCAGAACCCTGAAGCGTCAGATTTATATTTCATTTTGACAACTTCAAGAGGCTTGAGTTTTTTTTGTTCCTTTTCTTCCATTTCGGTATCATGAATAGATTCGTGCGGTTTCAGATTGACTGAAAAAGCGATCCGCCTGCCGTCCGGCGACCAGGCCGGGCTGCTGGCCCCGTTCCTGCAAAAAGTGACCTGCCTGGCCTCTCCGCCTGAAGCGTTCAACAAATATATCTGGTTTTTTCCACTTCGGTTTGACAGAAAAGCAATCTTCGATCCATCAGGTGACCAGCGTGGGGAACTGTTGCGAAATTCACCAAAGGTCCATTGTACTGGGCCATTCTTCTTTTTAACATTTAGACAGTACAAATTGGATGCATACTCGTGTTTTTCTTTGACAATTTCCGTCTGTACAAAAATACAGCTTGTACCATCTGGTGACAGCTGTGGATCAGTCACCGATTTCAGGCTGTATAAATCTTCGGCTGACACATATCTTCTATTATCCAATATTCTCATCCCTTACTTTTAGGCTTCATAATTATTTCGATAGCAGAAATAGTTTTCCTGCCTTGCCTGCAATAATTCAATATTAATTTTTATAGTAAAGGGAGAAGCTGTAACAAAAGGGCAGGGGCACGGTTCAGACATGGTGCAAATTTTTGTTGAAATTATCCCTCTGTTTGAAGTATGATAATTACGAACAAATGTTCTTGAAATGATAAAGGGGCAAGGCGTTATGACAAGGATTCCGGAAGAAGACCGCAATGTGATGGAACAGGCAATCTATTTGCCGATGGTATTAACCGTATTGAACCGGGATATTACCGTAATTGAAAACAGTCCTTTTAAGCTGAGACAGCCGTATCTCAATTTGATTGAAGAAACAATGAAAGTCATTCAAAAGGAGCTGGCGTCAGTGAAACGCTACATGAAGAAAAACCAGCTTGCTGTCAAGCAGCTCCAGAGAGATGAAGCTTTTACGATGTACCTTTTTTTGTACCACGGCTATGAAGAAAACCATAATTATTTTAACCCGCGCATACGCAATAAAGTACAGGAACTGCTCGAACACTACCTCTATAAAAGGCATTCCGCCAAGGCCGGGGCACAAAAGCATGGTGCTTCGTAACCGGCCAATTTCTTATGATTCATAACCGGCCCGGCCTTGCTATATAATACCCCTGGAGCAGCGGAACCCCCAGCTCCTTAGCCGTTAATAAGTCCGCATTTGTCTCAATGCCTTCAAGCACTACTTTCATATCTTCGTTTGAAAAAGACAATAAGCGGGCGATATTATTCTGTTTATCCGGTGAGTCAGTCAGCTTCTCGGAACAACTGCGATCAAGCTTAACAAAATCCGGCCCGAACTTCGTGATTTTTTTTAATGTCATTTTAGAAAATGTCATATCATCAAATGCGATTTGGAAACCATTTGTTTTTAAAAGGGATAAACGCTCTGAAAAAATAGCTTTTGCCCAATAGCATTGCTCAATTGCAGCTTCATTGATTTCAAACACGACCCTGCCTGTTATATCCGGATAACTTTCCACCAGCTTTTGGATGAATTCAGGAAACTGCGAATGGATGATAGTTGAAGGAAACACATTTACAAATAATAAATACTTCTGAAAATAAGAATTCGGATATTCTTTCACTGCATTCACTAGAGAAGCAGTGTCAAAATCATACAAATCTCCTGTTTTTCGTGCATTCTCAAAAATCACCAACGGGTTGATTAGTGGTACTGTCCGGATAAAAGCTTCGAACGCAAAAATAGTATCAGTTGCTGGATCCCATAAAGGCTGAAATTCAGTATAAAATAAACGTTCTCTAATCAATTCAGGTATTTTTAAGACAGGTGTGCCCATATTGTATGCTCCTTAATTGAAAATCTTGATGTTGAAAGTGGCCAAATTGCATATTTAACTGTTACGATCAGAATAGGTCTTTCATCCTAGTTATCTCTTTATATGAAATCACAGTCACAGATTGGTGTCCAATGGTCATCAGACAAGAATTGCGGACATTCAACACCGTTTTTCATCATTACAGGATGATCATTAGTTCATTCAAGCAAAAACTGAACATTTTTAAATTTTTTCAAAAAATGCATTGCCAGACTTGATAAAATATAAAAAAACCCAGCAAAATGATTTGCTGAGCTGAAAGTGGGCAGTGTTTAAGTCAATCAAACAATAACATCAAGAAGATCCATGTGGTGGCCGATTACACAGTTTCGGCCTTTTTGTTTTGCTGAATAAAGTGCCTGGTCCGCTTGCCTGATCAGCTCGTTCACAGTAAGAGGGTTGTCCTTGTTGGCAGTGGCATAGCCAATGGAGATTGTAATTTTTAAATGAGTATCGCCGTTGATTCTAAAATCAGTTTGTTCTACCGCCTGCCGAAGCCTTTCCGCAACGGCCCTTGCCGAATGCTCATCAGAAGCGGGCATGATCACACTAAATTCCTCTCCCCCATTGCGGGAAACAACATCCACCGACCTGCATAAAAGTAATAGCAGCTGGCTAATGTGTTTTAGAACCTTATCGCCGGCGGGATGGCCATATGTATCGTTTATTTTCTTAAAGTGGTCGATATCAAGTACCAATAAAGATAAAGGATCATTGCTTTCGGCTGCTTTCATATGTAAAGAATTGATGCAATTATTGAAAGTCCTGACATTGCATAATCCAGTCAAATAATCTCTTTCAGCAAATTTTCTTTGCATTTCATAATTGTGCCGGTTGCGCATGAGGTAAGATTTAAGTACATATGCACCGTATGTACCACATCCGACTGCCACGCCATACTGGATAAATATGATTACAGCCTTCCCTACTTCCGGAATAACTAAATGAAACACCAGGCCAAGCGGAATCAAAAAAGATATCACCATAAAAAACCACTTTTTCTCACTTTTCATTTTCGAAGCACAAATAACTGCAAATGCTATCGCAGATATGGAAAGCACCACGATATTTGTGAAAGATGAAATAGTGACAGGGTACAAGGCAAATCTTGCAATGATCAAAATCGTAGCTGAAGTGACGACTGAAACCCATCCTCCGATGTAGGCTGCAATCATCATAGGGATGACTCTCAAGTCAATCAGAAGACCATTTTGCAGATTAATCCCAAACTGCATCAAAAGAACGCCAAACAACCCATGCAACATTCCGCCATGCAAGTTTCGGTATATTTTTGTCTTTAGATACTTTTTATGGTTATTGCACAGAAGATCAATTAAAAAGATTCCAGTGCATAAGATGCAAAAATTCACGAAAAAATCTTGTAACACTATCATATTAAAATAATACCTCGCCTTGCTGCATACATTAATTTGCAGGCTAATAATGAATACCATCTGGATTCAAGCCTCATGGCCAGTTCACCACACAAACATAATTAGCCACATCATTAAGCAAACCATAATTTTAAAAGACTGTCCAATAGTCTTTAGCATGTTTTTCTGCCGTTTAGCGGGAAAAAGGGATGTTTCAGCACCACATTGTATTATTTCAGGCAAAAAAAGCAATGCAGGGGATTATTTTGATGCCCCGAGTCTCACTGTCAAGCCATTTCTATGATAACAGTACAGATTATTCTTACAATAAATATTCCAACACATTGTGTGCCAACAAGCTTAAGGCAACCAACTGTGCTGGTTGCCTCTGCCCGGTTTTGTCATGCCTGTTAAACGTATTTTTTTAATGCGTCTGCTATTCGGTCCGCTGAGAATGGCTTCACGATAAAGTCCTTTGCACCTGCTTGAATGGCGTCTATAACCATTTGCTGCTGGCCCATGGCTGAACACATCAAAATAATTGCGTCCGGGTCAATTTTTTTTATTTCTTTGACAGCACTCACACCATCCATTTCAGGCATCGTGATATCCATCGTTACAATATCGGGCCGGAGCTCTATGTACTTTTCCACCGCCACTATTCCATTATCGGCGTCGCCGACCACTTCATGGCCTGCCTTCGTAATCATATCTTTTAGCTGCATTCTCATAAATGCCGCATCATCGGTAACCAACACTCGTGCCATAAAATATCAACCTCTCTTCTATAATTTGTATGTTTGTGCATTTAAGGCCACGTTATTTCGGCGTGTAAGTTTTCCAATCAACAGCAACATGAGAATCATAGGGTCTGCCTGAAGCAACAACTCTATATAGTCTCCCATGCTGATGGCTCTCCCGCAGGACTTTAATCAAACAGGACGGAGAGGGATAGCGGCCCTTTTCCATCAAAACTCACAATCACTTCATGTCCAGCCTTGAATCCGGATATCCGGGAATCCCCTTCCATAATGGTGGGGGAAGTGATATCGATACTGATCCCCTGTTCAAAAACTTTTGCACAAAATCCTCCCGAAATCATATTGCCTAGTTCCCCGGCAAAGGACTTCAACATTTCCCCCTCCAGAGGCATTCCGAACATGGATTCTCCAAGAGCACCAAATAATTCGACAGGTCCCTTGAATATTAATTTTCCTTTGAGCTGTCCTGTGATTCCAATTAAAACTCCGAATTGTACATGCAAAGGCCCGTCAACAGTCCGCAATGTTTCTTTTCGGTAAGGAGCAGGGACCACATTGCTTAACGAGGAAAGTACACTTTCCAGAAGGGCAGCTTGCGAAAGGTATTCAGTCGTGATCATTTCAATCTCCCTTTGTTAAATTTTTTTATGTAAAGGGGCTGGACTTTCTATTCCACAATTCAGGAATTGAACTCGGGCCCTTCATAAAATTGAATGGATTTCAGCATGCTTTATAAAAATCATAAACAAAGCGCTAATAGGAAATTATGCCTACTAAAAATAAACCATTTTTTATGATAATTGTAAAATGGGCTTTAAACATATATTTTCATGTTTTGGATACAAATTTTATTGATTCAGACAAGAATTCCATTAGTTTCAAACAAAAAATACAAAAAAAACTAATATCTCAAGTTTTCAAGATAATCCTGGCCCGTTAAACACACTACAAAACTTCTAATTTATCATTTTTTTAGTTACAATCAACTTAGTACAAAATACCTAACACTTACTGTGTAGGAAAGGATGCAAGGGTAGATGCACAGGGATTTTAATAAACTAAAAAGAAAAATGTTTTTAGTAGTATTTCCCGTCTTTAGCATGTCACTAATTCTAAACCAGCTATATTATTATTCTGGCAATGTAAGGCTGCATGTCGAAGACTATTTAAAAGATTTTATCATGTTGTCTTGGTTTATGATTGGCTTTGTTGTGTTAAAATTCAAAGAAAATTGGCTCAGACAAGTTGAACTCATAACGTTGTTCTTGATTTCCATCATTCTCTTTTTATATTTCCATCATGTTTTATTTTACGAAATACCTGAACATTCCTTTTCAGATTCAGGGGGTTTTTTATTTTGGATTCCAGCTCTTTTTATTATGGCTTTTATTATATTGCCTAAGAAAAAGGCACTAATATTCTCCATGTTTATTTATTCAGGAATGTTAGCGGTCACTTTATTTGCTTTTTCTCAACATGCTTATCCACAGTTTGTTAGCAGAATACTGCTGAATTTCTTCATTTCCCTTTGTGTCTTCATCCTCGCATTCTATTTTCTGCAAGAAATTTTTAAGATTTACCTCATAAATCAGGAACTGGAAAAAGCTGCAGGTACAGACCACCTGACAAATTTGCCGAACAGGCGAAAAATAGATGAAATCCTTAAACAGCAGATTCAGCAATCTGATTCAGCAATTTCCATAATCATGTTTGATATTGATCATTTCAAATCAATTAATGACAACTATGGCCATGATGTCGGTGACTCAGTGCTTAAACAGCTTGCATCACTCATAACACGCGATAAAAACGAAAATGAATTTCTTGGAAGATGGGGAGGTGAAGAGTTCATAATAGTGGTCAGCGGAAAAATCAATGCGTTAAACGAGGCAGAAAGAATGAGAATGCTTATAGAATCTCATAATTTTGAGGAAGCAGGATCTATAACAGCAAGTTTTGGAGTGGCTACATTGCAGCCGGAAGACGGAATTGAATCAGTCATAAATCGTGCTGATGCCGCGTTATACCTTTCAAAACAAAGGGGCAGAAACCAGGTTCATGTCCTTTAAATCCTGAAGGAAAAAAGCACCAAAGGGCCGACTGCGCGCGCCACAGTTTTATATAAGAATGTTAAGAATATCATATAAAAAGGCCAACAATTTCACGTTGGCCTTTTTCGGTTTATTTTTTTCGTTTTTTATAATTTATTGGCGAACTGGTTAAGCTTGTTGGACATTGCCTGTATTTCCTGTATAAATGCTGATATATGCTGTACGGAAGCAGCCTGTTCCTGCCCAATAGCAGCTATTTTCTCTATTGAAATCGACATTTGGTGTGTAGCTTCTTTAATTTGGTCCATGGTTTCATTAATTTTTTGAGTTGACGAAACGGTTTCATTCGAGAACTTTTGAATTTCTTTGGCTACAACTTCAAACCCCCTGCCTTTCTCCCCTGCACGGGCCGCTTCTATTGCTGCGTTAAGGCCGAGTAAGTTCGTTTGCGCAGCAACTGTTTTTATGATGGACAGGACTTTGGCAGAGTTATTCACATTTTCCCCAGCTTGTTCAGACTGGATTAGCAGTTTTTGCGAGAAATCAGCAAGTGAATTTGACCCGGAAGCAACGTTAGTAATCTGCTCATTAGCCTGCGATAATGACAGTGAGATTTGATCTGCGATGGCTCTCAATTCACTTTGCCTGCGTATTTGGACCGCAATCCCACCGATCACTCGGCCGCTTTTGTCGTGAAGAGGTGTTGCAGTGCCGGTAAACTCAAAACCGTAGAAATCTGCAGGTACATCAGATTTTAATGGTTGATTCTTCCTAATGGCCAATGTAAGCGGCTCTTCTGCGTTCAATCGCTGTCCTGCCTTAATATTTAAATTTATTGTTTCACCCGGAAAGTAGGCGAGAAATTTTTCCACATCACAAATAGCAATCGATAAATCAGCTGGTACGGATGTTTTTATGATTGGTATTAGTGCAATAAGATTTTCTAAAGAATCAATTTTGTTAAGCATGGCAAATAAAAAATCCCCTTTTCTAAAAATCATTTCTACAATCTAATACTATAGTATCGGTAATATGCAAAAAAATTAAAGCAGATCTGTGTTGTAATCCGAGCATGAAAAAACAGCATGAACTAACTCATGCTGTTTTGGCAGTAAATATTAACTAATTATTAATCCGGCCGAGAGGCATGTCTAGCGCCGCGCCTCACCTAATGGCCCCTGTAAATCTCGTTTATGATGCCCCGGTATGTACGTCGCTTATTTCGGAATAACGGTTTCCCTGGAGGAAATAAAGTGCCTTCCGCTCGGTCTCTTTCAGCCTTTGGATACGCGTGGTCCTCAGCAAGGCAGTCCTTAACAGCTGGTTTTCAAAAGAATTGTATGAAACGGGAATGACAAAGGTCTTTTTGTTTCGGAATGTTACTTGGGTACTATTCGGGCTGAGCCGTTTGTGGCTCAATACGTGTTCGTGGGATACCCAGTAGCATTTTGGATTGAGCGGCGATGTTGTTGGCAGGAAGTAAATTAAATTTGTAGGGTCGACTGATGAGGGGCACTTTGTGGGTGATTCCGGTAAATGTTTGGTGCCCTCTTTCCTGCCTGATTGAGATATGGAGTATAAAAAAGCCTGTTTTTATGAACTATCCCCGCAAAAATCGGCTTCCAAAATAACCTCATTACCACCATAAAGAAGCCAGCAGCTTATGCGCTGGCTTCACTATATTATTTATCGATAAAGGCGGGAACGAATTTTACTTGTCTTTTAATAAGCCACTAATGAAACTATTAAGTGTCTCGTTCAGTTGATTTAACTCTTCAGTAAGCTTAGTAAACATTTCAGCGTTTGCGCTAAGTTCGGTCGATGATTTTTCAATTTCTCCTATACTTTTTGTTACGCCCGTGATTTGTTCCTTCATATCCCCCAAAAAGGTACCAATTTTTTTAGAGGCTTCTCCGCTACTATTGGATAGTTTCCTTATCTCTGTTGCAACCACAGAAAAAGTCTTTCCGTGTTCTCCAGCTCTTGCGGCTTCGATTGAAGCATTAAGCCCAAGCAAATTAGACTGTTGGGACACGCTATCTATAAAAGAAATAACATTATTTATTTCCTGAGTATGCTGAAGCGTAATTTCAGAGGAAGCTGAAATTTCTTGAATCGTAGCCGACAGTTCCTCTGCATGTGCTGTAATCGTACTTGTTTGTTCACCTATAGTAACTGAAATATTATTTAAATTATCAATAATATCTTTAAGGACGTACTCTTTTTCCAAACTAATACCAAAACCTATAGAACCAATCCAATTGTTGTTTTCGTCAAATAAAGGGTAGCCGACTCCTTTAAAGGGTGTGCCATATTCAGGAGGCGTTAAAATCTCCACTTTTTTTAATTGCTTTTTAATTTGGCCGAATAGATCATAATCTAAAAAAGGTTGTCCTTGTTTTATACCTGGATCTAAAAATTTTCCTGGTGAAGCATATATGTATTGTTCTGTATCGGTAATTGCCACGATAAAATCTTCATCTTTCAGTATTTTTGTAAGTATCGGCGCAAGAGACATGGCCATATCCAAGCTATTCATAAGTTACACTCCTTGATGTAGTATATTAGTCATACCTTTTTTATCGACAATACATCTCCTGATGTTAGGCATTTTAAAGATTATTTTGATTCGACTGCCCTGATCCATCAAATAATCCCGTCCAGTGAACTGAACAATCCATAGTCTTTTGACAGCGGGGCTAGTGATAGGCGTCGTTCGATTGTTATAGTTATTTTTAACACAGGACAATAGATCGACTTTTATTAAGAAAAAGACTATAACTATTCGATAAGGATTCTATGTTTATAGATTAGTATAAAAGCCTGCAATCCTGGAGCACCATGAACATCACGATAAGGGGTTTAAAATGAACAAGTTCATCGAAGTAACCAATCAATTTATTGACGGAGAATGGAAAGAAGGAACGAGCAAGAAAAAGGGGACCATTCTCAACCCTTTCAATAACGAGGTCATTGCTGAGGTGGCTTTAGCTTCAAAAGAGGATGTAAACAGCGCATTCTTGATTGCAAACAAAGCACAAAAAGAATGGGAGAAAACATCTGCGGAAGAAAAAATTGCCGTATTACATAGGGCCGCAAAATTTATGGAAGATCATTCAGAAGAGATCGTAGACATAATGGTACAAGAATCGGGAAGCACTGTAGGCAAGGCACAGTTCGAACTTTATGCAACCCTGCAGGCCTTTAAAGAAGCTGCTACATATCCGAAACGCATGGAACCAGTAGTTTCCCCATCTAACGAAACACCTGGCAAAGTCAATCATGTAATTAGAAAACCAATTGGCGTCGTCAGTTCGATCAGTCCTTTTAATTTCTCATTGTTCCTTTCCATCAGAACAATTGTCCCAGCCATTGCTGCGGGTAATGCAGTGGTCCATAAACCAGATTTACAAACAGCCATGTCCGGAGGCACTGTGATCGCGAAAGCATTTGAAGAAGCAGGACTTCCAGCTGGCATCTTTAATTTGATCATTGCCGACATTGCTGAAATTGGCGATGCCATGGTGGATAACCCTGCGGCCAATTTCGTTTCTTTCACAGGTTCCACTGCAGTAGGCCGCCACATCGGTGCTGTTGCCGGCCGGAACTTAAAACGTGTGGCATTAGAATTAGGTGGTAACTCGCCATTCCTAGTGTTAGAAGATGCAGACGTAGACCAGGCTGTAAATGCAGCGGTCTTTGGCAAGTTCCTACACTGCGGACAAATTTGCATGATAGTGAACCGTATTCTAGTACACCGTTCTGTCCATGATGAATTTGTCAAAAAGTTCGTTGCCAAAGCCTCTGGACTGTCTTATGGAAATCCGGCAGACCCTACTGTCGTGATTGGACCGCTCATCAACGAAAGGCAAATTGAGAAAGTGCTCAACTTTGCAAAAATGGCGGAGGATGAGGGCGCAACGGTAGCGTTAAGAGGGAAAAGAGACGGAAACGTCGTCACTCCTTTCGTTTTCACGGATGTGAAGAATAACGGGGGCATTTCCCAATGTGAAATTTTCGGCCCGATCGCAACAATTATTTCTTTTGAAACAGAAGAAGAAGGAATCCGGTTGGCAAACGAAACTGAATATGGATTGAGTGCCGGCATCTTCACCAAAGATTTAGCAAGGGGTGTGGCGGTAGCCCAACAGATCGAAAGTGGCATGGCTCACGTAAATGACCAATCCGTCCACGTAGAAGCCGAGATGCCTTTTGGCGGAGAAAAAGGATCCGGTTTAGGACGTTTTGGAGGCCAGTGGTCACTAGAAGAATTCACAACTGTGCAATGGGTAACTGTACAAGAAGGGAACAAGGTATATCCATTCTAATACAACATGATAACACGTAAAATGGTATAATCCCCTTATAGTGGCAGATAACAAAGAGGTACATTAATCTGTCTACTATGCAGGGGATTTTTCCATGATTCACATTAGAAAGATACGTCCTGAAATTTGTATCAAGGCAGTTATTCAATCCCAGCAGCCGGACAAAGCCCAAGAACCAACTAGGGCATTTTTCCAAATCGTGCGGCACATAGCCGGGCTACTCGGCCAGACAAAAAAAACAGCATGAAAACTAAATCATGCTGTTTTTATTAGCCGGGACGTGCCACGGACGAGGTTGCTAATGGCCCCTGTAAATCTCGTTTATAATGCCCTCGTTATGCACGCCACTTACTTCAGAATACCGGGTCCCCTGAAGAAAATATAGTGCCTTCCTCTCAGTCTCCTTAAGCCTTTGGATAAGCCTGGTCCTCAGCAAGGCAGTCCTTAACAGCTGGTTTTCAAAAGAATTGTATGAAACGGGAATGACAAAGGTCTTTTTGTTTCGGAATGTTACTTGGGTACTGTTCGGGCTGAGCCGTTTGTGGCTCAATACGTGTTCGTGGGATACCCAGTAGCATTTTGGATTGAGCGGCGATGTTGTCGGCAGGAAGTAAATTAAATTTGTAGGGTCGATAATGATGGGCACCTTATGGGTGATCCCGGTAAGCTGTTTCGTCCCTTCTTTCCTGCCTTCATAGCTGGATCCAAAGTACTCGCAGCTCTTCTTGATGATGTCAATTGGTTTAAAAGGTGAGAGGAATTCATCTTCCAATTCAAATATTTGTGAATAGGTTTTGCTGCCGTAAACATATGGAGTAATGAGCATGGTACATGGGTTAATTTCGTACTCTTCAATTAAGCCTTTTGGTCTGTTATTCAATTGTCTCATCTCCTTAAGTATTCCCCCCTATAGTACCATTTCGTATCAACTTTTTAACAAAAAATAACATTTGTTCTAAATTTATTCACAAATTGACACTTTAAATTTTCTAAAAATTATAAATACTTGTTGATTATCATTCGTTAACTCCATATAATATAAAAAAGGGTTAAGAGGTGGGGGCAATGAACGAAAAATCCTATTCAGAGATGATGAAGGCCAGTGTCATGAAACGCGTAAAAGCAAAAGAGACATTTGTTTTGGATTTATATGTAGATATGCTGATTTCTGAAATCCAGCTTAACACCAGGAAAGAACGGCTTCTTACCAAAATTGATAAAGCAATCGATGACCGGGACAAAGTAACTTTTTTATCTCTGACAGAAGAATTGAAGGATCTGAACAGGCTTTACGGAACGTAGGATTTATGTTTAAAACCTTTGCAAAACATGCAAAGGTTTTTTATTGTAGGATAACGTCCATATTCGATTCGGCCACCGGAGACAAATCACAAAGTCTTGTATTCTGACATCAACTTTCACTCCACCACCCCTAACAAAAACAAAGCCCTCACCGGGGCCTTAATTCTTGTTCATTTCTTTTTCTGATTTCGTATTCTTCAAGCCTGGCAATCCGGTCGAGCATGGTCGGGTGCCCGTATCGGAAAATTTTCACCAGTAAAGGAGGGTTAACCTGGCTAAGTCCAGCTTTAGTAAGCACCTGGAACGATGTAATCGCTGCATCCGTGTTTTCGGTCATTTCGATCGCATATTTATCAGCCCGGTTTTCCTGGTAGCGGGAAACTATGTTTGTAAACGGGTCTGAGGCAAACGCGAGCACCGACATAATCATGAGAAACAAAGGAAACGAGCGGATATCACCAACTTCCGGAATCTTCAATTCCTTTCCCCAGCGCGCCACAGCCCAGTTCATCAGCCTGTATGCGATGTAAAGCCCCGCGAGTGATATCAGCAGGTACCCCGCAATACCAATATAGATATGCTTCTCAACGTAATGCGCCATTTCATGAGCCATAATGAATAAGATCTGGTCATCAGTCAGCCGTTGGAGTGTTGTATCCCAGAGCACAATCCGCGCATTTGATCCGATTCCTGTCACATAGGCATTGAGCGCATTTGTTTTTTCAGCCATATTGACCTCAAACACATGCTCTGCCGGTATATTGGCCTGGCCCGCCAGGTCGAGGATCTTCGCTTCCAGCTGCTTGTTTTTTAACGGATAAAAATCATTATAAAGCGGATCAATCACAACTGGCTGCAGAAACATGACGAACAGTGTGAAAGGAATCGACAGCAGCCATGCAAAAACCCACCAGAGCTTTTTGCTCCTGTTCATGAGCCAGTATAAAACGACGATGATTACGAACATCGTCCCAAAACTTACCCAGAAGTCAATTAACTGGTCCTTCATCCATGAAGCAAAGGTCTGGGTTGAAATGTTATACCATTTTGACAGGGTGTAACTGGTGTAGCTAAGCGGCAATGAAATCAGAAATGAGAAGATTGACAGCCAGAAGAGATATATTCCAACCCGGGCAAATTTATTTTTCGCCGAGTTCTCGCTCCACCTTTTCATTGCCCCTGACAGCCCCATCAACAGTATGAGAAAATAAAAAAGCCACTCAAATGGAGTTGATAGGAAAAATATCAGATTCCTTATTTTGGAGTATTCTTCAGTGAGCGCCAGCTCCCTGCCGTTTAGAAAGGTGGCCGGGTCTGCACGTGAGCCTTCGAATTCGAACGGAAGGCTTGTATCTGCAAAATAAAAAAGATACCAGTAAACGGCAAACCCATAAAGCACATAGGCTAAAACCGCATAAAAGCCCATTTTCCTGGCCATGGCCATTCCCCCTTTTTGTACAACCCCTCAATAAGTATTTTAATGCCAATATCAATATTTAGAACTATTACTTATTTTTGCTTATACATCCCTTTTTTATAGAAATGAAGACCCTTCAATAAAAAATAGCCCCCAACAGGGGGCGGAACTATTTTAGAAAAAATAAGAATATGCACTCAATACTGCAATAGACCCGATAACCACCACAATGACATTGGCCCCCATAAACGCAACCGCAAAAGCTGCCGAAGCCCCGATGAGGCCATAGCTGATGTCCCCTTTTTGAATCATCAAAACGGCTGGAAAAATCAATGCGCCCAACGTAGCATACGGCACATTCTTAAGGACGCCCTGAATGAACGGTGGAAGTTCTTTGCCCCTGAACATGACGAACGGAAGCATCCTCGGAAGGTAGGTCACAATAGCCATTCCGATTATCATGATGACGATTTCTCTATTCATCGGCTTTTGTCACCTTCCCTGAATTTTTGACTGTTTCAACCCATTCCACGAGGACAGCCGACAGAAGTGTCGCCGCAACGATCGCCCAGCCTGTAGACATGAGGCCGGCCAGTGTGAAAATGGAATTAAAGGCCGCGGCAATGACAGACAGGAACACGACCTTCACACTTTTCTTCATTGATGGGACCAAAAGCCCGATAAACATCGCATACAGCGCGACAGACATGCTTTCCTGCAATGTCTGGGGCAGCCCGGCTCCAATCAAAAACCCAATTCCCGAATTGATAACCCAGCTTGAGTACGAAATAAATATAAGTCCAAGCATATAGCCTGTCGAGACCGTACCTTCCCGGGTTGCCGCCACTGAAAAAGTCTCATCGGTAATGCCGAACGAATAAAGCATCTTGTGAGCCGCACTGTCTTCTTCCGCCTTCTCATTTAATGAGGCAGACATGAGGAAGTGGCGTATATTCACAATAAAGGTAGTGAGGACAATCTCGAACAACCCGATCCCCTGTGCAAGCAGGCTCAATGATATGTATTGTGAGGCACCTGCAAATACCATCAGGCTCATTAGCACAGTTTCTCCTAACGTCAACCCTGTCGTCTTTGCGAGAAGGCCGAACGTCAGGGCAATCGGCAGGTAGCCAATGCCGATGCTGATGCCGGCCTGCAACCCTTTTTTAAATTCTGATGTCTGTTTGATGGCCATGATATTTTCCACCGCCCGAACTCCTTTCTTTACTCCTGGTCTGCATAAAAATAAATTATGTATTTAACTTAAGAGGATTCGCGAGAGAGACTTTGTAAAAGACAGCTCTCCGCCCTGCTGACCTGATTTTGTCCTTGACAACGCCATATGTAGGCTAATTTCGAACATGGAAGGACCTGCTCCCCTCCTGCTTGCGAAGCAGAACCCACAATTAATTTGAGAGTTTCATATAAAAAAATCAGTTCAGCATATATATTGTCTATAAATTCATCCGCCAGCATGTCTATATTGCTATATAACTCATTTTGCCAGTGACTGGTCTTAAGGCGGACTATATTCTAACAAATACAACTATTTAGTTATTATACATTTGTTTTAAAGTTTATAAAACAACTTAATCTACAGGAAAAAACACATGGACAATACGCCATGTGTTTAAATTAATACCGCTCGGTCACTGTTCATCTTCTGTCCGCGGATGCGCTGGAATTCCGCAAGAAGGCTGTCAACGCTGAGGGCTTTCTTTTCATCTGAACCTGCTTCAAAAATAATCTGGCCCTGATCCATCATGATGAGCCTGTTTCCGAGATCAAGCGCCTGCTGCATGTTATGGGTCACCATCAGGGTTGTCAGGCCGTAATGGGTAACGATTTCCTTCGTAAGCTCTGTGACAAGCTCCGCGCGCGAAGGGTCAAGCGCAGCAGTATGTTCATCAAGCAGAAGGATTTTCGGCTCCGTAAACGTCGCCATCAACAGGGACAAAGCCTGCCTTTCACCGCCTGAAAGCAGCCCGACCTTTGCCTGAAGCCTGTTTTCAAGCCCAAGATGAAGCGATTCAAGCTTTTCCCTGAAAAAATCACGCCGTTTTTTTGTGATTCCCAAGCCCAGGCCCCGGTTTTTCATCCGCGAATATGCAAGTGCCAGGTTTTCCTCAATCGTCATCAATGGAGCGGTGCCTGCCATTGGATCCTGGAATACCCGACCAATCAGTCTGGACCGTTTATGTTCAGGCAAGCTTGTTACCTTCTTGCCGCCGATTACTACTTCGCCATGGTCGGGAATCAGCTTTCCCGAAATAACGCTCATTAATGTCGATTTTCCGGCTCCATTGCTCCCGATGACGGTGACAAAGTCACCAGGCCCTAAATCAAGGCTGAACTGGTCGAGGGCGACCTTCTCATCCGCTGTCCCTTCGTTGAAGGCTTTATATATCTGATTCAACTGCAGCAAGGCTTTGCCCCCTTCCTTCGGCCGCTTTCGATTTTTTCTGGACAATCGATGCGGCTCTTTTTCTCTTTCTTTGTTTTTCCCTTTGGCGGTCGATTATTTTTGGCAAAATTAGCGCACAAACAACAATAATTGCGGTAATCAATTTCATGTCGCCTGTCTCAAGGAATTCGACCCTCAGTGCAAGTGTGACAATGATCCTGTAGAGGATTGCACCGCCAATTACAGCGGCAGTTACCCTTGCAACACTTTTTGACCCAAAAATAGCCTCACCGATAATTACCGACGCAAGGCCGATAACGATCATGCCGATTCCCATGCCTACGTCGCTAGAGCCATTGTACTGGGCAATCAGCGCTCCTGAAAAAGCAACAAGCCCATTTGACAGGCCGAGGCCAAGGATTTTATAAAAATCGGTGTCAGCCGAAAAACTTCGGACCATCGTCTCATTATCACCCGTTGCCCGCAACGCCAGACCGATTTCCGTTTTCAGGAACCAGTCCATCGCGAATTTTACGACAAATGCAAGCAATAACATCACTATCAAAACAGCCCAGGTCTTTGGTACAAACCCGGACAATCCAATACCTGCAAGCATGCTCTGTATTCCGTCATCAATGCCAAGGTTTTTCCAGAATTCTGTGATCTTTGTAATGACCGTCTCTTCTGCAAGCAGGGGTACATTCGGTTTGCCCATAATTCTCAGATTGATGGAATAAAGGGCAATCATCATCAAAATCCCTGACAAAAGCGGGTTTATTTTACCTTTCGTGTGGAGCAGACCGGTAACACAGCCGGCCAAAAAACCGGCCGCCAGTGCGGTAATTGTAGCCAAAATTGGACTGGCACCGCCGACAATCATCACCGCGGCGACAGAAGCGCCTGTGACGAAGCTTCCATCGACGGTCAGGTCAGGAAAATCCAGCACCCTGAAAGATAAATAAACTCCTAAAGCCATGAGCGCGTAAAGGGCGCCCGCCTCTATAGAACTAAAAATAGCTATAGGCATGGTAAACATTCCTTTCTCGCAAACTGCCAATTGTTTTTGGCAGCTTTGGTTGGGCGTCCGGTCGAGTGACAATCCGGAACACGCTGACTTGCATTTTTATTCAACAAATTCTGCACTGCTGCCCCAGTCGTCTTTGATTTCGATATCCATTTCCTTGGCTGCTTTTTTATTAATTAATAGCTTGAGTTTTTGCGGGTACTGGACTGGCAGTTCTGACGGTTTTTTCTCGCCTTTTAAAATCTGGACAGCCATCTGGCCGGCTTCAAAGCCTATGTCCCCGTAATCAAAGCCGTAGCCGGCGAATCCGCCTTTTTTGACAGAATCCAATTCTCCTACAAACAACGGAATATCATTATCGTTTGCAACCTGGATCACAGATTCGAGGGCGCTCACGACGGTATTGTCAGTGATGATATAAATGGAGTCAGCTTTCCCGATGAGCGATTCTGCCGCCTGTTTTACGTCGGCTGACGTGGCAACTGTCGCCTCTTCCAGCTTCAGGTCTGTATTCTTCATTGCTTTTTTTACAAGGTCAATCTGGGCGACCGAGTTTTGCTCACCAGCATTATAGATGACGCCGACATTTTTGCCGTCGAAATTCTTTGAAATAAACTCAACCATTTTTGGAATGGCATCAGGATGAGTATCAGTTGTCCCGGTCACATTTCCCCCCGGTTCTTCCATCGACTTTACAAGGCCAGCACCAAGTGGATCCGTTACAGATGTGAACACGATCGGAATATCCTTGGTGGCGTTCAACGCTCCGAGTGTACTCGGCGTTGAATTCGCGAAGATTAAATCGACGTTGTCCGCAGCGAAATTGCTCCCTATCGTCTGGGTATTGCTTGGTTCACCCTGGGCATTCTGTTCATCAAATTCAACTTTAAGCCCTGATTCTTCCAATGCTTTCTTAAACCCCTCAGTAGCTGCATTCAACGATGGATGTTCGACAATCTGTGTGACTCCTACTTTAAAAGTTTTTTCCCCGCCTGACGATTTGCTGCTTGTACCATCTGACTTGTCAGTGCCGCATCCACTTAACAGAAGTGCTCCGGCAAATCCAACGGCTGCCATCGCTTTGAATCCTTTTAGCATCCTATTTCCCCCATATCATTCTTTATGTCATATTTTGTCCTTTTTTGCTTCAACGCTTTTATGCTTTTATTCACTAAATTATAATATCCTATTCAGCTAGTAATCAAGTGTTTTCTGCTTTATTTTCCGAAGACAATGAAAAACTTAATCTATGTTGTTATTTTAAAGGAAAATATATACTAAAATTCAAAAATAAAACAGAAGTTACTGGGAATATAAAAAAGTTACCGGGATTATATTTTGAGTTACCGGGATTAAATGTGCAGTTACTGGGATTATCCATGTTTATCGCATTAATTGGACCTTCATTTTTTCACCGCGATTTAGTATGGAACAAATGACCAGGCAAAATGGTTTACTTTGACCTTAAAAACAAATTAAAAACACGGCACCTGCCGTGTCTCATTTTCCCTTGAAGACAGGCTTCCTTTTTTCACTGAAGGCTTGAAGGGCTTCCAGCCGGTCTTCCGTCGGTATCGTAATTTCATATGCCTTCCGCTCAATGTGCAGTCCGGTCTGCAGGTCCGCATTCAGTCCCTGTTTTACGGCAAATTTGGCTTGCTGGAGAGCAATCGGCCCGTTATTCAGCATCTCTGATGCCAGATTGGCGCATGCCTCCATTAATTCCCCTTTTTCTGTGACCTTGTTCAGAAGCTGGTATGCAAGTGCCTCCTCAGCTGTTATTTTCCGGGCTGTCAGGATCAGCTCCAGCGCTCTTGCCTGGCCTATCAGCCTGGCCAGCCTCTGGGTCCCTCCTGCCCCCGGAATGATGGCAAGGCCTGTCTCGGTCAGTCCCATCAACGTCCCTCTGCCTGATACCCTGAAGTCGCAGGCCAGCGCCAGTTCCATACCGCCGCCAAATGCATAGCCGTTTATCGCGGCGATTGTCGGCTGTGGCAGGTTATCGATCGCTGTAAATACTTCGCCGATTTTATAAATATTGCGCTTTACCTCTTCTTCCGACAGGCTCTTCCGTTCTTTGAGGTCGGCACCAACGCTAAAAGCCTTGTCTCCTGCCCCGGTAAATATGACCACCCTGGCTTCTTGGGATACCCTGATCAATTCAACTGTCTGCTGCAGTTCTGCCAGTGTATCGTAGTTAAAGGCATTCATGGCTTCAGGCCTGTTCAATGTGACCACACCAATCTGCCCTTTTACTTCGTATAATATGTTCTTCACCTTAAAACCCCTTTCAGGATTCGTTATCATTCCCTTTGTCCCAAACCTTCCAGAATCCTTATTTATTAACAAAAAGGCAGGCAATAAGCCTGCCTTTCTGCTGCCGTTGATTAATTAGATTGGAGAACCTTCTCCTTCAGTGCCCTTCTTAAAATCTTCCCGGTCGTATTTTTGGGGAGCTCGTCGATGAACTCAATTGAGGCCGGGACTTTATATTTGGCAAGATGCTCGCTGCAATAAGCCAGGAGCTGTTCCTCTGTCAATTCCGGATTTTTGCTGACTACGTAGCTTCGCACCGCTTCGCCAAAGTTCGGGTCAGGAACACCGAGAACGGCCACTTCGACAACGTCAGGATGGTTATAGAGAACTTCTTCCACTTCACGCGGATAAACATTATATCCGCCTACAATAATTAAATCCTTTTTCCGGTCGACGATATAGAAATACCCTTCATCATCCGTCGAGGCCAGATCCCCAGTGTAAAGCCAGCCGTCCTTTATCGTTGCCGCCGTTTCTTCCGGCATTTTGTAATACCCCTTCATCACATTCGGGCCCCTGACGATAAGCTCGCCGACTTCACCAGGAGGCAATTCTTCCCCCAGTTCATTGACGACTTTATTTTCCACATGGATGATGGATGTTCCAATCGATCCGGGCTTGCGGGGACGGTCCAGTGGATTGAAGCAAGTTACAGGGGACGCTTCCGATAATCCATATCCCTCTGAAACGACAACATTGAATTTCTTCTCAAAATTTTTCAGCAGCGCTACTGGCATGGACGCACCGCCTGATATACAGAGACGCAGCGACTTGAGATCTTGCGGGTCGCCTTCAGGATGCTGAAGCAGGAAGTTATACATTGTTGGAACGCCAGCAAAAAGTGTCGGTTCATATTTTTTTGCAATCCTGAAAATTTCCTTCGGACTGAATTTCGGAACGATCAGCAATGTGCCCCCGCTCATTAACGGGGCATTGAGTGATACCGTCAGGCAAAAGACGTGGAACATTGGCAGTGCTGTGATGACCCGGTCCTCTTCGTTGATTTTTAAGTAGTCGCTCACATCGATGGCATTGCTGTAAAGGTTGCGGTGGGTGAGCATGGCGCCTTTTGGCCTTCCCGTCGTACCCGATGTGTACAGAATGACCGCAGTATCATCCTCTTTTAGCTCTGGTCCCTGGAAATGCAGGTCTCCTGCGGCGATAACATCTGCAAACGTTTTCAATTTAGGGTAAATCGATAGTGCCGTAATGTGTTGGGTCTGGCCTTGCCCCGACTCGCAAATGATGAAATTTTCTACCTTTGGAAGATGGTGGTGCATCTTTTCTGCAAGAGGGACGAGCAAATCAAGTCCGATTACGGCCTTTACATCCCCATTATTCAATATATAGCCAATTTCATCCGCCGTGTAAATCGGATTGACCGGAATGACCGTGGCCCCAAGACGGAGTGCCCCATAAAGCCCGATGACAAAATGAGGGGAATTTCCCAGCAGAAGTGCGATATGATCCCCTTGTTTTACCCCTAATTTTTCAAGGCCTGAAGCAAATTTAGTGACTGCCCCGTCCAGTTCAGCGTAAGTAGTAACCTGGTCCTCGAAATAATAGGCTGGTTTTGCGCCCAGCTTTCTGGCAGTTTGGTGAAGCTGTGATGATAGATTCATTAATCAGTTTCCCCCTTAGTGCTTTGATTAAATTTCTTATCCGATACCCCTTGTTGCAACCAAACCATGTGCAAGCGTTGTCTAGTTGTAGTTAAAATTTTCTAAATATATTATATTGCAAGAAAGTAATCGCTTTCAAGGAAATTCCTCTGATTGGCACCGCAAAAAAACACGATGCCAGCAGACACCGTGTGAAGTTGCTAATAGATCAAGTTAATAAAGTCATCCAGTGATATATTTCCGAAATAATGCTTGATGTTGATATCCTTTAAAGCATTGGCTATTTCCGATTTTTCATATTTTATGCCTTTTAGCTTTGCTTCAATATCCCCTACATCACCGACCCCAAAGAAATCTCCATAAATTTTGCTGTTCTCGATAACCCCTTTGTTGACATCGAGCCTGACGTCAATTTGTCCGACAGGGAAGCGGTGTGAATGCTGCAGGTTGAACTTTGGCGATTTGCCATAGTTCCAGTCCCAGTTCTGGTACCTTTCCCTGGAAAGCTGGTGGATGTTTTCCCAATCCTGTTCTGTCAGTTCATATTCAGGAATCTCTTCTGATCCGGCAAAAATATTTTTTAAGAGGAGGCTCCTGAATTCACCGATGGTCACTTTTTCACTTAAAAATTCTGAAATATTGGCGACCCTGCTCCGAATCGATTTAATGCCTTTTGATTCGATTTTATCTTTCTTGACGTTCAGCGCGGACACGACACTTTCGATTTCTGAATCAAACAAGAGGGTTCCATGGCTGAACATTCGTCCCCTTGTTGAAAACTGTGCATTGCCCGATATTTTTCTGCCGCCTGCAACGATGTCATTTCTTCCGCTGAGCTCTGCCTCTACACCCAGCTTATGCAGTGCCTGTATCACCGGCTCGGTGAATTTTTTAAAATTATGGAAGCTTTCACCGTCATCCTTTGTAATGAAACTAAAGTTCAAATTGCCTAAATCGTGATAAACCGCCCCGCCGCCTGACAGCCTGCGGACAACATGGATGCCATTGTTTTCGACATACTCGGTATTGATTTCTTCGATTGTATTCTGGTTCTTGCCGATGATGATGGACGGTTCATTGATATAGAACAGCAAATAGGACTCATTTATGTCCAAACTTTTTAATGCATATTCTTCAATCGCCAGGTTTATCCTGGGGTCGGTGATTCCTTTGTTATCAATAAACAGCATGTTCCTTACTCCTTATCCAGCTGTCGCATTTACAGCAAGTATATTTTCAAACCATGATTGTAAGGCCTTCATGTGCCAAAGAAACCTGTCCTTTATATTCGCGGGATGCTTCACTGACAAGCTGGTCCAGTTCTCCATAATGCGGCAAATGGGTCAGCACCAACTGGCCCACTCCAGCTCTTTCCGCCAGATTCCCTGCATCAAAGCTGTTCATATGGCCTGCACCTTCCCCATCCTGGCCTCCATAGAAATTACATTCGCACAACAGCACATCCGCTCCCGCTGCAAATGGAATGAATTCCGGTTTAAAAGAGGTGTCCGCGGTATAAATAAGTGTTTTTCCAGCTGCCTCAATTTTCATGGCAAAGCACGGTACGGGATGGACAGCGGGCAGAAAGCTGATGTTAAACGGTCCCGCCTGAAGCATTTTTGCAGGATCATAGGCGATTCCCTCTGTAATTTCTTTGTATGTAAGCTTTGAGAATTCCTGCTCGTCCAAAGGATGGCCGTAGATTGGCAATGTTGGTGTTTTTTTGCCCAAGAAACCTTGAGTGAGGCGTGCGTGCTGTAACACGCCAATATCCGCAATATGGTCAGCGTGGTAATGCGATAGTATTACCGCATCCAGCTCTTCCGGCTGCAAGAAATTTTGAAGCCTGGACAGCACTCCGCTCCCGCAATCAATCAGCAAATGGAAGCTTTCATGCTCAAGCAAATAACCAGTACTGGCTTCATTCATTTTCGGGTAGCCTCCCCAGCAGCCAACGACTGTTAATTTCAAATGGATTCCTCCTGTTCATGCAAATGCTTCAATAACACTATACTCCATTTTAGCCCCTTTTTCACTTTTTACAAAATTGTATTAAAACAATGGTTGACTTAAAACATCTGTTATAATACAATGAATCCAACAGGAAATTGATTGAATAATCCAATTCTTTTAATAATGGAGGTTTTACAGCATGCTCGATAATGTCGTTGAATTTTTCCGCAACCTGCCAGCAAAGAATTGTGTTGAATGCGGGGAGCAAATTAAAGAACAGCACGAATGCTATGGCAATAAATGTGACAGCTGCCTGGATCCTGCGCGGTTTTAACTGAAGTTCTCTGCAAGTGTTTATTGATGGTTCTGCGGCTTTTGCCGTTTATTCCATATCCTTCCCTTCCGCTTCACAAGCAAAATTGCAAGGCCAGCCGCAAATTCAGGCGGCTGGCCCTTTTTCTTTTATTGAGAAAAGTGCTTGAATTTCAGGAATGAACTAATCGTTTTGTTTGCAGCGCCAAATAATCCAGGATATTTTCCACCGCTGCCTCTCCCTGGTCGATGCAGTCCGGCAAGCCGAGGCCTTCAAAGGAACTGCCTGCAACAAAAACTCCCGGCAGCTCGCGCTTAAGGTCATTTTTCAGTGTAGCGACACGCTGTTTGTGGCCAACCGTATATTGGGGCATGGCTTCTTTCCAGCGGCTGACAATACTGAATTCCGGCTCGGAGGTTAAATCCATCGTATTATTTAAATCGTAGAGCACAATTTTTACAATTTCATCGTCTGACAGGTCCACCACTGCCTCGTCCCCTGCCCTTCCGACGTAGCATCTGAGCAGCACTTTTCCTTTTGGAGCGGAGTGGGGCCACTTTTTATGTGTCCACGTACAGGCAGTGATTGTATAATCGCTGTTGCGGGACACGACAAAGCCAGTGCCGTCAATGTCCTGTTTTATCGCTTCTGCAGGGAATGCCATGGCGACTGTGGCCACTGATGTTGACGGCATGTCCTTGAAGCCGTCGAAAATATCGTCATAATCGGAAAACATGTTAACGGCTGCCTCATGTGGAGCTGAAACGAGCACACAGTCCGCGTCCCAAAGCTCTCCATTGCTCAACCGCAATTTATACCGGGAAGTTTCTTTACTGACTTTATCGGCCCTGACCCCTTTTACGACAGAACCGGGCTCAAGCTTAGCTTCAATCGCATCGACAAATGACTGCAGCCCTGTAGACACCGTTTGGAAAATTCCTTTTTTCTGCTTGTTAGCTGTGCCACCCTGTTTCTTTGGTGCAGGTGTCGTTTTTTTCATGCCCAGAATCAAGCTCCGGTATTTTTGTTCAACCTGATAAAACTGTGGAAATGTTGACATGAGGCTTAAATTATCAATATCCCCTGCGTATATTCCTGAAAGCAAAGGCTCTATCAAATTTTCAACTACTTCATCGCCAAGCCTGCGCCGGAAAAATTCGCCAAGTGCCTGGTCCTGCCCGGCCTGCGACCGGGGCAGGAAGAAGTCTGCGGCAGCCCTGATTTTGCCTGGCAGCGAAAACAGCCCGGTTGTGATAAATGGGGCAATCTCGGTTGGAATCCCCATGACCGATCCACCCGGCATCGGATGCAGCCTTTCCTTTACCAGCACATAGGATTTGCCTGTGCCGTTATTTACAAGTTTATCACCAAGACCCACTTCCCTGGCAAGGCGGGAAGCGCTCTGCTTTCGTTCCAGAAAAGAGTCAGGTCCCTTTTCGATTACATATCCATCCTTCACGACGGTCTGCATTTTCCCGCCGAGACGATGTGATGCTTCCACAAGTTTGACTTCAAGCGGCAGCTGATGATCTCTGGCATGCTTTTGGAGGTAATATGCAGCTGTCAGGCCGGTGATTCCCCCACCGACTATGACAACCTTTTGCGTTTCTTCTACCAAGGTCCATCGCCTTCTTTTCACTGTTTTTATCGCGATTGTGACAGCTTCTGTAAAATAACTGTTCCGAGTGCATCAATAAATTCAGGCTGGGCATTCGGCATTTCAGGCCTATAATAACTTGCCCCCACTTCATCGGTGACTGCCTTGCATTCGTAGTCATTGTCGTAAAGGACTTCGAGGTGGTCGGATACAAAGCCGACAGGAATATATACAAACGTTTTATAGCCTTCTTTTTCGTATAAATCACGGGTCAAATCCTGAACGTCCGGCCCGAGCCACGGTTCAGGAGTGTTGCCGGCGCTTTGCCAGCCTACTTCATAATTCCGAACCCCGGCCTGTCCTGCGATCAGCTCTGCCGTTTTCTGGAGCTGATCGGGATATGGATCGCCTGATTGCAGTATTTTTTCCGGAAGGCTGTGTGCAGATACAATCAGCACTGCCTTTTCTTTCTCATCCGGTGTCATTTTCCCGAATGTTTCTTTAACCCTGTCTGACCAGTATTGAATGAATTTTGGCTCATCGTACCAGCTTTCGACAGATACAATTGACGGGCCTCCCAGTTTTTCCGCTTCTTCACGGGCCCGCCCGTTATAAGATTTCACGCTGAAGGTAGAGAAATGCGGGGCCAGCACGATGCTGACTGCTTCCTCGATTCCGTCTGCGTGCATTTGCTGGACTGCATCCTCTATAAAAGGTTCAATATGCTTCAAACCGAGATACATTTTAAACTCGATTTCATTCTGGATTTTGTTTAAATGTCCAGCGAGCCTTTCAGCCTGCTCCTGCGTGATTTTTGCAAGCGGCGACAGCCCGCCGATCGCCTCATACCGGCCGCGCAGGTCATCCAACATCTCATCGGTCGGCCTGCGCCCGTGCCGGATATGTGTATAATAGCGTTCTATGTCTGCTTCCTTGTATGGCGTCCCATATGCCATAACAAGCAAGCCCATTCTTTTTTTACTCATTTGTTACACCCCTTTTTCTCTATCTCTAGGTTATTCTGCCAAAAACTTATTAAACATGCCAATATTGAATACTCCCAGACTGAAAAAAGAGTTTAACGGCTTAAGTTTGACGCAGAATATTCGTGGATAAATGTCGTTAATTTCTTAAGTGTATCAGGATTCACCTGCGGGAACACACCATGGCCGAGGTTGAAAATATAGCCTGGCTGCGCCATGCCCTGGTCAAGGATCGCTTTCGCCTTCTCCTCAACCACTTCCCATGGGGCGAGTAAAATAGCCGGATCAAGATTTCCCTGTACAGTTTTATTGATGCCAAGTTCCCTTGCTTCGCTGATCTGAAGCCTCCAGTCCAGGCCGATAACATCAAGCGGCAGGTCGTTCCATTCCTTCGCCAGGTGGCTTGCGCCAACTCCGAACATGATAAGCGGCACATTTTCCTCTCTTAATGATGAGAAAATGCGGTTCATTACAGGTTTGATAAAATAGCGGTAATCCTGGACATTCAAAGCGCCCACCCATGAATCAAATATCTGTATTGCCCTAGCCCCTGCTTTGGTTTGTGATTTTACGTAGGTTATCACCATGTCGCCAAGCTTTTCCATCAGAGCAAACCATGCTTCCGGCTGTGCGTACATGAATGCTTTCGTATTGTTATAGTTTCTTGAAGGGCCGCCTTCAATCATATAGCTTGCCAGTGTAAACGGTGCCCCTGAAAATCCGATCAACGGAACAGACAGCTGTTCTTGAGTAAGCAGTTTAATTGTGTCAAGTACATAAGGAACATCGTCTTCCGGATGGATTTCCCCCAGTTTTTCAACATCAGCCATCGAACGGACAGGATTTGAAATGACGGGGCCAATACCTGATTTGATTTCGACATCTACACCGATGGCTGGCAGCGGAGTCATGATATCTTTATACAGGATGGCAGCGTCTACATTATATTGCTCAACCGGCAGACGTGTAACATAGGCGCATAATTCCGGCTGGTGGGTGATCTCAAACAAGGAATATTTTTCTTTTATGGCCCTGTATTCCGGCTGTGAACGGCCAGCCTGCCGCATGTACCACACAGGGACATAATCTGTTTGCTCCCCCCTTGCAGCCCGTAAAAATGTATCATTTATTGCTTTGCTCATTTATGGTGGTCCACCTTTCATTCGTCTTTAAACATTTTAATATAAAAGGAAGAAAATAAAAAACTCCTAGTTTCAGCTATATACAAATATATCGTGTTGTCCTGTTTATTCATAGGCAGGAGTGGGAATTGTCAAAAAATAGACGATTTTTCGGGCCTTAAATTGACAAGATAAAGTCGGCCGTAATTGCCGATTGGAGGACACCGTTTGGCAGCCTATCATCATAAAAGGTATAATGGAAGGGTAAACCATTTACAGGATGGAGTGGATAGATTTTGAATTTATATATGGCATCAGGCACATATGATTACTTAAGCAAACTAAAAGACTCGCATCCAGATGAAACTATGCTGATAATGGGCAATGCTGAAACTTCGCTTCTTGTCCATGAAACAACAGGCAAGACGATATTCAATTCGCCGAGAAAATATGAAATATTTGATCAGGCAGGATCTTTTGGCCGTGCAGGGTTTGCGGTACTGAACAATATCCCTGTAACAGACGAAGGCCGGCCGCTGTTCGAATACCGTTTTAAAAACCGCGCAAAGCAGATCGAGAATGAACCTGGCTTCGCTGCGATCAGGGTCCTCCGCCCGATCACATCTAATACTTATGTTATTTTTACCGTATGGGAGAATGAAACGGCTTTCGAAAACTGGCAAAAATCCAAATCATTTGAAAATGCCCATAAAAAACAGGGATCCGGCCAGGCATCGGCAGGACAATCCATTTTCGCGGGGCCTTCATATGTAACTAAATATACTGTGTTTAATGATGAGAACTAAGGGAAAGGCGGAGACCACTGCCTTTCCCTTTTCGTTTTCCAACATTTACGCAGCCATTTGTCCCTCGACAGGCACGGCCAGGTAATGATGTTGTTAAAAGCATTTCGGCGGGATTCCCCAGGAAAGAGCCCGTTTTTTTCTTAACCTTTTTAAGAAAAATGTTATAATTATTAAAAAATTCGGCGCAGAGGAGACATGCACATGTTGGATTTGCTGTTTAAAAAGCTTGAAGGGTCATATGAGGAGATGGTGGCAATAAGGCGCCATCTTCACCAGCATCCCGAGCTATCGTTCCAGGAAGTAAATACCGCAAACTATATCAAGTCATATTATGAAACGCTGGGCATTGAGGTAAGGGGAGATGTGGGCGGCAACGGGGTAGTCGCCAAAGTATATGGTTCGAAACCGGGAAAGACCGTGGCATTAAGGGCGGATTTTGATGCTTTGCCAATCCAGGATGAAAAGGACGTGCCATATAAGTCCCTTGTTCCAGGCGTTATGCACGCATGTGGGCATGACGGGCATACAGCCGGCCTCCTGGTGCTGGCAAAAGCATTGCATGACCTTAGAGAACATCTTCAGGGAACATACGTAATGATCCATCAGCACGCTGAAGAATATGCTCCAGGCGGGGCCATTTCCATGATTGAAGATGGATGCCTTGATGGTACAGATGTCATTTTCGGCACACACTTATGGGCAAGTGAGCCCACTGGCACCATTCAATACCGGACAGGGCCAATTATGGCTGCTGCCGACCGTTTTACGATCACCCTCCAGGGCCAGGGCGGGCATGGGGCCCAGCCGCATAAGACAAAGGATGCCATTGTCGCAGGTTCCCAGCTTGTAATCAATCTCCAGCAGATAGTCAGCCGCAGGGTGAATCCGGTTGATTCGGCCGTTGTGACTGTCGGTTCATTTGTGGCAGATAACGCCTTTAATGTGATTGCTGATAAAGCTAATTTAGTCGGCACGGTAAGGACCTTTAACGAACAGACGCGGGATTTTATTGAAGAAGAGATGGAAAAAGTGATTCACGGAACATGCCTTGCCACTGGATGCACATATGATTATCTTTACGACAGGGGATATCCGGCAGTGGTCAATCACCCGGAAGAAACCGACTTCTTGATCCAATGCGCAGCCAAAGTGCCGGAAGTCGAAAAGGTGGAAGAAACCGAGCCCCAAATGGGCGGGGAGGATTTTGCCTATTATTTGCAGCATGTCAAAGGAACCTTTTTCTTCACTGGCGCTAAACCGCCTGGCAATGATGTTGCATATCCGCACCACCACCCTAAATTTGATTTTGACGAAAAAGCCATGCTGATTGCCGCGAAAACCCTCGGCTCGGCTGCTTTAAACTATCAGGACGCCTTTGAAATGGCAGCAAAAAAATTGGAAGTGAATTAACAAATAGCTCCCCCGGTCTACTCATTCGCCGGGGGGCTTTTTAGTATGCGGAGCCGGTAAGCATTCATTGCTGTTTCTCCGAGGTGGTCGAGTAAATTGTAATTCGCATAGGCTCCCACAACCGCACCTATTCCAGGCATAAGCTGGAGCATTTTTGCCAGGTCAATGTAGTCCCTGTACTCCTGCTGAAATTCCTTCCAGTCCATCTCCGCCAAACCGGCTTTTCTTTCTTCCCAATTGTCGATGATGGAAAAGGTTTCCTTTCGCTTTTCATCGCTTGAAAAAGCGAGCTGAAAAACATGGAGAATGAACAGCCGCTCTTCGTAAACAGAGGGGTTGAACCCATAAATTGAAGCCGCCTCAAACAAAAATTTCATTTTAATCGAAAGCAGCAAAGGAAAATCTGCCAGCCCGAGGAAAATCCCCCCGGCCCCGGTCCCTGCCCCTTCAACAGCAGCTGCTTTCCGGAAGGAAGCAGTCTTTTTAACCATAAGAGCATCCCTTTCTGCAAGGGACAGCCCTGAACCCTGTTGTTTTTTAGTTATAAAATCCGATCCGGCCAGTGTCGCTTTCACCATATTTTTTATGCTTTCAGTCAGCACATTGTGCACTTTTTCCGGGATCATCTGATTCACTTTCGTCTGGGCCTTCTTTGAGACTCGCGCGAACAGGCTGGAGTCTTTCCTTAGCTTCCGCTTCCACTCCGACAGGTCATCATATACTTTTATTTCATATTCATTCATTTCAATTCCACCCCTTTGCTGTTACTTATACGCCCAAAGCGGGCAATTAGTTTCAGGCAGAAAAAATTCCTTTTCATTATGGATATGTACTCCGAATGAAAAGGAAAAACATTAAACCGAGACTGCTGAAAAAGTCTTAATATGTCATCGTGATTAAAAGGAAGAGGGCTCTCTTCCTTTTTTAGTCCACATGATTTAGATGATGAAGTAAAAATGGTATCATAGGGATAGAAAACATTT
>NZ_PGVB01000011.1 GCF_002860205.1 Bacillus sp. T33-2
GGACAAAATTACGCTAATCCCTCTGTGTAAGGTGCATTAGAACCGCTCTATTGGACAAAATCATGGTGGTCCATCAGGCTAAGGTGCATTAGAACCGCTCTATTGGACAAAATTACGCTAATCGCTCTGAGTAAAGTCGATTAGAACCGCTCTATTGGACAAAAATCATGGTGGTCCATCAGGCTAAGGTCCATTAGAACCGCTCTATTGGACAAAATTACGCTAATCCCTCTGTGTAAGGTGCATTAGAACCGCTCTATTGGACAAAATCAGGTGGTCCATCAGGCTAAAGTCCATTAGAACCGCTCTATTAGACAAATTCAGGTGATCCATCAGGCTAAAGTCCATTAGAACCGCTCAATTGGACAAAATTACGGTAATCCCTCTGTGTAAGGTCCATTAGAACCGCTCTATTGGACAAAATCATGGTAATCCCTCAGTATAAAGTCCATTAGAATCAGTTTTGTTCCAAATTAATAATTCCGAAGCTCCCAGCCTTCTTTCGATAGTTTAGGTGATATGGATGCTCCGTTTGAAAGCTTGAATTCAACATCTGAAATGTACCAGCCTCTGCCGTTGACAGATCCATCCGTATCATAATGGAAGCGAAGTTTTTGAGTGTTCTCAGGAATTTCAAATTCATGCTGGGTCCAGCCGCCACTTTCACCAGTGAAGCTGGCAAGCTTTTGCCATGTAGTACCGTCAGCAGAAGCCTCTAAATAGCCATAATCAGCTTTTGGCTCAATCATGTGCCATGTAAGGAAGGACAGTTTTGCCGTGCCGCCTTTGAGATTAATGTCCGCCTCAATGATATGATTCACGTTGTCACCGTATCCGGCAAACAGGGCTGGCTGCTTCTTTTTGCCTGGCATGGCTACCGGGATGGCATCGGCCACCTGCCTCGCAAATAATCTTCTTGTCTGGTTGGTTGAAACTGTATTTCTGGTCGGATGCACCCTGTTTGTGAGCAGGATGGCAATTGTTCCGTTATTTGGGCTTACGACAATGGAAGTTCCGGTGTAACCAGTGTGTCCAAGGGTGGACTGTTCAGTCAATGCATCCATGAGCCAGCCCTTGTTCAGCTCCCAGCCTAAACCGTGGTCGTTGCCCGGGAATCCAGGAATCCTGTTTTCCATCAGCAGCTTCACTGTTTCGGGCGCCAGGATTTGCACACGGCCATATTTACCTTCATTTAAAAAGATGTGCGCGAATTTGCCAAGATCTGAAGCAGTTGAGAATACCCCGGCATGCCCGGCCACACCGTCCAATGACCATGCGTTTTCGTCATGGATCTGCCCCCAAACAAGGCCGCGTTTTATCGCTGGCTGATATTCAGTTGCTGCGATCCTCGGTTTTAATTCTTCCGGAGGGTTATACATGGTGTCCTTCATGCCGAGCGGTTCTGTAATGGTTTCTTTTACATACTCATCAAGCCTTTTTCCCGACAAGCGCTCGATCAGCAAACCAAGGGTAATCATGTTCAAGTCGCTGTAAGTATAAACGGTTCCAGGTTTATTGTTTAAGCGGTAGTTAAGTACGATTTGCAGGCGCTCTTCCCGTGATGTACCCATTGTATAAAGGGGAATCCAGGCTGCAAAACCTGATGTGTGGGTCATTAGCTGCTCTATTGTCACTTGTTCTTTTCCATTTGCGGCAAACTCCGGAATGTACTTTGCGACAGGGTCATCAAGCTGGAACAAACCTTTATCGTATAGAGTCATGGCCGCCGTTGTCGTGAATAGTTTGCTGATGGAGGCGAGGTCAAAAATGGTATCGTTTTGCATTTCAATCGGAGCTTCATGTTCCTGGAACTGATCATCTTTATACTTTACTGCATGTCCATAAGAAGCATGCTTTACGATATGGCCCTTCCTTGCGACAAAAGCTACCGCGCCCGGCATCACCTTGTTTGCAATGGCCTCGTTGATGACCTCGTCGATTTGGTTGAGAGGTTCCTGGCGCATGCCGGCTCCTTTTGCTGATCCAGGGTGCAATACAGGTGATACGGGCCCTGGCTGATTCCAGGTGAATTTGTTGGCGGCTTTTTGCTTGCTATGTGCCACAGTTTTTTTCTCCTGCACTTCAATCGTTGGTGAAATTGGGGAATACGTAGAGTTCGCAAAAGCGGATGTGGAAAAAATGATGGCAGAACTGAGTGCGACAACCGTTGCTGGAATATATGGCTTCTTTTTTCTCATACTTCTCCTTCCCAGAGCATAAAGAATTTAAGCTGTAGCGACGGTATTTGACAGCGCTTGCAGCCTATAGGTTAAGAGTAAGAGAAGGGAACATAAGTTGTCTATGCCACCTTAGAACGATAAGGCAGCAGAAATACGTATTTTGGGTGACAAAAGAAGTGAGTAATATTTATTATTTTTAGAAAAATTAAACGAACTGGGTCGTTAGGGGGATGAGATGCTCGGGACTGAGGGGAAAGTTGAAAGCGAAGCGGGACCGCTGGTAGCTAAAAATTCACTTTAACGGATTTTTTCAGCGACTGTGCCAAAGTTGGTTTTATGGATCCTGATCTCGTCTCCTTCAGATAATTGTTTATATTGATGGGCGTCTATTTTTAAATCCGTACGGTTGTCCATTTTTATATAGTAATTCGTTCTCGTTTCCGTGTTGCTGAATACTTCGTAGGCTTCTACCTTTTTGTATTTATGAATAATCTTTCCCTCTGTGACTGTCACTTTAAATTGATATCGAGAGTATCCTAACAAAGAGAAATACAAAGCTATAAAAAGAAGCATGTACTTTATGCCTTTAAAAATTGGCTGTTTCACTTCGATTCACCTTCTGATCAATAGGATGTGCCTATAGATTGTCAGAAAATGAACCAAAATATTCCTGGGGATACAGATTATTCGCACATGCAAAGGACAGGCACCAGTAATTAGCCGTCGGTACACAAAATCTACACAATTTATTGCAGGTGACTGATGCATGTGAGGTGAATATTATCGTTAATAGTTTTAAAGGAGTGATGGATTTGATTGTCAAAAAACGGACCGTCCCGTTAAAAATTCAAGTTTGCGAAGCGTTGCTAAGAAGGCTCCCGAACAACTATGTATCCCGCCACGAATTACAAGAAGAGCTCGACAGGAGGTGGGCGGGTTATCGGGGAGAAGAGTCTTTGGATTACCAGCTGGGCTTCCTTGATGAAAAGAAATACCTCATTTTCCACGATCTCAATCTCCCCATGGGCGAAAACACCTTTCAAATCGATACTCTTTTGCTTTCAGCCAATCTGGCCATTATCATCGAAGTTAAAAATATTTCTGGTATTTTATTTTTTGACCAGGAATTTCATCAACTGATTCGCACGAATAAAAATGGCGAACAGGAGGGATTTCCTGATCCGGTTACACAAGCGAGTCTGCATGCGTTGCAGTTGAAACGGTTCCTTCAAGAACACCGGCTTCCCCAGGTACCTATTGAATTCGCTGTTGTCATTACCAGTAAAAACAGCATATTAAAAACAACCGCCGGCCACCGCAGGATTTTTGAAAAAGTATTCAAAGCTCCGCATCTGCCCAACCGAATTCAACACTTGGAAGCAATCTACCAAAAGGAAATCCTCTCCTTCAAAGATATGAATAAAATCAGCCGAAACCTTCTCAAAAATAATACTCCTCCCCGCAAACTTTTCATGGATCGATACCTTTCCTCAAAAAATCAGCTGAAGCCAGGAGTTCATTGCCCCGCATGTTCTTATATCCCAATAAAGCGGGTCAAGCGCCAGTGGTACTGCCCTTCTTGTAAAATATATTTAAAAGATGCACATTTTGATACACTAAGGGACTACTTTTTATTGGTCGATTCGAAGATCAATAACCAACAATTTCGGGATTTTTCCCTGGTTCAGTCCAGAGATGTAGCGTCAAGGCTGCTTGCTTCTACAAATTTTGGTATTGAGGGAACTACTAAAGGCAGACAATACCTTGCACCAGCTGAATTGTATATGTTATGCAGGGATGGCCAGTAACCTATTTTTGTTTTCACTTAATTAAAGGGTTCGTTCGCTTAATAATTGTTTTTTTCGCTTAATCACGGTGGGCTTTCGCTTAATTATTAATTATTTTCGCTTAATCAAGCCGGACTTTCGCTTAATTCATCAATTGGACACTCACGAGCATTGCGATCTTCCTGAGCTGAAAATACAAAAGGTGCCCAAACCCTGCTGCGTAAGTGTTTTACAGCAACATTATTCAGGCACCAGCATAACCTTTATTCTAAAACAGCTTTTACAATAACATTTTTAATGAATCATGTATGCTTTCGCTCTTTTTTCAAGCTCAATTGCACATTCCATCCCCAAGCTTCCCTGATGTTAATGAATTTCTACATCGCCACTCGATACATCAACCTCAATTTGGTGCTTTCCTGACCCATGTTTGCCTTTTATGCTCTTGTCATCTATTGCTTGACCGGATAACGGGAAGTCGCAAGAAATATCGCCGCTGCTGACTTCACCGTTCAAAGTGAAATCGGCATCATCAGGCAGGTCAAGGCCCACATCACCTGAACTGAGGCCAATCTCTATGCCATGAATCAATTCATCAAGTTGAAAATTCATATCTCCGGATGATACATCTGCTTTGATCGGACCGGAATAATGTTTGACAATCAGGTCACCGGAACTTAAATTAAATGAGCCCTGACCGGCGGTTAATGAATCTACCTCAACATCACCTGAAGATCCATCGTGAATGAAGTCTTTCACATCTAGATTTTTAAGATTCATATCCCCGGAACCAATTTCCACCTGCAACTCTCTTAACTTCATTGGATTGTCATCTGATTTGCCTCCGAAGTCAACATTTCCAGAACCAAGGTTGATCGCCATATCCTTGTCATAATCCTCAGGGATATGGATCACCAGTTTACTGTCATCATTAAATTTGAACAAATTGAACCAGTTAAATTTTTCGTCTTTTACAATTACCTCAACACTGTCCCCATCCCGGTCGACTTCCAGTTGCCCATCGCCGTCCAGCTCCGCTTTTACATCATCACGGTCTTCCGGAATAATCGTCGTGGTCACGCTGCCAATTTCGACCTGAAGCAGATCGATTTCGTCTGTAATCTCAACCTGTTGTTCTTTACCTTCAGCACGGTTCCCATCAAAGTTCTCCCAATTGGTGTAAATAAAATAGACACCGATAATAAGCAAAAAAATGAGCAATATTCGTTTTAACATTTCATTTCCTCCAAAGTTTTTTCATAACCTAATCATATGTAATCTTGATTCCTGCGCCAATGAACCAGAGGTTTAAATGTCTCTAAGACCTGAGGCGGAATTGTGAACAGGACATTTTAGCCTGGGCTGAGTGGAGGAGCATCCCACTTGATTGATCTATTAAAATATTCAAAATTATCATATCAAATTGTAATAGAATTGTAACCCTCGTATGACGGCCGTGTTAAAAGAATCTATTAAATTTGGTTTAGCAACTGATACCAGGGGGTAAACAACTTTGTTAAAGAAATGGATGGCGGTTCTGTTACTTACTACCATGCTATCCATTACTTCGATGAGCAACACCTACTGGAAACCAAGATATGTTGGAGCTAAACGTATATAATAGATTAAAAGGAGGCCATTTGAGCGGTCTCCTTTGTCATACTTATCAGAGGGAACATTTCTGATCAAATCTTTTATCACCGAAAATAGAAGGAGGTCCCTTTGAGTGGCTCTCCTTACTTATTAGAGGGAGCATATTTGAGGGGATTATTTTCACCAATAGAAAAGGGAGCACTTGAAAACGGCTCTCTGTACAAATAAAGCTAGTCCACAACTCTGGCCACTGGATGCCCGCAGGTTTTGCATTGGCCATGGAGGACGATTCCGTGCGGGCTGTCGGTAATCGTGTATTTTTCTACTTGGACTACACCAAGGCATGAGGCGCAGAAAACATTACGAACAAGTTGCCTTCGGAAATCCTCAGGAATGGCGAGCCATTTTTTGTTGGCGCTAAAGGAGTAAACTTCTTCTTCGGCGTCTTTAATTGTACGTTTGTCTTCCGCTTTTTCCAAAACATCGATAACTTCCTGGATTTTGGTTTTAACTTTTTTGTACTCTATACTTTTCCATGCTGAGAGAATTGTGATTAAGTCTTTGTTGCCAGTTTCCGCCACTTTGTCGAGGAGAAGAAGAATCAGGCCCCGGTTACGGTCTTTTAGCGTATCAACAAATTCATACCGTTGATGTTCCGATGCCTTGACCAGTTGTTCCAATAGTTCGTTGGCATAGGTTTCCCGCTCTATCTTCCATCCTTTGTCAGTAAACACAAGCAGAGGGAGCCGGTAATCAAATTCAATATCAAGGTAGCCGTTCTCAATCATCCAATCAACTTTTGCCAGTATCTCTTCTTGAGTCTGCCCCTTAAATGCACCATAAACAGGGCTATAATCAAGCTCCAATTCAAGCAGCTTTTTATCCCTGGAGCCAGCAAGTAGTTTTGCCAGCATTGCCCGGCCGCCACTCATAATCAGGTCGTCCGCCCCGCGTAAAATTGTTTTGATTTCACTCATAGGCAGGGACTTAATTCCGTTCGTATCCAGTTTATGTCGGACTCGGTTTACTTTTTTACCCATGTTGAGCTCCCTTCCATTAGGCAGGATTCGTTTTAAAGTATTGTTATTGTACCATTTTTTTGCTCAACTGTTCATACCAGGCCCGTGTCTTTTCCGAATCACTGGCATTGATAAAAACCCTTTTATTTTTCAATTCGATATAAATGTATGGCGATGAGTCCTTTTGGATAAACAGCAGACTGCTGCCGTATCCTTCAACCTTGAATCGGCCTTTTGCCATTGTTGAAAGGCCAAACCCGTCTTGTTTCCAAGTCACCTCGGGCATGTCTTCCAGTAATTCAATTTTATCAATGTCTTCATATTTCCATTTATCTCCGTACATTCCCGTGATTTCAAAGCTGTCTTTTCCAGTTATTAATTCATATTTCTGATAACCGAAGAACGAGAGGACGCCCACAAAACCAATTACAGTCACAAAGAGGAGGGAGTTAATAATATAAGTCCGTTTCCGTTTTTTCGGGACTTCATACTTTGACAAATACACGAATCCCCCAAGTGAAAAGACAAGGATAAACCCAAATTGAACCTCAATTGCATAAGCGAACGGCGTGAACATCAGCGGCAGTAAAACCACAATGCCAACCGCGGTTGCGAGCAGCAAAGCACCTGTCTTTTGCGGCAGGCCATTTTTTATTAACTGCTTTTGTTCATCTTCCGGCCTGTTGCCGAACCCGGAAATAAGCCAATACTGTTTTTTCGTCCTGATTGCCCAGCCGAATACGGATAACAGCAGTGCTACCCAAAGCTGGCTGACGATGATGATCCACATAGTGCAGCCTCCTTTTCAGTTCGATAATATAGAAGGGGATAGTCTAACTGACACGCCCAATGGCTAAAGGCAGGGATTTGTTATATATTTTCTTACGATTCACCACGCTGTTTTGATTCATTTTTTCTTAGGGAAAAAATGGTATTGGAGCACTATGAAAATCTTATCGAACACTAATTTATGAAAATACAAAAAGGGCTGCCGAAACAGCCCTTCCTATCTATATCTTAAATTTCCCGACGACTTTTTGCAGATGTTCAGCAATATTGGACAGAGAATTTGCTGATGTGCTGATTTCCTCTATATTGGCCAGTTGCTCCTGGGCAGACGCTGATGTTTGCTGGGTTCCGGCAGCGGATTCCTCGGCAACTTTTGATACCATCTGGATGGATGAAACAACTTGGTCAGTGCCAATAGAAAGATTGGTGACAGAGATGGCTGCTTGTTCAATCTGGCTGACGACATCTTTGATGGAGTTAAGTATTTGTTCGAATGACTTTCCGGCGGTGCTGACGACGTCGATGCCTTCAGTCACTTCTGTCGTAGCGACTTCCATTGTTTCCACGGCCTTTTTCGTATCATCCTGGATAACACTGATTAATTGTGAAATCTGGCTTGCTGACTGGCGCGACTGCTCGGCAAGCTTCCTGACTTCATCTGCGACCACTGCAAAGCCTTTTCCGTGTTCTCCTGCCCTGGCAGCTTCAATTGCTGCGTTAAGAGCAAGTAAATTAGTTTGATCCGCGATGCCGGTGATGAGGTCGACAATTTTTCCGATTTCGCTGGAGCGTTCGCCTAATTCCTTTACTACTTCAGACAAGCTCGAAACAATGCCGCTGATGGTTTCCATTTGTTTCACAAATGAGTTAATGGCAACGGTGCCTTCTTCTGCCTTCTCGAAGGCTGCTGACGTGGATGTTGCAACAGATTGGGTGCTTATTGAAATACTGTCAACACTTTCTGTCATTTGTGAAATGATTGCAGAGCTTTCTTCAACGCTTCTCACCTGATTTTCAGCACCGGCGGCCAGTTCCTGGATAGTGGTCGTAATTTGTTCCGTTGCCACTCCTGTCTGCTCAGAGCTGGCTGTCAGCTCTTCTGCTGCCGAAGCGATTTGCTCTGAGGTTTGGTTTACTTCAGTGATCAATGACTTTAAGTTGATGACCATAGAGTTGATGGCAGTTCCCAATATGCCGACCTCATCCCGTGTTTTATATTCAGTTTCAGCAATTTGCAAGTTACCTTGTGCAACCTGGTTAGCAATCCCAGTGATGGCTCCTAAAGGTTTTACTTTGCGCAACAACACATAAAACGAAATCAGGGATGAGATTAACAGGATAATCATGCTTGCGACAGTTGTAACTAAATACAAGCCCTGCGTTTGCACAGCTTTTTTGGATTCGGCTTCAGACCATGAAGTCAATTTATTTTCAAGTTCTTTCATTGAATCTGCGATTATATCTTTTCTCGCTTCGTATTCCTCACTGTACAGTTTTTCTCTGGCGTCTGCTAAATTGCCATTGGCAGCGGCCCTCATTGCATCTTCTTCTATTTCGACAAGAATGTCCGAGTCCTGTTTTGCTGCATCGACAATGGCCAGCATTTCTTTTGGTGCCTGGAGCTTAGTAAGCTGCTCAATGGCATGTTCCCTGGTCTGGGTTTCATTTACTTCCTTCCAGTAGTTATCAAAATGCTCCTTATCGCCGTATTGGACATACGTCCTTACTTCATTCGTCAGATAATCTGAAGCCTCCGTCAGCTGGTCCGCTAAATGGCTGAACTTTATCTGCTTGTCCACTGCTTCTGTTCTGTCAGAAATGCTTTTTGCCAGCATTCCAGCGCTTACAAAACATAGTACAGAAAATATAGTAACTACTGCTGCCAATATGACAATCATTCTGGAAATTTTCATAGCTGTGCGTCCCCTCAGAGTATTTTTTGTAGAGCTTTTCTATCCATTGCTTGTTTTATGTGGAACTTTATGCTGATATAACAACAACTCCTATCGCTTATCCAACTTTAGTAGTGTAATAAAAATGAATAATTCGACAACCATAGACAAATTATACCAAGTTCTACACAATTTAAATAGCTTTTTATATGAATTTTCATAAATCGACATAAGCACAAAGTCCTTCTTTGATGAAAGCATAACTTCGTTGCGTACTTAAAAAACAAACACTATTCCTTTGGTAAAATTAGTTTAGAAGAGTGCGGCCTGGAGTGCACGTATAGCCAAAGGGAGGGAATATAATGTGCAATAAATTATTCAAGGTACATGCATTTTCCGACGGTGCATTGTCAGGCAATCCTGCGTGTGTGCTGATTTTAGATCAAGAATTTAGGGCCTGAACCCCGGCGCATTAACTCTTCGCCGGATCGGGGGTCAGGCTCTGATGTTGTTATATTAGGATTATTTTCGTATTTTGATATTATTGGAATAGTGTTAGAATAATTTCTGGTAAAAAATGATTGACAGGATAATGTTTCAAGCACTGAACAGTTAGGAAAATAGAACAGTCACCAGCACATATGCAGAAATGTATCAAAAAAATTACGAAAATTACACTAATTTATTTTCAGGGAAATTTTTTTTACAGGGGAGAGAGTTATTATCGTTCGTAGTGTCAGGTAGGGAGAGAGATGTATGCAAAAAACGAACAGTGGAACACAACTACACCGCGGATTGGAAGAAAGGCATATCACACTGATGTCGTTAGGGGCAGCAATTGGGGTCGGCCTGTTTCTCGGTTCTGCTTCTGCGATTAAATTAGCGGGTCCGGGCATTTTGCTTGGATATGCATTCAGTGGCCTCATTATGTTTTTTATCATGAGAGCACTTGGTGAAATGGCAATCCAAAAGCCGGTAGCAGGTTCATTCAGCAAATACGCCCGTGATTATTTAGGGCCGCTCGCCGGGTACATAACAGGATGGAATTATTGGTTCTTGTGGGTTGTTACATGCATGGCCGAGATCACTGCGGTCGGCATTTATATGGAATACTGGTTCCCGGATGTGCCGCGCTGGATTTGGGCACTCGCTGCACTGGTGGTCATGACGGCAGTTAATTTCCTGGCAGTAAAAGCTTATGGAGAGCTTGAATTTTGGTTCGCCCTCATTAAAATTGTCACTATTGTCGCGATGATTATTGTTGGCCTGGGCATGATTGTGTTCGGAATTGGAAATGGCGGAATCGCTACCGGCATTCATAACCTGTGGAACAACGGCGGGTTTTTCCCAAATGGAATGCACGGTGTGTTAATGTCCTTGCAAATGGTCATGTTTGCGTATCTCGGCATTGAGATGATTGGTGTGACAGCCGGGGAAGTAAAAAATCCTGAGAAATCATTATCGAAAGCGATTGATTCAGTGTTCTGGCGCATATTGATTTTTTATGTCGGCGCATTGTTTGTCATTATGTCGATTTATCCATGGGAGGAGATAGGCACAAAAGGCAGCCCATTTGTGCTTACTTTTGAGCAAATTGGCATACCCGCTGCTGCCGGCATCATTAATTTTGTTGTCCTGACTGCCGCGCTTTCCTCATGCAACAGCGGCATTTTCAGCACGGGACGGATGCTGTACAACCTGGCTGAGCACGGGGAAGCATCAGGGAATTTCGGCAAGTTGACAAGAACGGGCGTTCCCGGAGCAGCGGTGTTGGCCTCTGCAGGTGCACTTTTGATTGGAGTAATACTAAATTATATTGTTCCTGCCAAAGTTTTCACGTGGGTAACAAGCATTGCCACATTTGGGGCCATCTGGACATGGGGCGTTATTTTATTATCCCAGATCCGGTACCGGAAGAGCTTAAATCCGGAAGACCAGAGGCAGCTAAAATATATAGTGCCTTTGTTCCCTGTGACTTCCTATATTTCACTCGCATTTTTAGCATTTGTGATCGGGCTGATGGCTTATGGGGAAGAAACAAGGATTGCCGTAATCGTTGGTCCGCTCTGGCTCGGGTTTCTCATCATTTGCTATTTTCTAAAAGGACTGCATAAACGAAATAACTCACAAGCCATGTCAGGTAAAAAGTTGGCTGACTGAAAACGAAAGTAGACACCGGAGACAAATGATATCTCCGGTATTTTTATGCGTAAACAGCATAGTACCTTAGGATTAGTTTCTGAATAATACTGGAAAAGCTCCACTGCCTATAATAAGATGGTATTAGGTTTACATTTTATAAGGCAAAAAGGGTGATCTTTTTGAGCTCAGAGCAACATTTAGGTTTGCTTGTTGACGTGGAAACGACCGGTTTAGGCCCTGATAGAGATGAGATAATAGAGCTCGCTTTAAAGCTGTTTGCATTTCGCAGGGAAACAGGTGAAATATTGGATATAATAGATGAAGATTCATTTTTGCGGGAGCCATTATCAAAGTCTGCGCAAAATAATTATGACAGTGCGTTCAGAATACATGGGATTCCTTACAATTTAGTGAGGGGAAAAAGCTTTTATGATGTAAAAATTAAAACGTATTTTTCTAGGGCGGAAGCTGTGTTTGCCCACAATGCTTCATTTGACCGGAGCTTTTTGTACCGGATGTATCCTGAGGTCAATGACCTTAAGTGGTACTGCACGATGAGAAACGTCCAATGGAAAAACTACGGCTTTCCAAACAGTAAGCTGCTTACTCTCCTGAAGTCCCATGACATAACTGATTACCAGTCCCACCGGGCGTTGGACGATATTACATATTTAATGGAACTGCTCAAAAAGCCCAGCCCGAACGGCAACCTGTATCTCAGGGAAGTCCTTGAATACGGTCCAATGCGCCGATACCAGCCTGCCGCAACAACAACAAAAAGCATGTACCTATAACTTGAAGAAGCTTTGGACACAAGAACACCTGCTAAAATCTGCAGGTGTTTTTGATCTCCAAATCATCCATTCTGTTGTTCGCCGCCATCAGGAAACGAAACCCCTATTGAGCGCGAAGCTTCTTTTGCTTGTTCTAAATAGGATTCCGCTTGTTGTTGCCATCTGATGATCAATTGAATAAATGGTTTAAATTCAGTGTCCGCATTTTCGTACATGACTGCTAATCCTTCACGCACCTGTTGATCCTGGGCTGAGGCATTTATTATACAGGCCGCCAATGTTTCAACAACAGATTGTCGTTGCTCCCCGTTTTTCAGCCTTTGAGCTGACCCTGTTGCTGTAACGCGATGATACGATGCAGGGACTAAATGATTATGCATTTCCCGATTGCCTTGCAGGTTTTGGGTTTGTGGTATATGGAAAAGTTCACTGCTCATCGCACACACCATTTCTTCAGCAAACAAACTTTGCCTCAACAAAGATAACACATTGTCCCAGCTTACTCGATAAAAATAATACGGATACAAAGATAACCACTCCTTGCCTGAGCTAATCAGAAGATTTCTATTTTATATTTATGATTGAGAATCCAAACTGATGAAATAATATTGCACCGGCAATTTGTAAAGTTTTTGTAAAATTATACAGAATAAAGGGAATATACCGAATTTTGTAGAAATATAAATATAATGTTGAAGTTTAAAAGGAGGGGAAACGTTGAGGGTTATTGTGTCATTTTTTAATCGGGTAATGCAGCGATATTTACCCGATCCGTTTCTATTTGTCATAATCCTGACACTTGTGGTTTTTCTGCTTGGACTCATTTTCACCGATAATGGCCCATACCAAATGATCCAGCATTGGGGCGGTGGATTCTGGGGCTTGCTGACATTTACTATGCAGATGGTGCTTGTTCTGGTCACGGGGCATGTACTGGCCAGCAGTGCGATTTTTAAAAGGGGGCTGGGGGCCCTTGCAGGGCTTGCCAAATCACCAGGCCAGGCAATTATGTTTGTGACGCTGGTTGCTTTAATAGCAAGTTTAATCAACTGGGGATTCGGCCTTGTGATAGGCGCGTTGTTTGCGAAAGAGCTTGCTAAAAAAGTCGAAAATGTAGATTATAGGCTGTTGATTGCAAGCGCATACACCGGGTTTGTTGTTTGGCACGGGGGAATTTCCGGATCCATACCGCTCACGATTGCTACAAAGGGCCACTTTGCGGAAAACATGATTGGTATCATTCCCACTGAACATACCATTTTTGCGACGTTTAATGTTGTGATTGTACTGGCAATCGTAATCGTCCTGCCTATCATAAACAGGATGATGATGCCCTCAAAGGAACAAACGGTAACCGTTGATCCCGTTCTTCTCCAGGATGATGTGCAGGCAGCAACATTAGAATCCCAAGTCAGCACGCCTGCTGACAGACTTGAAAACAGTCGGATCGTTTCCTTGGTAACCGCGTTATTAGGCTTTGTGTTTCTATTCTATTATTTTGAAAGTAATGGATTCCGATTAAATTTAGATATCGTAAATTTCCTGTTTCTGTTCCTGGGAATCCTGTTCCATGGAACACCTAAACAATTCCTGGCTGCAGTGGCAAATGCGGTAAAAGGGGCAAGCGGGATCATCATCCAGTTCCCTTTTTATGCGGGGATCATGGGAATGATGACAACCTCGGGACTTGCAACCGTAGTATCAGAGGCCTTCGTTTCCATATCCAATGAGTTCACCTTTCATTTCCTGACATTCATCAGCGCAGGGATCATCAACATTTTTGTGCCTTCTGGAGGAGGACAGTGGGCAGTCCAGGCACCAGTAATGCTTGAGGCAGCTAAGGCTATGGATGTCTCCATACCGAAAACCGCCATGGCTGTCGCATGGGGCGACGCATGGACAAACCTCATTCAGCCGTTTTGGGCGCTCCCAGCCCTGGCAATAGCAGGATTGAAGGCAAGAGACATTATGGGGTATTGCGTCCTGGCACTGGTCGTAACCGGAACCATTATATCGCTTGGTTTTCTAGTTTTGTAGAATTTCCGTCAAGATCAAAAGAGCTGTTTGGCAGCTCTTTTATGTTTTCAGTTACACTTGTGGTTGAATACATATAATCACCTGCATCTTACAGTTAAATACATGGAAAAACGGAGGATGGAAGATTTGCAAGCTGATGGTATTTTAAAAAGGGAGATCCCTGGCTTTATTCAGCAGTATATCTACAATGCCTTTGGTGGATTGTCATAGAGGATATTCCGCACCTGTTTCCGCAATCCCGCTGGAAAGCTGACAGGCAGCAACTGGAACTTCTTTTTAAGCTGCACTTAAGTACCTGGGGAACGGATATAAATATCACAGACCCATATATCCCTGCGTGGCCCGGGGAGCCGACGGGAAAGGCGCTAGAAATATTGCCGGCAGGTTTAGCGCATTCTCTGGCCAGATTGCAGGCACAGGCTCACAGTTTATTTGCACCATTATGCTGTATTTCGGGTGACCCTAATCCAACAAACTGGGGACTACGAGATAACGGCGAGATCGTTCTTTTTGATTTTGAGCGGATAGGCTACGCAATTAAAGGTTTTACCCGTGTTCTTGAAGCCTTTTCAACTTTAACATTCCTGAATCAAGGTCCACCTTCAAACCATTCCTGATACAATACAGCCACTCATGAAATACTGGCTGCAATCCATAAAAACTTTGGACTCGTCCAAAAAGAGAGCTGCTTGGCTCAGAGCCACCATAATAGGATAAAACTTTTTGGGTAAACGCTGGCCCGAAGTCCCAGTAAAATCCGGCGAAATCAAAGGCAGGATCACCGATTTGGGCGTCTGTGAAATCAATGACGCCAGACAGTTTATTTTCATTTGTGTTGTAAATGATATTGGCGCCGGTCAGGTCACCATGAATGGGACGGTTGTCAATAGTCTGTGCTGAAATCGAAGCAAAATAATCTTCAAATATACGGTCCATATCCAGCTGGTGGGACGCACTAAGAAAGGGATAAATCTCATCCTTGATTGATAAATGAAATTCACTCCAGTAAGTTTTCGTGTGTATGGTCGATAAACCAGCCATTTGTGCATCACTGGAATCAATGCTGTGTAATTTGCTCAGGAAGTCAGCAAGAAGTTTAGCAGCTTCATCGGTATCGAACTTTCCGAAATGATCAGCTGTTAGCGGATTCCCTGGAATATATTCGTGATAAGTGCATATCAGCTTTTCCTGGTCAGCATTTATAAGTTTATAAACAGGCAATGCAATCACTGGTGTTTTCTCGCTCAAGATGTCCAACAGCAGTTTTTCGGTTATCAGCTTTTTTGCAATCTCCTCGTTTTTTGGGAATCGAAAGACTAACTCATCGTTTATGATGACAATGTCGTTATCCCATCCCTGTTGGTTTTGCTTTATGTCATTGATCTGAAGATGAGGCAGGGCTTGCAATATTGAATTTAGCTTTTCATTTTTCATACTCTATCCCCCGCGATCACTAATCAATTAAATTTTAACACTTTCATGAAGCCAATAAAAAGAGCCGCTTCCTGCGACTCCTTCAAAGTGCTATGTGCATGTGTTATTAGAATACACGATAGACAGCTTCACATTCTTCGGCTGTCGGCTCATAAAAACAGTGCAACTTATAACGTCCTACTAACGGCTGATTGTACCATGTGGGCGGGCAATCAGCGGGCGGCCTGAAATACCATAAACTGAACCGGGCGGGCCACCGATATTCTCCTCCAACAACCCTCCTTGCAAGCCGTCTTTCTCTTTCACGTGGTCTTTGATAAAAATAACCATGTATTACAGCTTCAAATGCATGCGGCTGATAAACCATTTGTCTAATGGTACGTATATTTTCAAAATCAGAACAATTTGCTCTTACCCGGTTAATTCCAACATTCCCAACGAGCAGCATGCCTGGTTCCCCTTCACCCTCGGCCTCTGCCCTGAGCAATCTTGCCAACAAATCAATGTCTTCTGATGTAGCCTTAACAACTGCCATAACATCACCTCCATTTTATGCTTCATCCTTATCATATTCTTCTCTCTATGGACGATGACCACAAAATTGAGTCAAAGCCTTGCCACGCTTGCCTTAAAATGGCGCATCGGTACTCTAAGCCAGCGGGCCGCAGAAAAAATGCCGGATAGTGTTATCTATCCGGCAATCCAGGTGGATTATAGTAAGGCGGCACACGGATCCACCCTCTTCGGCGCATTAAAGTTTTCACTGAAGCACCAAATGTTAACAATTCGGCCTGAAATTCCACAAACATGAGTCCTATATCTGTCCTGACCGCCTGTGACTGGCTACTGGCGCACATGACATTCATATAGGCCACCTTGGCCGAAATACCATTAGCAATCTCATCATCGGTCATTTTCACACCAAGGGGAATCTCCTGAGGATTGCTTCTCGGTTTATCAGCAGGCATTGAAGGAAGAGGGATCCCTTCCTGTTTCATGAATTCTTCAAGCCGTTTAACCTGTGAACCGCACGTTTTTACACCATCTGCCAACATTTCTAGCAGATCATCATCTGTCGTGGTATTCAGCGCTTGTTGTTCGTAGTGAAGCGCTTCAGACATTGCTGTAAAATAGAGCCAGCACGAAGTAACCTCGCCTGTGTGAAGTGGTGACTTTGGTTCGTTGTCGATAAGGGTTCTCAAAGTATTGATTAATGCTTCAAATACATTGGCCAACTTCTTCACCTCGAATTTTTGTACATATTGACTTAGTTTGTTAATTAACGAAACTGTTTATTCGTTCAGGAACCGCCATGGGATGTGTACCAACAAGGATCAGCAAATGTAGCCCTGTTCTTAGTAGATAGAAATGATAATCCTACAATAGCTGCATTCAATGCCGCAATATATAAGCGAGATAAATCGACGCATTCTTCATACGACCAGCTCCCCTGATTGATATTTCTATATTAACGGGCCCAGTATGTTGACAAATCAGAATTCTCGCCGGACAGTTCTACAACTTTAGGTTGAAAAATTTTCCATAACTCTCGCATGTGAAACATTCATTTGCGACAAAAGTACTTATGTTTGTGGTATAATTTTACAGAGAGGAGATGGCTGATCATGATAAATGATTTAACGGCCTACATCGACAGGAGAATCGATGAGCTTTCTAGCTATAAGGAAGAGACGCTAGAATCATTTAGCAGCATTACAAAAACAGTGGATAAGCTCGACATTAGGGAAGATAAGGAAATCTATGAGAAAAAAATGCTTTTTTATATTGCAACAGGTGCGATGGCAGAACTGATGAAGTTACGAAAATTAATGAACGAAAAGTGAAACAGCAGCGCAACAATTGTAGTTCCAATCAAATTGGATTGGGGCTTTATTTTTTGCCAACACAAGTAGACGGTTACACCAATTATGAACGGGAATAATACATATAACCATTAGGGGCTTTTTAATGAGAGGTGGTTAAATGCTCTATTTGGATAAGAAACATGATCCGGGAAAGAACGCTGATTTAATATCGAAAATCATCCAAAACCGAAAGAATATAGAAGAAGCAGTCAAGGAGACGGATGACCTTTTCCTTAAGCATGGAGTTGCAGGCCAATCTACGGTGCAGAGGAGGGCCCTTGTATTTTTAAAAGATATAATTACTGGACTGCCCCATTTTTTCATTGCGACCAGGGCAGCGGCTGAAACATTTCCCTCCAAGACGGTCGTTGCCAAGGAAGGCAGTGTATATCCAGACTGGAAACCTGAACTAGATGAGCAGTATGGCAAACTGCAAAACAAGATTAATAGGGTTGTTAATGTTGCGGATTACGGGGCAGTGGGGGATGGCGCCACGGACAACACCGAGGCTTTTAAAAAGGCGATTGGCGACGGTGCGGTTGAAGTGCATGTCCCTGCCGGTGTTTATATAACGAGAGGAATCAAGCTGCCGTCATGGACATCCCTGATTGGAGAAGGCAAGGGCGTTACCACGATCAAACTTCATGATTCAGCCCCGAAAGGAACAAGGCTCCTCACAAATCAGAATCATCGCAGGGGAAACCGCAATATTCTGGTCGAGGGAATGAGTCTCGACTGGAATGTGGAAAGGCTCGGCGAGGAACGCAAGACAAGCACGTGGGGTAACCATTCAAGCTGCTTGACCTACGCTAATGTAAAATATGGATGGGTACGGGATGTGGAAGCCATCAATCCTGGCCTCCATTGTTTTGATGTGTCGTCAGCCCTTTACAATTATTCCGGGGACGAGTACAGGGCCCGGCGTGGAAGCAAGTATATCTGGCTGGATAACCTGAACGGCTATGGCTTTGGCGACGATGGGATTACGACGCATCATAGTGATAACATCTTCATATCAAATTCGCATATGTGCGACCCGAGTGGCAGGGCCCATAAGCAAGGATTTTCGAATTCCAACGGGATAGAGGTGGACGACGGCTCACGCAATGTCTGGCTTGTGAACAATTCAACTGCGAGGTGCTTTGGCGGTGTCGAGGTCAAGGCACACCATAATTCTTCGGCAGCCAATAATGTACAGATCATCGGGCATCTTTCAGTGAATGACAACCGTTCGTACAATTTCCGCCACATCGGCCACCATAAAAGTACCGATCCGGAGTCAAGGACAGCTTTTAATATCAGGGCGACGAACATTGTGGCGATAGCTCCTGTGTACACGGAGTTATACAAGGATTCCACTCCGCGTGGCATGGTGGTCTCAGCCTATAAAAACGTCGTGGTGAATAACTTCACCCTGATAGGTGATCCTGAATATGACTTTAAAGGTAATCCTTTAATTGCAATCCAGTACCGTGCAAGAAATGTGGTGCTCCAAAATGTCACCATAAGGGACTTTAAAAATGCTGCGGCGAATATAAAAGTATTTGGCGGGGATCAAAAGGCGGATAATATTCATATCCGCAATGTAAAGGTCAGAAAATCGGCATCTGAAGCTGTCCAAGTAGGTGCCGGCATCGACAACATCAAAATAGAAGGTGTCGATGTGCTGGTATAGATGTGTTTGCGATGGCAAACACGCGGGTTCCCGGATGGTGCTATTTCAGCAGTGACGTTGGTTGGGATCCCAGACACTGGCATCGCCAATAAGGTAGATTGGCACTCAGCAAGCAGCTACGGTCGCCAATGATCTCAATGTACAATAAAAATGAAGGCCTCCATCACCCCCGGCAGGCCTTCATCCTTTAGCTAGCTGATTGCAGTTAACACTACACCTATAGCAATAAGTCCGACTCCAATTCCGTTCACAAGGGATAATTTCTCTCCGAAGAACAGGATAGCCATTACAGTTGCAATGACCACGCTGAGTTTATCTATAGGTGCTACCTGAGAAACTTTGCCGACACGTAATGCCAGAAAATAAAACAGCCATGATGATGCTCCTGCTAAACCACTCAGCACTATATACAGAAACGTTTTCCTTTCTGCAATGATTTCAGGGATTTTAGCCAGGTTTCCCTGGAAAGCTACAACACCAATCAAAAAAGCAGCCATGATGATCGCCCTGACTGCGGTGGCGGTGTTGGGGTCAATATTTTGAAGTCCCATTTTTCCAAAGATGCTCACCATTGCCGCAAAGACAGCCGCAAGTAAAGCATATATTAGCCATAAAGACATGTTGTTACTCCTTTCAGTCCACCCAGTTTGATCATGGAACATGCTACTAGATATATTCTTCCCGAAACAACAGCAAACATGACTGCCTTAAAAATTGGTCCTTGCCATCAGAGCCAAGCGCTGCAGATGAGCACACGACCGAAGGAACCGCCCAAAGTCAACTGTCTTCCAGCCTGTCCAAAATCCGTCTTTTCCTGTACAGCATAATGCCAACCTCAGCGAGGTCGTTAATCATTGCCCGGTTTGTGAAAGCACCGAAAACCAGACCTGCAACCGGCACCATTTGAAACAGCTTTTTCCAGCCAAACTGGTCCCTGTATGTATAAACAACCTCCCGCCATCCTTGCAACTGTGACATGATTTCTCCAGACTTCGAGTCATCCTTGTAGTAAGAGGACAGCCCGTCAAGAATTGCGCGTTTGCCGACAACGTCCGCTGATGAGAATTGCAGGCATTTCACAATAAATACTCTTTCACTCGTTTCGTTCGGATCATAGCCATGGATGATGGCAATTTCCTGCAAGGTTTTTAACGAAATGGCAAGCAAAGCGGGAATGTCTACGGCAAGCGTAAAAATTCCTCCAATTCCAGTGCTGGCCCCCTGGATTGTCGCCAGTTTTTTTCTCTGTTCAATTACCCCTTCGCACACTTTTTCCATTGTGTTCAGGGGAAGATCTTTAATATCAGAAAAGTTTGTGATAGGCATATTTGTCTCTTTCTGGATCGTATCGAATATTTTCCGCTCATTCACTAAATACTTGCCGCCAGTTTGGATATAGCCCCCGATTTCATCAAGCAGTGAACCAATTTTTTTGTGGATGAAGTCAGGAGTGATTTTATCAAGGATCTTAAAAGGTAAGCGGCCGAGCCTTTCCCAAAACCAGTCGCTACTCTGGCTTTTTTCCCATTTTTCTATGATTTGCAGCTGTTTCATTAATTCTTCTTTCGTTTCCAAATTTCACATTCCCCTCATTTTTACTTTCATTTTCGTTGATGTGTAGACTCTTTGCAAATTATGGTATCTAAAAATATACGCGTTGTACAGAACCGGAGCATGAGGATCAAGAAAAAAACGCCTGGTTTCATCCATTTCTACAATTCCTGAGAAAGAGCTGAAATCCATTTGTTTTAATGCTGACAATACTTTATGTCTCCAATAGAACAATGTAACGTAGTGAATATCGCCTATAAGTTCCGCAGATTTACGAAGGGAATAACCTTCTAACATACATTAATAAAATCTAACCATTTATCTGTTTTATGGGTGCGATAAAGAGGGGTATGTGTCACATCAGTAAAAGTCTTTCCGCAATCATTACAGCGGTATCGTTGGCGTTCCACTTTCTTAAGACCAATCTTCACCAATATTTACCAAAACGAATAACCCCTTTTGAGCCACAATGAATGCAGGAATATCCGTCTTTATTTTTACGTTCAGTAATCTCTTTAAAAATAGGCTCGCTTACTGAAAATGACGCAAGAGATTGAGCGAAAAACTCCTTTAAACGATGTTGTTCAGTGGGGCTTAACTTTTTTATTCAGCTATCAGCCGTAAGCTGATCCAGGCGTTTTATCTTTAAATATTGGCTATGTTAATAATTCTGTTGTTATTTGAATAAATCGAACAAATGTTCTATAATAAAATAAAGAATTTTTTTGGAGTGATTGAAATGACGTTAAAAGAACCTATTTCTTATACTCCGAAAAAGGCAAAAGAAACATAAAAGGTAGAAAGGCACGTAAAAGAGGAGGTTCTTCCAAATTCACGGAAATTAGTCACGAACAAGTCTATGTTCTCATTGCCAGAGACCGACAAAAAACTACTTATTCTGGTGTTCTTGGTAAAGGTCGAATAATAAAAACACAATTAGACAAGGCAATCGGCTCGAAATTATCATCGGACAATCACACTGTGTACCGATGCTTGGAGGGCTTTTTCAACATATGCAAAAAGCAAAGGTTTGGAGTATTATCGCTTTAAGTCAGATGGTACAGAGCGTGTCAAAGGGTTGTATCATATCCAAAATGTTAATAATTATCACAGTCGATTAAAAGGTTGGATACAACGCTTTAATGGCGTAGCAACAAAGTATCTTGACCATTATTTGAGCTGGTTTTATTTCTTGGATATAGTGAAACATCGGGCAGATGATGTAGCAATTAGCAAAATGATAGTCGAAAGTTCACTACTTTCAACCAAAGAAACGAATAAAACCCTTAGAACTAAAAGGTTCATATAGTTTAATATCATCCACGTTGCGGTAAAATTTGAAACTATTACCTAACCTTTTCGTAAAATTAAATATAAAAATTAATTATGAGGAGGTTAGGAATGTTAGTAATATCATTGGTTGTAATGGCTTTAGGCATTTTAATAATATTTGTGGGATATTCATTACGAAGAAAAGGGAAAACATCATTTATTGCGGGAAACAATGAAGTTTTTGTTCCAAAAAATGAAAAGAAGTTAGCGGAACGAATAGGCTTGGTTGTCATTTTATTTGGTATAGAGACTGTGTTATTTCCAATAACTTTTCAAGTTATACATGGTATCGAAGGTTATTATTTTGCAATAGTGGCTTTAGTCCATATTTTTATTGTATTTCTATTAATGCTTTTTGACCAAATGGAGATTTAATGTTATCCAATAGTAACGTAAGCATCTACATAAAGACCTTCATATACGAAGGTCTTTATTATAGATAAATAACAACAATAAATATTAACATAGCCTAAATATTAAGAGGCCTTCATTTCAGCGCCCTCTGTTTCCTTAGCTGAGGATGAGCCGCCTAATTTGCCAAGGGCAAGCCCTACCAGGGTTCCGACAACCGCCGGAACGATCCACTGTAATCCGACTGATGAAAGGGGAAGGAAGTCCCTCATTGTCTGTAGCGGTCCCAAGTCAAGGCCGAATGTCGTTAATCCGTCGATTGCTGCAAACACCCCGGTGAACAGCATCGCACTTCCGTAAACTTTTCTTGAATGCTGGAAGTAGCGGCTGAAAAATGTAAGCACTACAAGGACGATGGTTAACGGGTATGCTGTTACAAGGAAAGGAACCGATACTTTCAAAATCTGGCTCAATCCAAGATTGGAAAGCGTGAATCCTACAATAGTGACAGCTAAGACAACTGCTTTGTAGCTTGCTTTTGGAACCAGGTCTGAAAAATATTGTCCGCAGGCAGCCGTCAATCCAACGACAGTTGTGAAACAAGCCAAGGTGAAAATGAAGCCGAGCAAAGCGGTTCCGCTTTGGCCGAATAATAGCGTCGCAGCCGAAGAAAGGATAGCCGTTCCATTTTCAAACGTGCCATTGGCAGCCATCTTTCCGCCGATCAATCCGAGACTGACATATACTAGCGCAAGCAGAACTCCGGCAATCATCGCTGCTTTCAATGTGTATTTCGTTAACTGCTTTTCTTCCTTTACGCCTTTTTGCTTAACAGCTGTAAGGATGACGATTCCAAATGCGAGGGACGCCAGTGCGTCCATTGTGTTGTAGCCTTCCAAGAATCCTTTGAAAAATGCTCCGGATTCATATGCGGCGGCAGGTGATTGTAATGGCGCATCCAACTGTGCAAATCCAGCCGTACATAAAACCACCATTGCCAAAAGTAAAACAGGTGTAATCCAGCGGCCCATGTATTTTTCCATTTTTGAAGGGTTCAAGCTGATTACATACACAAGCAGGAAGAAGACTGCTGTATATAAGAACAAGACTAAAGCTAAGTTCGTTGATTTATCGAGGAAAGGTGTGACACCCATCTCAAAAGCTACTGTAGCATTTCTCGGAATCGCCAGAAACGGCCCGATTGATAAGTACACAATGACCATGAATACAGTGCTGAATACAGGATGCACACGGTTCCCGATCGTCTGGACACCGCCCTTGACAAGCGAAATGGCGAGCAGCACTGCAAATGGCAATCCAACCGCCGTAACGATGAATCCAGCCATCGCAAGCCAGTAGGAGGTTCCGGAAAGTGCCCCCAAGAAAGGAGGGAAAATCAGGTTTCCTGCACCAAAAAACATTGAAAATAGCATTAAGCCAATCACTAAAGTATCTCTTTTTCTCACTATGATCTCTCCTTTGTTTGTAAAAAATAAAAAACCCGTCCCTAAAAAGGGACGAGTTTGTGCTCGCGTTACCACCCTAATTCCGCAAAAAATAAAAGATTGCGGCTCTCAGTCAACGTACTATCATACGTGTTCCTTTGTAACGGCGGAAATCCCGTCAAAGCTTACTGGTTTCAGCTTTGCATCTCAGAGATGATCTTCGGGCAGGTACTGGACACCGGCTTTCACCAAACGCCGGCTCTCTTTGGAACAGCAATCCTGACTTACTCTTCTCGTCATTGATTTTTATTATTTAAAGATAATTTATCAGAGTAAAATGAATGTGTCAATATTTTTTGATAGTTTTAATAATTAGGCATAATTTCCTTGTATGCCTAATTGCCAACGACGGTCATCAGTATTAACGAAGTATCAGGAATGGTTTGTTCCGCAAGATGCTTTTTTAATTAGCCAAGAGGACGAGTTCGATCAATATTCTTTTTTATAATCCACCAAATTAACAGTCAGGGTTTCTCCTGCAAGATGATTTTTTAATTAGCCAAGGGGACGAGACCGATCAATATCCTTTTTTATAATCCACTCGATTAACAGCCATCGTTGCTCCAGCAAGATAGTTTTTAATTGGGAAGGAGGATCTCTTCAACCACCCGCTGATTATAGTGCTCCGTCGATCCTGCCGTATGTGGCGTTATAATGACATTTTCCATATCCCATAGCGGGCTGTCTTCAGGCAAAGGTCTAGTTTCAAATACATCCAGGCCGGCTCCGGCAACATATACTACTACAACAATAAACGTATAAAGCATAAATTAAAGGACATGGGCCGGGTAAGAATACCGAACTCATGTCCAACAGGTTGCTTAAAAATATATGTCTAACTTTTTTGGTTCACTTCAAAATATATGTCTAACTTTTTTGGTTCACTTCAAAAAGGTGGTTTTTTATTTTTACAAAGGGTTTCCTGCTAGATTTTGTGAAAATTGTACTTAAACTAAACCAGCTAATAGTTTGTCAACAAATCGTTTTATTGGATTCCAACAATATTTATTCCTCATATAGCAATAACACACCTCCCCCTTGCCAAATCTGATAAACAAGAAAACCCAAATACAGAGAGTTAGATACTACTCTGTCTCTGGGTTTTCTCTATTAGTACTACATTATCAAGGTTTCAGGATGTTGAAACTATAATGTGGCCTGTCAAGAATTCACCGATGCTATTGACCAAATGATAATGTTCACTGTAATTATAATTAAAATAAGTGTTAGTTGAGTATATTTATCCGACTTTTGCATTTTGTTTCTACTCAGTCTTACAAGATTGATAATCATCAAAATTAGAGCGATTCCCCCAAGAATTTTTGCCAAATGAAATGATGTCATTATTTATTCATCCCTTCGAGCTATTTATCTTTTTTAGCATTGTGAATCGGTCCAAAAAGGCTTGTCAAACATTGGTTCCGCACCCCTCTGCACTCGCTACAGTTAGGGCCCCGGCCCCAATACCCATAAGACTAGCAGCAATTCCTGCTGCAAGCCCAGCTGGTGGAAAGCTTCATTCCTTCCTTAGATATTTGTTTGAAAGTCCATGTCCATAACAGGGAATGAATATAATTATTGGGGGATTGAAAAATATCCTCATTTTTATTATATAGTTTTAATTATTTCGGTATAATTTTTCCGTTATGCCTGACTGTCAAAGATGGTGCTCTATATCTTTGTTTATCTTCAACCGACACCCAGGATATTTTTTTCATTAGGCTGGAGGACGTTTTCGATCAATATCCTTTTTTATAATCCACCAGGTTAACAGGCATGGTTTCTCCTGCAAGATAGTTTTTTAAATTAGGAAGGAGAATCTCCTCAACCACCCGCTGATTATAATGCTCCGTTGATCCTGCCGTATGTGGCGCTATAATGACATTTTCCATTTCCCATAGCGGGCTGTCTTCAGGCAAAGGTTCATTTTCAAATACATCCAGGCCGGCTCCTGATATTTCCTGGTCCAGAAGGGCCCTGACCAATTCGTCCTCAGCGACAATTTCACCCCGCCCAATGTTAATAAAGAATGCAGAAGGCTTCATCAGCTTAAACTGTTCATATCCAAACAAGTGATGAGTTTCCTTTGTGAGCGGCAGGGTAACAGCAATATAATCGCAGCGTGGCAGGATATTGTTTAGCTGCGCGGTCGTGTACATCTCATCAACATAGTCCACCTGTTTGCCAGAATGGCGCACTCCCAATACGTTCATTCCAAACGCTTTGGCAATTTTTGCTGTCTCTCTGCCTATCGCTCCGACACCGATGATTCCGATTGTTTTTTCATGCATTTCGAGTTTAAGGCCTGAGTGGTGCCATTTTTTCATCTGTTGATTTCTGACATATGTATGGATTTTTCTGGTCAGGGCAAGCATCAAGGCAAAGATTGTTTCCGAAATTGGGAAAGCATGAACACCGTTGGCACTTGTCAACTGGACGTTCCTTTCATCGAGCCTTTCCAAGGGCAGCGAATCGACTCCGGCACTCCAGCTTTGAACCCAGCGCAGATTTGAATCCGGTAGAAGGCATGTTTCCTCAATCCCCTTTTTCCAGCCGGCAATTACTTCGGCGTCGTGAAGATGGTCCTGCCAGGCGGAACGGTCTTTTCCGATAATGACTTCCCATTCAGGAACAGTAGCTTTTAACCTTTCGCGGAGTGCAGGGTCGAGGTCATGTGTAACCACCATTTTTCTTTTCAGCATATTACTCCTCCAATCCTTTATTTCATGTATTATTATTGTAGCAGATATGGAAACAACACACTGATTAAGAGGAGTGGGGCGCAGTTGTACATGACAGTAAAAGAGACGGCCGAATTCTTGACAATGCCGGTGTCCGACGTGGAAAGCTTAATCCGCCAAAAGCGCATTCGTACCATTTTTGATGGGGAGCAGTATTTAATATACAGAGATCAGTTCAATACCCATTTCAGACAAATGGAAAAATACAAGAAACTGGTGGAAGAAGTGCTCAATGAACCAATTCCGGAGGATCCGGACATCAAGGATGAGGATTAACAATCGGTCAGGTTGAAAGGGCTGGTCTTTGATTCAGGCGAAATAGCGTTTCGCTTAATTACTACCCGTTTTCGCTTAATTATCGGTTTTTTCGCTTAAATAAATGGCGATTTCGCTTAATAATTGAATTTATCGCTTAATCATGCATGTTTTTCGCTTAATTATTTCCACAGGAAAGGGACAGACCTTTCGGCGAAGATCTGTCCCGCATCCCGTCAAGCCTGTCCAACTTCCTTTTTCGGTCGGCTGCTCCACTTGAATATTTTATTTAAAAACTGGTAAATATTTTTTGATTCCCTTGTGAGCAACGGACCTAAAATGGCGAGGATCAGTACATATAGCGCGGAGAAAGGTTTCAAGATTGGCATCAGGCCGCCTGCCATGCCCAAGTTTGCCATGATGATCGAAAATTCCCCGCGTGATACAATGGTAAGACCGATATTTGCCGAGGCTTTATGTGACAATCCGGCTCTCCTGCCGGCGATCATGCCAGCAATAAAATTCCCCAGAATTGTGAGAATCACCGCCCCCAGAGTGATCCAAACGGCCCCGCCAAGGGAGAATGGATCAATGCTCAAGCCGAAGCTGAAGAAAAAGATGGCCCCGAAAAAGTCCCTGAATGGGACAACAAGATGCTCGATCCGGTCGCTGTGCTCGGTCTCCGAAAAAACAAGACCAAGCAGAAGGGCGCCGATTGCTTCCGCCACATGGATGGTTTCAGAAAACCCCGCAATAAAGAATAATGAGGCAAACACCACGATAATGAAGACTTCCTGAGAGGAGATATCCAAAAGTTTATTTAACAATGGGGTCGCCTTCCTTGCCGCAATGAAAAATAGCAGCATATATACGAGCGCAATCAGGACTGAGGAAATCGTGCCAGCCAATGTCGTGGAATTGCCAAGTACGAGCCCCGATACAATCGAAAGGTATACAGCCAGGAAAATATCCTCAAACATGATAATTCCCAGAATCAATTCAGTTTCTTTATTTCCGGTTCTCCGTAAATCAACGAGCACCTTTGCCACGATGGCGCTGGATGAGATCGTAATGATGCCTGCCAAAATAAGAATCTCCAGCAGCGGAAAGCCGATCAGAAAACCGTACAACAGGCCCAGGGTAAAGTTGATCGCGATGTAAATCGTCCCCCCGGTAATAATGGATCTTCCCGACTTAATCAGTTTCTTTATCGAGAACTCCAAGCCGAGATAAAAGAGCAGAAACAAAACGCCAATCCTGCCAAGAAAAGCAATGATTTCGTCACTGTGGATAAACCGTAGATCGATGACACCGATTTTCGGGGCGTGTGGCCCGACAATCATTCCCAGGATAATGAGAAAAGGGATAATGGAGAAATTGAACCTGCCCGCAAGGACTGCCGCGATGGCAACCAAAACTAATGCTGTTCCAACCTCGAGGACTAAGTGATCCATTCACTAATCACCTCGCTCATTCGAAAGTAGTTCTTTTATTAACCGCTTTAATTCCGCCCTCTCCCCGGAAAGAACAAGTGTGTCACCTTCATGGATGACAGCTTCCGGGCCTGGGCTTAATAATTTTTTGAGGTTCCTTTTCAGGATGGCAATGACTGTGACATTGTAGTTGTTTCGAATGTCGATATCACCAATGCTTTTCCTCGCTGCTTTCGCTCCGGGTTCCACTTTGAACCATTCAATGGATAATCCTTCAAGCGCCATTTCTATTGTTTCAAGAGCCTGAGGTTTATAAACTATACCGCCCAGTATTGCCGCCAGCTGCCGCGACTCGGCATCATTGAAGATAACACTGGAAATACTTTCTTCATGATCTTCATCAAAGTGGTACATTTCTCTGCGCCCGTCATCATGAATGACAATTACGACTTTTTCGTTATTGCGGGTAACGAGTTCAAATTTCCTGCCGATGCCAGGCAGATCGATTTCTCTGATATTCATTTTTAATATTCCTCCTTAAAATGGATGATAATTGGGCTCTTGGCTTTGGGGCGGACTACAGGTTAACGTCAATAATCGGCGTGTTGGAATCTTCCTTTGAAATTCCTAGATATTTCATTGTTTCAGAGGGGGTAGCATGATGAAAATGTTTTTGGATGAGGGAGATGGAAACGCCTTTTTTATAGGCATGATAGCCAAAAGTCTTCCGCATTGAAGTTGCCCCATATTTTCCTTCAATCCCCAGTGCGTCAACAGCCTGATGGATGATCCGGTGGGCCTGCTGCCGGCTTATAGGCTGTTTTGTTTTCGCGGAAAGGAACAAAAAATCATCAGCCGTCAGTCCCGTGCTGGAAATGTAGTGTTTCAGGGCAGTTCTTGTTTTTGCATTCAAATATATTTGTCTGTCTCGCGAGTCATCTGTCGGAGGTAGCAGGCAGTATGATTTGATCTGGTTTTCCTTATCAAGCACGTCACTGACTTTCAGTTGAAGCATCTGGCCTATTTTCAGGCCGGTGTTGATTCCGAGCACGAATAGTACATAATCCCGGTCAGAGTGATTTTTTAAGTACTTCTTGATAGCGTTTATGTGTTTTATATCTTTGAATGCTTCAACATATTCCATCCATGATCCCCTCTTGATTAATGTAACTTAAATATATAATAACATAGAATTATGTTACTTAGCAAATTAGTGTATGTATAATGGCCGATCACAACCTGAAAAATGGGGTATTGAGAAAGAGTTTTAGCTATATTTGTTCTGCACAAGGTTCTTCGATGGTTCTCACAGTTCTGGTTTTCAACGACAAAGGCTGACACAATTGTGAACGGCTCCTCTACATAAGCGAGAGGCAGTGCCAGCCCAATTGGTCAGCCTATTAACAGAGTAATTAAGAATTTCGATTTTTGGTTGGTGCAGTTTTATTGAGCACTGTTCCTTCACTTGAAAATTCCGTATCGGCTTTCCCTGCGGCGCCGCCTTGCGCGCCAATCCCGCCTGTATTCCTGTCCTGTTTAAAATTACCAGCATTTGAGTTGGTACGTTTTTGGTTAGCCATCTACATCACCTCCACACATTAATTTGTCCTGGAAGTCATGTTCTTATTTGTTTTTTCCGTGAGCTTCAGCTTGGGTAGTCAGATCCAGAGTATGCGTAGGTCGCCTTGTCCTTCACCGTCAAGAGATTTTTAACAAAAAATTCTTATATAATTTGAAAGATTTTGCTATAATAAATCGAGATTTATAAACGGATGATGTAACGCGGAATCCAGTGAGAATCTGGAGCTGTCCCCGCAACTGTGAGACTAGTGCCTGCAATTTGCTAGTCGAAGCCAGATACGCCTGCATCTTCTTGATTAAGTCGGTATCCTTCGAGGTAAAGGACGGCTTGGTACATAACAACTGTATCAGGTGTCCCTCTGTCTCTTAGGCAGGGGGACTTTTACTTAGGGAGAGAAAAGTGAAAAGGGAGAAGAGAAATGAAGAGAAGATTGATCAAAGCATTATTTTTATCAACTGCTTTAGCTCTGGCTATTCCATTCAGCGCCGCTGCATCTGTCAATGTCACCAATGATATTGACCTGACAAGCGCAAGATACAAGGCTGATACATTGAACTCCGACTTCGTAGTTGCGGCATTGGCCAAGCAAGGCAAGCTTACACAAGCTGAAAAAGATGCCTATCTTGGCAAATTAAAGGCAAGGATCAGTGCTGGGAACATGAACGTATCTACTCTGGCAAAAACGATCATTGCTCTGCGCGCGGTTGGTGCGGATCCGACTAATATTGAAGGCCAGCACCTTGTCAAACAGTTATATGAACAAACGGCTGACAAGACAATCTATGATTATGCTTATGCACTCATTGCTTTAGATACTGCTGATTACACTGTCCCTTCAGATGCTGGTTACTCGCGGGAAGCGCTGGTAGCAAAAATAGTGGCAGCAGACAATGAAACAACTGGAGGCTGGGGGTACGGTGGTTCTGCCTCGGCGCCGGATGTTGATACGACTGGAATGGTTCTCGCCTCTTTAGCCGATCATTTGAATAAACCTGAGGTTGATGCAGCGGTTGATAAAGCTGTCTCATACTTGAAGGGAGAGATGAAGGATAATGGTGGTTTTGACAACTACGGCGTTAATTCAATGACAACTGCACAGGCATTGATCGGTCTAACATCAGTGGGGATTGATCCGACAGCGGGTGATTTCACGGTAAGGGGTAACAATCCAGTCACACACGTGCTGACTTACCGTACTGGTGATGGCTTATTTAAATGGCTATCCACAGATACTGCCGGTAATGCGTTTGCTACAGAACAGGTTTTTCAAGGCTTGGTCGCATATGATGCCTTTACTAAAGGAGATACACTTTATCAATTCGATTTTCCTAAAGCGGGCGAACCAGCACCACAAGAACCTGGTCCAACACAGCCTCCGGTTGCAAGTCCGGTGATAGATAACCAGAACACCAACAATAATACAAATAACAACACCGTCACGGTCACTGTACCGGCAAACGGCGATTTTTCACAGCTGCCTGTAAGTGAGACGGTAAAAGAAACGATCAAAGAGATCATTACAAATAATATAACAACCAATACTGTAACTTCTGGATCCGCAAATGGCTCCCAGCCGCAAATCATCGTTGTCCAGCAGACACCGGAAGGCGAAATGAAACAATTAAGCACGACCACTAAGCCAGTAGTGACAGAAGTGAAAACGGAAACGACAGGATGGACAGTTGATCTTAAAGACCTGGGAATTGGTTTAGGAAGTATTGGCCTTGGCACATTAGGATTATTTTTAAGAAGAAAGTTTTTAGGTGCTTAATATGAAATGGAAGACTAAAGGACTCGACCTGCTGGCAATCATTGTAATCCTTGTTGGAGTGGGCTTAGCGGTTCTATCATTGGAAACTCCGAAAAAGACGGTCACGACCGTAACAGAGCAAATGCGGCAAACGGCAGAAGAGCAAATTAATGCTAATTCAGAAGAAAAACAAGAGTCAAAGAGCGAAGAGAATAAGGAAGCAGCCGCCCAACCGAGCGAGGCTGCTTCCACTTCTTCTCCTGACTCGAAGACAGTACAGGCTAACACATCAGCCCCTGCAAAGGAGACGAAGACTTCCAAGACTACGACAAGTTCTGCTCCGGCAGCCACAACAAACACAACGCAGCCGGCTGCTAATCAGGAGGCTGCTGCTCCTAAAGAAGAGCCTAAGCAGAAGGTTGTTTATGTGTCAGTGAAAGGCTATGATGGCTTCTCGGTTGGTAAAACTGAAGTACCGTTTAAGGAAGGCGCCACTGCGTTTACTGTATTGAAGGACCTTGCAGATTTAAAGAAATTTTCCCTCGATTACATGGGCTCTGGAAGATTCCTTTATGTGCAGGGCATCAATGGCCAAATGGAGAAGGACAAAGGCGCCCTAAGCGGCTGGATTTACACTGTGAACGGCAATAACTCAAACAAGTCTGCGGGAGATTTCGATATTAAAGAAGGAGATGTAATTGAGTGGATCTACAAGGAGAGTTAAGGAAAGCAGTCAGGCTGCCCAAGGGTCTCATCACTTCTCCGCAGGGGATCGCCATCATTGCGGTCCTGGTCGGCATTTGTGCCATATCAAGAATTTATCTGCAATTCCTGCCGAACATCAAGCCTGTAACCTCAATTGTAATCCTTACAGTTTTAGTGTTTGGCTGGAGGTTTGGAACGATTGTTGCTGTCCTTACTGTTTGTGTTTCAAACATGATATTGGGGTGGGGCATATGGTCTGTGGGCCAGATTGTGGCGTGGGGGTTTGTCGCAACCCTTACTTATTTGCTGGCACCATTCTTTAGAAGAACTCCAATGGTCGTAACAGCGGGCTACGCAGCATTATGCGGCTATATATTTGGATTCATCATTTCACAGCACGCCTTCATATACGGAGGGCTAAGTGGCTTTTTAACCTACTACATGGCTGGTCTCTGGTTTGATACGATGCATGCCGTCGGCAACTTTTTCTTTTATTTAATCTGTGCACCTGTATTAGGCAAAATCATGATCACACAAAGAGCCAGAATGGTTGATTACCATCATTCCCGCTATATGAGAAGAGCGAAAGAGAGCGCGTAAAAACCCGCTCTCTTTCGATTTTTTTCGGCAGTTCTGTGAGCTGCAACATTCATCACAGCCTTGCGAGCAATGCTGTACCTAGCCTGTTATCGTTTTTTCTTTTTGGACAGATCTGCAATTGTTTGTTTCTTTTTGGAGACGGTTTCCAAAACAAGGTGCACATGAAAAACATTTTCCTCAATAAGATTTACGGCGGAAACTTTGGCCTTTCGTCCTTTAATTCGTAATTCGTCACCGACTGCTGGAGCTTGATTGCGGAACTGACTCAACAAAACATTCTTATTTTCAATAAAATGCACGACAACCATAGTCTCACCTATTTCATTAGTTCTTTGTTACAGCCCTTCTATAAAAATATTTATACATGGCCTCAAGTAGACTTATTATTTTTCATACATCCTGACAAATTAGCTGCCAGCCATGGTGTCTTTTGGTTATTTCGTAACATGGCCATGCGGAAAACATAAGCAGAGCCCTATTTTTTTACCATCAATCAAATCTTAATCTCATCAGGCTCATTCCTTCTGGTCATAATAAAAAATAAAATCAAAAGGATGAGAGATATGCCACGGAAGTCTGCGCAGATTACCGCAGTGCCTGATAAGGAAAACAATGAGACATTGCCTGATGAAAAACATGATGAAGTGGAACAGCTAAATCGTATGCTCGCTGCGGTGCTGAATTATTTGTCGGATGATGAAGTAGAGGAGATTGATATCGAATACCTTCTCGACCATACAGAAGGTCTCCGGCAATGGTGGGATCAATATCGAGAAAGGAACAGAAACGATATTGAAAAGGAAATTCAGGAATCCCTCGGTGGACTATCCTTAAAGGATCTCGAAAGCATCCGCGAAAAGATAAAAGATCTTAAATAAGAAGTACAGGGACGGTTCTTTTGCTTCCATGAGACATGCTTTAAATATTAAGTCTGGATGATGTGAAGGTTTTGGAGGTGCTATGAGAGAGGTCAGAATGCAGCGTGGACCTGAGCGAATAAAAAAGCCTCTTTTCACAGGAAAGGAGGCAGTTATTAAGACTTTAATTAACAGGCTGGCAGCATAAATTCCCTTCGCCTTTTTCAAGAGCAGACTTTAAACTGCTAAGAACCTGTGACCAGGCCATCTCGTGCCATTGAAATGCTTCTGACCAGCTATCGCCCTCTTTAAATCCGGTATGCTCTAGGCTCACCTTGCCTGTTTGTTCATCAATTCCAGCAAATTTTACCTTCACAACAGTCAAGTTGCTTTCCTGATTCATAAAGTCCGCGAATTGATCAGGGCCTTTCCATGTAAAATGCAATTCTTTTTCTGGAACAATCTTCGTTATTATGCAGCCTTTCGTATTCATTCCAGCTTTATTTCCCGGTACAAAAAACAACTCAAAAGGGCCGCCCTCTCTAGGCTCCACAACCGTTTCCGGAGCAAACCATTCAGCAACCCGATCAGAAATCGTCCAAGCATGCCAAACAAGATTCAATGGTGCATTAATTATTACTTCCTTAGCAATTACTTTGTTTTCCGAAGCAGTATTCAAAAAACCCCCTCCTAAGTAATATTTTTCAAATTAATAGTACCATAATTAACAGTAATTAAAACAAGAATATTCAGATTAATATTCTATACAAGTGTACTACCGGCAATCAAATTGCCACCTTATGCTTTTTTAGAACTTTATCGAATGTATTAAGGATGAATTTTTATATGATTTAATTAGGAGAAAATGGTTGTAAAAGAACTAAAATAAAGGAGCCAGGACATGTCTACGATTTCTCTTGCAAAAGCGGTAAAGCGTGCTGTCAAAAAGGATGCATGAATTGGAAGAGGAGATGGATAGGGTAGCTTTCGCCGATTAAAATCCCTTTGACTCAGTAGAAATGGATATACATGAAATAAGCAGGAAGGCGGACCGATACAAGGATTATCCCAGGAACAACTCTGGCTGAAAGATGAAGGGTTACCCGGCAAACAATAAATGCAGTAGAAAATAACAAATACGACCCAACTCTTGATTTGGCGTTTCGTCTCGCGAAGATTCTTGGCGTAAAAGTGGATGAACTATTGTTGTATTAAAATAGCAACATTCTTTTCAGAAAAATGGAAACAGATCATCCCATGGGGTGCTCTGTTTCCATTTATTCATTAAGAAACTCCAATGATAATCAAAGAACATACAAGTAAACAGATAGAAAATGCGCAAGGCTGCCGAGCAGAATGAAAATGTGAAAAATTTCGTGGAAGCCCATGTATTTTGATTGTAAAAACGCAGGTTTAGCCCCGTAAATTACTCCGCCAATCGTATAAAGGATTCCGCCAAGTACTAAAAGGAACAATCCCATCGAATTGATGGCTCCTGCAAGCGGGGATGCGACAAAAATAATCATCCAGCCCATGCCAATATAAAGGGCTGTCGAAATCCAACGGGGGCAATTAAACCAGATTAATTTGAAGAGAACGCCACATACAGCCACCGTAGTCACGATTGAAAACATGACCCAGCCAGTAACCCCATTCAAGCTGATCAGGCAAAAAGGTGTGTACGTTCCGGCAATCAATAAAAATATCATTGAGTGGTCAAGCCGTCTCAGGAAAGCAATCACTTTATCCTTCGCGATGACCATGTGATAGGTGGCAGAAGCACTGTAAAGCAGGATCATGCTGACACCAAAAACGATGACTGCGGCAATGGAAAGTGGAGATGCTGTCGTGATTGAAGCCTTGATGACCATTGCAAGCAGGCCGATAAACGATAAAATCGCCCCAGCTAAATGTGTGAACCCGTTGATTGGTTCCCGAATGTAAGAATTCATCTTGTCGCCTCCTGAACTCATTATGTAGTTTTGGATACTACTTATTATAATACATACATCACACTATGCGGTCAACATTTACCTTAGTGCTCATATAAGATATAATTTTGTTAAAACAAAGTAGTGGGGTACGAGAATGGAAAATCTGAATGATATTGTTGCAAAATTGGGCCTGGAAAATAATATATATCCAGAAGAAATCCCTGAAATAGACTTGTATATGGACCAGGTCATCCAACTGTTTGAAAAAAAATTTAATGATACGAAACGCAATGAAGATGAAAAAGTACTTACGAAAACAATGATCAACAATTATGCGAAAGGGAAGCTATTTTTTCCTATAAAGAATAAAAAGTATTCAAGAGAGCACCTCATACTGATCAGCTTGATCTACCAGCTGAAAGGTGCCCTGTCCATAAATGATATAAAGGATACTCTCGACGGCATAAATAAAAAAGTTACGGAGGGCGATCTGGCCCTGGAATCTTTCTATAGGGGCTACCTCAACCTCTTCAATAAAAATGTGGAGAATTTCAAAAAGGAAATTCATAACCGTACAGAGGAGGCAAAGGAAGAAGCCATCCGGATTGACAATCACCCCGAGTATATTGAGCAGGTGCTTATGGTCGCTTCTCTCGTCAATATCAGCAATTTGTACCGAAGGGCTGCTGAGAAGCTTGTAGATGAAATCGCGGGGAAAAAGAAAGGCTGACAGCTGGCTGCTCGCCTCGCTCATCTCGGAAAAGTACATTTTTGAATACTTGAGGGCATCGCTTTCCGCTTGTTAATTGACTGGTTCTAGTAATGATGTAGGCAAATAACCTTCTTTACCGGAATCGCTCATTTTGACCTTGGCACGGATTACGTCTCTCTCGATAATTTCTACTTCACTGTCTTGTTGAATCGCTGTGACCTGATTATTTTTCTCTATTCCTTCAACACCTTTTAAATCATTGACTTCAATCAATTGGTATAGCTCATCATATGCATCGGGGGTTACAGCCAAGTATGCATCTTTTTTCGTTCTGGCTTTATCCCCTTTTTGAAGGGTGTTTTCCTCTACCTGCTTTTCCCCCTCCTTATAGGACACTTTCATATTTTCAACAATTACCGGTGTCTCCTTTTTCACTGTTTCAGCCAGTTGATCCGCACCTTCCTTTACTTGCTCTGCAGCTTCTCCAGTCTTCTGCTCAATCTCTTTGGACGCTTCGTTCGTGCTCTGTACAACCTCTTCTTCACTGCATCCTGAAGAAACGAGCAGCATAAGGCTGAGGGGAAGAAATATGAATTTCCGAGACACATCCATTTTTTCAAACCTCCTAGTTTTTATTATTTACGTACCACTTAGATTGATAGATAAAACAAGATACCTGGACGAAAGGAGCCCGGCAAATCCGGGCTATTAAGCGTCAAAGATGGTGAGTAAGAGTCCGAGCTGCTTCGACAGCCCTTTTTTTTGTACTTTTATGCGTAAAAATTCGACGTTATCCTACAAATTCAGATATGAAAAGTAATGAGATAACCAACAGACAGATGTCTCTTTATATCAATTTGACATAGTATGTAAATTATAGTCGTTATTTGTGAATATCTTTAATGGCATATATCAGTTAATATTAATCTGTATTTCTGGTATCTTGCGAACGGAAATAGGGAAGCTGCCAGAATAAAACATCATACTCAATTGAATCGGTGGTGGGTTTTGAGTGAGTGTAAACTTCGGCGTAAAATTGATTGATCATTATGCTGTATTAGAAGATGAAACATTGGTAGAGATGGTTCATAATGGTGATGGGGAATCATTGGATTATTTAATAAATAAATACCGGAATTTTGTGCGTGCCAAGTCGAGCAAATACTTTTTGTGCGGCGGGGACAAAGAAGATATTTTTCAAGAGGGCATGATTGGCCTGTATAAAGCGATCCGGGACTTTAAAGCGGACAAACTGTCTTCTTTTAAGGCATTTGCTGAACTTTGCATCACAAGACAAATCATTTCGGCGGTCAAAGCGGCTACCCGGCAAAAACATATTCCTCTTAATTCGTATATATCACTGGACAAGCCCGTGTATGACGAAGAACCAAGCCACACACTGATGGATATGCTGCCCGGAACAATAGTGACGGATCCGGCAGTATTAATCGTTAACCAGGAAGAAGCCGATGACATCGAGTTGAAAATGGCTGACAGGCTCAGTGCTTTGGAGAGGCAAGTACTGTCCCTGTACATTACTGGCCACTCTTACGTAGAAATTTCAGTAGAATTAAATAAACATGTAAAGTCGATTGACAATGCCCTTCAGCGGATCAAAAGAAAACTAGAACGGTATGTGGAGATGCGGCAGATTATCAATGTTTAATTATTAGAACAAGGACAAGACATATGGATCGCGTTATTTCGTTTGAATTGAGCAGTAAATTTTTGGTTGTTAAGGAGCGAAATGAGTTGCTTGGCAGCTCATTTTTTATTAACTGAAGCACAAAGAAAAAGGAGTAGAATGATTTGTCTAATTCTACTCCTTATCTATAAACCACAATAAAGCTTTTTTAGCAGTCTCTGCATCCATTCCATTCGCTACATTGCCAAGTGATGCTCTCCAGCATGCTGCCAGAATTGTTTCCGCCCCCTCGATTTCTTCTCCCAGCATTGTTTTAAATAATGATGCAACCAAATCTGTGCTTTTACTTGGATCCTGTTCACTTGCTAGTGTACAGACATTAATTTTTACGGCATAATCGAAACCGACTATCATAGCTGCCTTCAGGGACATTAACGGTGCCTCATAAACAGCAGAGGCTCCCTCCATTCTACTGATGATCCTATGTTCAACTTCCTCCCGGATAGTCCGGTAAAGCTCCAGTTTATTTCCAAAGTGGTGATAAATAGCACCAGTCGTTGCCCCGACGGACTTAGCTAGAAGCTGAACATTCACCCCTTCATAGCCTGATCGTCCAAAATCCTTAATTGCCTGATTTAATATTTTTTCTTTTACTGTTCCTGGAATTGGTATATCTTCTCTCATATTTACATTATAACATATTGACTCAAATACATAAATTGTTTATGCTTTACATAAATCGTTTACGTAAGGGAGATGAAACCAAATGAGATTAGTTTTTCTTTCCCAGCCAGTCAAAGACATAAAAAAAGCAGTTGCATTTTACCGGGATGTTTTGGGTATGGAAGAAGCCTGGAGAGAGGGTGACCATACAGTGGCAATACAAACATCCTCAGATGTTCAAATTCTATTGGAAGATGAAGAAGTGGAGCTGGAAATTGGAGCCGGGGGAATCTATGTCGTTGACAGCGTGGACAAATTTTATAATGACAATATGGTGCGCCTTACTTTTATAAAAGAACCACGTGATATTCCACCGGGAAGGTATGCAATATTCAGTGATGTTTCAGGAAACCCGATTAGAATCATAGATATGACAAAACAATAGAATTAACTTCGGGGACCGACTCACACTGATGGTGAGTCAGTCCTTTTTTGATGAGCGACAGTTACGATGACTATTGGCCGAATAGTCCTGATTCCGCCAATGTATGGCTTTGTAAAGAACATATATTGAGTCAATTAAGCGTCTTAAAATTTGACGGTCAAGTTTACGTATAGTTAAAATGTTTCCTATAGGAAACATTTTTTTGTTGGTGCATACAATTACATTAATAAATTCACCAGGGAGCCAGCATTGCGGGTAAGATGGTGGGATAATTTCTCCTGCTAATAGTTGTACCGGCCATGGTCTTTCAATTCATTGCCATCCCGTGAGTTTCTTCACTGAGTATCATTCGTAAAGGGGAGAAAAATAATGACTGAGAATTTGTTATTTGCCTTTGGTTTGACCCTAATGGCAGGTCTGGCTACGGGTATTGGAAGCATCCTCGCGTTTTTCACGTCCAGGACGAACACGAAATTTTTATCGCTGGCGCTGGGGTTTTCTGCAGGGGTGATGATCTATGTGTCGATGATTGAGATTTTTGTGAAGGCAAAGATTGCCCTTGTTGATTCGTTAGGAAATGAAATGGGCAACTGGATTACGGTGGCCGGGTTCTTTGGCGGGATGCTGTTAATTGCAGCAATTGATAATTTCATTCCAAAGCAGGGAAACCCGCATGAACTTAAGACTGTTGAGGACATGAGCATTCCAAACAGCGGTTTGCAAGATCCCGCATTGCTCAAGATGGGAACCTTCACAGCCCTTGCAATCGGAATCCATAACTTTCCCGAAGGAATCGCCACTTTTACCTCGGCCCTTCAGGACCCCGCTCTCGGCATCGCGATCGCCGTTGCGATAGCAATCCACAACATCCCGGAAGGAATTGCCGTATCGGTGCCGGTCTATTTTGCAACAGGGGATAAGAAAAAAGCATTTAAGCTCTCGTTCCTGTCTGGTCTTTCAGAACCAGTTGGCGCTTTTGTAGCGTACTTGTTCCTGATGCCTTTTCTGAACGATATCATGTTTGGGTTGATCTTCGCTGCAGTTGCTGGAATAATGGTATTTATTTCTCTTGATGAATTATTGCCTGCTGCCAAAAAGTACGACGAGGCCCACACCTCAATTTACGGTCTAATCGGCGGGATGGCAGTCATGGCGCTCAGTCTATTACTATTCATCTGATAAATCGAAGAATTGATGTTGACTCACCTGAAATTATCGGGTGGGTTTTATTTTTGTATAGGGTTTTTGGTGTTGTGGATGAAAGAATGCAAGGAGTACAATTAACTTTACGGAGGGACTGGCTGAACATTCGCACTTGCACAGGGCCATTGTGCGGAATATTCATTCCGTACTTCAGGTTCATCGATGATTCCACCGGTGGTGAAAATATGGCTTCTTAGGTCGTAAATTAGACTTAATGGGCAGTTCACAAAGGGCAGAGGAAATCGAACAAAGACCGAAATCTCCGGTCTTTGTTCTGCTGAATAATTTTAAGCTGGTGCAGGATGTCAATGTGCCAATTCCACCGCTTCACGCTGTCCGGAAACATTGTTATTGCTAAGCGGCAATTCAATCACGACTTCTGTCCCCTCATTGACTTCACTGTTAAATTTGATCGTGCCATTGTGCGCTTCGACAATCTTGAAACTGACGGTCAAACCAAGCCCGGTGCCTTTTTCCTTTGAAGAGTAGAATGGCTCCCCGATTTTTTGCAGCAATTCCTCAGAAATGCCGTAACCATTATCACGCACAGTTACGGAAACATTATCATCATCAGGATTTGACAGGGTGATACTTACTTCGCCGCCGCCAGCTGATGCTTCAATCGCATTTTTGATGATATTGATGAACAGCTGCTTCAGCTGGTTCGGTTCACAATCAATCTCGATATGTCCTGCATAAATGAAATCGAGCTGGACATTCAGCATGCTCGCCTCGGTCTTCAATAAAGAGATCACATCATATAAAATATTTTGGATATCAGCTTTCGTGTACTTTAGCTGCTGAGGCTTTGCCAATAACAGCAATTCACCGACAATATGATTGATGCGGTCCAATTCATCCAGCATGATTTGGTAGTAAAGCTGATGTTTTTCATCTTCCATTTTCAAAAGCTGTACAAAGCCTTTCAGGGAAGTAAGGGGATTCCTGATCTCGTGGGCAACGCTGGCTGACAGCTCTCCCACGACTGACAGCTTCTCCGTCCTTCTTAAGCGTTCCTCTGTCTGTTTGATTTGCGTGATATCTTTCCCGAAGCCGATGATACCCTTCATGTTGCCGTCGACGATGATTGGCACGGAGGTTGTCTGCAGCGTGACTGTGCTGCCATTGCTCCGTTTAAATTCGACCTCCGAAATTCGGGGTGTTTTTTCCGCGATTACACCGGAAATATGTTGTACAGCGGGATGCCTACGATATTTTTTTAGCAGGTGTTTTATATTTTTTCCGATATATTTGGCTACAGGGTAGCCAGTGACCGTTTGAAATTGGGGGTTCAAGTTTGTGATCGTCCCCTCCATATCAAGGACATAAACGATATCAGGGCTGTACAGGAACAGCGAATTATATTGCTCCTGGCTCTCCTCCAGCAATTTTTCCACATGCTTTCTCTCGGAAATGTCCCGGCCGATGATGACCAGACCGTTCCTGCTCCCGTCCGGATGAAACAGCGGAACCTTAATGGTATCGAACGTTTTCTCTGTTCCATCAGGGAGTGGAATCATTTCCTCAACCCGTGTGACGCCGCCATTTTGCCATGCTTCTTCATCCGATATTTCACAGTATCTCAGGGCGTCGCCATAGAATACGGTATGCTCCGCCAGATCAGAATCCTTTTTGCCTTTATAGTCCACATTCTCGAGCTGGAACAACTTCAAACCGAATTGATTGGCTTCGATCCATCTGCCTTCGCCGTCTTTAAAATTGACAAAGTCGACCATTGAATTGATCAGCGTCGATAAGCGCTCTTCCTCTACCTTCGCAGCATGAAACGCTTCCGTCTTGTTCAGCATAATGTAGAAGAAACAGCCCGTTACAACTACATAAAAAACCTCTTTAACCCTTTCGGCAACGTGGATGTATGACGAAGGGATGTAGTGATCGACGAGAAAGTTCGTGCCAAAGATCCAGATGATGCTAGCCAGGATGTATAAGATAAGCTTTTTTTTCTTCATGAAAAAACCCCTGCCCCATTTCTGAAAGTTTCTATACTAGTTGTCACGTTGGCAATAGTAGTAAAACCATCCAGGTACAAACATTGTAGTACTAATTCTATTTTATAACACTTAATTCGTGTCATGATATGTAAATTTATGTGTGTTTGGTGAAAAACATGATGATCTGTTGTTTTGCTAAAGGCCTGAAAAATAAATGAAGCACCCCCTGCTTGTGTCCGCTGGGATGCTTATATTTGTTGGCAAGATAAATTGAGGTTCGAAAATCCAATTGCATTTCCTCTTAATCTTTGGATTCATAGAAAGCCTTTATGACAGAAATATTGGCGCCCTGGCCGATCATTTTTTTAATCTCCAGACAGCGGATAATATCGTTCAGGGAATACAGGCGGCGGTTCCCTTCATTCCGGGCTGGCAGGATCAGGCCGATTTCTTCATAATACCGGATTTGCCGACCTGTTAACCCTGTGAGCGTCTTGACAACACTGATTGGAAACAACGCTTCATTATATGGGATTTGCAGAACCATGAATTGTCCTCCAATTATCTTAGTTTGGCAAGGTATTCATATATTTCCCCGAGATTCCTGAACCCCATATGTTTTGCCTTATTAATGTAATAACCCCATAACTGCGCCGTCATTTTTGCATCCCCGAGTGCATGGTGGCGGTCTTTGATTTCGATGTCGCATTGGAGGCATGCCTGGTCGAGTGTCAATGATGAAGCCTGAGGGTGTTCAAGGCGGATAAGAAATGACGTGTCAATGATTCGGTGTTCAAAACGTGACCGCATTAAATCCCACGTCATTTTCTGCATAAAGGACTGTTCATGCTTCGCATGGTGGGCAACAAGAATGCTGCTTTTAATGAAGTTCAGGAACTGGATCAGCACATCTGAAGCGTCAGGGGCGCTGCGCAGATCCTCATCACCAATATTGGTAAGCGATGAGATCCGTTCGTCAAGAGGTTTTTCGGATTTTAGGAGGGAATAAAAGGTGTCATCGGCAATTGGTTTGTCCCCCACCATTTTAACCGCACCTATCGAAATGACATAGTCACCTTTATCGGGAAAAAATCCGGTCGTTTCCAGGTCAAATACGACCACCTCAAGCTCATCAAGGGGTGACTCCAGGCCGTTCGCAGCCTTCAGTTCATTTTGAAGCTGTCTTAAAAAAGAAATGTGCTGCGGGTTGGTTTGGCCCTGGACACCTGCATAGATGCTTGAGCCAATTTTTCCGGACATTTGCCTTATATATTGGATCATCTCATGCACCCCCATCTCAATCGTCCTTTTCGATTTGCCTTCTTGCCAGCTGGTAAAGGTGGGCTGCGTTTTTAATGATTTCCTTAAGCACGTCTTTCTGCTCTTTTGTGAGGCTGTCGACCGCCAGGTAATGCCCTGAATCATAGTCTTTATGGTTGCCCATTGAGAGGCGGTATTCCATAAGCCTTAAAAATTGCTGTTCATAAAGGCTCCGGTCCCGGACGGCCATTATTTTTTCAGGGAGGTGCTTAAGACGCAACAGGGTGGAGTTTTCCAGGATGTCCCCTTTTAAGGCCAAAAGGCGTGCGGCATTGACATAGGGGAGGACAGCTTTTTCCTTTATGTTTAAGGAACCTGTATATTTGCCATGTGTCTCCACTAACAACTGGCCTAAAAACCCCACTCCTTTTTTGACGTGCATCGTGTTGTCCAGCAGCCTGTGAAGCATATTTTCATTCCGAACCGATTTGTAGACTAGTCGCTTTAATTCATCTATATAGGAACCCTCACCGTAAATCGGCCTTCCATCAATAAAAATTAATAAATGCCGGATGGATTCCCAGGAGGTTTCGCTGACCCAGTCATCCAATTGCTGTTTCCAGGTGGTTCGTGATCTGCACCACAGGGGGTTGCTAGCCATGACCCCGCCATCGCAAAAGGCATACCCAGCCTGAGAAAGCCCTTCAGATATTTCTTTTCCGAGTGTTAAAAAATATTCCTGCGCATCCTCACCGTTATCCTCATAAACAATTCCGTGATCCTGGTCACTCCAGACCGCCTGTTCAAACCGTCCGGCACTCCCCATTACGAAGAAAGAAAAAAGGGAGGGTGAAGCCCCTAATTTTTTAGAGATGCGGGCAACAGACAGCGATACGACTTGGTGCATGATGTGATCATGGAATTTGTTTAATTCCACATGGTTCAGCTTTCCGTTGTTCATATAATGGTCGCGAAGCATCCGGATTTCTGAATAGGTGTTGCAGGACATCATTTATGCCCCACCTCCTTATGAAAATCTAAAAAGCGGCCACTCCCCATTTTTTAATAGAAGGGAGGACCGCCACCTGAGAATTTCTATCCCTAATTAGCCTGAGGGCGCTGGTTGCTGACAATATTAAGCTTTTGCTCCGGCTGCAGCAATTCAGGGTAACCATAGCTCCCATGTTCGCTCATGTCCAGCCCGATAATTTCTTCTTCTTCGGTTACCCGCAGGCCGTTCATGACAGCTTTCATGATGGACAGGATGGCAAAGGCTACGATGAATGCAAAGGCTCCGCATGTTACGACGCCTAAAGCCTGGACTCCAAGCTGTTCAAAACCGCCTCCGTAAAATAAACCAGGCTTCCCGACTGCTGCCAGTTCTTTCGTGGCGAACAACCCTGTGGACAAAGTTCCCCAAACGCCAGCTGTTCCGTGGACAGATAATGCAAAAATCGGGTCATCGATCCGTCTGCTTTCGAAGAAACGGATGCTGTAAAACACGAGGATTCCGGCGATAAAGCCTATCACAACAGCTGCCCACGTATCTACAAAGGCACAGGATGCTGTGATTGCGACCAGTCCTGCCAGGGCGCCGTTCAGCATCATTGGCACGTCTGCTTTACCTGTCACGGTCCAGGAAATAATAAGGGCGGCCACTGTGCCGGCCGCAGCGGCAAGGTTTGTATTTACGGCAACAAAACCAAAGAATCCGGCATCCACTGATACAGTACTTCCTGCGTTGAATCCGAACCAGCCTACCCATAAAAGCAATACACTCAATGCAGTAAAAACCTGGTTATGCCCTTTAAGATTATTGGCAGAGCCGTCTTTATTATATTTTCCGATGCGTGGTTTGAGAAGGATAGTTGCCGCAAGAGCTGCCATAGCACCTGTTAAGTGAACGACAGTGGAACCCGCAAAATCCTGCTTTCCATGTTCCGAGAGCCAGCCGCTGCCCCAAATCCAGTGTGCAATCGGCGGATAAACCAGAATTGAGAAAAACAATGCGAAAACCAGATAGACTGATAGCTTCGCCCGTTCAGCAAAACCGCCGAAAGCGACTGTCAGGGAAATCCCTGCAAAGGCAAGCTGGAACAAAAAGAAAACGGCGCCGGATAAGCTTATACCTTCAATATCATATCCGGAATAAAAGAAATCAGAAAACCCAATAAGTGCATTGCCTTCCCCGAAGATGAGGCCATAGCCGACTGCCCAAAAGATGATTGACGATATACCGAATGTAAGAATCGTTTTCCCGGCAATATGTCCGGCATTTTTCATTCGCGTCGATCCCGTTTCGAGCAGGATGAAACCTCCCATCATCAAGATTACAAGGACCGCTGAAATCATTACCCACAGACTGTTCATTAAAAATAAAGTATCATCCATTATGATTCCCCTTCCAGATTTGATGTAAAAACTTGTTACATCAGATATTACTGGGTTTGGGAAGTTGATTCTATTGTTATGTCAGGTTATCTCACATTGTTTTTGATTTTTCAGTAAAATAAACAGGTATTTAGGGCTTGCGGAAGCCGAATTGGGCGTTGATCTGCCCCTGGATCATTTTCTTGCGCAACTCTTCTTTCGTCTGTCCCTTTTGTTTTCGCACCATTTCCTGGCGAATTTCGTGGGTTTGAACTCCCTCCTCGATTTTATTTGCAATTTCCATGAGCAATTCTACATCCGAGAAGGAATATTTTCGGCTTCCACCCGATGATCTCTCGGGAAAAATGAGCTTCCTTTCTTCATAATAACGTATCTGCCTTTCAGAAAGTCCCGTCAATTCCCTTACGATTCCAATGGTAATCACCTTTTTGTCTTTATAAGAAGACGGATCATTTCCCATTAAATTCACCACATCCCTGTTTGAATGTATCATGTTTATTACATTATATGTTATATTATCTAACGTTTAAAGAAATTTAGAAAAATACAAAATTATTATCATTAAAGTGTATGAAATAATCTGTCCCATGAAACTGTCAAACCGGTAAATATATTGTTAAGGCCCCTCTGGACATACGTATAAACGGAGCCTGCTACCGGAAAACTCCCCTGTAGGTTGAAATCAATGATATCCGTGTGCGCGACTGGGGGGTGATCAGTACTCTGCCTGAAATGGGCGTATTGATTCACCGTGCTGAAACTGCGGCAAAGATTGTTCCAATTGAAAACAGCTCACTGGCAAAGTTCAATGACCGCATCCATTTCCATGTTGACCCGATGGTAGGGGTAATCGGCACTGCTCCAGCCGGAGAGGATGTTCCGACGGGACATCCTGGTGACCACGGCGGAAATATCGACAACCATGTGATCATTAAAGGTTCGATTGTGTATCTTCCGGTCAATGTCCCGGGCGCGCTCTTTGCCTTAGGAGATGTTCATGCTTCAATGGGAGATGGTGACCAATATAATAGAAGGAAGGCAAAATGAACCTGGATTTCATTATGCCTTTCTTTTTTGTCGTCTTCTGAAGTAATCTATCGAAAAATAACAGGAAGTCCCTATTCAATTATGATATGATACCATGGTTGCAATAACGACCAGCCAAGATTTTGCTTATATCTATAAACACGGGTGTTTTTCGAGTACATACAACAGAACTAAAGCACGTTCGGGATTATTAGATGGGGAATTACCAAAGAAGTGGGAAAGGTTCCTGACTACATTGGAATTCGATATTTTTCCTTAAAAACATTTTCAGGATATTACAAAATATTACGAAGGGTTTTTAGAATGATTTCTAGAATTTGAGTATTGGTGTTACTTCGAGCCGGCATTACATATAGAAGAGCCTGAGTTAAGAAGGAGGGAGGAGTTTAGCGTTTTTTAGGAAGATGAATATTAGTGGCGTAATTGAATTACAAATTTTATGTAATTTTTTCACATGATAATGAAAGCGTTTTCTATAACGATTAGTTAATAATCAATTCACCAATTTCTATAAAGGAGGCTACATAATGTCCATTCCAAAGGAAAAGCTGCTGTGGATGTATGAAACAATGGTAAAAAGCCGCTATTACGAAGAGAACATTATTGAAGCGTACTCGGAAGGAAAGAAACCAGTTTTTAATATTGGTGCTGGCCCTATACCAGGAGAAATGCACCTGTCCAATGGACAAGAACCGGCCGCAGTCGGGATTTGCGCCCATTTAATGAAGGAAGATACAGTTACTTCCCCTCATCGTCCTCACCATCACGCGATTGCAAAGGGCGTTGACTTGAAGAAGATGACTGCTGAAATTTTTGGAAAAGAAACCGGCCTTGGCAAAGGAAAGGGCGGGCATATGCATCTGTTCGACCCTGAAGTGAAATTTTCCTGCGGGGGCATTGTTGCAGCAGGCGTTCCTCATGCTGCCGGGGCAGCTCTTGCCGCGAAACAGAAAAACAAGGATTGGGTTGCAGTAGCATTTATTGGCGAAGGAGCCGCGAATGCTGGTGCATTCCATGAAACACTGAATATGGCGGCGCTTTGGAAGCTTCCATTAATCGTTGTCGTAGAGAACAATTCCTGGGGCATTTCTGTTCCAAAAACTGCATCAACAGCGATTTCATCCAATGACCAGCGCGCTTCTGGATATGAAAACACAGCCGGCTACCTTGTGAAGGACAATGATCCATTGGAAATGTACCGTGTTTCAGGGGAAGCGGTTGAAAGAGCCCGCCGCGGAGAAGGCCCATCGATTATTGAGATTGAAACGTACCGCTTTCTTGGCCATTTCCAGGGTGACCCTGAGCTATATCGTGAAAAGGAAGAAGTCCCTGCGCTGCTGCAAAAAGATCCGATTTCTAAATTAAAGACCTATATCCTTTCTAAAGGAATTGCTTCTGACAAAGAAATCGAACAGCTGGATAAAAGAGTAAAAAACGAGGTGGACACTGCGTTCGAATTTGCCAGGGAAAGTAAATATCCGCTGCCTGAAGCCGCATTGGAACATGTATTTTGCTAAATTACGATGATAGGAGCTGAATAGAATGCAAGAAATGCAAACAACCAAACGTATGCTAACAGGGAACAAGGCTATGGCTGAGGCAATTGCCCAGGAAATGGAGCGGGACCAGAACGTGTTTGTGCTGGGTGAGGATGTCGGCAAATACGGCGGAATTTTTGGTGCAACGCAAGGATTGATTGATAAATTCGGCCCGACACGAGTACTGGATACACCTATTTCTGAAACCGCATTTATCGGAGCGGCAGTTGGTGCAGCAGCCGAGGGAATGAGGCCAATCGTTGAACTTATGTTTGTCGACTTCTTCGGCGTCTGTATGGACCAGATTTATAACCATATGGCAAAAATTCCTTATATGTCAGGCGGTTCGGTGAAGTTGCCGATGGTTTTGATGACGGCAGTGGGCGGCGGCTACAGTGATGCTGCCCAGCACTCGCAGACCCTTTATGCAACATTCGCCCATCTTCCTGGGATGAAAGTCGTTGCTCCTTCTACTCCTTATGATTTAAAAGGAATGATGACATCCGCGATCCGTGACGATAATCCGGTCGTGTTCATGTTCCATAAGACGCTGCAGGGCTTGGGCTGGATGGACCAGGTGGATTATTCAGTTGGCGAAGTGCCTGAAGAATCCTATACCGTTCCGCTTGGAAAAGCGAAGGTTGTTCGTGAAGGAACAGACGTAACCATTGTGGGAATCCAAATGATGACACACCAGGCAGTTGCAGCTGCCGAAATGCTTGAAAAGCAGGGAATCAATGCGGAGATCATTGATATCCGTTCACTCGTTCCGCTCGATAAGGAAACAATCCTTAATTCTGTGCGCAAAACTCACCGCCTGGTAGTGGTTGATGAAGATTATCTATCCTTTGGATTCACATCGGAAATCGCTGCGATTGTGGCCGAGGAAGCACTTTATGAATTGGAAGCACCAGTCAAGAGGCTTGCGGTTCCGAATGTTCCGATTCCATACAGCCGTGAACTGGAAAACTACATCATTCCGAACGCACAAAAAATTGCCGATGCAGTAGTTAAGTTAACGAAAGAATAGATTTATGTTTATTATCGCGGCTGTTCGGTGTTAGAATAGCCGCTTTATCCATTTCAGATAGTTTCGTTAACGGAGGTTCAATTAGCGATTGTTGTAGATTTATTTGCTATGCTATTGGTTCTATTTGCGGTTGCAGCCGGTTTACCAAAGAGGAGCCTGATTTTGCAGGTTTTGTTCTGTATAGTTAATAAATTTCGGTTCTATTAGCGATTGTAGTAGTTCTATTAGCGATTGTAGTAGTTCTATTAGAGAGTACGCCATATCTGTAAACCTTCCCACTAATTTTCAGAGGGTTTGGTCGCTTTGAGTGCCCAGGACAGTAGGTAGCTGCTATTTAACAATTAAACTAACAATTAACAAGTTGTTGTTCTTTTTTGGGAGGAATCGGAATGCAGGATACACAAACAATACATCAAATCACATTACCTCGATTATCTAATACAGATGAAGAAAGCCTTATCACCTTTTGGTATAAGTCAAAAGGGGATTATGTAAAAAAAGGGGATGTACTCGTAGAGGTCCAGACAGAGAAGGCAGTTTCTGAAATCGAATCAGATACAGATGGGGTCATTGTAAAAATCCACAAAAAAAGAGGAGAAGTCGCCGCTGTTGGCGAAGTGCTTGCCAGCATAGCTTCGGGTGATGGGTCTGCGAGGCAGATTGGAAACCAGAATCTCACTCAGGATACGTTTCCATCTGTCCAGCAAGAACTGCCGGTGAACACGTCATTTGTAAAAGCATCTCCACGGGTGCGTAAACTGGCAAAGGATTTGGGCGTTGATTTAGCTGCAACTCCAGGAACTGGAAAAAATGGTGAACCCACGGTTGAGGATATCCAAATAGCAGTTAAGCGCCGTGCCGCCGACATGTCTGAAAAAGAGGCACAAGATGAAACGAATGAGGCATTATCCGAAGTGGCATCAAATTGCAATTTTACTGAAACATCAACAGAAGATCGAGAAAATCAAAAGCCAAGGATTATAGCCACGCCTTCAGTAAGAAAGCTTGCCAGGGAAAAGGGGGTCAACCTCGAAGAACTGCAGGGAGAAGTTAATGGGAAAATACAGCGTGAGGATGTTCTGCGCTTTGCCGAAGAAAGAGGACAGGATAAAGGTGAGACGGCTGATCCTGAAACATCCCCAGAAACGCACGAAGCGGTTGAGGTAGTCAGGTTTGCCGGTGCCCGTAAAGCAATCGCCAAAGCCATGACACATTCAAAGCAAACCATTCCTCACGTCACTCATTTTGCAGAACCGGATGTTACGGAACTGGTCATACACAGGGAGCGGTTTAAGGAAGAGGCCAGATCAAGGAATATTAAATTAACCTTTCTTCCTTATGTGGTGAAAGCGCTGATAGGTGCCTTGAAAGAATGTAAAGAATTGAATGCTTCCATTGATGACAACGAAGAAAATATCCTTTATAAAAAATACTATAATATCGGAATTGCCGTACAGACGGAGAACGGGCTGGTTGTCCCAGTAATTAAAAATGCAGATCAGAAAACCGTCACGATGCTTGCAAAAGAGATTGAATCCCTCACCGCCGCAGCAAGGGAAGGCAAATTGACTGCTGACCAAATGAGAGGGGGAACGTGTACAATATCTAACATAGGATCAGTTGGCGGGCAATGGTTCACCCCTGTAATCAACCACCCTGAAACTTCAATTCTAGGAATAGGGGAAATCTTTGAAAAACCGAGTGTAAGGAATGGTGAAATTGCCATCGGAAAATTGCTGCCGCTTTCACTTAGTTATGACCACCGCGTCATTGACGGCGTGATTGCCCAAAATGCCCTCAATCACATTAAAAAGTTATTGCAGGATCCGGAACTCCTGCTTTTGGAATTGGACTAATCGCTTTTACAAGTTTTTAAACATTACCTTAGGGAAAAAGAGTCATGTAGCTATGACCTAAGGAGATGAAACAATGACAATAAAAGCGTTAGTCCTGAATTGCACCCTTAAAGATAGTACACAACCTTCCAATACCCGAGCACTGATTGACGAAATAGTGAGAATTTTTGATGGAAACGAGGCGGAAACGGAAGTTCTTACTATGGCCGATTATTCCATTGGATACGGCATTACTAATGAGGCTGTAAATGAAAAAGATCAATGGCCGGTCATTTTTGAAAAAGTGAAGCAAGCGGATATTCTGGTCATTGGGTCACCGATCTGGCTTGGTGAACAAAGCAGCTTGGCGACATTGGTTGTGGAAAGATTATATGGCGGGAGCAGCCTTACGAATGGGAAAGGGCAGTACATTTATTATAATAAAGTAGGAGGAGCGGTGGTAACCGGCAATGAAGATGGCGCTAAAAACGTCTCAAGCTATCTGATCTATGCATTGTCCCATATCGGGTTTACCATTCCTCCTAATGTTGATACGTATTGGGTTGGAGAAGCTGGTCCAGGCCCTTCCTATATTGAAGCCAAAGGCTATCAAAACGAATTCACAATGCAGCACGCAAAAATTATGGCATACAATTTGCTTCATTTTGCCAAGCTTTTGAAAGATCACCCGATTCCTGGAGAAGGAAATGTTATAGAAAGCTAATAAAAAATCCGCTTGGAAGTTATCCAAGCGGATTTTTTCAATCTATATACTCGGTAAAAAATAGTTCCTAAAAAAAGGAATTTGCATGGTGAATGTTTAATTACTCTAGCAGCAGGAACCTTGGGATATGGTTCCTGCTGCTTTCGTTTTCATGTTATGCAATAAAAATCCTCTGATTGGCTGCTTAGGATGAATTACCGCCCGCCTATCTGCTGGCTAAGGCGGACAACCTGCCTGTTTATACGGGTGATTTCCTGATTGATCCGTCCAAATTCTCTATTGATCCTGTTGATTTCCCTGTTGATTCGGCCGATTTCACTGTTTTGCCTGGTCAGTTCCTGTGTTTGCCGCTGGTTTTGCCTCTCAAGCACATCTACTCTTCTTTCGAGTTCCTGAAGCTGGGGTGGCTGTCTGAATGGATCAAATGCCTCTTCATACTGGAATTGCTGATTCTGGTTATAATTTACATGAGGATCGAATTGCTGGCTGTGATCATGAAATAGATAAGGATTGAATTGCTGGCTCTCGCCATGAAATGCGTAAGGGTCAAATTGCTGAGGGACATACTCATGATTAAAACTGTATTGATACACTGGGCGTCACTCCTGTTTGTGAATTTGTCTTAACACATTACAAATTATGTAGGTAAACGTGGAATGGCACGGCAAAAACCCATGGACAGCCCACTTAATATCTTGTCCAAATTCGAGTGGTGACGTTTGGGAACGGTTTAAGCAGTTCCTGCCACTGCAGCCCTATGTTTTGTTCTGAACATGGAGTAAGAATTTCGCATTGTCATAAGTATACGCCACACAGTTAAAGCATATCTTCGTCAAAGGGTGCTCTCGACGGAAAGGGGGATCAAGGATGCCATATATCAACATTGAAGAGGGTGTAGAGCTGTACTACGAGGATCAAGGCGAAGGCAGGCCTATTATTTTTATCCATGGTGTTTGGATGAGCAGCCGTTTTTTCCATAAGCAGATGCCTTATTTTTCTAAAAATTACCGGGCTATCGCATTGGATTTGCGGGCGCTCCTCTCATGTGAATTCAGGACATACCGTAGCAAATTATGCCCGTGACCTGCACACCTTCATAACCACACTGGAGTTGAAGGATGTTACATTGGCCGGGTGGTCGATGGGGGCTTTCGTTGTGTGGGATTATCTGAAGCAGTTTGGGGAAGAGAATATTCACTCCACTCTGATTGTAGATGAGCTGGCTTCCGACTTTAAATGGCCTGATTTTGAAATCGGTGCATTCGACCTTGTGACTCTTACTCATTTCATGAGGGAAATCCAGGTCAACCAGGTTGGATTCCTTGAAGGATTTATCCCTCTAATGTTCAAGGAAGAACTTTCAGCCGAGGATTTTGCCTGGATGCTGGAGGAAACAGCCAGATTGCCAGAGACGATTGCAAGCACCGTTCTATTTGACCAGTCTGTTGTGGATTACCGCCCGTTCCTGCCCAAAATAAAGCTGCCGACTTTATTGTGCTTTGGCAGGGAAGAAAAGCTGATTCCGGTGGCAGCCGGAGAACACTGAAACAAAACATTCCAAACTCTCGGCTCGAAATCTTTGAAAATAGCTGCCACTGCCCTTTTTAGAAGAGACTCCATTGTTCAATGAGAAACTAGACTCTTTTCTCGAGTCGATAAAATGATTTCAATTTCATTTTTGTATGTGGAAATCCAGCTTATTAGATGAAAAAACAAACCTGCCTGGTAAATTGACTCGGGCAGGTTTTTAAATGGGCTGATAGGAAGAATTAATCCTCGTCCGGTTTGAAACCGATCAACTTGGCTTCTTTCACTTTTTGTGGTGATATATGATCTGGAAAAGTGATCACAGAACTGATGTAATCCCATCTGATCAGCAGATTGCTTACACAAGTTTCTTCCTTTTGCTGGTCCGCAGGAATCGCTTTACCTTCGTCATCTTCAGTTCTAGTCCTTATATAGCAGGGGTTTTCGACCCATAACCCCATGTTGTCTGATTTAATTAATTTGACAAGATACCACTCGTTTGGCTGATAGATACCTGTGATAGGGCCAATCAAATCCTCGGGCAAATTCTTGAACTTAATCTGGATCTTTTCATTAATAAAGCTGTCTAACATTCTGCTCCCTCCTGGCGAAGTTTATAATCGTTCACGTAAGCAATAAACATTCATTATGTATAGTTCCATTATTAAAAGGTTTTAAACATGAAAATGTGGAGCAGAAATCAAACCGATTCCCTGGAGACTCCATTTTTTCGCTAATAAAAGAGTACATTGGCGTTAATCCCGGTAACTGCATTTTGAATCCCGGTAACTGCATTTTTAATCCCGGTAACTTGTGTATAATCCCGGTAACCTCATTTAACTCAAATTATTTTCCCTGTAGCCTCCTCAAGATTTCCAATTGCCCTTGTTTTTTAAGCAAATTAAATAAAAAAAGCAGCCCTGAGGCTGCAATACATTGAAATCTTAAAGCTTAAACGAACTTTTCAATGAAACAATCCGGTTAAAAACAAGATTTTCTTCTGTTGAATGCTTTGGATCGACATTAAAATAGCCGTGCCGGAAGAACTGGAACTTGTCCTGGGGTTTTGCATCCTTCATATTTGGTTCGATGAAGCCGTGCAGGATTTCCATTGAGTTTTCATTGACATAGTCAAGGAAAGTTTTATCTTCATCAGTCTCTTCATTTAAATCGGCATCCCGGATTAACGGTTCGTACAGGCGGAATTCTGCAGGAAGGGCATGCGTTGCATCCACCCAGTGGAGAGTGCCCTTTACTTTACGGCCGGTAAACCCTGTGCCGCTTTTAGTTTCCGGATCATATGTGCAGCGGAGTTCAACCACTTCACCGTTTTCATCTTTTACCACTTCTTCACATTTAATGAAATAAGCATGCTTTAAACGCACTTCATTGCCCGGGAAGAGGCGGAAATATTTAGCTGGCGGATTTTCCATGAAGTCATCCTGCTCCACATAAATTTCACGGGAGAACGGAATTTGCCGCATTCCCATTGCCGGATTTTCAGGGTTGATTTCAGCATCAAGCATTTCAACCTGGCCTTCAGGATAGTTGGTTATGACAACTTTTAATGGCCGCAGCACACCCATCGTCCTCGGTGCTTTTAACTTCAAGTCTTCTCTCACAAAATGCTCAAGCATCTGTTCATCAACGGCCCCGGAGCCTTTTGAGACGCCGGTTGCTTTAACGAATTCCCGGATTGATTCCGGAGTATAGCCTTTTCTCCTCAAGCCGGAAAGTGTCGGCATGCGGGGATCGTCCCAGCCATCCACAAACCCTTCATCGACCAGCTTTTTAAGCTTCCGTTTGCTCATGACAGTGTTTGTTACATTTAGACGGCCAAACTCGATCTGCTGTGGCTGGCCTTCCATTTCACATTCAGCGACCACCCAGTCATAAAGTGGGCGCTGGTCTTCAAATTCCGTCGTGCAAAGCGAGTGGGTCACACCCTCGATCGCATCCTCAAGAGGGTGGGCGAAGGCGTACATTGGATAGATGCACCATTTATCGCCAGTGTTATGGTGCGTTGCATGGGAAACGCGGTATATCACTGGATCACGCAGGTTAATATTTGGCGATGCCATATCAATTTTCGCCCGCAGCACCCGGCTGCCATTTTCGAATTCACCGGCCTTCATGCGCCCGAACAAGTCAAGGTTCTCCTCAATGGTACGGTTCCGGTAAGGACTCTCTTTTCCAGGCTCGGTCAATGTACCGCGGTACTCGCGGATTTGCTCCTGTGTCAGGTCGTCGACATAGGCTTTTCCCTTTTTAATTAACAGCACTGCCCGCTCATACATCTCATCGAAATAATCGGAAGCAAAAAATAGATTTTCCCATTCGTATCCGAGCCATTTCACATCTTCCTGAATGGCGTCGACGTATTCCTGGTCCTCTTTTAGCGGATTAGTATCATCAAAACGCAGATTTGTCGTACCGTTAAATTCATCAGCCAGCCCAAAGTTGATGATGATCGATTTGGCATGCCCGATATGGAGATATCCGTTTGGCTCAGGCGGAAAGCGGGTAACAACTTTATCGCGCTTTCCGCTTTCCAAATCCTCTTTAATGATCGTCTTTATAAAATTCGAATTCTCTTCCACCCTGTATCAGCCTTTCCTTTTGTATGTAATGTCTATTTTAATTATTACCATTATACATTTCCATAGAACTCTATACTAATAAGAAAATACAAGAAATACAAGACGCCATCCGGGTTTTACATAAAAAACACAAGGTAAAACAAGATAGAAGGTGAAACTTAATATTCGTACTTTAGAGACGAAAACATTAAAATAAGGAACAAATGTTGTATAGATAGAAAAGGAGTTCGGCATATGAAATTTCAGCAATTGGACACCTCCGGTGAGCGCCTGCAAATGATGCGCACCCTGTCCAGCCGCTTTAATGAAAGGGCGGCTGAAACAGATGAAAAAGGGATTTTCCCATATGAAAATATTGAGGATTTAAGAAGTACAGGCTATACAAGCCTCACAGTTCCGAAAAAATTTGGAGGGAAAGAAATTTCCCTGTCGGAGTTTGTCAGGCATCAGGAACGGATTGCGGAAGGGGATGGCTCGACCGCTTTATCGATCGGCTGGCATATGGGAATCATTAAAAATCTTGGAGAGAAGAATTTATGGGACGAGGAACTGTTCCGGTATGTATGTGAAGAAGTGAAAAAGGGAGCTTTGCTTAACGCTGCGGCTACAGAACCCCAGACTGGAAGCCCTACACGAGGCGGCAAACCTCAGACAACCGCCGAACATAAAGACGGCCACTGGGTAATCAACGGAAGAAAAACATTTACGACGATGGCACCAGTTCTCGACTTTATCATTGTCAGTGCGTCTATCAAGGATAGCGACGACACAGGGAACTTTTTAGTTCCGAGGTCAGCAGCCGGAGTCCGGGTTGAAGAAACGTGGGACAGCATTGCTATGCGCGGGACAGGCAGCCACGACCTGATCCTGGAAAATGTGGCAGTAAAGCCGGAATTTTTTGTTGAGAAATTTAGTGGGGGAGACAGGAAGACGAACGGCTGGCTGCTTCATATCCCCGCATGCTATTTAGGGATCGCTCAGGCCGCACAGACCTATGCCATTCAATTTGCGAAAGAGTACTCACCAAACAGTATTTCAGGTTCCATCATCGAATTGCCCACTGTCCGCCAGAAGATCGGCGAGATGGAGCTGGAACTGATGAAAGCACGCCATTTTCTTTATGCAGTTGCTGAAAAATGGGATCGTGCTGATCACGCAGAACGGGACCTTTTGCAGCCTGAATTGGGTGCAGTAAAACTCGCCGTAACCAATGCCGCCATCAGGGTGGTTGACCTGGCGATGAGGGTAGTCGGTGCAAGGAGCCTCTCTCTGAAAAATCCGCTCCAGCGGTATTACCGGGATGTCAGGGCAGGTTTGCATAACCCGCCAATGGATGACATGACGATTGAAATGCTGGCCCGGAATTCCATCGCTAAAAATAATGATTGATTAAATTGTATGCACTGCATGAAGAGCACCCTGCCAATAACAGGCAGGGTGCTTCTTTTAGGGTGTATTTTACTACAATAGCCGCGGATGTTTTTGGTGCTAGCAACACGGATGCTGTGTTCAATGTTTAGTTTGCAGCAGCCGTGGCTGCTTGCTAGCTTTATTTGGCAGCTGTTGTCGCAGCGGCCGCCGCTTTTTCCACTGCTTTGTATGCATTTACATAGCCGGCCCCGACTTCAGGAAGCTCATAGCCTGCCATAGGGTCTGCTGTCTGGACCATAAGATCCAGTGCCATGTCTGGTGTCAAACCAGGCTGTGCTTCTTCCATCAGCGCGATGACCCCGGAAATATGCGGAGTCGCCATGCTCGTTCCGCTGGAAGTAGTGTAGAAAGGCAGGTAGCCAGGGTTTTCGATATAAGTCGCATCTGTTGCCGTGCCAAGGGCATTCATCACCAATCCTGTGGATGAACGGGCCGCAACAATATCGACTCCAGGAGCGGTGATATCAGGATGGAGGTTCTGGTCTCCCGCTACTCCTCTTGACGAAAAGTCAGCCAGCTGCTTATCCTTTGTCCCTGCCGCAACACTGATGACCCATGGTGCTGCAGAATATGGGTTAAGCGTATTTTCGCCAGGACCTTCATTGCCAGCAGCAAATACAACAGTCATGCCGGCATCATGGGCCTTTTTTGAAGCGACGTTGATTGGATGGTCCGGAGTGTATGCACCGGTTGAACCCCAGCTGTTGCTGATGACGTCAATCCCATATTTTTGCTGGTTTTCGATAGCATAATCAAAGGCTTCAAGTGACCAAAGGATGTTGATCCCTTCACCGACGCCAAGGCCGACCAATTTTGCATCGGGAGCAACACCTTTATATAGTCCATCACTGGCAGTCCCGCTTCCTGCAATCGTTCCGGCAACATGCGTGCCATGCCCGGAAGTCGTGTCCGTATTGGCGACATTCTCAAGGTAAAGTGGTTCATTTCCGAACAGGTCGCCTGCCAAAAACTTGACATTCTGGATCACTTTTTCGCCAAATTTCAGGTCTTGATGGGTAGCGTCAATTCCGCTGTCTATGACTGCAACCGTGACACCTTTTCCGGTATATCCAAGATCATTCCAGACAGCTTCAGCGCCAATCAGCGTGCGGCTGTCTTTTAAAAAATATTGCAAGTCTTCATTTAAATAGACAGATGCAATGTTGGTCGCAGAAGCTAGGAGTTTCGCGAGTACACCAACATCACCTTTTACAGCTAACATCGGCAAATTGTCAAAGGGTTTTGTTTTTAAGCCAAGAGATTTTAATAGTTGTACATCAGTCAATGCAGGGAATGCTTTGTATGTGATGATGGCCTCGACGTTCCCCGAGCTTGAAGGATTCTTTAGCAATTGTTGAAGCTTTGGATCAACCTCCGCAGACAGAAACTTGGCCTGTGGGGCCGGTGCAGATGCGCTGAACATAAAACTCATTAAGAACATCACGGCTAGCAGGAAACTGAACTTTTTCATAAAAACCTCCTTAGAAAGTTTATAAAATTCTGACACTAATATATAACCAAAAATAATAGCTCAGAAACCTGCTGGCTCACACGAACTTCAAATTGATAGAATAGCTCAGACACCTGACTTGGTCGCACGAACTTCCCATTCAAAGAATAGTTCGCCTGAAACTTGGCATCCTATGGTTGCAACTTTATTTAAAGGAGTGACCGTAATGAGAAAAGCGTGGATCATGCTGGTTTCAGCCATTTTCCTGTTCAGTTTGGCGGGATGCCAAGGAGACAATAATGCCCTGGATAATGAGGATGGGCGGGTCAAGACAAACAGGGCCCGGACGAACAACGCAAATGAAGGAAGTCAAAATAACAAGAGAATGAGAGTGGCAAACCGTGCTTCCGAAAATGTAGAGCGCATGGATGAGGTGGAACAGGCTCATGTCATTATCACCAATAATAATGCTTATGTAGCGGTACGGCTCGCACACGACGATACCAACAGAGGCGGCAATGATGATCGCGGGGGTAACCGCGGCGGAGGCAACAACGGAGGCAATGACACAATGGAAGGCGCAGATAATCCCTTTATCGAAAATGGCATTATAGATGGCAAGGGAGATGCCGGTAAAAACAATAACAGGAATGAAAACAGCAACGGACACGGGACAGACAATGCAAATGGAAATGGAACCGGTGCGAGCTACGGTGTTGGGAACGGTACGAATACAGGTGCCGCTCCCGGAGGAGGCGGGACGAATGATAATGGAAATGGTACAAATGGCGGTAACGGTACGAATAAAGGTGCGGCACCTGGCGGAAACGGCAATGATTACACCTCAGTGAATACAGCTTTGGAACAAAAAATCGCTGACCAGGTTCGTGCAGCGGATGATAAAGTGCACAGGGTTTACGTTTCATTGAATGAGGATGATTACAACAGATTGCAAAACTATGCTGATGATATCCGTGCAGGCAGGAATACTGATGGGCTGCTTGAAGACTTTAATAATGCTGTTCGCACCATGTTTGAAAGATAAGAACGTTGCAGGCTGCCGAAAGTTCGGCAGCTATTTTTTTGATTAAGTGCATAGGACTTCACAATCCGTAGTCTCCCCTTTCAATTATTGGGATGATTGTTGTAGCGTGTGCACTGTACTAAGCCCAACAAAATATGTACGTCTGATAGCCTTTTATTTTTCGCCATAGGTGGTAATCCAGACTGGGTTGCTGCACTGACATAAACTATTGGTGATTTATAAAAGGAGGAGAAGGCGATGAGGAAAAGAAATTACCCTGGAGCTTATCCAGGCAGCAATGGTTTCCCTTACACAGGCCGCACGCAGGGCGGGTTGCCCCTTCAGTACGGGATCCAGGGAGCAGGTTATCCTGGATCAGGTGTATATGGACAGGGTGGCTATCCACAAAGTGGCTATGCCGGTTTGCCTGGTTATGGAGACCTGGGCCAGGCCGGTTATGGAGGACTTGGTTCCCCCGGGTATGGAGGACTTGGCCAGGGCGGATATGGAGGACCTGGTTCCCCTGGGTATGGAGGACTTGGCCAGGCCGGTTATGGAGGATCAGGTTCTCCAGTTTACGGAGGTTTGGGCCAGGATGGCACCGGCTACCCAGGTTACGGAGGGCTCGGCCAGGCTGGATTCGGAGCCACCAGCTCACCGAGTTACGGCGGGCTCAACCAAGGTGCAACGGGTAATCCAGGGTATGGCGACATTAGCCCGGGAGGATCAGGATGTGGCTGTAAGGGATATGGCGATATTGGCCAATTCGGCAAGAAGGGCACCGGCTACCCAGGTTATGGAGGTTTCAGAAAAAAAACGGAAAAATAACATCAAAAACAACTGGGTCATAGCGCTGATTTTGCAGCAAAAAAGGAAGGTGCCAAACCTTCCTTTTTCAATGGGATTTAACCCACTAGTTATTTTGGATCATCCTAAAAAGCTCATAGGCACGGTCTCCCGTTATTTGCACAAATTCTTTCCAGGTTTGATCCCTGAGCAGATCAAGCTCCACGATTCGTTTTGCCAGTTCAATCACTTCATTGTTCCTCATTTATTTTTGCACTCCCTTTTTGCAAAAGTTGTTATAAGCATGTTTCAATTCAGTCAGGGTGAACTTATTAGCCGGTTTGTCAGAATGTTTTAATAAGCCGTTCTCGATTAGTTGATTCATAAAAAATCGCCTCTGCTTCTCAACGGCTTCACGTAAAAACGGCATTGTAACAATTCCCCTTTCGTTTTTTGTTAAAGTTATTTTATAAAAGCGCAAGACGGTTATCTGCTATTTTGTCAGGTTCGCTGACATAGTTTCTTTTCCCGTTGTGAGTGTTTTTAACATGTTTCCCCGATTTAGTTCATATAAAAGTTGATAGGAATTGATTCATGCGGGGACTATGCTATACACTGAATAATAAATTATGAGAGATTTTGTGGAGATGTAGGAAATGGAATTGCGGGACAAACAAATATATGAGGCGATAGAGGCCTGCCTGCTGGCAGGGAAAATCATGCTGCAGAGTGGTGCGGAGACATATCGGGTAGAAGACACGATGATGAGGATGGCGTCTGCGTTCGGGGTTGGGGAAACACACAGTTATGTGACACCGACCGCTATCATTTTTACTTCAGGAGGCAAGGGGCCCGTTACGACGAAGCTTGTCAGGATATCGGATCGCACAACGGACCTAAAGAAGGTGGCAATGGTAAACAACATCTCCAGGAAGATCAGCAGCGGCGACCTGGATCTTGCAGAAGCTTTCCGTCAGTTAAAGGATATCGAATCAGCCAACCTGACATTTTCCGTCCAGCTGCAGCTGTTTGCTGCGGCAGTTGCAAGTGGCTGTTTTTTGATTATGTTCAAGGGTGGCTGGCCAGATTTTCTTCCTTCCATGGTTGCCGGGGGAGCAGGCTATTTATTTTTTATACAGTTCCACAGGCTCGTCCCAATCAAATTTTTTGCGGAGTTTGTTTCGAGTTTCCTAATTGGGCTGATTTCATTCGCGTTTGTTAAGGCCGGGCTTGGCCATGAGCTGGATAAAATCATTATCGGGTCAGTTATGCCGCTTGTGCCAGGGTTGCTTATTACCAATGCCATCAGGGATCTGATGGCCGGCCATTTGGTATCGGGAATCTCAAAAGGGGCAGAAGCTCTATTGACTGCATTTGCCATCGGCTCCGGGATAGCTGTTGTGTTGTCTTTTATTTAAGGAACTGGTTCGTTGATAAATTTTAACGGCCGCAGGTGCCGTTTCAGTCAAGAGGAGTATATAAATGATGTACATTGAACAGCTTGTTACGAGTTTTATCGCTTCGGCGGCATTCGGAATTCTTTTCAATGCACCGAAGGAATCTTTGATTAAATGCGGATTGTCAGGGATGTTTGGCTGGATGGTTTACATCGTTTTGGAGAACATCGGATTTGGTACTGTTTTCAGCACCCTTGCTGCCTCGTTTTTCATTACGGTGACGAGCCAGGTGTTTGCCAAGATATACAAGACACCCATCATCATTTTCAGTGTTGCCGGAATCATTCCGTTAGTCCCTGGCGGTCTCGCGTATGATGCGATGAGGAATTTCGTCGAAAATGACTATAGCACAGCCGTTGCGCTGGCGGCGAAAGCAACGATGATTTCCGGTGCGATCGCGATCGGTCTGGTTTTTTCCGAAGTGATCAACCAGGTCATCCGCCAGTCAAAGCTGAACCCGAATCAATAGCAGGAAGGGCAAGGCTGCAAGGAACAAATGTCCTTGAGACAGGCTGTCAAGGCCAAAAAGCTTCAGGGAAACAATTAAACTGTCTTTGAGACAGGATCCCAAGGACAAAATGCACCAGGGAAACGGAAAAATTGTCTTTAAAAAGTGATATAGACGCATAATATTATCACCATAAATAACCAATTATTTTGAGGATGTAAACTATTAATGCCCAATCCCCAGCAGGGGGGTGGGCATTAATAGTTTACATAGCTGGCATTAAAGTTTCACGATTGTCCGCCCGCGCGCTTCACCTTTAAGGATGGAATCCAATGAAGCCGGCAGTTCCTCTAGCGTGACTTCTTTTTTGATTGTGTCCAATAACCCCTCTGGCTTCAGGTCGGTCGCCATTCTATGCCACAGCTCTTGCCTTGTGTCCATAGGGCAGTAGACGGAATCAATGCCCAACAGGTTAATCCCTCTCAGGATGAACGGGAAAACGGTGGTTTGCACGTCAGTTCCGCCTGTCAGGCCGCTGACCGCCGCAGAACCGTTGTAATCGAGCTTGCTCAAGGCTGCAGCCAGTGTTTTGCCGCCAACCGGGTCGACCGCTGCAGCCCACAGCTGCTTGTCCAGCGGCTTGATTTTTTCCCCATATATATCCTCACGGGAAACGATTTCCTTTGCCCCGATTTCCATCAAGTAACCATGTTCCGATTCTTTCCCTGTGCTTGCCACGACATGATAGCCCCGCTTCGCCAGGATTGATACCGCGATGCTCCCTACGCCTCCGGTAGCCCCTGTAACCAGCACCTTGCCTTTTTCTGGAGTAAGTCCATTTTGTTCGAGGCGGTGGACAGATAAAGCAGCGGTAAAACCGGCAGTGCCGTATATCATGGCTTCTTTTAAAGTCAATCCATCAGGGAGAGGCACGATCCACTCCGCCGGTATTCTCGCAAACTCACTAAATCCGCCAAAATGGGAAACACCAATTTCGTAGCTGGTCGCAATGACTTCGTCACCTTCTTTAAAACGGGAGTCGGCTGAACTCACGACAGTACCGGCAAGGTCTATTCCGGGAATGAACGGATAATTCCTTACTATCTTACCGTTCGGAATGCTGGCCAGGCCATCTTTATAATTCACGCTCGAGTATGCAACCTTGATAACAACATCGCCTGCGGGCAGATCTTCGAGAACAACGGTCTTAATTCCAGCTGTGAAATTGTCCTCAGATTTGTCGACTAAAAATGCTTTAAATGGCTTGTCCAATTTTAAAAACCCCTTTTCGGTTAGTTACATTCTCATTATAAGGAAAAACCGGCATCGATAAAAAGAAACTTTCTTGAACATTGAAGAATTGTAGGCAGAAGTCTGTGGACAGGGGCTTTCCGGCTGTGCGGGTGAAGAAATAAACCGAAGTTTTTAAGAAAAATACTTGGTGTGACGTACTTCACATACGCAGCTGTTATCCTATTTTAATATTTAGGTAGAAAATGAACATATGAACCGCATCGGAATTTGTCCAGTGCCACACGGTGAAAAATCAAGTTTTCACTATTCACAAATTGTTTATATTTTATGCCTTGTTCAAGCTGTTCTCCGTGTTACTCTTTTAACAGAAATAACCGTAAGGAGGTTTCGAGCGTGTATAATTTTGAAAAATCTTTTTACTCCAAAACAAGCATGTATTCGTTCTATGCTGTACTCATCCTATTTTTTTCGATGTGGGTGGCGACCGATAATTTTCTTCATATAGATATGGCACTTTTAGGCTATGCGATTTCGTCAGCGATATTCGCGGTGGGCCTTGCAATCCGGATGAGCTTCTGGCTCTATAGGACGGCAACGAACAGGGTGGCATCGCGAAGCGTAAAAAACCTGTTCGATAAACAGCGCCAAAAGCGGAACGCCAAAGCAGTTTTTAAAACTCTCATTGATAATATCATCCTTCAAAAATTCATTTTTAACCGGGGTCTGTACCGGGGCATCCAGCACTTGATGATATCATGGGGCTGCATCATTTCCTTTGGGGTGACCTTCGGGCTGACGTTTGGCTGGTTCCGTTTTGACCTTGTTGACCCGGAAACGTACCAGGTTGTTTTCTTCAATATCCCGACAATCAAGATGGCAGCACACGGAATCTTTGCCGAGATCGTCTACAATGCCCTGAACATCGGGGCTATCATGGTGATGATCGGTGTCTGCATGGCACTGTACCGCAGGGTCACAGATTACGATGTCAAAGTCACACAGCGTTTCGAGTTTGACATTTTGCCGCTCCTTATATTGCTTGCAGTGACGGCAACAGGCTTGTTCCTGACCGTGTCCTACACCTTCCTGGAAGGCTGGATGCACCATTACATGTCGCTGATCCATCAAGTAACCGTCGTTGTCATGCTGATGTACTTCCCATTCGGGAAACTGTTCCATGTGCCGATCAGGCCGCTTGCCACTGCCGTTCCGATGAGCTACCAGGAAACAGTGAAAGTCGATACAAAAGCCTGCAAGTGCTGCGGGCAAGTGTACAGCGATGATGCCCAGATTGCCGATGTACAGGCGATTTTGAAAGCACAAAACTTCGACCTACAGCTTGCGGATGGATCATACCTGTCCGATTACTGCACGGCCTGCCGCCGCCGCATGAGGGCATTGAAACAAATGAACATGGAAGCCCCTAAAGGAAATCCATACGGCCCAGTCGTGACCAATAACGGGATCCATTTACCAGGATTCAGCAAAAAACGTTCAGAACAATTTTACGGTATAGACCAAGACTTGAGGGAGGAAACAGTCAATGAGCCAGTTTCTCGTTAAAGAAGGCGTCAAAAACCAGCTCCGCAAAGGTGAAAAATTAGTGACAACCCACTGCTGCTACTGCGGGATGCAATGCGGCATGCACATACGCGTCAATGAAAAAACGAACAAGGTAGTCGGCGTCGAACCCCGTTATGACTGGGTGCTGACAAGAGGAAAAATGTGCCCTAAAGGGGTGACAGCCTACCAGACAGTTGACCATCCGGACCGCATCAAACGGCCTTTGATCAAGAAGAACGGCAAATTCGTCGAGTCTTCCTGGGAAGAAGCGCTTGATTTGATCGAGCGCAAGTTCAAGGAAATCCAGGGCACATATGGCAAGGATGCAGTTGGTGTTTACGGGGGCGTATCGATGACAAACGAAAAATGCTATCTCGTCGGAAAATATGCCCGCGTCGGCCTTGGCACACGCTATATCGACTACAACGGCCGCTACTGCATGAGCTCTGCTGCCGGTGGATTTAACAAGACGCTGGGCATGGACCGCGGATCAACCCTTCCTTGGACAGAGCTTGAGCACACAGATTGCTTCTTCATGTCAGGAACAAACACGGCTGAGTGCCATCCGACCAGCATCCAGTGGTTGTGGAAAGCGAAGGACAAGGGCGTGAAAATCATTGTTGCCGATCCGCGTGAAACTCCGACAGCGCGTGTTGCCGATGTGCACCTTGACCTGCTGCCAGGAACGGATTCAGCTCTAGCCAATGGAATCATGCATCTCTTGATCAAGCACGACTATGTTGATTATGAATATGTCAAGGCGCGCTGCAATAATTTTGAAGAGCTAAAAGAAATGACGGCGAAATTCACGCCTGAATATACATCTGAAATTACAGGTGTTGCTGTTGAAAAAATTGTGAAGGCAGCACATATATACGGCAAATCACCACGTTCGGTGGTCATGTTTGCCCGCGGTGTCGAACAGCAGATAAAAGGCGTTGACAACGTCAGCCTTTACACATCGATGGCATTATTGCGGGGCCAGATCGGCAAATTCGCTTCAGGGGTTGCAACATTCACAGGCCAGGGCAATGGCCAGGGCGGACGCGAGCACGGCCAGAAAGCCGATGCGCTTCCAGGCTACCGCAAGATCACCGAGCCAAAGCATGTTGAATACATTGCCGGCGTCTGGGGCATCAAGCCTGAAGAAATGCCGCAGCAGGGTGTGTCTGCCTATGAGATGTTCGAGCTGATGGAAAACAAGACGATCCGCGCGATGCATGTGATCTGTTCGAACCCGGTTGTTTCATCACCAAACATCAATTATGTAACTAAAGCTATGAAAAGCCTGGATTTCCTTGTAGTCAATGACTTCTTCCTGTCAGAGACGGCCGAGCTTGCAGACGTAGTCCTGCCGGCTACGACATGGGCAGAGGACGAGGGGACAACAACAAATCTCGAAGGCCGGATCATCCGGATTCGCAAAGTAGTGGAGCCGCTTGGAGAATCACAGCCAGACTGGAAAATCATTAAAATGATCGCGGAGCGGCTAGGCCGGGGCAAGTTCTTCCCATACAATGAGCCAGGCGAAATCTTCGACGAGCTGCGCCTCGCTTCCAAGGGCGGAAAAGCGGACTATTATGGCGTCACATATGAAAAAATTGACAAACAGGACGGCGTGTTCTGGCCGGCACCTGCAGAGGATCATGAAGGCACGCCAACGGTTTTTAAAGAAAAATTTGCGACTGAAGACGGCCGTGCAAATCTTGCGGTTGTCGACTGGGAAGACCCGGCAGAAGTGCCAGGCAAGGAGTTCCCGCTCTGGCTCACAACCGGGCGCGTTGTCTTCCACTACCTGTCCGGGAACCAGACAAGGCGTGTCGGATTCCTGATGGAGCAATGCCCTGAGCCATTTGCGGAAATGCATCCGGAACTTGCAAGCGCGTATCAAGTACAAGATGGAGAAAAAGTTAAACTCTGTACTCCTCGTGGTGAGATGGTTACACCAGTTCGCGTGACAAAAGCGATTCGGAAAGATACACTGTTCGTCCCTTACCACTGGGGCAAGGAAATGTCCATTAACCAATTGACCAATCCGGCACTGGACCCGACTTCACGGATGCCTGAGTTTAAAGTTTGTGCTGTAAAGCTCGAAAAATTATCCTAAGGAAAAAATACGTTCATTTAATAAATTATTATGCGAGAAAAGTTTTCGATGTCTAGCTCCAGCGCCTAGCCAGTTTTCATCCTGAATAGACTTCCCCGAGTATCTTGCGAGAAGCGTTAGCTTTGAGCAGCTCGGGTCATAAGCCGTCTCCATCCGGAAATCAGGATTTCCTGCAGGAGATTATGCCTGCCGGGGCTGGGCAAGACGCTTCCGCTTTTCTTACAAGGAGGAACGTGACATGAAAAAAATAATGTATCTTGAATTTGAACGATGTATTGGATGCCGGGCCTGCCAGGCAGCCTGCCGTGAGTGCGGTGACCATGATGCCAAGGAACGGAACTATGTCGAATACGTGGACTTCACTGAATCTCGCCAGACTTTCCCGATGTTGTGCTTGCAGTGCAAAGACCCGGCATGCGCGCGCGTCTGCCCGGCCAATGCAATCCAGATCACTGAAGAAGGCGTGGTCCTTTCAGCGATGGAGGAAAAATGCATTGGCTGCCGGAACTGTACATTTGGCTGCCCGTTCGGGATTCCTAAATTTGACTTTGAAAAGAACAAAATGTACAAATGTGATATGTGCTATGACAGGACGAGGGACGACATTCCACCGATGTGCGCTTCAGTCTGCCCAAGTGACGCAATCCGCTTCATCGACTTTGATGAAATGCAGCAATTGAGAAGAAGACGGACACAAATGAACCTGATTGAAGGCAAAAAACCACAGGAAGGCAACAAGTGGGATTACGTCCCGGAATTCTTTGGAGTTTATACGGATTCCCAACAATAATATGTGAAGCTGGAGGTGTCAGTTATGACGGAAGATAAAAATAACAAAAACCATCAATCTGACGACCAGGATATGATCAAGTTGATAGACAACCTGAACAGGAAAGATGATGTCAACATAAACAGAAGGGCATTTTTAAAAGCTTCGTTTGGGGCGACAGTGGCAATCGGGCTGGCCACCACTCCCTTTGGAATCATCTCATACCTGAAAGATCAGGATGGAAATGTAAAACGGGTTGAAATCACTGATGAAGCTGACCTGGATATCGGTGAAGCCAGGAATTTCAACTACCCCACCAAAGATGATCCCGCAATCCTTGTCAGGACCCCGGATGATAAGTTTGTAGCTTATAATAATAAATGTACCCACCTGCAGTGCCCGGTTTTTTATGAACATAAAGAAAATATCTTATTATGCCCTTGCCACAAAGGCTACTTTGACGTGAACAGCGGCCACCCAGTTGCGGGGCCGCCGCAGCGGGAGCTTCCGAAAATTCTTCTGGAAGTGAAAGACGGGAAAGTTTTTGCAGTGGGGAGGGAAGTAAGACATGGGTAAAAAACAGGCTGCATTTTTTTCAATTTTCCTGTTTCTCGTCATCAATATCGTGTCCCTGTCCAATGTGATCGAGGGGTTTTACGGAGAGGAATACGGCCATGTTTACACATTTATGTCCCTGGCTCTCCTTTCAACAGTGCTCGCAACAATCGCCTATCTCATCTGGAAGAAGCAGGAGTATAGAAAAAAGCAAAAATAGCACCGTGACCCGGTGCTATTTTTTCACACTTTAGGAAAGCTAAAATTGGCAGCAGCAGAAAACTCGACGCGGGGCCAATTTTAGGTACTAAGCAACTACGCTTCTGCCTTCGCCTCAAGGCTAGCCAATCGGCGAGTTTTCTTTATGATCCGGCAAAGGCTACGTCACCCAAACTGGCCAGCCGGTTCCACCGTTAGCTGTGTTCCTTCTATTTTCTTGTCACCAAACAATGTGATCAAGGTGCATGAAGTGATGCGGAACGGATTTACCGCAGTCGTGAATTCGGCAAGCAATCCGGCACCAAGCTGTTCACCGTTTTCCTTTTTTACAATTACATTCTGGCCTTCAAGTGTCTTCAATTTAGCGCTCACCAAAAATTGCTTCCAATCGTCCCAATTGCTGATCAGATATGCCTTGTCGCCATTTTGCAAATAACCGAGCTGGCATTTCGTTTCATCTATTTCCGCGCCCGTCGCCTCTGATATGCTGACGATGCCGTCATGCAACACCTGGAATTCCTCCAGACTGAGATGTTGGCTGATCTGAAATACGACTTCGTTCATTCCGGGCTGAAGCTCCGCAAGTGTCTTGCCTTGGTGCATGGCAATATAACTCCCCCCATTTTGTTGAACGAGGGTGGAACTAATTTCTTCTATAGTTACTCCTCTTAAGATAAGTTTCAGCATGTCTGTTTCTCCTTCGGACTGTTCATATAATTCAATCATATTGCTTTTTGCCGGGCTGCACAATACTGGAATCCTGTCCTGCGCGCCCTGCCCCCGCAATGCCGCCTTCAATCACGAATGGTATGAGTGCCGGGGCATATGTCCCAATAATCAATTTAATTACATGTTTGTATTCTAATTGAAAGCTAATTGAAATTTTTCGTAAAGAAAACTTTGATAGAATACTAGGACAGAGTTTTAACTTATGGCATAAAAGGAATAATTATATAACTTAAGAACTAAAATGAGTTTGTAAATATGTATTATGGAGGATTCAAAATGACATTGGAGAATCAGCTGATCGGCAAGGTGTTCTATGAAACACTCTTACCGCCTGATCAAACGGCACACCCGGTCCGTTTGCTCGGGGACCTGTACCAGGAAGAACAGAAAAAAGACATGCCGGATGTTTCCCATATCCGCTTTGCACAGGGTGAATTATATTTTCATAACAAAGATTTTGAGGCGGCCATTTTTAAATGGGAGAATATTAACAATCAGCTGGAGCCGTGGGCAAAGAAAAACATGGGAGATGCATTCTTCGAGCTTGGTTTGCTGACGACTGCCGAGGACATTTACAAATCTGTCCATACGGAAAGCCTGGTACTGAAAACGGAAATAGCCCTCCAATTATTGTCCGTGTACATAGAACAGGGCAAACGGGACGAGGCCGTAAACGTGATCAAGGGAGCGGTGGCCCTCAATCCGGAATATCCAAATGTAACCGGGCTGGCACGTGCTTTCTTTGAAGAAAACGGAGACTGGGGCAATGCCGTCGAGCTTGCGGTTAACGAAGCAATCCGGACAGAGTCACTCGAATGGTTTGATGTTCTTAAAACATATGTGGATAATGGCAGGGCACAATCTCTTCCACCGGTGTATTTTAATGAGGCTTTGGCAGTGCTCCACCGTGTTGACAGGGCGCGGTTTGAGGCGTTTGCTGCAAGCCTTTGGAACAGCTATAAGCAGGAAGGGATGGCACTCTCCTGGCAAATGACATTCGACCAGCTGTTCCTGGGCATGGAAGCAAGCCGCACAGATGCATGGCATGAACTGTCAGCCCTTTATAAGGATGCCTATTTGCAGTTGATTAACGGGCAGTATTATATCAATGAGTTGAAGGGTGTCATGCCAAACCTTTTGACAAACTGGCTCAAAATCACGGATTCTTCCCATGCAATGTTTGCTTCTGCAGCTGTGCTTGCCTGGCATGAGATCTTCCCGCTAAGCATTGATGAAACTTCCATTCAAGATGCAGAGACACTTGTCTATCAATCTCGCAGCATCACCAATGGAGTGGAGGAAACACTGCAATTATTTGAGGAAATCGTCAAATGGGCGGGGAACAATGATTTAGATGTTGGCAACCGTATTAGATGGATTGTGAAGGAGCTGTCTGATCTGCAAACAAGCCACCTTCTCGTTGCGGGACTGCCGGGCGCCGGAAAATCTTCGTTCATCAACTCTGTTCTCGGTGAAAAAGTCCTGGGCCCAGCTGCTACTTCCACTGTCGTCATGTTTAAGGATGGGGAAATAGCCAGCATCAATGAGATCGAGGACAACAAGGTGAGGGAAATCGAAGGCCTGGCTGAGTTTCATGAGAGAACCGATGTCCGCAAGCAAACACATTCCCGGGCCGCTGTCATTGATTTCACATTGCAAAGCCCATTTTTAAGGGAACATGGACTGGCGATTATCGATACTCCGGGGATTAATGGCACAAATGTAGAAAAGGTGATGACCTGTACCCAGTTTGCAGACAGCCTCCTGTTTGTAATGAATGTAAGTGCACCTTTTACTGAGCAGGAACAGGACATACTTTTACAAATACGGGATCAGGCACCCAATCTTCCTGTGCACTTCCTTCTGAATAAAATGGATACAATATACGACCAGCAGGAAGCTGTCGGCATTGTTGAGAATACATGGGCGCGGGTAAAAGAGTATTTCCCCCGTGCGAAAGTGTTTGCTTTTTCATCCACATATGAAAGCAAGGCCCAGCTCCGGGAGCTTGCAGAATTCATCAAAGAAAATTTCAGCACCCGGAATATTGCCGAAGACCGGACTGGAAAGCTGTTATTTTTTGTCCGAAGATTGATTAAGCAGCTGTTAGAAAAACGGTTTGAAAAGGAAAATGGACTGGTTGAATCAATACAGTGGAATGAGGACATGAAGGTGAAGCTGAATGGAGCCATTCATCAGCTGAATGATTTGCAGGAGGAAAAGACGAGGACAATCAAGAAATCGTACCAGCAAACAAAAAATGAAATAAAGGCTGAGCTTTTGGAAAAGATACCTGAACTGCTCAGGGGCTGTACAGACGTAATCAGCGAAGACAGCAATTTCCGCAAAATCCATCTCGAACTGAATGAGGAGATGAACAACCGTATCCAGAATTACCTGGATACCACTGTGCTGCCGAAATATTACAGCGCCCTCCAGGACTGGATAGCTTTTGCGAAGGAAGAATTCAACGAGAGCCAAAATTACTTAAATGAATTAAGCGATGGCTTTAATACGTTATATGGTGAAGACCGGATGAGCCTGGAATGCGATTTTAAAGTGCTTGACGATTGGCGCAGGGATTCAGACAGGATGACCAGGGGCGTCCAACTGGAAAAAGTAAACATCCTGCTGCGCTTCACCCCGCAACAATTTTTATTGAAAAGCGCCGGAACACTATTGGGTGCACTGTCGCAGAACCGGACAATGCTGCAAACGAGGTACCAGACATTCCTGGAAAATGAAGACTACCATGACACTGCGGCCTCAATTGCCGACAGGTTCCTGCTGCAGTTCGACTTATTTGAGAAATCGCTGGACCGGGATGTTGCCATCTTTTTCCGTAATCCATTGGATGTATTGAATCATGCGGTGGCAGAAGCTCAAACATCAATTGAAACAAGCAGGGCAGCCCTGGAAAATATGCGGGCGAAACCAGAAATCTACCAGGATCCGTTAACACTGTTCGAATTAAGGCTCCGCCAGTATGAGTGGATCTCGGTAGCAGGACGATAGAAGCAAACAGACGATTCTTTTGCTTCCATGGTACTATCGGTGTTTTGTGAAATATGCGGTTCTAAAAACGGAGGGTGCTGCGGCGCCTTCCGTTTTTATATGTTTACGTGCGCGAAACCCGCTATAGAAAACATTTTTCGTGCTTCCAATCCTTTTATGTGCGCCAATACCCGTTATAGGCCCCCCTTTCTTGGCTTCCCAATGGAAGGCCACTGACTTTTTCCTTGCTAAAAACCATTGTAAAAAATCCGGGTAAGATTTAAAATAAGGGAGAGATAGTTAATTAATTTAATTAAGTCAACAACTTAAAAGTGGGGTGCCGGATTGATACATATCTATCAACAAATCCAACATTTATTGGATTACGGGATCAGCGAACAGTTATTTCAACCCGAGGATGAAATTTATGTACGAAACCGCATTCTGTCGATCCTGAAGCTTAATGACTGGGAAGACAGTGGGGCGGAAACCAAGCGTCCGCAGCTTACGGCCATTCTGGAGAGAATATTGGACTGGTCTCATCAAACCGGCAGGCTTGACACGAACACCATAACCGAGCGTGATATTCTCGATACAGAACTGATGGACTGCCTGATGCCACGCCCGTCAGAAATCATCAGCAAGTTTTACGAAAATTTCCGGGAAAGCCCATCAAAAGCTACAGACCAATATTATCGAATGTCAATTGCTTCGAATTACATCCGGGCGGACAGGATTTTGAAAAACAAGCAGTGGCAAGCATCCACACCTTACGGGGATATCGATATTACCATCAATTTGTCCAAGCCTGAGAAGGATCCAAAAGAGATCGCATTGTTAAAGGATGCGCCTGCTTCCAATTATCCAACCTGCGTTTTGTGCAGGGAGAACGAAGGCTATAAAGGAACGTTCAGCCACCCGGCAAGGGCATCCCACCGGACGATCCCTTTGCAGCTCAATGGTGAAGACTGGTTCCTTCAATATTCTCCTTATGTTTATTACAATGAGCATTCGATTGTGTTCAAAAGTGAGCATGTGCCGATGACAATTTCGCGGGCCACTTTTGACCGGCTGCTTGATTTTACGGAAAAATTCCCGCATTACTTTATCGGGTCCAACGCCGATTTACCGATAGTGGGCGGATCGATCCTGTCGCATGACCACTTTCAGGGCGGCCGCTACACCTTTGCGATTGAAAGAGCGAAAATAATAGAAACAATGAAGCTTCAGGCTTATCCGTCGGTTACAATCGGGCTCGTAAAATGGCCGTTGTCGGTCGTCCGGGTAAAGGGAAATAAAAAAGAGACAGCTGAAGTGACAGAATTGATCTGGCGAAAATGGCAATCGTACAGTGACAGCCAAGCAGATGTAATCGCATTCAGCGGTGAAACTCCACATAATACTGTCACACCGATTGCAAGGCGGCGTGGAGAGCAATACGAAATGGATATAGTTTTAAGAAACAACCGGACGACAGATGAATATCCGGACGGAATCTTCCACCCCCACCAGGAGCTCCATCATATCAAGAAAGAAAATATCGGCTTGATTGAAGTAATGGGTCTGGCGGTGTTGCCAGGAAGGCTGGACACCGAATTGAAAGCCATAGCCGGCTACCTGTTGCACCCGGTTGACCGGGACCAGTGGGATCCGTCACTGCTTAAGCATTGGGTCTGGCATGCTGAAATCCTTGAAAAATATGAAAATATTACTGCGGAAAATGTGATGTCGATTATTGAAGCAGAAGTCGGCCTCAAATTCCAAACTGTGCTTGAGCATGCAGGCGTATTCAAACAGACTGGGGCAGGCATACAATCTTTTAAAAAATTCCTCGATACTCTTGTTTAAATGGCATTGAATTAGATATATAGATTGCTTAATTTAGCATTAACCAATAAATGACACAAACTACTGAAAGAAGGTTTGTTTATGAACAAGCATGAATTCTTCACTCTGTTTTTCGAACAATTTGGTTATAGCAATGGGGTTCGTATCTTTTTCGCGCCAGGACGGGTAAACTTGATTGGCGAACACACTGATTACAATGGCGGTTATGTTTTTCCTGCAGCTCTAACTTTTGGCACCTGGGCAGCAGTAAGTGCCCGTACAGACGGCATCTACCGGTTCCGATCCACTAATTTTCCATCAGGGGCAGACACTAATGTGAATGAGCTGGCCTATAAGGAGGAAGATGATTGGGCGAACTACCCTAAAGGGGTCCTTAAAGAGCTTATCCAGATGGCTGGGGCGGATCAGGCCCAACTGTTTAGCGGAGCGGATATCCTGTTCCACGGCAATATTCCAAATGGGGCCGGACTGTCCTCATCTGCCTCCATCGAGTTGGTTACCGCACTTGCCCTTAGCCGAACGGCCGGCCTTAAAATCCCGATAATAGAGCTTGTAAAATTGGGACAGCGGGCAGAGAACCGTTTTGTGGGGGTAAATTGCGGGATTATGGATCAATTTGCAGTTGGCATGGGAAAGCAAAGTCATGCTATTATGTTAAAATGTGATACATTGGAATTTCAGTATGTCCCGGTTAAAATAGACGGACATAAGATTGTGATTACCAATACAAATAAACGGCGCGGTCTCGCCGTATCAAAGTACAATGAACGCAGGAGCGAGTGTGAGACAGGGCTGTCAATCATCCAAAAACAGCTGCCAAACGTAAAGTCACTTGGCGATGTAAGCTACGCCGAATGGGAAAAGGTTCGCTATGCGATTGAAGATGGCACGATCCGGCGCCGCGTTGAACATGTCATAACCGAAAATGGAAGAGTAATATCAGCAAGGAAAGCGCTAGAGGAAAATGATCTGGACGCTTTTGGCGAATTGATGAATCAATCACATGAATCGTTACGGGACTTATATGAAGTGACAGGTTTTGAGCTTGATGTCCTGTTTGAGGAAGCTTCAAAGGCACCGGGCTGCGTCGGAACGAGAATGACTGGCGCCGGTTTCGGGGGCTGCAACGTAAGCCTTGTGAAGGAAGAATCGGTTGGGAATTTTAAACAGGCTGTCGCTGCTAATTACACTGCAAGGACTGGCCTGGAGCCGGATTTCTATGTGTGTGAAATCGGCGACGGTACGAAAGAAATTACTGAGGAGGAATAGAAAATGGCAATTTTGGTCACAGGCGGAACAGGCTATATTGGAAGCCATACTGTTGTGGAATTGTTAAACCAGGGTGAAGAAGTCATCATCATCGACAACCTGCGGACAGGACATCAAGAGTCGGTTACAGGCGGGACGTTTTATGAAGGGGATCTTCGTGACCGCGAATTCCTTGACCGGGTGTTTTCCAATCATGACATTGAGGCAGTGATTCATTTTGCCGCTAGCTCACTGGTCGGGGAAAGTGTGCAAAAGCCGCTTGATTACTATGAAAATAACCTGATTGCGTCCCATTCGCTTGTATCGGCCATGCTCGACCACGGTGTGAAAAAGATTGTCTTTTCTTCGACGGCGGCAACATATGGGGAACCAAAGCAAATTCCGATCCGGGAAGAAGATGAAACATCCCCGACAAGCCCTTACGGTGAGACGAAGCTGGCGATGGAGAAAATGTTCCGCTGGTGTGACGGGGCATACGGGCTGAAATCGATTTCCCTGCGCTACTTCAATGCCGCCGGGGCGCATCCTGAAGGCATGATTGGCGAGGACCACGATCCGGAGAGCCACCTAATCCCGATCATTCTGCAAGTTGCGCTCGGCCAGCGTGAAGCAATAGGCATTTTTGGCGATGACTATCCAACAGAGGACGGAACCTGTATCCGTGATTACATACATGTCATGGATTTGGCAAATGCCCATTGGCTGGCGCTGGAGCATTTACGAAAGAATGAGAGCAGTGATGTTTTTAACCTGGGTAATGGTAAAGGCTTTTCTGTAAAAGAAGTAATCGAAACAGCCCGCAAAGTGACAGGCCATTCGATCCCTCAAAAAGTGAGCCCAAGGATGGCAGGAGACCCTGCCATCCTGATTGCATCTTCGGAAAAAGCCCGCAATGTACTTGGCTGGGAGCCAAAATACAATCAGCTTGAAACAATCATCGAAACCGCATGGAGATGGCATCAGGCCCATCCACACGGCTACGGCGATAAAAAATAACAGCTATTTGAAAAGAGTGAAACGGCAAGCCATCAACTTTTGAGGGCTTGCCGTTTTTTCTATGGAGACAGTTCCAGACTCGACCGTAAGTAACCCGCCCGAAATCTGGGTTTGTCGTTAAAAAGGGTCGCCAATTACCCGAATAAGCACCCGGGATTTGGCTTTGTTAGCAGAACAGGGGCTCCAATAACCCGTCCGAATTGTCAAAAATGAGCTCCAATTCCCCGCTTTGCTAACAAGAAGGGCGCCGATGATTCCATCTAAGCTGAAAAAATTTGCACCAGGATCAATGCTACAGCACCGATGACTGTTGCGTCCTCCCCAAATTTAGAGGCCATGATTTGAGTTTGCCTGGCGGATTGGGTCAAAGTTCTTTGCTCGATGGCTTCGACTACATTTTTCACAACAAATTCACTGGCATTTGACACACCGCCACCAATAATGATCCTCTCCGGATTAATCGTATGGATCAAATTGGTTATCCCCACCCCAAGATATCGTCCGGCCTGGTTTAATACCGACTGGCACAGACTATCTCCCAGTAAGGCAGCTTTATAGATGAATTCTCCGGTAACCCCGTCTATATCACCCGCGAGCTCGGTTACTTTACTAGGGGTGCCACGCCTCAATTCCTTTTTAACTTGTTCTGCAATTGCTGGTCCAGATGCAAAGGTTTGCAGGCATCCGTAATTCCCGCACGTACATTTCGGTCCGTCGATGTCAATGGTCATATGGCCGATTTCCCCACTGATATCATGCTGTCCCCTATAAATTTTACCGTCAATGATAATACCAGCACCAATGCCGCGGCCGACATTGATACAAACCAGGCTGTCTACTCCGGCGCCATGCCCAAACCACAATTCACCAAGGCTCATTGCCCGGGCATCATTTTCTACCATGACCGGTATATTAAATTCCTGCTCAAGTACTTCTTTGATTGGAATGTTTTTCAGTTTCAAGTTAGGCCCGAAAATGGACAGTCCTTCTTCGGCATCAACAATCCCGTGCATGGCCACGCCAATGCCAAGCACTTGATCCATGCCGGTTTCACTTTTATCCTGGATGGAACCAATTGCTTTCTTCATCAGCTCAAGAAGCCCGTCATTTGTTATTGGGCTAGGCATCTGAAATACTTGTTTTCTGAGGATGTCGCCATTCAGGTTTGCCACGATCACCTTCAGGTGGTGAGATCCAATATCAAGCCCAATTATAAGAAATCGGCCGCTGTTCAATTTTAGCAGCGTCGGCTTTCTGCCGCCGCTTGATTCTCCAAGCTCTGTTTCAATAATGATCCCGGTTTCCAGCAATTCTTTAACAAGATTGCTGACTGTCGGGGGAGTGAGCTTTGTCAGTTTGGCAATCTCAGCTCTCGAAATTGGCTCTTTTTCCCGGATCAAATTTAAAATAACAGATTTATTAAGCGACTTCATCCACTGAAAACTTCCTGTTAATAAACTTTTCTCCATAAAAATCCCCCGATTAAACCAATGTGATAGTTACTTAATTAAATTTAATTATAAACTATGTTGGAATTAAACTATAACACGAAATTAACTCATTAGGCTGAATGTATTAATAGCTTCTACCAGGACACATTGCTACATACCATGTTATGTACTGCTTATGAAGGACTTGGCAATTTGAAAATAAAAACTGGTTATAGGTATGCCAGTTCAAACATATAAATTATTGTCGAGCTTGGCTACTTTTTTAATGTAACTATGAAAATATAATATTTTGGGGGTCAGTAACGATGAGGAGAATTGTTTATCAGGCATTTGCTGCTGCTGCCGCTCTTATGTTAGTCCTCTCAGCCTGTGGAACGAGCCAGACAAGCGGTGGCGGATCAGGAGATTCAAAGAAAACGCTCAGGGTCGTAACAGATGCTGCATATGCTCCATTCGAGTATATGGAAAAAGGGAAGATTGTTGGCTTTGATGTCGATGTATTGAACGCGGTCGCCAAAGAGGCCGGATACGAAGTGAAATTTGACGATGTTGGCTGGGATCCGATATTTGTTGAAATCGAAAGCAAGCGAGCCGACCTGGCCGTTTCCTCCATTACAATCAATGATGACAGGAAACAAACCTATGACTTTTCCGTTCCATACTTTCTGTCAATCAACAAAATTTTAGTGCCGGAGGATAGCAGCATTAAAAGTGCACAGGACCTTAAAGACAAGAAGGTAGCAGTCCAAAATGGAACGACCGGCCAGGAGGCAATGGATGATCTGCTCGGTAAAAACAATGAGAACATCAAAAAATTCGATAATAACAATCTGGCAATCATGGAATTAACGAGCGGCGGGGCTGATGCTGTTGTCGCCGATAACGGGGTAGTTGAAGCATACGCGAAAAATAATCCCGATAAAAAGCTCAAAGTAGTTGATGACAGTGCGAGCTTCGACCCGGAATACTATGGCCTGATGTTTCCTAAGGGAACGAAGCTGAAAGCTGATTTTGATAAAGCGATTAATACAATCCTTGAAAATGGAACCTACGCAGAAATTTATAAAAAATGGTTCGGAACCGAGGCGGATATTGACCAGCTGAAAGACCAGCAATAAATATGAGCAGCAAACGAAAATGCGTAACCCTTGAATCAAAGTGTTACGCATTTTTATCATACAACTTTTGGACAAGGGGTCTATTAGGAGTGGAACTGAAATGAGTTTTCGGTATGACATTATTATTGAATACGCGCCATTGCTGTTAAAAGGAACATTGCTGACGATCGGCCTTTCCCTGGCAGGGATTATGATTGGAACGGTATTGGGCCTTTTTATAGGATTAGGGAAGATGGCGCGCCACCGCATTTTGTCACTGCCTTTTGTCTGGTACATCACCTTTTTCCGGGGCACACCATTATTCGTCCAGATTCTGTTAATTCATTTTGGGGTTGTGCCCCAGTTCACCGGGGAAACGAACGGGATAGCAGCCATGATTCTGGCACTGTCACTGAATGCAGCGGCCTACATTGCGGAAATTTTCCGGGCAGGGATTCAATCAATCGATAAAGGGCAAATGGAAGCGGCCCGTTCACTTGGGATGAGCCATGTCCAGGCAATGAAATTTGTCATACTGCCCCAGGCTTTTAAAAGAATGATCCCGCCGCTGGGCAATGAATTCGTCGTACTCGTAAAGGAATCATGCCTTGCCGCGGTAATTGCCGCCCCTGACATGATGTACTGGGCAAGAGCCATGGCCGGCCAGTATTACCGTGTATGGGAACCTTATTTAACAGCGTCATTGATTTATCTAATCCTGACTTTATCATTAAGCTTTCTGTTAAGCAGACTGGAGAGAAAACTGGAAACCGGATGATAATCATTGAAAAACTAGGGAAAGGGTTTAGGAACCATCATTCGAGAATTTCAGAATCAGGAGCCAACGGGCAAGATGAAGAAAAGGGAGCATCCCTGGATAAGATGTCCCTCAAATTTCGAAGGTATAATCTTAAAAAGCCAGCATTGCTCCACTTTCGTCAAAGACTAGGTTGGATTCCACTTTCTAGAAATTGTTTTCAGGGTCTGCAAAATATGAAGTGATTGGCACGGCAAAACGTTTACGAATTTTTGTTAAAGCCGCAAGCTGCCATACTCAGGCAGCTCCTAATTTATTTCTGCAACAAACGCTTAATCGCAGAAATTACAATTTCTGGCTCATCATGTTGTATATAATGTGCACTATTATGTGCGATGATTAATTCACTGTCATCGGATATATTTAGGATTTCCTTTTGCAATTCATGCCACAAAGCCTGTGACTTTGGTGAATAATGAGCTTTCTTCCCGGCAGACAAAACGATGACAGGCACGCTGCCAAGATGCCTTTGACTTTGTTTTATTTGATTTAAGCTTTCCATAAATTCTTCATATGTACCTTCATGGACAAACTGTTTGTTATATGCTTCCTGGAATTCCGCAGACATGGTTGGCAGGAACCGCTCTTTGTAATCCTCGGGCGTTGAGTCAACCAAAATAACCCCGGCAACTTCAATGGGAAACTCTGAAGTGTACAGACGGACATTAAGACCGCCAAAAGAATGGCCAACCAAAATATACGGAGGCTTTAAGCAAGCTTTTGTGAGGAGCTCATTCAGTTCTTTTACCATTTCTTTGCTTGTCCGCGGATTCGGGCTTTTTTCACTGGTACCCAAACCAGCCCGGTCATATACGAAAACCTTTGTCAATTTAGCAATCTCGGGAATGATCTTATCCCAGGCATTTGAAAAATCACCATACCCAGCTTCCATAACTACTGTCGGGTTGCCATTACTCTGGCCAATCGTTTTTGTAAATAATTTATAACCGCCATCGAGCTCAATGAATGATTCAGTTGCTGTCTTTTTACATTCCATTCCAATCCCCCAAATGATTTTATTAACATCAATTCTACTATCAATCCGGCTGTAAATCAGCAGAAAAGCCCGGAGCCAAATGGCCGCGGGCTTTTCCTTATAAATCAGGATAATTTCAAGGACTTTGAGAATTGTCCAGCTCCAGCGCCTTAGCGGCGAGACGCCTTCGCTCTCCGCCCTACGATAAGTCAGCATCGAATCGCCCCCGGCTCTTCGTGTTTCCTTAATCTTAGTTGGAGCGCTCCGACGGACAGGATGTCCTAGTGCCGACGTTGCCACAGGATAAAGAAACCTTCGGCAGCGATACATCGCACGACTGAAAGCGAGCTTTTAGGAGGAAGTGGCGTACTTAGTCGGCCAGGCCATACGCCACTGAACAGGGCGCTTGCGCTTTTCTTAACAGCACCTCGAAACTTTTCCGCCTTTCGCATTATAGCGGGCTTCCTGAGCTTCACAGAAAAATTCTTTTCTTGATTTGATTGCGGTTCCGGGATGATGGGCCTGCATATGCTCGACGTACTTTTCATAGCTTGGCACACCGACGAGCAGGCTGATGAACTGCTTCCGGTATTTCAGGATTTCCTGTAATCTCTTAAGCATAATGTTTGATGTCTCCCTCGTCACGCGGTACATATGGCGATTCATGCAGATCCAGCTTCTGGTTGGTGAGAACCTTGGCCCAGATGCGGAGAGCAGAGATAAAAACGGTTATCACGACGAGCATGAAAGCAGCACACAATGCAGCATCTACATAATCGTTTATTAACACTTGTCTCATCTGCGCTTCATTGGCAGCGGGTGCGAGTACTTTGCCTTCGTCAAGCGCTTCTTTAAATACCTTGGCATGTGACAGGAAACTGACTTTAGGGCTTTCATGGAAAAGCTTTTGCCAGCCGGCAGTCATTGTTACGATCAATATCCATGTCGTAGGGACAAGCGTGACCCATACATAAGCTTTTTTGCCCATTTTAAACAGGATCGTCGTTCCAAGCAGGAGCGCAATACCGGCAAGCATCTGGTTTGCAATCCCGAACAGCGGCCATAATGTGTTAATTCCGCCAAGCGGGTCGATTACACCCTGGTACAGGAAGTACCCCCAGAAAAGAACACATAACGTAGTCGCGATAATATTCGGAACGAGCTTGTCAGTACGGGCGAAAGGCTTGTACACGGTTCCGAGAATATCCTGGATCATAAAGCGGCCGACCCGTGTTCCGGCATCTATTGTCGTTAAAATGAACAGTGCCTCAAACAGGATGGCGAAGTGGTACCAGAACGCCATCAAAGCTTTTCCCCCGATCACTTCCGAGAAAATGACCGCCATGCCAATTGCGAGCGTCGGCGCGCCGCCTGTACGGGAGAGGACGGTTTCTTCACCGACATCATCGGCAAGCCCTGTAATATCATCAGGTGTAATAGTAAAGCCCCAACTGGAAACAGTCTGGGCAGCCTGTACGGCATCGGTGCCGATGACAGCTGGCGGGCTGTTGATCGCAAAATAAATTCCAGGCGTAAGCACGCACGCTGCAATCATCGCCATCACAGCAACGAAAGATTCTGTCAGCATGGCACCATAGCCGATCGGCCTTGCATGTGATTCCCGCTCGATCATTTTCGGTGTTGTACCAGAAGAAATCAACGAATGGAAACCTGAGACGGCGCCACAGGCAATCGTGATGAATAAGAACGGGAACATATTTCCTGAAAATACCGGGCCTGTACCGTCAACGAACTGGGTTACGCCTGGCATATTCAAATCAGGTGCCACAATAATAATTCCGAGTGCGAGTCCAACAATGGTCCCGACTTTAAGGAACGTGCTCAAGTAGTCCCGTGGTGCAAGCAGCAGCCATACAGGCAATACAGAAGCAACGAATCCATAAATGATCATCATGATCGCAATCGCTTCACCTTTAAAAGTGAACATTTCTGCTAGAGAAGGGTTCTCCGCAACATACTGGCCCAAATAAATTGATAAAAGCAGCAGCACAACACCGATTGCGGACGCTTCGCCCACCCGGCCGGGACGTATGTAACGCATGTAAATTCCCATGAAAATAGCAATCGGGATTGTCGCAGCAATTGTGAACATTCCCCATGGGCTTCCTGTAAGCGCTTTTACAACAACCAACGCTAAAACTGCCAATAAAATAATCATGATTCCTAAAATGCCAATCATGGCAATCAGGCCAGTAACACGGCCCATTTCTTCCTTAATCATTTCCCCAAGCGATTTTCCGTTGCGGCGCATTGAACCGAATAAAATGATGAAATCCTGGACAGCCCCGGCCAATACCACGCCGACTACAATCCAGAGCGTTCCCGGCAAATACCCCATCTGGGCAGCGAGAATCGGGCCGACAAGAGGGCCGGCGCCAGCGATTGCGGCGAAGTGGTGCCCGAACAATACCCATTTGTTTGTTGGCACATAGTCCTTGCCGTCATTGTTGATTTCCGAAGGGGTTTTGCGTGTGTCATCAAGTTCAAAAACTTTTTTTGCCATAAACCTGCTATAAAATCTGTAGGAGACCGCGTAAACACAGACGGCAGCAGTCAACAGCCAGATTGCGTTGATGCTTTCCCCGCTGTTGAGGGCCATCACTGCGAACCCGAGAGCACCGAGTGCAGAAACAAGGCCCCAGATGATAATGGATTTTAAAGCTTTCAATTATTATCCCACCTTTCTTTGGTATATTATTATTATATTTTATAATTCTGAATTTTTGTATAAATATTATTCCCGAGAAAAACATAGCGTTTAGAAGTGATTTTTACAAGTAACAGAAGAAGATATAAAATCAATAGTGAGAATAAAGCAAGGCGCGGTTATTAACCCGTCATGCATAACCGGGGGGGTAAACATGGATCAGGGTTCAGGAAAAACAGTAAGTAAAAAGATGCGCTACCTTGCGATCGGACTGATTGTTGCTTCTTTCATTTTCTATTTGTTGATTCCAGCGGCAGCCCTTTTGCCGTTTGCTGCAAAAACGAAGCTGGTACTATCCGGAGTGCTAGCGGTAATGGGGGAAGTATCCTTTTGGGTCGGCGGATTTATCCTTGGAAAAGAAGCTGTCAAAAAGTACAGGAAATATTTTAATCCGGCTCGATGGTTCAAAAAATGATAGGCATAAGAAGCGCAGGCCTATTCCGAAGGAACGCCTGTCAATTTTAAGCCAATATTTTGGAATTGATGAGGGGTTGCTGGTAGATGAAAAGAATTTTACCAGAAATATAAACCCGGTCTCAAAAATAGACATCCAAATGATCCTTTTAAACAAAATGATTGAAGAAGGGAAAGAGGATGTGGAACCGTATAGAGAAAAGCTACAAAAGCTGCAGGGTGAAAGAGTTAAGCAAATAAGAATCGCCCGGTTAGCATCCATCCTTAACCAGGAAAACCCTGAAATCAATCGTATAATCGATGCTGTCTTAGACAGGGTAGAATCAGGAAACCTGGACAAGCTGCAACAATTGGTTTGATGAATAAGAATGTCTTCCTTTTCAAGGGGGCATTTTTTTGGGCTATTAAAGTGTAAACCAAATACTTGAAACTTCAGATTTGTTATACATACAAAGATGAAAATGGGAGTCAGCCTGTTGAGAAATTTCATTTTTATGGCTTGTTGTTTCTATTGTTGACCGTGATCATCAGTATTGTATTGGATTATTATAAGTTTGGCTTTGCGGTTGGGTTTTTACTGATAGGCGCGCTAACATCAGCCGGGGTAATATTTTCAACGGACAATAACACTTATGTTCATAAAAGCAGGCATGACGACTATGTAGACAGAAAGAGAAATTGTAATGACTTCGTGCAACCCTCAAATAAAGGGGTGCTGTTTTTTTACTGGAGGCTAAAAAATTCTCCAATATTTGCCGGAACCGACTAATATTCCAAACTGCATCCACATACATTTTAATGGTGCCGATTTTGCGGAAATAGGAGGTGGCGGCCATGGACGTGGTTGTAAGACAAGGTGATTCTTTCTGGGATTACAGCCGGTTGTTTAAAATAACACTTCAGCTCATTATAGATTCAAACCGGGAGGTTCAAGCCACCCAGCTCCAAATCGGCCAGAAGGTGAAGATTCCAGGCTTTGTTGCTGTTGATTATAAAATAAGGCCGGGTGATTCTATATGGCATATTGCCCGCAGCAATAATGTAGAACTCGACGGCTTGTTTCTTGTTAATCCTGGCTTGAGTTCACATGAGCTGAGGGTTGGCCAGATAATGACGGTGCCAGTGCGTGTTACTTGGAGCATCGTTCAAGCGAGGCAATTATATGATTATGACAAAATGATGAGCGACCTGAGGTGGCTCAAGAAGGTATATCCATTCCTCACTGTACTTCCCATAGGCCGCTCAGTTCAGGAAAGGGAATTACCGGAGGTCATAATAGGAAATGGCCGGAAAAGGGTGCATTTCAACGGTTCGTTTCATGGAAACGAGTGGATCACAACGGTCGTGATCATGACCTATTTAAATGATTACCTGCTGGCGCTTACGAACAACACATGGATACGGGGTCTGCCAATGTACCCCTATTACAAACAAACAACATTGTCAATTGTCCCGATGGTCAATCCGGACGGAGTCAATCTTGTCTTGAACGGCCCGCCTGAAGAAGAGCCCTGGCACACGAGAGTTGTTGAATTGAACGGGGGCAGCAAGGACTTCACTCGCTGGAAAGCGAATATCAAAGGTGTGGATTTGAATGACCAGTTCCCTGCAAAATGGGAGAAAGAGCGGGAAAGGAACCCGAAACAACCGGGACCACGGGATTATACCGGCGAAAAGCCGCTGACCGAGCCAGAAGCGATCGCTGTAGCCCAGCTGATAAGCATGCGCGATTTTGCCATGGTGCTTGCTTTCCATACCCAGGGAGAGGTGATTTATTGGGGCTTCGATAACCTGGAGCCGCCGGAATCACAAACGATCGTGACGGAGTTTGGCAGGGTCAGCGGGTATGAGCCGGTCAAAACAATCGAAAGCTATGCCGGATGCAAGGATTGGTTTATCCAGGAATGGCGCAGACCCGGTTTTACAATTGAACTGGGGCGCGGGATCAATCCGCTCCCAATATCCCAATTTGATAAAATTTACCAAGAAGCACTCGGGATTTTCCTGGCGGCGCTATACATGTAATGGGTGTGAAACGCCATTCAAGGGCCTCCATGTTTAATAATATGAAGGACAATTTCCCCGTATCCACGGAGGATTTTCTCCTTCATCACCGCCATGAAGGACAGTTCTCACAGTAACCCGGGTGTATTTTGTCCTTCATTACCGCATGATGGATACTTTTTCCATTTCATCAGGGGATTGGCCCGCCATGGAGTCAAGTCCGCATTATAGGAGAAAAAAGGAGAAAAGCCCACGCTTTTCTCCTTTTTTCACTAACTGAGCTGTCTTTTTTTATTGAGCAATTTCCATTGCCTAAACCTGTACTTTCGCTCCAGGAGCGATACCGGCGTAGCCTTGATGGCCTGTTTAATCACTTTCGGTGTTTGCTTCACCTTATCGATTGTCTGGGTAAACGCTTGTTTTTTCTGTTCGATGTCGGACATAAGCTGCTGCTGGTTTTCGGTGAGCTTGTCTGTTTCCACCTTGAGGGTGGCCGTTTTTGCCTGGACGCGTGCGGCCGTTTCCGACAGGCTGTCCATCGCTGGTTTGGCTGCTTTCAATGTCTTAAACGCATAATAGCCTAAATAACCGATGGAAGCCGCAATCAATGCAAGGCTTAGATAGACGATGATCATGGTTGTGCCTCCTTTTACATGCTGTTTTTGATAATCTACCCATGATGCTAAAAAAACTAACAACAATTCCATTCCTGATTATTCCAAAAAATTTCAGCTGCCGATTTTACTACTATTTAAATTGGAATTACACTACGATTATCATAAAGGCCACTGGCTTTCGTACGGGAAGGAAGGGAACTGCTTGAATAACCTGCGCATATACTTGATTCTTACGGTTGCGATGATGTTCTGGGGGCTGAATGTTGCTGTCATTAAGCTTCTCGTCGAGCATTTTAGCCCGGTAATGATTACATCTCTTCGGATTTTTGTGGCGGGAATTGTTGTTTTTATCATATTGGCAGGATTGAAAAGTGTCCGAAAACCTAACTTGAAGGAAACTTTTTATATTTTGTCCGGGGGTTTATTGAATATAGCCGGCCATCATTATTTTTTGGCAATCGGCCTATTGAAAACATCCGCCGTGAACGGAGGTCTTATCTTGGGATTGGGCCCGCTGCTTACTGCATCAATGGCGATCTTATTTCTTGGCAAAAGACTGACCATCATTCGAGCCCTCGGATTTATTTTCGGCGGAATTGGTGTGTCGCTGACGGTTCTCGCAGGGGGAAGCAGAGTGACCGGGATAAATACAGGGGATCTGTTTGTTTTTATTTCGATCCTCTCGCAGGCTGCAAGCTTCATCATTATTTCCAAAGCAGCAAAAACCCTGGAACCGCGCCTTTTGACCGGCTACATGCTTTTGATTGGGTCTGCCGCCCTATTTGCAGCTTCTCTTTTGACAGAGCCTTATGGAATCAAGAGTCTGGCAAATGATTCTGTACTTTTATGGGTTGCTTTTTTTGCGTCATCAATCCTGGCGACCGCCTTTGGGCAGATGATCTATAACTATGCAATTGGAAAAGCTGGACCCGCGGAAACCTCGATTTTCCTAAATCTGAACACTTTTTTCTCACTGATCGGAGCAGCTGTTTTTTTAGGAGAAAAAATTACAGCCTTTCATCTATTTGGCCTTCTGTTCATTATAACCGGGGTTATTTTCGGATCAGGAGCACTTGAAGAACTGATGCTCAAAAAAAGGCCCTCGACAAAGGCTGCCTAAAAAGGGACCGAAAAAACTGCTTTCAGAAATACGACTGTTCATTATCCGGTCATTTTTTTCATAACCTGTCCACTTGAAGGACACGGTTATGCCGAAACATCATCAATATCCTAATCTGTCCATTTGGCATGAATCTTGCTCTTACCAAGAAGAGACTTTTTTTAGGAGGGCTATATGATGGATTTACAAGAATGCAGGGCAGTAGTGACTGGCGGTGCTTCAGGGCTTGGGGAAGCGACGGCCCGCAGTATCGTTGCAAAAGGCGGCAAAGTTGCGGTGCTGGACCTTTCAGGCGAGAGGGGTCTGGCATTAAGAAAGGAATTAGGAGAGAGCGTGATTTTTGCATCCACAGATGTAACCGATGAGGAAAAGGTAACAGCAGCAATCAACCAGGCTGTAGAGGAATTCGGCAGCATTAACACTGTTGTGAACTGCGCCGGGATCGGAGTGGCCGGGAAGCTTTTAGGGAAAAAAGGTGTACACGACCTGGGACTGTTCTCGAAAGTCATTTCAGTGAACCTCATTGGCACGTTTAATGTGATCCGGTTGGCGGCAGAACAAATGATGCAAAACGATGAGAATGAGCAGGGCGAGAGGGGTGTCATCATTAACACGGCATCGGTTGCCGCCTTCGAAGGGCAAATCGGGCAGGCAGCGTACAGCGCCTCAAAAGGAGGAGTGGTAGGTATGACGCTTCCGATTGCAAGGGAACTAGCCGCTTACGGGATCCGGGTTATGACGATTGCCCCGGGCTTATTCCATACCCCTATGTTTGATACCCTGCCTGAAGAAGCAAAAGTGTCTCTTGGCAAAATGGTACCGTTCCCGTCCCGACTTGGATATCCGGAGGAGTACGCCAAACTGGTGCAAAGCATCATTGAAAACCCTATGCTGAATGGTGAGATCATCCGTCTTGATGGGGCAATCAGGATGCAGCCGCGGTGATGATAGATCAATTATGGTGTAACTTCTTTTGGAAGGAAACAGGCACTTAATGCGCTTGTTGCCAAAATAGTAAATCACATGCAGGAGGCCAAAACGGTCTCCTGTTTGCATTTGAGCCAAAAAAATTTCATGTACCAGACAGATTTCGACATTAAAGAAAAATCTATTATGCAATAATAATCATAATATTTGTTGTATTTTAATAATTCATAATATAATGATTTCAATAGACTTATCAGGCAGGTGGTCAAATGGGTAAAGAACACATTTTACAAATAAACGATTTAAAAGTTTCTTTTATTTCGGGAAAAAAATACATACCCGCCGTCGACGGTATTAGTTTTGGGTTAAAGGAAGGCGAAATATTAGGGATCGTGGGGGAATCAGGAAGTGGCAAAAGCGTGACCTCCTTAACTGCGATGGGGTTGATTCCCTCACCCCCCGGGAAAGTTGAACACGGTGAGATTCTTTTTGACGGAAAAGATTTGACAAGTCTGTCGGAGAAGCAGTGGCGGAAGATTCGCGGGAACCAAATCTCGATGATTTTCCAGGAGCCCATGACATCATTGAATCCGCTCTTTACGATTGGAAACCAGCTTGCTGAAGCAATCCGGCTGCATACGGATCTGTCAAAGGCAGAGGTGAGGATCCGGAGTATCGAATTGCTCAAACTGGTCGGGATCCCCCGGTCGGAAGGAATCCTTAAGGAATTTCCCCACCAGCTCTCAGGCGGCATGAGGCAGAGGGTCATGATCGCGATGGCCATGGCATGCAATCCGAAAGTGCTGATTGCGGACGAGCCGACCACAGCGCTCGATGTCACGATCCAGGCCCAAATCCTTGCTTTAATGAAGGACTTAAATAAAAAAACAGGGACTTCCATCATCCTGATCACCCATGATTTAGGTGTCGTGGCGGAAATCTGCGAGCGGGTAATCGTCATGTACTCCGGCCAAATAGTCGAACAGGGCGACGTGCGTACCATTTTAAAAGAACCAAAGCATCCATATACAAAAGGATTGCTGAAATCAATACCGGATCTGAGGGGAAAGAAGGAAAGGCTGTACAGCATTCCTGGGACTGTCCCTGCACCTGGAACCATCCAGAACGGCTGCCGGTTCGCTCCCCGATGTTCTGAAGTCTTTGGGCGCTGCCTAGAGGCAGCACCTGAATTATATAAAACAGAAAAAGAGGGACATGAAGTGCGGTGTTTCTTACATACAGTGGAAGAGAGGAGTGACGGCCATGTCAGAGTTACTTCTTGAGGTTTCCGGGCTGAAAAAATACTTCCCGATCACTGGAGGCCTTTTTGGCAGCAAAAAAGGAGAGGTCAAAGCGGTCGATGATGTTTCCTTCTACGTGAAAAAGGGTGAGACTTTGGGAATCGTCGGGGAAAGCGGCTGCGGCAAATCGACAACCGGACGGCTCCTGATGCGGCTCATTGAAGCGAGCGACGGCAAGATCGTTTTTGGAGATAAAGAGATTACCAGCATGTCTAAGTCTGAATTAAGAAAAACCCGCAGGGATATCCAAATGGTGTTCCAGGACCCTTATGCGTCATTAAACCCCAGGCATTCAGTCGAAGAAATTCTCGAAGAGCCTCTGATTGTACACGGAATCGGCACGAAAGCGGAGCGCAAGAAGCGGGTGAATGAGATGCTCGAGGTTGTGGGCCTATCGAGCTACCATGCCAGGAGATATCCCCACCAGTTCAGCGGCGGGCAGCGCCAGAGGATTGGAATCGCAAAGGCTTTGATGACAAAACCGAAGCTCATCATTGCGGATGAGCCGGTGTCGGCACTCGATGTGTCCATCCAGGCCCAGGTGTTGAACCTGATGAAAGACATCCAGAAAGAATTCGGGCTGACTTACATATTTATCGCGCATGATTTAGGGGTTGTCAGGCATATAAGCGACCGCGTTGGTGTCATGTATTTAGGCCGGCTCATAGAGCTGGCGGACAGTGAGCGGCTTTACGAGGATCCAAAACATCCATACACAAAGGCACTTCTTTCCGCTGTGCCGATACCAGATCCTGATATTAAGAGGGAGACGATTTTAATCCAGGGAGAGCTTCCAAGCCCTGCAGATCCGCCGTCAGGATGTGCCTTCCATACAAGATGTGCTTTTTGCATGGACATTTGCAAAACAACGCGGCCACAGAACCGTGCCGTTGATGGTCATTACGTCGCATGCCACTTGTATGACGAGTGAGCAGCAGGCGTTTATGATAAAAATTTGAACCAGAAAAAATAGGGGGTAAAAAACGATATGAACAAAACGTTTAAATTGCTGTTCGTTTCGATCCTGGCAATAAGCCTGTTCCTTGTCGGCTGCAGCGGCAGCTCAGACCAGTCGTCAGGCGAAGGCGAAGCACCAAAAGACAACGGACCGAAAAAAGATACGCTCGTCTATGGGCGGGGCGGTGATTCCGCATCACTAGACCCAATCACAACGACAGAAGGGGAAACGTTCAAGATTACCGAAAACATCATGGAAACACTTCTTCAATATGGTGAACAGGACACCACTTTACATCCTGGACTCGCTGAAAAATGGGAAGCCAGTACGGATGGACTGACATACACATTCAATCTTCGCAAGGGTGTGAAGTTCCATGACGGTACCGATTTCAATGCGGCTGCCGTTGTATTCAACTTTGAGCGCTGGATGAATGGAGATGACAAGCAGTTTCCTTATTACAGCATGTTTGGCGGCTATAAGGGGGATGAAGGGCATGTCATCAAAGAAATTAAAGCAGTCGATGACCATACTGTCCAATTCGCCCTGACACGTCCGCAGGCTCCGTTCCTCAAGAACATCGCTATGTCGGCGTTTGCCATTGCCAGCCCGGCAGCTGTGGAGAAATTCGGGGATAAGTTCAGGGAGAATCCGGTAGGTACAGGCCCGTTCAAATTTGTGGAGTGGAAGGCAAATGACCGGATTGTCCTTGAAAAGAATCCGGAATACTGGCAAAAAGGGTATCCGAAGCTGAATAAACTTATTTTCCGTGTCATTCCGGAAAATACATCCCGCCTGAACGCCCTGGCAAATGGCGAAATTGATGTCATGGACGGACTGAACAACTCCGATGAGGCGACCGTCAAAGGGAACGACAAGCTACAGGTGCTGAAACGTCCTCCCAACAACGTAGGCTATTTAGGCTTTACAGTGAACCGGCCGCCATTTGATAACAAGCTAGTCCGCCAGGCGTTAAGCCACGCGATCGATAAAAAGGCAATTATTGACTCGTTCTATGGCGGCCAGGCAGAGGCAGCGGTGAACCCGATGCCATCTTCCATTGAAGGCTACAATGACGAAATTGATCCGTACCCGTATGACCTTGATAAAGCTAAGGAACTGTTGAAAGAAGCAGGCTTTGAGAAAGGTTTCGAATTCGATTTGTGGGCCATGCCTGTACCGCGCCCTTATATGCCTGAAGGAATGAAGGTTGCCGAGGTCATACAGGAAAGCTTCAACAAGATCGGTGTGAAAGCGAACATCCAATCGGTTGACTGGACCACATATTTGGAAAAAGCGAAAAAAGGAGAATTCGATGCATACATGCTGGGCTGGACAGGTGACAATGGAGACCCTGACAACTTCTTGTACACACTGCTGGACAAAGACAGCATTGGAAGCAACAACTACTCCTACTATAGCAACGATCAGCTGCATGACATCTTGATACAGGCACAAACAGAAACCGACCAGGCTAAGCGGAACGAGCTTTACAAGCAAGCCCAGGTGATCATTCATGACGATGCTCCGTGGGTTCCTCTTGTCCATTCGACACCGTTGCTTGCGGCATCAAAGGACGTGGCAAACTATAAGCCGCATCCAACTGGCTCAGAAGCGCTTACAAAAGTGGAATTTAAATAATCACTGCCGGAAGGGGAGCTTCGACTCCCCTTTTGTTGGTGAAAAGGATTTTTCTTGATGTTATTTTGCTGAAAAGAGGGTGGGAAATCTTGTTTACATATACCGTCCGCCGCATCCTGTCGCTCGTGCCCGTCCTGTTTGGGATGACACTGGTCGTGTTCGCCATAATCCACGCCATCCCCGGCGACCCTGCGCAGGTCATACTTGGGCAGCGGGCAACGAAGGAAGCGATTGAAACGTTCACCCGTGAGCTTGGATTGGACAGGCCATGGTACATACAGTATGTTGATTATCTAAAAGCATTGTTCCAGGGAGATTTAGGGACATCTTTACGAACGAACGCAGAAATCAATGATGAAATCTGGCAATATCTTGCCGCGACTGCTGAATTGACAGCGGTAGCGATGCTGATCGCTGTCATTGTCGGGGTGAATGCCGGGATTATCAGCGCCTGGTTTTCAAATTCCTGGTTTGATTATGTGGCAATGGTCCTGGCACTTATCGGAGTTTCAATGCCGATCTTCTGGCTCGGCCTGATGGAGCAATGGGCTTTTTCAATTGAACTCGGCTGGCTGCCTACCACCGGGCGGGAGGACGTCCGGGATCCTGTGACGGCAATAACGAATATTTATTTGATTGACACTTTGCTGCAGGGAAGGCCTGATCAATTCATTACAGTCATCAAACACCTGATCATGCCAAGTGTTGCCCTGGCGACCATCCCGATGGCGATTATCGCCAGAATGACAAGATCGACGATGCTGGAGGTCATGAAATCGGATTATATCCGTACTGCACGTGCTAAAGGGCTCCGGATGTTCTGGGTGGTGTACAAGCATTCATTAAAAAATGCAATCATTCCTGTCCTTACAATTATTGGGCTGCAAACCGGACTTTTGCTGGGCGGTGCGATTCTCACAGAAACCATTTTTGGATGGCCTGGACTGGGAAGATACGTATATGATGCAATCAGCTTCCGTGACTACCCGGTCATCCAGTCGGGAATTTTAATAATTGCTGCAATCTTTGTATTGATCAACCTAATTGTTGACCTGCTGTATGCCCTGGTCGACCCAAGGATTAAATACAGTAAATAGGAGGGAAATCAACCATGGCTGAACTAGCTAAAAATACAGCAGATATGACTGCGGCAGCACCAGAAGAGCCGGTATCCCCCTGGAAAGAGGCCTGGCAGGCATTTTGCAGGAACCGGCTGGCCCTCATCGGGTTGGCAATCGTGATCTTTTTTATCATTGTGGCAATTGTTGCTCCTGTTATTGCCCCGTACACCTTCAGGGAGCAGGACCTTACAAAAAGGCTGCTCGCCCCGTCAAATGATCACTGGTTTGGAACGGACGACTTTGGCCGTGATATTTTCTCCCGAATCGTTTATGGAGCCAGGATCTCGTTGTGGGTCGGATTTTTTTCGGTGTTAGGATCGGCTATTGTCGGAACCTTCCTGGGAATCGTTGCCGGATACTATGGACGGTGGCTCGATACAATCATCTCCCGCTTTTTTGATATAATGCTAGCCTTTCCAAGCATTTTACTGGCAATCGCAGTAGTCGCAATTCTCGGTCCGTCTTTGCAAAATGCATTGATTGCAATCGCGGTCATCAATATCCCGAACTTCGGGAGGCTTGTCCGTTCGAAGGTTCTCAGTGTAAAGCAAGAGGAATATATCATGGCGGCCCGCGCTGTCGGAATGAAAGACTCACGCATACTATTCCGCCATATTATGCCGAACAGCATCACACCCATCATCGTCCAGGCGACACTTGCAATTGCAACGGCAATCATTGAGGCGGCAGCTTTGGGTTTCCTGGGGCTGGGAGCCCAGGCCCCGACACCTGAATGGGGGAAGATGCTGGCAGACTCCAAGAACTACCTTGTCCAGGCACCATGGACCCTGTTCTTTCCCGGCCTTGCAATCATGCTCACCGTGTTGGGTTTCAACCTGATGGGAGATGGACTCCGGGATGTCCTTGATCCAAAAATGAAGCAATAAATGGGGGGCTCTGGCGTGAGTCTCCCTTTTTTCTTGGGATATATCCAAAAATTCGCAAATCACTAAAAATATCCCGCCATTTCAGTTAAAATGGTATTAAAACATACGAACCAAAAGGGGGGATGGTGGAGTGATCGAGTTCAGGGACATTGTCACACCGGTCAACTGCAAGGTGACTGCTGAGGCGACTCTTCGTGAGGCGGCCGGGCTCATGAAGCTGAAGAAGTGGAATCTCCTTCCGGTCACGGATGAGGCAGGAATGCTCAAGGGGATTTTCACCAGGAGCGGGCTGTACCGGATGGTAATGGATGAAAAAACGTTAACCACGCCGATCAAGGCATATATAAAGACTGAAGTGAAAGCGATAACAGTCGATACCCCGTATGAAACAATAGAAGAGCTTGTCAGGACAAGCAAGGTAGGTACCGGTGTCGTTTTGGATAATTCCGGCCAAGTGATTGGGCTCCTCACGAAAACCGACATGGTCATGGCTCTGCTTCAGTCGTCCAACAGCCTGAAAGAACAGCTCGAAACGATTCTTGAACAATCGAACCTTGGCGTACTCATGACTGATGAAAATTTGAGAATCATTTATGCTAACAATCGTCTTGCTGAAATATCCGGGCAAAACATAAATGATCTTATCAAACAGAAACTGGATACAGCTTTTCCACAGCTTGGCCAGATGGTGAAAAACAATAATTCGATAACTCCAATCAACTTTGCGAACCATAAAGCCATCCTTCACCTGACGACCTATAACACAGGCCATATTGCGCTGTTTCAGGACATTTCCGAGATAGAAAAAATGGCCCAGGAGCTTCAGACAGTAAAAAAATTGAAAAAAACCCTCGAAACGGCGCTTGACCACGCCTATGACGGCATACTCATGTCTGATGAATACCGGAGGGTCAAAATGGTGAGTCCGCCTTTATTGCAATTATTCGGACTTGAAAAAGAGGATGTCCTCGACCAGCAGGTGGATAAGGTTCTGCCGCAGCTGAAGCTTGACAGCGTGTACCGGACTGAAACAGCAGACATCAGCGATTTTAAAGAGATAAACGGGATCAAATATATTGTCCACCGGATCCCAATCATTGAAGACGGAAAAGTGATTGGCGCCATCGGAAAGGTGATGTTCCGCCAGCTTAATCAGGTTAATGATTTATTTAAAAAGCTTCAGCAGGCAGAAAATAAAGCAAGCTTTTACCACAGGCAGCTGCAGAAGTCAGAATCGGCACGCTATAACTGGGATCACATTCTCACTTCTGACCCTTATATGGAAAAATTGAAAAAAAGTGCGGCCAGGGCCGCTAAGGGCAGATCGACGGTTCTGATCCGCGGTGAAAGCGGTACTGGGAAGGAGCTGTTTGCCCATGCCATCCACAACAGCAGCGCAAGAAGCAATGGGAAGTTTGTGGTCGTGAATTGCGCCGCTATCCCTGAAGACCTGCTTGAGTCTGAGTTTTTTGGGTACGAGGAAGGGGCCTTTACCGGTGCTAAACAGCGCGGAAAAATCGGCAAATTTGACCTCGCCAACGGCGGCACCCTTTTTCTTGATGAAATAGGGGATATGTCAGTATCCCTGCAGGCGAAGCTACTGCGGGTTCTGCAGGAGCGGGAATTTTACCGGGTAGGAGGAACTGTCCGGGTGCAAGTGGACGTAAGGATCATTGCCGCGACGAACCGGGACCTTGAGGAAATGGTCAGGGAAGGAGAATTCCGGGAGGATTTATATTACCGGCTCAATGTGATTTCCCTGAATATCCCGCCGTTGAGGGATCGAATCAGCGATACCGATTATTTAATCGATCAATTAATGAAAGAGTTAAACACTGTGCTCGGTACAAGCATTACCGGGATCGAAAGCCGGGCCAGGGATGCCTTGCTAATATATGAATGGCCCGGGAATATCCGCGAACTCCGAAACGTGCTGGAGAGGGCGATGACATTTGCGGAGCATGGCAAAATTCAGGTGGAAGACCTGCCTGATTACTTGCTAAGCCAGATTTCCTTTGAGGATACGGGGCAGGAACAAAAAGTGAGCGTCTTTGAAAACGCTGAACTGACAGCGATAAAGAAAGCCCTCGCCCAAACCCATGGAAATAAAGCCAAAGCCGCCCGGATGCTCGGCATCAGCAGGTCGGGGCTTTATGAAAAAATTAAGAAGTACCACATAACAATTTAATCCACATTTCCTTTATTAATATTGCGTAAAAGTTTAAATGTAAATAAAACTATAGTCGCTCTGGGTTTAGCTTTTGATTTGTTTGTGTCCTTTGTCCTTTGTTTAGAGACACAAAATTAAGCAATCAAACAAAAAGTTTGAGCCGTCCTGTCAGGATGGCTTTCGTTGTCCTTACCGGGATTAACAGTACCTATAGCGGGAAAATCTACCTAGGAATCTTTATGGGTATTTACTCCCGTTTTTCCGTTCTTTCCCTTGATATGTGGTTTTAGTTTGTTAACCTTAGATTGAATAATAAAATTGGAGGTCCCGCTATGCATAAGAAAATCGCCTTAGCAAGCTTGGTTGCATTGGGTTTTGCAGCGGCTGTATTGCTGACCAAGACAGAAGAAAAGGTTTCAGAACCTGAGAAGCGGCAGGAACCTTATGAAATTATCGAACGGGAAATTCCTCAGAGTAAAGCTACCAAACTTGAAGAATATGAAGAATCCGAAGAATCTAAAGAAATTGCTGCTGCATATTCCGAATTCGGTTCGTTCGAAGGATACGTAAGCTCCATTCATTCTAATTGGTCGAAAGACAGTGAATTGCGTTCAGTGTGGGCTGACGAACAAGAAGCTGAGTTGCATATGGTAACCACAACTTTAAGGTATGCTATTCATTTCAAAAATGAAATTGAATTAGCAGGATTGGAAGACCTGTTTGATGAATTGGAAAACATAGGCGTACTCATGTACGCAAAACCCGAAAACTATCAAGAACTTGCCAACAAGTTTGGAGAGACTTTGAATACTATTCGAATGGAAATGGATAAGGGCGAGGGTCCATATGAGCCTTTCTAGACCTATCCGCCTGGTAATAAATTAGAATTTCCAAAAAAATATGTAATAAAGACACCCCGTAGGGTGCCTTATGTCCTTAAACCCAAAGACCGTCAATGGTTACAGTATTGTACATTGTTTTACCGATCTCAAGGTCTGTATCGCACCAACCCATACTTCCTGCTGAGCGATAAATGTTAGGACTATCAGGACGATAGTATCCCAAAATTTTTACACGAAACGGAAATTCGGTTCCACCTGTTGAAGTTCCATCGGTTAAGATATATCTACCTGGTTGAACAGCAGCAATTACGTTCTTGTCAGAAAAGATTCTTGATTGTCTGTGCAGAACTTTGAACTTATATCCTCTACTAGCAGGCCAAGAATGTGCGTAATTTGAATGATATGCTGGTCTTAAGAATGACTCAGGAGGGTATGGATTAACATAACCTAATTTCCAGCCATTTGGAGAATAGAACTCAACGGCATATGCATGGGAACCTTCAGCATGAACCCTTGATAACAGAACAATTCAAGGTTATAAATAGTGCCAATTTGGACTCCGAACAGAATTTTTAATGCAAAATTCGGTAGTAGTGAAGATGCGATGAGGCAGGCGGCCAGGGATATAATGATATCGGTTCGGCCAGACCTCTATTCAATGAGAACAGCTTTACACACAGTGGGAATGGCTGCTCCTGATTATTCCGAGGAAGAAGGAATTGCTATCGCTGACGCATTTACTGACAAAATAATGGAACTTGTTAGTCATTAAGTAAATTAACCAAGAAGATACCATACTCCCATATGGGAAGTATGGTATTTTTGTGTGCCAGGCATGTTCATCAACTTGGCGGTGAAAGTCCGCTATGGACGTTGGGATATGCGAACCATTAGTCGAAGGCAAGGGTGTCCGTGGTTACGCGGAATCTGAAGGAAGCCCTAGGCAAACCCTTGGCCCGCGGTACACGAATCACATTTGAGGTTACGCCTTGAGGACGAGTTTGCAAAACAAGACGAAGTCCAAAATATCCCCAGATGGAGGCGTAATAAATGTGGCGGGTATGTGAGGGGAAAGTGGATGAACTTACCCTGGGAGATCTCTTAATCCCCTAAGACAGGAACCTGCTTAGCGATAAGCAGCTGTATTAAGAGAAGTCAGCAGAAGTCATAGTATCAATCTCTCGATTGAGAAGGACCGAACGAAAGGAGCTTATGCAAGAACGGATACAGAAACGAATAGGAAGGCAATAGAAAATGCCTATCCTGAACTAATTGATAGCAATCTTCCCGACGGGTTGCAAATATCCTTTTGCGAAGGAAAAAATTCCATTTTACAACAGAACGAATCGACCAACACATCAGTAATGTAGGGCCTAGTTCACTATGTTTGAATCATCCCATGATACTGCGTAAATGATTGCTAGATATAAAAGACACAGTAAGCCAAGAAATGCCAGTAGCAGGATTCCAATGCTACGGATTTCGCTCTGCTCTTTGGAGATTTCCAAATAAAAAATATAGATGTCACAAAGCCAAGAAGCATAATTCTGTAGTCATGAAATAAGCCATAAAACGTAAGAATCTGAGACACTATCGCGAAAATACCAAAATATTTTTTCATACTCCACCCTTCCGTACAAGTGGTAACTATATAATATAATTCTGGTAAATTACATTCAACACGAAAAGTAATTTTTTTGCATTGTGAGTAATTTAGTACTCGTTTTTATGTTTATCGACGATGAAACTTTTTTAAAACAGAAGACAGTTCATTCAAAACCACCTTCTTTTAGGAATGTATGGTTCTGTATTGTTGTAATGAATTTGGAATTAAATGAATGGAACACGAGTTCAACGTGTGTTTTACTAATTAGAATTAGCAACCATGATTTAACGGTTTCAAGGAAGAATTTTAAAAATATGTTGGGAGTAGTCGAATGGCAAAGGGGAAGTTAGCACATATTATTACCGTTTTTTATATTAGTTATAGCCTTCGTTTTACTGTTTTCTTGCTAGGTTTTTTGAATATCATTTTAATTTTCTTAAGACAGGTACGATAGGCGCTACTTTCACTATTCGTCTTTTATCTGTTCTCCTGGGTTATTAAAATAAATTGTTTCAATGGTTCGAAGGCTAACACTTTACGCTAAAAAGGATGAAAAAAAGACCGCGAACAGCGGTCAAAGGTTTTTCTTTAAAGTTTGCTCTAGCGTGTCTTTCGTCTGTCTTAACAAAAACACATAACAATGCAATATAATGGAAATAAACGTGTCAACTTATCATCGGTCAATCAGGTGAAAGTCATTACTGATCAAATGCAAACTAAGTAGTTACCTTTGTGGATTTTTTTTCGGCAAATCAACCGTTTGTTTTCGGGATTCGTCTAAGTTTGAAATAGTTTATGACCAGGGGGATTGTGTATTGGATCACGATACAATATCGGAGTTGATGGAGCGTTATGGGACCTCCATTCTCCATCTTGCTTATTCGTTTGTCCGGAATCGGCAGACAGCGGAGGATTTGTCCCAGGAGATTTTCATTAAATGCTATGAAAAGCTAGGTACGTTTAAGGGGGATTCTGCAATCCAGACCTGGCTGTACAGGGTTGCCGTCAACCACTGCAAAGATTACGTGAAGAGTTGGCATTACCGCAAAGTGTATGTAAGTGACTATATTTCTACAATGAAAAAGGGCCAGCAAAATGGTGCGGAGAACAATTTTTTTCAAAAGGTTGAAAGAAACGAACTGTTTGATGACATTTTAAGACTTCCAGTCAAGTACAAAGAAGTCATTGTGCTCGCATATTTCCATGAGCTGACAATGAGCGAAATTAGCATTGTGTGCGGAGTTAATATGAATACAGTAAAGTCCCGAATCTCATGAGCGAAGAAGCTTTTAAAGGAATCTATAGTGGAAAGGAGTGCTGAAAATGGAAGACCAACTGAGGGCAGACCCGGGTGCTAAAGGGAGAATTGGCTGACTGGGAATTTACCGTTGAATTGCAGCAAAATGTATTGAGGACGATTGAAAAAAGAAAGAGGACGACCCATTTTAGCAGGATAATACCGCCAACTCTGATCAGCGCCGCATTGATTATCTTGTTTTTTGGCGGATTGTATAAAATGTCATTGTCCCGGAGACAGGCTCCAACGGCACTCCAACCACCAACGAACCCCCAGCAACTGACGGTCAAACGACATCTTCACATGATGCTGATGACTCCGTATATGAAAAAAAGGGAGATGAAGAACCCGAAGGCTGCATTAAGGAAACTAAAGAGACCATTGTTGAGAATCCCAACGATGGTATTACGACTTCACCTGGAATGACTGCACTCCCTAATTTCACAGGGATCATGATTGAATTCAATAAGAAGTTTAAATCGCTATTTGAGCCCGACCTTTATGATTCAAATTGTAAATACAAAGATATGAAAACAAAGCAGGAATTTTATCAACATTTTACCGATTTAACAACAATGCAAGCTATTGAACAGTATAGCCAACCTTTCTTAAGGGAAACGCAGGATGGGCTTTACATTGTTTCTCAGCCTGATGTTGGTATCTATGACGAAGAGTTACCTCATGATGTCACTAAAATCAATCAACAAAAATACGAGGTCAGACAATATGTTAAAAATGAGGAGTCTCGATTTACTCGATATATTACATTTGAATACATCAATGGCAAGTTACTGATTACAGGATTAGAGATTTATTAAGGTTTCCACACAACGGCCAACAACTTCTGTACACACTTATGTAAGTAGTTTTAGTATTTTTGTGGTCTAACCCTAATGTACAGCCAATTTAATTCTCAAAACACTGGTCATCCAATTTTCATCTATTGCCCATTTTTTTGTGTAGTGTGATGGTATTTTAATTTATTTTGTCAGGGTTAAAATGATAGTGTTAAATTGCCATCATCACCATTTTCTTTACCTGAACCTTGAATCCTAGCAATATTCAAACATATGCAAAATTCCTTATAGAAGTGGATGAGGGATTAATAACAATACAACTTATAAAAAGGTGTCCATTTACTGGACATCTTTTTTATAGGTGTGTTCCTTCTAAATACACAGCGTCGGGAAAAAATCGCAAAACAGTTGTTTGAATATTGGCATAATTATTGCATTAATAAAAGGGAGCAAAGAAATATTATGAGGGGGAGCGGAAATGGAAGTCACTGCATATTTAGCGCAGAATGCCCGGAAAACGCCCGGGAAGCTGGCCATTGAATGTGAGGGGAGAAAGTATACCTACAAAGAACTGGATGAAGAAGTAAACAGACTTGCCCACGGCCTTATTGGAATGGGGATTCGAAAAGGCAACAAGATCGCCCTGATGATGAAAAATTCCGACCGCTTTGTCATTTCTTTTTTTGCCGCCGCCAGGATCGGTGCTGTGGTTGTTCCCGTGAATTTTCGCTTGACCGCTTCAGAGGTCCATTACATTCTAATGCAGTCGGATACAACCCTCACTGTTTGTGACGCAGAATTCGAAAAAACGATTGCCGCTGCCAGGGAAGGAACAAGAGTCCGCAATGTCGTTGTGATCGGAAGTCCCCAGGTGCTTGGCCATCATTCCTACCGCGAGCTGTTACGGGACAATGTTGATCATCCTTCTGTCGAGGTTACTGATCTGGATGACCTCGAAATCCTGTACACGTCCGGGACGACAGGCAAGCCGAAGGGGGCGCTGTTCGACCATAAACGGGTGTTTAACGTGGGCTTAACGATGATGATCAGCATGGGAATCACCCAGCGGGAACGGTTCCTTCACATTGCACCGCTTTTCCATTCCGCCCAGCTGAACCTGTTTTTAATATCAGGGGTTGTCCTGGGGGCTACCCATATTATCCATCGTGATTTCCATCCGGTAAAAACACTGGAAGCGATCCAGGAACACAAGATTACCCATTTCTTTGGAGTGCCTGCAATGTACAACTTTATGCTCCAGGTTCCGAATTCGACCGATTACGACCTTTCTTCCATAAAAAGGTGCGGATACGGAGCGGCGCCTATGCCCCCGGAACTGGTCAAAAAAAGCATACAGCTATTTAAAACTGACCAATTTTACAATCTTTGCGGCCTGACCGAAGGGGGACCGGGCGGGATCCTGCTTGACCCGGAAGGACATAAGAACCATCTCGGCAAAGGCGGGAAGGCTGCATTCCTGACCGAAGCAAGGGTGGTAAACGAAGAGGGAGCCGATATTAAGCCAGGGGCAGTCGGCGAATTTATCCTCCGCGGCGAATCCATCATGAAGGAGTATTACAAGAAGCCTGAGGAAACAAGCAAAACGTTGAAGGACGGCTGGCTCTACACAGGCGACCTGGCAACGATTGATGAGGAAGGCTACATCACGCTTGTCGACAGGAAAAAGGATATGATCATATCCGGCGGGGAAAACGTGTACTCGATTGAAGTGGAAGAGGTTCTGTATGAGCATCCTGGCGTGCTCGAAGCTGCGATTATAGGACTGCCCGATGAGGTTTGGGGTGAAGCGGTCTGCGCAGTCATTGTCCCGAAGCAGGGAGCGGAGATAGATGAGCAGGAAATACGGAGTTTTTGCCGGAAAAAGCTTGCCGGCTACAAGGTTCCGAGAAAAATATTTATTGAGGAACAGCTGCCAAGGAATGCATCAGGGAAAATATTAAAATATCAGCTCCGCCAGAAACTCAAGGGGGTCAAGGCGTAAGGGCATTATAGTAAGCGCTTGCAAACGGACGTATTATTTGAGGGGAGACAAAAATGTATTTAAAAGAGGAACACCAAATCTTTCGGAAATCTCTGAGAAAGTTTTTAGAAAAAGAGGCATATCCATTTTACGGACAGTGGGAAGAGGACAGGATGATCCCCCGTTCCTTTTGGACGAAAATGGGCGAGCAGGGCTATCTTTGCCCTGACCTAGATGAGGAATATGGCGGCAGCGGGGTCGACTGGGGATTTTCAGTCGTGATTAATGAAGAATTGGAAAGGGTCGGTTCCGGGCTTGTCGGCATCGGCCTCCATAACGATATCGTCGTGCCATATATCAATTCATATGGGACAAAAGAACAGAAACAGCGCTGGCTGCCGAAATGCGCAACAGGCGAACTGATCACGGCAATCGCCATGACCGAGCCAGGGACGGGGTCAGACCTCGCGAATATCCAGACTACTGCCATCCCTGATGGTGACCACTATATAGTGAACGGCCAGAAAACATTTATTACAAACGGAGTCCAGTCTGACCTTATTGTTGTCGCCTGTAAAACCGACCCGAAAGCCAACCCCAAACATAAAGGGGTGAGCCTGCTTGTGGTTGAACGGGACACCCCTGGTTTTACGAGGGGCAGAAAACTGGACAAAGTTGGGCTGCATTGCCAGGATACGGCTGAATTAATTTTTGAAGATTGCCGTGTGCCAAGAGAAAACCTACTTGGCGAGGAAGGCAAAGGGTTCCTCTATTTAATGGAAAAACTGCAACAGGAGCGTCTGGTCGTGGCGATTGCCGCACAGGTTGCTGCAGAGGTGATGCTGAAGCTGACAATGGATTATGTGAAGAGCCGCGAAGCATTCGGGAAGCCCGTAAGCAAATTCCAGAACACCCAGTTCAAAATTGCAGAAATGGCGACCGACATTGAGATGGGCCGGGCATTTCTCGATAGTTTGATTGACTGTCATATAGCGGGGCAGGATATCGTGACGAAGGTGTCAATGGCCAAATGGAAGCTGACCGAAATGGCGAAAAACATAGCGGCTGAATGCATGCAGCTGCATGGCGGCTATGGCTATATGGAAGAATACGAGATTGCGAGAAGATACAGGGACATACCGGTTGCCAGCATTTACGCCGGGACGAACGAAATCATGAAGACGATTATTGCTAAAAATCTTGGATTGTAAGAGAGGGCACTCAGGGACAAAAAGAATCACAGCGATAAAGAAAGGAAGATGAAGATGCGTGAAGTAGTAATTGTTGAAGGTGTACGAACTCCGGTGGGAAGAAGAAACGGTTTATTGAAGGACATCCGTCCTGACGACCTTGCGGGTGAAGTGCTGAAGGAGCTTGTCAAACGGGCTGGCATTGATGCGGGATTGGTTGAGGATGTGATTCTCGGATGTGTCACCCAATCAGGTGAACAGGCTGGCGATATTGCAAGGGTTGCTGCGCTGATCGCTGGCTTCCCGATCGAAGTGCCGGGAACAACGATCGATCGCCAGTGTGGCTCAAGCCAGCAGGCTGTCCATTTTGCGTCCCAGGCGATTTTGTCAGGAGACGTGGATATTGTCATCGCTGGTGGCGTTGAAAGCATGTCACGTGTGCCGATGGGATCCAACTATCAAGGGGCAATCCCATACAGCTCGAAACTGATCGACAGGTATGAGGTGCTGCACCAAGGAATGTCTGCTGAGCGGATTGCTGAAAAATACGGCTTTACCCGGCAGGAGCTGGACGAATTTTCTGTTGAAAGCCACCGGCGTGCCCTTAATGCCCAGGCGGAAGGATACTTTGACAGGGAAATCATGCCGCTTGAGGTAACGGATGAAAACGGAGAAACGGTCATCATGAAGGATGACTCCGGCCCAAGAAAAGGGACTAATTTTGAAGTGCTGGGCGGCTTGAAAACTGTTTTTAAACAGGATGGGGTCATCCATGCAGGTAATTCCAGCCAGATCAGCGACGGGGCGGGGGCTCTCCTGTTGATGTCGCGCGAAAAGGCCGAAGAGCTTGGACTGAAGCCCCGCTTCCGTGTGCTTACCCGTGTCGTAGTTGGTTCAGATCCAACGATGATGCTGACCGGTCCGATTCCTGCCACTGAAAAAGCATTGAAGAAAGCGGGTTTATCCATTGATGATATCGATGTGTTTGAAGTGAACGAGGCATTTGCGCCTGTGCCCCTTGCCTGGCTGAAGGATACCGGGGCAGACCCGGCAAAGCTGAATCCGAACGGGGGAGCCATTGCACTGGGCCACCCGCTTGGAGCGAGCGGGGCGCGGCTGATGGTGACGATGATGCATGAGCTAGAACGTACTGGAGGAAGATATGGCCTGCAAACGATGTGCGAAGGCCATGGAATGGCCAACGCCACGATCATTGAGAGGCTGGATTGAATCAATAAATAACGATGTCTTATATAGAATCACTTAGGCTAAAGGACAAAATTCAGTTGGTTGGCAGGAAAAGTCCTTCCTAAAGAATATGAAGGACAAAAACGAGTCAGTGAGTTGGATTTATGTCGCTCGTAAATGCCATGAAAGACAGAACCGAGCCAGGGTCTCGGGAAACTGTCCATCATAACGGCTATGAAGGACAAAAACGAGCCGGTGGGCTAGGAAACTGTCTATCATAACGGCTATGAAAGACAAAAACGAGCTGGTGGGCCAGGAAACTGTCCATCATAACGGCTATGAAAGACAAAAATGAGCCTGTGGGCCGGGAAACTGTCTATCATAAAGGCTATGAAGGACAAAAACGCGCCGGTGGGCTGGGAAACTGTCTATCATAACGGCTATGAAGGACAAAAACGAGCCTGTGGGCTGGGAAACTGTCCATCATAAGGGCTATGAAGGACAAAAATGAGCCGGTGGGCCGGGAAACTGTCCATCATAACGGCTATGAAGGACAAAAACGAGCCGGTGGGCTGGGAAACTGTCTATCATAACGGCTATGAAGGACAAAAACGAGCCGGTGGGCTGGGAAACTGTCCATCAAAACGGCTATGAAGGACAAAAATGAGCTGGTGGGCTAGGAAACTGTCTATCATAACGGCTGTGAAAGACAAAAATGCGCCTCTGGGCTGGGAAACTGTCTATCATAACGGCTATGAAGGACAAAAATGAGCCGGTGGGCCGGGAAACTGTCCATCATAACGGC
>NZ_PGVB01000012.1 GCF_002860205.1 Bacillus sp. T33-2
TACTCCTTTTTTCATGCCTTAAAAGTCTTGGGGCATAAGGGCTGAGATTTATGAAATTCATTCTATGAATTAGAAAATAATCTTACATTCTGATTATTACAAAGTAAAGAAATAAATCCCTGAATTTTGACAAATTTCCGAAGATTTTTTCATTGCCACTAAAAGATACAAAAAAAATGGCAAAGCGCTGTCAAAATTGCATGACAACACTGTAACCGTTAAAGAATCAAGCCTGTGCTGTTATGGGATGTTTAAAATTTGAGGGGAAAACAATTTCACGTTTATTTTTTACAAATAATACCTCACTGCCATGAAAGGGCTGGCTTTGCAGATTGGCAGTTTCGCAGTCAGGGGTGAAATGGAAGACAATTTTACGTGTATCCTCTGTCGCAACTGTGTTTAAAATACTTTCAATGTTAAATTCCGAGGTACCTATGATATCAAAAAGGTGCAGCTCGTCGTTATCATTCTTGCAAATTACGATAACTTTATCATCCTCCAGATAATATATGTCATCATGAAATACGTTTATAGCATAAAACATTAATAGTTCCTGCGTATTTTCAGAACCAAATTGATGGGAAACTGGCTGTCTTTCAGAACTCGTTTGATGTATAAACTGCAAATCTTCATCTTTCAATCCACTGAGTTTCCGTATGCCTTGGATCTTACTATAGTTTTTTATGAAATCCATCGCAAATTGAGTCTCTTCCATAGCCTTAAACCCGAATTTCGGATAATATTCCAAAACGTTATGATTGGCGAATAGATAGATTAGATCATATGAATCCTCGTATTCTTCGAGTATTTCATTCATCAATCTCCTGGACAACCCCCTGTCACGATAGGCAGGGTGTGTCATGACTGTACCAATTTGCAAGGCGCGCCTTTTTTGACCGCTAATAACCAAATCGACCTTGTTAACTGAAACATTCGCCACAATTTTATCCCCATCCACAATGGAGAATGGTATATATTTATCAGTCCAATACCCGTCCTGGTACCAGCTTTCAAAGCTGATGCCAAATATGTGACCCGCAAGTTCATTAAAACTTCTCCGCAGATGATCTTGATCGTGGTAGGCATTTATAAATTGTAATCCTGGCATTCGTTTTTCCCCCTCTTTGCTTCCTGGTCCGAAGTTTCACACCTATTTTGAGCCCGCCTGGCATTTTTGTCAATTGATTCCTTTAAAATAGAACAACCCATTCATTATCGGGGTATCCTGTTGTACATTATACATGGGACATTTCACTCATCCAGCCAATAATGAATACTTTAAACCGTATCGATCCTTAAAGAAAAATATTGGTGGGAAGGTGAGTCCTATTGTTTTATCATGTTAAGGAATTGCAGTACCATGCTAAACCGGAAAGGCCGGATCCGTTGTTCGCCAGGAAGCTTCAGGAAATACTAGGCGGACAATTTGGAGAAATGACAGTAGCCATGCAGTATTTGTTCCAGGGCCTGAATACCCGTGAGCATGGAAAATACCGGGATTTATTGATGGATACGGCCACTGAAGAATTTGCACATATAGAAATGCTTGCGACGATGATTGCACGTCTGCTTGAAAACGCACCGATAGGGGATCAGGAAGTGGCGGCACAAGATCCGGTTGTCGGGGCGATCCTGAGCGGCATGAATCCCCAGCACGTAATCGTTTCCGGATTGGGTGCCTTGCCATCTGACAGCAATGGCTATCGGTGGAGGGCCGATTTTATTATTTCCAGCGGGAATTTATTAGCTGACTTCCGGTCTAATCTTGAAAAAGAATCCCATGGCAGATTACAGACCGTCAGATTGTTTGAAGAAACCACTGACCCGGGTGTAAAGGATATGCTACAATTTCTTATTTCGCGCGACACGATGCACCAGAATCAATGGTATGCGGCGATTTGTGAGCTTGAATCGAAATCAAACATTGTTGTTCCAAGCACCTTCCCGCCTCAATGTGATAAACCGGAGTTCTCCCATACCTTTTTTAACCTGTCTAGAGGCGAGCAAAGTGCTGCGGGCCGTTGGGCACATGGGCCAAGCATGGATAGCACTGGTTATTTCAGGTATGTTGCAAACCCACGGCCTTACGGCGATCCGCCTGTTCTACCACCAGCACCTTGTTATGCACATGATACGCCGCCAGACGCCCTCCGGAATCCGGAACCAAATGTCGAACCACATATTGAACCTCATTTAGGATGATTTTTAGAGGACACGAAAGGCATCCTTATTGGAAGGATGCCTTTCGTTTTTTACTATGGAGAACCACTTTTCTTGAGTCCTGCACATTTTTTTCGCCTCTATTGGCAGAAATTTTCTTGACTCCTGCACGCTTTTTCGTGCGCCTAATCGCCCCTATTGCATTTCCTTGACCCAACACTCTGTGCGCAAGCTACCCTTTTCTTCTCAATGAATCTGGCTCTCAAATAGTGCGTTTCTTTGATTAAATTTGGTTATGATCTTCAGTAAAAAAATATTGCCGATCAGCAAGCCGGTCCCGACAAGAAATAGAATAAGGGGGCTGAGAAAAAATAAACCGCTGGCCTGGCTGATGATTATTCCCACGACAGGCAGGATCATAATCCCGCCAAACTGTTGTGCCTCCTGGAATGATTTTACGTTTGCCGATACAAAAACATTTAAGACAATATTAAAAAGGACCAGTGCGGGCATTACCCAAAACATCAATAAAAGCCAGGTGGCATTTACAAATAGAATCTCCCCGAAAAAGGGAAAAGCAATCAGATTAACTACTGCAATATTTATAATATAAGTACCAAAAGTAATCAATAATGACGGAATTAACGAAGCCAGTACCTTGCCCAAAAATAAATCAATGATGGATATAGGCGCAAATAACAAGGTTTCTAAAGTATTCCTCTCTTTTTCCCCTGCAAAGCTGTTTGAAGATGTGACAAGCGAGTTGACGATTGCTGCCATTAAAAAGAATGGAATGAGCATGAAATTTAAAAAGAAATAGGTAAACTTAGCACCCAGTGTCGGCAGCGCAACAAGAGTATCCCTCATTTCATCATTAGGAAAGCTTTTGATGAATGAGTTTATTGGTTTTTCTATATCCTGGGCGGAACTTGAGATCAATTCAGTATGCAGGCCGATGTAAGTTATTGCTGTTGGAAAAATGATACACAGTACGAAAGAAAGAATCATCATAGGCACCCACACCTTTGTGGAAACAAATGCAGCTCTTATATCCTTTTCTGCTATAGCTTTTACAAGTGCTTTATTCATTGGACACCACCCCTTATCTTAAAATAAATGGATTCAAGACTTCTATTTTGAATTTCACAGGAATGCACCCATGATTCTTCAAGAATCAGGCGCAACAGGGGTGTAATTTCCTCTTTAGAATTCAAGGTAAATTCGAGTTGATTTTCTCCCCTTGCCGCATACGCATATCCTTTGTAAATTTCACGGGTTGCAGGCTTCAAGCCGGTTTCTAGTAATAATTTGACTTGAGTTACATACTTCTCCTCCAGCTCGCGTCTCGTTCCTTTTTCAATGATTCTCCCATTATTTAAAAATAGAAATGAATCACATACACTCTCAAGCTGGTGCAGTACATGGGAACAAATAAGGATTGTAACTTTTTCCTGTTTATTGACCATTCCCAAGTAATGCATGACAGCATTGATCCCTTCCGGGTCCAATCCGTTCGTCGGTTCATCCAGGAACAATAAACTTGGTTTATGCAACAGCGCCTTCGCAAGCGAAATCCTTTTTTTCATACCGGTGGAAAAAGTACCTACCAGCTGATCTTTATGGGCAGTCATATCAAACTGCTCCAGCAAATACTCAATTCTCTTTTTGTCAGCGGCACCATATATTTTAGAAAAAAACACGAGATTATCCCATGCACTCATGTCGTGGTAAAGCGAGGCACTTTCGGTTACAATGCCGGCTTTTTTCCTGATTTCATTCCCATCAGTTTTTGGATTATATCCCAGAACACTCATTTCTCCGCCAGTTGCATCGATCACTCCATTTAAAAGTCGAATGATTGTTGTCTTCCCCGCACCATTTGGGCCGAGTAGCCCATTGATCGTTCCCTCTTGAATAGAAAAAGACACATCTGTCAATATAGCCCGCCCATTAAAACTTTTATGTACATCATTCACTTCGATGATATTCACAAATCTTCTCCCCCCTTTGGTAGTCAATTAGAAGACGGTTGAACAGTTTATTTTGTTCAATCAAATTTAAGAAATAAAAAAAAGCAGTGATACGTTCCTTCTTTTACATTATTTAACATTTTTATTCAAATCACTAAACATATGAATATACCATTGAGTGAATCGGCACATATAGAAAACGCTCCCGGGCCAGGAGGGTTTTCTATATCTTCAATACTAAATTGTAATGGATTAAATCGATTTATAGTGCTGTAATTCACCTAATTTTTGCCTTGATACTTTTGCTGTCTTATCGTACCCATTAAAATGCGCCCGATAGCTTTGCCCGCATGCTTCAATAATTATTAAATGGTCCATGTTTATTATGTATGACCTATGGCTTGCCATGAAACGGGAATCAAGCAGATTATCTAGGTTGGCAAGTGTTTCGTTCGTTTCAAATAATTTATGCCATGTGTGAACGACTGATTTGCGGTCGAACCTTTCAATGAAAAGGATATCATTAAAGGGAACAAAAATGATGCTGTGCTGATGCCTGATCATTAGATCCTTTTTAGGAGCAGTCACTTTATCTGCAGTTCGATTGAAAGCCTGTGCAGCCCGGTCTAATGCTGAATATAGCCTGTTTCTCTCGATTGGTTTCAGAATATAGTCAAGTGCTCTGACCTCAAAGGCTTCTAAAGCATAATCATCGGAACCGGTTATAAAAATCACCTGCAACCCAGGATGAAAGTCAATGCACGACTTAATTGCATCCATCCCATTAAGCATGGGCAAACCAATATCAACCAGTGCCAAATCTGGTTTTTCTGTGACTATTTTTTGAATTAACTCTTCACCGTCAGTTGCCTCAGCAACAATTTCATAATTAGGCAGGCTCTGGATAAAATATTTTAACAACTTTCTTGACGATAAATCATCCTCTGCTATTAAAACCTTCAAAACATAAATCCCCCTTGTTAAAGGTCTGGTCAGTAATCGTCAGGGACATGTTTGCTAACAAACATAAAAACTATAATAATATGTTTTAACTTAATATAAAAGATACAAATGGTTCAATTTATAATATTCCCACTAAATTTTACTTGGTAATTCGGTTAATTACTGACAAAAACTCGCTTATATTTATAGGTTTTGTCAAATAATCCCCAAATCCTTTGTGTAGTGCATTTTGAATATCCTGAGGCATGGCATTGGCACTTACCGCTATCACTGGAATATTTTTCGTCTGCTCCATCGTTTTTAAAATATCAAAAACATCAAAGCCGTGAATGTCTGGCAGGTTGATATCCAGCAGTATCAGATCAATTTTTTTTTGTCCCGCAATCTTTATCCCGTCGTATCCATTCCGTGCTGAAACTAAATGATATCCTGATTTAGAATCAAATAGTTTTTTGACCAGCATCAAATTGGCATCATTGTCCTCTATATATAGAACATTTATCTCAACGCCACCATTGGTTTTTGAATAATTGTGTTTGTCTTCATAAACGTGAATGCCGCTTTCAGTCTGGGTAAAAACAGGTACAGTGAACCAGAAATCACTTCCCATACCCTTCGTGCTTGCTACACCGATACGTCCTCCCATTAGCTCTACAAACTGTTTTACCAGCGACAGTCCGATTCCGGTGCCCTCTACCTTTGTACCTTTAATCCGATAAAAAGGTATGAATACTTTTTTATATTCATCTGAAGTAAATCCTTCACCTGTATCAATTACGTGGATAAACAGGTCTTGACCTTTTATCAGGCACGAAATGGTTACTTCACCATTCATACGATTATATTTTATTGCATTATCTAGGAGATTTATGATGACTTGTTTAAGCCGGACGGGGTCTGCCATAACCGAAATATTATTATTGTGGTCTAAGCGCGTTTCAATGAATGGTCCACCAGGGCTGTCCTTTTGAATAGTTGCATCTTTAATTGAAACATTCTTTTGTTTCGCGAGTGGCTGTACAATATTGATACATTCCTTTAGGATACAGTTAAAATCAACGCCATCAAGATTAACCTTTAGTTTGCCGGTTTCGATTCTTGATAAATCCAGAATTTCATTTATGAGACTTAACAGATGCCTGCCGCCATTAAGAATCTCCTGGACAAACTGCTGTTGTTCTTGATCGAGGGATGGATCCAGTTCCAAAAGCTGAGCAAAACCAAGAATGCCATTCAGGGGGGTTCGCAATTCATGGCTCATGTTAGACAGAAAGTCCGATTTTGCGATGTTTGCTTTTTCAGCCTCTTCCTTGGCTTGAATAATCGATTTTTCCATTGTTTTTCTTACAGTGACGTCCCGAAATTCCCATAGATTACCAACACTTTTATTTTCTGTTCTAAAAGGAAAGTAGTTGCATTGAATGATGCGCCCTTCATCTGTTTCTATTTCTTTTGAAACTTTTTTGCGATTTGAAACGGTGGCCTTGATTGTTTCTTCACTAAAAAAGCTGTGCAATTTTATAACATTCTGACCAATGTATGAATCAATGCTGTCTTTCAATCCAAACATATCATGGGAACGCTTATTCATGAGCGTGATTGTTCTATTACAGTCAGTCGCAATGATCCCGTTGTCTAATATATTTAATAGTGTCTTTTGAAACGAATATGATTCCATCAGTCTTCTTTCTTGCTCTCTATGTAGAGTAATATCTGAAAAAGACATGAGCGCGGCTATTTCACCATTCGCTGACACAGGCAGCGGTTTTGAATTGAGTGAAACCCACCTGACGCGTTGATCCGCTCCTTTTACACCAAGCACCACATCGTTAAAAGCAACACCGGTTTCCTGGGTAACAAATCCGGGCAGGTCGTCATAAGGCAGCGTTGATCCATCGGATGAAATGAACTCAAAAGTCGGCTGGCCCGGCATTGGATGTTCATCATTTATAGATAGGTCAATACCGAGAATTTTGGCAGCATTATCATTTAAAGTTGTAATTTTTTTGCCTCTTTCAACGATAAGAATTCCTTCTGACATTGTATTCAGGACCGTGCGGTATAAATTTTCCTTCTTGCGAATTTCCTCAAACACTTTTTTCTGCCCGGAGGTATCGATACAAGCGCCAATAACTTCGACTACTTCACCGTTATCAAAAACAGGACTTAAAGAAGCAATGTAATCAATGCTGTTTATTGAACTTTCATACTGGGCAATCTGTCCTGACCACGCTCTATCATAGAATACGAGTTTTTGGTCAGCAATATTGCTTGCCTGGAAATCATGCAGTGTTTTCCCGACTATATCATCCGAAGTTAAACCCATCCTGGCAAGGAGCTCTCCATGGATAAAGGTATGGATAAACTGATTCCCATGCTTGATAAATTTGAATACCATCCCATGATTTTCAACATTATATTGTGAAATTTCAGTACACTGATTCACTTTACACTCCTATTATCATTGCAACTGGCTGCAATTCGATTGTTCTTACAAGTTCAGTTTTTAATATTGTATTTTTTTCAGTTATTTTGATCTTCCCATTGAGTATAATGTCCAGGACATAACTTTCAGACTATCCGCGGAGCGAAAGATTCCACCAAGGATGTTGTCAATATCCTTCGGATTTGTCTCTAACATCACTAAATATTGAGTAATCTTCAACACATGTTCCCGGATTTCTGACAGAAATAGTTCAACCTGCTGCTCCAGTGGAAATCACTCCTGTCAACCTCAGGTAATTTAAAAATATGGAAAAAATATTTCTCGGCCGTCCAGAACACTAACTATTGATTCTATCGGACATCAATTTGCATCTCTCGTTATTAAGAGTCAACAGCCGGTTATATTTTTTTTCGACAGACCCATGCGACCTGTTCAGTATTTCAGCTATGCTTTTCAAAGGCAATCCGGATGATGCGAGTTGAATCAGCTGTTCTTCTTCCAAAACTGTCCAGGATCTATAGTTGTTCGCCTTCTTATTTTTTCGTTCCGCCTGTACCCAATCCGGTTCAGGGGGAAGAGAGTTGCGAACAAGTTTTGAAAAATCTATTCTTTGTCTGTTCAACTCGGCCCATGCCCAGAATTCGTTAATATCAATAAAAGTAAATGTTTTTTTGTACCTCGTTACTTTTTTCTTAAACGGCAAGCCATGCCTGCTTGTCCATCCGATCACTGTATTCCTGTCTACACCCATAACTTTTGCCAATTCGCCTGCTGTGATCATCCCCGTACTATCAATCGTGGATGAAGTGCCCCTCTTCCTGATTAACGTCATTTCCAGTGACTTTGGGTTCCGTCCTAATTTTTCTGCGATTTTTTGCAATGAAAGGCTCCCCAAATTTTGTTCAATGTAAACCATTTCTTCCGTTGTGTATATCATAAATGTTTGTTCCTTTCTAGCTTTTTCTGATTAATAGACAGAATCAATGACTTTGGCTTCAGACCAGCGACTGGCGTAATTTATCGTAAGCCCCAATTCTGCGTGAACTGGGGCCATATGCTTAAAATGCTTTAGCTATTTAATTTTAAAGATCGCTACAGAATCATTCAGTTCTTCCGCCAGCTGTGCCAGTGATTGGGCTGTTGTGGCAGTTTCCTGGCTGCTTGCGGCCGATTCTTCTGTCGCAGCAGAAATAGTTTCGATTGACGTCATTACTTCAGAAGTCTGCGCGGCTTGTTCTTCACTTGCAGCAGCAATTTCAGTGACTTTATTTGCTGACTGATTCACCATCGTTATGATGTTTTCAAACGCTTCACCCGTTTGTTGTGAAGAAATAACGCCTGCTCCCACAGATTTTACGCTATGCTGAGTGTTCGCCTGCATGCCTTTAATGATTGCCGTGATTTCTTTAGTGGCTTCACTGCTCCGCTCCGCAAGTTTGCGTACTTCATCGGCGACGACTGCGAATCCCCGGCCCTGTTCTCCGGCCCGTGCCGCTTCTATTGCTGCGTTTAAAGCTAGAAGGTTCGTTTGACCTGCAATGTCGTCGATTACTCCGATTATTTCTCCAATTTTATTAGAGTCTTGTTCGAGCAGTGCCATTTGCTGATTGACGTCATTCATGCCGTCTATCGAAGAGCGCACCACTTTTCCGCCGTCCTCGGCAAGTTTCAGAGTCTTATTGGATAATTCTGAAGCCTCCTCGGCGCTCCGGGCTACTGAATTTATTGCCACTGATAGTTCGCTAAACAGCTCATTCATTGTTAGTGCAGAATCAGCCTGGCTGGAATTCCCCCTGGCAATTTCCTCTGTGGTCGCTGAAATTTGCTGGGCCGCAGCCGAGACACTTTCAGCTGAATCAAGGATGCCTCCGACAGTTTTCTGTAAACTTGCTACCATCTCATTGATGGATTTGGCCAGCTGCCCAACTTCATCTTTCGTATCAATATCCAGTGTTTCTCTAAGGTCTCCGGTTGCCACTTTCCGCACCAAACCGACTGCCTTTGTCAATGGTTTCGCAATGATATGTGAGATTGTCAGGCCGAACCCGATGCTGATTACCAGCGCTACAATGATGATGGTGATTGTGATGGTGCTTGACGATTTAAATACTGCGTCTGCTTCTTTATTCGACTTCTCTGCTAATTGAATATTTAAGGCAATCAAGTCTTGCAGAACACCTTCTACCTTGTCCCCGGATTTTTTGAATTCTGGTGCAATCCTTTTATACTCTTCTACATCCCCGGCATGTGCGGATTTGATCGCATGGTCCATCAACTCATTGTAATCCTCCAAGGCAATGTAAAATTCGTTGACCAAGGTCTTTTCCTCTTCGATCATATATGTGCTGCTGTACTTTTTGATCTTTTCTTCAATCTGTTTCCTGAAATCATTTATATTTTTTTCATTTTCTTCCTTCTTCTCTTTCGTATCCGAAACGAAGTTCATATCGCGGATTTGGACCCTCATTCGTTGATACAGAACCTGTGCAGCAGACAGGTCGTTTATAGGGATCAGTCGTTCATTATACATAAACTCCATGTCCGTTTTGATTTTATTCATGTTGTTTAAACTGTAAAATCCGATAAATGCCAATATGGCAGCGATGACGCTGAATGCAGAAATCAATTTGACAGATGTGTTCAAATTAGAAAACCATTTCATACCCAAATACCCCTTTTGTTCTATTATTGTTTATTTCTCTTTGTTTAATTTTGTAACGTTAATTCAGCCGTGTGATCCTTTATTAAGTCAATCCCATGCATTGACGATACTAATTCTGATATTTCGATAATCGTTATGATTCGGTTTTCCTGTAAGGCAACTCCTTTTATATACGTGCCTTCATCCTGTCCCAGGAAGTTGACAGGATTTAATTGATTCTCTTCTATATCGATAATTTCATTTGTTTTTTCTACCATTAATGCAATGGTCACACCGTTTGTTTCTACAAGAATATACCGGGTGCTTTCATCAATTTGAGTCGATTCATTATAGAGCAGTTTAGAAACATCAACAACAGGAATAATTTTCCCTCTGATAGTGACAATCCCAAGCATATATTCTGGCATGTTAGGATAGCTGGACGTATCAATTACTTTTTCAATCGAAACAACATTATGCAGGTCCACCCCATAAAAACCTCTGTGCAGCATAAATAATACAAAACTATTTACCATTTTGATTCACCCACTTCACCATGTAATGTTTGACGCTATGGATTGTTGTAACTAGCAACCTTCCCTGTTTCAATTTTTAGTAGAATCATTTACAGGAAATTAGTCCTATTTTTCACTTCTCTTATGAAATCATATGGCTGCGAAAGTGTCCAATCGGTTTTAGACATCAATTCACATGATCCGGCAGGTGATTTAATCGTTTCAGCTGCAATGGATATCCTTTCAAACAAGTACACAACAAATTTTGAAAAATTAAACAAACCATTGAAAATGGAATTTTACTAAATAAAAAAACACCTCATGAGCGAGGTGTTCTAACAAACAATTTTAAATTTCATTGAGTGGTTTCCCTAAATAAATTAATGGTGGTGATGATGGTTATGTTCCTTTGACGGATTTGTAATGACCATTTCCTCTTGCGGCACAAAAAAATACTGGAGCCACACACCATCCAGGAAGTCTTCGCGCCTGTCAAGGAGTACATCAATTCCCTTGTCCGTTGTCACGATTTCATCGTGCTCGGTTGGCGTGTCCAATTTCCAATCATAATGGGCGTGGTCAATATGGTTGACTGTTACAAAAACACGGACCATTTTGCCTTCAGCTTCTTCACTTTCGAGAACCTTTTTCAAAAATTTTGCAGCATTGCGATTGATCTTGCATTTCATGTTAAATATCCCCTTTCCAATCATCGATATTCACACCCGGTCAATGGTGTTCTGTTTCATTGTTGTCTGCGAAAAAAAGCATTCGGCTAGCAGCCGTCTATTCCACAGGACATCCCCTCAAACAAAAACTCAATTTCATTCTTCTGTTTACTGAGTTCTTCGTTGATAATTTGCTCAAGCGTTTCTTTTGAACGGACGCCGGCAATTTTCGTATTTCCAATCACGAACGTAGGAACACCGCTAATATCCGCTTCTTCATAAGCATGCTTCAATGCTTTTTCGTGTGCCTCTTTGTATTTTCTTGTTTCTAAAATAGAACGATACTCCTTTTCATCGAGTCCTATTTCCGCGGCCAGCTTTGCCAATACATCAATATCCCCGATATCCTGTTCTTCCTGGAAGAAAGCACGCAGCATCCTGTCGTTGTACTCGTTCCCTTTTCCCTGCTCTTTCGCATATTGAAAGCCCTCAAACGCCAAATGTGTATGGGGCTGTGGGGAAACTTTCGGAAGGACGATCGGCACGTCAAGTCTTTCAGCCATTGGATACACCGATTGTTTCCATGTATTTTGCAAATATTCTCCTTCTGGCCTTAATGTTTCATTTGGATATGGGCGCAGCTCATAGGGCATCCATTCAACGTCAACATCTTTTCCTTTTATTGCTTCTTCAAGTGGTTTCTCCGCCAAGAAACAAAATGGACAAACGTAATCAGAGTAAACCTTTATTGTTAATGGCACGGTTGTACCTCCTTTGCTGAACGAGTTTTATTATATATTTTTGTTTGATATCCTTCTAATAATTTGCCCAAACGCCGCTGTATGGACTCGGAATCCATCATAATATATTTGCCCAGCTTGCGTTTACCAGTTTAATCGGAAAAGTATGAGGAAATATATTCAACGTTTTGGATCAGAAACAGTACAAACTAAATCTGTAGGTCAGCCTACAATATGAAAAGTCAAAGGAGATAACAACTTGGCCATTCAAATATCTCAACAAAGCCTTTCAGTAAAGGATGCCATTCAGTCACGCCATAGTATCCGAAAATTTGTCCAGGAACCGATTCCCCGTGAGGATCTGGATCAAATATTCAGTCTTGTCCGGCTGGCCCCGAGTGCCTGGAATGTCCAGCCGTGGCGATTTCATGTAGTCACTGATGCTGGCTTAAAAGAAAAGCTCCAGGATGCGGCCTATGGCCAAGGGCAGGTAACCTCCGCTGCAGCAGTCGTTCTCGCAGCCAGCGATATGGAGGATGTGCTCGCCAATTTGCCAGAGACGGTCCATCCCGGCATGCCGCCGGAACGGCAGCAGGAAGAAGTCGCGTACCTGTCGTCTTTCTTTAACGGAATGACGGTGGAGGAACGCGGCCAGTGGGCCCTTACCCAGACGAATATCGCCCTCGGGTTCCTGCTGATCGCGGTTCAGGGACTAGGATATGCCAGTGTCCCGATGCTTGGCTTTGACCAGGATAAAGCAAAAGAAATACTAGGGCTTCCTGCCCATGTGAGGTTTGCAGCGATGGTGCCAATCGGACGGGCAGATGGGGAAGGGTTCCCGCATCACCGTTTTGATTTAGATAAAATAATGACTGTTCATTAGAAAAGGAGCAGGTTGGATTCCTGCTCCTTGATTCTTTTCAAATACTATCACCGCTTCAATCAGCCTTGACTTTCTGGGAAAATCGCGAGCTTACGAGAAAATACTTTTAATGCCGTCGATGAGTTCTTTAAAAAAATTACTGACAGAATCTAAAAATCCTTTATCCCCAACCGCCTCCTCAATCCGTTGCTGAATGTCCTTTGACAGGTCTTCGAGTTGGGACTGGACATTGTCAAAGTTGATGTTAAGGTCCCGCATTTTTTCGAACAAATCAATCAGCAGCTGGCGGTCTTCCTGGCTCAGCTGGATCTCCAGGGTCTTCAATTTTTCATCGATGATTTGTTCTACTTCCTCTTTTGTGGCCGGGTTCTGTTCCGCGATTTCTTTTTTGATCTCGGTAAGAAGCTCGCTCACTTTATCCTGGTCCATGCCTTCCTTCTTCGCCAGGTCGGTTGCCAGGTTCAGTTCTTCATTGGCGACTTCGGTCCGCTCTTTATTGAGTTCTGTTCCCTTTCCTTCATCGTAAGCTTTATATATCCCGACAAGGGCCGAGTGGCCGCTTACCTTTACAGGGGAAGCAACATCTACTACCGCATCCTGGATTCCCGCTGTCAAAAGTGCGTTCGCATACATTTCATCTGTTACTTCTGTAATGTTTTCCGGTGTCACCTGATTGATGACAAGCCCTTCCCCAGCGTCTTTCCTGGTGATTTTTGCTGATGAATACATGTTAGAGTGCCTGTCACCTTTTATATAAGTAACAAGATCCTCCCCTGTGACAGTTATTTCTTTCACTTTGCTTGTATCGTTCACTTTTAACAGCTTTCGCACTTCATCCTTTTGTGCCGGGGAAAGCGCTTCTCCGTAAACAGCAATTGGAAGCCCAAATTTTTCATTAATGCTTTCTTCATCATTGTTCCCTTCTGATGCAAGAGCATTGCCGCTGACACTCATTGAAAACAGAAATATTGCGGTAATAGCCGCCATTCTTGTCAAACGCTTAAATGACATTCTGATTCTCCTTTTCTTATGCAAGAATAATTCTCATTCATTTACTGTTCATGACGTAAAAAGGTTTCATTTAGGCTAATGTTCACATAACCATAGACAAAAAACGCCCATATTCATCTTTTTGATTCCCCTGTGTCCGACTGCAAAACCTAGAAGTTATTATTCTACTTATAAAATACATTGACTGTGGCAGACTGGCAAATGTTGCGCTGCAGTCCAAACAATTGTGGCAGCTTTTATCAAACCTACATCGCGGCTGACAGGTTAAATGTATCGTGCATCATTAAATCGGTTAATTTAAAGACGAGCAATGCGATATTGCTCAATCTTTCGTGAGGAGTGATGTATCTTGGCTAGAAACAAACTGTTGGTACCTGGTGCAGGAAACGCTCTTGATCAGATGAAACAAGAAATCGCCAATGAGTTTGGAGTTCAACTTGGTGCAGATACTACCGCGCGAGCAAACGGTTCTGTCGGAGGCGAAATGGTAAAGCGCATGGTAGCCTTCGCAGAAGCACAGCTTAGGAATCAACAAGGACAGTAACGTTGGTTTCCAAGAAGAGGCCCATTACGGGCCTCTTGTTTGTTATATGGATGTACAGAGAAGCAAAACCGCTAATTAATTGACGAAAAATGGCTGCCAGTTGTTTCAAAGAAAATTGAAAATAGATACCGAAAACCAATATCCAGATTATGCTATATTTTTGAAACTATTCTCTGCAAAAAACGTCTATCTTTGTAACAAGGTGATGAAGAGGCGAACGGAAATGGGCAGAGGTAAAATAAAGGGGTTAGATATCGGGATTCGGATTTTATATGTATTAAATTTTGGGTTAGTCATCATTTTATTTATTGCTATTTGGGTTTTAGCCAAACACCCTGAATATATCAGCTACCTCAAGAAATTTTTCTAAAGAAAACTCGCGATTGGCGAGCCCCTAAGGGCGAAGACAGAGGCGTAGTTGCTCTTACACTTTATTCCTAAAATTGACCCCGGCGTCGAGTCTTTCCTGGTGCCAATTTATACTTTCTAGACGTGAAAAAAATACAGGCATACCATATCAGGCATGCCTTCTACTCATTCATTAATTTTTCAATGTAGATATTCTTCAATTCCTTTAAAACCTCATGGTAGGGATAATTCTCATAAACCGTTTGCAGAGTCACCCCGTCTATCATCGTCCAAAAAAGATCTGCATATAAAACTGGATCGATCGCTTTGTTAAATTCCCCAGCATTTTGCCCATCCTTTATGACGCTTTTCAGAAGCGTTATAAAGAGCTCGTCGCGGCGCTCCTTGAAAACTCGGATCAGCTCCTGGTTTCTTGAGGAATGCAGTTTGAACTCATAATGGACAAGGATCGATGCTTTATTGCCGTCATCAAAAGGATCCAATGAAAGATACATGTCAAATAAGTAATGAACCTTCTCCAAGGCTGTTTTATATTCTGAGATTTGCCTGATTATCTGAATGTTTTTGTCGCGGGTGTCTTGTGTCATCAGCTCTAAATAAATTTCGTCCTTACTCTTGAAATAATTATAAATTGCCCCCTTGCTTATGCCGGAGCGAGCCACAATATCATCGATTGTTGCTGCTTCATACCCCTTTTTAGCAAAACAGGCCAATGCACTGTCAAGAATTTCTCTCTTCTTTCTTTCTTTATATGCATCCGACACGATTGGTGACATACTAGCTACCCCGCCTTTTAAAATGCAAGAAATAATGAATGAGTCCATAAATAAAACTGTTCTCTACCTTTAACAGATTAAGGAACACATTAATATTTAAGTTAGGTAAAAAAGAAGGATAGAACAAAAAAAGATTTTCTCTCTTTCAATGGAATTCCTTCTTAAAATAAACCATTTAGTCAGTTTTATTAGTTTTATCTTACCATGTTATAGGATTCAAAGGTACAAAAAAAGCCAATTAGAACTGGCTTTTTTCAGGGGGCGGTTTTAGTTGAACAGACTTATATTTATATCATCATACATTGCTTTTGTCGCAGCTTTGACGTCTGCTTTAGTGGCCGTATTGCTCTCAGCTTTTTTCTGGACATCCTTCAGCCTGTCATGTCTTTCATTCAGGTTACTGTCAGCCAATTCCTTGACCTTTTTTCCTACAACAGGCATTTCAGTTTCTTTAAATTCGTCAATCACTGCGGTCACCTGATCTATTTCCTTTGAGATTAACTTCTGGTCATTCCTTGACAACTTGTTTTTTCCTTCCAATGGTTTTAATTTATCAACCGCATTATCAAATGCATATTGAAGATCTTCTGCTTTGGCCTCAAGCTTCTCTGATTTAGAATCAATCACAGAAGTCCCATCAATTTCTACAGAGCACCCCGTTAAAGCAAACAAAAGCATTAATAACCCAATCAACTTTTTCAATTCAATCAATCCCTTCTGTTCGTTTGCAATTCATATCTTGCCTTGCTGATTACCATTATGAAAAAATAAAGTCATATGAAAAAGTGAACATTGGCCAATATTATTGCTTGGTCAGTCATAATAGCCTGAATGTATATAATGTGACAAATATGTAAGGTTGGAAGATTTAATTGTAAGGAAAAGTTATGGATACCATTTTCGTAGTTTTTTATAGTGAAGGTGTGAGATTTATTGGAAGGGGCTAAAAGAATGGAAATGGTATTAGAAGCGAAAGGGATAAAAAAGGTATATGGCACAAGGGGAAACGTGTTTACAGCGATCCAGGATATGGATCTTCAAATTGCCCGGGGAGAATTTGTCGGGATCATGGGTCCGTCAGGGTCCGGTAAGTCGACATTATTAAATATATTATCAACAATTGATACACCTTCGGCAGGCACAGTTAAAATTAACCAGCAAAACATTCTAAAAATGAAAGAATCTGCACTTGCCATCCTCAGGCGCGATCAATTAGGATTTATTTTTCAGGATTATAATTTACTTGATACACTTACCATTAAGGAGAATATTTCACTTCCCCTGGCTCTGGCAAATGTGAACCCGGCAGACATTGAAGAAAGGATCAAACGTGTGTCGGAAATCTTCGGTATTGGACGGATCCTTGATCAGTACCCACATGAAATATCGGGGGGGCAGCAGCAAAGAACCGCGACGGCACGGGCAATCATTACAAATCCTAGCCTTGTGTTTGCTGATGAGCCAACTGGAGCACTTGACTCCAAATCCGCGTATAATTTACTGCAGACTCTGGCTAAATTAAACGAACAGGAGAAAGCAACGATACTGATGGTCACGCATGATGCCTATGCGGCCAGCTTTTGCAGCCGGGTGATGTTTATTAAAGACGGCGCCATTTTTACCGAGCTCCGCAAAGGCGACCAGAAAAGAGAGCCGTTTTTCCATCGGATTATTGACATTTTGACAACTCTCGGAGGCGGTGGCCAGCATGTCGTTATTTAACCTGGCTAAACGAAACATCCAAAAAAATATCAGGCAATACCTGCTTTATTTTTACCCGATGGTCTTCAGCATTGTCCTGTATTTTACATTTGTGTCACTTCAATATAATGAACAAATTATTGATGAAGCCACTGCACTGGACAAAATTGAACCGGCTTTTATGGCCGCGTCCGTCATGCTGTTAATTTTCGCGGCAATTTTCATTTGGTACTCGAATTCTTTCTTTACTAAAAGAAGGAAAAAGGAAGTCGCGTTATATTCATTGTTCGGCATGCAAAAACAACAGGTTGCAAAACTCCTTTTCTTTGAAAATTTGCTGATTGGCATGTTCGCATTAATTGCCGGAATCGCAATTGGAGCTCTGCTCTCCAAGCTGTTTGCAATGATTTTGGTAAAATTGATGGGATTTTCGATTATCACCACATTTACCATCTCACCAAAGGCAGTCATTCAGACAATTATTGCCTTTATCATCATCATCGCGACCACATCCATCCATAATTACCGCCTGATTTACCGGTTTTCTTTATTGCAATTATTGAAGGCTGAAAAACAGGGTGAAAAAAAGCCGAAAGCGTCCGTTTTCACAGCGGCCCTTGCTCTGTTGTTGCTTGGCAGCGCGTATGCGGTTTTATTGCAGCCAACCGATGCAGATATATGGAAGGATTATGGCTTCACCGCCGTACTGCTATCACTGGTTGCTGTCGTCATCGGCACCTATTTGTTTATCAACACCTTCATTGTTTATGGATTGAAAAAATTATCCCAGATGAAAAGCATTTATTTTAAAGGGATAAATTTGATCAGCTTAACCCATCTGTTATTTCGAATAAAGGGCAATGTGTTTGTTTTATCAGTGATTGCGTTATTGAGCACTGTGACCCTGTTTGCGATCGGGTTCACAGTAAGCCTGTATTATAACATCAATAAAATCGTCAATAAGGATTATCCGCTAAGTATCATGTACACAGTCCAAAGTGATGCCATGGAAAATGAGATGGAGAGGATCATCCAGGCAAATGGAGAGGACCAGCTTATTTTTTCCTCCAGAATCGAATATTTGCGTACGACTGGAGATTTGGGCTCGATAAATAGATGGCCCCCTGACCATCCGATCATGCTTATTCCAGAAACGGAATATCGCAAGCTGGCAAAGAGAATGGGCAATCCTGCAGTCAAAATCAAAGATCAAGAGGCAATTTCCTTTTATGATGGCAACCTGGATCAATCCGAAGATCTCTACACCGGAAAAGAAGTCGGCTTGTCAGAACAGGACAGGGTCAAGATCGTTTCTTATGAGGACTACAGTTTACTCAACCAAACCTACTTTGAAATGCCATTGGTCATTAAGGACGATTTATTTAATAAACTGAAACAGCACGGCGAGCCACAACAGCTGCAGGTGTACAGTTTAAAAAATGAGAAAACTGCAGGAGAAACCTTTAAAGCTATGAAAATAGTATTTACAGAGGAAAACGCTGATCCGGACGAGACCATTTTCACCAGCCACTATGATGAATACCAAAAGGGGAAACAAACATACGGGATCCTTAATTTTATCAGCGTATTCCTGGGGCTTGTGTTTTTGCTTGCAACCGGAAGTATGCTCCATTACAAACAACTCATTGAGGCCACGTCTGACCAGCCCCGGTATGACGTGTTAAGGAAGGTCGGAATGAGCCGGAAGCAGATGCGCTCCTCGATCGCGAAGCAGTTCGTCCTCATCTTTGTTTTGCCGCTATTGATTGCGTTCTCGCACAGTTCAGTCATTATAACCGCTCTGTCAGGCGTGCTGCAAATGGACTTGTATATGCCGTTTCTTGTCAGTACCGGCATGTACGCGGCGATCTATTTTGCTTATTATGTGAACACCGTAATGAAATACGACAAAATCGTGAATCAGTAACAGGGCAGGCGGAATATCTGCAAAATGCATATTCCGCTCCCGCTACATTTAACTATGCTGTCTAAAATAATAATGGTCTTCTGATTCTGGAAAATGGATGAAAGCTTCCGTATAAACACCTTTTTGTGATGTATAGGAGATGCTGTGCCCAAGCTTTTGCGCCATCCTTTCCACCAAATATAAACCCATTCCTGTAGAGGCTGTTTGTTGCCTGCCGTTTTTTCCTGTAAAGCCTTTCTCAAATAAACGGGGCAAATCTTCGGCATCAATTCCTACCCCATTATCCCGGACGCTGATTGTCCGCTTTTCCGTATCAATCGTTATGTCTATGTTACCGTCCCGTTCTGTGTACTTCAGCGCATTTGAAAGCAGTTGGCTCACGATAAATAACAGCCCCTTTTTATCGGTCAGCACTGGAAAGCTCATGATCTGGAGGTTCAATTTTATCTTTTTTGCCAGAAAAGCTTTTGTATGCAATTTGACTGCCTCTCTTATAACCCGCCCAGTATCAACTTCCTGGATAAGATAATCTTTATGAAAATCACTGAGCCTTGAAAAATAGAGCGCCTGTTCTATAAAATGCTCGATCTTGTCCATTTCCTCTTCCAGGCTGTCCATTCCCACGTCCAGCTCATAAATCATTCTGCTTACGGAAATTGGTGTTTTTATTTCATGGAACCAGGTGGTCATATATTCAAGCCATTCTTTCTTTTCTTCGTTAATTTTTTCGATTTGAAACATTTGCCTTTGCTGCTGTTTTTTTAAAATTTGTAAATACAGGCTCTCTTCATTCGTGGCGGGCTTTGGAAAAATCGTATGTTCATCATGTGCGGCCATGTCAAGCAGCTCATCAAAAAATTTCCTCTTCTGATAGTAATTTATGCATAAATAACTGAAAAAAATGATTGCTGCCATCAACTCAATGTATAACAGGCTGCTCATATCAACATGCAAAACCGGATTGAACACGAGCATTAAAGTAATAAAAGCCATTAAAACTATATAAGTGAAGACCAGCCACTTTTGATCAATCAAATAGGGAAAGAATTTCATGGCAATAGGTATCCTTGTCGTTTTTTCGTGACAATCGCATCCGCCAATCCGATGGCTTCAAGCTTTTTCCTGAGGCGGTTAATATTCACTGTCAATGTATTGTCATCAATGAATTGCTCATCCTCCCACAATGCTTTCATGAGGTCATCCCTCGCAACAATTTGACCTGTTTTTTTCATCAGGATATACAAAATATGAAACTCATTTTTCGTAAGTGATACAGCTTCATTTTGATAATAAGCGGTTGAGTTTTGAATATTGAGGACCAGCCCTCCGGCTGAAATGAGATCTTTCTCTGGTTCATCGGCTCTCTGTGAGCGCCGCAATACAGCATTCATCTTCGCAACCAAAACTTCCAATGAAAAAGGTTTTTGGATAAAATCATCGCCGCCCATATTCATGGCCATGATAATGTCCATATTATCGGTGCGTGAGGAGATAAAAATGATCGGAACATCAGCAATCTGCCTGATCTTATTGCACCAGTAAAAACCGTCATAGCTTGGCAGATTGATGTCAAGCAGCACCAGGTGGGGGTTGCATCCCAAAAATTGCTCGATAATATTGTCAAATTGTTCAACCGCCACAGGTTCAAATCCCCATTTTTTCAAGTAATCATGGATCATCGTCCGAATTTTAAAATCGTCTTCTATGATCATTACATTATACATTCGACAGCACCCTATTCAATTATTTGTAAATATTAGCGAGCATGTTTTATCATATTTGCACGAAAGAGGTCAGACACTGCTCGCCGTCTGTTCGTAAGCACGCTCAGCTTTGTGAGAAACATAGCTGTGCAATACCATTCCAACAATCACGATAAATATGCCCCACCATGACAAAGGTGAAGGAATGGCAATGGATAAAAAGAGGACTTCACCTGCGAGGGCGAAAAGGACCTCCATTGACTGTGTTGCCTCGACGGCAGCCAGCTTTTGCATATTTCCTTTTACCATGTCTGTTGCCTGGAAGAAAAGGACTGTAGCGATGACTCCAGAACAAATCGCCACCATTAGTGACTGGATGGTTTGTTCCGTACTTGGTGCGCCTGCGGTAAAAAATCCGTAGAAAGACAGCACAACCCAGAACGGCAGGCTCGCTAAAGTCATGCCCAACACCCGCTGATACGCATCCAGCCGCCCGGCACATATGTCCATCATCTTGCGGTTGCCGAGTGGATACGCAAACGATGCAATAATGACCGGGATGAGCCCCAACAGTAATTCTTTTACTGACAGATGGCTCGCATGCTCGATTTGCATGAGCACGATGCCCAACAGGATGATTAGCGACATCATCAGCCCTTTAAAAGGAATCCTTCCCCTAACTTTAACAGGGCCTTGATTCGTTAGGATCGTTTCGGAAAATAAAGGTACAAGCAGTGAACCTGATATAATCGTGATTTGCCAGGTGCCAGCGATCAGCCATCCAGGTGAATATGCTGCCGAAAAGCAAATGGGCGCATAAAACAGTCCAAATCCCACAAAACTCCATAACATCCAGGCGCCTGGCTGTTCCCTTATTGCACGCAACAGAGGCCGCAAATTCTTTCTGCCCACTACAACTATCAATAAAATGGGAGCCATGAAAAAATAGCGCAATGACGCACTCCAGATCCAACTCCCGCCGGACAATTCCATCGTCCTGTTCAGTATAAATGTAAAAGCAAAAAAGAATGCCGCAAAAACCCCTAAAATAATAGGCCGCAAATGGCTCACCCCAATTTGTTTCTTCTGTCCGTTTCTTAACATATATATGTTCTACAAAATAGGTGGAATCCCCTTTTAATTAAGAAAGCCCCTCATCTGTTTTTAAACAAATTTGGGGCTCCAATTCAATATTTTAATTCTGTGTCTACAACCCTCCGCATCCAGGGGTATTTCCTTTCTCCTTATCTTCGGACGCTCCTTCTGAGACTGCTTGTAAACCATACCCAGTAGGACTGATCTCAAGTATTCCATCTTTACTATTTCTCTTCAACTGATGATTTGGATGGCCCAGCTCTTCATTAAAATTGTCTTTTTCCATATTGAAACCTCCGGTGTCAGTTTTCAATTAGTTTTCCGGGACTTCCATGATTTATGCAGTTCTTCAGGATTTGAGGCAGCTCTTAGACCGGATTGTCACCCACCTTCTGCTTTAGTAATGCTCGTTACCGGGCTCTCGAATGATTTCCAAAGGGCAACTCTTGATGTTGTGACCGCCCTGGCGCCGGCATTCAAGGCACAGGTGACCTCGTCCCTTGTTTGGACAAGTCCGCCTGTAAGGATGGGAATTGTATGATCTTCAGCCATTTTCCTGATGAAACCGGGAATGATGCCGGGAAGAATTTCTACATAATCGGCTTTTGTATGTTTCAAAATGGAATAGCTTTTTTGCAATGCCTGGGAATCAAGGAGAAAGATCCTTTGGACTGTCAAAACCCCTTTCTGCCTCGCTTTTAAAATCACGTTGGGCTTTGTTGAAATAATTCCAAAAGGTTTTATTTCCTGGCACAAATACTCAGTAGAGTATTCGTCATTTTTTAAGCCCTGAATCATATCAGCATGGAGAAGAATGTTTTTATTATGTTGCTTCGCAAGCTGGGAGACAGGCTTTAATTGGGCAATATCCATATCCAGGTAAACCCCGTATTGAAAACTGCTTTCCAAAAATAAATTGTATTGGTTCTTGTTCTTGGCAACCGGTATCACTTGTTGGCCATGAAAGCTCATAGTTTCACCTTTTATAGATATTTGATGATCCAGTCCATTGTTTCCTCTTCATCAGCCCCGTCGACAGCGACACGAATCGTTTCCCCTTGTTTAATAGAAGCTGTCATCATGCTCAACACGCTTTTAGGATTAAATTTCCTGCTCCCAGCGTAAAATTCGACAGTACTTTTGAACTCATTCAGTTTTTTTACCAATTCTGCGGCAGGCCGAGCATGCAGCCCCTGTTCTAATGAAACAGTAATCTCTTTTTCTATCATTTTGTTCACCCCATTGGAAGCCTAACTTTGCACTTTTTGTAAATTTTTCGCGCCTTCCGCAGCAGCAGCAACTTCACTTAGTGTTCCGCCGATACCAGATTGGATAATGGCCGCATATGCCCCTTCAACGAGCGGTGCGTCCGCTATTTTTATATTTTGATAATCTTCGAGTGTTTCAATTGCCATTTCAGCGTTGATCAGCGCGCTCCCCAAATCGAAGATGACAACGACCCCTTTTTCTGAATAAACCGATTCTAGGGCGTGCTTGATTTTAAACATGTCCGTCCCAATGCCATTTTCATCGGTACCACCTGCAACCGCGAGCGGCACTTTTTCCTGGACTTGTCTTAGCAGTGCAGACAATCCTTTCACTATATCTGGGCTGTGGGAAATTAACACGATGCCTACATAACTCATAATTCTGCTCCTTTGAATACTTTTGCCAACTCAGTGAAGAAAAAATGAGAAGATGCAGCTCCAGGATCAATATGGCCGACCGAACGCGGCCCGAGATACGAAGCCCTCCCTTTTTTGGCTTCCATATTCTTTGTTTCCTCCATTTTTGCAATGGATAGTTTCATTAATCCATCCCAATCAACATGGTCACCGTGGGATTTTAGGAAATCTACAACAGGGATCCACACATCAAGCATCGTCTTATCATGAAAACCTGCTTTTCCTCTCATTTTTATTCCTTCCAAAGACTCTGCAAATGCTTCCGTTAATTCGGCTGCGGATGCCTGCTGTTTTTCTTTTAACGATGCAGCGGCCTTCAAGAATACCGTGCCGTATAATGGGCCCGATGCACCGCCGACTTTCGAGAGGAGGGTCATTCCGGTATCTTTGAATAAAGCGCCCAAGTCGCTGTACACTGCATTGTCAATTTTTTTGGCCACCTCATTGAAGCCCCTGGCCATATTGATTCCATGGTCCCCGTCACCTATTGCCTGGTCCAATTCTGTCAGGTAGATTTTTTGCTGCTGGTAAATATCATTAAGCTGTTTAAGCCACAATTTGGCTTCTTCAACTCCAAAACCCATTGCTGAATCTCCTTTGTGATTATTTCTTAAAAGCAACTGTATCAGCGCCGGCATCCAACAGTTCTGTCAGCTGATCATCAAGGTGGAGCAGTGTGATCGAGCACCCGGCCATTTCGAGGGATGTCATATACTCGCCAATAAATGTTTCATAAATTTCTATATTTTGTGCTTTCAAGATTTTCGAGGCCCTGTTGTTTACTATATAGAGCTCCATTAATGGAGTGGCCCCAAGCCCGTTAATCATTAGGGCCACTTTGCTGCCCTTGCTGAACTGCAGATTAGTGAGTACCTTATTCAGAAGAATTTCAGTAACTTCATCCGCCGTTTTGATCCCACTTCTTTCAATTCCCGGTTCGCCATGGATTCCCATGCCGATTTCCATTTCGGTTTCACCTATGGAAAAGCCCGGTTTTCCAGCGGCAGGAACTGTACAAGGGGTTAACGCCATACCCATCGAACTTAGATTTTCATTTACCTTGTTTGCAACTGCAGCAACTTCCTCAAGAGTTGCCCCGGTTTCAGCAAGCGCACCGGCGATTTTATGGACAAACACTGTCCCCGCAATTCCCCGTCTGCCAACTGTATATGTAGAATTTTCAACTGCCACATCATCATCCACGATGACCTTTGCTACCTGGATGCCTTCCGCTTCTGCCAGTTCAGCTGCCATCTCAAAATTCATTACATCGCCAGTGTAATTTTTGATGACAAGCAGGACTCCTTTGCCGCCATCCACTGCCTTGATCGCCTCAAAAACCTGATCCGGGGTTGGAGAAGTAAACACTTCACCTGCAACCGCCCCATCGAGCATGCCTCTTCCAACGTATCCTCCATGTGCCGGTTCATGGCCGCTTCCTCCGCCGCTCACTATTCCGACTTTTCCTTGCACTGGTGCATCAGCACGGACAATTACCGTTGTATTCGGAACCTGTTTAACATACTTGGGATAAGCTTCCACAAATCCTTCCACCATTTCCTGGACAACACTTTCTGGTTGATTGATCAGCTTTTTCATCCATTTCCCTCCTTTTTGTTTTCATTAAACTAAGTAGCAAGAAACGTGCCAAACTTAAAACTGTAAGCGCCTTCAGTAGAGACCGGGCTAATTACGCTGACACCTTGATTTTACTTACACATCCTCGGGATTTTTTCTCAAGCATCTTGATAATTTTTCCCAAGCAAATGGGTCAGCTCATATTTTCTCAGCTTGCTGGCAGCGGTCTTATGGGTAATCCCTAAAGCTTTTGCCAATTGGTTAAAGCTCGGGTAAAACTTTGCTGCGTTCTGGAAAATTTGTTTTTCATATTCTTCTAATGGAAGGATGTTTCCCTTAAAGTCTATTTCAAGGGATGTGTAGTCACTGTTTGAGATATAAGCGGGCAAGTCCTTGCAATGGAGGGTCTCATCCTCCGTCAGTGCTGTGGCCCGTTCGATTGCATTTTGCAGCTCCCTGATATTTCCGGGCCAGTGATACCTGCCGACCGCTTCGAGAAAACCTTTCTCATAAAACTTGATACTTTTTCCCAACTGATGATTGTATAAATTGCGAAAGTGATCGGCCAGTAAAGGAATGTCATCTTTTCGGTGGCGCAACGGTGGAAGGTGGATAGGTATGATATTCAAACGATAGTAGAGATCGGCCCGGAACTTTCCCGCTTCCACCAATTTCATCAAGTCTTCATTGGTAGCGGCAATGACCCTTACATCAAGCTTTATTGTCTTATCACCGCCGACACGCTCAAACTCTCTCTCCTGAAGCACCCGAAGAAGTTTAGCCTGGAGATCGATATCCAAGTCGGCAATCTCATCAAGGAAAATGGTCCCTGAATTCGCAAGCTCGAACTTGCCCTGATGGGTTCTTACAGCTCCGGTAAAAGCGCCCTTTTCATGGCCAAACAGTTCACTTTCAATTAAATTGCGCGGGATGACTGCACAATTCACCCGAATGAATGGTTTGTTTTTCCGATTGCTGGATTCATGGATCGCCCGGGCTACCAGCTCTTTTCCAGTCCCGCTTTCCCCGGTTATCAATACCGTTGAAATCGTTTTGGAAACTTTATTTGCGATAGACAGACTTTCTATCAAAGTTTCGCTGTTCCCGATAATAGTCTGGAAGGCTTCATCTAAGCGAAGATGCTTTGAGAGCTCCTGTTCCAGGTACTTCGTGCGCTCTTCCATGATTTCCAGCACTTTCATCAAAGATTTAAGCTTATTGTAAGGACTAAGCGATGTAACAGCGCCATGAAACATACTATCTATTAAAATAGGGTTGATTTTAATGATATATGATTCATTCTGTAAAACTTTTATATCCTGGTAAAAGCTTATATGCCTGTTGACGAGCAAGGTCCAGGCTTCATTGTCTATAAGCCCCATCACAGAGTCAGAATCACTCATTCCAGACAGCAGTTTTTTCATGCGTTCATTCATGTAGGTGAAATCACCGTTTTTATCCGTCAGCCCGATTAAATCGTTCACGGATTCCAGCACTAAATTAAGTTTTTCCTGAAGCTCCCTTTCCCTCTGGAGTTCGGAGTTTGCTTTTTCCAGGTCTGATATATCCTGAAAAATTGCTACGGCACCGATGATTTTCCCATCGAAGAAGATCGGTGCCCGATTTACAAGAATCGTAAAACTGGTCAGCCTCTGTTTCTCGGCAAGCCTTGTTTCACCGGAATTTAATATTTGATGGAGCTTTGAATGGGGAATGACCTGGTCTGCCCGTTTATTTAACAATTGATTGGCAGGCATTTCCAGCAGCCTTACCGCTGCATCATTCACAAAAGTGATGATATTTTCCCCGTTAACGACCACCATTCCATTTGGCAGATTAGAAATTGCTTCTTGCATGATAACCGAATTTTCCATCAGCAGACGGTCGGTTTCCTGCTCCTGGCTGTCCATTTGGTGGTTCTTTTGAAAGAAAAGCCTGATTTCCTCTTCCAGGCTTTGTGGTATGGCTTCCTTAAAATGCAGGGTGATTTCCTCTCCTTGTCCCACTTTAAGAGATACAAGGGATAAAAGATTGGTCACTTCAACATATCTACCTTTGTACTCTACCGTTATGTTTTTAATAACCGATTGATCTTTGATCCCATTTTGAAGCATGGTAATAAATGATGCTGCACTTCTCACATGGAGTCCATTGCGCTGAAAAACTTTAAGGGTTATTTTTTGCATGGCAACCTCCCCAGCCGCTTATAGGTTTATTACAATGATCATTTCCCGAAATTGCATGACTCGCCCTATTTAAAAACCTCCCTTGTTGGGAGGCCTTTTAACTATTTTGGTAATTATTTCTCGTTCACATTTTACCATACTCCTGGTTCCAATTAGAATCCTGAGATGTTTATTTTGAATATGAAAATCCGGTCCAGCTTCTGATAAGCGATGTGGTTCGTTCAGACATTTAAGGCGTTAACGGCACCTTCAATCTCGGCGTCCAGCTGGGCTGCATACTTTTCTTTTTCAGCTTCAGGCCAATTGAATTTTTGTCCCATGTAGCTGAGGACTTTATCCTTCCATTCATGAACTGAATCTATGTCAAACAGGAGGTCCCCTGTTCTTCTAAAATAGAAATCTACCGGCGTCGCGGCCATCTCATATTCAATGGCGTAAGCGAGCTTTGCGAAAACCGTTAACGGGAGCCCGGACTTTGCTGCTTCCTCCCGCTGGGCAGATATCAATTCGAAAATTGTAGGTGCGTTTGATCCATAAAACGCGGTGAGGCTCTCCGCATCCTCTTCTTGCAGGCCTGCCTTCACTCCTTGTTCTGTCACCGAAGCTATATAATGACCGAAATTGTCAGAGCCCCCTACATCCCCGCCGGAAATAGGGAGATGTTTTGTTTGGCATTGAGAAAATGGCCCTTTTCCTTCGGCCTGAAGTTTGTCCGTCACGAGGTCAACGATCGTTTCCGCCATTTTTCTGTATCCTGTCAGTTTTCCGCCAGCAATTGTAATCAAGCCTGACTCAGATTCCCAGATCTCGTCCTTTCGGGAAATTTCAGATGGTCCTTTGCCTTCTTCATGTATGAGGGGACGAATCCCGGCCCAGCTTGATTCAACATCCTCAGCTTTAGCCTTTACGTCCGGGAACATATAGTTGATGGCATTCAAAAGATAATCCCTGTCAGTTGTGGTCATCCGCGGATGCGCAATGTCATCATTGTAGAATGTATCAGTCGTTCCTACATACGTTTTTCCATTTCTCGGGATTGCAAAGACCATCCTTCCATCCTCTGTGTCAAAGTAAACCGCTTGTTTTAGAGGGAAGCGTGACTGGTCGATGACAATATGGACGCCTTTGGAGAGGATCAAGGTCTTACCCTTTTTTGAGCCGTCTTTTTCCCGGATTGAATCAACCCAGGGGCCGGCTGCATTTATAACCTTGCCCGCTTTAACGGCAAATTGTGCACCGGTCAACTGGTCAACTGCCATTACACCGGTTACGCGGCCGTTTTCATATACCAGTTCCTCAACCTTTGCGTAGTTCAGTGCAGTAGCGCCTTTATCAACAGCTGCTTTAAGCACTTCTATAGTCAGCCTTGCGTCGTCTGTACGGTATTCTACGTAGTATCCACCGCCCTTCAGCCCTGTTTTCTTGATCAACGGTTCCTTTCTTAACGTTTCTTCCTTGGTAAGCATTGTTCTTCTTTCGCTCTTTTTAACCCCTGCCAAAAAATCATATGCGCGAAGCCCGATTGAAGTGGTAAAGCTTCCGAACGTTCCCCCTTGGTGAAAGGGAAGGAGCATCCATTCTGGTGTCGTTACATGCGGGCCGTTTTCATACACGATTGCCCGTTCTTTGCCTACTTCAGCGACAACCTTTACATCCAGTTGTTTCAGGTACCGTAAGCCACCATGGACAAGTTTGGTCGACCTGCTTGAAGTACCTGCTGAAAAATCCTGCATATCCAAAAGCGCTATTTTTATGCCGCGTGCAGCTGCATCAAGGGCAATCCCGGCACCAGTAATCCCGCCGCCGATCACCAATATGTCGAAAGTTTCTGCCGTCATTTTACCAATAATTTCATTTCGTTTTAAATTTGTGAACGTCATGCAGTCCAGTCCTCCTAATGTAAAAGAGACCACAAGAGGCACTACCGCCTGAAACGATACTGCTCTTGTGGTCTCTCCATGTCTCCTGACACAATATTAACTTATCAATAACTTTATCAAATTATTTAAAGAAAGGAAATCTAAAAGGCTTGTATTCTACTTAAATGCCATTGCGGCTTTGACGGCCTTCTTCCAGCCATTGTATAGCTCATCGCGGTTTTGAACGGACATTTTCGGTTCAAATGAACGGTCGATTGCCCATTGCGTCGCGATATCTTGCTGGTTTTCCCAGTATCCTACCGCAAGCCCGGCCAGATATGCAGCACCTAACGCTGTTGTTTCATTGATGACAGGCCTCTCAACCGGAACGTTCAAAATATCACTCTGGAATTCCATCAGAAAATTATTCATGACAGCCCCGCCATCAACACGGAGAGTCTTTAGCTCTATTCCCGCATCAGCCTCCATGGCCGCGAGAACATCTTTTGTCTGGTAAGCCAACGATTCCAGTGTGGCACGCACAAAGTGTTCTTTGCTTGTTCCACGGGTAAGGCCAAATACAGCGCCTCTTACTTCACTGTCCCAGTACGGTGTTCCCAGTCCTACAAAGGCAGGGACAATATACACTCCATCGGTCGATTCGACTTGTGTTGCATATCCTTCACTGTCTTTTGCATTTTTCAGCATCCTCAATCCGTCACGGAGCCACTGGATAGCTGAGCCGGCAACGAAAATGCTTCCTTCCAAAGCATATTCAACTTTGCCATTCAGGCCCCAGGCAATTGTTGTCAATAACCCGTGGTCTGACCGTACAGCCTTCTCGCCTGTATTCATTAACATGAAGCAGCCTGTTCCATAAGTATTTTTTGCCATTCCTTCATCAAAGCAAGCCTGGCCGAACAGAGCTGCCTGCTGGTCACCTGCTGCACCGGCAATCGCGACCTCTTGCCCGAAGAAGTGATATCCTATTGTATGGGCGTAAACCTCGGAAGAAGGCCTTACTTCAGGAAGCATGGATTGAGGCACACCAAGGATTTCCAGCAGCTCTTCGTCCCATTTTAATTCATGGATGTTGTACATGAGGGTACGGGATGCATTAGTATAATCAGTCACATGGGCAGTACCGCCTGAAAGCTTCCAAATAAGCCATGTATCAATTGTCCCGAACAATAATTTGCCTTGCTCTGCTTTTTCTCTTGCACCTTCTACATTATCGAGGATCCATTTTACTTTTGTTCCCGAGAAGTAAGCGTCGATTAATAATCCGGTTTTTTCCCTGAAAAGATCATTGTGCCCTTTCTCTTTCAATTCATCACAAATGCCGCTTGTCTGTCTTGATTGCCAGACGATTGCATTGTAAATCGGATGCCCTGTTTCTTTATCCCAAACGACCGTTGTTTCACGCTGGTTGGTGATGCCGATACCGGCTATTTGTTCCGGTTTCACTTCTGATTCTGATAAGACACCCGCGATTACAGCTAAAATGGATCCCCAGATTTCATTGGCATTATGTTCAACCCAGCCTGGCTTCGGGAAATGCTGTGTAAATTCCTTCTGGGCCACGTGCACAATTTCCCCTTTTTTGTTAAAAAGGATGGCACGGGAGCTGGTTGTTCCCTGATCTAAAGATAAAATATACTTTTCCATTTGGCTTCCTCCCCAATTTCGAATCTTTGATTAAGCAGTAAATTTTGATGAATCAATTTCACCGGATTGTTTTGTGCCCGTTGCGTAAGCCAATATCAGGATTGCTAATACTGCTGCTGTGGCAACCCAGAAAAGTCCGGAAAATTCTCCTGAGAAAACCGCCTTATAAAATACAGCTCCGAATACTCCGCCGAGCAGCGGCCCAACAACCGGTATCCACGAATAACCCCAGTTAGAGCTGCCCTTGCCTGGAATCGGCAGAATGAAGTGCGCAATCCTCGGTCCAAGGTCACGGGCCGGATTGATGGCATAGCCTGTGGTACCACCAAGAGACATCCCGATGACCACTATAAGAAGCCCCACTGCGATTGGATTCAATCCCTCTGTGAATTTGTTTGCTCCAATAAATAATAAACCTAATACGAGAATAAAAGTACCGAAAATTTCACTAAACAGATTTGAAAAAGTGTGAGGAATTGCAGGGCCTGTCGCAAATACGCCCAGCTTGGTACCCGGGTCTTTCGTTGCTTTCCAGTGTGGCAGATAGTGAAAGAAAATTAATGCTGCCCCTAAAATAGCGCCTATCATTTGTGCGAGAATATAACCTGGGACATCTGCCCAATCAAATGAACCATTGACAGCAAGCGCAACAGTGACCGCTGGATTCAAGTGGGCTCCGCTTATGGAACCGACCGCGAATACACCCATTGTGACCGCGAGACCCCATGCGATCGTGATGACGATCCAGCCAGGGCTGTTTGAATAAGATTTGTTCAGGGAAGAACCCGCGCCGATTCCGGCCCCAAACACGATCAGGATCATTGTCCCAATCACTTCCCCCATAAATGGTGACATACTTACTTCCCCTTCCTGTTCTGTTAATTTTGAATTTTTCACAAATAAGACTTTGCAGAAAAATAGGAGATCCACATACAGAAATAACCTAACACAAGGCATATCTGTGTGAATCTCCCAATCTCCGTCACAAAATCTTAACTTGTAATTGAAGTATACTTAAATATGAAAGCGCTGTCAAATACTTTTATTTCATTTTTTTGCTTTTTATTGTATGTATGTTGTTAATTCTTTAAGCAAAATGATGCCACAAATCTTTTTTCGATGTTGTTACAGCCACTGCCCCCGCATTTAAAGCATTATGAACATCATCGGCCGTCCTGATCAACCCTCCGGCAAAAATCGGCATTTGTACACTCTCTTTCACTTCGTTGATCATCCATGGCATTGTCCCAGGAAGGACTTCAATATAATCCGGCTGTGTTTTTCCTATCAGCTTATAGCTTTTCTGTACCGCGTGCGAATCAATTAAAAATATTCTTTGGACTGCCAGGACTCCTTTCTGCTTCGCTTTTAAAATTACACTGGACTTAGTGGATATTAACCCGTAAGGGTTATATTCCTGGCATATAAATTCCGTCGAGTAGTCATCGCTCTTTATCCCATGGATCATATCGACATGATACAGCATTTTTTTTCCGTGCGCAGTTGCCATCGAATTCACATTTTTTAATTGGGCAATGTGCAAATCAAGGAATACGCCTATTTCATAGGAACTCTCTAAAAAGTACTCAAAATCCTTCATGCTTGAACAGGCCGGAAGAACCTTTTGTTTCATGCCTCTCATCCCTTTTTTATGTTTGTTCTTATGATATTGGGAATCTTCTATAATTACAATGGAAATGCAGAGGAAGTGGGGGTGATCATTTTTTCACATATGGGGACAGGCGGTGATTTTAGCCAATTTATTGTTTTGTAGTATATTTTTTGGACATGCAAAATAGTATTAAGTTAGACATTCCGTTGAGACGTCGAATGGCAATGGAATAGAGAAGGTGATTGCTATACTCAAAAAAACAGGGGCTATTGTCATCGGGAGCCTGCTGATTGGGACAGGTATCAACGGTTTTTTGGTGCCCCATCATCTGCTGGATGGGGGGGTCGTAGGTATCGCGCTCATCCTGCATTATTACTTTAATATTCAAACCGGCATGTGCATCTTTTTTCTAAGCTTACCTCTGTGCATATATGCATGGTTCCATGAACGGAATTATTTTTACACAAGCTTTCAAGGTTTGATTGTCTGTTCATTTTTTATCGATTGGCTGGCACCATTGCAAACCCGCTTCCCGCTCCCTGTATTCATCAGTGCAATTGTCGGAGGATCAATCATCGGCGTCGGAATCGGGCTCATGCTCCGCTATGAGGCAAGCACAGGCGGCACCGACCTGCTGGCATATATTATTTCGAATGCTTCTTCAGTTAATATTGGGATCATCATTTTTATTCTCGATGGACTTGTCGCCCTGATTGGGTTAAAAGCCCTCGGAGCCGAAAGCTTCATTTTTTCCGTCCTCACCATTTTCACAGTTGGGCTAATTACACAATCTTTTGTAAAAAATAATTATCGGAGCTATTTTCACTGGCCGCCTTTTTGAAACTTCCTTGATGTGTTATGTATATACAAAAAGCTGCTATGATGGCAGCTTATTCTTGCTAAACGTCCTCAGGTAAGCCTTACCAGAAATACAGATCAAATGCGTCATCCAACGATATTTCACCGGGCCCTGTCAGAATGAACCCAAGTGCAATTGCAATCAGCACCAAATTGTACTCAATCCCGCCTGTATCGGAAAACAACCCATTTTTTCCATGGACTGTCTTGATGGCAACTATCATCGGGATAATGATTAACAGCGATGCTAAAGGGGTTAAAAACCCAAGCAAAAATAAAATACCGCCAACAAATTCACCTAAACCGGCGAGCAATGCCATTTGTTTGCCTGGCTTAATGCCTATTTGTTCAAAAAAACCGCCTGTTCCTTCAGGCCCGCCCCCGCCGAACCAGCCGAATGCTTTTTGGGCACCGTGGGCCGCAAAATAAAGGCCGACAACAACACGAATGATTAAAAGTCCCAGATCCTCCACATTTTATCCTCCTATTCGGGATTATTACATGAAAAAGTAATTTAATCTTCCCCTTATAGAACGATTTTTATGCTTCATCAGCTTTTTTCTCAAAGCAAGCAGGTATAACCAGCCCTTGAAAGACCAATTTTCCGGTGACAGGAATTTTATTCCCTGTAAGTCTGTTTTTTATCCTGGTAACTCTGTTTTTTATCCCGGTAACTCTATTTTTTATCCCGGTAACCTTCGATATTTTCCCAGTAGCTGTTTTATTTTTACTAATAAGTATATATTTTACATAGACATTCAAAAAAGATGGCTCTGCTGCGAGAGCAAAGCCACCGTGCCAAACTTTTTATACTAAATGGGCGCCCCCATCAATGAGAACAACCGATCCTGTTGTAAACCCGTTTTTCGCGAGGTAGACGTACGATTGAGCGATGTCCTCGGGCTGGGCAACGCGGCCAACCGGCAATTGTTCAGCGATTCCGGCGAACATCCCCTGCCGCTGTTCATCTGGCATTCCTGCATAAATTGGAGTGTCAACTATGCCAGGAGATACAATGTTTACTCTAAGAGGGGCAAGATCTACCGCAAGACCCCGAACCAAGCCTTCGAGTGCCGAGTTGATGGCAGCGAGTGTGGACGCCCCTTTGGGAGGGCGTACCCCGTAAACGCCCGAGGTCAATGTTATTGAGCCTTCGTTATTTATATATGGAATTGCAGCCCGTACTGTCAGGTATTGTCCCCAGAACTTGCTGTCAAACGCCTGCCTGGCATCTGCAACAGGCAAATCACCGAAGTGGCCCATCGCACCCTCTCCTGCGGTCACCACCAGATGGTCGAAGCTGCCAACGTTTTTGAAAAAGTCAGCTACCTTATCTTCGCTGCGAAAATCCAGTTCATGGCCTTCTACATTGTTTCCAAGTTTTTCTTTTGCCCCTGCCAGATTTGATGCAGAGCGGCTCGCGATAATAACGTGGGCAGCCTCATCAAGAAATGCCCTAGCAGTTGCCAAACCTATCCCAGTAGTGCCCCCGACAACAACCACACGTTTCCCATTCAATGACATAGTGAATGCCTCCTCAACCAGTTTGTGTTTAGTTTAACCGACTCGATCGCCAGAATACAAAAGCTTATTCTCCAAAACAATTATTTATTGAAAAATTCAGTGATGCTTTCTCTAATTGAAGTTGGTTTTTTTCCAATCAGTTTTTCCAGGTCAGTCGAAGTGTGCCCGAAATTCCCGCCTGCTATTGAGTTATAAAGGGCAATCTGAAAGTCTGCGAGGCCTTCAGGAAGCCCTGCCTCGACCATGGCTGTAAAGGCTTCGGAATCAGCAACTGATTGATGAGAGACAGTTTTGCCTGATACATCAGACAGTATCTGGGCCAGGTCGTCATAGTTCCAAGTATCAGCGGAAGCCAGTTCATATACTTTGTTTTCATGCCCCTCTTCAGCAAGGACGGTTGCAGCTGCCAATGCCAAATCACTTCTCGTAACCGAATTGACTCTTCCTGTTCCTGCTGAAGTAACAATGGCACCGCTGTCGATATAGGATTGCAGGCCTGGATTGACGAAAACCTCCTGATAAAAGGCATTTCGCAATACAGTCGTTGGAATGTCTGATGCACGCAGCGTGTATTCCGTTGCCAGATGGACATTTGCAAGAGGAGGAAATGCCCCCTTATCAGCAAAAGCAAAACTAGTATAGGCGACGTGTTTAACACCAGCTTTCTTGGCTGCTTCTATCGCATCCACATGTTTACGGATACGCGCTACTGCTTCGTCCTCCGGCGTGGAAATCAGCAGCAGTTTGCCTGCTCCGGCAAACGCTTTTTCCATTGATGCCGGATCGTCATAATCCCCGTATCTTACTTCGATTCCCTGGTCGGCATACGCTGCCGCCTTCTCAACGTTTCTGACGCTTACAGCAATATTGTCTGCGGAGACTTTTTTAAGCAGATGTTGGACTACAAGCTGCCCCAGTTCTCCTGTTGCACCAGTGATGACGATTTTTTCCATGAACGTTCCATCTCCTTGATTTTGTTGTTTTACTTGGTTCAGTTATCAAGTATAATCATATAATATGTAACTAGTCATGATTTTAAAAGTAGGCACATTTTTATAACATAGTCATAAAAATAGTACCATTGAGAAAAGAGGTGCGTCCATGGCGAGAATCCGGTTTCAGGGGAAACTCCCCAAGGGCCAGGAGGAAATCTGCCCGGTGACCCATACCCAAAATCTAATTGCAGGCAGGTGGAAAATCATCATCCTGTGGCATTTGAGCAAGCAAACACGCAGATTCAACGAACTTCAACGGCTGCTCTCCGGCATTTCAAAAGGGATACTCACCCGTCAGCTGCGTGAATTGGAAGAGGACGGGCTTGTGCATAGGGAGGTTTATAAAGAAGTCCCTCCAAAAGTAGAATATTCTCTTACATCCGCAGGAAAAAGTTTCATACCCATATTGGATAGTATGGGTGAATGGGGAACAAAACATTTACAAAACAGAAAAAGCTAAGGGCAATCTAAACTCTACCCTATATTGCAGACATTTAAGACAAGTCTGCCTATAGGGTACTTTTTTGCTTTAACTAAGATTCAGAATAATTAGGAAAAAAGAAGGGTTTTTGTCTTATGCCGTCAAATTAATTGTAAAAGAATGTTCGCTTGGAGGAAATAATGACGGGCCAAATAGAGTATATAGGCATGAAAATCCAAGAACTCGGCAACGATCTTTGGGTGGGTATAACAATTGTGCCTTTTGTAGATCATCATGGTAAAACTTATAAGCATATTTGCCAGTATGATATTACCGAAAAAAAGAAAACTGAGGATACGTTGCGGAAAACAGAAAAATTATCGATGGTAGGTGAATTGGCGGCAGGCATTGCCCATGAAATCCGCAATCCATTAACGACAATTAAAGGCTTTGTCCAACTGCTGACAGAAACTAGGAAAGGACAGAAATTCCGAGATACAATCCTTGAAGAATATATGTATTACTCATAATTTCCCCTCAACGGCTGTTTTGGTCCGGGGTGAACAAAATCAATTGAAACAAGTGTTTTTAAACATCACCAAGAATGCAATCGAGGCAATGCCATGTGGAGGCAGGATCTATATCAATATTGCGTGGTCGAAATCACAATTTCAATCACAGATACTGGCGTTGGAATATCAGCAGACCAGATTAAAAAGCTTGGAGAACCTTTTTACACAACTAAAGCCAGTGGCAACGGATTAGGACTCATGGTCAGCTACAAGATCCTTCAAAACCATAAAGGAAAAATTGGAGTAAACAGTGTTCCAGGTGAGGGGACCGAATTTATCATAAGCTTCCCTGTCAAGCTGAACAATTAAGAATTTCCCTTAACATAAATAAAGACTAGTGTAGTCCTGTTCCGCACTGATTATCTTTTCGTTTGGATATTGATTTTATTTTACAGAAAAGACGAAGATATAACACATACCTTATTAAATTATCGGCCAGAGTTTTCGAAATATATAAAATTTTCCTATCAGCACTATTGGATGGTGAATTCTCTTGGAAATAACCAGGCATTTTTTGTTCAACCTATCCTTATTAATCATCATCATGTTTTTCAGTTTACTATTGTCCGAAAGGCAGGGTGGCAAGCAATTGTCCCGGATTACGGTAATCGGCTGTTTTGTTGTCTCGCTGCTGATCTGCTTCATGCTGCCCTACCATCTTACCGGGCACCTCCGATTGGATATGCGAAATATACCCGTAGTTCTGGGCGGCCTGTATTTGAGAATCGGACCCCTGCTCTCCATTCTGGCCATCCTCGTCCTGGGAATTTACGGATTCGACCCGGGATTCTGGGCTAATTTCCTGCTTTACACAGTGTTGGCCATAATGCTGTGGCGCCTTTACCCCTGGTTTTCTCTTCAGTCCCCAAAACGCCGCATTCTCATGTCTGTGATTTTGTGTTTTATCATCAGTGTGGCAAACTTGGCCGCCATGGAAATCATCAACCCACCACATAAAAAAATCGATGTATGGCTTGCCTATTTGACAATACCTCCGCTGGGTGCCGGAATCATTTCGTACGCCATCGAGCTAGTCAGAAAAAATCACCTTTTGCGCCAGCATTTAATCAAGTCCAAGAAACTAGAAGCCGTCGAACAGATGGGAGCAGCCATTTCCCATGAGATCCGAAACCCCCTGACAGCCGCAATGGGGTTCGTACAATTGCTGCTTCAGGACGATTCCCTGTTAAAGTATAAACGGTACGAATACCTGTCATTTGTTAAAGGGGAATTAGAATCTGCCGAACGGGTCATCCAGGATTATTTAACATTTTCCAAGCCATCTTTGGCCAAGGTTGAGGAACTTAATGTTAAGAGAGAATTATCCCAAGTCCTGACCATCCTCCAGCCGATGGCCAACCAGAATTCTGTAGAGATTTTGACGGAATTTGCTGCTATCGGTTTCATCCAGGGGGACCGGCAGAAATTCCATCAATGCTTTTTAAATGTAATAAAGAATGCAATTGAAGCAATGCCTAATGGCGGTACTTTGACAGTGAAGACAGAATTCAACCAGCACCGTGTGAAAATCATAGTTGTGGATACTGGGATTGGCATGACGAAAGAACAGGTGGGGCGCTTGGGAGAACCGTATTATACGACGAAAGAAATTAAGGGTACAGGCCTTGGAATGATGGTAGTCTTCAGCATCGTACGGGTGATGAAAGGAACACTACGAGTTGAAAGCCACATTGGAAAAGGGACAGCTTTTTATTTTTCTTTTCCATCATTAATCCCATCAATAAAAAATGAAGGATTTTAACAGCAGCCAGTTTCGCTCCCCTGCAATAAAATGAGAGACACGCATAAAAGCAGTGTCTCTCATTTTCGTATTGGAATTCGAAGTGTTTTTAGGAAACTTTGGTTTCTTTTATCTCATTGTGTTCAGGCTTTTCTTTTGAGAAAAACCAGCCAGCTGCTGCGATTCCGACCAATACGAGATAAAAGCTTACTTTCCATTCTGTTGATTTGGCAAAACCTTCACTTAAGACAGCAAGTGCCGGGTGCGATAAAGTATAGACGGCCAGCTTCACACCAACCCATCCAACGATCGCAAATGCGGCAATTTCAAGGCCTGGCCTTTTCTCAAGGAGCCCGACAAACAAGTTGGCTGCGAAACGCATGATGATCAAGCCAATTAGCCCTCCGGCAAAAATAACCAAAAATTTTCCGCCATCAAGGCCGCCGATATTAGGCAGCGGTGTATTTGGCAGCACCATCGCCAAGGCTACAGCAGCCAGGATGGAATCAACAGCAAAGGCAATATCGGCTAATTCCACTTTCAATACTGTAGACCAGAAGCCTGAACCCTTGGAAGCTTCTTTTGGCTTCTGTTCTTCCGCTTTTCCCTTCACTACCTTGCGGAGTATGTGATTAAACGCCATGAACAGAAGGTATAGCGCACCTATCGCCTGGACCTGCCATACATCAATAAGGAAGGAAATGACGAACAGGGAAGCAAAACGGAATATAAACGCACCTGCCAAACCATAAAATAAAGCTTTTTTCCGTTCTTCCTCAGGCAAGTGTTTTACCATGATCGCAAGCACTAACGCATTGTCTGCTGCTAAAAGCCCTTCCAGCGCTATTAGCACAACCAATACCCATCCATATTCAAGCAAAAGAGAAACATCCATTACAAAACCCCCTCAATTTTTTATAAAATATCCTCCTGCCTGGTTAGAAAAGCCTAAGTGCCGTACTACAACCCGGCTCTCCGGGCTAAAAACGGGTTGGGCGCTGCAGCCAGACATAAAATAGGCCTTTACCTAATGGTAAAGGCCCTGGAAGACATCAAAAAGACCTTTACCGTAAAGTAAAGGTCTTGCTAACAACGTCAATGTTGCCAATAAAGCCGGAGAAATCGCTTCTCGGAATGACGACTTTATTGTACAGCTACTCCCCTTTAAAGGAAATATTTTATTAAGTTCAATTTATATGATATTCATTAATCTGTCAATAAGATTTTCAAAATTTTTAAAATAGGGATTGAATCGCGGTAATGACCACGCCAATGAAAAACCCGCAGACCGCACCATTGACGCGGATCCACTGCAGATCCCTGCCAAAATTATTTTCGATCATTTCGATAAGCGTTTCATCATCGAGCTTTTCCAGATTTTCCTGGACAAGCCGGCCTATTTTTGAATGATTGGCTTCAATCAGGCTGGTGAATTGTTTTTGCAGCCAGCTTTCGATCTGATCGATTCTTTCAGCATCCTCTTTGATGTTGGACAATACCCCTTGTAAATAAGGCATGATATACGTTTCCATTAACTTGCCATCTTCCACAAACGTAAGCAATTTCCCGCGAAGCTCTTGTAATGCATGGTTGATTTCCCCTGACGGGTCCCAGCCTGCAAAAAGATCAGCCTTCAAATTGTTTATGTCATCAAGAAGCTGTGTATTGTCTTTGACACTTATCAGCCCCTTGCGGATGTGACCGAGCAAAGCCTGCCGGTCTGGATTGGATGGGCTGCGAAGGCTCGCTATATTGCTATACAGGAGATTTTGAAGGATCTTCCCGAGTTTCTCTTCATTGACCAGGTTTTGAAAAGACTTTAAGGCGATTTGTAAAAAGCCGTCAAGCTCTATTTTGTTGATCGCCCGCACAGCAAAACTGCCCAATTGAAAAACCCGTTCTTCTTTCAAAACCCATTCTTCCGCTTTGGCTAATGCAAATTCCAGCCCTTTTTCATCATACTCCCTCTCCAGAAGTTGATCGATGACAGATTGGAGCAAGGGATCTATTCGATATGATCCAATGTAGTTCCTTATTTGTTTTTCAATAACAGGGACGATTTTTTCGATATCAGCATGTGTAATCAATTGTTTGATAGCTGATTCGAACCCCTTTTTTACTGCATCTGAATGCATCTCTTTTTCTACGACCGGCAGCAACTTCTCGGTAAATTTCACCTGCTTTATTTTATCCTGGATACTTTCCTTAGAAAGCCACTCGTTCTCAATGGTAGACACAACGGCTCTTGTCATTTTTTTTCGATTTTTCGGCAATAGTGCTGTGTGGGGGATGGGGATTCCCATTGGATGCCGGAACAGGGCAGTAACAGCAAACCAGTCTGCCAGACCACCGACAATCCCCGCTTCAAACCCGCCGTGCAATAAGGTGACAGGCAGCGGCCCATGGAACGGCAGGGTTGCCGCAAAGCCTGTGCCCATAACAGCAAGGGAGATGCTGGCCAGGTGCCTTGAGTTTTTAGACATTATTTCCATCATCCTTTATTCAGAAAAGCGCGGCTACGCTATACGGCAGCGCGTGCGCTTACCCAGACATTTCTTAATACAATACTCTATATCATTATAACTTAAAAATGTAAATCGTTTTATATGAACCTAACTTAAAAAAAGCCAGTGCACACTGACTTTTTTTGCTGTTCATTTAATCGTATGATAGCGCGTCCCTGTCAAGAGCGGTTGGCGGCTTCTCCATCCAATGTTTTTTGATCATGAGCGACTTTATATCTGCCTCATACTGGTAAACTTCCGCAATAATCTTTCCATACGTTGTTTTTAGGTCTTTGCGTGTGCTTACAGCTCCACTATAGCCGTACGCGGCAACACCAAAACGGTTTAATTGGTCTACATGATATACGATTAATCTGTCAGAAAATGGGGAAATCCGGGAATCCAGGACATGTGTATCCGAGGTCATCGAAACTGGCAGGTCATTTTTTATTAATATTGCACTCAATTGCGTGATGATATTAGCAGCTATTTGCTGCCCCCGTTCGATCAGGTTTTTTAAATCCGGGTCAGCATGAGCCTGCCTGAAACCGGTCAACAGGTTTTTGCCTGTGTAATTCATTAAAATATTTTTATGTAGCTCGTTTGCCTCCCGGGCAGTCAATTCTCTGTCATCATTAAAAAAGTTTCCGAGGAAGCCTTTCTCCGCTACCGGCTCAGTTTGATGGGTAGATGTAATTAAAGGAGGACGTACAAAAATTCCCTTTTCTAAAAGAAGTGAAACGGAACTTTCATAAAGATCCACCATCCGGCTTAGCCGCTCCTTAAAAAACTGCCGTATATCGCTCCGGGCCGAATCGGCAAGGGCCATCGCAGTTAAAGACATGCCTACCTTCGCCATATCATTTAAATAAAACAGGATAAACACATCTGAATACATTTTAGGGGCGTTAGGTTTTAAATCCTCTACTGCAGTAAATGCCTTTGGGATGGGATACTCCTCATTATTTAAAATCGTTTCCAAAAAATCAACTGATGATTTAGCAGTGGATAAAGCAGCAGTGCATACACCTTTTATATCTTCGGCTTCGCATGTAGCCTGCAGATATTCCAAAACTACGGCAGACAGACTGTTGTTCATGTATTGCTCCCAGTTATGCGCGAGCTCGCCAGAAGTTAATTTTGGTTGAGCGTTATGCGTATTCATGGTTGAAAAAGCCCCCTTTATATAGTGTTATTATGTTTAATTGTGTACCAGTAAATGTATTTAGAGGGGGCAAATTTTTTGTCAGCGATACCGCTCCTCCTTAAAAGGATTGGCTGTCATGGAATATCCCAATTCCTCCCAAAACCCTTCCTCATCCTGCTTTAAAAATTGGATACCTGACACCCATTTTGTACCTTTCCACAGATAAAATGAGGCTGGCGGGATGAACCGCAACGGATACCCATGCTTTGGAGAAATATCCTGCCAGTCGTGCTGCCCATCCTTCCACCGGTAAACAAACAAAGCGTCATCTCCAAGCAGAGCATGTAGCGGCAAATTTGCCGAATACCCAAACCGGTCGCCATTATAGTATCCATATATCTTCACAAATTGCACATCATCGCCGTATTGCGCGAACTTCACGAGCTCGCGTAAGGCGATCCCTTCAAATGAAGTGCCAAATTTTGACCATGTCGTTACACAATGCATATCAATCGTTGCCACCGTTTTCGGCAGCTTCATTACTTCTTGATACGTAAGCACGATTTCTTCTTTTACTTCGCCGAACAATTTGAAATTCCAATGTTCCTCTTTATATTCATAAACGTCCCCCTGGTGGAGAATTGGCCCGCTTTCCGTCTCGAACTGGCCGGGTGGCAGCTTATTTGCCATCATGGTCACCCCTTGCTCAGATGCAAAAATCGATTTGATTCCCTGCAAGTTATGTTCCCGAAAATGAGGTATTTCATGCAATGGGCCATCCTGCATTTTGGATCTGTCCCGCTTCTTACAAGCTCGTTTCGCTTTAAGCCAAAAAATGATTGATAAAATATGGCGCCTAGCAAGTTAGATGCCTGCTCTTCTATTTTGCTCATATTTTAGTTTTATAGGATTATATTTTTTGAAATTTGCAACATCAATAACCTATACTTCTTTAAAATAATTATTAATTAGTATTGATTTTTCATTGAGAAGTGGTATCATTTTATTTGTAATAAGTTTAAATAACAAAAGAGGTGATTGTCTATGAGCAATAATAAAAATCTTACTACCAGCTGGGGCGCACCAGTCGGTGACAACCAGAACTCAATGACAGCAGGTTCTCGCGGTCCAACATTAATTCAGGATGTCCACCTTTTAGAAAAGCTGGCGCATTTTAATAGAGAACGTGTTCCCGAGCGTGTCGTTCATGCTAAAGGCGCAGGTGCCCATGGGCATTTTGAAGTCACCAACCCTGAGATAGCTACATATACAAAGGCTAACTTTTTATCTGAAGTTGGAAAGCGTACGCCGTTATTCGTAAGGTTCTCAACTGTCGCCGGTGAGCTCGGCTCTGCTGATACAGTGCGCGACCCGCGCGGATTCGCTGTGAAATTCTATACTGAGGAAGGCAATTATGATTTGGTAGGGAACAATACACCCGTGTTCTTCATCCGTGACGCAATCAAGTTCCCTGATTTCATCCATACACAGAAGCGCGACCCTAAAACGCATTTGAAAAACCCGACAGCTGTTTGGGATTTCTGGTCCCTGTCACCTGAATCCCTGCACCAGGTCACCATCCTGATGTCTGACCGCGGCATTCCGGCGACTCTTCGCCATATGCACGGCTTCGGAAGCCATACATTCAAATGGGTAAATGCTGAAGGTGAAGCAGTGTGGGTCAAATACCACTTTAAGACTGAACAAGGCATTAAAAACCTGTCACCTGAAGCAGCAGCTCAAATTGCCGGTGAGAATCCTGATTACCATACAGAAGATTTGTTCAACTCAATTGAGAATGGTGACTTCCCGGCATGGAAATTATACGTCCAAATCATGCCGCTAGAAGATGCAAATACTTATCGCTTTGATCCATTCGATGTAACAAAAGTATGGTCCCAAAAAGATTATCCATTGATCGAAGTAGGCCGCATGGTTCTCGACAGGAACCCTGAGAACTATTTTGCGGAAGTTGAACAGGCAACATTCTCTCCTGGCACATTTGTACCGGGGATTGAGGCATCACCTGACAAGATGCTCCAGGGCCGCCTTTTTGCTTATCATGATGCCCACCGTTACCGTGTCGGCACCAACCATCAAATGCTCCCAATCAACCGCGCACGCAATGAAGTGAACAACTACCAGCGTGATGGACAAATGCGTTTTGATAATAACGGAGGTGGTTCTGTATATTACGAGCCTAATAGTTTTGGCGGACCGACAGAAGCTCCCCTGCATAAGCAAACTGCATATCCGGTTGAAGGATTTGCAGAAAGTGTCGCATACGACCATAACGACCATTACACACAGGCTGGCGACCTGTACCGCTTAATGAGCGCAGAAGAGCGCGAACGCCTGGTAGCAAACATTGTCGCCGCAATGAAGCCGGTGACAAGGGAAGATATCAAGCTGCGCCAGGTCCAGCATTTCTTTAAAGCCGACCCTGAATACGGAACACGTGTAGCTGAAGGCTTGGGGCTGCCAGTTCCACAGGAAGTGTAATTTCTGTTGTTCCTACTATTGTTGTAACAATCTATTCTCTATTTTATTCTCAGGTCATTTCATAGTTGTAAAATATTGCACAGGTATCCGCAGCTTGCGGATACCTATTTCTTAAAATCAACCAAAGAGGATGTTTAATAGTGGATGAACAAGTTGACCAGCTGATCCAATTATTAAAAGACCACGGCCTAAGGATAACTCCGCAAAGGATTGACATCTTAAAAACCATCATATCAATGGACGGGCATCCTACAGTCGAGGAAATACATCAGCAGCTGGAATTAATAAGCCTGGGCACCATCTACAATAACGTAAAATTGTTTGTAGAAATGGGGATTCTCACCGAGCTTCCCTATGGTAACGGGATCAGTATGTATGAAATGCATAAACCCAACCATTATCATGTCATTTGTGACTCATGCGGAAAAATTGCGGACTTCAATTATCCTGATTTAAAGGAGGTCGAAGATGTCGCATCAAAATTGACAAACTTTGACATCCATCTTCATCATCTGGAGATTTATGGATTATGCACCTCCTGCCAGGAAAGTGACATAAAGCCGGATTAGCATGGCTCCCGCCGCCCTGGCACAGATGGTACAAAAAAAATCAACTTAACTCATGGTTAAGTGAAAAAGGTGGAATTTACGATGGTTAATCAAAAAAACATATGCCCTAAATGCCAAACACCAATTAAAACCCTTAAACACAGCATTATTTGTGAATGTGGTGCGAGGCTTAAAACCGGCAAGCACAAACAATAACTATTGCCTGGATGCTTCGTGAAAAACAGCCATATTAGCATTCACGGCCTGTCCAACTCCGATGTTCCCATTTAGCGGCTTTCTGCTACAGCGTAATCACAATCGGACCGGTTTTTGTGACGATTACTGTATGTTCGCATTGAGCGACAAAACTTTTATTTATAGTTGTAAACGTCCAGCCATCTTCTTTTTCGTACACTTCCTCATCGCCCGTCGAAATAAATGGTTCAAACGCTATGACCATGCCGGCTTTTAACAATTGGGTATCCCATGGGTCAAAATAATTCAATATGTGGTCCGGCGGTTCATGCAGGGATAAGCCAATACCATGCCCGGTCAGGTTCTTGATAACAGTGAACCCTTGCTGCCTTGCAGTATTATGGACGGTTTTGCCAATCCGGTTTTTCTTTGAACCCGCCTTTAAATTATGTAAGCCTGCCTCAAACGCCTTTTGGGCTGCTTCACACAGCTTGAACAAAAGAGGGTCACCATCCCCGACAACAAAAGACAGTCCAGTGTCAGCGAAGTAACCATTTTTGGAGCCGGACACATCTATATTGACCAAGTCCCCCTCCTGAATAATGCGCTTCCCGGGGATGCCATGGGCAACTTCTTCATTTACGCTGATACAGGTAAAACCAGGAAAATCATAAGTGCTTTTAGGGCCTGAGCTTGCTTCATATTTATCAAAAAGTTTTCCGGCTAACTCATCCAATTCTTTTGTTGTTATCCCTGCTTTTGTATTGCGGATCATTTCATCCCTGATAGCCCCTACAATCTTGCCGATTTCTTTAAGGCCATTCATTTCTTCTTCAGTTTTGACAATCACAGACGTTCCTTCCCTCCTGGTGGTAATTCAACCTTTAATGAATTTATGTAATACATACACTATACCCGAACTTTGGTTTTCCCGCTTGCTGATGCATCGGATAACGGGAAAAAATTGTTGAACAAGCGGAGGGCTGAACCCGTGACGGTCAACCCTGGCTTGAAACGTATGTGACTTTGATACACAGCGCAGCTGAAATCGCTTTACATACAAAATGCGCAAGTTTTCTATCTGCCTCCTCACTAATTGATAGAACCGGAATTGATATTTTTCCCGTAAAATATTTCATCCATCTCCGCTTTCAGCCTTTCTGTGATTTCTTCAATTTCTTCTTGTGCCAGTTTTTCTTTTGTGTATCCAAATAAGTAGTTGTTTAAGTCGAAAGCCCGAAGCCTGCATTTCGTATGGAAAATATTTTCTTGGTACACATTTACATCAATCATGTCATATAAGCCTTTAGCTTCATCCGGGATATAGTTTTGAATGGAACTGATGTCATGGTCGATAAACAGCTTGTGGCCGTTTTTGTCTCTCGTAAAACCCCTGACTCTGTAATCAATCGTCATGATGTCAGTATCAAACGAATGGATAAGATAATTCAGTGCTTTTAGCGGTGAAATTTCTCCGCATGTTGAAACGTCGATGTCGGCCCTGAATGTGCTGATTCCTTCATCAGGATGATATTCTGGATAGGTATGGACAGTAATATGGCTCTTGTCCAGCTGCAGGACGACATTGTCAGGAAGAGGCCCCGGTGATTCAGCAAATGACTCAGTAGGGACTTCTACAACCGGCCCCTCTGAAACCAGGATGGTCACACTGGCTCCCTGCGGGACATAATCTTGTTTTGCGATATTTAACACATGCGCCCCGATTATATCCGCAACGTTTTTCAAAATTTTAGTAAGCCTGTCCGCGTTGTATTGTTCGTCAATATAGTCAAGATAGGCCTGACGCTCTTCTTTCGTCTTTGTATAGCAAATATCATACATATTAAAACTCAAGGATTTGGTAAGGTTGTTGAAACCATGCAATTCGATGCGCTGCTCAGGTGTAAGTTTCATGTGCATTCCCCTTTTATTAGTTAAAAATATATTTCGTCGATTTCTGTAAATATTTTTATGATACCCATTCTTTGCAATAAAAAACAGCCTTCGTCCCGCCAAGATTACTCCACGAATAATAACCACCCGTGAGAACGGGTGGTTTTCTCTGTGTCTGAAAGCCTTTGTTGCTGACCAGACCCTAAAGGGCCTCTGAATGGTTCTCCAAGTGTACTACTTTTACTGGCCAGACCTCAAAGGCCTTCTGCTTACTTTCGTTTCTTTTTCTGTACCTCCTCACCTGTGAATGGATCAATATATTCCATCATACTTAGTTGTTCTGCGACTGCATCATCTTGTATCTGATTACGTATATATTCTTCTATTACCTTTTTGTTTCTCCCAACTGTATCTACATAATATCCAGTACACCAAAATTTTCGGTTCCCATATCTGTATTTCAAATTTGCATGACGATCAAATATCATTAGACTACTTTTTCCTTTTAAATATCCTACAAATGCGGACACACTTATCTTAGGTGGAATACTCACAAGCATATGTACATGATCTTTACACGCTGTTGCTTCTATAATCTCAACACCTTTTCTTTCACATAGAGTTCGGAGTATTTCACCAATATCCTTTTTAATTTTCCCATAAATTACTTGTCTTCTATACTTCGGTGCAAATACGATGTGATACTTACAATTCCAAGTTTTGTGTGCTAAACTATTAGTGTCTTTTGACATTAGAACTCCTCCGTTTGTTGATATTTTGGTTGGCGGAACCAAAAATATTTTAGCACCACGGGAGAGTTTTTTTAATACCACGCTGAAAGCTTTTTGGAACCCTAGGCCTAGCCTAGGGTTTTCTTTTTACAAAAAAAAGCAGCCCCAGTCAAACTGCCAGGCTGCTTTGTGAAAGGATCTATATGTTTTAAACTAGCAAATGAATGACGTTTCCTGAAGGGTCCTTCGTAAGCAATAAGCCGTTTTGCTCGATGACCCATTCACCCATTTGCTGCAGCCTCTGAACCGTTTCATCCCTTGAATTTTCATCAGGTAGAACGACTGAATACGATTTGAGGCCCGCGCTATTTTTCTCGGGGGCAGGGGCACCTTTGCTGTGCCATGTATTTAGTCCAATATGGTGATGGTATCCGCTTGAAGAGACAAAACGGGCAGACTGGCCGTAAAGGCTGTTTACAAGCTCGAATCCAAGGCCTTCACAATAAAAACGCTCAGCTTTATCGAGATCAGCGACCTGCAAATGGATATGCCCCATTACTGTACCTTCGGGCAGGCCGGCCCATTTCACCCCTCCTGTTGCCGCCAATAAATCTTCACCATTTAATGGTTCGGTTGCCATTATGACCTGCCCGTTCTGCCATTTCCATGTTTCAGACGGACGGTCACTATATATTTCAATTCCGTTTCCATCAGGATCTGCCAAATACAATGCTTCACTGACAAGATGGTCGGAAGCGCCCTGCAGCGGATAACCCGATTGGAGCAGATGAAGCAATACCCTTGCCAGGTCTGAACGGTCAGGGAGCAATAATGCAAAATGGTACAAACCTGTTCTATTTTGCTTTCTCGGCAGCGGATTCTCCGGCTGTTCTATTTTGAGCAGCGGGGTAACTCCGTCGGCAGTCAGCACTGCCTGGCTTGCAGAACTTGACAGTGTCTTGAATCCAATAACATCCTGATAAAAAGAAAGGGAGCGTTGTAAATCCTGAACTAACAGATGAACATCTCGGACAAATATTGTCGCTTTTTGATGAAAGCCCATTGTGAACATACCTCATTTCCAAATGAATATATTTTTACTGGTTAATTTATTTCGATTGAATAAGTTAGTTACTTTATGTAAGTAAGTATAATTCGGTAAATTTGTTACGTCAAGTAATATAGTGTATAATTATATTTACAATCATAACGTTTGTTCTTTGGAAAATTTTAAAACATAATTGACTGCTGAGGTGACTCTATATGAACCAGTCTCTACTATGTCCAAGGTTTGAAAAAGCAATGACGATTTTAAGCCAGCGCTGGACAGGATTGATAATATACCAGCTTCTATCCGGACCCCAGCGTTTTTGCACGATAGAATCATCGGTCGCTGTGAGCGGAAGGGTTCTTTCCGAAAGGCTGAAGGATCTGGAGCAGCAAGGCATTGTAAAGCGGGAAGTGTTTCCCGAAACCCCTGTCAGGATTGAATATTCTTTGACTGAGAAAGGGCTTGCTATGGAACCAATTTTACGCCAAGTGGAAAAATGGTCACAAACCTGGCTGGAAATTGATAAATCGGATGGCGAGAAAGAATGAAGCTGGTTGTATTTTGAACAACCAGCTTTTTTTGATGCAATGCGATCTGCAAAGCTGCCACCCCACACGAGTTATTTCATGTCCGGACAGCCATTCAATCGTGCGACAGTAGCTTTAATCCCACCACGGCAAAAAGCACCATGCACATACAAGCGATTCTTTTCCAGCTACGTGACTCCCCAAAAAAGATCATACCGAGTAAGGCACTTCCTGCCGTGCCAATTCCGGTCCATATCGCATAAGCGGTACTCATTTCGATTCCCTTCATTGCCAAAGTAAGAAAACCAAAACTCAAAACAAAGCCCGCAAAAAACAGAAGGAAGGATGAAACACCGCCTTTCTTGTTCAGCTGATTAATACCGGCAACACCAATTATTTCTCCAATCCCGGCAATGAATAAAAACAGCCAGTACATTATGAATCCCCCCTGTGAGCCTGCTCATTTTCTGTCACCATTTTTAAACCCAACACTCCCAAGAGCAAAATTGATATGAGACCGACCTTGGCCAGGCTAAACGGCTGCCCAAACAGCAGCATTTCCATTATGACGGTCCCGCCTGTACCAATGCCCGTAAAGACAGCGTACGCTGTGCCGACAGGCAACTTCCGGGAAGCCGCAATCAAAAGGTACATACTCAACAAAATGGCAACGGCCGTCCCTATCCACTGCGAGAATGAATGGGAATGCTTTAAGCCGATCACCCACATAATTTCAAAAAGTCCTGCTATAAAGATGGTTGCCCAATTCCGGTCCATAGCTGATTAACTCCTCCTGCCATTATCATTTGTAAAATTTCGCGGTTCAGCCCCAAATAGAAAAGCCCGGAAAGATATCTGTTGATATCCTCCCGGGCTTTTTTCCCTCCGTGTACGCAGAGCTGAACAATCTGCGCGTCCCCTCTCGGTCCAGGCCAACCCTTGATGCTGCGGAACCCTAGGGAACTTTCAATGAATTGAATAATATCACAACGGAACCTACATGACAATTTTTTCTTCCTTGGAGCATGCTGGTGAAAATTCACTAATGAAAAATAACAGCAAATGTGTTATATTATTATTGTTTCTTTTCAGGAACAACCTATATGGAGAAGTACCCAAGTGGTTCAAGGGGGCGCACTCGAAATGCGTTAGGACGGGCAACCGTTGCGTGAGTTCGAATCTCATCTTCTCCGCTCTGCCTTTTAGGGACAGCAAGTCGCTGTCCCTTTTTGCATGTACATACAAAAACGCCAGCCATAGGCTGACGTAAAAAAGGAGGTTATAGGCTGTCAGAAGCTCTGTTGATGTGGAAGAGAGCTTCTCGTATATTATTATGTCAATAAACATTTATTGACTAAGCTAATCCACCAGTGAATTAGCACATTTTAATATTCCGAGTAGTCAGGCGGCCCCCTGTGAAACAAAAGTTAATCCATATTAAAACCGGCCTGACCTGATAATTGAATAAATGATCCATAGAAACATTGCAAAAGCTATAACAAATCCAACCTCCACTGCGGGTATTCTGGTGAAAAATGTTCCATCTCCCAACGTAGCACCAATTATCAGTCCCAATACAACAATACTGAAGGCCAAAAGAGTGATGCTAAAGGAAATCTGGTTGCTGATGCGGTCAAATTTATGAAAAATCCTGTTAATGTCATACAGGCCGATTTCGACCTTCAGATCCCCGTCTGAGGTTTTTTTCAGCACATCCTCGACTTGTTTGGGTATGTTCCTAAGCGTTCCGGAAATATCACGGGCGTTGTGCCACAACCGCTTGCCGATTTTAATCGGGTCATATCTTTCTCGAAAGAGCTGTTCCCCATAAGGTTTTGCCAGACCCAGCAAGCTTAATGACGGGTCAATATCTGAAATGATACCTTCCACTGTCATAAGGGTTTTCCCCAGCATCGTTAAATCTGTTGGTATGAGGATTCGATGGTTTTGGGCAGTTGCGAATAATTCGTTGATCGTCAATCCCACATTTAATTCCCCGAGAGGAACATCGCTGAATTTCCGGCGGATTCTGTGGACATCGTCATAAAATCGTTTTTCATCTAGGGAAGACGGGACGTCCGCAAAACGGTATATCGCTTTTACCAACAGGCCTGTATCTTCCTTCATCAACCCGATCATCAAGGTCGTGACATCGTATCTCGTGTCTTCAGATAACCTGCCAACCTGGCCAAAATCAATAAAGGCAAGCTGTTCGGTTTCAGGCATGTAAAGTATGTTTCCTGGGTGGGGATCGCCGTGGAAAAATCCTTCCCTGAGGATTTGGGTAACAAACGCTTCAACCAATAGATCCGCGATTTTCCTTTTGTCTTCTTTTTCAGGAATTTCGGAGGAACTGCCGGATAACTTTACACCATCAATTTTTTCCATCGTCAGTATCTCGGAAGTCGTAAAGTCCCAGTAAATGGAAGGTACCTTGATACCTTGATTCCCTTCAAACTGCAGCTTGATGGTTTCCGTGTTCCGGCCTTCTTCAATATAATCAAGTTCCCTCTTAATGGATGATGCCAGCTCTTCCACCATTTCAGTGACGCGGTAGTCCTGCGCCCAGTCATAATGATTTTCAATGAGCCTTGCAATGTCACCCAATATTTCAAGATCTGCATAAATTGTCTCTTTGATATGGGGGCGCTGTACCTTCACCATCACTTTCTCCCCTGAAGGCAGAACGGCCTCGTGAACCTGGCCAATTGAAGCGGCGGCTACGTATTCATCGTTAAATGACAGAAATATTTTTTCAGGGAGACTACCCAATTCCTGATTAATTTTCTGCTTTATTTCTTCGATAGGCACAGGAGGCACATCATCCTGGAGTTTTTCTAATTCCAAAATGATTTCTCGCGGCAAAAGGTCGCTCCTGATACTAAGGAGCTGTCCAAGTTTGATGAAGGTTGGGCCGAGCTCCTCTAAAAGGGAGCGGACCCGGCTTGCTGTTTCATGGGCGTTTCCCCTCTGCAAATCAGCAGTAAGCCGGTCTGTGAACGATAATAAATTTACCAGCCCTACCTCCTGGACCAAATAGCCAAACCCATATTTTACAAGGATGGACACAATTTCTCTATATCTTTTTAACCGTCTCATTTTATGCATTGAATCACCTGTCTGTTATTTATTATCTGGATCATAAATATTTGGTGAGGCAACTGGACTTTCACCATTAGTCTCGGGCTTTTCTGTATGGAACGTGTCCCGTTGGAGCTGCAATTCTTCCTTCAAAAAAGTTAATTGTGCCTGAACAGCATCCAATTCTTCCCTTGTAACGAAACCAAGCTCTTTCAACTGGTTCGTTGCCATTGTCCTGAACTCCTGGTTCCAGCTTTCACTTTTTTGTTCCCCTTTTTTGAAGAAATCGTCCAATAGGGAATTAGCTTCTACCGACGACATCTGTCCCTTTTCCACAAGCTTTGTGAGCGTCTCCTCCAGTCTTTCCTTTCCATAGACAGCCGCGCCAACTCCTAGCATAAAACCTTTTTTTATCAACTCATTCATGGTTATTTCCTCCTAAGTATTGAATTCTTTTAAGTTTAATACCCTAAAACAGGAATACCTACCCACAAATATATTGAAAAAATTTTTGGAAACGCAGAAAAAAAGAGCCTGGAACTAATTCCAAGCTCTTTGCTATGAAACTATTATTTTGCAAATCTGTGCTTGCCGATTGTCACAGTAACCTGGCGGGAGAAAATCCAGTCACTGACGGAAGTTTTTGGATTATAGAAAAATAACGAACCATTTCCTTGCCCTCTAAAAGCAAGTGCTTCATTTACCGCTCTTCTAGAAGCTGCGTCTGGCTCCTGGTTAAAGGATCCGTCCTGTACCGGTGTAAACGCATAATGTCCATTTACTTTCTGGTAAATTACACTTTTCACTGTGTCAGGAAAATCAGGGCTTGCGACTCTATTAAGAATCACGGTTGCAACTGCCACTTTCCCTGCATATGGTTCACCTTTTGCCTCTGCATGTACAATGTGGGCAATAAGATCTTTATCTGCCTCCGAAACCTGGTAATTCGGGATGCGCAGGTTTTGTCCAATGAATACTTGGTTTGTCATGGCATTATTTGCCCTTTTTAAATAGGCCGTTGGCATTCCGTACTTGTTGGCAATTTTCCAGTAAGTTTCACCAGGCTGTACCCTGTGTGTATTTCCAGCCGCTTCAGACTGGGGACTCATTACAAAGAATGATGATAATAACAGCATTGATCCAATTACTAGTTTCTTAATCTTGTTCATTCCTAAATCCTCCTAGCAGTCTTGCTTTCTCTCTATTACAAGGCTACCAGTTGTAACACACTCTATCATTATCCAAAAACTGGCATTCATTGTTGAGGCTCCTCAAACCCATGTTATCAATGCCTTTAAGTTTAAACTGGTATTATGAACCAGCTGAGACTTTTTTCCTATATTAAACATGAGTGTCAATTAAAGGCTTGTTTTTTACAGACTATTTCAATAATGTTACATACGGAAAATGGCCTCAGACAGAGAACACCAGCCATTCCTCCCGAAAAAAGAAAAGCCCTCGTTGTACGTTTGGATTCGTTATTTTTACCTAATTTGAGGATAGAATAGCTCCTTTTGATCGTACAATCGAATGGGCAATTAGTTCTTCCCCTCCAAAGTCGAGCTGGACTGTCAGCAATGCAGCAAGATATACGGCCGGAAACGCAGCGCAAATCCCGCCTGTTTTTTCACCCAGCTTTTTCGCCAGCACCGTTGATGCGAGCACAGCAGTTCCGCCCAAAAGAAACCGGATGGCCCATGCCGCAGCAGATAGTTCACCCACTACAATCGGCCCCTTTTCAAAACGGTGAGTCCATGCTGTGGTTCCTTGATTACGTTAGCGGGCTTTTTATAGGCAAACCAGTAAGCCATCGCAACAAATACAGAACCGCCGACCGCATTCCCTAAAAATACAGGAATAAAGTTATCTATGTATTCAAACCAGCTAAAATGTCCGGCAAAAATCGCCGCAGGTATTACGAACATATTAGCTACTACGTGCTGGAAGCCAATTGCAACGAAAGTCATTGTCGGAAACCAGAAGCCGGCAACCTTTCCAATGATATCTTTCGATCCGTATGACAGCCACACCGCTGCCGCAACCAGCCAGTTGCAGCCAATCCCGGAAATAAAAGACTGCAGAGTTAGCCGACAATTTATGCTCGGCAACACTGACTGTCTTCTCAAGATATGGGCCGATTTCAGTAAGCCCAAGGACATGCCCGAATAAATAGGCAACAAATAAGGCCCCGACAAAGTTAAAGAAGGCAACCAGTCCCCAGTTCGAAATTACTTGCCTCGTGGAGATTTTTTTTGCAAACCGCGCGAGTGGTGCTGCCATCATGTTCCCTGTCAGCAATTCCCCGCCCGCAATTAATGTGAGGATAAGCCCTACCGGGAAAACGGATGCGCCGATAATGGCACTCAGCCCCTCTATATTTTCGGGCAATGTAGCAGTTACCCGGATGTAGAGCAAATATGCAAGCGCAATGAATGCCCCTGCCTGGAAGCCCAATATGGCAATTGTCGTCAAAGGGTATTTCGTTTTCTTAATGCCTGTTTCAATTGTCATTTCTGTAATTTGCTCGGGCTTGTAATATGACATTTAGGATCAAATCCTTTCACATACATAGTATTCATGCATCGACCATTTGTGATATATTTCACAACTATCAATCTGGTTAATTTTACAGCTTTTTTCGCGATAGCGATGTGAACATTTTTCAAAGGTTTTTGAATCGGTTACAAGGCAAGCGTGACGGTTAATTTGTTGAAGATGCGGCATGAACGCTTAAATGGCAAAATTAAGGACATTGTCTCTATGTAAGTCCGTTAGATCCCTTCTATTAGACAAAATTAAGCGATTCCTTTGCATAACGTCTATTAGAACATTTGGATATCGTTAAAATATGTAACGGAGAAGAATGAATTTACGATCTTCTCCGGGCTTTGTACTGATCGAATAGTGTAACCTTTGAGACATCATTTTGGCTTTGCATTACTCTGTCTTTATGCCTGTTCGTCAACTCTTCCAGCTTTTGCACAGCAGACTCAAATTCAGAATTTGTCATTCTGTTCGTGCCCAGCATTGCACATAAAATCGCGTAGGCGATTGCCATTGTATCTACATGAACTTGGACATTCACATCAACATCGGAATTGCCGCTGTGGCCAATTGTGGAATGATTCGAAGTTACATCCGAAATCAAGGCATCTATCTCATTTTCTGAGGATGAGTGATTATTAGTGAATCTGCCCATAACAACTCCGCTCCTTAGGAATAATAATGAATTAAGGCGGGATATGGCCTTGATACCCCACCTATGTCAAACTTAGTCTTCGATATCCTGGTTCTGGTCCTGCTCCTGGTTCTGGTCTTGGTCCTGGTCTGATTCTTGATCCTGTTCAGCATTAGCACGGGCGCGTACTCTTGCTCTGGAATCAGATTCTGATTCTGAATCGACATCGATGTCGATATGGACTTTGGAATTTCCGCTGTTTTCGATTTTAGCGAAGTTTTTGTTTCTATTAGAATTCTTTAACTCGTTTTCGTTCTCGTTATCATTATCATTGTCGTTGTCAACATCTACATCTACATCGTTTTCAAAATCCACCTCGGACCTTGAATCATTATCAGAATTGTTGTTACGGCTGTAAGACTGATTATTGCCCGATGCACCTCGGTTTCTCCATACTCGGCTCATTGTTTTCCCTCCTTTCTTCGTAATATCAAGTTATTCATTGACCCCATACCGGGTTTGGACAAAAGCACCCCTGCATTCGCACATTTTAGACAAAATCCGGGTAAGCCTTTACAAAAAAAGCTGCCTGTCTCCATGACGAACTGGAAACAGGCAGCTCTTCCTTTACTTAAAAACTTACACACCCTTGAACGCCTGGCGGTAGATTTCTGCCAGCTCAGACACTAACGGAAGCTTTGGATTAGCAGTTGTGCATTGATCTTCAAATGCTTTGTCAGCCAGGAAATCGACTTTCCTTTCAAAATCAGCTTTTTCAACACCGTTTCCTTCAATGCTCATCGGAATGTCAAGTTCTTTTGCCAGCTTGATGACCGCCTGGATGAGGCTTTCCACCCCTTCTTCAGCAGTTCGTGCCGGCAAGCCGAGCGTCCGGGCTATTTCTGCATAGCGCTGGTCGTCGATGAAATTCTTGTATTTAGGGAAGGCAACGAATTTTGTCGGTTTAGTTGCATTGTAACGGATCACGTGCGGCATCAGGATCGTATTTGCCCGTCCATGTGCGATATGGAACTCTGCACCGAGTTTATGTGCAAGGCTGTGGTTGATGCCGAGGAACGCATTGGAAAATGCCATTCCGGCAATCGTCGATGCATTATGCATTTTTTCGCGTGCCAATTCATCCGAACCGTTTCTGTAAGCTCTTGGCAGATATTCAAACACGAGCTGGATCGCTTTCATCGCCAAACCGTCTGTATAATCATTCGCCATGCAGGAAACATATGCTTCAATCGCGTGTGTCAGCACGTCCATGCCAGTATCAGCAGTAATATGCTTTGGCACAGTCATGACGAACTGAGGGTCGATAATCGCGACGTCAGGTGTCAATTCATAGTCTGCAAGCGGGTATTTAATGTTGGCTTTTTTATCCGTGATCACAGAGAATGATGCGTAACCTCAGAACCGGTTCCCGATGTAGTCGGAATAGCAACAAACTGTGCCTTCACACCAAGATTCGGATATTTTACGGAATGCTCCTAAATAAGGGGCCTGCCAGCATCCGGCGAAAGGTTTGGATCCCCCTTGCCCTCAATCAAAAATGGATCCCGATTATCCTCGCTCACTCGTACAGGCAGCAAACTCCCTTCCGCTCCCTTTACGTCGTCTGCATTACCTTGGTTTTTCCGACCGTTTTCTTTTGTCATCCGTCTCAACCTCCTGCTGCTAGTTTTTGTTGAAACAATGCTTTTATGCAAAAAAGCCTGATTCCCATATTGAAAACCAGGCTTTTTACTATGAAACTATGAAATGAGAATGAGGAGGACAAGTGCCACGACAATCCGGTAGATCGCAAACGGTGTGAGCTTCACTCTATTGATTAATTTCAGGAAAAATCGGATCGAGACAAGCGCAAAAATAAACGCACTGATAAACCCGGCAACGAAGAAAGGCAACGCATCAACTGTGAAATACTGCCAGTTTTTGATGAGCGATAACCCGCTTGCACCTGCCATGACCGGTACTGCCATGATGAACGTGAAATCAGATGCTGCACGATGGCTCATGCCAAGAAGGACACCGCCGGAAATGGTTGACCCGGACCTGGAAAACCCCGGCCACAGCCCGATGCACTGGAACAACCCCATTCCAAATGCTTGCTTGTACGTAATTTGATCTACTGTTTCTGTTATGCCGCTGTTTTTGATTTGGTAGCGGTCAGCGATGATCATTAATACTGCACCGACTACAAGGCCGATCAAAACGGTTTCTACAGAAAATAAATATTCGTCGATATAATCTTCCACTAAAAAGCCAAGGATACCTGCAGGGATGATGCCGACAATTACCTGTGAGAGCTTTAGTTTGTTTCCGGCATCTGAAGCCTTGTCCCGTGAAAGATGGAGCATGTTGATGAATCGGTCCTTGAAAACCACAATGACAGCCAGAATAGAGCCAAGCTGTATCACAACTTTGAATGTATTTGCAACAGGTCCAGAGAAAAGCTCCTTAGAGTGTAACCACATGTCGTCAACGATAATCATATGCCCGGTTGATGATACCGGAGCAAACTCTGTTAAACCTTCGACCAGCCCCAAAATAAAGGCCGTTATAATATGCCATAAATCAAACAATATATTCACTCCTAAAACGATTGCAATCTCGTCAAATAAAAAACAGTTCTAGTATAACATAAACCAGTACTGTTTTTTAACCCTAAGTTAAATAAAAGAAGCCTGCCGTGAAATACAGTTTCCAGGCAGGCTGAATATCTGGACTATTCTAATTTCGATTGCTTATCTTCCGCTAATTTATAATCATATTTTGAACGGTCGACCGGTACAAAGTTTTCTGGAGTATAAAAACGTAACAGGTCACCATTGACTACTTTATCGGACAGGTCTAACTGGTGTTCAACGATATTCTTCAGCTGAACGATCTCCTCGTTCTTTTTAAGCAGCTCTCCTGTATTAGTGTCATAGTACTTATCGTTTACAGAAGTAACAGTCGGGCTAACGAAATCACCATCCCTGAATGGCACAAGCTGTTCATGTCCGGGTGATAATAAATCTGAACCAAACTGGACATAATTCTTGGATTCAATGCCAAGCAAGTGAAGAAGTGTCGGCAGAAGGTCAATTTGGCCGCCGTATTGATGCATCGTTCCACCAGTTACACCCGGAACGTGAATCAATAATGGCACTCGCTGCAGGCCGGCATTCTCAACAGGGGTTATTTCTTTCCCCAAAACCTGCTCCATGGCTTTATTGTGGTTTTCGGATATACCGTAGTGATCACCGTACATTACAAAGATGGAGTTCTCATACAATCCTGCTTCCTTCAAATATCCGAAAAACTCTTCAAGTGCCTCGTCCGAATAACGGGCTGTCTGGAAATAAGAATCCACCGATTTATCGCCTGTCGTATGAGGGGCAATTGTTGCCTCCTCTGGTGCAATCGGATAAGGATAATGGTTGGACAGCATGATGAATTTTGTATAGAACGGTTGTTGCAAGGATTGAAGCAACGGAATCGATTCCTTGAAAAACGGCTTGTCCTTCAACCCGTAATTCGCCACATTTTCAGGCTTCATATCATAAAAACGGGAGTCAAAAAATTTATCGTAGCCAAATGACTTATAGATCTCGTCACGGTTCCAGAACGAGCCAGTATTCCCGTGGAAAACAGCTGACGTGTAACCCTGCTGTCCTAAAATAGCTGGAGCTGCCTGGTACGTATTAAGTCCCTTGGTCGAGAACGCCGATCCTTGCGGCAAGCCATATAATGAGTTTTCGAGCATGAATTCAGCGTCAGATGTTTTACCCTGCGCAGTCTGATGGAAGAAATTATCAAAGTAAAACGTGCTCGAATCCTTTGCAAGCGAATTGAGAAACGGTGTAACTTCTTCCCCATTCAGCTGGTAATCAATAAGAAAGTTTTGCATTGATTCCAAGTGGAGATAAATCACATTCCTGCCCTTGGCTTTTCCAAAATATTCAGGGTTCGGGCTCGCATAATTTGATCTTGTATAGTTTGTAACTTCGGTAATATCATTGCTGTCTGCCATAACACGCTGGGCTGACGCTTTTGTGCTCTGGACGGCATCGTAAATTGTATAATTGTACATACCGAGGTATTTTACAATGTAGTTACGGTCAAACGTCCTAGTCAACAGCTGTGGACGGTCTTGTTCGGCCAGGCCCAGGTTGGCTGCTGAAATCGCCAGGCCGGCCATGAAAATGGCAGCAACCCTGCGGCGATGGAACATGTTTGCATCCATTTTTACTAAACGGGTTGCAAGCAGTATGATCAAGACAGCGATATCCACAAAATATAAGACGTCATAAGGTTTTATCAGCGATGGTACACTCCCGCTGACATCACCAAAGTTCTGTGTCTGGGTCAGGGTTGGAAGCGTAATGAAATCGTTAAAGAACCGATAATACAAAACATTGGCATATAAGATGAAAGTCATAATAAAGTCAATAATAATAAGCCATAAATATTTCTTCCGGCCTTTTATTAAAAAGGTGAGTCCCAGGAATAAAATCGATGAACCTAACGGATTGATAAACAACAATAACTTCTGCATGAAATTATCAATACCTAAATTGAACGCGGTCACCTGGGCCGCATAGGTTTTCATCCAAAGCATTATGACAGCCAAAAGGAAAAAGCCTCTATATTCATTTAGTATATGTTTTCTTTTAATAAAGAAATTCTTCATTTTATCAACACCTTCAGTACTCGAAACTTTTTTGTTTTATTGTCTGTGCAAAATGTTTTCTGAAAAAATAGTAATAAAAGGATATCATGATCGTGAGCCAAAAATAAACTATACCCTATTTTTTATTATTTGTCCATTATATATTAATGGAATAAAAAAGAAAGGCTTTTCGACTGAAATAGAACATTTTCCCGGTCAAGCCATGCATGTAGGCATTGGGTCGATTTGACGGGTTCTATTCGACTTTAGGCACAATTAATTCCTTGATAAGGGCGTTAGAGAAGTTCTATTCGACTGATACGAACAAACAAATCCATGATTGACTAATCTCTCTATTCCTTTAATAATTACAAGGGATTAAGCAAAGGAGAAATGAAAAAAATGATGATTGAACCGAAAATCCAAATAAGCCCGGAATTTGACCCATGGGAAGCCTATATGGACATCGACCAGCATGGGAAGCAGGTGCTTTCCAATATCGAGTTTACTACCACTACATTATGCAATATGCGCTGTGAGCATTGTGCTGTCGGATACACTTTACAGACGAAAGACCCTGAGGGGCTGCCGATTGACCTGATTTTAAAGAGATTGGATGAAATTCCTGCCCTGAGGTCGCTGAGCATAACCGGCGGCGAACCGATGCTGTCGAAAAAATCGGTAGCAAATTATGTTGTGCCGCTGCTCAAATATGCAAATGACCGCGGTGTGCGTACTCAAATAAATTCTAATCTTACCATTGATATTAGCCAGTACGAAAAAATAATCCCTTATTTGGATGTGTTACATATCTCCCATAATTGGGGGACGGTAGAGGAATTTATCGAGGGAGGCTTTGCGATGATGGAAAGAAAGCCATCGATAAAACAAAGGGAAATGCTTTTTTACAGGATGATTGAAAACAGCAGGATCCTCTCTGAGAGCAATGTCATGGTGTCGGCCGAAACGATGTTAAACAAGCGTACCTTGCCTCATCTCGAAAACATCCACAGGCAAGTGACGGATGAAATGCGGTGCAAGAGGCATGAGGTGCATCCAATGTACCCTTCAGATTTTGCTTCGGCACTCGAAAGCCTGTCACTGGATGAAATCCGCACCGCCATCCATCACCTGCTCGATATCCGGGATCCAAATGTATGGATGCTGTTTGGGACACTGCCATTTTATGCATGCAGCAGCAAACCTGAAGACCTGGAACTAATACAGCGGCTCTTCTCGGAGAAAAACGTGACTGTAAGAAATGATCCTGATGGGCGGTCCAGGCTGAATGTCAATATTTTCACCGGCGATGTCATTGTCACGGACTTTGGCGATACACCTGCACTTGGAAACATCCAAACAGACCGGCTTGAGGACGTTTACCAATCCTGGACTGGAACAGAGCTTTCAGATTCCCTCAGCTGCCACTGTCCGGAAGCAAGATGCCTCGGGCCAAATGTCCTCGTTAAAAACAGCTATTATAAAGAAGTAAATTTTAAACAGCAAAAAGCTAAAATTAAATGCCGCTAGCCGGCATTTTTTTGTTTTTTGCACATCTCTGCACCATTGCTACTGAGTTTGATTGATACACCAGCCTATTGATTTGCAAAATATACGCCCATTTTTTTCACCCTTTAACATCAAGATACATATATTGGAAATAATAAGTAAAAAAGCTCGAGGTGAAAAACATGGGATTACTGAATGCTTTTAATGAATGGAAATCTGCAAGGTATGAGAACCATATTTCCAATATGAAAGCACAGAATAAATGTCCTGACTGCCGCGGCAGGGGGTTTATTACTTACCCCGCCAGCGAATACGTCTTCTATTCCAACCCCTATAATTGCTCTGGCTGCAACGGCAGCGGGCTATATGTCGACTGGTACCAATACCGGTAAGGAACGCTTCAGGCGTTCTTTTTCTTTTCATCACGGCTGTTTTCAAGAAGCAACCATCATAGCAATAATTGTGTCGCCGTTAAGCTTGTTATCGGGTAAAATAAGGGGGCATAGATTTCTAAATTCAAGGAGAACAGTCATGAAAAAATCAAAATACTTGCTTATTTTAATGTTATTACTGTTGATTGCAGCTTGTTCCAGCAAAAAGGACGAGCCTGACAAAGCTTCATCAAATGAAGAAGCACCAGCCATGGTAGAGGTGGAGATCAGGCTCTCCCCATCAGAATTGAAGCCAAATGAGGATATTACCATTGAAGCGGTTGTTTCCCAAAATGGAAAAGCAGTTGAAGATGCTGATGAAGTAAAATTCGAGATAGCCAAAGCTGGCAACGCCCAGCACGAAATGGTGGATGGTTCTCACCGGGGCAAAGGGGTATATGCAATATCCAAAAGGCTTGAAGAAGGAACGTACAAGATTACAGCCCATGTGACTGCCCGTGACATGCATACGATGCCATCTAAGGAAATCACGGTCGGAAACCCAATTCAACCAGCTGAAGAATCAAGCCACGAAGAATCGCATGACTCAAACCATGATCACGGAAGCAGCCATGAACATGGGCACAGCCAACTATCAATTGAATTTCCAAAAGAAGCAGCATACCAGGTAAATAAGGACGCCACATTGGTTGCTCATATAACGAGCGGCAGCGAGCCTTTAACCGAAGCAGAAGTGAGCTTCGAAATATGGCAGGAAGGCCAGCAAAAGCATGAATATGTCGATGCTGCCGAAGCTGGCAAAGGCGAGTATAAAGTGGCTAAAACTTTTTCTTCACCGGGACTCTATAACATAACAATCCATGTCAAAAAAGCAGAAATTCATGACCACTTGGAAGAAACCATCACTGTTAAATAATAATGAATATACAATGAAATAGCTTTCCAGCAATGGAGGCTATTTTTTTCCCCATTGCAGCCCATTTGAAAATTCCCGTGTAAACATATTGTAAAAATTCGAAATAAATAATTGACAGTACATACCTGCACATCATATAATTTATCTTGAATTAAGTTATCTTGAAACCGAGATAAAATTTTAAACAACAAAGCGGAGGAGATTAATGATGGCAAAAACAAAATGGGCAATTGATCCAACACACAGTGGCGTCGACTTTTCAATTAAACACATGATGATTTCGAATGTGAAGGGATCCTTCAATAAATTTGATGCATCCATTGAAGCAGATCCTGCAGATTTAACTACTGCAGCTATTAACGTAACTGTTGATGCAGCAAGTGTTGATACCCGCAATGACGATCGGGATAATCACCTGCGCTCAGGGGACTTCTTCGATGCAGAAAAATATCCTTCAATGACATTTAATGCTACAAATATTGTTAAGAAGGGCGAAGATGAGTATGAAGTTACCGGGGATTTGACAATTCGCGATGTAACAAAGACAGAAACATTGACAGTAACTTTTGAAGGCCAGGGGAAAGATCCATGGGGCAATGAAAAAGTGGCTTTCAGCGGTGCAGGAACCTTCAACCGCAGTGATTACGGCCTCGTTTGGAATGCAGCATTAGAAACAGGCGGAGTGCTTGTTGGCGATAAAGTAAAAATTTCCTTTGAAATCCAGGCAGTAAAAGCTGAATAGTAAATATATACAAAAATGCAGATGCCCATGGGTATCTGCATTTTTGCTAAGTAGGGAAATCTGGTCATTCACTGACTGATTTCAGGAGAATCCGTTTTTTAAAACCGCCGCGCTGCTTCCGCTTTATTTGCCTTGTGAAATCCACTTCAGCTTCAGTAATGCCCCTGTGCTCTGCAATTGCATAAATCACTTCGATGATATCCGCCATTTCTCCAATATTCTGGCTCTCATGTGCATTAAGGAACTGGTCAGTGTCTTCCTTCAGCTTCTCTTTTAGCTTCAATATATATTCTTTATCACTTAATACTTGCACTTCGCAGCTTTTCCCCTGCTTTTTAAGCAGCTCGGGTATTTTATCTCTGACGATTTTGTTATAGTCCCTTCGCATCTGCTCTGCTCCTTTAAACAACAATGTTAATAAACCTATATTGTTATTTAAACGAAAATGATGTGTTCTAAACAGATAGCGGGAATTTACCAAATAAATGCCCTATTATTAATGGAAATGGATGCAAGGGAACATGCAATTAGCTTTGTTGAACAACACGGTCCAGCGAAAGCAAGGTCTGAAACACGTGTTCTGCTGTCATATCGCCTTCCATGCTATGGATTGATTCACCAGGTACGGTTGCGGCCTCGGCAACAGCCATCAGTTTTTCCACATCACTGTGTTTAAAACCAATATCATCTAATGACACAGGCAGGTTTAGGGACCGGTAAAATGGTATTAGTTTTTTTATCTCGTGCCACTGATGCTCCATTGCCAGCTGAACAAGGATGCCGTAGGCTACTTTTTCACCGTGTAGTAGATGATGCGTTTCTTTTTGTGTCGTCAAGCCGTTATGAATCGCATGGGCTCCGGCTATCCGCGCATAGCTGTCGCCAAACCCTCCAACCATGCCCCCGGCAGCAATGTTTGTTTCCAGCACCTTTATCAAAGCTGGTGTTAACTGCTGTTCAGTGAGGTCATTAACTGCCTGCTCTCCAGTTTGAAGCAACACCTCTTTGCACAGCCTTGCAGTTTGATGTGCAATTTCAACAACGAGCGGATTTTCCGGCAATTGCCTGATGATGCAGTGTGCTTCATACCACTTCGCCAGTGTATCCGCTATTCCTGCAATGAAATACCTGACAGGCGAGGCAAGCACTGCCCGTGGTTCAAACAATACATACAGCGAGCTTCTCGGGAAAATTGTATAATGCGTAAATTGTCCATTTTCGTCATAAATGACGCTTAACGGGGTCCAGGCTGCACATGTTGAAGCCAATGTGGGAATGAGGACAACATCAAGCTGCGATTCATGTCCGGCTGCCTTGACTAAATCAAGTACCTTGCCTCCCCCAATTCCAACGATGGCATCAAAATGTCCTGCCTTGGCGAGCTTCGAGATTCTCCCGATTTCCGCTAAAGTCACTTCTCCGTTATACCTTTGAAAAGTAAAGCCCAATTTATTTGTTTTTTCCGGAAAATAAGGTTTCACGGCTTCCCATGATTTCTCGCCATGAACGACAAGGCAGTTCGTTATATTGCCGCTGGCCAGCAGGTCTTCCCTTTTGTCCAATATTCCAGGTTCACAGGCATAAAAGGAAGGGGCCCCGCGAACTTCGATTCCATGCATGTCCGATCACTCCGCTATATAAAATAACGCCGATTTGCATCGGCGCCCAATCAATGTTATTCCATCCACTCAGGCTTTCCAAAGCCTTTAAATTCTTCATCAATTACTTTTTCAAAATCCGCTGACTCGACAGCCTCTTTAATGTCTTTTGCAAACTGTGCATCCTTGTCTTTCGTATTGATTGCTACTCGATTTCGGTATTGGTCTGGCATATCTTCCAGCTGCAATGCATCAAGCAGATCCATTTTGGCAGCAAGTGCAAAGTTGCCCGGGACTGCAGACAGGTCAACACTGTCGACCGCACGCGGAAGCTGTGCCGCTTCAATTGGCTTGAATTGAAGGTTTTTGGCATTATCCTGGAGATCCTTTTCAGATACGGTCAATGGGTCTGCATCTGGATTCAGTTTAATGAGCCCTGCGTCCTCAAGGATAAGGAATGCGCGTGCCGCGTTTGTTGGATCGTTCGGAACTGCGATTGATGCACCCTCGGCCACTACATCAAGGGATTTGAATTTCTTGGAGTAGATTCCCATCGGTGCTGTCGGCACAGAAATCAATTCTGAAAGCTCAAGATTCTTCTCTTTTGCAAAGTTCTCCAAGTACACTTTATGCTGGAACAGGTTCGCATCAAGATCTCCCTTTGACAAAGCGAGGTTAGGCTGGATGTAGTCACTGAATTCGACTACTTTTACTTCATACCCTTTTTCCTCAAGAACAGGTTTGATTGCTTTGTTGACCATATCGGTATATGGGCCGGAAGTGGCACCGAATGTCACTTGTTTCTTTTCTTCTTTCTTTTCGCCGGACGATGCTGCATCCTCGCTTCCGCATGCTGCCAGTATGCCAAATGAAACAAGCAGCAGCAGTAATAATGCTAATTTCTTCATGTTTTTAACCCCCATTTTTTATAAAATATTTATCTTTTATCTACTAATCTTGCTATTCGGTCACCAGCGAGCTGGATGATCTGTACTAAGCAAATTAGGATGATAACGGTTGTAAGCATGACAGTGTTGTCATACCGGTAATATCCAAAACGGATTGCCAGGTCACCGACTCCGCCGCCGCCAACGATCCCTGCCATCGCAGAGTAGGCGACCAGACTGATGATGGTCAGGGTTACACCCTGAACAATACCTGGTTTTGCTTCAGGAATCAGGACATCTTTTATGATCATCCATGGAGAAGCCCCAACAGCAACTGCCGCTTCAATCACGCCTTTGTCGATATCGCGTAGTGACTGCTCGACAATCCTTGCAAAGAATGGAATCGCGGCCACAGACAATGATACAGAGGCGGCTGTCGGCCCGATCGTTGTTCCTGCAATCAGGTTGGCCAATGGCAGGAGTGCAATCAATAAAATAATGAACGGAATGGACCGGACCATAATAGTTTAGTATTCACATCCAATCTGCTTGAGACGCAACATCAGGCCCTCCAAGACCGTTACTTTCTGTTCAGCCAGAATGCTTTTTTTTAAAAAAAGGAATATTTCGATAAACCTCAATTCTGCTGATCCTCAGAATTGTAAACCAGATTGCTATCCGCAATCATCATAACCTCTCCATTATCTGTTTTTATTTTTAACTTTTGATTTATTGACAAAGATGTGTCGACGACATGGAAAAGCCTAATCCCCGATGGGTTAGGCATTTTCCTCTCCCCTATGCAGGGATGTTTTTTTAGCCGAGGTTCCACGTTTAGAAACTGCCACCAGTTTCAATACAATCATTCTTACTGAAATGCCGGCTGCAATGTAATAAAAAAACGAATAAAAATAATTCCACTTTATGTAATGGACAAACTGCACCCACTCTGAAAAGGGTTCACCTATGAAAGCATACATGGCCGCCATCAGCAATAGGGCGGCAATATAGCTTTTCCAGGTTGTAAAGTATTGGTATAACAACATAAAGGCCACAGGCACCATGGACAGGTCGAACGACCAGGCACGCGGATTCAGGGGTATTAATTTAATCGGGTATTCCCATAAAGATAATTGCAAGCCTACAACGTCAAGAATAAAGGTGATAAGCATGATGTTCGTCCCAACCAACAAATCCTCAACGATTGTTTCACGTCTGGAAACTACAATCCAAATGAGCCAGGGAATAATTAAAAATGCGACGAGCACCCACCAATTCCATGTAAGAAACTCATCCTTAAGCCAGTCAGCTTTGTCGAGCATCAACAGTTGGTCTTCAATTCGCCTCACTTCCACCATTTCTCTGTCTGAATAACCCAAACCGCCTCATCCTTTTGTTTTGTGAATAGGAGCCCATGTTTGTTATTATGTACTTTTCATTCGAAAATTTTCCTATATTTCCGTTGAAGCTCAATTATTTTGATTTTCTTATAAACCAGTCGACCAGTTATTCAAATTAGGAGAGGTGTAACGGGCTTTACTCGAGGGAATGAATTCCTTCAATTTGTCCATTAGAGGGGTTCTAATCGGCTTTGCGACTAAGGAACCATAAGAAAAGATGATATTAGACTCTGTCCTCAATACATAAGAAAAGGAAGCCGGATGCTTCCTTTCCTTTTTTGGATATGGAGTTAGTCTGTCACATTTTGGCCAGTGAGTTTGACCTTCACAGTGGTGAGCTTACCTTGGCGATAGACTTTTAACGTGATTTCATCTCCTATTTTCACTTTAGAATATAAATATTTTCTTAACTCGCTGGAGTTCGTGACGTTTGTGTCATCAATTGAAATGATGATGTCATTCACCTGAAGCCCGGCTTTCGATGCGGCGGAATCTCCATCAATATAAGTGACCATTGTCCCTCCGCCAACATTGTCGGGGAGGTTTTGGAGGTACTGCCGGGGAACTTCAGCCACATCTGCCAAACTCACCCCGATATACGGCCGTTTGACCTGGCCATCATCAATAATCTCATTCACGATAGGCACTACATCATTGGTTGGGATGGCAAATCCAAGCCCTTCTACTCCGTTTTCCGAGATTTTTAGACTGTTGATCCCTACAACTTTGCCTTCAGTGTTGATAAGGGCCCCTCCGCTATTTCCAGGGTTGATTGCGGCGTCAGTCTGGATGACGTTCAGCTCCCAATTACCTGCTGACGTGGACACAGGGATGGACCGGTTTGTTGCACTGATGATTCCCTGGGTAACTGTGCGTGACAGTTCCAGCCCGAGAGGATTTCCGATCGCAAGCACCTGATCCCCTGGCCTTAAGCCTGAGGAATCACCAAATTCCAGAATTGCTGGTGCGAATTTTGAATCTACCTTCAATACTGCGAGATCGGTCAGTGCATCTGCGCCAATTAATTCGGCTGTCGTTTTTTCTCCGTTATATAATGAAATTTCTATCTGGGAAGCCCCTTCGATGACATGGTTGTTTGTCACAATATAGGCACTGTCGGTTGTCTTTTTAAAAATGACACCAGACCCTGAGCCGCTTTCCGGTGCCTGGGAGCTGCCTGAAAAATGCGGATTCTGAAGCTGCTTCACATTTACGACGCCTACAATCGCTTTCGATGCCTGTTCCACGATGTCTGCTAATGAAGCTGAATCACTTTTTGCTGATGTTTTTACAGGTATAGCATTTACTGGACTGCCATCAGATTTGGCCTGCCCGGCAATAGCGGCTGATTTCTGTTCTGCCTGTGAATAATAATTTTGGAAATAAGGTGTATTCGGGGCTACAGCGAGGGTCAATAATGAACCGATTACTCCCGCTGTTATCGTGGATAAAAATCCCTTTCCTTTCCTCACTCGGTTATTCTCGCGCTTGACGGACTCCCTGCTTTGAATATCTTCTGTCTTTTCCAGATCTATCATCATTGTTTCCTCCTTACAGTTTCCGTTGTTATTTCCATGTCTTTATCTTAGCCATGAAATATGAACAAATTATTAACAAACTTGTAAAACAACGGGAACGTTAGTGAAAATAATGGATATAGAAAAAAACTGCAGGATACCCCGCAGTTTTTATTTGGCTGGCAGCCTTATGACAAACTTCGTTCCTCTCCCCTTTTCGCTGCTTACTTCAATTTTCCCATCATGAAGCTGGACTAATTGTTTTACGATTGACAATCCCAGCCCAAATTCTCCGTACGGATTTGTCGTCCTTGATACTTCAGCCTTGTAAAAACGGCGCCATATGTTTTCTATTTCAGCTAGATCAATCCCGGCACCCGTATCTTCGATTTCGATCACGGTTTCCCGATCATCCTCTATTCCCCTTAACGAGATCGTTCCATCCTCAGTAAACTGGATACCGTTTTTCGTGATGTTAATCAGTATTTGCAACAGCCTGTCATAGTCCGCGAAGACATGCAGGTTGTTTGGAGCTTCAACGATGATCCTGTTATTTTTTTCAGCGGCCTGATTTTCCAATTGTTCCTGGATAATTTCAAGTACTTCTATCAGCTGGATTTCTTCTTTGTTCAGCTTGACTTGATTCGACCTGATTTTTTCATAATCCAGATTCTCATTGACAAGCCGGATTAACCGTTTCGTTTCCTGGCTGACCAGCTGGATGCCTTTTTCCTTCTCACCCTCAGGTATCATGTCACTCCTTAACCCTTCTATTACCCCGCTTATAGTGGTCAACGGTGTTCGGAGCTCATGTGAAACATCGGCAATAAACTGCCTTCTTCTGTTTTCCAGGCTTTCAATTTCTTCCCTGGAGGCCTTTAGTTTGGCCACCATATGATTAAAATCCCCGGCCAGTTCACCGATTTCGTCAAAATTGGATGCCGGGATATTAACTGAATAATCGCCGGCTGAAACCATGGACGTGGCTTCCTGGATCCTTTTAATCCGATTCACATGAATTTTCGACAAAATCCAGCTGAGCAACAGCGAGACGGCAAGAGCCACTAACACCGTATAAAATAAATACTGGTTGATCTGGCTGATCATTTCCCGGGAACCGCTGATAGGCGATGCCAGCAAGATTCCATAGAGCAATTCCCCGTTTTGCATGGATGGCAAAAGGACAAATGTAACCCCCTGGCCAAACATTTCAAGGTCGCTTTTTACGACCACAGGCTCGCCCTTCGTGATTTGTTGCCATACCTTTTCAGAAATCTCCGGATTGGGTGTACCTCTGCCGGACTGCATGATAATTTCCGAATTTGCGTTGAAGAGGCTGAATTGTATGTTTCTTCCTGACAACACCTGGCTATACCTGCGCAGTACTTGTTTTGGGTCTTCACGGCCCTGTTCCAGCTCCCCCAGGATATTTTCTCCGTATGAGCGTAATTCCTCAGCTTTATACTGGTAGACCAGATCATCGATATAATGCGCAAAAATCAGACTTAACACCAGGAAGGCCACGATGATGATGCTGATATGGCTGATGAACTGCTGGTAAAAATATTTAACTTTCATCCTTGCCCACCGTCTCGTCAAACTTGTAGCCTACTCCCCACACTGTGTGAAAAAACGGCTGGCTCGGCGTCCCGACTTTTTTCCTCAGCCTTTTTATATGGACATCCACGGTGCGCTCATCCCCATAAAATTGGTATCCCCAAACCCTTTCAAGCAGCTGTTCCCTTGAAAAAACCTGGCGCGGATGCTGGGCAAAATAATATAGCAGGTCAAATTCCTTCGGTGTAAGGTTGGTGATTGGCACGCCATTTAAATGCACTTCCCTCATAACTGTACTAATTTTAAAATGCCTGGTCTCCAAAACACCGGTTTCTGCATTTTCGTTTTTGATGCTGTTGTATCTCCGGGTAACCGCCTTGATCCTGGCCATCAGTGCAAGCGGGCTGAAAGGCTTTGTCACATAATCATCAGCTCCCATTTCGAGCCCAAGGACCTGGTCGGATTCACTGTCCTTTGCTGTCAGCATGATGATCGGCACGGTACTTTTTTCTTGCCTGATTTTTCTGCACAAGGTCACACCGTCCATCCCTGGCAGCATCCAATCAATGATCAGTGCGTCCCAGCTTCCTGCTTTATACCGGTTATATCCTTCAAGGCCATTGTTCACAAACTCCCCCTCAATGCCTTCTTTCAAGAAAAACATTTCAATCATGGAGCAAACACTTTCATTATCCTCAATCACCAAAATCTTCAAATTAACTCCACTCCTGTATAAGAAAAACTGAATAGTTTCCCGGTTCTTTTAATTCCAACTTAAAACGAATTTCATAATTAATCAACTCCGTTGTTCCGTCTTCCCGATTTGTTAATGATTTCGCCATAATTTTTTCATAATTTTGTCCCCCAAAATGAAAAAGCCCTGGAATGACTCCAGAGCCGGTAAATCTTGCATATTCAATATGTTTCTATCCAGGCACTTGGAGGGTGCCGCTGAATCTATCAGTGCTTGCCTGTCAGTTAATAGTTCAATCCGTGGCCAAATCCGTACAGGGTTCCGCCAGTGTTGTCTTTAATTGTTACAGGCAGCTTCCCGGCAGGATTATTTGTTCCGAAAATCGTATTCGCAGTGGCCTCGAAGCTTGCGGCCCGGAAACCATACTGGGCAATGTACGCATCCACGTTTGGATAACCCATGATGTCATAAGGATTCCGGATTGCCACACCGATAACGGGCGCATCTGTAACTCCCAGGATTTGATTGGCCAGCTTGACTTGATTGTTATCCGCCACTTTGCCAGAAACATTGCTTCCTACAATAATATATTTGGCTCCGTCTAATTGGCTCAGTTGGGCCTGCGTAAGCTGAGCTGCGGACGTTTTTATGAGTGTTACATTCGCGTGGTGCTTCTTCAGCTGGGCGACAAGGTCTTCCGTATAAAGATTTCCTACCACAACCATTTTATCTTCCGGGTTGACCTTCACTGGAAGTACAGAGTCATTTTTTATAAGAGTGACGGATTTTGCTGCCGCTTCCCTTTCAATGGCCTTATGTTCCGAGGAACCTACAACCGCAAGGGCGTTCTGTACCTTTTGATCAATACTTTTTTCCGTTTCCTGCTTGACAATGCCCCTGTTCAGTTTTAGGGTCAATATCCTTTTAACCGAGGCATCAATCCGCTCTTCCGTAATCTCACCGTTTTCCACTGCTGTGAACAGCCCTTCAGCCACTTCCTTTAAGCCAACCGGCATGAGCACAATATCCGTTCCGGCTTTCACTGAACGGATTGCCGCATCAACCGGGCCAAAATGGTCGCTGATTGCCTTCATATTCATGGCATCCGTGATGATGACACCTTCAAATCCCATGTCTTCACGCATCAACCCGGTCAACACTTTATGGGACAGGGTCGCTGGAAGGGCGATTTCAGTACCGTCAAGTTGTGATATCACTTTTGTACCATCAACCTTCGGGAAGGTTACATGAGCCGTCATAACAGCATCGATTCCAGCATCCATTGCCTTTTGGAATGGATATAACTCGACTCTCTTTAATCTCTCAATATCATGCGGCACAACGGCCATTTGAAGATGGGAATCATTAGATGTATCTCCATGTCCCGGGAAATGTTTGGCTGTTGCAGCAACTCCGCTATCCTGCAATCCTTTAATATAAGCGTTGCCCATTTGCGCAACTAACTCAGGGTCCTCCCCGAAAGACCGGACGCCGATGACAGGGTTGTCAGGGTTATTGTTGACATCCAAAACAGGTGCGAGATCCATGTTGATTCCTAACGAATAAAGCTCTTCACCGATGGCTTTGGCCACTTTCCCAGTTAACTCTTCAGAACGCGAAGCACCCAGTGCCATGTTTCCTGGCATGTCTGTTCCGGATTGGAGCCGTGTAATGATGCCGCCTTCCTGGTCGATTGTCATCAGGAGCCCAAATTTTTCTGCTGCCTGCTGATAGCTGGATACAAGCCTTGCCGTCTGTTCCGTAGTGACAACATTCTCACGGAACAGGATGACTCCTCCGAGATGATACTGCTTCACTAGCTGTTCGATTTCAGGAAGCATTTGTGTCACATTTTGTCCCTTCCACGTTCTAAAATCAGGCATGAGCATCTGCCCTACTTTTTCTTCCAATGTCATCTTCGAAATGGCATTTTCGATCACATTATAATGCTTCCCTTTTTCCTTTATAACCTGCATTTGCCCTTTATGATGCTGGATGCTGATGCGGTCATAATTTTTATTCCTGTCAAAAACATAAATGAATGCCTTTCCTTTGTGGCCTGTCATTGTAACAAGACCATTTTGATCAACCTGAGCAACCTTTTTATTCGAGGACATCCAGGCTATGTTTGAAGCTCCGATAAAGTGCCCTTCCGGCATAATCCTAAGCGCATTCAACTGAACCTTGCCATCATTAACCTCTGTATCTAGTTGCGGAATGTTCTGTGCAATCACTAAATCCCTGGATTTACGCCGTTCGTTACCTTCATCTTCGTCCGCTTTCACCGTGCCAATAAAGTTAGCCTGTGAAATAACGAGAAATAAAGCCATCAAGGTAAGTCCAAATGTTTTGATGAAATTAGCCATCATACTGCCTCCTATGATCGATAATAGAATCCCCGTAATGTGATAGATAATCAGTGAAACAATAAAACAATCTAAATTTAGAAGGAATCAGCCCCCTTAAAAGGCAAAATGCTGCCTCTTTATGTTAGCGCTTTCAATCAATCTCTCTTCCAGCTTATTCTATATAAGGCCAGCCCGTCCATATAACTTCAGTACCAAATGGGCACGCCAGAGCAGTTTTTATATGAAAATAGATGGGCGAAAATAGTCCTTTTTATCTAAGACAATATTAAAAAGAAACACAAAAAACCTGTTACTCCGGTACTGCGGAATAACAGGCGGCTTGCTTTGCCTATATTTATCGTTTTTAGGCGAGAAGACTCCCACCTCAAGGAATTGAAGGGCGAAGCCCAGTGAGTGGGTGGGAGATGAATCACCTTCGGACAACGGATGGCTACTTGCCATCTCGATTGAGTGGGACTGCCCAGTATGCCATACTCAACATGACCGATATTAACGCAGGACAAAATCTTAAAAATGAAGCTATAAGACTTCTAACCGTCGGTGCGATGGGGTTAGCCTACTAAATAACTGAAGGATACTTCAGTGTTCGTAGGAATCTCCCCCCTTCAAACAGACCGTAAGGTCGTTAAGGGTGAGTAGTTCAATTCAGCATAAATTTACTTACATCTTCTATTACTTCCATTTCCCATTGGAAACGGTTGAATGTATGGTCGGCTCCGTCAATTGTATGCAAAACAGCTTTATCCTGATAACATTTTTCAACATACATTAATGACGCTTCGACTGGCACTGCCTTGTCGTCTGTGCCATGGATCAACAGAACTTCTTTCGCATATTTAGATGCTAAATCCCATACTTCAAGTGCTTTAACTTCATCAATGAATTTTTTCCCGACCAGGTTCCCTCCATTATCGTATGCATCATGGCTGGCGATGTAAGGAGCATTTTCCTCAATTTTTCGCGCGGACCTGGCAATTGTTGCCGCCGGGGCAAGCAAAATCAGCTTGTCGATTGCATCCTGCAGCTCTCCTGCCAAAAGGCTTGCTAAAAGACCGCCCATACTGAATCCCAAAACTGTAATCTGGCCTGGATCTATGGCCGGGTGGGATTTTACATAGTTAAAAATGGTCCTCGCTTCATCCAATTCTCCCGAAACAGTCATGTCTTTAAACTCCCCGTCACTTTCACCGCTGCCGAGGAAATCAAATCGGAAGCTGGCAACTCCTTTTGCTTCCAAAGCCCGGGAAATTTTCAAAAAAAGCTGGTGGGGCTCCAATTTTGTTCCGGTAAAACCGTGGAATAAAATAACAGCCGGAAGATTGTCCCCCTCAGGGAGATGCTGCATCCCACGCATTACCTTTCGATTATGTATGATTGAAACTGCTTCTTGCATGTAAAATCCCCCTATTCTATCCATTCATTTTACAACACAATTAGACTAAAAAGGAACAGATTTAAGCGTGTGACAATGCTAAGAAAAAAGCTGGAAGGCCGACAAACAGCCACCCAGCTTTTCATCTATTCCATTATTCTCCAAGGAACGAATTCAACATCCAAACATGCTTTTCGAGGCTTGTGTGGATTGCCAGGAGCAAATCTTCTGTTATTTCATCACCAGCCTCAGCTGCTGCCTGCATGCCTTCTTTTAATTCTTTAATGACTTGCCTGAAATCATCGACAATTTCTTTCACCATTTCGGTTGCGGCTTCATTTCCGCTTGCTTCCTTCACTGAAGCCAGTTCAAGAAAGCCCGTCATAGTTGCTACAGGTTTGCCGCCCAGTGCAAGCAACCGTTCTGCCAGTTCATCAATGTGGAGGCCGGCTTCATTATAGAATTCTTCAAACTTTGTATGCAGTGTAAAGAATTGCGGGCCGGTCACGTACCAATGGTAGTTATGGAGTTTAGTATACAAAACACTCCAGTTGGCGATTTGCCTGTTAATCACTTGTGTCAATTCAGTGCTCAAGTTCATCCCTCCAAATCTATTCTTTCTTATAAATTATAGCCCAAAATTATCAACTTAAGCTTGTTTCCACAAAAAGTTCATAACTTATGAGCCAGCTTTGCACTATCCCCCTTGTAGCCCGCCCTCCAACGACCAAAATAAAAAGGCCGTTGCTTTGAAAAACAACAAGCCTTGCTATACACGTTTTCCCGATATCGTTATGGCACCAAGCTTAATTGGCTCCATAATAATCCGCCAGCCTGTCACATGCATATGTCAGGTTTTGCAAGCATTCCACTCTTATTCTTTCATCACAAATGAAATCATATAAAATTTCATTTTCCAATTTCGTTTGAATTTGTGAGATTTCCTCCGCCACTATGGATGAATTTATTTGGTTACTGGACAGATAATCCCTTATCTCTCTTTCAAAGTATTCCACCGTGCCAAACAAAACAGTCAAACCTTATCCTCCACCTTTCTCGTAGTTTCACAACTCACTTCACCGCTGAAGCCCAAGTCCCCGTAAAAACAACATGACATTGTTCCCTTATTGGTACTTAACCTCAGAATACTTCTCCAAAACTATAAATATAAAACAACCGCCAATAACCATGTCAGATAAAGTGATGCAGGTCTAATTTCGTATGCCATTAATCCCGATCCGATTTGGCAGACCGTTTATTCTTGGCGCATTCATGTTAGTTCCGCGCCTTATTATTCAATAGGTTGCCCTCAATATTTCTATCAAAATAATAAAACTTTAGATCTGAATTTTCAACGTTTTCCGCCAAATTTCTACAAAAAATGAATAATTTTACCTACTTTTCATTTTCGGTTGCAATGTATCGTGTTAACGCTCATGAGATTACTTCGTTTCTCTTCCCATTTATATGTACTACTCCATCAATTGAATCCACAGAATTGGATGAAAATGGTTGTTCAAATTTTTGACAATATGTTTTTAACAAATTGTGAACTTTATCACATAACCATTATTTTCAACTTATTATCTGTTATATTTTGAGTGTAATCATAAAACATAAAATTTTGAAAGGAAGCGATTCAAATGTTTGTGCAATGGTTAAGAGAAAACAAAGTTGCTGCTGGTATTCTCACAGTCCTTCGTCTTTATCTCGGGTATTCTTGGGTAACAGCAGGGTGGCACAAAATTGCTGACGGTTTCGATGCTTCTGGTTACTTAAAAGGTTCAATCGCAAATCCGGTTAAAGGTCCGGATGGCCATGAAGTTTTTGGCTGGTATGTTAATTTCCTTGAAAGCTTCGCACTTCCAAATGTTGAGTTGTTCAATGTCATTGTTCCTTGGGGAGAATTCCTTGTCGGTCTTGGCCTTCTGCTTGGATGCTTCACTACAACTGCAATGTTCTTCGGATTAGTAATGAACTGGTCTTTCTTCCTGGCTGGTACCGTTTCCCACAACCCAAGAGATATTTTCCTTGGAGTAATTATCTTGGTAGCCGGCTACAACGCAGGCCGCATTGGCCTTGACCGCTGGGTAATTCCTTTCATACGCAAAACTGTATTTAAGCAAAATGAGACAGCTGCACAGAAAGTAACATCTTGATTGGCTAACATCATAGCTTTTCGTCCGAACAGGCCCGGATTTCCGGGCCTGTTTTTTGGTTGCAACCACATTTTCCCCAGTTACATCTCGGTATATAGTTTGTCCATCCATTTTTACCCCCGGCGAATAATTTACATTTCTTTTGAAAAAATATATTTAAAAAGGTGGTGGGTGGATGACTGGACGAGGAATCCAAAAATAGCAGCATCGAGCAAAAGAAGAAGGACCATGAGTCCGAAACAGCTTTTCAGAAAGACAGGGACAAAGATAAGAATCCAAATACACAAAGATAAATACACAGGAACAGTCGGTTCCAACTACTTTAGTGCTTACACAAAACAAAGGAGCTGAAACAATGAGACATCTAACAGCATTAGGAATAAAACTGATTGGGCATCTTGCCGTCCTTTATGTCATTTTAGGATTAATTTTTGATATGGCGTTCATTAATGTGTTTCTCATTACAGTGGTTGTTGCTGTAACTGAGTATCTGGTTGGTGACCTTGGAATCCTGCCAAGGACAAATAACTCAATGGCCACCCTCTCCGATTTCGGCCTTTCACTAGCTATTATTTGGTTTTTGAGTGCGGTCCTCACTATTGACCGGGGTGAGTCATTATTTTTTATTTCTTTAGTGGCTTCGCTCGGAATCGCCGCTTTTGAGTGGTTCTTCCATAAATATGTCGCCACGTCCGTTACTGAGGACACAGGCGGCCAACAAAACCAAGGATCCCGGAACATGCAATTCCAAACAGAGGCCTCCGAGGAAATCTCGCCGGCCGGAAGCCAGAACAGAAAAAGTAAATCCAGATCAAATAATTCCAGCAACAAAAACAATCAGTAGCCTTTGACATTTGTAATCGAAATCTATTCACCAGTTAAAACCAGCAGGCGAAGGGCCCTGCTGGTTTTGCTTTTTACATTAGATCAGCTCCCGACAAATCTGGCATAATAAGCTTTTGCTTTCACAATATCATTTACACCATGCACCAACACCCGCCCATCCTTAAAGAACACCATCGAAATATTTTCTTCAGGTGAAAACCGCAGCAGGAATGAGTTGGCCGACACTTTTCCGATTTTTTTCAATTTCTCGGCCAAGCTGTGTAAATCCGGTTCAACCGCATTCCTTGGGCTAATTTGCACCGTATCGCGGCCGCACAGTACCGCATAGGCAATTTGGCGGCTTGAAGACCTGTCCAAAAACTCAAAGGCATTGTGTACGCATGTGGGGCAATCAGGATTGCGGCCTCCGGAAATATCCATTTGCAAATAAGAATTGTGCCATATGTCAAACTGTTCAAGATGTGGGTTTGTCTCGGCCCCTACGAGGATTTTTAACGCCTCAACTGCCTGGAATGAACCAATGATATCAGTAATCGGGGACAGCACACCGACCGTGTCGCATGTTTCCCCCCGGCCTGCCGGCACATGAGGGAACAGGCAGCGGTAGCATGGCGTCTTTCCCGGCACAATCACGGCAAACATGCCCCGCGAGCTCACGGCACCCCCATGCACCCACGGAATACCGAACTGTATAGAGACATCATTAATTAAATAGCGCGCCGCGAAGTTGTCGGTTCCGTCCATAATCACATCGAAACCAGCCAGAAGCTCTTCTGCGTTGTCAAGGTTTAAGTCGGCAATGACCGGCTCTACTGTTACCGTTGAATTAATTTTATTGAGGCTTTTCCCTGCTGCGACTGCTTTCGGCAGATTTTTTTGTGCATCGTCTTCAATATACAATGACTGGCGCTGCAGGTTTGACAGTTCGACCAGGTCGCGGTCAATGATCCGCACATGACCAACTCCAGCACGGACAAGATGATTGGCAATGACCGTACCCAGCGCCCCCATCCCGACTATCACTGCCCGGCTCTCCAACAATTTACGCTGCCCCTCCTCCCCAATCGGCTGAAACAACATCTGACGTGAATATCGTACTAAATCAAACATGAACATCCCTCTTTTCTACTTAAAATTATAACGAAAAAAATTATTATGAATATTAAAAATTAACAGGAATTTTTAAAGTGGGTGTCTAATTAAAATTAGATGAAGGAAAAATTTTTATAAAAAAGAAAGAGGTGGAGCAAAAGCGATGAATCTTGGCGGTTTCAATAATAAGGAAGTAGTAGTAGATTTAACTGGCGGCACAGTTGGCTACAGGGAAATCAACGAAGCTGATGCCAAAAAATACATCGGCGGTCGCGGTCTCGGTGTTAAGTATCTTTTGGACAATGGTCCTCAGGTTGAACCTTTCTCTGAAGAAAACATGTTATGCATCATGACTGGCCCTGTCACAGGATCCCGTTCCTCCATGAGTGGACGGCTGGCGGTTGTGACTAAATCCCCTCTGACTAACACAGTGACCGATTCGCATATGGGCGGCTGGACCGCTGCCCGGCTGAAGTGGGCCGGTGTCGATAATATCATTTTGACCGGAAAGAGTGACAGGCCCGTTTACCTTTATATCGAGAACGGCCAGGCTGAGCTGCGTGATGCTTCCGGTTTATGGGGAAAAAGCACGAGAGAAACAATACAAGCATTCAAGGACCGCTACGGCGATAATGACCTCAGCGTGATGACAATCGGCCAGGCGGGTGAAAACACAGTCCGTTTCGCAGCATTCATCAATGAGCATGACCGCGCGGCAGGCCGGGGCGGCACTGCGGCAGTTGCCGGCTATAAAAAACTGAAGGCTATCGTCATCAAGGCAGCCCAAAAAGGAAACATGCCTGAGCCTAAGCTTAAAGATGAATACAAGGAAGCCAACAAGAAAGCGGTTAAAGCCATCCTCGAAGGCGGGCTCACTGCACCAAACAAAGGCGGCCTGTCCGTATATGGTACCAACGTGCTTACAAACCTGATCAATGAAGTTGGAGCGCTTCCAACAAAGAATTCGCAATACACACACTGGGATGAAGCTGAAAAACATAGCGGAGAATACGTCAACAAGCATTTGCTGATCAAGAATAATACATGCCATGCCTGCCCGGTTGGCTGTAAAATCGAAGTGGAAGTTAAAGATGGCAAATATAAGACAAGGGTGGAAAGCATCGAATTCGAATCCGCCTGGTCATTGGGGTCTAATTGCCTGCTTAGTGACGCGGAAGCGATTTCATTCTTGATCGACCGCTGCAATGATTACGGCCTGGACACAATCGAGCTTGGACATGCATTTTCGGTGACAATGGAAGCCTATGAAAAAGGGTTCATTGCTGAAAAACTTGACTGGGGCGACGCGGATGCGATGATCGAACTGACCAGGAAGATCGCTCACCGTGAAGGATTCGGCGGCATCCTTGCTGAAGGGCCGGCACTCGCAACAGCTGCATGGAATGTACCCGAACTGTCGATGTCTGTGAAGGGCCAGTCGATTCCTGCTTATGACCCTCGCGGAATCCAGGGCATCGGGCTAGGATACGCGACAAGCAACCGGGGTGCCTGCCATTTACGCGGTTACACCGTTGCCAGTGAAATTGCCGGAATCCCGGAACCAACCGACCGGCTGATGCCGGAAGGAAAGGGCGAATTGCTGAAGATTTTCCAGGACCTTCTCGCTTTCTCTGATTCTATGAATATCTGTAAATTCTCTTCCTTCTCCGAAAATGCCGAGCATTACGCCGAACAGTACAGCACGATGACCGGTATCGCGCTGACTGCCGAAGATGTCATGAGAGCCGGGGAACGAATCTACAACATTGAACGCTATTACAACAATCTCGCCGGCTTCAACAAGCGCGAGGATGACTTCCTGCCAAAGCGGTTCACAGAAGAGCCCGCATCAGGGAACAGTGCCGGACACGTCAGCCGAATGGACATCATGCTTGAAGAATATTACCAGGTTCGTGGCTGGAGGGATGGAGTGGTTCCAGTCGACAAACTGCTTGAACTGGGAATCATCTCTGAGGAAAGCTCATCGACAGCTGAGCCGATGTGATAGTTTTTTAAGCATGACGGCCGGGCATTTGCCCGGCTGTTTTTATGTGTGGGTTCAAAGTACAGGTCCAACTGAAACTCATAAAATAGTTTGAAAGACAAGACCCGCTGTTATGGAGTGGAAGCTATCCTACAAAACGGGGATGAAGGACATTATCTATCATAGGATAAGAAAATTGTCCTTCATATAGGGATGAAGGACATAATCCACCGAAACACCGGCAAAATTGTCTTTCATAATGGAGATAAGAGGGTCCCGCTCATGCTAAATAGACTATTAAAAACTTCGTAGCTATTTATCCAAAAGCATTCCGACACAGCAACAAACCTAACTAGCTATGCACCTTATCCCCCGACCCTGGTCGTCTTATACCGGTAGTTTTTTATAAGCTCTTCAAGTTTTTCTTCATCTTCGGCAGAAAACATCACAATCACAGAATTTACTTTGAAGACAGGAGTAAATGATATCTCTTTCTCTTCCAAAATCTCACCGGCCCACCCTTCTCCCTTGTAAACAAAAGGGAATGAAGCAGTGACCAGCTGCCCGCCAAGCTCTTCAAAGTACATTCCAAGATGGCGGCTGTTAATTCCGCGAAATTCAAGTTCACGGTTAGGCATCCTACCCACCTGCAACCGGCGGAAACAGGGCGAACTGGTCAGTTGGCTCTACTATTGTATCCAGATCGTCCGCATGGATAATATTTTTACCATTTACATATACGTGGACAAACGGCTTAAGCGTTCTTTCTGTTGTAAAAATTTCAGCCTCAAGCTGAGGGTACATTTCAACCATTTTGTCGAGGACATCAATGACGGTGTGCCCGTCCGGAATGACCTCGACCGTAACACCTCCGCAAATATCGCGGAGATTCGCAAACACTTTCACCCGCATGTTGGACCGCCCCTTTCTGATTAATTCCATCATAAGATGAAATTCGGGGTTTGTCACTTCCATCTTCTTTGTTAAAGCATATCGCTTTCATTTAATTTTTCCAGCAGATGTTTGAATATCTTGGATATGTTATAATGACAAACGAAAACCATTTTTTAAAAGGAAAACCCAGGATGATAAATGAGGTTATAGAACGTTTACGACAGCAGCTTTACGAGGAATCTGACCCACAGGCACTTTGCTCAAACCATACTTTGCAGCTAAGCCAGGAGCTTAACAACTTTATTAATTTCCATAACAGGATCACTTCCGGTTTTAATCAGGAACACTCTTCTAATACCAATGTTCATGCAACCATCCTTCAAAACATATTGGATATTTCGTTTGAAGAGAGATTGGAACTTCCCTTTCTGCAATGTGATGAGGCTCTGCGAACAGGTGAATGGGTTAAGATCGGCCTTGTCTGCTCGTTGTTGAATTCAATCTCTGAAAAATACGGATGGGAAGCCGTTCATTATATAGGTGAGCTTGTTCCGGATAAATGCTATTTTCCTGAAACTATCACGAATTTCCAAGAGTCAATCGAAGAGCTGAATAACGCCTATTATTTTAACCATCGATCTAATGTATATATTGGCGAATACCTGCCATATACAGGAACGAAAAATGAAATTCTGCTGTTTTGCCACACTCCTCATTATTTCACCGAATTTAACCATGGACTCATCAAAGGACTCTCAAAAAAGTATAACCAATCCCTTAAGGTATCAGTGCTTACCAGGGAGCACGGGGGACAATTTAAGATCGTTGTATAAAAACATATAAAGACAGCCTGGTATCAGACGATACCAGGCTGCTTAATTTGATTAAGGATATTGTTGAAGCGTGAATTCCAGCTCTCGCTCATTAATAAGGTCTTTTCACCGTTAGCTTGAACGGGACGTTTGCACCGTAATACAACCCAGCATATACATACCGGGTACCGCCCGGGACCACTCCTGATTCATCTGCTGCGGATGATGCCGCCGACCCGATCAGTTCAAAATCATTATTATAGAAGAATACGTCATAATCGTATGAACCGTCTCCTGAACCCTTCAGCTCGAAGGTGTGGATACCGTCACCAAATCCTTCAGGAAGTGTGACGACATATCCGTCGGCTCCCTGGGTTGCCGGATTCGGATTTTTGGTCGTGACGAATTCATTTTCTGTAACTGCCAGTGTTGCAGGAACATCAGCAAGGCTGCCTATGCCAGTGCCCGGATTTCCAGCCTTCACTGTACCTTCCGCAATGAACGGCTCCTCTGTTTCAAGGCTGATCGGCTCTATTTTAGCTTTTCCGCCTGCAAATAACTGAAGCTCTGCCACTTGCACAAACTGTGCAGAATCATCCTGTGCCGATTTTGCGATGAGTTTTACAAACTTTGCATCTACTTGCTGTGCCAAATCAACCCCTTTATACTGGAGATCAGGTGTGGCAGGTCTTGGCTTCCCGGCAACGAATTTATCTTCGGCCACCGCGTTTTAGCAAAATGGTGTCATTGCAGTAGGTGCTGTACAACTTTGGTATTATGCAACACCCCATTGCCAATTTCTTTCGAAGCACCACAAAAAAAGATGCATGGCTAAAGTAACGCCATGCATCTTTTGAATATTGAACGTTCAGCTCAGGAACACCGCTCCATACCCGAGTGAGCCCAAAATGACAAACGCGGGATGTACTTTCAGTTTTTCCATCAATACAAAGCTTGCCACCACCAAAAACAAGGTCTGCAAGACACCGATATCAAAGTATGACCCGGCAAAGAACTGGTATGCCATCACCCCGAGCATGACTGCGATGGCCGGCCGTACATAAAGGGTCATCTTTTTTACTCTCGGTGAGTCCTTGAATTTGTATAAAAGTCCGAGCAGTGCGACCATCAGGATCAATGAGGGGGCAACTGTGGCGAAAACCCCGACAAATGCCCCAAGGACACCGCCCTGCTGGTAGCCTATGTATCCGGCCATTTTTGTCGCAATTGGGCCTGGCAGCGAGTTTCCGAGCGCGAGCACTTCACTGAATTCCTGTACTGTCAGCCAGCCGTAGCGGTCCACCACTTCATTCTCAACCAGCGGAATCGACGACGGGCCGCCGCCATAGCCCAGTATTCCCGGTATGAAAAACGCCAAAAAGATTTTCCACTGAATCATCATACGGTTTTCCTTTCCGGCACACCAGCTGGTTTTTCAGCTGGTACTGCTTTCTTTTTGGCAGGCGCAAATAATGCCCAGCCGAGAAGCCCGGCTATCATTATTCCCGGATGGATTCCGATTGCTTCCATGATGATCAGGCTTGCTGCAACTAGCGCGACATTTGCTTTCCAGCCGAGCCCTTTTTGGCCGTTTTGAAAGAACTGCCACGTCAGTACTGCCAGCATCACCCCAACAACCGGGACGACCGCTTTCGTCATGCCAAGTACCCACGGCTGGTGCCTGAACGTTGAGAGCGATGTCAGCAGCAAAATCATCAGCAAGATCGTCGGTACAATCGAAGCAAGCAACGCATTGAGCAGCCCGGCGATTCCTGCGACCCGGTAGCCGATGTAGCCGGCCATTTTCGTCGCGATCGGACCTGGCAGCGTGTTCGCCAGTGCAAGCACATCGCCAAAGTCTTCATCGCTCATCCATTTATATTTTTCAACCACTTCTTTATGAACGAGCGGGATCGAGGATGGGCCACCACCGTAACCGAGCATGCCTACCCTGAAAAAAGCCAGGAAAATATGCCAATGTTTCTTCATTATTTATCAAATCCTTCAGTCTTCAGCATTTAACACTACCAGACGGCAACCGCACCGTCTGTCCTTGGTTCAGTTCCGCCGATGAGGACACCGGTTTCCGGGTCGCGCCAGATGATCTGGCCGCGGCCGAACCCGCCAGAATCAACGGCCACCTTGATATCATGGCCTTTGCGGACCAGTGCTTCTGCGATATGGGGCGGCAGGGTGCGTTCCACTTCAATCGTTTTCCCTTCTATCCACTGCCACCTCGGTGCATCGAGGGCTGCTTGCGGGTTCAAATGGAAATCTACTGTGTTCATGATGACCTGGACATGGCCTTGAGGCTGCATGTAGCCTCCCATCACCCCAAATGGCCCAACCGGCTGGCCATCTTTTGTGAGGAAACCAGGGATGATCGTATGGTATGTTTTTTTGCCAGGTTCAAGCCGGTTTTCATGGTCCGGATCAAGCGAGAAATCGTGTCCGCGGTTCTGCAGGGCAATCCCTGTTCCCGGAATGACAATCCCTGAACCAAAGCCCATGTAGTTTGACTGGATGAACGATACCATGTTCCCTTCCCCATCAGCCGTGGCTAAGTAAACCGTGCCGCCCTTTGGAGGGGTCCCCGGCTCAGGAGCAAGTGCCGCGTCTCCTAACAAGCCGCGTCTCTCGGCGCCGTATTCCTCACTTAACAGCTGTTCGACCTGCACACTCATTTTATCCCGTTGTGTGATATATTTTTTACCGTCCGCAAACGCTAGCTTCATCGCTTCGATTTGCTTATGGTAAGTTTCTACCGAGTCTTTTTCGCCAAATTCAAATCCCTTCAGCGTGTTCAATGCCATTAGAGCCACAAGTCCCTGTCCATTCGGCGGGATTTCCCATACGTCATAGCCACGGTAGTTCACGCTGATCGGGGTTACCCATTCAGGCTGATAGGCGGCAAGGTCTTCCTTCCTCAAAAATCCGCCATGCTCGCGTGAAAACCCATCAATTTTTTCAGCAAGTTTCCCCCTATAAAAGGACTCCCCATTTGTTTCAGCAATTTCCCTGAGAGTTGCCGCATGGTCAGGCGAACGCCAAATCTCACCGATTTCCGGGGCCCTTCCTTCAGGCGCAAACGTGTTGAACCAGTTCTCGAATTCTTTCCCTTTGAACAGATCCTTGAAAATGCGGGTTGCCCGGCTCCAGTACTTTCCGAGAATCGGTGAGACCGGATACCCATTTTCAGCATACTCGATTGCCGGTGCAAGCACTTCGCTCAATGGCAGCTTGCCGAAGCGCTTGGAAAGTGCAGCCCATGCCCCTGGCGCACCCGGAACTGTAACCGGGACGAGGCCGAATTTTGGCATCGCTTCATGTCCTAATTGTTTTACCGCGTCGATCGTCAGGCCTTGCGGCGCCGGGCCGCTGGCATTCAGCCCATGCAGCTCCCCTTTTGTCCACACGATTGCGAAGGCGTCGCCGCCAATTCCGTTGGAAGTAGGCTCTACGACAGTCAGGCAGGCAGCTGTTGCAATCGCAGCATCAATCGCGTTTCCGCCTTTTTTTAAAATATCAAGTCCTGCCTGGGCAGCGAGGGGCTGCGAAGTTGCCACCATGCCGTTTCGTGCGACGGCAGCCATACGCTGGGATGCATATGGATAATTTAAAGTATCATAACTAGGCATAATGTTCTCCTCAGATTTAAAAAATTCAACTGATTTTATTTCTATATATAGGAAATCATTTTTCACACATGATCGCCAATATTTTACCGGCAACCCATCATCACAAGCCGATTACTTATGGTGGCAGGCAATAAAATGCCCGTCCTCAATTTGCCTCCACTTGGGACGTTCCGCTTTGCACCGCTCGGTTGCCAAAGGGCAGCGGGTATGGAACGCACATCCCGCAGGCGGGTCAGTTGGGCTCGGAAGGTCGCCCTGCAGGCGGATCCGCTCTCGCTTCTTTCCGACAACCGGACGGGGGATGGCAGACAATAGCGCCTCCGTATATGGGTGAGTTGGATTTTCGTACAGCTTCTCGACTGGTGCGAGCTCGACCATTTGGCCAAGGTACATCACAAGCACCCTGTCGCACAGATGGCGGACGACACCGAGATCATGAGACACAAACAAATAGGTCAGTTCATGCTTCCCTTGCAGGTCCTTCAACAGCTTGATGACCTGTGCCTGGACGGAAACATCCAGGGCCGATACCGGCTCATCACACACGATGAAGGAAGGGTTTATCGATATTGCCCTCGCAATCCCGATCCTTTGGCGCTGGCCGCCTGAAAACTCATGCGGGTAGCGGTCATAGTGTTCTTCCTTCAGCCCGACTTCTTTTAACAGCTGGACGACTTTGGCACGTCGCTCATCCGCCGGCAAATCCGTATGGATGATGAGGGCTTCCTCAAGTGCATCGCCAACCCGCTGCTTCGGGTTTAATGATGCGTATGGGTCCTGGAATATCATCTGCATTTCACGTTTGAACGGCTTAAGCTCACGTGATGACTTATGGCTGATGTCAGTTCCATTGAACACCATCGTACCTTCCGTCAATGATTCGAGTCCAAGTATTGTACGCCCGAATGTCGACTTGCCGCAGCCGGATTCACCGACCACCCCTAGTGTCTCCCCTTTGAAAATATCGAGGGTGATACCATCGACCGCTTTCACGTGGCCCTTTACCGTTTTAAAAATCCCGCCTTTGACCGGGTAGTGTTTCTTTACATTTTTTAAGCTAAACAGCACTTGTCGGCTGGTAGTCATGGCACTCACTTTCATCCACCTCCTGGAGCCAGCATCTTACCGCATGGCTGTCCGTCTTCTCGAACCGTTCCGGTGCGCTGCTTAAGCATTTTTCCATTGCAAATGGGCAGCGCGGGTGGAATCGGCATCCACTGATTTGTTCGTTCAAATTCGGGAGTGTCCCCGGAATCGGATTTAATTTAAAATGCGGATCATCCACATTCGGAACCGATGACAAAAGCCCCTTCGTGTATGGATGCTGGGGATTGGTGAAGATCGTTTCAACGTCGCCTTCTTCAATGATCTCGCCTGCATACATAACGATAACCCTGTCCGCCACTTCTGCAACCACACCCATATCGTGCGTGATCATGATGACACTTGTTTCAAATTCATCCTTCAAATCGTTCATGAGGTCTAGGATTTGTGCCTGAACCGTCACGTCCAGGGCAGTAGTCGGTTCATCTGCAATCAACAGCTGCGGATTGCAGGCCAGTGCGATCGCAATCATGACCCGCTGTCTCATCCCTCCGGAAAGTTCGTGCGGATATTGCTCCATCCGCTTTTCCGGCAATGGGATCCCGACCTGGCGCAAAAGGTCAATCCCCTTCTGGTGAGCCTCTTTTTTGGAGAGCTTGCGGTGGATCATCAACGGTTCACGAAGCTGGAATCCTACCGTAAAAGTCGGATTTAACGCAGTCATCGGTTCCTGGAAAATCATTGAGATTTCGTTTCCGCGAATTTTTCGCATCTGATCGTGCTTCAGCTCCAACAGGTTTTTACCATTGAATTCAATCGATCCTTCCGAGCTGGCATTTCCGGCCAATAGCCCCATCACCGACAATGCGGTAATGCTCTTGCCGCATCCGGATTCCCCGACAATACAGAGTGTCTCCCCTTTGTCGAGAGAAAAAGAAATACCGCGGACGGCAGCAACTTCGCCGCCCGCAGTCTTGAATTTTGTTACCAGATTATTGACCTCTAGAATGGTTTGGGCCATTTTTATCCCTACTTTCTTTCCGCGTTGTACAGTGTCCACTGGGCAGTAGGTTCAAGATTGATTCCAGATACAGATTTGTCATATGCGATCGAAGCTACTCCGTGATAAATCGGTATCACTGGAAGGTCTGTCAGAACCATTTCATTAGCCTCTTTCAGCAGCTTTTTGCGCTCGTCCTGGTCAACTGTCGCACGGGAATCTTCGATCAGCTTGTCAAGTTCCGGGTTTTTGTAACGGCCAACGTTAGTTACACCGGAATTTTTAGAATGGAGCCTTGGGAAGAGCAGTTCGCTTCCGTCACCTGTTACGTTGGACCAGCCGGCAACAGTCAAGTCAAATTGGCCGTTTTGGGTCGCTTCAATGTATGTGCCCCATTCAAGCGTTTCAATCTTGACTTTAAATCCGGCTTCGGTAAGCTGTGCCTGAAGAACTTCTGCCATTGTCATATAAGCGGCAGTATTCGCAGCCAGCAGTGTGACTTCCTTCTTGTCAAAGCCATTTGCTTTTACAATTTCCTTCGCTTTTGCTGGGTCGTGTTTTGGTGCTTCAGCTTCTGATGATTTGTCATAGCCAAAAACTTCCGGGCCGATGAAAGAGCTTGATTTTACACCAAGTCCGCGGAGCTTTTCAACGTACCCTTCTGTATCGATCGCGTGGGCTACTGCCTGGCGGAATTCAGGGTTGTTCAGTGGCTCTCTCTCCATATTGAAAGCAAGGTAATACACTGGTGTTCCTTCCTGCTTCTCGATTTCAACATTCTTCAGCTTTTCCACACGAGGAAGCAGCTCTGCAGTGACATTATCGATGAAATTGACTTTACCAGTCTGCAGCATGGATACTGCTGTTGTAATTTCCGGCACTACTTTATAAGTGACCTTTTGTAGCTTTGGTGCTCCCTGCCAGTAATCTTTGTTTGCTTCAAGAACGATATCTTCCCCGTTTTCCTTTGCCTTAAATTTGAATGGGCCTGTGCCGACAGGGTCTTTCATCAAGTCCTGTTTCTGGTCGGCCGTCGGGCTGACGATTGCAGCATTTGCGTGGGTCAGCGCAGCAAGCATTGGCCCGTATGGCTGTGCAGTTTTTAACACAACAGTATGTTCATCCTGTACTTCGATGGATGTAATCGGCTCAAGCAGTGATGCGCGCGGAGCGGCTGTCTTTGGATCCTTGATCTTGTCAAATGTGTATTTTACAGCTTCAGCGTTAAAATCGGTACCATCCTGGAACTTAATATTTTTCTTCAGGGTGATGATCCATGTATTCGGGTCTGGGTTTTCAGCTTTTTCAGCGAGAAGCCCTTTTATTTCATTTGACTTTGCATCACGGTAAAACAGCGTTTCATAAATCTGTTCATTAACCGCTGATGACACGGAATCATTCGTTAAAATTGGTGACAGGCCAATGACCTTTGATGTTGTCGCATATGTTATTTCCTGCGCAGCTGCCTCTTTAGTACTTCCCCCTGTTGATGAACTGCTGCTGCAACCTACTAAAGCAAAAACCAATATTAAAAGCAGGCTTAAACCTTTTGTTAACAAATTTTTTCCCATTATCTTTTCCTCCTCTTATTTATCCAGGTTCATGCCAGGATCCAGCGCGTCACGGAGCGCGTCCCCTACCACGTTAAATGCAAACACTACGCACATGATGGCGATTCCCGGAATGACGATCATGTGCGGTGATGTCCACATGAAATCCTGTCCGGCTGAAATCATCGCGCCCCACTCAGGTGTCGGCGGCTGTGCACCAAGTCCGAGGAAGCTCAGTGATGCTGTCGACAGAATTGCGGTTGCCATCCTCATGGTCGCAAACACAATGATTGGTGCCATGCAGTTCGGCAGGATGTGCTTAAAGAGAATCCTCAAATCACTTGCTCCGAGTGATTTCATCGCGAGGATATATTCCTGCTTCTTAATTGACAGGACACTGCCCCTGACAATCCTTGCACAAGTCGGTATGGACCAGATGCTGATTGCAATTATTACATTTGCAAGGCTTGTACCTAAAATCGCAATGATCAGCATTGCGAGCAGAATTCCTGGAAAAGCAAACAATAAATCCACGAATCTCATGATTACACTGTCGAGCCTTCTATAGTAGCCTGCAGTCAGTCCAAGTGTGATTCCGCCCAGTAATCCGAGTGTTACTGCACCGATCCCGACAAACAGTGAGATCCTTGCCCCATATACGAGGCGGCTCCACATATCGCGCCCAAAATTATCTGTGCCGAGCCAATGGCCTTCGGTTCCTGGTGGGAGCTCAGACATCGCCAGGTTTTGTTTTACCGGATCGTATGTAGCAAATACCGGAGCCAGCACCGCAAGGATAATTTGAATGGCAATAATGATCAGCCCGGCTACAGCGACTTTATTTTTAACAATCCTCTTCCATGTTTTCAAAAGGGCCAAATCCTTTTTCTTTTCTGGAAGGGATGCAACCGGGGCACCGGCTGTTTCAGTAGTCATCGTTATCTTCCCCCCTCCTTATTCATAGCTGATCCTAGGATCAATAAATGCATAAACGATGTCGACGATCAGGTTGACAAGAACGAACAGTGTCGCGACGAGGAGCACCGCCCCCTGGACCATTGGAAAGTCCCTTGCCGCGATCGATTCGATCATCAGCCGGCCAACGCCATTGATGGCAAAAACCTGCTCGGTAATGATCGTTCCGCCCAGCAAAAAGCCGAAGTTTAAACCGATGACTGTAATGACCGGAATCATCGCATTCCGCAGGCCGTGGAGCATGACTACTGATCGCTCTCTTACTCCTTTTGCCCGGGCTGTCCTGATATAGTCAGCCCTTATCACCTCAAGCATCGCCGAGCGGCTCATCCTGGCAATCATCGCTGCCGAACCTGTTCCGAGCGTAAGAGCCGGCAAGATCAGCTGCTTTGCTCCTTCAATCGTCCAAAATGGTTCAGTTAAGCCCCCGACCGGAAGCCATTGCAGATTGACGGCAAAAACGAGAATCAGGATCGCCCCCAACCAGAAATTCGGGATTGAAATTCCGGCCAATGCTATCACGGTTGCGGCACCGTCGAACCAGGAATTGTGCTTCAATGCCGAGATAATCCCCGCCGTCACACCTATAATGACTGCAACAATGATGCTGGCGATTGCCAGGTTCAAAGTATTAGGGAACCTGCTCAAAAGCGCCTCCGAGACTGCTTCCTTCGTCTGGAATGAGAAGCCAAAATCCCCCTGGACTACACCTTTTAAATAATCAAAGTACTGCACCAGGATTGGCTCGTTCAACCCGAGATTCTCCCTTATGCTCTCGATATCTTCTTTTGACGCTGTCGGCCCGCCTATGATGCTTGCCGGATCGCCCGGCGCAATGTGCATGCTCATAAAGACGATAAAAGAAATGCCAACCAATAGCAGCAACAGCTGCAACAGCCGCCTGATAATTAAGCCTAACACCTTCCGACCTCCTTAATAGAATCATGATAGAATATAAAGTTACGAAAACAGGCCAGAATGACCTCCGTTTTCCACACCTCCGAAAAAATGAAAACGTTTTATTTTTCGTTACGTTTGTAAACCTAAAATTTATATTAGTTTTACAAACGTAATAAATTTTAATTGTTTTTGATTTTAATATATATTCTGAAAGTTGTCTATAAAAATTTTTGAAAAATATTCATATTTTAAAAAATCCCTCATCGGGCTATCCGATCTTACCTTTATTACCTACTTCGGGCGTGCAATGCCCCCTGATTCTCTCTTCCAGTTCTAGTAGTAAAAAATTACATAAAAAAACCCTTGGCACTCAAGCCACAGGGTATGATTCATTGCTATTGGACCAAAACCATAGGATTCTTCTGCGTAAAGTCCATTAGAACCTCTCTATCGGACAAAAAATATAGGACTCTTCTTCGTAAAGTCGATTAGCACCACTCTATTCGATCGAATCCAGACACTTCCATTTCGTACAGAAGCATTAGAACCACTCTATTCGACCGAATCTAGAAACCTCCACCGCGTAAAGTTGATTAGAACCCTTCTATTCGACCAAATCCAGGCACTTCCATTTCGTACAGAAGATTAGAACCACTCTATTCAACCGAATCTAGAAACCTCCACCGCGTAAAGTCGATTAGAACCTCTCTATTCGACCTAATCTAGAAACCTCCACCGCGTAAAGTCGATTAGAACCTCTCTATTCGACCGAATCTAGAAACCTCTACCGCGTAAAGTCGATTAGAACCCTTCTATTCGACCAAATCTAGGCACTTCCATCTCGTAAAGTCGATTAGAACCGCTCTACTGGAATGAATCTAGCAAGTAACTCAACGTAAATTCCACCGGGGAGATTATTATTTTCATCAGTTGCTTTATAGCTTTAAGCCCGTGCGGCTCTTAAAGCGGCGCAGCATGATCTGGCTTTCTACGCGGCTGATTCCCTCCACCGCATACAGTTCATTATTTATAAACTTTTCGAGGGAGGCAAAATCCTCGACAAGTACATGCATATGTAAAGTGCTCGGTCCTGTCATCTGGTAGCAGCTGGCCACACTAGGGTTATTGGCCAGGCTTTCGGCGACAGACACTAGAAAAGCAGGTTCACAGTCGACCTCGAAAAAAGCAGACACCTTTTTTCCCACCGCTTCTGAATTGACTACGACGCTGAATTTTTCAATTATACCGCTTTCTTCCATGCGGTTGACCCTTTCCCGTACTGCCACCCGCGAAAGGTTTAATTCTTTTCCGATATCCGCGTACGACATTCTGCCATTGTTCATTAGTAAATCCAGGATTTTCCGGTCCGTATCATCAATTTTCATAAATGCCACCACACATCCATACATTTTTGTCATCATACTTTTATAGAATTGACCTTGTCAACAAGATTAATATTCTCCATTGTTCCGCATTCTCCTGTCTGACGGTAAAAATCAACTGAATTATCCCGGAAAAATTTTCCCTCAGGACATTTGCCTGCACCATGACTGCAAACCCTTGCTTCAATGTCCTGCGCTTATGCAAACAGGAATAAAAAAAGCCGTCCACAGACAGCTAATCTAGCATTTTTCTAATCTTTCTTATTGCTGCCATGGAAAGCCTACCGGTGCTGTAAACTATGTCAATATACCATATTTACATCGTGATAATATTTAAACTCCAGCAAATTGTTTGCAGGGTCGATCAGGAAAAATGTAATATGTTCTTCCTGCATATCCTTGAACCGGGTCATGGGTGTCTGGAAAAAGGGAAGATTTTCCCTGATGGCAAGTTCGATAAGCTGGTTAAACTCTTCTTTGTCTGTAAAAGTCATTCCAAAGTGGCGAGGATACATCTCAGGTGACCGATCCACTTTTTCCGGGTTCAGGTGGCAGACTAACTGGTCACCGAAGAAATTGAATGTTACCCGGTCACGATACCTTCTGGCAAGCGTGCAGCCGAGCTTCGTATAAAACTCAGCCGTTTCATCAAGATTCTTGCACGGGATGGCAAGATGGAATACTTTATTCGTTTCTCTCATTTTTTCTCCCCTTGTCCAGTTGCAGCGCCTATCCCCTCGGGTCATAAGCCAATCCCTTTCAGAAGGTAAAAAGCGCCTTCCTGCAGGTCTCATTTTATGCCTGTCGGACTTGCACAGTATGTCACCAAAAAATCACAGATTTTTTGGCTGCGGCATTTCGGGGAAGCTTTCCCTAATGCTGACGTCGACGTTCACCACAGGACGTGGTGCCTCTTAGTCGACGTTCTTCTGCCAAGGCGCTTCACTTTTCGATTTAATCAAATAAATGGAAGGTATCTGAACGCAGGCCAAGCCTCAGTGTTTCAAGCGCGATTGGATCAGCGAAGGAAATATTGGCCAGGTTGACGTTGGCGCCTGCAGCCGTGATAAGGGCCGTCTGAATTTGCTTATTCGGAGCTTCAAAGATCACCCGGTCAAGTCCGATTCCTGATGAGATTATGTCCTCTATGATTTCAAAGCGGATTTCACCGTTGCCCCTGCAAAAACCGCTTGTTCCGCTTTCGCGGGCTTCAGTTATGACTTTTGCCGAGCCGGCATCCAGATCTTCGTGAATCCATTCAATCCATTGAGCCGGACTGAAATCCTCGGACTTTTCGGTGCTTTTATTTCCGACTTCGCTGAACACAGTGAAATGCCTGGAAAATTCGCTGATAAACAAAGCCTTCTCTTTATTGTTCATATCAAAAGTGCCATTGGAAATTTCAACATACCGGCAGCCATGTTTTTCGCAATACTTATAGAACTGCTCCACCTTGCCCTGGCTGACAAACTTTTCAAACAGAGTCCCGCCGAAAAAATATTCAATTTTTTTCTGCCGTAAAAACTCTATTTTTTCCTCTAGACTCGAGGAAATGATTGATGTGCCCCAGCCAAATTTCACATAATCCACAAATTCGGATGCCCCATTGATTGTGTCCTTGAAAAATTGTAGTGGATTACCGTTATCAATTAATACAGTGATGCCGGAAATTCTCGGTTTCAAGTCCCTCTTGGGCAGGTTCAGTCCTGATTCCCTCATACATACACCTTCCTGATTTCCGGCGTTGCACCCTCGCTGTACACCTTCATGACAAACCCGCTGTCGATTTCTTTTATGCAATAAAAAATATCCCTCGGGTCAAATTCAGGCTGGGCTTCATCAAAGAATTTTCCCGCAGCCTCGCATTTTAAAATCCTGTCGGCCGTTTCTGAAGCTGTTGCTGACGATGTACCGTGTATAAACCCTTTTATATACTCTGCGCAAGCAAGGTCGTCATCACCTGTTGGGTGTGAGGCAACGATATTCACCGTGAAGCCCTTCCTGGAATGGCTGTACTTCTTCCTAATGTATTCTGCTGTTGCCCTCGCGTTTGAAAAACCTGTGACTATTACATCTTCAGCATCAAGGGAGTTTAAAGCAGCTTTCACCCCATTTGTCGTCTTTTGGACGATAACCCTTTCGTTTAATTCGAAATCCGCGACTCGCTTTGGGGAATTATCCAAATCAAAGCCGGGAATTTGCAGCCCCTTAATTTCCCCTGCTAAAAGGTATTCCGGATTTTCGGCTTTTAAACGAAATGCCTCTTCGACCGTTCCAGTTAAAATGATTTTTCTGGCCCCATGGAGAAAAGCCTGGTGCGCAACCGTAAACGCCCTGATTACATCTATGATGACATTGACATGTGCATGGGCCAGACGGTGGTCATATCCCTGGTAAATATTGATTTCCACCAATTCACCTCCAAATCTAAAAAGCAAAACTGGCTGGGCACTGCAGCTTAAATTCAGCTAATTATGTGTATTCGCCTACCTGTCGAGAGGTTCATGAAAGGATGAAATTTAACAAATTGAAAATTAGGCTTTTACCCTATGAACGAACCCGGCATGGCATGAATAAATTGCCTTTAGGTTTTCACCTATTTGTAGCGCAGGTTCAGGGCACAGCAACGGGGCTGCCCTGAAACACAGCGCGAAGTGAGGGAGAGTACAATGAAAGGTATCTTGACCTATGACACGTGGTCTGACCAACTCCTTGAAAAACTAGGACAGGAATTGAAGGACTATACGGACATCCTTAGATGGACTTACCGGGAATACGGAGATAAAGTCCTGTATGCATGCAGCTTTGGTGCCGAAGCAATAGTGATGCTTGACCTGATTTCAAAAGTTGCAGACCATCCGAAAATTGTTTTTTTAGATACCGGGCTTCATTTTAAGGAAACGTATGAGCTGATCGAAAAAATACGAACCAAATATCCGGGACTGGATTTAGAACTGGTTCAGCCGTCGCTATCCTTGGAATCGCAGTCAACAAAGTACGGGGCTGAATTGTGGAAAAGCGATCCAAATCTTTGCTGCTATCTCCGTAAAATAAAACCTCTTGAAGAAAAACTTTCTACAGTACATGCGTGGATTTCCGGGCTAAGGCGGGATCAGTCCCCCACAAGGAAAAATACTCAATTCATCAATAGAGATGAGCGTTTCAAAAAAATTAAAATATGCCCGTTAATCCATTGGACGCGGGAAGATATATGGAGTTATATCCGGTTGAACAATCTGCCCTATAATGAGCTTCATGACAAATCATACCCAAGTATCGGATGCGAGAAATGTACCGTGCCTGTAACAGGTTCCGAAGACCAGCGTGCGGGGCGGTGGGTTCAATTTAACAAAACGGAATGCGGGCTGCACAGGGCATAACAGCATGTTCAGGCACATCCAAAAGTTTTAGGAGGAGGATAAAATGGTTCAGCCTCACGGTGGCGTGTTAATTGATCGGATGAACAGCGACTTTCCAGTTGATTCTTGCCGGATCGAGATTGAATTGGACAATATGGGATTAAGCGACCTTGAATTAATCGCGATTGGTGCGTACAGCCCGCTGACCGGATTCATGGGGGAAAAGGATTACCGGTCCGTTGTAACAGGCATGCGCCTGTCTGGCGGTCTTCCCTGGAGCATCCCGGTAACATTGGCAGTCTCTGAGGACACAGCAAAGAACATAGCGGTCGGTGAAACAATACGGCTGGCCAAAGACGGTTTCGTTTACGGTGTCATGACTGTGACGGATCTTTTTGTTCCAGATAAAAAGATCGAAGCAAAGTATGTATACCAAACCGAAGACCGGGCCCACCCGGGTGTCAGAAAATTATTTGAACGGGGCAGCGTTTATATTGGCGGGCCCATTACCCTTGTCAGCCGCCCGGCAAGAGATCATTTCCGGGAATTCCACCTTGATCCTGTTGAATCACGGGCATTGTTCGCACAACTGGGATGGCAGACGATCGTGGGCTTCCAGACCCGGAATCCTGTGCACCGTGCCCATGAATATATCCAGAAGACAGCACTTGAAACGGTTGATGGTTTATTTCTGCACCCGCTTGTTGGCGAAACGAAAGCGGATGATATTCCAAGCGATATCAGGATGGAAAGCTATCAGGTTTTACTTCAAAACTATTATCCCCATGACAGGGTAAAGCTAGCCGTATTCCCGGCCTCCATGAGATATGCCGGCCCCCGTGAAGCAATTTTCCACGCGATCGTCAGGAAAAATTACGGCTGTACACATTTCATTGTCGGACGTGACCATGCTGGAGTAGGAAATTACTATGGCAGCTATGATGCACAGAAAATCTTCAGCAACTTCGCTCCTGAAGAGATTGGCATTGCCACCCTGTTCTTTGAAAATAGCTTTTATTGCAATAAATGTGGGAATATGGCCTCAACCAAAACGTGTCCACACAGCAGCGAATTCCATGTCTCATTATCCGGGACGAAAGTACGGGAAATGCTTCATAACGGGGAGGTCCCGCCGCCGGAGTTCAGCCGCCCCGAGGTAGCAAATGTTTTAATAAACGGCCTTCAAAAAAATTTTATCCATCCAGGAGGAAAAAAAAGTGAGCAGTCACATCACATGGCATGAATGTGCGGTAAGCAAAGGTGACAGGCAGAGGTTAAACCAGCATAAGAGCTGTGTCCTCTGGTTCACAGGCATGTCCGGTTCAGGAAAGTCATCAATCGCCAATGAAGTCGACCGTCGGTTATATTCCCTTGGAAAACGAAGCTATGTTTTGGATGGTGATAATATCAGGCATGGCCTCAACAAGGGACTGGGCTTCAGCCGGGAGGACCGGGTGGAGAATATCCGCCGGATCGGGGAAGTATCCAAATTATTTGCGGACAGCGGCGTAATAGTCCTCACGGCTTTCATCTCGCCATTTGCAGAAGACCGGAACAGGGTGAGGGAGATTTTTCCCAGCGGTGAATTCATCGAAATATTTGTGGACTGCCCCTTAAGTGTGTGTGAACAGAGAGATCCTAAAGGATTATACCAAAAAGCCCGAAAAGGAGAGATCCGGGAATTCACCGGTATTGACTCGCCATACGAGCCGCCATCCACACCAGAACTCGTGATTGAGTCTCATAAATATTCGATTGATGAATGTGCACACCTCGTGGTTGGTTACTTAAGAGAAAACGGAATTATTTAAAGTCCGAATGAGCCCTGATTCCAGGGCTTTCCGGACATTCATTTGCCCCCGCGTTTATAAGCACCGCCTAAGTGACAATAATAACAACGAAAGTAATTGGTGTAGCGGGGATTTGATTACTTTGTATTTTTTCCAAAGCCAGGAAACGTTAACCGTTGTCCATTGGATACTCAGGGCTGTTGTCTCGTTTTTCTTTATGCTGGTGACTGTACGAATAATGGGCCAGCGCTCTATTTCACAATTAAGGCTGCTTGATTTCGTGATGGCTTTAATCTTGGGCAATATCATTGCACACCCCCTTTCAGATGAACAGTTGGCTATGACAGGCTCGATGGTTACAATATCTGCACTTGTTTTTCTTTATATTGCCGCAATCATGATAAGCGCAAAATGGAAATGGCTCAGGCATCTCCTAAACCCTGTCCCGTTCGTGCTTATCAAAGATGGGGAAATAATTTATAAGGGACTTAAAAAAGCCAGAATATCAATTGACTACTTATTGACCGAAGTGAGGAAGGACAAGATAGCGGATATTAAAAAGATAGCACTTGCATTATGGGAGGCAGATGGAACCATCTCCATTTTTTTGCACCCCCGGGATCAGGCTGTAACCCCGCGGTTATTAAAAGTGCCCACCGAGCCATTTGATTACCCGAGGACGATCATCGTTGAAGGGAAAATCGATGCAGAGGAATTGCATCACCTCAATAAAGACAGGAAATGGCTGATTGACCAGCTGCGTGCGGAACATAAAACTGAAGTAAGGAATGTTTTATTGGCAACACTCGACAGTAAAGACAATTTAACGGTTTTATTTTACCGATAACTGCTTCCATTTGGGCAAATTCTGCTGTAAACACGATTACTGGAGTCCATGGTGGCTTTCAATGTTATACTTTAAAATAAAGTACTAGAAAGCCATTTTTTAAGCTTTTATGGAGGCATAATGGAAAATAGAACCGCAATCTTAGCCAACCAGAGGGCAAAGGGGATGATCCTGGTCCTGACTGGTGCGTCTTTTTGGGGCATTTCCGGGACAGTTGCGCAATACCTGTTTCATGAGCAACATTTCAGTGCCGATTGGCTCGTCGTTGCCAGATTGCTATCAGCAGGGATGATCATGCTGCTCATATCCCATGTATCCGGAGGCCAAAACATATGGGGCATCTGGAAGGACACGCGTGATCGGGTGAGCCTGCTTATTTTTGGAGTTGCAGGCATGCTGGGGGTGCAATATACATATTTTGCCGCGATTGAAGAAGGGAATGCCGCTGCGGCGACAGTTTTGCAATATCTTGCACCGATCATCATCACCTGTTTTTTGTGCCTGCGGTCGAAGCAATTGCCGGCCAGACATGTAGTCACTGCCGTTGTGTTGGCGCTGGTTGGCACCTTCCTGCTTGTTACCGGAGGAAGCTCGGAGACGTTGGCTATTCCCGGATCGGCTGTATTCTGGGGAATCAGCTCTGCGTTTGCACTCGCGTTTTATACACTACAGCCGGCAAGGCTGCTGGCAAGGTGGGGCTCATTCTTAACGGTTGGGTGGGGCATGATGATTGGCGGCATCGGCTTCAGTTTCATCACTCCCCCCTGGCAGCTTGCAGGCCAGTGGTCCCTTTCTTCAGTGCTCGCTATTGCGTTTGTTATCATTTTTGGAACATTGATTGCTTTCTATTGTTACATGGAGGCCTTGAAGCATATCAACGCATCCGAAACGAGCCTGCTTGCAAGTGTGGAACCTTTGTCAGCAGCCTGTTTATCGGTTGTTTGGCTTCATGTGCCGTTCGGGCCGGCTGAGTGGACTGGCACATTATTCATAATAAGCACGATTTTTATATTATCCGTTCCAAAAAAATAAGAAGGCAGGTGTTCCCTGCCTTCTATTATCCGACCCCTTGCGGCTCTTCATCTTTCAGTGGATGTTTCTTCCATTGACGTTTCTTCCCTTTCCTCATGCCATTGTTTTATGTGGGTAAGAATCGAGAACACAAGGAAAAAGTTCATAGCCCATACGCTTATAAATGGGTTTATTCCACCGAAATCAATTGTGTAGTAACCCTTTAATTTCATGACAATGAACGATTCGACAAAAACAAGAATGAACCCCGCTACACCTGCAACCGACATCCTGACCATCCCATTACCCCTTTTTTGCAGAATTTTATAATAATTATAATAACTCTATTTTATATTCGCAATACATATGCTTACTTTATTTTGCAAAGGATGGCCCGATTCATTGCATTCTTAATCTTCTTCTCTGTCCGGTTATTTTACAATATGAAAGCTCCGTATAAAAGTGCCGCAGCAATGACATAAGCCGGATGGACTTTAAGTTTTTCCATCAGAACATAGCTGGCTGCACCTATGGATATTGTTTGCAGCAGCCCGGATTCTACATAAGACGTAAAGAAAAAATCATATGCCATTATTCCCAGCAATACAGCAATTACAGGGCGTACAACAATGGTCAGCCTTTTTACCCTGGGAGATTCTTTGAATTTCATTAAAAGACCAAGAAGAGTGATCATCAGAATCAAGGAAGGGGCAACGGTTGCAAACACGCCAACTGCAGCACCAGGAATTCCAGCCTGCTCATAGCCAATATAGCCCGCCATCTTGGTGGCAATCGGGCCGGGAAGCGTGTTTGCCAGCGCGAGAACCTCACTGAATTCATTGACCGTGTACCACCCGTATTGGTCTACAACCTCGTTCTCAATAAGCGGTATTGAAGCCGGGCCTCCGCCGTAGCCAAGAATGCCCGGAATAAAAAAAGCCCAGAATATCTTTGCGTAAATCATTCAAGTATTCCCCTTCTTCACCGCACTATCTAGCTTATCTTTTTTCATCAGGGCACCGGCCAATAAAACGAATATCAGGATGGCAGGATGAATCCCCAGGTGCTCCAATAACACAATGCTCACCAGGACGAACACACTTGTCCATCCCCAGCCAAGTCGTGACTTTCCGGATTTTTTTACAAATTCCCACGTCATTACCGCCAGCATTACAGCCACTACAGGAACAACTGCGGCGGCCATCCCTTTCACCCAGTGTTCATCCTTATAAGCATTCAGGACAGTCAAGAGCAGAATCATCAAGATAATTGTCGGAAGCACCGTTGCCACGAGGGCGTTGAACATTCCGGAAAAGCCTCCAACACGGTATCCAATATATCCAGCCATTTTGGTGTTAATCGGCCCTGGCAGCGCGTTACCGAGAGCCAGGATGTCACTAAACTCATCAGAATCCATCCACTTATATTTTTCGACTACTTCCTTATGTACAAGCGGGATTGAAGATGGGCCGCCGCCATATCCAAGAATACCCACCCGAAAAAATGCCCAGAAGATATCTGCCTGTTTCATAAAATTTCCACCTTTTCCCATTAGGACCAGCAGAACATATCCAGCTCCCTATCCGTTTACCTTCTCTTCTCCATTTTATAGAACTTTTACATTAATGAAAATCATATAAGCAAAAAAGGAAGTCTGACTCCACGGTCAAGCTTCCTTTTTAAAACTATTTAGGGCATACCTTTTTAGCAAACCGTTCCAGATCCCTGTTTTCACCCACAACGATGAAAATATCATCTTCCTTGAGAACCTGCTCTGGATCAGGGGAAATATCAATTCGGCTTTCGCTGCGGATAGCAATTACAGTAATATTGTATTTCGCCCTCAAATTGACTTCGCGCAGGTTTTTCCCGATCATGCCTTCCGGGACAGCTATTTCCTCGATACTGTAGTTGTCGGCAAGTTCGATAAAGTTCAGCACATTAGGCAAAGCCATCAATTGATGGGCAACCCTTTCCCCCATATCCCTCTCAGGGAAAATGACCTTGTCTGCCCCAACCTTGGTCAGAACCTGGCCATGGCTTTTGTTTATCGCCTTTGCGACAACGTTCCCAACACCCATCTCCTTCAATAGAAGAACAGTCAAAATGCTGGCCTGGATATCATCACCGATTGCCACAATCACAGTATCAAAGTTCCTGATCCCAACAGCCCTCAGAGTTTGTTCGTCCGTGGAGTCCCCAATCACCGCATGGGTTACGAGCTCCTGGAAATCTTCCACGTTTTCTTCGCTTATATCCATCGCGAGTACATCGTTTCCTTCATTATAGAGAGTGGTCGCGACGCTGGAGCCGAACCTCCCCAGGCCGATTACCGCATACTGTTTAGGCATGTAATCTCCTCCTACCCAATCATTATTTTTCCTACCGGATAACGGATAGGATCAGCGTGTCACTTGCGCGTTAACGAAAACGCCACTGTCAGTGGGCCCAGCCTTTCGGCGAATATTGTAAACATAGTGACGCATTAGCCGATTGGCCTTAGCCCTATTTATTCCATATTAGAATTTCCAAAGTTTGTTGGCTGTACTATAGCCGAGAAAAAAAACCGGTAACCGCCATCCACCGCCACATGTGTTTTTTCGCATATAAAAAGCCCACAGAGGCCCAAAAGCCTTGCGGACTGTATCAACAGGTCGTCTCACAAGCTCCACCTTCCTCTCCCTTTACGCTTGCGGAGTTAGCTGCCGGATTCGGGCCATGGAAGTAGCCCTGCCTTCGAAAAGGATTCACCCCGGGAGGCAAAAATGCCGCCGTAATAGTGGTTCCCCCGCTCCCTTTGGATTCAGCGATTTCAGAAATTGAAACTCAATGCTGTTATCATACTCCTGCTCCGATAATCTGTAAAGCAGGAAGATTAATTTCGTGTAAAAAGAAAGAAAAGATTTTCATAATGAAAAGCCGTAAGCTTGTGGGCATTATTTTAATGAGGTGGTGCTTATAAATTCTTTCGTCCTTGCTTCTTTCGGATTGGTGAAAAACTCCTGTGGCTTTGCTTTTTCGACAATCCTTCCTTCGTGCATATAGATGATCCAGTCGGCTACCTCACGCGCAAACCCCATTTCATGGGTGACGACCACCATCGTCATCCCCTCTTCGGCCAGCTCTTTCATGGTAGCCAGAACCTCTCCGACAAGCTCTGGATCCAGGGCGGAAGTCGGTTCGTCAAACAGCATGATGTCCGGCTTCATCGCAAGCGCCCTCGCAATTGCCACCCGCTGTTTTTGCCCGCCCGACAGCTTGCTAGGATACACATGAAATTTGTCGCCCAAGCCGACTTTTGCTAATAGTTCCTTTGCTTTTTCGACAGCCTTGGGCTTCGGAACCTTTTTCACATGGACAGGGGCCTCTATCACATTTTCAAGCACAGTCATATGAGGAAACAGGTTAAAATGCTGGAATACCATCCCGACTTTTTGCCGGACAGCATTCAGGTTATTGGATGAGGTTATTTCCTCTCCCTCGATGATTATTTTTCCATTATCCTTCTCCTCAAGGAAATTCAGGCACCGCAGCAGCGTACTTTTTCCTGAGCCGCTTGCCCCAACGAGGCAGACAACTTCACTTTCAAGCACATGAATATTTATATCTTTCAAGACATGCAAATCCCCGAAGGACTTGTTCAAATTTTCTGTTCTGATCATTTCTTTCGCATGCATCCGCCATTCCTCCTCTAACGGTCACTTACTGCCAATTTCCTTTCAAGCATGCTGACAAGCAGTGTCAGCAATGCGACAAGCACAAGATAATATATTGCAACAATCAGCAAATAGGTCATCTCATCAAAATTGTTTGATCCAAGAGTCGTTGCTACATTAAACAGTTCATTCATCGAAATGAAAGCGGCCAATGAAGAGTCCTTCAACCCGATAATGAATTGGTTGCCAAGCGGCGGAAGGGAACGTCGAAAAGCCTGGGGCAGGATAATTCTTCGCATCGCCAGACTTTTTGTCATTCCGAGGGATCGGCCCGCTTCCATCTGCCCTTCATCAACTGCCTGGATCGTTCCCCTGAATATCTCCGCAATATATGCTCCATTATGGAGAGCGAGTGCCAGTGCTGCCGCCCAGAAATCAGGGATCAAAAAGATTCCGCTCAGCCCAAAATATAAAATGAAAATCTGCACGATAAGCGGTGTTCCCCTTATCAGGTAGACATAAGCATCTGATATAAGCTGCAATGGTTTGATATTTGATATTTTAAAAAGCGCAAAAATAAGCCCAATGACAATCCCGATGATGATCGATACTGCAGTAAGCTCCAATGTCAGGAGCATCGCGTCAAAAAACAGGCCCCTGCTTTCAATCAATATGTTGATTAAATGTGAAAAACTTGGCACAGCCTCCTACTTCCCTTCTCTTATATATCTATCATTCTGGTTTACTGGTAATATCCTGCCCAAAATATTTTTCGCTGATTTTTCTAAGTGTACCGTCGTTTCTTAAATTCTCCAGTGCTTCATTCACTCTCTTCAGCAGGACCGGATTGTCCTTCGGGATGACAACCGCCTGCTCACTCCGTTCGATCAGCTGGCGGCCTTCGATTTTGAAGCCTTCCTTTGCCGCGCTTTTTCCCGTTACAAAATCGGTGATGACCGCGTCATGGCGCCCGCTGCCCAGCGCTTTTAAAGCTGTGATGTCACTGTCATACATCTTGATGTTGTCCGTATATTTTTTTGCGGTGTCGGCGTAGGTGGATCCTTTGGCGACTGCCACTTCTTTCCCTTTCAGATCGTCAACGGTCTGGATGCGGCTGTCCGGCCTTGTGAAAATTTGCGGGCCGGAATAATAATATGGTGTCGAAAAAAGCACATGCTTGCTGCGCTGCGGATTGATCGTATGGCTTGCGACAGCCGCATCGGCGCGCCCTGTCTTGACTCCTTCGACAATACCTTTAAATTTCATCCTTTTTTGCACTGGTTCAAGGCCAAGCTCTTTCGCGATTGCTTCACCTACTTCTATGTCAAAGCCTGTCATAGAGAGGTCATCCTCCAAATAGCTGAATGGCTTGAACTCCCCGGAAGCAGTGAACACGAACTGGCCCTCATTGATTAGCTCTGTTCCGTCGTCCAGCTTTTCTTTTTGGGCACAGGCCGACAACAAACTGACTGACAAGGCCAAAATTATTGTCATAAACATTTTTCGTGGCATTTTCACAATGCTCCTCTCTCCTGCCGGTCATCTCTATCTCTCTAAGCTTGCTAAATAAATACCCTGTTTTACTGCTTCTAATCTTCGGGCTGCTAAATAGTGACAGGAAGAAGTGGAAAAATAGCCCTGACAATGAAAAAAACGGGCTAAATGACACTTTAACCCGTTTCAGCAATCATTATTGTATTAAATCGGATAATGGAACGCATATAAGCAAAGCAAAAACTCTTGTAATCTCAAGGATGATTCCCCTTCGCGCTCGCCATTCCCGTTTACACTCGTTGTGATTGACCGGCCCCATGTCTGGAGACCGTCATTGTTAGGATTATAAAAGTACACCCTGATTGTACCGGACGGGTCCGGCGCGACCCTCTGTATTAAAATGGCATGAGCCCCGAGAGGATTGCCATCCCTGTCATAAATAGTAATACCGGCAGGCTGCGGCAACGAATCGGTGCGGGCCGCAAGGAATTCTGGCTGGTAATACATGCGGAAAAGTGACAGGAAATCCGGATTATTGTATATATCCGCAAATCCTTGCCAAACGCCATCGATGTAAAAAGCAGGGTTCACCCACTTATGGGTGTCCTGGCCGCGGTATCCGGTCTGCTGCAACATTTCCACATAGGCAGCCTGAAGATGCGGAAGCATGACCAACGATACAATATCAATGTTTTCCTGGTCTTCAAGAGCCTTTTTATCCAAGTTTTCTGTCGAGATCTGTGTCCCTTCATATTCAATGATTAATCTCCCTTCTGTAATGACCTTTGTAAAAAGCCCCAGCAGCAGGAGGGGATTTTTCTGAGACCAATAGCTAAGTGCCCTCGTGGACTGGCAGGCAGGATTAAAACCCTGGCCGATTCCAAGTGGCTGCCCTAACACACTGACCATTCCGGCCAACAGTGCAGACCGCATTGTTTTTTCGTCTTTGATGCCCCTTGCATTTCTAAGCTGTTCTCTTATCGTTTGATGAATTTCAATCGAACCTGTTTGTTCCAGTCCTTCAAGGAGCTCAGGTGTCACGATGTCCCTGCCAAGCAGGCGGCAGAGTCCGTATATGCTTTGTCTCCATTGCATGCAGCCGGCGGAACGAATCACTTTTTGAATGTTCGGAAGATAGCATTTTATATTTTTCTTAGCCTGAAAGTTCCCAGCCAGCATGTTTTCGAGCAAATGTGGTTTTGTGTCATTGATAAATATCAGGAACACTACATGAAAGGAGGAAACGAGTCCTGTTTTTTCCATGGAACAACGCAGCTGTTCAGCCTCCCGAATCAGGACCAGATCATCACTTCGCTTTAACACTTCAAGGTAGTTTCCTCCTTTTAAGGCAATGTCTGTCGGACTGTACACCGCTTTTTCGTACTGCCTCCACACGGAATCATTGGGGTCACTTCCGCCTGTCAGCTTCCGTGCGCTTGAAATAAGCCTGAGGATCTTTTCGACGACGATTGGCCTCTGTACCGCCAAATTTTCTATTTCTTTCTCGATGTGGGAAAAAATACGGGGAGAATAACAGTGGTCAGCCATGAAGCTGATAAGTGGTGCCGCGATTTCATCTTTAAAAAGCATGTTCATCCGGTTCTCTTCATTTTCGCGCATCAGCAGGAGATCCATATTCAAGGCGAGGACTTTGGTGATATACTCATTTGCCTCATTTGACGCCATTTCAGGGTGCTGATAACTCCCCCGCGCAATCGCAAGAATACGAAGATTGCTTAATGTTTCGGCTGCCGCAATGCCGCCCCCTGCCTGAAGTGTCCCCCTTACCAATGGCGGCTGAAGGTGACGGACATTTTCCCATGACCTATTTAAAAATACACCTGCCTGGTCAAACAGATGTGCGTATTGAAATAAAACTGCCAGCCCTTCTTTTTCCCCCAGCAGCCTTACAGCTTCATCAAAGACGGCCTGCTGAAAAAATTTTTTCCGGTCTTTTGCTGTTCCCCAAAGCTGGTAGAGCGCCTTTTGAAAACTGCTTCCGCTGACATTTTGTAAAAGCCCCATCAGTCATACCCTTTCCAAGAAAATGGTTTATTGTATCATATTGGCCAAAACCTCAGGGGATTACTACTTTTCTATAAGAAAAGTAGTAAGCGCCCCAGTCGAGGCTAAGTGCGGGCACGTCCTGTGCCCAACTCCTAACCCCTTACATCCTGTAATTCCGGCGTATGGCCTCCTCGAAAAAGCTAACGCTTTTCCTTCGTGCGATGCCTATGCTGTCGAAGCGTTCCTTATGGAGCCCTCCAACCGAGATAAAGGAAAATCGAAAAGAGGAAGCGCCTTGCCCAGGCGCTGAAGCTAGACAACACGGAAGATCCGGAGGCGATTCGATGTTGACTTCTCGTAGGGCGGAGAGCGAAGGCGTCTCGCCGCTAGGGCGCTGGAACTGGACAAATCTAAAAATAAAAAGCTGATCCAGCAAGAGGAGCGTTCACTTCCTCTTTTGGACCAGCTTTTCAAATGGGACGATTCAGTGTGTTTTCAATTAAGACATCCAGGTATAGCTTGTGCCCCAGCTGTCCTTTGCAAGGGATTCCACTTCTTCGACCAATTCGTCTTCAACCATGTACGTATCACCCTGCTCGTAAGGATTGTAGTGAAAAGCATACATTCTCGCCAAAAATTCATGGAACGGGAGTGAAGATTCTCCTTCTGATTCACCATTTTCATACACGCTTGGTTCAATTCCCTGTCCCCAATTTTGCCCGCTGTCGTTATTGGGATTGTAAAAATAGATCCGGCATTCCTCGTTCTCATCCTTTTTGATCCGCTGAATGGAAACAGCATGAAGCCCGAGGAGATCACCGTGGACATTTGTAATGAAAATGCCGACCGGGTTTGGATAAATCAATTCATATCCATCGTTGTAATCAGGATGATGTGTTGCATAAAACAGCCTTACAAATGCGTCATAATTGGAGACGGCACCTGTCAATGGATCGATGACGTTCACAAACCCTCTTGGGATCCATTCACCATAGAATTCCGGATTCACCCACTTATGGCCGTCTTCACCCCGCAGGAGCGTCCTCTTCATCATTTCGTTGTATATCCTGTCAAGATGGGGCACAAGTACAATGGAGACCGTATCCAGTGCCTGATGGTATTCATCCGCTACACCGGCTTCTGCTGTGCTTGAATGAATGACTTCACCCTCAAATGTCATATCGATATCATTATCCCTTGCCGCCCGTGCAATGTACTCCAGCAGCTGGCCGATGCCATGCTGTGCCCAAAGGCTGATTGCCCTGGCTGACTGGCATGTTGGATTAAGCCCCTGGCCGACCCCGAGAGGCTGTCCAAGCACGCTGACCGTTCCAGCCACCAAAACTCCGTTTGAAGTAATTCCATGGCGCTCATGTTCAGGCTTCATGATGGCCCTCTTTACTTCACCATGAATGGCCAGGTCGAATAAGCGCCGCAGCGCCGGTATAAGCGGCTCCTGGGTCAGCACACCGCGGTCAAGCATTCGGGCGAGGCCGTAAATTGACTGGCAGGTTTGCGGAAAAATGGCAAGCTGGATTAAGTCATGAAGCAGCTGTTTATTAGCATTGAAGCTTGCCGTGCCAGTTTCCGATAAATCGAGCGCAACTGGAATCAGGTCAGGATTAAACCGGTTAAGATAACGGATAAAAACGGCATGTGCCGGGGAAACCAGGCCCGTCTGCTTCATGGATTCCGAAAATCCAGTTGCTTCCGCCTCCAAATCCCGATTGTCCGCATCCTTCAGCTTAATCCTGTAATCCCTCTGGTTCGGGTATTCCTGGCTGAGGGGGGTGGGCCAGGTTACAGCCCGGTAATATTTATGAAGGGCTTCCTTGGACGCCTGGCTGATGTCTGTGTCCATCATGTTTTTTGCCATATCTATCATGTTGATTATACGGTTGACCATAATCGGCCTTTGAACAGTCAGGCGGTCTATTTCCTGGACGATTTTATCCGCGATTGCTTTAAATGAAAGTTCTGCTCCCAGATACCTGAACAGCCGCTGGCCTCTTGCAATATGCTCGCCTGCCTGAATGCGCGCTTCCTCCGTTTCAGGCGGAAACAGGAAATCAAGATTCAATGCCAGCACTTCATTCAGGAACGTCCTTGCTTCATCTGCAGTTATGCTGCTATGCTCATAGTCACCTTTTGCAATAGAAAGCATCCTCATCTCACTAAGAAGCTCAACAATAGAATTCACTCCTTTAATGCGGAGCGAGCCGCCAACCAATGGCGGCTGCATTTTCGAAGGATCCTCCCATGGACCGCCGTGGAATACCCCGGCTTCATCAAATTTAGCGGCATTTTCGTAAAGTACGGCCAGGCCATCGTCCGTCCTGGCCAGATCGATCGCCGTCTGGAACACATTCGTCTGGTACATGCTTTTCGCATATGGCTTAGCATGATGAAGCGCATTAAGAGCCTGCTCGAATTTTTCTTTTAATGAGGCAAGATACGTACTCATTCCAAAATCCCCTCCATACCAGTATTAAAGATAGAAATCATATTCCTCGTATTCTTTTAAAAGGCTCCTCATTTTCCCGCTGTCGTCCCCAAAGAAGAAAATGGTACCGTAATGGTTCCCGAAGCCAACACGCTCCGCCACTTTCGAGGTTACCGGGATAAACATGTCATGCTTCTCGAAATACGGATCATTTTTCAATTCCTCAGGCATATCCAGCTTCTCTATGACAGCGACTCGGGGATAAACCATCAAACTTCCTGCGTACCCTTTTGCTGATACAACTTCCTCCGGGAAGAATTCATTCAACTCTTCTTCCGTTGTATCCGGGTCACTGCAAAGGATTTGTGCCTGGAAAGCACTGAAGCCGTATGCCCGCTCTATCAGCTCAAAAATATGCCCGCCCGGCACCCTCGCCGCTACCTCGCCAAAATTGATGACACCATCGGCTGAAATAAAGTACTCAGGATGGATCACGCCATATTTAATTTCAAAGGAGTCGACCAGCTTTTGGATTTCTGCCCGGATTTGGGGTCTCCATTCCTCAAGGGATGGGGAGGCAGGAACAAAGTTAGAATGTCCAAGCTGCACATACTCCGTAATATTTAAAAAGCGGATTTTTCCGTTGTGGATGAATGCTTCACAGGAGAATTCCTGGCCATCAAGATGGCTCTCCATTAAACAAGGAAACTCAGAGTCTGCCATTTGTTCAATTTCCTTTGCTTCACGGATCATGCGGTGTCCAACTGTACCTGCTTTATTAAGCGGCTTTACGTGGATCGGATCGGTTGGGTCGCCATCGATCTTGATTAAAGCTTCGTTTACTCGCTTTAAAAAGCGGTAAACATCTTCCTTCGAATAAGCTTCTTCAAAAACTCCAACTTTGATGCCGGCCATCTGGGCCTTACGCTTCATTAAACCCTTATCTCTCAGTAACAGGGAGCGGTTAAAGATGCGGGGATCATTCTGGAATTTGGCATTTAATGCCCCTGCCCATTCGACAGTCTCTTCATAGATGGGCACTGCAATTTTGGTGTTCAGCGCTTTCAATTTTTCATAAAGTTCGTTTGACCTTTCATTCAGCTGGTCAAATTGCCATGCCACAAACTGAATGCCATGCTTATCCGCAAACTCCTGAAATTCAGGAGGCCCGACCACGACAAATGGACGTTCCAGCTTGTCGATTGCTTCAATCGCCTGCAGGCTCCAGCCCAGCAGTGCAGTTAATTTCCCCTTATTTGCCTGATTTTTCTCCATAAAACGTTCCCTGCCTTCTGATAGATTAAAAGACTCATAACGTATTCTATATTTCCAAAAAATAAATTATTCAAACATTTCATAAAAAAAAGTGTTTACCGTAATAGTTTCGCAGGTAATTAAATAAAGTCTGGTGTAACCCAAATTAAAGGAGCGCTGATTATGGATTGGTACGGTAAGTTGATAGATTATTTCCCCCAAAAAGAAATGAAATCGAAGGAGCATTTTGAACTATTATTTTCGGAAAAAAGAGGTACCTATAAAAAGGAAGAAGGAACCGACTACGTTCTGATATATTTGGAAAAAACTGAATTTATTTTTATCGACTACATCCTGGTCAGCGGAAGCAGCCGGGGCAAAGGGACAGGCTCCAAACTTCTTGACCGGATGAAAAGGAAAAGGAAAGCCATTATTCTTGAAGTGGACCCTATCACCGAAGCAGATCCCGATTCCAGCAAAAGAGTGGCTTTTTATAATAAAAATGGCCTGCACAAGGTAGATTCGATAACATATGAAAGGATCCATGCAATAACAAAGGAACTAATCCGGATGGATATCTTCTGCTGGTCACCTTCCCCGAAAAGTGATTTCTGGGTTTTTGAAAGAATGAAGACAGCATATAAAGAAGCCCACTCATACAAGGCAGCCGAAATTTACAATACATCCATCCAGGCAGCTGATGAAGTGCTGACCTTCAATGGCCGGAAGCTTAGCAAAGCAGAATAAATGTCTCCCGTCTGGCCACAGATCATTAAGAACGGCCAGTCGCAGGGCAGGCAATTTCCCGGAGGTGACTATATGGATCAACTGCTTAAAGGCAAAGTGGCTGTTATCACTGGTGCAGGATCTGGCATCGGGAGGGCAGCGGCGCTGAAACTAGCAGAGTGCGGTGCAAAGATCGTCATGGTTGAAATTGAGGGAAACAGGGCTGAAAAGGTCAAGGAAGAGGCCGGGCAAAAAGGCAGTGAAGCTGTCATTGTTGAAGCAGATGTGTCAGAAGCCGAAAGTGTACGCAATGTTTTCAAGATGGCAGAAAAAACATGGGGGCGCGTCGATATTGTATTCGCTAACGCAGGAATAAATGGAGTGCTGGCGCCTATTGAGGATTTAGAACCGGAAGAATGGGACAGGACCATCAATACCAATTTAAGAGGCACCTTTTTAACCGTGAAATATGCTGTCCCGATCATGAAAAAAACCGGAGGAAGCATCATTATCACCAGTTCCATCAATGGGAACAGGATTTTCCGGAATTTTGGCATGGCAGCATACAGCACCTCCAAAGCAGGACAAATGGGTTTTGGAAAAATGGCCGCACTTGAGCTTGCCAAATACAAAATCAGGGTGAATATCATCTGTCCAGGGGCAATCGAAACAAACATCGATCAAAATACTTTTCCCGACAATGATGAACTGGACAAAATAAAAATCCCCATCGAATATCCGGAAGGCAGCCAGCCCTTGGAGAGCCGGCCCGGAAAGCCCGAGCAGGTCGCTGAACTTGTCGCTTTCCTTTCATCCGATCTTTCCTCCCATATCTCCGGAACTGAAATTTATATTGATGGGGCTGAATCACTTTTATAAATCAGCGTTATAGGCATAGGAGCTTTGTACCTATGCCTTTTCTACTTAGTCGTACATTTCCTTAAGCTTCTCAAGGTCAGACAGCAACCTTTTTATTTCCGCCTGTGAAATCCTTATAGGCATCTGGTCATAAAGAGTGATGATCTGGCCATCCTGGTCATGCTCATGCTTTTTTAAATACTGATAGAGATCAAGGAACTGGCTTTTCTTTATGATCGACTGTGTGTAAAAATCCTTCACTTTGTGGATAACGAACTCGTTCGTCCCGTCGTCGAACTCTCCGGAAATAATTTGGCCATCCATGTGAATCACTGTTTTCACTCCTTCTTTCATTTCCAGAAATAGCTTTCCCCTAAATTTCGGAAAAATATAGTTTTAATATTAAAAAATATTTTCAAAATTTCTATTTTACCGTCCGCGAAATTAATGTATGCTTTCCCTAAGCTGAATTTTGTTATTCAAATATAACTCAGCCAGGGCATTTGGCCGTTATTGCTGACAATGAATGAGCGATTGCAGCCAAACATAAATAGAGAGAGGCAGTGAAAGAATTTGAGGACAATATTTAAGAATTACCGGTTTACCATCATTTTATTAGCCGCAATCTTGGCTGGCGGCGCCGCAGGTCTGGCATTCGGCCCTGACGCAGCAGTGGTGAAACCTTTCGGGGACTTATTTTTGAATTTATTATTTATGATGATTGTCCCACTTGTATTTTTCAGCATTTCTTCGGCAATTGCGAATATGAGCGGAATGAAGCGCCTTGGAAAAATCATGGGCAGCATTTTTATCGTATTCCTGGCCACGGCTGCGGTTGCCGCTGTTATTGGGCTGATCGGAGCCACCATAGTCAATCCCCTCCAAAACACGGATATCTCCGCAATTAAAGACCTGATGGATTCCGCAGATACCGGGAATGAGGCAGCCGAGGAGGTTACTTTCTTAGGCCAGCTTGTAAAAACGTTTACTGTTTCAGATTTTTCACTGCTGCTGTCGCGGGACCACATGCTGCAGCTGATTGTATTTTCCGTCCTTTTTGGGATTGCCGCTGCAATGGCAGGAGACAAAGGGAAACCGGTCGCACAATTCCTGTCTTCAGGTTCGGCAGTATTGATGAAGATGGTCGGGATTATCATGTACTATGCTCCGATCGGGCTTGGCTGTTATTTCGCCGCGGTAATCGGGGAACTCGGACCCCAGCTGCTTGAAGGATATGTAAGGGCGTTCGTCCTTTACCTTGCGCTGGCTATAATATATTATTTTGGCTGTTTCACTCTGTATGCGTTTATCGCGGGCGGGAAAAATGGGGTCAAAACATTTTGGAAAAACGCGGTTACACCATCGGTTGCCGCACTTGCTACGTGCTCTAGTGCAGCCTGCATCCCGATCAATCTCGCTGCAGTCAGAAAAATGGGCGTCCCTGATGATATCGCCGAAACAATCATACCGCTTGGGGCCAATACCCATAAAGATGGTTCAGTGTTTGGCGGTGTTTTAAAAATCGTTTTCCTGTTTGCTCTTTTTGGAAAAGATATGACAAGCTTTTCTAGCATTTTAAGTATATTGGCAGTTTCTTTCCTGGTAGGTGCAGTCATGGGGGCAATTCCAGGCGGTGGAATGATTGGGGAAATGCTGATTATCAGTGTGTATGGATTTCCGCCTGAAGTTCTTCCAATTATCGCAGTGATCAGTACAATCATCGATGCGCCGGCTACCCTGTTAAATTCAACAGGAAACACAGTTTGCGCTATGCTCGTGACTCGTTTGGTCGAGGGCAAAAATTGGCTGATGAACACGATGAGCCTCAAAGTGAATGCTTCATCCGCGAAAGCGAAGAACGCCTGATCCATTAAATTTTGAGAAACCTGCCTAAATCAGGCAGGTTTCTTTCGTCAAATAAGAAAAAGCAAGCGTTGTTTGCTTGCTTTTCCCTCTCTCTCTAATTTAAATATAAAATTTGCCCAGGCTATGTTGCGACGGAAGGTCAGCTAGGTAGTACTTCCCTCCAACTGAATGCTGCGACGGAAGGTCAGCCAGATAGTACTTGCCCCCA
>NZ_PGVB01000013.1 GCF_002860205.1 Bacillus sp. T33-2
CAACTTGCGAGGAAGACCGTGAGGTCTTTTGAGCAAAGGGTAGACTTTCAATTAAAGTTTAGTAAACGAATATTAATACGGCTCGGTAGCTCAGTCGGTAGAGCAAAGGACTGAAAATCCTTGTGTCGGCGGTTCGATTCCGTCCCGAGCCATCAAAAAGGGAGCATGTACTAAGGTACGTGCTCTCTTTTTTTTGTTACATAAATGTAATATTAAACCTTATTACCTATTAACCTCATTGAAATATTAAAAAATAGGTGGAACCGGCCTAAATACTAGCCAAAAGTAATAGAATATCTTTGATATAACTGGATTTTCGGACTATTTATCATCTATAGAATGAGTCGAAATATCCAATATCAATTTCCATGTAGCTGACAAAAAACGTAATAAAATGTCAGGTATTATACATTTTTGTTACATTACAAAGACCAATCATCTTTTCAATAAATGATATGGTAAAGTATAAAGGTATTGTTTTATCGAAAATATTAGTCTATTAGTACTAGCCTATAATGGGTTTCCGGATTGTGGGAGGATTATTCATGGAGAATTTGAAAAAGAAGCTGTCCAGATTTTCGGGCAAATCATCATTTCAAATGAAGCCAGTGATCAAGAAAGCGGTAATCACTGCATTTGCCGTATCCGCGTTGTCGTTTGGTGCAGGGGATGTAACACTTGCTGCTGACTCTAACTTAACTACTGTTTATTATGTATATGCAAATGATAAATTTATCGGCACTGTATCGGACAAAGCGAAAATTGAAAAGCTGGTTCAAGAAAAAATCGATGGAATGAAAGAGGAATTCAAAGATTTAAATTTGTCCCTCGATTCTGACGTGAATTTTGTACCGGAACAGGTATTTCGCTCCGCTGCTGGTGTGAACACAGATCAGGTAGCAAAAGTGCTTGATGAACAATTTAACGTACAGGCAGAGGCGGTGTCACTGGTCATTGACGGCGAAACCGTTGCCCACCTGAAAGACCCGGCTGCGGCGGAATCTGTTATCAATCAACTTAAGCTGCAATTTGTTTCCCAGGAGCAATTAACTGAAATTGAAACAAGAAAGAATAACCCTAATCTATCTTTACCACAATTACAAGAAAACGAAACTCGCATATTAGACGTAAGGCTCTCGAAAAAGGTTTCATTTTCTGAAGAAAAAATTGATCCAAAACAAGTTTTAACCATTGAAGAAGCGGTTAATCTGCTCAAAAAAGGCACTTTGGAAGAGAAAAAATACAAAGTAAAAGAAGGAGACGTGCTTGGAGGAATCGCAGACGCCCATGGCTTGCAGGTTGCCGAGCTGATCTCTTTAAATCCTGGACTCACTGAAGATACTGTTCTAAAAATAGACCAGGAAGTAAATGTAACAGTCCTGGAGCCTTTTGTTGATGTAGTAGTAGATGAAGAGATTTATCAAAAGGAAGCCATTGCCTTCCAAAAAGAAATAGTAACCGATTCTTCAATGTTTAAAGATGACACAAAGGTTCAACAGGCAGGCCAAAATGGGATAAATGGGGTAACCTATCAGGTCTCAAAGCAGAATGGAATTGTTATCCAAAAACAGGCTGTTAAATCAGATGTTCTGCAGGAGCCAGTAAAAGAAATTGTCATTAAAGGAACAAAAGTAATGCCATCAAGGGGGGAAGGGTCGTTTGTATGGCCAGCGTCCGGCGGGTATGTATCAAGCCATATGGGTTATCGCTGGGGCAGGCAGCATAAAGGGATCGATATCGCCAGACCAAGCAATTACACGATCAAAGCAGCTGATAATGGAGTTGTTGTTTCAGCCGGATGGGATGGCGGATATGGAAATAAAGTCATCATTGACCACCAAAACGGTTACCGGACAGTTTATGCCCACCTTGCTTCAATGAATGTAAGCCCGGGTCAGACGGTGCCTCGCGGATCACAAATTGGGGTTATGGGAGCGACCGGTGATTCAACAGGGGTCCACTTGCATTTTGAAGTGTATAAAAACGGAAGTCTTGTTGATCCTATTACAGTTCTCCGATAAAGGTTTAACGAATAATAAATGAAAGTCTCTAGGAAAAATCTAGAGGCTTTTTTATTATCCGTACGCTGCGCAATTGCTATAAGTGGATAAATTCCGTGAATCAGGCTTTGAAGTTGAAAAAAGCATCCAGCTTTTTGTTCTATACCACAATTATTATTTCCAGCCCGGCTATAACAGATGAATTAACTTTTATATCATGTTAAAGTAAAGATATATCATACAATTGTACACTTCCACGTTTTAGATAGAATACAAAGCATTAATTAAAGGAGAAAAGGTATGGAGAAAAAGATCCTTGTAGTGGATGACGAAAAACCAATTGCAGACATTCTGCAATTCAATTTAAAAAAAGAGGGCTACGATGTATATTGTGCCTATGATGGCAATCAGGCGATCGAAATGGTAGAAGAGATCCAGCCGGATTTAATCCTGCTGGATATTATGCTTCCTCTAAGAGATGGCATGGAAGTTTGCAGGGAAGTCCGTAAAAAATACGAAATGCCGATCATCATGCTCACAGCAAAGGATTCAGAAATTGATAAGGTGCTTGGCCTCGAACTTGGCGCTGACGACTATGTGACCAAGCCATTCAGCACGAGAGAACTGATTGCACGGGTGAAGGCAAACCTCCGCCGCCATCAGCAAATAGCTGCAGTGCCTGGTGAAGGTGAGGAGTCCAATGAGATTTCAATTGGAACCCTTACAATCCACCCGGATGCCTACGTAGTTTCAAAACGCGGTGAAACGATTGAGTTGACTCATCGGGAATTTGAACTTCTTCATTATTTAGCCAAGCATATTGGGCAAGTCATGACAAGGGAACATCTCCTGCAAACAGTTTGGGGATATGACTATTACGGCGATGTGCGTACAGTCGATGTAACCGTAAGGCGCCTTAGGGAAAAAATCGAGGATAACCCGAGCCACCCGACATGGATTGTGACGCGCAGAGGAGTAGGCTATTATTTAAGGAATTCGGATCAGGAGTAAAAATATAGAATGAAAAAGGTTGGTTTTTTTCGCTCGATACATCTTAAGTTTGTGATCATCTATGTGCTCCTTATCCTCGTTGCGATGCAGATTATCGGCGTATATTTTGTCAGAAAATTGGAAGATACACTACTATCCAACTATCAGACATCCCTCACACAACGTGTAAATATGCTTGTGTACGACATAGAAGAAGAAATGGTAAAGGAACGTGGCAAGGAAGACCCACCATTGGACGTAGCTATTCGAAAAATCCTGCAAGACTATAAAGGTTCCGATATATCGGAATTACGGGTGATTGATGGTGCAAGCTTTAAAATTATCGCATCATCTGATAACCAGTCGATTGAAGGCCAGAGGACAACTGAATTGAAAATCAAGCGCACGATTGTGCTTGAAAAGGAAGAGGGCGAAAGTCAGATTGACCCGAAAACAGGCCGCAGGGTTTGGGTCCAATTGACCCCAATTAAATCAAAAGGTGAAGTTATCGGTGCCGTTTATCTTGTCGCGAAAGTAGAAAATATATTTTCCCAAATGAAGGATATCAATAAAATCCTTGCCAGTGGTACAGCAATCGCTCTCGTGCTTACGGCGGTTCTTGGCGTTCTTTTGGCCCAGACGATCACCAGGCCGATTGCAGATATGAGGAAGCAGGCGCTTGCCATGACAAGGGGAAATTTCTCCCGTAAGGTAAAAGTGTACGGATATGATGAAATCGGGCAGCTGGCGATTACGTTTAATAACCTGACAAAGAAACTGCAGGAAGCACAGGCAACTACCGAAGGTGAAAAACGGAAATTATCATCAGTGATATCATATATGACCGATGGAGTCATTGCGACTGACCGGAAAGGCCGGGTCATCCTTATTAACGATCCTGCAGCCCAGATGTTGAATGTTTCACGTGAAACAGTCCTTTCACAGCCGATTATTTCGGTTTTAGGATTGGAAGAAGATTATACGTTCGATGATTTGCTGCAGGAAAAAGAATCGGTAATTTTGGATTATAGTTCAAAAAAGAAGCATTTCATCTTAAGGGCAAATTTCTCGGTCATTCAAAAAGACAGTGGATTTGTCAATGGTTTAATTGCAGTTCTGCATGATATTACTGAACAGGAAAAGATAGATTCGGAAAGGCGCGAATTTGTGGCGAACGTGTCTCATGAATTGCGGACTCCGCTCACAACGATGAAAAGCTATCTTGAAGCACTCGCAGAAGGGGCCTGGAAGGATGAAGACATAGCACCCAACTTTCTGCAAATTACCCAGAATGAAACTGAAAGAATGATTCGGCTTGTAAACGATTTGCTTCAGCTTTCAAAAATGGACAGCAAAGATTACCGCCTCTCGAAGGAATGGGTTGATTTCGGAGTGTTTTTCCACAGGATTATCGACCGTTTTGAACTGACAAAGAACCAGAATGTGACCTTTATCCGCAAGCTTCCAGAAGACTCCCTTTTAGTAGAAATCGATGAAGATAAAATTACTCAGATATTGGACAATATAATATCCAATGCCATGAAATATTCACCTGAAGGCGGCCGGATTACCTTTAAGATGTCTGTACATGAAGACCATATTTTGGTTAGTGTATCTGATGAAGGAGTTGGAATTCCGAAAGAAAACATTAAAAAGGTGTTTGACCGCTTTTATCGCGTTGATAAAGCAAGGACGCGAAAACTTGGCGGAACAGGGCTTGGCCTCGCGATAGCAAAAGAAATGGTGAATGCCCACGATGGGGAGATTTGGGCCGAAAGTATCGAAGGTAAAGGGACAGAAATCTTTTTCACCCTCCCATATGATCCTGTGGCGGAGGATGATTGGTCATGACATATGAAAATATTAAAACCGCACTGTTAACGGTTCTGGTAGCTTTAAGCGGAGCCCTCACATGGGGGATTTGGACTTTTCAGCCGAATCTCGAAACGATGGAAAATGCAGATACCGTGAATGAAGTCGCGTTGAGTTCGAAACAGGAATTAAAGAAAGTTGTTAAGCCCCATCAAGTCATCTACCATTACCAGGGGAATGATTATGGGACAATGAATAATAATGATTTGGACAGAGTCATCAACGAGCTGGACAAATGGAAGTTTTACGACGTAAGAAATTATTCTGACAGGATGGCCGAGTTTAATGAAAAAGTTGGCCGTGAAGGAATGGCTGAAATCATTTTTCCAGATGACATTCCAGTAGAATTGTACCAGAAAGTATTGAATTTTGATGATAAAGAGCTTCCGAGATTTGAGTTTGACCGAATCCTGATTAACGTCCACACCTCAGGCAAGCAGGAAGGGGAAGTCTATTTTCTTTCATCCAAAGCGAAGCAGGCCTATATTTGCCACGTAAACCCTGCATTTATTAATGAATTTAATAACGAAATATACCATAATGCGGATGAACTGCCCCAGTATTTCCAGCATCAGTTGAAAAATGGCAGAGTGGTCTATCTGCCTGAAGAGAAAATAGAGATGGCCCAGTATAAATACCGTACTGTTCAGCTTGATTCTGAGCAGTTAAAAAATGCTCTGTTTAAAGATCCGAGATTTGTGCAAAAAAGCTACAGTTCAGGTATAGAGGAGTACACCGACGATACAAGCAAAATGACTGTGAACACCAACATCAATATGATCGAGTATATCAATCCTCTAAGTGACAAAGAATCTGTGTCAGCGACCAGCAATGCAGTACAGAAAAGCATCGATTTTGTCAATGGCCACAGTGGATGGACCGGCTTATACAGATTTGCCGACAGGGATGATTCTGACAGGGCTGTGACCTTCCGTTTATACAGCAAGGATGGCTACCCTGTTTTTAATCCGATTGGCATGTCAGAAATCAAACAGGTTTGGGGACAGACAGAAATTAATAAGTACACCCGTCCCGGGTTCCAATTACAGCTTCAACTCGATACAGCTGAGGAAACAATCATGTCCGGCCGCGAAATCCTGGAAATGCTTGGACAACAGAAAGACATTAAACCAGAGTACCTGGATGATCTTACTCCCGGATACTACATGAGGCAGGATTCTGACAATCCTTCGCTCATCATTCTTGAGCCTGGCTGGTTCTATTCGTATAATAACCAATGGAATGAGCTTACAACGGACGGGACAGGAGGGGCGAAAAGTGGATTGGAGTAAAATCAAAACCATTTTCATCTTGACGTTTCTCCTGCTGGATATTTATCTGGTCTTTCAATTCATGAATACGAGAAACTCAGCAAAATACGAATTTATAAAAGAAGCTCCTTTAGAAGAGAAGTTGAAAAATGATGAAATCACGTATGAAGAGCTGCCAAAAGTAATTCCTAAGGAAAGGTATGTCAGTGTCAAACCCAAAGTTTTTACCGAGGACGACATTAAGGGACCGACAGGCAGCCCGTCAATCCTTGCGAATGGAACGATTCTGAGGGTTGAATTGGACAAGCCAGTAAAATTGAGCAGTAAATTTGATGAGTCCGAATTCAACAGTTCATTTGTAAAGGATGAAGTTCCTTATGGTGACCAATACCGATTCTGGGAAATAAACGAGAAGGACAAGCAAATTACGTATTTCCAGTATTACCGAAATAAAGTACTGTACAAAAATGCGAATGGCCAAATTACCTTTTATTTGAATGATAAAAATGAATTGGTATATTATGAGCAAACTTATCTGGAAGTGGTCGAAGAACTGTCTGAAAAACAGGAGGTTTTGCCTCCATTAAGGGCAATAGAAACGTTATTTAATAAAGATTTATTAAAGCCAAAAAGTGAAATTACACATATAGAGCTTGGGTATTCGACGCTTGTGCAAATCACTGGTTCACAGGTTTTGGCACCGACGTGGAGATTTGTCATTAACGGTGAAAAAAGCTTGTTTGTTAATGCATTTGAAGGCCATGTGATCCCACTTGATGATGAAGAAAAACAAGTAACGGAGTGATGATATGTCGTTGCATTTTAGTGTACTCGCGAGCGGGAGTACTGGGAATGCGGTTTATGTAGAAACGGAGGACCACTCCTTTTTGGTGGATGCCGGTTTAAGCGGCAAGCAGATGGAAGCATTATTCCAGCAAATCGGCAGGGACATGAAGGATTTATCAGGTGTCCTTGTTACCCATGAACACAGTGACCATATAAAAGGAATCGGGGTCGTAGCCCGAAAATATAAATTGCCCATCTATGCCAACGAAAAAACGTGGCGGGCGATGGACGGCCTTATAGGTGAAATTGCTACTGAGCAAAAATTCAGTTTTGACATGGAAACTGTCAAAAGTTTTGGCTCCCTTGATATCGAATCGTTCGGAGTATCACATGATGCAGCTGAACCAATGTTTTATGCTTTTCACCATGCTGGAAGGAAATTGGTGCTGATCACCGATACCGGCTATGTCAGCGACCGGATGAAAGGGATCATTTCAAATGCAGAAACTTATGTCTTTGAAAGCAACCATGATGTACAGATGCTCAGGATGGGACGGTATCCGTGGAATGTAAAACGCCGTATTTTAAGCGACGTCGGGCATGTTTCCAATGAGGATGCGGCGATTGCCATGAGTGAAGTAGCCGGTGACCGGACGAAGCAGATTTACCTGGCTCACCTTAGCCTTGACAATAATATGAAAGACCTGGCAAGAATGTCTGTAGCACAGACACTTGAAAGCAGGGGGTTGATTGTGGGTGAGCAATTCAGCCTGTATGATACAGACCCGAAAACACCCACCGCTCTTACCGCAGTTTAATCAAAACATAAAGGGAATAAAAGTTTTGCCTATGGCCATTCTTTCATTCCTTTTTTGTTATGTCCGGGATACGCGCGATTTTGCGAATATTTTTGTTCTGAAACGGTTTATTTAAAATTTTTAAGGCTACAGAGTATAATTAAGAGAGATAATGTTTGCTGATTAGTTCAACTGTATCGACAGAAAGGATGGGTATACATTGGGTTATTACGATCAAGACTATCAAAGCCGATATAAACCGCAAAAAGGGAACAGGGGCGGATTTTTTCTTGCAAGCCTGGCAGGGGCGATTGTTGGAGTTCTTTTAATCATACTTGCCATTCCAACCCTGTCTGAATATGGTGTCCTGCCTTATAAAGTGGTGCCTGACAACAGCCTTCAGTCTGCTGATGGGCAAAATCAGGATGACAACAATGATGTTATACCTGGGGAAACGAGGAATGTCTCCGTTGATGTCTCTACCGGAGTAACGAAAGCTGTAGACAAAGCCGGGGAAGCGGTTGTTGGAATTACCAATATCCGCAGCGGCGGTTCAGGTTTCTGGTTTGAAAATGACGGCGGCAGACAGGCTGCCGGAAGTGGTTCAGGTGTTATATACAAGAAAGACGGCAACAAGGCCTTTGTGGTAACCAATCACCATGTGATAGAGGATGCAACAGATCTTGAAGTAAGCTTAAAGGACGGTACAAAAATTCCGGCGGAGCTGCGCGGCAGCGATCCATGGACAGACCTTGCCGTTCTTGAAATTCCAGCGGAAAAAGTGAAAACAGTGGCTGAATTCGGGGATTCAGATAAGCTGCGGGTTGGGGAGCCTGTCATTGCCATCGGGAATCCACTCGGAGCCACATTTTCGGGGTCAGTAACACAAGGGATTATTTCCGGACTGGAACGTGCAATTCCTGTAGATATCAACCAGGATGGGGTACCTGACTGGCAGGCAGAAGTGCTTCAGACAGATGCCGCGATCAATCCGGGTAACAGCGGCGGGGCGTTAGTCAATATAGACGGGCAGCTAGTCGGCATCAACTCGATGAAGATTGCCCAGTCAGCGGTTGAAGGAATCGGTTTATCGATTCCAGTGAATTCAGCCCGCCCTATCATCAATGATTTAGAACAGTACGGTGAAGTAAAAAGGCCATACATGGGAGTGGATCTGTATTCAGTGAACGAGATCCCGGCCTATGCCCTCCAGGAAATAAAGCTGCCGAAAGACATCAATTATGGTGTGGCATTGCGGCGAGTAATGCCGAATTCGCCGGCTGATAAAGCAGGTTTGAAGGAACTGGACGTAATCGTGGAAATGGACGGGGAGCAAATTAAGGATGCAGTCGATCTGAGAAAGCATCTTTACAATAAAAAGAAGGTCGGCGACAATATGCAGATCAAGTATTACCGCGATGGGAAACTGGAAGAAACCACATTGAAGCTTTCAGGAGAAATTTTTTAAACAATTGTGGATAACCTAAACAGGAGGCTGAAAGGCTTTCCTGTTTTTTTATGTTAAAATAAGCTGTGGATAAAGTATGTTACTGGCTTTTTCGCCTGAAAATCTTTATTATACGTCGGCCGCGGGCCGGTACAGTGATATGTAAGGAGTGTGCAAAATGATTTATTGCTGCGAGGAACATGTTGAGGTTGCCTTGGATGAGGTCGTAGACGAATACGAAACAGCCCCCAAGCTAACGAGAATAGATGCTGTGGAAAACAAACGTTCCACCTGTGGATACTGTGAACAACTTGCTGTATATATTGTAGCGAACGAGTGATCCCATACAATATGTGGATATCAATGTGAATATGTGGATAACTATTGTGGATAAAGTGTTTGTAAACTGTTTGTAAGCTGTGTGTAAAGAGGGTGTTACATGTGAATATCTCCATTGTTACGGTGGGGAAGCTCAAAGAAAAATATTTAAAGCAGGGAATCGAGGAGTACACGAAAAGGCTCGGCAGCTACGCAAAGGTCGAGATAATTGAGGTTGCGGACGAAAAAGCACCAGAAGAGCTGAGCAAGGTTGAAATGGTTCAGGTAAAACAAAAAGAGGGAGAACGGATCCTGGCAAAAATCAGTGGTGATACATATATGATTGCCCTGGCAATTGACGGGAAGCTGAAGTCATCAGAGGAGCTTGCCGACACCCTTGATAAGCTAGCAACCTATGGTAAAAGCAAAGTCGCCTTTGTAGTCGGAGGCTCGCTCGGCCTTAGTGAAGAAGTCCTTAAGCGTTCCGAAGAACAGCTAAGCTTCTCAAAAATGACCTTCCCGCACCAGCTGATGCGCCTCATTTTAGTGGAGCAGATTTACCGGGCATTCAGGATCAATCGGGGGGAACCGTACCATAAGTAAATGCGGTTTTTGCTTTCTTCTCCATTCATAAGACAAACCTTGCACAATTGTGTTAAGGTTTATTTTTTTAGGGATACCGATGCTGAAAATTTATGGTGACCGCAATATTTTGCGGTGTTTTTCAAAAATTCTGCGGTTTATAACCTGAAAAAAGTCAATACAATAATATTGCTCATAACCTTTTAGCATTGATAAACGAGTATAGGAAAAATCATACGTTATAGATTACTGTCCAGACATAATTCTATTTGGAGGTGAAAATATAAAGATATAAAGACGATAAAACAATACTTTAAATTACCAGGTAATCTATATAGGCATTAAATGGAAGTAGAGAAACTAAAAAAAAGCAAAAGGGAGAGGCTGAAAATGTTAAACGAGAATAGAGCGAAACAAAGGAACAGTTTGATTATTTTCGTTATTGTTGTTCTGGTAAGCGGCTGGCTTGGCGTATGGGTTCATTCTATTCTTCCCGAACAGCCGGAAGGCAACTCTTTGGGTATGCTGCTGTGGCTAGTGTTACCATTTTTAACAGCAATACTAATAAGAGTTTTCAACCGTGATTGGAAGGACATGGGTATTAAGCCCAATTTTAGAGGTAACATTAAGTGGTATCTTGTGTCATTTGCTATCTATCCGTTAATTACAATTATAACCGTTGGCTTGGCATTGCTTTTTGGGGGGATTAAACTATCTCATATTGAAATGTCTGCGTTTTTATCACTTGTAGCTATTTCTGCTGGTGGTAATTTTATCAAAAACATATTTGAGGAGTTTACATGGCGTGGATACCTGACACCAAAACTAATGGAACTAAAGATGAATGACTGGCTTATTTATCTGATTTCTGGGCTTGTTTGGGCGTTGTGGCATGCAGCGTATTACATGGTATTTCTGCCAAATGAGTATTTTGGATCACTTTCAAGAATGGAAATGCTTTTGACAGGCTGTGTGCTTATGGTGTGTTGGACTGTTATGTATGTTGAAATATACAGGCTTACAAAATCCGTCTGGCCATGTGTGTTGATGCATGCAATTGAAGATGCGTTTCCTACTGTTTTGGTAGCAACAAGTGGAATTATTACATTTTTAAACAATGTAGACGTTTGGCTTAATCCAATTAGCGGAGTTATGGCAACTGTTTTATTTCTTGGAATAGGCCTGCTTCTTAGGTCAATAAGAATTAAAAAACAGGCCAATATTAAGGATTTCAGCAATCAACCGTTTACAATATAAAATTTGTCACTTTACTACTTCCACTAATAAATAACTTCATTTAAATACACTAGAACGAACCTTACCATAAGTAGAGGCGTTTTTTAAATAGTTTTATTTAAAAGTATTTATCAAGGTAATCAGTTGCTAAAACATGTAGAAGATAAAATCAAACAAAAAAATAGTGTATATGAAAAAATGGAGATAAAACAACGTTCTTAAACGATTGCATCATCCCCATTTTGTTGGGACTATTGTCGAGTATCCAAAATTTATGTTGTAAATTTTGGAAAAAATTTAATTTAATATAAGCCGTCCATGTAGTACTCTAAAACAGTAAACAAGTTTTGTATGGTTATTACCGAATTAAAGGAGGAACGTGGATGAAAAAACGGCTTTATTCTGCACTGTTGGCTGGGCTGGCCGCTGTTTTACTCTTTTCTTTAATGGGATTCAGCACGCAAGCAAAAGGCAAGCACAGCTTTAACCTAAATCTGATCAATTTAGAAAGTGGAGGGATTGGAGTTCCATTAGGGATGGCTAATGAACAATTTCCTGGGCTTTACCATCAGCCAACTGATGGGATTATCGCTGGTAATGGAGGCATAGGGTTTGGCTGTGTGCCCGATGTACATGAGTTTAACAAAAGTACTGCGGGAGAACATATTGTCTTTACGGCTGGGGTTAAAGAATTTGCTACCCATGCAGCTGCCGCTAAATTTCTGGATTATTTCTCAATTTATGTAGAAATTAGGAGCAATGGGAAAAAAGTTTTAGAGTTACCTTTCCAATATCATGTTAACCACGAAACGGGGGAAGTCGCAGTAGACCCTAATACAGGCAAACCTTTTTGGGTAAGCGCTCTCTATTTTAAAAATGCGTATCCTGGAGCCACGGTGATAGATCTTCCGACAGGTGAATACAACTATAAATTTAAAGCAATATCAAAAGGTATTAAGGGCCATGGTAAAAAGGGCTACGTTCTGGATGTCTGGGCGCCTAAAAATAATAAGTTTACCATCGTAGAATAACAAGTTAATCAAGAAAGGAATGAGGAGCATGTTATGGCTCCTCGTTCTTTATATCGGCATTAATCATTTGAAAAGGAGCAAATATATGGGGAAAACCTATAAAAAAAATAAATTTAATATAATAACAGCATTGATTCTCCTTTTTATAATTACTGGCTGCAGCAATACTACTCTGTCAAAAGAAACAGCAGTAAAAGCAGACAATAATAGTAGTAAAGACAATAATGAAAGTGAACAATCAGAGAAAGATAGGGAACCTGTTTTCCCTGGTGAAATTACCCTTTCCACTGCCAAAGGTGAGGTAGGGACGCCTGTCCACTTTTCAATTAAGGGGCTTCAATCGAATACAGAAACAAAATTAGAGTGGAAAACGGTAGAGGGGAAATTCGATCTAAATGGATTGTATGAATTCACTGGCGTCTTGTTTAAGGACAAAGTTGTTCCATTAACTAATGGGAAAAGTGATGCAAAAGGAATACTGGAAGGAGATTTTGCTATTCCAAGCGGATTTGGTGGAAACCATACCATTTATGTCAAACAAGGTAATAAATTAATGACACAAGCCAACATCCATGTTAACCCAACATTTAAAATGTCACCTGAATCCGGTCCGATTGGTACAGAAATCACTATTACTGCTGATGGAATTGGTTATGAAGATATGGAACGAAACTGGCAGCTAACTTATGATAACAAGTTTACAGGTCTTCTAACGGCTATTGCCACAGATGGGAAAGCTGTTGCCAAAATTCGGGCTGCAGGCCCAGTTGGAAAGCATACCTTGACAATCTGGCATGGATATTTAGGAATGGCTTATATCAATCATGAACAAGCACCAACCTCCTATTTGCCTGTTCCCTCCTTTACATTTGAAGTTACCGAAGGAACAGTTGATAAGAATCAATGGGTCGAAGCCATTCCAACAGCTGCTGACGGTGGTGTAGTCATGCCTGAACTAAAGAATGAGTCTGGTGTAACAGTAAGTTTAGATAAGGATTCAGGTGTTGTAGGGGAACAAGTTACAATGAAAGCTCATGGACTGCCTAAAAATCAAAAAGTTGAAGTAATCTTTAATACAATGAGAGGAAGCCGTGTTTCTGGAAATGGCTTCGGAGAAAAGCAATTAAACCTATTTTCTAGTGAAACGGATAGTAAAGGCTCATTTACGAAAGCATTTCCCGTACCAGATGATCTGGGTGGGATCCCACACCGGATCGACCTAAAAATGAATGGAAAGATTTATGGACAGACATATATAAGTATTACACCATCCATTGTGAAAGTTACGCCAACATCCGGCCCTCCCGGAACTCCTATCCAGATTGAATTAAAAGGGGTTGGATGGACTGAATACGATAACACCTATAATATTACCTACGATAATGGGTATGTTGGTTATGTTTGTGGATTTAATACTGCAGGTACAGTGATTGTCAATATGATCGCCTCTGGAGAGCCTGGATACCACATTATCGACTTTTACCCCGGAATTTATAGAGGAAAACAGCAGAAACCTGATATCTATCTTGCACCGCAGCTGACATATGGAGATGACCACCCAGGCAGTGCAATCCCTGCCATACGGTTAGGCTTTGAAGTCGTTAAACCATGACCCTCTGAAAAATAAAGGCATCGTTAAAATAATGAAGGCACCTTTTTTAGGGGCCTTTATTTTAGTTAATAACATGGGCGAAGGAATAATATTAAGAAAAGAATGTAAAAGTATCCCATTCCTGTTCCATTACGTTTAAAAGTAGAACGGTGTACCAAGATGTTTAACTTCCTCTTCTGATTAGTATAAATCTAGATTAATATTAATTCTAATTAGTGCAACCCTTTTTACTGTAAAAATATTCTGATAAGAGGTAAGATAGGGTTGATTAATTTTAAGGAGGTTTTCATTTTGGCAGAGAACAAAGATATCAATGCTTCAAATGGACAAGACGTAAAACGTGACACGTTGACTACGCGGCAGGGCCATCCTGTGACGGATAACCAGAACATCCGTACCATTGGTAATCGCGGTCCGGCCACACTTGAGAACTACCACTTTATTGAAAAAATTTCCCATTTTGACCGGGAAGAGGTTCCGGAGCGTGTCGTACACGCAAGAGGAGCTGGAGCATTCGGGTATTTTGAAACGTACGGAAAAGTCGGGGATGAACCGGTAGAGAAGTACACCCGCGCGAAAGTATTTTCGGGTTCCGGGAAGAGAACACCGTTAATGGTTCGTTTCTCCACCGTAGCAGGGGCGAAGGATTCACCGGAAACAGCAAGAGACCCGCGCGGCTTTGCGGTAAAAATGTATACGGAAGATGGCAACTGGGATCTCGTTGGGAACAATCTTAAAATTTTCTTTATCCGTGACGCGATGAAGTTCCCTGACATGATCCACGCATTTAAAGTCGATCCGGCTTCGAACGTGCCAAATCCTCAGGGGATGTTTGACTTCGTTTCGCGCTCTCCTGAGGCAACGCATATGATTACATTCCTGTTCTCTCCATGGGGTATTCCAGCTACATACCGCCACATGCAGGGTTCAGGTGTAAATACTTATAAATGGGTGAATGACAAAGGCGAGGCAGTGCTCGTGAAGTATCACTGGGAGCCGAAGCAAGGAATCCGCAACCTTACACAAGAAGAAGCAGACGCCATTCAGGCGAAGAATGTCAGTCATGCCACACAGGATTTATATGAAGCGATTGAGCGCGGAGAATATCCGGAATGGGAGTTATTTGTGCAGATCATGGAGGATGATTACCATCCTGAGCTCGATTTTGATCCGCTTGATGATACCAAACTCTGGCCGGAGGATAAGTTCCCATGGCTGCCGGTCGGCCGCATGGTCCTTGACCGCAATCCAGTGGATTACCATGCTGAGATTGAGCAAGCCGCCTTTGGTACAGGGGTTCTTGTCGATGGAATGGATTTCTCGGATGACAAAATGCTGCAGGGCCGCACCTTCTCTTATTCAGATACGCAGCGCTATCGTGTAGGTGCGAACTATTTGAAGTTGCCTGTGAATGCGCCGAAAGTGCCTGTCCGCACGAACCAGCACCGTGGCCAAATGGACATACGCGACCCTAAGGAGTCAGGGGAAAATCCACATATCAATTATGAGCCATCGATGATCGGCGGCTATCAGGAAGCGAGCAAGGAAGAGCGTCCACAGCATCGCCCAACATATACTGCAGCGGCAATGAGCGCACAGATTGACCGTCCCAACAACTACGGCCAGGCGGGTGAAACGTACCGCAGCTTTGAAGACTGGGAGCGCGATGAATTGATCAAAAACCTTTCCGCAGCGCTTGTGGTATGCGACAAACGCATTCAGGAAGCCATGATTGAACATTTCACACAAGCCGATGAAGACTATGGCCGCCGTGTGCAAGAAGGCATCGAAATGAAAATGAAAGAAATTCAAGAAATGGCGAATGAAAACAATGTTCCAGGCCGTGAATCCGGCAAATCGAAATTCGGCCAGGGTTCACTGGATGCGAACGAAGCAACAAAACAGGCTGTGGAGAAAAGCCACGAAGCTGATCCTTATTAATCAATGAGGTAAGTATTGCAGGAGGCTGTCCAGAATGTCAGTGAAAACTGACTGACTGGCAGCCTTTTTTGCTTTTTCCGCATAAAGTGATTTCTAATTTCACTACATACTATGAGTTATAAGCGGGCGTCATTTTTTTGTGGAAGGGTATAATATATAGGCAGACATATGTTTTTATTAGAAAACAATGATAAATAGGAAACTATTGTTATGTATAAAAGACAAAAGAGGAAAAGGAGACACGATGAAAAACGAAAAGATTGAAACAGGATGGAACTTAGATACTAGCTACGCCCGGCTTCCGGAACTGTTTTTTACCATTCAAAAACCAACTCCTGTAAATTCACCTAAATTTGTAGTTCTAAATGAACCACTGGCAACATCCCTGGGGTTGAAAGCCGAGTCGCTAAGAAGTGAAGATGGTGCAGAGATATTTGCAGGAAACCGGCTTCCTGATGGCGCTACGCCTCTTGCCCAAGCATATGCGGGGCATCAATTCGGGCACTTTACAATGTTAGGGGACGGACGGGCTATTCTGCTGGGTGAACAGATCACCCCTGATGGTGAGCGGTTTGATATCCAGCTCAAGGGTGTGGGCAGAACGCCTTACTCCCGCGGTGGTGATGGCCGGGCTGCACTTGGCCCGATGCTGCGCGAGTACATCATCAGTGAAGCAATGCACGGGCTGGGTATCCCCACCACCCGCAGTCTTGCCGTGGTCTCAACAGGTGAGCCGGTTATCCGTGAAACCGAACTTCCTGGTGCCATTCTGGCCCGTGTGGCTGCCAGCCATCTGCGCGTCGGCACCTTTCAATATGCTGCAAGGTGGGGGACGGCTGAAGAACTCCGGTCGCTTGCTGACTATGCGATAAAGCGCCATTTTCCTTATATAGAAGGTGACGAAAACAGGTACCTTTCGCTGTTAAAGGAAGTAATCAAGCGCCAGGCTGCGCTCATTGCAAAATGGCAGCTCGTTGGCTTTATCCACGGGGTGATGAATACCGACAACATGACCATCAGCGGGGAAACCATAGATTACGGCCCTTGTGCGTTCATGGACACCTATGACCCGGCAACAGTATTCAGTTCCATTGACAGGGAAGGGCGCTATGCGTATGCTAATCAGCCTTATATCGGCGGATGGAATCTCGCGCGCTTTGCGGAAAGCCTTTTGCAGCTGCTGCATGAAAATCAGGAGCAAGCTGTGGAATTGGCCCAGGATACTGTTACAGGATTTACGGAGCTGTATAAGTCCAATTGGCTATCAGGCATGAGGGCTAAACTGGGGCTATTCAATGAAGAAGAACAGGATGAAGCCTTAATCGCGGACCTGCTCGGCATGATGCACAAGCATCGTGCGGACTACACAAATACTTTCCGTGCATTAACTTTAGACAGGCACGAGGATACAGTCCTATTTGGGACACCGGAATTTACCCAGTGGCATGAACAGTGGCAGTCGAGGCTCGGCAGGCAGGAGGAATCAAAGGAGTCCTCGAGCCAGTTGATGCGCGACAGTAATCCCTCGGTAATCCCGCGGAACCACCTGGTAGAAGAAGCACTTGAAGCGGCTGTAGAGCAGGGGGACTACAGCGTGATGGAAAGGCTTGTTGATGTTCTTTCAGACCCATACGCATATTCTCCCGAACAGTGCGAATATGCTACACTGCCAGCAGAAACAACCCGTCCTTACCGCACCTTTTGCGGTACCTGATATAGGACAAACTAATGGTTAGAAGAACTGTTACTTTTTAAACAAAATAGAGCATGTATTTTGGTGTAAGTTTTGAATGAAAGAACGATACCTAGTGTTTGTATCGGAAACCAACTTTATCAAGAGCCTTTTCAGAGCATAAGTTCTAAAAAGGTTTTTTTAATCTTTCATAATAGCATGAATAATCTTGAGGAAATACCAATAAATTGGCAGTTTGAATATCTAAAATCTGTATACAAAAATGTTTGCACGTCTACCATTTTGCAAACTTCTCTGTATACAAAAATGTTCACATGTATACAGTGCTGTTTACAATCAATAAGGACACGATGTATACATATTTGTAATCAATGTTTACACTATCGTTTACAAAAAACTGAATAGTTACAATATGTTTACAGCTTTACAATTTAGTGTTTTTTAGGCAGGTATCATTGAAGAATATAGTAATCCCCTTTAACCTTAAAATAAAGAAATTGGATTATGCATAATTACTTTTAACACTCGACTAAACGAAAAGGGATGGAAATATCTATGTCTAAATCAAGAATTGCAGCTATTGATGTTGGAAATGATTCGATTAAGGCGATTTTTGGGGACGCAGAGTACGAACTAAACGTTCCCAACATTGTCGCAAGGGATACGGAAGATCGTCCAGTTATCGGAATAGAAGAATTAGATAATAAGAATCCGCTAGAAGGAATTCATATTAAGGTGCATTCCCCAGCATTGAAAGAGAATAATGTTATTTATCGCGTGGGTGTTTTAGCAACAAAGAGTAACAATGCGACAGAACTCGATCCAGGCAGCAGTAAATCTGAAGAAGACCAAACATTAGTCATGCTTTTTGCTACATTAGCTTTAGATGCGGTTAGGGCAGAAAATAAGAGTGTTTTCCAACGAACCAAAAATGTGATTGATGGAAGATATACACTGGGAACAGGTCTGCCTCTTCGCGAAGTTAAGGAGGGTAAGGATGCTGGTTATCGCTCTAGACTAATTGGCTCTGTCCACCAAGTTGAATTTCTGGTAACCCCAAAATATCAAGGATTAAAAGTAAATATAAAGTTTGATGAAGTAAAGGTCTATCCTGAGGGCTTTGCTGCCTACATTAACCTTGTGATGGATAACAATCTAAAAATTATTAATAAGGATTTAATTGATAAGAAGATATTAATCCAAGATATTGGAGGACTATCAACAGATATTGCGGTTATCAGGAATCGAAATGTCGATGATGATAAGGCACAAGGATTTAATCTTGGTGTATCGGAATCATTAGAAGCCATAAGAGAAGAAATTAGAACCAAACATGGTGTGGAATTAGACAGTCGCAGAGATGTTGTTGAAATCATTACGAAGAAAAATGATCGAAATCATATAATGGTTAAAGGCAGCCGGACAAGTGTTCATGATATTATCGATCGTATTCTTCTTGATTTAGCGAAGAAGCAATATCGGTTATTACGTAATATATGGCAGAAAAACTCCCAGACAGAAATTTGCTATTTTGTAGGCGGCGGAGCCAATGTTTTAAAGGATTATATTAAAACATTAAATAATAATTTAGATGGTTACAATATCGATTTCTTTGAAGATGAAAAAGAAAGTGTTTGGATGATGGCGAATGCTTATTATAAGTTAATTACCGACTTTGTAAGAAAAACAGAGAAGGAAAAAATGGTTAAAGAGCCCATTAAGAACTAAGGTGATCCCATGAAAAAACCCAAAGCGGGTGAAGTTAAGAGGGGGCAAACGATTTCTTTTCGAGTCCCTTCTGACACACCTGACCATGTACTAAAGCATTTGCAAAGGTTAAAGGAAACGGAAAGGAGAAATTTCTCAAGCAAAATTGCTGATTTTGTGATGCAAGGAGTCGGGAATTCCTATGCAAGAGAAAGGGAAACGATAACAATCCCGCTTCCCCATAAATTAAGTAAATCACAGCGAGATTGGTTGAAGCATGAACATTCTGAGGCATTGATAGGCAATATAATTTATCAATTATTATCTGACCCAGTTCGTTCTACTATTTTACTCGCTTCATTTAATAGTAACACTTTGGATATCGACGAGGCATTATACTTGCAAGAAGAGATAGCAATCAATGACAATATGGTTGCAACTGTACAGGGTAATAGCGATTTTTCTGAAGACGGGACATCATTAGCTGCTGAATTAGATGCAATGGATGATGACTTAAGTAATTTGGACTGGGATGAGGCAAAAGAAAAACAGCCACGAATCCTAGAAGAAGCAAATGAAGAAATAGAAAATGATCTAGAAGACCTCCTGGGGGATTTTCTTGCTAAAATGAATAAATAGATCATTTTAAACAGCGAAGAAGCGAAAAGATTTTGTCCTTGAATCCCGACGCTCAAGGATACTTTTTCCATTATAGCAACGGGTTTAGTCCGTGAAATCCCCGCCGAGGAAAGAAATAGAAGTCTTCATTCAGTCATGCCAGGTTGACAGATTCAATATGATATTGTAGTGTATATAACATAATTTAATAGAACCTCACTTTTAACAGTGAGGTAGAGGCGCGATGTTTAACAGTCTTTGGCGGAGTTTGAGAAGCCATGATGCTAAAGAGAAGGAAATGTCGCCGAAGTGGGTAATACTTCTCTGTTTTGCTTGCTGGGTCTGCAGTTAATAGCTGCAGGACTGTCTCAATAAATTACCCGGTTTATTGAGTTGTGCTATCTCATTTGGGAAAAGAGAGGGATTTAGGGGCAACTATACATAGTGCGACCTGAGTTTATCTCAGGTCGCTTTTTTGTTGTGTAAATTGTCCCGGGAAAACAGGAGGAGAGATTAGGATGAAAAAAGCTTCGTTATTATTCATGCTGTTTATTTCAGCTATGATTCTATTAGCAGGGTGCGGGGGCAGTGAAACTGGTTCCGGATCAGCCGAAAAAGATACATTTAAAGTAGGCCTTGAGGCAGGATATGCGCCATTTAACTGGACTCAAAAGGATGATTCCAATGGTGCTGTCAAAATACAGGGCACAAAAGAATATGCAGGCGGCTATGACGTAGAAATCGCCAAAAAAGTGGCAGAGGGTCTTGGAAAAGAATTAGTGATTGTGAAAACAGAGTGGGACGGTCTTGTACCAGCCCTGACATCCGGAAAAATTGACGCCATCATCGCAGGTATGTCCCCGACAGCGGATCGCAAAAAGACAATCGACTTTTCGGACAACTATTATCAGTCCAATCTGGTGATGGTTGTGAAAAAAGGCAGCAACTATGAAGGAGCTAAATCGATCCAGGATTTCAAGGGCGCAAAAGTTACAGCTCAATTAAATACATTCCATTATACGGTTATCGACCAAATCAAAGGTGTCGCGAAACAGCCAGCCATGGACAACTTCCCGGCTATGAGAGTCGCACTTGAATCTGGTGTCATTGATGCATATGTTTCAGAACGGCCTGAAGCAGTCAGTGCTTCAGCCGCAAACGAAAACTTTGCGATGGTCGAATTTACAGAAGGATTTAAAACGTCACCAGAAGATACGACAACTGCTGTCGGCCTTGAAAAAGGCAGCAAGCACAGAGAAAAAATCAATGAAATTTTAGCTGGCATCTCTGAGGAAGAACGTACAAGCATAATGGATAACGCGATAAAAAATCAACCAGCAGCAGAATAACCAAATATAAAACCGGCTGTGCTTCATGCAGTCGGTTTTATGATGAGATGAAGGGGGAGAAAGATGAGTGTTGAATGGATTGTAAAAATAGTTTCGGAAAACTGGCCAATGTTCCTTCGCGGGGCTGGCATGACGCTCTTTATTGCTCTAATCGGTACTATATTTGGTGCGGTCATAGGTTTGATTGCCGGGATAATACGTACGATTCCTGTGCCTGAACGCGGAGCAAAAAAAGTTATTCTTAAATTGATTAATCTCATTCTTTCTGTTTATATAGAATTTTTCCGGGGAACACCGATGATTGTTCAGGCGATGGTGATTTATTATGGATCGGCTCTTGCATTTGGCATAGATATGAACGTGATAACTGCAGCACTTATCGTTGTTTCCATTAACACAGGTGCATACATGGCTGAAATCGTGAGGGGCGGGATTGTGTCGATTGATAAAGGGCAGTTTGAAGCAGCCCAGGCGATTGGCATGAACCATATACAAACGATGATCAATGTCGTTTTGCCGCAAGTAATTCGCAATATTTTGCCTGCAACCGGGAATCAGTTTGTCATCAACATAAAAGACACTTCTGTACTGAATGTCATATCCGTTTCAGAATTATATTTCCTGACGAAATCAGTTGCAGGAAATAACTTTAGATACTTCGAATCATTCTTTGTCGCGTGTGTTATCTATTTTGTCATGACCTTTATCGTGACAAGAATCCTGCTTTATTTTGAAAGAAAAATAGATGGCCCAAAAAATTACCAGATTCTTGGTGAGGAAATAGACGTGCCAGCGAAATAGTGTTCATAGGGAAGGGGGCGAGAATATATGGAGAAAGTCATTGAAGTTCAGCATCTAAATAAATCCTTTGGAACCCATGAAGTGTTAAGAGACATTGATTTTTCTGTCAATAAAGGAGAAGTAGTCACCATCATTGGTTCATCGGGATCTGGTAAATCGACTCTTCTTCGATGTATCAATCTATTAGAAATGCCGAGCGGCGGTCAAATTATATATAAGGGTGAAAATATTTTAGACGACAAGCATGATATTTTCGCCTACCGCAAAAACCTGGGGATGGTATTCCAGCAATTTAACCTTTTCAACAACCATAATGTGTTAAACAACTGTATGGTTGGCCAGATAAAAGTGTTAAAGCGCTCAAAGGAAGAAGCTGAAAAAGTAGCCTTGAAATATTTAAAGGTTGTTGGAATGGATAAATATATTAACGCCAAACCAAACCAGCTATCCGGCGGTCAAAAACAGCGGGTGGCGATTGCAAGGGCCCTTTCGATGGAACCGGATGTCATGCTGTTTGATGAGCCAACATCGGCACTTGATCCTGAAATGGTTGGGGAAGTTCTAAAAGTAATGAAAGAGCTTGCGGAATCGGGCCTGACAATGTTGATTGTGACTCACGAAATGGAATTTGCCCGTGAAGTATCGGACCGTGTTGTATTTATGGAAAAGGGCGTTATAGCCGAAGAGGGAAGCCCGGAACAAATTTTCAGCAATCCAAAACAAGATAGAACGAGGGAATTTTTAAAACGGACGTTAAAACAGTCTTAAAGTTTTTTCAATAAAATTCTTTTATAAAACCGAAAACAAACGTTTGGAAATGAATGTTATAAAATCAGCGCTGACTATTACATTCGTAGTTGTAGTAGTCAGCTTTTTCTTTTTTTAATATAATTTCATAATTGTGTATTTTTGTCCGAGTGAATGAAATACAAGTCTTAACGAAATAAAAATGGTGTTGAGTGGACGGATTCCATGTTTCAAGAATATTGGACACTGTTTACAGCTTATGATTTGATAAAAAAACAGGTTATATTTTCCTATGCTAATATTCACGGTTTTGTGGTAATAAGTGTTTGAAGGATTCATGTTAACAATGCAGAAAAGGGGATGGCTGCCACAATAAAACTTGCTCAGAATGGTAAATTGAATTTTCATCGCAAGGTGGAGAGCCAACCGCAGGAACCTACAAATAAAATAAAGTTAAAAGGACTATCATATGTTAAAACATTTTAAATTAAATATCAGAAGTAAACTCATTTTAGCCTTTGCAATCGTATTAATTATACCCAGCATTTTGATTGGGCTGATTTCCTATAATTCCGCAAAAGCTAAAGTGGAGGGGCAAATTCTTAATGCAGCGGAACAAAATGTTCAATTGATCAACCAGAATGTGAACTTGTTCTTTGAAGACAAGATAAAGGTGATAAATTATTTAGCAACATCATTTGACAGCAGCCAGGTTGATCCAGCCTTATTGACGCAGCTAACAGGGTTTAAGGAATTATATCCAGAAATCCAGTCGGTTTATATAGGTACAGAAGCGGGTGCCTTGCTTAGTTCCTCTGAAGACCAGCTGCTGGCAAACCCTGAAGAGAAAACATGGTACCAGCAGGCAATGGGCAATTCCGGCGAAGCAATCATCACAGATCCGGGCGTGAATGAAACGGGTGAAGTCACTGTTACCATTGCAAACAGGCTCCAGGATAATAGCGGAGTCGTCGCTTTTGACGTGAAGATTAAAACACTTGCAGATATGGTAAACGAGGCGAAAATCGGCAAGGAAGGGTATCCGCAGGTTCTGGACAAGAACAGCAAATTTTTGATTCACCCGAAACAGAAAGCCGGTGCGGACGCTTCTAATCCTGAGCATAAATATATGTTTAAGCATAATTCAGGAACAACCACATATATGCTTGATGGTGAAGAAAAGAAATTAATCTTTGAAACTAATAAACTTACAGGCTGGAAAATTTCCGGCACGATGTATTCAGCTGAAATAGATGATGAGGCCAGTTCAATCCTTACAACTACATTAATTGTGATCAGTGGTTCTACCATTGCTGCCGCCGTATTAGTCTTTTTTATCATAAGGTCGATCATGGTACCCTTAAGAAGGCTCATGGCTGCCACAGTAAAGATTAATGAGGGAAACCTGGATGAAAATATCGATGCAAATGGCACCGATGAACTTGGACAATTAAGCCGCAGTTTTAATGTAATGGTGGGCTCCCTGCGTTCTATTTTGGAGCAGGTGAACAAGTCAGCCACTACTTTAACGGCCTCATCAGAGGAGCTGACAGCCAATGCGGAACAAAGTACGCACTCAGCCCAGCAAATTGCTGCAGCGACACAGCAGCTTTCCGCTGGTTCCGATGAACAGTTGAACAGTATTAATGGGGCGGCAACGGCGATCACTCAAATGTCGGCCGGCATACAGCAAATAGCCGCGAACAGTGAGGAAGTATCCTCGTTAACCAAAAGGACCCTTGAAATATCCGCAGAGGGAGCCAGCAGCGTGGAGGATGTTATTTACCATATGGGTGATATCCATAAAACGGTTCAGTCTACCTCAGCGGCCATCGAAAATCTTGGGGAACGATCCAAGGAAATTGTCAATATTGTGTCACTTATTACGGACATCTCTAGCCAGACGAACTTGCTTGCATTAAACGCGGCAATCGAAGCTGCCCGTGCTGGTGAGCATGGTAAAGGGTTTGCTGTTGTGGCGGATGAAGTCAGGAAGCTGGCAGAGCAATCGGCTGCTTCTGCACAGCAAATTTCCGAATTGATTAATGCTATTCAAACTGAAACGAATGACGCCGTAGCATCCATGTTGCTCGGGACAGAAAAGGTAGCGGATGGTGTCGTGAAGACACAGAAATTCGGTCAACTGTTTAAAACGATAGATGAACGGGTAACAGAAGTGAGTGATAAAGTGCAGGAGGTTACAGCTTCTATCGCACAAATGTCTGAAGGAAGCCAGCAGATAGTTGAAGCCATTGATGTTGTTAAACTGGTAGCTGAAGAAGGGGCAAGTGCGAGCCGGCAGAACTCTGCCACAAGCGAAGAACAATTAAGCACAATCGAAGATGTTTCTGCTTCAGCACAATCCCTGTCTGTGTTGGCTGAGGAATTGCAGATGACTTTGGCGAAATTTAAATTGTAAACCTTAGGGAAAAAATCCTTGTCCAGTATTGGGTAAGGATTTTTTTTCGGCCGCATTAACGGAGTTCAATACAGTTTAATCCCGCCAGTGGAATGACAGGATTAAACTGGGTGTTGACACTTAATGGTAGTGTATGTTATTTAATTATTGATTAGCACTCGATCAGGAAGAGTGCTAATGTGTTGTGGTGAATATGTCGCATCAACTTTATCATTTTCGAAAGGGGAAATTTAAATGGAAAAAAAGCAATTCCAGGCAGAATCTAAAAGACTATTAGAGATGATGATCAATTCCATTTATACTCATCGGGAGATCTTTTTAAGGGAATTAATCTCAAATGCCAGTGATGCAATCGACAAGATTTATTACATAGCATTGACTGATGATTCGCTAAGCTTTGACAAAGACAGTTATTACATAAAAGTGGTGCCTGACAAAGAAAACCGGACATTGAAAATCGTCGACACTGGTATCGGAATGTCGAAGGAAGAGCTGGAGACAAACCTTGGGACGATTGCCAAAAGCGGTTCGTTAGCATTTAAAAAAGAAAATGAGTTGAAAGACGGGCATGACATCATCGGCCAGTTTGGTGTGGGTTTTTATTCCGCGTTTATGGTTGCTGACGTTGTTACGGTGATCAGCAGGGCCTTAGGGAGCGAAACTGCATATAAGTGGGAATCTACCGGCACTGATGGGTACACGCTAGAACCATGTGACAAAGATGCAGTAGGAACAGAGATTATTCTAAAAATAAAAGAGAACAGCGAAGAAGAAAATTATGACGAATACCTGGAAGAGTACCGCCTAAAAGCGGTCATTAAAAAATACTCCGACTTCATCCGCTACCCGATCAAAATGGACGTTAGTGGAAGAAGGCCAAAAGAAGGCAGTGAAAACGAATTCGAGGATTATATCGAAGAACAGACCATCAACAGTATGGTTCCAATTTGGAGAAAGAACAAAAGCGAGCTTACTTCTGAGGATTATGAGAATTTTTATACGGAAAAACACTATGGTTTTGACAAGCCAATCAAGCACATCCACATCAGTGTGGATGGCACTGTAAGATACAATGCAATTTTATTCATCCCGGAAAAAATCCCGTTTGACTACTATTCGAAGGAATACGAAAAGGGATTAGAACTGTATTCTAACGGCGTGCTGATCATGAGCAAATGCGCTGACCTCCTTCCAGATTACTTTAGCTTTGTAAAAGGGATGGTTGATTCAGAGGATCTTTCGTTGAACATTTCGAGAGAGATGCTCCAGCATGACCGGCAATTGAAGCTGATTGCAAAAAATATCAACAAAAAAATCAAAAGTGAATTGCAAAGCCTGCTAAAGAACGAAAGGGAAAAGTACGAGGAATTTTATAACTCATTCGGAAGGCAATTGAAATATGGGGTCTACAGCGACTTTGGAACCCATAAAGAAGAACTGCAGGATTTGTTGATGTTCTACTCCTCCGAGGAGAAGAAGCTCGTGACCCTGGATGAATATGTGTCAAGGATGCCTGAGGACCAAAAGTATATTTATTATGCATCCGGAGAGTCCAATGAAAGAATCGAAAAACTTCCACAGGCAGAACTGGTGGCGGAAAAAGGGTATGAAATCTTATATTTCACCGATGAGATCGACGAGTTTGCCATTAGGATGTTAATGTCCTACAAGGATAAAGAATTCAAATCGGTATCAAGCGGCGACCTCGGGATTGAAGAAGAGAATCAGGACGATGAGGGTTCACAGGACAGTGACAATAAAGATCTTTTTGACTACATGAAGAATATTTTAATCGGAAAAGTTAAAGACGTAAGGGAGTCAAAAAGATTGAGGACCCATCCTGTATGTTTTGCCACAGACGGCGAAGTAACGATTGAAATGGAAAAGATCCTGAAATCGATGCCGAATAACCAAAACATCCAGGCGGAAAAAGTGCTGGAAATTAATCCAAATCATGAGGTATTCCAGTCATTAAAGGATGCCTATGAAAAAGATAAAGGGAAATTAGACCTCTATACTAATTTATTGTACAATCAAGCCCTGCTGATTGAAGGCCTGCCAATCAATGATCCAGTTGAATTCACTAATGGTATTTGTAAAATAATGGTTTAACCATACAAAAATAAAAGCATGGGAAATTTCCCATGCTTTTATTTTGCGAAAATTTAACGTACACCCTTCATATAAGTCTGAATTTTTGGCGATAGTGCAAAGAGCAGGATACTCAGAAGGATGGATGCTCCCCCGATCACACCAAAGTACAGCATTTCGTTTTCAGGTGTATAGAATTGGACCAATTGCGCATTTAGTGCCTGGGCTGCAGCGTTTGATAAGAACCATAAGCTCATTGTCTGTGCCGAGAAGGCTGCTGGTGCCAGTTTTGTTGTGGCAGATAGCCCTACAGGTGACAGGCATAATTCCCCAAACACGACAATCAAATAGCTGAGAACCAGCCACATTGGATTCACCAATGAATCACTGCCGCCAAAGTAAGCCGGTAAAAGAATGACCAGGAAAGACAGGCCAGCAAATAATAGTCCTAAAGAGAATTTCTTAGGGATTGATGGCTGGCGATTTCCAAGCTTCACCCATAACCATGCAAACACAGGAGCTAAAAAGATAATAAATAGCGGATTCAATGATTGGAACCAGGCAGGTGAAATATGAATTCCTGCAAAGTCCAGTTGTGTACGTTTATCCGCATAGCTTGCAAGGATGGTTGATCCTTGCTCTTGAATAGCCCAGAACATAACAGAAGCAAGAAATAGCGGAATATAAGCAATAATTCTTGAACGTTCCGTTTCTGTTGTTTTAGGACTGCGGTACATGGCAACGAAATAAGCAGTTGGAATTAAAAATCCTAAAATTCCTACTAGATTGATGAACGTTTTAAATGAAAGCAGGCCATTTGGAATGGCAATAGCAATTAAAATAGCGATAAGGACAGCACTTAAACCAATCGTGGTAAACACTTTTTTCTTTTCTGTTTGTGAAAGGGGATTTGCGACAATTGTACCCGCAAGTCCGAGGTTTTTCTTTTTCGTGAACATGAAAACTAATAATCCCAGGAACATACCGACTGCGGCAATGCCAAATCCGAGGTGGAAATTATATTTCATTCCAACTGTTCCGACAATCAATGGAGCAAGGAATCCGCCGAGGTTGATCCCCATATAGAAGATACTGAATCCGGCATCGCGGCGATTGTCTTGTTCACTGTAGATTTCACCTACAACACTGGACACGTTAGGCTTAAGCAAGCCAGTACCAAGCACGATCAGAACCATGGATACGAAGAACATCGTCACGCTTCCCGGTACCGCCAACACAATGTGGCCAAGCATAATCAATATTCCGCCGTAAAAGACTGCCTTGGATGTTCCAAAGATTCTGTCGGCCAGCCAGCCGCCAATGATTCCCGACATATATACAAGTGACCCGTAGATGGACATAATGGCAAGAGACATATTTTCATCAAGCCCCAGGCCGCCTTTTGAAACCTCATAGTACATATAGAAAACGAGAATTGCTCTCATTCCATAATAAGAGAAACGCTCCCAAAACTCAGTAAAGAACAGAGTGAATAGGCCCTTAGGATGTCCAAAAAAGCCTGTCTGCGGGACACTGTCCGCAATTTTCTGTTTATTTAAAACTGACATTCTACTAACCTCCTTGTTATCTTAATATAATACTTTTAAACCTACTAAATTGTCAAAAAAATTTTTTGGTAAATCAAATAAATGTTGGATTGAGAGTTTTAATCATTATTTAAAAATAATAAATATTTTCAAAAATATTCCTGCCTGATATTCCGGTTCAAACCAAAGATGCTGCTCTCAGCATTTATCTGGCACTATTTACAAACATTCAAAGGATGAAACCAGGATATTAAACTATCAATTGGGGGTATAACACTATATGTAAATCTGTACGCTCCATGACAGGGAGGAAACACGATGAAATGGCAAGGAAGAAGAGGGAGCTCAAACGTTGAGGACCGAAGGGGTATGGGAGGCAAAACTCTCGCAGGAGGCGGTATCGGGGGCTTGATCATCGTCATCATCTATACGCTGCTCGGCGGGGATCCGGGGGCTATATTGAATAACATGCCAACGACGGGTTCAGACCCGGCCGTGCCCTATGAGGAAACCGCACAGGAAAAGGAACATGCTGAGTTCGTCTCGGTAGTGCTCGCGGATACAGAGAAGGTGTGGACTGAAGTTTTCAGGGAGGAAGGCCTTGTTTATAAAGAGCCGACCCTCGTGTTGTACACCGACAGCGTCCAGTCAGCCTGTGGTGCAGCCAGTTCGGCAGTCGGCCCATTTTATTGTCCGGGTGACCAAAAGCTGTATATTGACCTCAGCTTCTATGAAGAGCTTCGGCAAAAATTCGAAGCTCCGGGGGACTTTGCGATGGCTTATGTGATCGCCCATGAAGTGGGGCACCACGTGCAAACCCTGCTGGGGACCACACAGAAGGAAATGCCCCATAGCAGCAATGAGAAATCCGTACGTTTTGAATTGCAGGCTGATTATTTGGCTGGTGTTTGGGCCCACCATGCTCAGGGAATGGATTTACTTGAGGAGGGTGATCTTGAGGAAGCATTAAATGCAGCCAGCGCGGTCGGGGATGACACCATCCAAAAAAGGGCCCAGGGACATGTTGTGCCTGAGAGCTTCACCCATGGGACTTCCGAGCAAAGGAAGCGTTGGTTTTATAAAGGATTCAAATCAGGCAGCCTGGACGGAGGAGATACCTTCAATACAAGCGGCCTGTAGAGAACCGTCATAAGCCTGCGAAGCCCGGTGAAGCTCCGGATCGTTTGTAAAAGGTAATATTTGAAACAAGAAAGGAGTCCTTTCGATGAATGCTCAGGAAAGATCATTTTTTCTAAAGGATGATGGCCAAATTCCAAATAATCCGGAACTGCCTGTCATCGTATACGAAGGCATTTTCAGTGATAACCCGAATGAAATAGAGTCTGCATTCAACCGTCATAATTGGGGTGGCAGCTGGAGCGGCGGCATTTATGATTACCACCATTACCACAGCAACGCCCATGAGGTACTAGGTGTGAAATCAGGCAATGCAACTGTTCTTCTTGGAGGAGATGCTGGAGAACACCTGGCATTGAAGGCCGGGGATGTTATGCTGCTACCGGCAGGGACAGGCCACAAGCTGATTCAAAGCAGTGAAGATTTTGAGGTCGTCGGAGCGTATCCGGAAGGCAGCAGCCGAATTTGCGGGAACGGGATCCCGCTCTTCGTGCACAGTCATTGGCAGAGATCCGGAATGTCCCGGTTCCTGAAACTGACCCAGTTTATGGGGATAGCGGCCCGTTGATCCGGAAGTGGAAGAAGTGAGACCCCCGAAAGCAGGAGGACAGATGGGGGATAATGCCACTTTTGATTTTGAAAACCACCTTCACCACAAAGACAAGCGACAGGAATCTCATGTTCCTGTCGCTCCTTTTTGTGCGAATTCTTTAGATGATTCGCTATTTCCGGTGCATTTTGAATTGCAGGAACAGCTCATTGTAATAAGCCAGGTTCTTTTTCCCAAGGTTTTCGTACACTTCCAGTTTTTCAGTCAGTGCAGGTGGTGGATAGAAACGTTCATCGTTGACCATATCTTCCGGCATGTATTTCAGAGCTTCCTTATTCGGTGTAGAATAGCTTACGTATTCTGCGTTTTGAGCGGCAATCTCAGGATCCAGCATAAAGTTGATGAACTGATGGGCAGCTTCGATATTTTTTGCGGTTTTCGGAATGACCATGTTATCGAACCATAGGTTGGAGCCTTCCTTCGGAACCACATATTCCAAGTCTTCATTCTCATACATGATTTCGGAGGCAACACCCGACCATACAAGGCCGATGGATGCTTCCTGGTTTTCAAGGAGCATCCGGCTTTCATCCCCCACAATCGCTTTTATGTTCGGTGTCAATGAGTCCAGCTTTTCCCGCGCTTCCTTTAAATGATCTTTATTAATATCGTTAAGTGAATAACCAAGGCTGTTCAACCCCATTCCGATGACTTCCCGGGCACCGTCAATCAGCAGGATTTCATTTTTTAAATCCGGATCCCACAGGTCATTCCAGCTCGTAATTTTCTTGCCATTGATCATTTTAGGGTTGTAAACGATTCCGACTGTGCCCCAGAAATAAGGGATTGAATATTTATTCTCCGGATCAAAAGGGAGATCCATAAACCGCTCATCAATGTATTTTAAGTTCGGAAGCTTCGAATGGTCCAGGGGAATAAGCAAATCCTCCTGGCGCATTTTATCAATCGTATATTCAGAAGGTACTGCAATATCGTAAGTTGTGCCGCCCTGTTCAATTTTTGTCATCATTGCTTCATTTGAATCAAATGTTTCATAAACCACTTTGACCCCGGTTTCCTTCTCAAAGCGTTTTACCAGCTCGGCATCAATATAATCTCCCCAGTTAAAAACAGTCAAAGTATTGCCGCTGGAATAGCCCTGCGATGAATTAAGACCGGAAATGGTGTATAACAGCACCGCGGATACAAGGACAACGGCCAGAAAAACCTGAGTAAGCTGCCTCATTTTCTAACCCCCAATCCGTTCGTCCTGTTTCGTTGCGTTAAAAAATAATATATGACGACAAGCAGCATCGTGAACAGGAAGAGCAGGGTAGACAAAGCATTGATATTCAAGGAGATTCCGCGGCGTGCCAAAGAGTATATTTCAACAGAAAGTGTCGTGAATCCATTGCCCGTCACAAAAAAAGTAACCGCAAAATCATCCAATGAATACGTTAGCGCCATAAAGAACCCCGCAAAAATCCCGGGAGTAATGAACGGCAAAATAACCTTCGTCACCACATTCCAGCGGCTCGCACCAAGATCCCGTGCGGCATCGATAAGAGTCGGGCTCATCTCCATTAATTTTGGAAGCACCATCAGTACAACGATCGGAACGCTGAATGCGATATGGGATAGCAGCACTGAAGAAAATCCTAGCTTGATTCCGGCCATGGTGAACAAAATCAAAAAGGAAGCACCAATGATCACATCCGGGCTGACAATCAGGACATTGTTCAATGATAGCAATGCGCTTTTTGCTTGCTTTCTTTTGACTGAGTGGATAGCAAGGGCGCCAACCACCCCGATGATGGTTGAAATTAAAGCAGATAATAAAGCAACCACCGCCGTGTTCAAAACAATAATCAGGAGCCTCGTATCCTGAAAGAGCTCTTTGTACCAATCAAAGGTAAAGCCTTTGAAATCGTGCATTGTCCCCCCGCTGTTAAAAGAGTAGAAAACCAGGAACAAGATCGGTGCATACAGGATGAAAAAGATCAACGCTAAAAAGAGTTTTGATAATGGTGATACTTTTCTGTCCAATTTACACACTCCTCTTCCGGTTGCCCGTAACAATCATGATCACGAACATAATGATGATCAAAAAGACAGCAATGGTCGAGCCCATGCCCCAGTCCTGAGTGACGAGAAAATGCTGTTCAATCGCTGTGCCGAGCGTGATGACCCTGTTTCCGGCAATGAGTCTGGTCAGCATGAACAAAGAGAGCGCGGGAATGAATACAACCTGGCAGCCTGACATTACACCGTCAATCGTCAGCGGGAAGATGACCCGGCGGAAGGTGGTCCATTTCGAAGCACCCAAATCATGAGCCGCATCCAGAAGTGTTGGATTCAGTTCGTTTAACGAATTAAAAATCGGCAGAATCATGAACGGAATAAAGATATACACCGATACAAAGACGAAGCTGAAATCAGTAAACAATATTTGCCTCGAACCGATGCCGATTGCTTCCAAAAAGCTGTTCGCGAAACCATAGGTTCCGAAAATGCCAAGGAAGGCATAGGCTTTTAACAGCAAATTAACCCAGGACGGGACAATGATGAGTAAAAGCCAAAGCTGCTTATGCCTGGTCTTTGTTAACAGATAAGCTGTCGGATAGGCAACCAATAACGAGATCGCCGTAATGAGGAAAGCATACCAGAACGAACTGAATGCCATCTTCAGGTAGGTAGGTGTGAAAAAATTACGGTAATTGGCAAGTGATAAATTTCCTTCTATATCATTGAAAGAATAATAGAGGACAAGGATGATCGGCGCAATAACAAATAAAGCGATCCAGAGTGCATAGGGGAACATATACAGTCTGCGCGTAAGATTATTTTCCATCGTTTTCCCCATCCGCATAAGCTTCCAAACGCCTGTCGAACTCTTCCTCTGTCTCGCCGAAGCGCATGACATGAATGGCTTCAGGATCGAAATACAGGCCAATTTCGTCCCCGACTTTCACTTTTTTTGTTGAATGGACAAGCCATTCATTTCCGTCCTGGTCGTAGCTGCTGATTTCATAATGCACCCCGCGGAACAACTGGGAATCGACGCGGACCCGCAGCTTCCCGCGCTCCAATGAAGTGATTTCCAAATCCTCCGGGCGTATGACGATTTCTACCGGCTCATTCTTGTCCAGTCCCTGGTCTACGCATTCGAATTTCCTTCCGGTAAATTCCACAAGATAGTCTTCAATCATGCGCCCTTTTACAATGTTAGATTCACCAATAAAATCGGCGACAAACCGGTTGATAGGCTCATCATAAATATCAGTTGGAGTACCGCTCTGCTGGATCTTGCCTTTATTTATGACGAAAATTTCGTCAGACATGGCGAGCGCTTCCTCCTGGTCGTGGGTCACAAAGATAAACGTGATCCCAAGGCGGCGCTGAAGTTCACGCAACTCATACTGCATTTCAGTGCGCAGCTTCAAATCCAGTGCCGACAGCGGCTCATCAAGGAGAATCACTTCCGGCTCGTTCACAATCGCCCTGGCAATCGCAACCCGCTGGCGCTGGCCGCCGGACATTTCCCTGATTTCACGATTTTCATAGCCTTGAAGGTTGACGAAGCTTAGCGCTTCATTCACGTTTGATTCTATTTCCGCATTCTTCATCTTTTTGATCCGCAAACCGAATGCAACATTTTCAAATACATTTAAATGAGGAAAGAGTGCGTAGTCCTGGAATACAGTATTCACCTGACGTTTATTGGCAGGTACATCATTGATCTTTTCTCCGTTAAAATAAATTTCTCCTTCGGATGCCTCTGTAAATCCGGCAATTAACCGCAGAATGGTTGTCTTACCGCATCCAGAAGGGCCGAGAAGGGTGTAAAACTTGCCTCTCTCAATCTCGAAGCTTACATCATCCAGTACGGCTGGATCATTATCATACTGCTTTGTAACGTTCTTAAATTGAATAATGGCAGTGTTTGTCATGGCAACCTCCAATCTTCCTGGCAAGCTAATTAAGTTTCTCTCAAATTTGTTCTATCTAGCTGTTAAAATAGAATATACATGCAGTTCATTCGACATGGTTCTGTTATATTCGATTCGGAACAATTATACATTAATAGCTGAAAAATTCAATTATTCTTTCAAGTTAGATACAATCATACATTGAGGTGGTTATATATGAGAACTAGACCTGCAAATAATAAATTAATAAAGGCAATAGGCTTTGCTGTTCTATTTTTGCTCATCAGTACACCTGCCGCCCTGTACTATTCAAAATATTACAAAGAACGTAAAGAGATTCCAGATTTCGCTGTGCCTGTGGAGCACATCCAGTATCAGTTTCAAAATGAACAGCTTCAAGTGTCTTATGATAACGGCAGTCACTGGCGAACAGTCCCTGTTTCATTTGAGGATTTATTTTTTGGGGAATATAATGGTTCAAAACAGGAGCTGATCGAGGGGAGTTATATGATCAACCCTGAGCGGACAGCCTTTGTCGTCGGTGATGAAACTGGCTTGAGGCTTATCCAATCAGAGGATAGGGGGAAAACTTGGACGGAAGCTGATGTGCCCAGCCCGATTCCAAGGGTACGGCTACGGCTGCTGGGCTTTACGTCGGAAAAGAATGGCTATTTGATCCTGACCGGTGACCGTGCGATGAGCTTTGAGGCTAATGCCATCCTTAAAACGAACGATGGCGGCAAAAGCTGGTATCAGGCAGGGTCTGTACAAGCAACGAATACCTTGCTAACAGACGGAGGTTTTGTGAATGACCGCCTTGGGTTCATTTCTTTTGGCACATTTTCCGCACTTGATCACCCGGACCGTCCATTCCTGTTCCGGACAGCAGACGGAGGACGGAACTGGAGTGAGGTGCCAGTTCAGATTCCGGCAGAATACCAAGGGATCTTTACAATTGCTGAAGTGCCTGCCTTTGATGGGAACCAGGGCACTTTGCTCGTTAACCAGGGGCCAAACGGTGATTTTCAAGGCGGTAAGGTGCTGGCAAAATTCATCTCGGCTGACGAGGGTGCCACATGGTCGTTTACCGGCATTGTTGACCGGGAAGGTAATGCATTAGAAGATTAATGATGCTTTGTAAAAAAAGATTTCTACATAAATGGTAAGCAAAATACATGCATGGGAATCAGTATTTCTGGGGCCAAAAAGACGCGGCCGCAAAAATTAAACATTAAGCTGGGAGGAGACTGAAATGCCAATATTTAATTGGGACCACACTGTCCATAATGTAAATGATCTGAAGGTTGCATTGGAAACGTTCAAAGAACACGGGCTGATTGCCTTCAAAGGCGGGTCACATAAACAGTGGGGCACCTACAATGCACTCAGTTATTTTGGGTTGACCTACATTGAATTTCTTGGAATTGAAGATCCTGAGTTGGTCGAAAAAGCAAATGTGTTCGACGTGGTTGCCAAAGATGCATTTAAAATGCTGCCTTTGCATGAAGCCTTTAGCCGTGTTGCCATCAGAACCGACAATATTGACGAAACAGCTGCATTATTGAAAAACCACCAACTGAAGCTATCATCCATCATCGATGGGAAGCGTTTGAACGCACAGGGGCAACTGATTGAATGGCGGATGATGACGATTGACGGGGACTTTCAAGGACTTCTTTATCCATTTTTCATTCAGTGGAAAGGATCCGATGCAGAACGATTGAAAAAACTTACTGAATCTGGCATTATACAACCTCATCCAGCCGGTAAGATCACGTTAAGGGACGCGGTTTTCCATGTGTCCGAGCCAGCTGCTGTAGCAGATCATTGGAAAAAGGTATTTGGACTACCAATGATTGAGTCTGATGACGACAATGCTGTAACACTCGGCATTGCTGACAAACTCTTTGTTTTTAAACAAGGTGATGCCAATCAGCTAACCCAACTGGTGTTTAATACAGATGCTCCACACTTGAAAGGGAAGACCATTACAATCGGCGAGGCCCAGTACGTTTTTTCATAACTAAGTCTTAACATAATAAATACAAAAGGCTAATCCCATTCGAAACAGGATTAGCTTTTTGCTTGTTTAAACAAAGGGGAGAATTTATCTGGTTATGCTTCAGCGCGCTGCTCAAACAGCTGAACAATCTCAACGATTACATTCACCGCTTTGATCATGTTGTCGACAGAAATATATTCGAATTTGCCGTGGAAGTTTTCGCCGCCGGTAAAGATATTTGGCGTAGGCAGTCCCATGTAGGAGAGCTGCGAGCCATCTGTACCGCCGCGGATTGGTTTTACGATTGGCTGGATATCCAGGTTTTCCATCGCCTGGTGGGCAATGTCCACGATTTCTTTGACTGGTTCGATCTTTTCTCTCATGTTGTAATACTGGTCGTTCATGTCGAGGAGAATGTTATCCTTGCCGTATTGGTCTCTTAATTCCCCAATGATTTTCTCGATATAGGCTTTTCTCTCATTGAACTTGTCCCTGTTAAAATCCCTGATTATGTAACGCAGTTTTGTTTGCTCAACATCCCCATTGATTGAAAGAAGATGATAGAAGCCTTCATATCCTTCTGTATATTCGGGTGCTTCATCATGAGGCAGCTTCCCGTTCAGTTCCATCGCAATCTTGGCGGAGTTCACCATCTTGCCTTTTGCAGTACCGGGATGTACATTTGTTCCTTTAATTGTGATCTTTGCAGCAGCGGCGTTAAAACTCTCATATTCGAGTTCTCCAAGCGGTCCTCCGTCTACTGTATATGCAAACTTCGCGTCAAAAGCCTCGACATCAAACTTATGCGGGCCTCGCCCGATTTCTTCATCCGGTGTAAAAGCGACTCTGATTCTGCCATGCTTGATTTCAGGATTTTGGATCAAATAAGCCATCGCCGTCATAATTTCCGCGATGCCGGCTTTATTGTCGGCCCCAAGCAGGGTGGTCCCGTCTGTTGTAATCAGTGTGTGTCCAATATAATTGGACAATTCAGGGAATTCACGTGGTGACAGTACAACAGGATGAGTTTCGTTGAGGGTAATGTCTTTACCGTCATAGTTTTCAACGATCTGTGGATTGACATTGGCCCCCGTAAAATCGGTCGCTGTATCAACATGGGCCAAAAACCCGATCGTCGGCACTTGTTTTTCCGTATTCGCTGGCAAGGTGGCCATCACATATCCGTTCTCGTCAATCGTTACTTCCTCCATGCCGATAGTCTTTAACTCATCAACCAGCATGTTGGCCAGTGTCAGCTGTCCCGGAGTTGACGGGCATGTTTCACTGTCTTCGTTGGACTGCGTGTCCACTTTTACATATGTAGTAAATCTCTCAATGATTTCGTCTTTCAATTTTATTTCAACTCCTTTAAATGTATGTTTTCATATTATCACTTTGATGAAATTTAAACACTGATAGAAAAAACGGTTTTTTTCAAAAAAGGAATTTAGCCGCTTCATATAGTATTTAATATACAGCGTGTAGATATTGCCTCTGTTTGGAAAAGGAGTGCTGATTATTAATGGCAAGCAGCTTGCAGCCCCATATAAGAATTGCTGACAATCATGGCATCCGCTACGCTTTACTGCCGGGGGATCCCGGCCGTGTTAACGAAGTGGCCAGGTTCTTAGAACATGTAAAAGATATCGCTTACAACCGTGAGTATAAAACGATAGCCGGCTCATATAAAGGAGTAGAGGTATTTGTGACCTCCACCGGAATCGGCGGCGCATCTGCCGGCATTGCGATCGAGGAACTGAAAAACATCGGGGTAGACACTATGATCCGGATCGGAAGCTGTGGGGCCTTGCAGCCTGGCATCCGGCTGGGCGATTTGGTTATAGCCACGGGTGCGGTCAGGAATGACGGGGCTTCAGCCGCATATGTCGATAAGTCATATCCTGCCATACCTGATGCGGACCTGCTTTTTCATCTTATCGAATCGCCCAAAAGATTGAATTATACATACCACACCGGCATAGTCAGAAGCCATGACAGTTTTTACACTGATGATGAAGAGGAAATTGACAGGTACTGGTCCAGCAAGGGGATTTTGGGGTCTGACATGGAGACAGCAGCCCTGTTTGTCATCGGCGGGCTGCGCGGCATCAAAACCGCTTCCATTTTAAATGTGGTTGTAGAAAAAGAAGGCAATCTGGAAGGAGGGATCAACGACTATTTAGATGAAATGAACGAAGGCAAACTGGGCGAAGAAAGGGAGATTATTACTGCATTGGAAGCAATCTTAGCCAATCATCAATTTTCTAATAAGTAAGGGAGGTTTTTATTATGGAAAAGCAAAGCATGTGGTCATTCCGATTTTCAACTGCATCACTCGTTCTTATCCCGGCAGCAGTAGGAATCAACTATATTGGTAAGTTATTTGCAGAGCTTTTAAAGCTGCCGCTATGGCTTGACTCCATCGGTACGATACTGGCCAGTATGCTGGCGGGCCCTGTCATTGGAGCATTGGCCGGAGCGATTAACAATGTTATTTACGGCCTCACCGCCAGCCCCATCTCGTTTGTGTATGCCATTACAAGTGTAGCGATTGGCCTCACTGCCGGAATATTGGCCGCAAAAGGCTGGATTTCAAGCTGGTCCCGAGCGGCCGCGGCAGGCCTGATCGTCGGCCTTGTCGCAACTATCGTTTCCACTCCAATCAATGTTGGATTTTGGGGAGGACAAACAGGTAACGTATGGGGCGATGCATTATATGCACTCGTTCTTGCTAAAACAGACTCAATATGGCTCGCTTCTTTCCTTGATGAGGTGGTGGTCGATATACCTGATAAATTAATTGTTGTACTTGTGAGTTACGGTATATTCAGGGGATTGCCTCAAAATATTACCCATATGTACGACAGCAATAATAAAGTGGAGACGCTTGATTAACGCTTTTGATTAAGAAAGATGGTGAAGGCTTGAAATCAATCAGTTTATATACAGAGAAAGACTCATGGATCCATGATATAGACCCGATCAGCAAGCTTTATTATATTCTTTTTTCAATATTGGTTCCGGTCGTTCTTCCATCGTTTACTTTTTCGATTATTTGTGTGGCACTCAGTATCGGCTTCCTTATTGCAGGGAAGGTTTTCCGGCGGGCATTGGCTGCATTTGGTTTTGTTTTATTCATTTTATTCACAGTTGTGATCATCCAGGGTTTTTTTAAACCTGATAATGAAACCGCTCTCTTTCACCTTGGCCCTTTCACGATGTATAAAGAAGGATTGTTGTATGGGTTGGAAATTACTCTCCGTGTCATCAATATTGTTGGGGCGTTCATGATTCTCGTCCTTACGACGAAGCCTTCCGATCTCGTGGAGTCACTAGTTCGGAAGGGACTTTCTCCTCGCATCGGATATGTAATTAGTTCTGTTTTTCAAATTATCCCCGAAATGATGTCTGCCATGTCCACGATTACGGATGCTCAGCGGGCTAGGGGAATGGAGACAGAAGGGAAACTGTGTGTCAGGGTGAGAGCATTTTTGCCATTGATGGGTCCGGTGGTGTTAAGCTCATTAATTAATACGAAGGAAAGAGCCATGGCCCTTGAAGTCAGGGGCTTCAATTCTCGTGTGCCAAAGACTTACTTAAATGAAGAAAAAAAATACCGGCATAGCAAACTGATCCAGTGGGGGCTGTCGCTTCTCACCGCAGCGGCTTTAGCATGGAGGATTTTCGCATGAAAAAGATCATTGTAAAAAACCTTAAATACAGATACCCCCTCACTGAAAAGCTTGTGCTTGATGATGTGTCTTTTGATGTAGAACAAGGTGAGTTCATTGGGATTATCGGCAAAAACCAATCGGGAAAATCGACGCTTTGCCAATCAATTGTCGGGCTCATTCCCCATTTTTACAAGGGTGCATACGGCGGTACAGTATTGGTTGATGGCCTCGAAGTGAGAAATACTCCTGTTTCGGAAATGTCTCTGAAGGCAGGTATTGTTTTTCAGAACCCCTTTAACCAGGTCACTGGCGCAAAGCTGACTGTCTATGAAGAGATTGCCTTTGGGCTCGAAAATATCGGCCTGCCTCGTTCCGAAATGATTGAACGTATTGATTATGCCCTTGATCTTTTACGTATCACCGAATATAAAAACCGAAATCCATTTGACTTGTCAGGCGGGCAAATGCAACGGACGGCCATTGCAAGCATGATTGCAATGAAGCCACAGATCATAGTTTTGGATGAACCAACCTCCCAGCTTGACCCGGAAGGCTCCGAAGAAGTGTTTCAGGCAATCAAGGACCTAAGCAGTCAAGGGATGACGGTCCTCATAGCTGAACATAAGATGGAAAAGCTCGCCGAGTTTTGCGACAGGGTTTTACTGCTAAATGATGGAAAATTGGTCGATATTGATTCCCCTGAGAAAATTTTCTCCAGGGAAGATTTGCAGGAGCAAGGAATACAGGCTCCAATCTATACAAGGGTTTGCAGGGCCCTTGGCATCAAAAAAAAGGGTTCCGATTATTATCCGGTAACATTGGATGAGGCTGCAGCGGCATTAGGGGGTGAACTCCCATGATTCGAGTGGAGAGTCTTTCTTTTACATATGGACAGGGGCCAGCTGTCCTGAAGGAAATCAATTTGGACTTTGATCATAGGACAACGGCGATTATCGGCCAAAATGGCGCCGGAAAGACGACCTTTGTGAAATTATTAAAGGGCCTTCTGAAACCGGACGTCGGTGAAATTATTATTCAAGACAAAAGTGTCAAAGCGACGACCGCCGCAGAACTGGCAAAAACGATCGCGCTTGTCTTCCAAAACCCGAATGACCAAATTTTTAAACGGAATGTCCTGGATGAAGTGATGTTTGGCCCGCTCAATATTGGCCTTGATGAAAAAACAGCAAAACAAAATTCCATCGCAGCTCTTGAAATGGCAGGGCTTCAAGACAAACTGCATATAAACCCCCATGATTTGAGCCTGTCGGAAAAGAAACTGCTTTGCATCGCCTCCATCGTTGCCATGGACACCGATATCATTATTTTTGATGAGCCAACGATTGCCCAGGATCATGAAGGCAAGGAAAGAATCAGGAAAATCATCCATACGTTAAAGCAACAGGGCAAACTCGTCATGACCATCATCCACGATATGGACTTCGTTGCGGAGAACTTTGAGAGAACGATTGTTTTTAATGAAGGGAAAGTGATTCTTGAAGGACATACCCGTGAGGTATTTTCGCAAAAAGAGATCCTCAAGAAAGCCCACGTTGAGACGCCGGGGATAACACAATTGGCGGAAAGACTGGGATATACAGAAACATTCCTAACACTGGAAGAGTTCAATGAGAAAAGAAAATCGGAACAAATATAAAGCAGCCTACGTGGCTGCTTTGCTTTTTGCCTTCCCATTTGACAGGCACACGCGTTTTCTCCTTCCCCTTGTCCGAAAGAGCGCTGTATTCAGGCATGCTCAGGCATTCTCTCCCTTCTCTTATCCGAATGACGCCAGCATCCAGACTTCCCTCTTAAAAAAAAAACAAATGACAAGTGTCAAGACAGGTGTTAATATGTTGAGTGGTAGTGATATTCTCACTTTTTGGGAAAAATACATAGACAAGTGTAAAGATCGGGGGTAATGATGGGGAATAATCATGAAATATCAAACAGAAAATTGCTTGCGATCTCAGGACTGGGATGGATGTTTGATGCGATGGATGTTGGGATGCTGTCATTTATTATTGCAGCTTTACAAGTGGACTGGGACTTAACGGTCAAACAAATGGGCTGGATCGGCAGCATTAATTCAATCGGGATGGCAGTGGGTGCCTTAGTGTTTGGGCTGCTGGCAGACCGTATCGGGCGGAAAAATGTTTTTATCATAACGTTATTGATGTTTTCTATCGGTAGTGGGCTCTCGGCATTCACTACGTCCCTCGCCATCTTCCTCATTCTCCGTTTTTTTATTGGAATGGGACTTGGAGGGGAACTTCCAGTCGCTTCGACACTTGTATCTGAAAGTGTCCCCGCTGAAAAACGCGGACGAGTGGTGGTCTTATTGGAAAGCTTCTGGGCAGGAGGCTGGTTGATTGCAGCTGTCATTTCCTATTTCGTGATTCCGAAATATGGTTGGGAGCTCGCACTCATTTTAAGTGCTCTTCCGGCATTATATGCCCTCTATTTACGGTTGAAGCTGCCGGATTCACCAAAGTTTCTTTCGGCAAAGGAAAGAGGCAGGCTCACTTCTTTTGAAAGCATTGCAAAGGTTTGGTCAAAAGTGCAAAGGCGGAAGACGGCGATGCTTTGGATTCTCTGGTTTAGCGTTGTGTTTTCTTATTACGGAATGTTCCTCTGGCTGCCAAGTGTTATGGTCATGAAAGGGTTCAGCATGATTAAAAGCTTTCAGTATGTATTGATCATGACTGTTGCCCAATTGCCCGGTTATTTTACTGCAGCATGGCTGATTGAAAAAATGGGCAGGAAGTTTGTCCTGATCGTTTATTTGATTGGAACCGCATTGAGTGCTTATTTCTTTGGTACAGCAGAATCACTCTTGTTATTGATAACAGCAGGGATTTTCCTTTCATTTTTTAACCTTGGCGCATGGGGAGCACTTTATGCCTACACTCCGGAGCAATACCCGACAACCATCAGGGGGACAGGTGCCGGAATGGCGGCTTCATTCGGACGTGTCGGAGGGGTGCTGGGTCCATTGCTGGTGCCTTATCTTGCAGCACAGGATATTTCCATGACAGCAATTTTCACGATTTTCTGTATCTCACTCTTAATAGGTGCGGCAGCCGTTTTTCTTATGGGAGAAGAAACGAAAAGAAAAGAACTGGTATAAAAATAAATTTCAAACATTTGATAAAAGGGAAAACTTTCGTGGTTTTCCTTTTTATATAATCGGATTCAGGACTTTCAACCTAGTGAAAAAGTTTGGATATTCGGTTTCCAACCTGTTTGTAGTTGAAACTTTGTGGGAATATGTGGTAGTAATGAATTATGGAAATAGGCGATAATCTCGAAAGGAGATTTCATTTTGAAAATATATCTGCAACTGGGATTACTTTTAACAATGATTGTTTTAGGAGGTTGTGGAATGACTCAGGCAGAGGGCGGCAAAAGTACAGGTACTACGGCGAAAAAGCTCCCGAATACTGTTGCTTTTAAAAATAAGTTTACACAGGAGTTTATGGATTCACCTGAGGAAGTTAAAGATGGATACTACTTATTTAAATCTAAAACTGGCGGATACAACATGCTGTTTCCTATTAATGCTGAAATTTCGAAAACAGCTTTTGAAAAGCATGATAACCATTATGAATCGTTAAGTTTCGGGGAAGAAGTGTTAGATGAAAATATCTCGCATTATTTCAATATCACTTATGAAAATAGCTCTATAACAAACAATGTAAGCGCAAATCTAGATTTACTCTCTTCGTATGCAGGCTACAAGGGAAAATACGAAGAATTCAAGCATGATAATAAAACTTATTACTACGCTAAAGAAGTAACAAAGGATGGCAATACAGATTATTACAGCTATTTTAGTTACATTAAATCAGATAAAAGTGAAAAAGCGGTCAGATACTTTGTAGATAGCACATGTTCGAATCAAAATAAAAAATGTACTCTAGACCAAACAGAACTGGAAAAGAGATTTTTGATCATGATGAAATCGGTTGATTTTTTAGAGTAGCTCGGGAACGCAGGTGAACTACATTGAAAAATGAGGAGATTCTAAATACCGACATATTGCGGGCAAGGATAGCTGAAGTAGAATATGGAAAATCAGGTAAAATAACTGTCGAGCAAATAAGAAAGATTATTATTGAAGAATCAGGGCAGGCACCTTCTGGCGAAATTACCGTTTACCGTTCAGCTGATATTAAAGAGATTAGTAATTTAAAGATATCAAACAAGGATTCCGGATTTGACGGAACAGTCATTCACTTTTATGACCCACGAAAGGGTATTAACCAGTCTTATACAATTACCCGTGGTAGCGAAGGTTCAGAAGACAACGGTGAAGGTGACCCGCTTGATTGGATTTACAATGGTCTGGGAATTTTTGAAGGGAAAATTAAAAACCAATACGAACACGCTAGTCGTTTCGATACGATAGTAACTCTAAAAATTAACGAAAAGATTAAAGAGGACATCAGGACAAGAAATGAAAATGGTGAACAAAATAAGCCTTCCGAGCTAAAAAAAATAGGGATTGGCCACTCGCTTGGTGGAAATTTAATTCAAATGCTTCAATTGATGTCCGGGTCGTTTGTAAAGGTCCATGCAATTAATGATGCCCCACCAAGTGCGTATCAGTTGGCACTCGTTGATATTAGATTTAAAAGAAAACTATCTAAAGAGTTCGGTATCAACCCTAGTAAAGATGACCAACTCTACTCCATCCCCCCAGCCGAACTCAAAAAATTCACCGAAGAATACTACAAAGAAAAGGGAAAGAACATCCACCATCTGACTGCTGAAGAGGATATGTTGTTTGCAGCAAGAAATATCCGAGGTTTCCTGGATCTCGGAACCCGAAATGTGATTGATACTGACCCTGGGTTTGATGGGATCAAGCATGTAGTTGACCGTATTTCAGATAAAGATTTACAGGTGCAAGTCTTTTTGGCCCCTTATGCACCGGCCTATCAGCAAAACGGCCTGGAGGGGCTGATCCGGGCGATGACCGGCTATGATAAAGAGCTTCTTACTTTAATTGACACAATTGAACAAGAGTGGGATCAGCTCAAAGATGGTCCAGACTGGAGGGCAATCACCGTCAAGGTTCCAGTTGGCGGTCCGATTGCGGGAATAAACATGGAGTTTCCGGTGTTTGCTATACCGGAGATGCCTACTGAACTGTTAATGGCACTCAATGAATTTGCAAAGCGATTAGCTGAAATCAGTGTTAAATTAAGAGCCCTTGCCGAACAGCTGCCCACACTCCTCAACATCGTGGGTGACCTATTACCTGTTCTTGGAGAAAAAATTATGTCTTATGTTAAAGAAATCCAAGGGCATCTAAATAATATACTGGAATCCATTGGTGAAGTTGCTGGCCTGATCGCAGAAGATATCCTTTCTTTTGATAAGCCTGATTATGCTCGATACTTAGTTGGTTTGCTAAAGACGGCTGCTGTCATCAAAGTGGAGACCGCCAACATTAGGGAAAAGATCAATAAGATTTTGGAATCTCCGTTGGAAATCTGGGAAGATATTCAAAAAGCAGTCCACGCACACGGAGTCAGTACTGTCGCCACTGCACTTGCTCTGGAACAGAATAAAAGCAGGCGCTACGAAGGCGGAGATATGATTTTAATGCATAGCGGCGAAAAAATTGAAGTGAACCTCTCATCGTCCGTACGAGTTTACCAGATTGGGATGGATAAGTATGAACAAAAGGCGGACCTCCTAGACCGGATAAAGGAAGCCTACTACAGAGATTATATAGATGATTTTCAGGACAGAAAACAAAGGCTGATCAACGAGGTTCATTATATGGAATCAAACCCGCATGCTTTCAGCTACTTGCTTCCCACCGGTAATGTTGAAATGAGAGGGATTAGCGTCCATGAACAGATCCGTCCTTTAGAATCCTCTTTCATGGACACATTTGAGGATATGTTTAACTACTACGACAAGGAACGGGAAGAGGGGGTAGAACTTCTCCGCAAAATGAGGTCAGCAATTGAGCAGTTGTTTGATGAGGACAAAAATATATCGGCAATTTTCGATTTAAGGTAAAAAGGAGGCAGCCATGGCTGAGATCACAAGAACGCACGACTTTGAACCGTTCCAGGACCTTAGAGGAAAAGCCGGAAGTTTTAAATATCAGCTGGAAGAAATGGGAGCGCTCAATGTAGATATGTTAAACCTGATCCAAAATGAGCTGAAAGGCAGCCACGGAAAAATCATTGAAGAGATAAGAAACACTCTTGAGAACAATTACAAGGACAAAAAGCGGATCATCAATGACCAAATTTCTATGATGGACATTTTGGCAGGCCGCTATAGCACACATATTAACGACATGAACACACAGGATATTACCATCTATTATGAAAAAATAAAAACTGCAACGACATAATATTCCCGAACAAAAAACTTTTGTAAATTCATGGGCCATTGGACCTGTCGAAAAATGCATTTAAACTAGGAAAAAAATATTGTTTTATAGGTTTGAACTTTTGGTTTAAGAGGTAAATATAGGCATTAATTCCTTTTTTACTATATTCATAGGGGTTTTTGTTGACCTCCATAGGACGTTATTTTTACAATTAAGGTAATTTCAGGGAAAGGGAGAGATGTGGTATGTCAGGGATCATTCGTGTAACACCAGCAGAGTTAGTAAGTATGTCACAACGCTACAATAGCGAGAGCAGCCAGGTTGGGGACCAAATCGTGCGCCTGGATAACATGATCAGCGATCTTGAAGGTATGTGGGAAGGGGAAGCGAGCAGGGCCTTCAGCGAGCAGTACACTTCATTAAGGCCTTCCTTCATTCAAATGCAGCAATTGCTTCAGGATATTTCCGCACAGCTTAACAATACAGCGAAAGCCCTTGAAGATGCAGATACCCAAATTGCCAACCAAATCCGCGGTTAACTTCATCTGAAATGCAACAAGAGAAAAAGGAGCGCCATTCTCATCAGATGAAGGCGCTCCTTCGTTATGTTAACACGTTCCGAGGTGAAAACTTTTGTACATAGAAATAACAGTTGATTTAAAAAATTATAATGGCGACACGTTTGACCTTCGGCTCTCGAACTACCACTCTGTAAAAAAAGTCGTCGATATCGTTTGGCAGGCCAAATCCATTTCTAGCTCACCCCGGGAAGGCTATTGGGCCCGGATTCCCAACAAGCAGATCGTCCTTTCAGGCAACGATATACTTGTCGAATCAGGAATTACTACCGGTGACCGTTTAGAAATATTGTAAAGGAGCCTAACAGAATGTCAGATACGAAACAAACCTATCTGGAGCAGCAGCTTGAGGCCGTCATTTCCAAAGAAAATAACAATTTCACATTCACCTTCCAAAAGGGAAAAATAAAATTGGATGATGCCGTGGAATTGGAAATGCTGAAGGAAATCGAACCTTCCATTTATAAAGAAATTTCTTTGACGGAAGATGAAGTGACCCTGAATATTCAGCCGCCTTTAAATTACATCAGCTTCTCCCAACTCAAGAAGAAAGATGAACAAAGCAAATGGGTATTTGCCTCGCAGCTTGTGAAAAAAGTAAAGGAACATTCCCTTACAAGGCTGCATTTGGTTGTTTGCCCTGAAAATATTGTATTCGATGAAAGCCTGACACCGTATTTTCTCCATTACGGCTTAAAGGAAAGCATTCCGCCTTACGAAAAGGATTCAGAGCGGCTCTTGAAAGAAACAAAAGCAACTGTTACGGCCGCTGTGGACGAGAAATTTACTTTTGACCAATACATCAAGTTCCATGAAACCTTACAATTATCCCCGCTTGCGGCCAGTTTGCTGGCAGCTGGAAATGAAGACGAACTGCTGCATTTGATCCAGCAAAACATCAAACAGCTGGAGGAAAAGGAGAAAACCCTTGTCCATATCCCCCAGAAAAAATGGAAGCTGACCCGTTACATTGCTTTAGGACTGTTTATGCTTTTTATGCCGGCCTTTATTTATGCATTATATTCCCTCTTTTTTGTACAGCCTAAACATGCGGCTTTCCTGAACAGCCAGGAGCATTTCCTGGAAAGTGAATATAGCGATGTCGTTAACGCTCTCGCAGACTATGATATTGATGACATGCCAAAAATAGTTCAATATCAATTGGCGCGATCTTATATAATCAACGAATCCCTGACAGAAGAACAAAAAGAAAATGTCGAGAATGCAGTTACCCTGCAGTCCGATCCACTTTATTTCAGGTATTGGATCCTGACTGGAAGAGGAAATGCAGGTGAGGCTCTGGATATAGCCCGCTCGCTTGAGGACCGGGATTTAATTCTGTTCGGCCTGCTGAAATACCGCGAGGAAATCAAGGCGGATGATGAGTTGACCGGGGAAGAAAAACAGCAAAAGCTGAAGGAGATTGAATCGGAAATAGAAGAATATATGGAAGAACAGAAAGCTAAGCAGGAAGAGGAAGCGGAATTGGAAAAAGAAAAGCAGGATGAAGAATCTGAAGCCCAGCCTGAGGACAGTTCTTCGGAACCTCCTTCGGAAGGCAGCCCGGAAGCTCAGCCAGGAAATGGATCAACACAGCCTGGACAAACACAGCCATCCGGGCAACCAGCAGGAACAGGGCAATCTGGAAACGCCCAGCCGAGTGAAGCCGGACAGCAGCCCGCAGCCTCTTCTGGCTCAAATTAAGCCATCAATGACATGGGAGGTGAAATGATGAGCAATCTATGGATCTTTCATAACGATTTTTATCAAAAGGTGTCCGTTGGCACAGATATACAGCAGCATCCAATTACGGTGGGTTCGGACCTTTCGAATACACTGACGGTGAGGACATTTCCTTTCACTCATGGCCCGCTGACCGTTGCGGCATCCGAACACGGATTAAAAGTCCTGCAGAACGGAAGAGCCTTGGGCAGTGTCACAGAGGAGGCCCCATTCCGGTTGTCGGACAAGGAAGAAACAATGCTGTTGTTTCTTACCCCAGACTATGCAAAGACTGAAACTTATTTTACAGGCTTCAACCGCGAAATCATTTTTTCTGTAAACGATGAAGAAGCGATCGTCCGGAAAAGAAAGCTGGCATTCGCGGCGTTGGAAGAAGGATCCTTTATGCTGGCAAAAACCAGGCATGGGTGGAGGGTCAAGCCAAATGGCAGTGTTCTTTACCTGAACGGACAAAGGATTGATGAAACAGCCAACTTAGAAGTGGGAGACCTGCTTTTCTGGCCCTTCATGACCATTCGGCTTCTTGAAGAGGATTTGTTTGAGATATCGAGTTTTGAAGAGTACGAGACCAGGCTGCCGCTGACGAAACAGCCTAAATCAGAAATGAGCAAAAAGTACCCTTTATACCGGCGTACTCCAAGGATGGTTTACGAGCTTCCGAAAGACAAGGTCAATTTGTCCTTCCCGTCCCAGGAGGCAGAAGATCCGAACCGGGGGTTATGGATGGTAATCCTGCCACCGCTCGTAATGCTGATTGTCATGGGGATTGTGGCGCTTGTCCAGCCGCGAGGAATTTTTATTATCGTGTCGATGGTCATGTTTATAACCACGCTAGTCACATCGAGCGTTCAATACTTTAAGGATAAAAGCAACCATAAAAAGCGGAAGGAACGGCGCCGCAGGATCTATACCCAATACCTGGAAGCCAAAAGGCAGGAGCTTCAGGCGCTTGCTGAGCAGCAAAGACATGTACTTACCTTTCACTTTCCATCGTTCGAACGGATGAAATACCTCGTCGGCCAAATATCGGACCGGCTCTGGGAACGCACCATGGAGAGCACGGATTTCCTGCAATTTCGGCTTGGTATCGGAACAGTGCCTTCCAGCTATCACATTTCGGTGAATTCCGGGGATATGGCTAACCGGGAAATCGATGACTTGCTTGAGCAATCCCAGTTGATGGAAAATGTTTACCGTGAAATTGAAAATGTACCGGTAGTCGCAAGTCTCTCTGAAGGTGCAATGGGATTGATCGGAAAGGAATCAGTTGTCAAAAAAGAAATCCATCAAATCATCGGCCAGCTAGCTTTCTTTCACAGCTATCATGATCTCAGGTTCGTGTTCATTTTTGATGAAAAAGATTACCGCCAGTGGGAATGGGTAAAATGGCTGCCGCACTTCCAGCTCCCGCATGCCCATGCAAAAGGGCTGATCTATAACGAACAGACTCGCGACCAGCTGCTGTCTTCCATTTATGAAATCGTAAGGGATCGTGATTTTGAGGAGGATAAGGAGAAGAAACGATTCTCCCCGCATTTAGTGTTTATCGTCATGAACCAACAGCTGATATCAGATCATGTCATCCTTGAGTACCTGGAAGGAGAGCATCCGCATCTCGGCATTTCGGCGATTTTCGCTGCAGAGGCAAAAGAAAGCCTGACCGAAAATATACACACGCTTATCCGGTATATTAACGACGGTGAAGGTGATATTCTGATCCAGCAGAAAAAAGCCGTCCAAATTCCGTTTAAACTTGATGAGCATCATAAGGATGGAAACGAAACATTTGCCCGGATGCTCAGGACGCTCGACCATCAAGTCGGCATGACCAACTCGATTCCGGCAAGTGTCTCATTTTTGGAAATGTTCAATGCGAAAGAAGTGGACCAGCTTCCAATCAGGGAAAACTGGCTTACAAGGGAATCTTCCAAGTCACTGGCTGTGCCAATCGGCTTAAAAGGGAAGGATGACCGTGTAGAACTGAACCTTCATGAGAAGGCACATGGCCCGCACGGACTGCTTGCGGGTACAACAGGCTCCGGGAAGAGTGAATTTCTGCAGACTTACATACTTTCGCTTGCTGTTCATTTTCACCCTCATGAAGTAGCGTTTTTGCTGATTGACTACAAAGGCGGCGGCATGGCCCAGCCGTTTAAAGACATGCCGCACCTGCTCGGGACGATTACCAATATCGAGGGGAGCAAAAATTTCAGTGCCCGGGCGCTGGCCTCAATTAAAAGTGAGTTAAAGAGGCGCCAGCGTCTTTTCGACCGCTATCAGGTGAATCACATTAACGACTACACAGATTTATATAAAAGCAACCTCGCAGACGAACCGCTGCCGCATTTATTCCTGATTTCGGATGAGTTTGCAGAACTGAAAAGTGAAGAACCTGAATTTATCCGTGAGCTTGTCAGTGCGGCCCGCATCGGAAGGAGTTTGGGAGTCCATCTCATTCTTGCGACACAGAAACCAGGCGGGGTCATTGACGACCAGATATGGAGCAATGCCCGGTTCCGGGTGGCGCTTAAGGTACAGGATGCGGATGACAGCAGGGAAATCCTCAAAAACGGTGATGCGGCATCCATTACCATTACGGGGCGCGGTTATCTTCAGGTAGGAAATAATGAAGTTTATGAATTGTTCCAGTCAGCCTGGAGCGGCGCGCCTTATTTGGAGGATACATTTGAAGCGGAGGATGAAGTCGGCATTGTGACGGATCTCGGACTCATTCCTTTGTCTGCGGTAACGGCCCGTGAACGGAAGAAATCGGAGCGTCTTTCCCAGATTGAGGCAGTTGTGGACAGAATTGAAGAACTGCAGCACGAAATGGGCATCCAGAAGCTGCGAAGCCCTTGGCTGCAGCCACTGGCAAGCCGCATGTCAAAGGCAGGCTATTCTTCTTCAGACCTTCACGAAATTTACTTCGGAATGATCGATGAACCTGAGAAGCAAAGCCAGACACCTTATGGCTATAACATGATGGAAGACGGAAACATCGGGATCTTTGGCTCTTCAGGCTACGGGAAGTCATATACGGTCATGACCCTTCTGCTCGGGATTGCGTCAAGGCTCGGTCCGGAAGAGGTCCACTACTATGTTCTGGACTTCGGCAACGGGGCCCTGCTGCCATTGAGGCAACTGCCGCATACGGCTGATTATTTCCTGATGGACCAGGAGCGGAAAATTGAAAAGTTCATGAGGATTTTAAAAGATGAAATTGCCAGCCGAAAACAGCTTTTCCAGCAAAAAGAAGTAAGTAGCATCAAGATGTATAACGTACTGAGTGACAAGAAACTGCCGCTTCTTTATATTACGATCGATAACTTTGACCTCGTTAAAGAAGAGATGATGGATCTTGAAACACAGATTAACCAGTTGGCAAGGGATGGCCAGTCACTCGGAATCTACATGATTTTTACGGCGACCAGGGTAAATGCGATCCGCCAGTCTCTGATGAATAACTTAAAAACAAAAGTCGTCCATTATCTGCTTGACCAAACAGAGGCATACTCAATTCTCGGGGGCAGGATTCCGTTCACACCGGAGCCGATTCCGGGGCGAGCCATCATCAAAAAAGACCAGGCACATTTCGCCCAGGTCTTTATGCCGGCCGATGGACAAGATGACTACGAACTGATCGAAAGTATCAAACAGGAAATCGTCCAGCTCAAGGAAAAGTATGCAGGATTCCGGGAACCTGGACCTGTGCCGATGCTGCCGGCTGAATTAAACGTACTGAGCTTTGCGGAATACACTGGCGGATTCACAAGGCCAGGCTTGATTCCAATCGGGCTGGATGAGGAGTTTGTAAAACCTGTCTTTATTGACTTTGTAAAAGGAAAACATTGCATGGTGCTTGGCCAGGCCCAGAAAGGGAAGACGAATGTCCTCAAAGCCATCCTTAACCATGCACTGATGCAGGATTCAAAAATGATAGCTGTGTTTGATTCATTTGACAGAGGGCTGTCAAGCTTCGCCGCAGAACAAAAAGTCACCTACATGGAAACAAAAGAGCAAATCATTGCCTGGCTTGATGAGGCCGAGAACCTTTTGGCTGCAGCTGAACAGGAGTATCTAGGCAGTCTTCAGCAAGGCCTTGGCCAAGAGGTTTATTCTCCAATCCTGCTTGTGGTCGATGGCTATGCGCGGTTCTCGCAAACGCTTGACAATATGGCGCAGGAACGGATTGCGAAGCTGTTGAGGAATTACAGCCATTTGGGCTTTAATGTCGTTGTTTCCGGTAATAATAACGAGCTTTCGAAGGGCTTCGACTCGCTTACAGCCGAAATCAAGCAAATTCGCCAGGCACTAATTTTAATGAAAAAATCGGAACAAACGCTGTTCACCCTTCCTTACAACAGGAAGGAAGAGGAAATCCATCCTGGCTTCGGATATTACGTGTTGAATGGAAAAGAAGTCAAAATACAGATCCCGCTTGCTTCTATCGAAAGGAAGGTGTATTCATGACAGCAAAAACCATCTATTTGATAAAAATGATTTCTGCCGTATTCCTGATTGTGTCGACCCCTGCGTTTTTTTTCCGTTCAGTCGGCCATAACCCGATGGAGGTCAAGGAAAATGTAACGAGAACCATTGCTGTCGTCAACGAGGATAACGGGGCGGATGAGGAACAACAGGCGTTGCAGTTCGGAAATGACGTCATCCCCCTGCTTGAGGACGAATCAGATTATAAATGGACAGTCCTCGGCAGGAGTGCAGCCGAAAACGGACTGAAGGGTCTAAAATACGATGCGGTCGTCTACATCCCTTCCGATTTTTCGCGGAAAATCATGACCTACGACGAACAGCAGCCAGAAAAAGCCGATTTCGGCTACAAAGTTCAAGACCAATTGAACGCGATTAACAGGGAAAAGGTGACACGTGAAATCGAGCATGCTACCAACCGTGTAAACCAGAAGATGTCTTCGCTTTTCTGGAGCTATGTAGCACAGGACATGGACAATGTCCGCACAGAATTTGATGAAATCCTGCAAAAAGAGATTGATTTCCAAAATACGATGGCAGCATTCTATAAGCCAAGTTCACTGAATCTTGCCGGTGAAATCGACCGCCAAAAGCAAATGCTCGAACACCTGCGCACCAATATCCAGCAGACAGGCGCAAACTCACCAAGCAGGCAAAATAACGTAAAACAATTCGAGCAAAACCTCGCTTCGTTTGTAAAGTATGTTGAAGAATACAAGACCTACCAGGACAAACAGCAGGAGGTCCTGAAGAAAATACAGGATGAGAGTGTTGCGGGCATCCAGAAGACCACTGCCGATCAGGGACCGAGGTATGAACAATCAAAAGAAGGCTTCAAAAAGCAGGAAGAACAACTATTTGCCGGAGTGACCCAAAACATTCAGATGAAGGTTGAGAGCAATAATAAAAATTATGATGACCTTTATGATTTTCGCACCAGGCAAATTGAGTCACAATTAACAACACTGCCGCAATTACAGGAACAATACCTGGATACTTATAAACAAAAGCAGGATGAAGCGATACTGGCATCATTGGAATTAAGTTTGGCTCCTTTAAGAGAAGAATTGGGTGAAGAAGATGCTGGGGAAGGTGGAACACCAGCTAGTCCTGAAGCTTCGGTTAGTTCTAATGGAACACCTGGTGAAACAGTTATAAAAAAACCAGGTGATATACTGCCGCCAGCTGTTACTGATATATCAGAAACGCTAAATCAGTTAGAAACTACTATGAAAAATCTTGGGAAATTGGAAAGAGAACTAGCTAAAATTTATCTACCTCCTCAACAAATGCCAATTGAAATAAAAGCCCCGTTAGATGGGTTGAAAGCAGATATATCCCAATCAATCTTAGTATTGAAACCCAAGATTGAAACGGATAAAAAAGTAGAGGAGTTTATAAAAGAATTAATAGGTACCGATTATACACATTTATATGCTACGTATGAAAAGCAAAAAACTGAATATGAAAATGAAAGAACGGGTATAACCAACAAATTTAATCTTTTCTCGTCGAATTTAACTGATATGATTCAAGGGGTTAATAAAAAAGAAGAAATTCTGCCTAACTTAAATGATGAGGTAAATTCAATTTTAGTAAACCCGGATGAAAAAGATGTATGGGAAAAATTAAAAGCGGGTATCCCATTATCTCCTGAGGAACTTAGCAGCCTCGAAGGTGAGTTTGCCAAGTTTGTAGATGAATATAACAAAAATTTAGAAACAGAACATACAGCTACGATGGAAAACTTATCTTCCATCCAAGAAAGCGCATCGAAAGTACTGACTCAAATCCTGAATCCATCCACCATGCTGGCCTCAAATGCGCCTGAACCTAGCCCAGGAGCCAATGATACAACGGTAGTTGCAGACCAGAAGAGCATCGGACAGGAAATGCTGATGATCAATGAGTGGATGGGGTCGCTTGGAGAGAGCCAGGATAGCATCGTCGCTTATACAGGTGAACTGCAGGATAAGGTGAAAGGCGTCCAGAACGATGCGGATGCTCTGAACAATAAATGGGCGGACAATGTGGCCTCTACTAAACTCATCAGGGACGATGTCTTTAATGTACTCGGCAATACGTTTGTCGATGGCCAAAACAATGGCTATGTGTATGAGCATCTTTCAAATCCGCTCAAAATCAGTGGAGATGCGCCAATTAAAGAGGAAGCTAAGAAAGTACCTCCTGTTGTCATTTTGGTGATAATCCTGATCAGCAGCCTGCTGATCGGATACTTCAGCCATTATTTCTCTGGAGCGCCGTTGTTGGTTCAAGGTTCTATGTTCATCCTGCTGAACTTAATTGTGGGGTTGATTATCAGTTTGTTCGGCTTGAATATTTATTCGCTTGAACAAGAGCGTGCCATTGAATGGTCGATTTTCACGATTCTTCTACTGACAGCCGGGTCTACGCTTATACGGGTTGGCTTCTCACTCGGAAACTTTATTGGATGGCTTGCGGGTGTCGGGCTTGTCGTATTCTTTGTCAGCCCGCTGCTTGCACTTACAGCACCAAACATTGAATATACGGATCCGATGTCTGAAGTGTATATGTCAATCCAATATGGCATTGATTCCATGTTCTCCACCGGTGTGCTGGCGCTCAGCGCAATCATCATTATCCTGTCTGCCATACCTTTTGCAATGGGTTATATGAAAAACGCCCGCCCCGGTGCAGGAAGTGAACAGGCAAATGAAGTGTAATGCAAAGGGGATCCTTTTTCTCATCGCGGCTTTCTTAATCGTTTATAAAAGCGATCCAGCAATGGCTGAACCAAACATTGACCAATTGACGCCAAACACCTATGAGAAAAAAGAGTTCAACAAGAACACAGATTTTTTACATGAAAAATCCCTTTCGGAAAGAAGGCAATCCATTCCGGAGGAACAAAAGGGTCTGACGTTCATAAAACCATCGTCAGATCCAATGGAAAAAATCCAGGAGCAGTTATTTTCGCAAAGTACAAAAGAAAATAATACAATCAGGGCCAAAGCGCAGCAAATGCAGCTGTTCTCCGGGGAAGAAGAACGCCAGTTCATAACTGAAGAAGACACCGGTACTACAGCAGAGAAAGAGTCAGGACTATCCCTTTTATATATTGTCCTGCTAGTCGCAGGAATACTGGTCGTATTCGCCTTCCTGATTCCAAAAATGGCTCAGAGTAAAGAATTTGAAAAGAAAGTAATTTAACAACAAGAAACACAAATAATGGACGTACCAGCACGTATGCACGTGAAGGTACGTCTTTGTTTTTCTAAACATAGCCTAATAATAATATGTTGAATTATGTCGTAATTAAGCACAAATATATTATTTTAAAAACAAGAAAAAATCTTTACTAGACGGATGCCAACTTATCATGTACAATATTTTCAGAATATTATATGTATTGTAAAAAGTGAAATTGTTCATTCGGCGATGGTGAAAAAGGGGGAGCAACGTCAACGGAAACACTTATTGGCAGTAAGAAAAATATTATTTGAAAATGGGGGGCGTTAAGAGTGAAAAAGAAAAAATTAGCTGGAATATTTTTATCATTATCACTAATAGCTGGAGCTCTTGCAGGCTGCGGCGGTAAAGAAACTGGTGGGTCCGGGTCAGGTTCATCAGGAGGAGGAAAAACGATCAAGGTAGGTGCCAACATTGAACTATCAGGTGGTGTGGCATCATACGGTCAATCAATCTCTCAAGGGCTTGAGCTTGCTTTCGATGAGATCAATGAAAAGGGAGTAGACGGAAAAGAATTTGAAATTGTAAAATTCGATAACAAATCAGAAGCTGCCGAAGCTACAAATGGTGCAATTAAACTGGTAAGCCAGGATAAAGTAGCGGTAATGGTCGGTGCTGCGACCAGTACAAATACACTTGCCCAAGTCCAGATTGCTGAGAAAAACCAAATTCCTTTAATCACTCCGACTGGAACAAATCCAACGATCACCAACAAAGACGGCAAGGTAAATGAATATGTATTCAGAACCTGCTTCATCGATCCTTTCCAAGGAACAGTTGCCGCAAATTTTGCAACTAAAGACCTGAAGTCAAAGAATGCTGCCGTATTTATTGACAGCGCAAGTGATTATTCAAAGGGCCTTGCAGATTCCTTTAAAAAGGCATATACGAAAAATGGCGGAAAAATTGTTGCTGAGGAAGCTTATGTTGCAAAAGACACTGATTTCAATTCAACACTAACACGAATCAAATCTGCAAACCCTGATTTTATCTTCCTGCCTGGTTATTATGAAGAAGTTGGATTAATCATCAAGCAGGCACGTGCTTTAGGCATTACTGCTCCATTCATGGGTGGAGATGGATGGGATTCTCCTACACTTGTAGATATCGCGGGCGGAGAAGCATTGAATAATACCTTTATTACAAACCACTATTCTGCAGGTGATAAAGCTGAAAATATCCAGAAGTTCGTAAAGGCATTTGAAGCTAAATACAAAAAAACACCAGATGCCTTCGCAGCTCTAGGCTATGATACTGCTTATTTCCTTGCTGATGCTGTTAAGCGTGCAGGAAGTGATGATCCGAAAAAGGTCAAAGAAGCCTTGGAAAAAACAAAAGACCTTCAGCTAGTTTCTGGTAAATTGACTCTGGATGACAAGCACGATCCAGTTAAATCTGCTGCAATCCTTGAATACCAAGGCGGAAAGCAGACGTTCAAAACAAATGTAAATCCTTAATTTATTAATCAGGATAATACAGAATGGGGGGCATAGTCCCCCTATTCCGGTTTAAGAATACTGTTATGCTACTAAATCTCAAGGGGAGTTCAAAATGGAACTTGTACAACAGTTGGTGAATGGAATTTCACTTGGAAGCATTTACGCCCTGATTGCCCTCGGCTACACCATGGTTTATGGAATTGTGAAGCTGATTAATTTTGCCCATGGGGATGTATTTATGGTAGGAGCTTTTGTAGGCTTTTACTCTATTACAATATTAGATTTGTCTTTTCTTGCGGCTCTGCTATTAACTATGGCTGTATGTGCAATCTTTGGAATGTTAATTGAAAGAATTGCTTATAAACCACTGCGGAATGCAACAAGGATTGCAGCACTCATTACGGCTATTGGCGTTTCCCTGCTAATTGAGTATGGTGTTATTTATTTGCGCGGTGCCCAGCCGGAAGCATACCCGGGTGATATTCTTCCAAAAGAAACAATCAATCTTTTCGGGCTGTCTATCAGCAGTCAGGCTTTATTCATTCTTCTTGTATCTGTAACGCTCATGGTAATACTTCAGTTTGTTGTACATAAGACCAAAATCGGTAAAGCAATGCGCGCCGTGTCACATGATGCGGATGCTGCCAAGCTGATGGGCATTAACGTTAACAATACTATTTCAGCAACATTTGCTATAGGCTCAGCATTAGCTGGTGCAGCAGGTGTTATTTTTGGAACGTATTATACAAAAATTGAGCCATTAATGGGAATTATTCCAGGATTGAAAGCCTTTGTCGCTGCGGTTCTTGGCGGGATCGGGATCATTCCAGGTGCAATGGTCGGGGGCCTGCTGTTGGGTGTCATTGAAGCCCTTGTCAGTGCAGCCGGCTATTCACTATTAAGAGATGGAGTAGCATTTGTTGTGCTGATCCTGATTCTTATCTTCCTTCCATCCGGCCTTTTTGGCAAGAATGTAAGAGAAAAGGTATAGGGGGGCTGACGAATGAATGTATTGAAAAAGTCTAAAGGCTTCTGGCTCTCCATAGTTCTCGCTTTAGTCGTTTTCCTTGTTGTGCATTTTCTTATTAACAGTGGATTTTTAAATGTTTTCTACATTAATACATTAATTTCTATGACAATTTACATAATGCTTGCGGTGAGCCTGCACCTCATTATTGGCATAACCGGACAGTTTTCTATCGGCCACGCCGGCTTTCTGGCTGTTGGTGCTTATGCCTCGGCTATTATAACCACAAATCTGGGTCTTCCTTTTGCACTCGGGATTGTGGTCGGAGGAATCGCTGCGGCGTTAGCTGGCCTTATTATCGGGATTCCCAGCCTTCGTTTAAGAGGGGACTACCTTGCGATTGCAACACTTGGTTTTGGGGAAATTGTTCGTATCGCGTTGTTGAACATTGACTATGTAGGCGGAGCGAGCGGCATGATGGTTAACAATTTAACCACTTGGCCATGGGCATTTGCATGTATGATGATTACGATTATCGTCATTGTAAACTTTACGAATTCCACACATGGGAGAGCCTGTATTTCAATCAGGGAAGATGAAACAGCAGCCGATGCCATGGGTATCAATACAACCTTCTATAAGGTTATTGCATTTGCTATAGGAGCTTTTTTTGCCGGAATAGCCGGTGCATTGTTCTCTCACAATTTTTTCATTATCCAGCCATCAAACTTCGGATTCCTTAAGTCATTCGACATTCTGATTTTCGTTGTTCTAGGAGGATTGGGAAGTCTGTCAGGTGCGGTCATTGCTGCGATTTTGCTTACAATCGTTTCAACCTTTTTGCAGGAATACGCTGAGACAAGGATGATTATTTATAGTCTTATCCTGATTGTTACTATGATTTATCGCCCACAGGGCTTGATGGGCACCAAGGAAATCACTTCACTATTTAAGAAGCGCAGCACTGTCAAAGGGGGGCCGTCAGATGACAAAGGGCACACCGTTGCTTAAGGTAGAAAATGCAGGGATACGATTCGGCGGTTTGAAAGCTGTATCAGAGGTTAACGTGGAATTGTTTAAGGGTGAGCTAGTCGGGCTGATTGGGCCGAACGGTGCGGGAAAAACAACCTTTTTTAATCTCCTCACTGGAGTATATGTTCCTACGGAAGGGAGCATCACTCTTAATGGTGAAAGGCTGAACAAGCTTGCCCCATTCAAAATCACAAAGAAAGGGATTAGCCGTACGTTTCAAAACATTCGGCTGTTCGGTGAGCTATCAGTTATTGATAATGTGAAGGTCGCCTATCATTCCCTTGCTAAGCATTCAATCATCAGTTCAATTTTTCGCCTGCCACCACATTTTTCTGGAGAAAAAGAAATGGACGAAAAGGCTGTTGAATTTTTGGAAATTTTCAACCTTGAGCGTTTCAAGGACGAAAAAGCAAAGAATCTTCCTTATGGGCAGCAGCGCCGGCTGGAAATAGCCCGGGCACTTGCGGCAAACCCCAAACTGCTCCTCCTGGATGAACCGGCCGCCGGCATGAATCCACAGGAAACGAGAGAACTAATGAATTTGATTGCATTTATCCGCGAAAAATTTGACCTGACTGTTTTGTTGATCGAACATGACATGTCACTTGTAATGGGTGTTTGTGAACGGATTTATGTACTTGATCACGGACAGCTGATCGCGCAAGGGACACCGGAAGAAATCAGAAATAACCCTAAGGTTATCGAGGCATACCTGGGCGAGGAGGTGTCATAATGTTACGAGTTGAAGATGTAAATGTTTTTTACGGAAATATACAGGCGTTAAAAGGTGTATCACTTGAAATAAATGAAGGCGAGATCGTGACCCTGATTGGTGCGAACGGTGCAGGTAAAAGTACACTTTTAAAAACGATTTCAGGGCTGCTTAAACCAAAGCAAGGAAAGATTGAGTTTAAAGGACAACCAATAGCGGGCAAGGCCGCCCAGACGATTGTAAAGCGTGGAATATCTCATGTACCTGAAGGCCGCCGTGTTTTCGCTAATATGACGGTTGAAGAAAATCTCGATTTAGGTGCTTTCTTAAGGAAGGATAAGGCAGGGATCAAACAGGATCTGGAGAACGTTTTTCACTTGTTTCCAAGGCTTCAGGAGAGACGTAAACAGCAGGCAGGGACCCTTTCAGGTGGTGAGCAGCAGATGCTTGCCATGGGCCGTGCATTGATGGCACGACCTCAGCTTTTAATTCTCGATGAGCCTTCGATGGGTCTTGCTCCTTTGCTGGTAAAAACGATATTCCGTATTATTGAAGAAATTAACCAGTCAGGCACAACCATATTGCTCGTTGAACAAAATGCACACATGGCATTATCCATAGCCGACCGAGCCTATGTCATTGAAACAGGGCGTGTCGTATTATCAGGAGCAGCAGAAGAGCTCACTTCAAGCGAGCAAGTGAAAATGGCCTACCTTGGCGGTCATTGACACACAAAAACCGTTTCCAATCGTTCTGGAAACGGTTTTTTAGCAGTTACATACCAGTATTGGCTTTCACCAGTATCTCATCGAACTTCTTGGCATCTGCTTTTTTGCCAGAAAGCACAGTTCCGAGATAAGCCCCAATGAAACCAAGAGGTATTGAAATGATGCCTGGATTGGTGAGACTGACTAGCGGGTCTCCGACGAGAATCGCAACACCTTGTTCAGGTGACCAAACGTTAGGGCTGATGGCAACCAGAATTAAAGAACTCGCAAGCCCTACAATCATCCCTGTGACTGCACCAGCTGTATTGAAGCGCTTCCAGAAAATTGTGAACAGGATAACCGGAAGGTTGGCGCTGGCAGCAACAGCGAATGCAAGCGACACCAGGAAGGCTACATTCATTTTTTGTGCGAACAGGGCAAGCAAGATTGATAGGATCGCTACCCCAATCGACGCCCAGCGTGCTGCGACAATTTGTTCCTTTTCAGTAGCATGCCCGCGGCGGACGATGTGGCTGTAAAAATCATGGGCAAACGCGGAAGCCGCCGAAAGGACAAGACCTGCTACAACGGCGAGGATTGTCGCAAATGCAACGGCCGATACAAAGGCAAACAGGAAATCGCCTCCTAGTGCTTCGGCGAGAAGCGGGGCCGCCATATTGCCCGCTGCGTTCGCTGCAACAATTTTATCGTAACCGACAAATGCGGCAGCACCGAAGCCGAGGAAAATGGTCATTACATAAAATGCCCCGATGATCCACGTTGCATATACAACGGATTTGCGGGCTGTGATCGCATCTTTTACCGTAAAGAAGCGGATCAATATATGCGGCAATCCCGCTGTTCCGAGGACAAGCGCCAGGTTCAGCGAAATGGTGTCCAGCGGATTGGTGAACTTGTTGCCCGGGTTCAGAAATTTTTCCCCGAGTGGTGTAGCCGTCTGCATTGCATCAAACATCTTCAGGACACTGAAGTCAAACTTGCCGAAAACGATGATTGAGATGATGAATGTCCCCGCCATTAACAGCAGTGCTTTGACAATCTGGACCCAGCTCGTTGCCATCATCCCTCCGAAAACGACGTAAATCGTCATCAAAGTGCCGACAATCAAAACTGAATAAACATAATCGATTCCCAATAATAATTTTATGAGTGCTCCTGCGCCGACCAGCTGGGCGATCATATAGAAAATCGATATAGATATCGTATTTAGTGCCGCAACGCCGCGTACAGTTTTATCATTGAAACGCGCGGCAATCATGTCTGCCATCGTATATTTTCCAAGGTTTCGCAGCGGCTCGGCGACAAGGTAAAGCACAACGAGGTACGCAACCAGAAACCCTATACTATAGAAGAAACCGTCAAACCCTGACAGGGCGACCATTCCGGCAATCCCCAGGAACGAAGCGGCCGACATATAGTCACCGGCAATCGCCAGCCCATTTTGAAAGCCAGTCAGACTGCTGTCCGCGGTGTAGAAATCACTGGTCGTATTCGTGCGTTTTGATGCGAAATACGTGATAACGAGAGTCAAACCGACAATTGCAAGAAACAGTGTAAAAGCTAAAGTATTCATGATTGTTCCCCCCGGCCGTTGTCACGCTTGATTTGATCGACCAGCTTGTCAAACCTTGCGGCACGCTTTGTGTAAATGATGCAGAGCGACCATGTCATGATAAATTGGGCAAACGCGAATACCCATGCCCAGCTGACCGCTCCGATTGCAGGGTTATTCAGTACAGAGGTGTAAGCTGTTAAAATTGGCAACGTAAAATAGAAGGCCAGAAAGAATAAAGAAAAAGGCAGTAAAAACTTTTTTTTCTCATGAAGAAGCTGCTGAAAAGATGACGAACGGACGATTTTGGTGTAGTTCAAAGAGGTTTTACTATGCTTAGCTTTCTTTAATGCATTTTCATTCATTGCCACAGGCAATTCCCCCTTTGTTTTAATTTGCTAAAATATACGCTGCCCTCCTTCCACCCATAATACATGTACCATTATATATTTATCAGAAAAATATGTAAATTCTGTTTACTATTAATTTTTACATTTTATTTCGACAAAGAGGCAATTAATGCTGCATCAATTAAATAATCACAATTTGTTATCCAATCACCAAGCAAGTTTAAGCAAATGAATATAGGGTATTAACATTAAACAGTGGAGACTTCAAATGTTTTGAAACATAAGGCGTATATCCAAACACTACATAATTTTTAGCTTTCAGTTGTTCGAAAATATTTTTAGGGGGATTTTTATGAAGAAATTAGGATGGGTTTGTTTATTAATTCTTTCTCTTGTATTGTCAGGCTGTGGAGGGGAAGAAACCAGCTCAGGTGATGGAGGCAAAGTGTACAGGGTCGGGATTGACACTACGTATCCTCCATTTGAATTTGAAGAGGACGGAGAATACAAAGGAATTGATATTGATATCATCAATGCAATCGCCGAGAGCCAGGATTTTAAAATCAAATTGTCCCCATTGGATTTCGGCGGCATCATTCCCGCGATGCAGGCAGGGGAGCTTGATCTGGCGATTGCCGGGATGAGCATAACAGATGAAAGAAAAAAGACGGTCGACTTTTCTGAACCATATTTTGACGCCGGCCTGACTTTGGTTGTAAAAAAAGGCAACAAGGATATTAAGACGATCGATGACCTGAAAGGGAAGACAGTAGCGGTTAAAAAAGGGACAACAGGCGCGACCTTTGCGCAGGAGCATGCTGACAAAAAAGGATTCAAAGTTGCCCAGTTTAACGACAGTCCTGCGATGTTCCAGGAGGTGGCCAATGGAAATGCCGATGTCCTCATTGAAGATTACCCGGTCATTGCCTATGCGATTGCCAAAAACGACCCGGGACTTGAAATAGTCGGGGAGCGTTTAAATGGTGATCAATATGGAATCGCTGTCCTTAAAGGTGAAAATCAGGACCTGTTAAAGAAAATTAACAAGGGCCTTAAAGAACTGAAAGAAAACGGGCAATATGATGAAATCCTTAAAAAATACCTTGGGGAATCAGCCACTCAATAAAGAGCGCGCACATAGCGGCTCTTTATTTTTGAAAGGAGAATGATAGATGGGCGTTTTTATTTCCGCCCTCCCATATTTAATGGAGGGGTTGCAGGTCACGCTTTATATTTTCGTGATCGCGGTCATTTTAGGCTTTGTAATAGGGCTGGTCATGGCGCTGCTCCGCATGGCCCCAGTAAAAGTATTCAATTGGATAGCGAAAATCTTTGTCGATGCCATCAGGGGAACCCCAATCATCGTCCAGCTATTTTTCATATATTTTGGCCTTAACTCCCTAAGCTGGATCTCGTTCGACAAAACGACAGCAGGGATTATCACAATTGCGATCAATGCCGGTGCGTACTTTTCCGAAATTATCCGGGCAGGGATCCAGTCCATTGACAAAGGACAGACTGAAGCAGCACGGTCCCTGGGTTTGACCAGCACGCAAACGATGAGGTATATCATACTGCCACAGGCGTTCCGCCGAATGCTTCCCGCGATTACCAACCAGTCGATCATCAGCCTGAAGGATACTTCCCTGCTTTCCATCATCGGGATTGCCGATTTGACCCAACAGGGGGAGATACAGGCCTCGGCAACATTTGAAATGTTTAAAATCTGGCTGCTGGTCGGGATCATCTATTTTATCATCATCTATTTATTATCGTTGCTTGCGAGCTTCCTGGAAAGAAGATTGCAGCTGCACTAAAACTGAATCTCCCACTCATTCTAATAGGGCGATAAATATGTCGGGAAAACATTACTTTCAACCTGTTTATAATCGTTTTATAGAATCAATGTGAAGAGTTGTAGAATGAACTGCCTATTTTTTTGTATCCTATCTATATTATTCGTAAACTCCCTCAAAAGGTGATAAATGATAGGACTATATTCTCTTTTTTTAGAATATTTAGCATGTTACGATAGTTTCCACTGATTAATTCGATATCCGAAGGGAGAACAAGTATGAAAAAGAAGATTCTATCAATCGTTTCCGCTGGTGCTCTTGCTTTATCATTGCTCGCTCCTGCCGCTGCACCGTCAAATAAGGCAGTTGCTGCGTCTGCGCCAAAGTGGGACGTTGAAAAATATGGTGACCGTGTTGATATAGACGGGTACCTGGACAGGCTTTCTGAAGATGAAACTTATTTAAAGAAGGCTGAACAGTCCATGAAAGAGCAGGCAAGCGGCATTAATTTTGATGAGGGTTCAGGTGATGGATCGAGTTCTACCAATAGTAGCTTTACATATGATGGTGGTACCAAATACTTTCTTAATAGAGAATTAGATTTTAAAACATTTACTCTAAGAAGTGTCGGAGATAATGTTGAAATCTGGGTGGCGGATGATCTATCCTTCCCGGAAGGTGACCCTCGTCCTGCACAGGTCGTTACTCAGCAGCAGGTGGACAAGCTCCGCGACGAGTTTGACAGCAATATTTATCCAAAGGCAACCGAATTCATTGGGACGCCAGATGTCCACGATGGCTCGAAATCTCCACTGCCAGGAATGGTAGGTTTACCTGATGATTATTATACAGGCAGCGATAAGGTCGTCATGCTAGTCGACAATATCCAGGATGAAAACTATACTAATCCGAATTATCCGTTCTTTGTTGCTGGCTTTTATTGGCAGACACTAGAGAACTATATAGACCGGAATATCATCACGATTGATGCAAGAGACTGGGATACAAGGCTCGAAAACACGTTCTTCGGCACAACTATCCATGAGCTCCAGCATTTGATCCATGCAGATAACGACGGGGATGAAGAAACATGGATCAACGAAGGCATGTCAACATTCTCCGAATATCTCGGCGGATACGGACATGACGACCGGTCCATCAATTTCTACCTTGACCATCCGGAAAATTCGCTGACAAACTGGGATGATCATTATTCGGCAACCACTGGTCCCGAAACAATTGCCGATTATGGCCAGGTTTACCTTTTCACTCTGTATATGAATGACAAGTTTGGAAAGGAGTATATCCGTGATTTGGCGCTTAGTGAGGACAATGGAATTGACAGTGTGAACAAGGCACTGGCACAGCACGGCCAAACGCTTGATTTCACGAAGCTTTACCAGAACTTTATCACAGCACTCGCACTTGACAGTGACAAGCCAGGTGATGGCGTATATAATTTCGACAGCATCAACCTCCGCGACCTTGCCGTGGATAATAACGGAACAAAGCGCGGCATCACAGTTGACTATGGTAAGGCATTAACCTACGAAAAAGAAGGGGTTCCAGCCTGGGGTGGAGACTTTAAAGTACTGGATTTCAAGGAAAAAATCAGCGGAATTTCGTTTGACGGTGTCGATTTCCTGGCGTCTCCATGGAGGTCTGTCGCAGACCCGCTTGATGCAAATAACAAGGTTCTCTGGGGCAATGCAGGTGATGAGGCCGACAATGTGTTAGTGCTGGAAGCAGATCTGACTGGCAATAATTCTGCGACTCTAACATTCGACCATCATTACGATATCGAGGAGCAATGGGACTTCGGTGTTGTTCAAGTGTCAACAGATGGAGGGCAGACATGGCAAAGCCTTGAAAATGGAAATACCCGTACTGATGTAGTGGAAGAAGGCTATCCAAAAATCAAGGATAATCTTCCAGGCTTTACAGGGAAAAATGCAGGATGGACAAATGAAACCTTTGATTTAAGTAAATTCGCTGGCAAGAAAGTATTAGTGTCGTTCCGTTACTTGACTGATTGGGGAACTACTCACGATGGCTGGTATGTCGACAACATCGAAATTCCGGAAATCGGCTTCAGCCATGACGGAAGTACAACAGAGCCGTTTAAGTCTTTAAATGAAATTTTGGGCAAGTACGTTGAGTACACCGTAACCTTCATCAATGAAAAGCAGACAGGAAGTAAAACGAATCCTAAAACAAACTATAAAGTGACACATGTTGATCCGTTCAACGTGACGGAACAAGACGCACTTGAGTTAAAGCAGGCCTTCAAGGATGGAAAGAACTATATGATTACCTCCTTTGCTGCCCCTGCCGATGAGCGGAATCCGGTTGCCTTCAGCTATGAGGTGAAATTGAAAAAAGATAAAAAGAAGAAGTAAAATAAAAAATGCTGCGGTCCCCTGAACCGCAGCATTTTTTCATCTATTTTATAAACGGGAATAATTGCTGGATGCATGTTTGAATACATTTATTGCGAACAGGATGCCGCCAAGGACGACGACGAGTGAGCCTATGATCGCCAAAATGGTAAACGACTCGTTCCCGGTCAGCATCATCAATGAAATCCCGCCCTGCATCGCCGGCACACCAAGATTGTGGAACCAGAAATGGGTTTTTGCCAGCGTGTTTTCACCGGCAGCAGGGTAAAAATGATAAAACGTTCCGAACAGCGCCATTGACACCCAGCCAAGCAAATTTAAATGGGCGTGGACAGAAGTAAAACTAAAATTGTGGGTAATCCCCATGGTAATACCTACAATGATGGCAATCACAAAATAAACAACAGCAATTTTATAAAACCTTCCTCCCACATGTATCCCTCCTTTTTTATAAGTTCCCTACAATATATTTTTCCATTTTATGTTTTATTACTTTTTTACTATCATCATAGTACTAGAATAGTTGACGGGCTCCTTCAGCCACAGCAATTTTATTATTACCGTTTTATCACGAAAAGCGGCCATGTCAGCAAGACAGGGCGTTTCAAAACACTTCTGTAGACAGACAGTGATGCCCATTCTGTAAAATTTGTTTACGTATCCTGCCAGGACTATACGAACGGCTATTTTTGGGGAGCTCTCCCATATGGCCGATGAAAATATGGACTTTTTCCTGCACGTCGGCGACTACATTTATGAATCGGTAGGGGACGCCTCATACCAGGGCGGACTCAAGGACAGGACGATCACACTGGATCACACTGCCAGGCGGGAAAAGCAAAGCGTTTACCGTTGAGATACCGCGCTTTATATAAGACATACCGCCAGGACCCAGACTTGCAGAAGCTGCATGAAAAGCATGCAATGATTGCGACATGGGACGACCAATTTGCAAATGATACTTACTATCCTGAGTATGAACGGGAAATGATCGCCGCAGCCGTGAAATATGGAAACATAAAGAATTTGATTGCGCTGACTTGCGATTTCCATACCTTCGAGGCGTCGATTATATGGACCGTTTTACACTCACTTGGAATTCCGATTCGCGTTGAGCTTATGGTTGGGTCTGTGACCTCCACCAACCTTCGTGAGGCAATCCGGAACAACCTGACAAAAAGGCCGGACGTATCAAGCACCGTGCCGATGCCTGCGGTTACGGAACTGATTGATTTGCTTCAGGAAAAAATGGTAGGCGCAAGCACATTAACAGCAGAACTGCTGTTTAAAGAACTGCAAAATGTGGTCAAGGTGGAGAATCCATGGATCAAATTATTCGAAAGCACTTCACATGGCTATGCCGTTCTTGAGCTCACAAAAGAAAAGGCGACCTGGACGGCGTATAAGGTGGACAGCATCGAAACTAGGAATCCAAATAAGGAATTATTATGGCAGTGTGACGTTCCGAAAGACAAAGCCGAACTGAACGTCGTCCAGGATAAACAGCGTTCTGAGTGATGTTCTGAAGCTCGGAATCTGAAAATAAAACGTCATTAGCCTTTATGATGGACAATAGTGAGGTGAGCTGATTAAATTTTGTCCATCATTGCTGTTATGATGGACAATAGTGACGCGAGCTGACTAAATTTTGTCCATCATCGTTCTTGTGATGGACAATAGTGAGGTGAGCTGACTAAATTTTGTCCATCATCGTTCTTGTGATGGACAATAGTGAGGTGAGCTGATTAAATTTTGTCCATCATCGTTGTTATGATGGACAATAGTGAGGTGAGCTGATTAAATTTTGTCCATCATTGCTGTTATGATGGACAATAGTGAGGCGAGCTGACTAAATTTTGTCCATCATCGTTGTGATGATGGACATTAGTGAGGCGAGCTGACTGAATTTTGTCCATCATCGTTGTGATGATGGACATTAAACCCACATGCGTCTTGGCCGGTTTTGCTGTCTGTAGATGGGTATCCATCGAAGTCTGATCAGAATTAAATGGCGCTGTGAATCTCCCGATATTCCCTTGGGGTCACACCGTTATGTTTTTTAAAAAGGGATGTGTAATAGCTCTGGTTGCAAAACTTGAAGAGGAGCGCGATATCAGAGATGGAAGTTTCTGTGTGCATTAAAAAGTACTTGGACTCTTCGATTCTTCGTTTATTGATAAAGCTGGTAAGCGAGACGCCCGTTTCTTTTTTGAATTTTGCAGAAAGGTAGGCGGGGTTGGCGAAAACTTGGTTCGCAATGATTTCAAGCGACAATTCCTGAAGTATATTTTCATATATGTATGAAATGGCAAGGTTGACGGTCCTGCTGTAGTTCCGGACGGTGGTCTCTTCCTTCAGTGTTTTTATAAAATGATACAGCATGTCGTATTCAAGCCGGTTGAGGGCTTCTAGGGAACTGTGTTTTTCAAATTCCAGTATGTATGCGTCACTTAAATGGAAGGCGGTTTCCGGATGGATGCCGCCTTTAATGATTGCGCGGGTGAACAGGGTACACATGGCAATCAAACTGTTTTTCCGGGAGCGGACAGGTTCGGTAGCGAGGGTGGCCCCTTCCAGGCCGTTGATCTTATCAAGGATCTCAACAGCCAGTCCGTCATCACACCGCGTAATCGCAGCCATTAACTGCTGTTCCATATTGTAAGGCGGGTGGAGATAATTTTCCTGCTGGTTTCGGACCCTCGACAGTAAAAATTGTTTGATGACAGCGGGATTGATTGAAGGTGTCATAATTTTCCCTCTGAATCTTAAATATTTAATATAATACTAAATAATTTAATATAATAGTAAGCGCTTTCGTTTTATAATTCAAGTGATTCAAGAATTTAGTTCTAAGGGGGCAATACCTGATGAAAAAATGGTGGTCCATTTTGTTGGCGTTAACACTCGTGGCAGGCATTATCGCAGGCTGCAGCGGAAGCTCCGAAACGACTGGCAAAGAAAACACAGGTTCTGAAGGAGACAAAGAAAAAGCTTCAGAAACAGTAACATTGAAATTTGCAGCCCAGAATGACAATACTCCTGCAACAAAGCAGGTAATTGATGAATTTAACAAAAGCCAGGATAAGTATAAGGTAGAGTGGGTTGAAATGACAAACAACTCCGGCCAAATGCATGATCAGCTATTGACATCGCTTTCCAGTGGTTCAGATGAATATGATATTCTTTCACTTGACGTTGTATGGGCAGGTGAATTTGCCGGAGCAGGCTATCTTGAGCCAATCGATGCCCGCATGAAGGATGCCGGCCTGAACAAGGAAGACTTCAACAGCGGCTCAATGGCTTCCGGAAACTATAAAGGAAAGCAATACACACTTCCTTTCTTCCCTGACCTAGGTTTGCTTTACTACCGCAAGGACATCGTCAGCCCTGAAGATGCTGCCAAGCTTGACAGCGGGAAATACACTTATGCTGATTTAGGTGCAATGGCTGAGAAGTACACTGGGCAGGGCGGAACAAAATTCGGCTTCCTTTACCAGTCTAACCAGTATGAAGGACTGACTGTTAACGTAACTGAATTCACAAAGTCTTTTTCTGACGTAAAAGGCGGATTAGAGCAAATGTACGCTTTCACAAAAGCTGCATGGGCTCCGAAAGATCTTCTGAATTTCGAGGAAGGTGAAACACACACCAATTTTGAGCAGGGCAACGCTGTATTTGCCCGTAACTGGCCATATCAGTTCGGCCGTATCAAAGGTGCTGAAGACGGAGTAACTGTTAAGGTCGACCAGGTAGGCATCGCTCCGCTTCCAAATGGCGGTTCTGTCGGCGGATGGCTTCTGAGCATCAATAAAAACTCTAAAAATGTCGATGGCGCCTGGGAGTTCGTAAAATTCGTCGCAGGTAAAGATGGCCAGAAGACAATGTCCACAGTCGGCGGCTATCTGCCAGGGTTCAACGCCCTTCTTGAAGACCAGGAAGTAATCAAGGCAAATGACATGCTTTCTTACGAAGGCTTCAAAAATGCACTGGGCAACACAATCGCCCGTCCTGTATCTCCAGAGTATTCCAAGGTTTCAGATACAATCCAGGTGAACGGACATAAATACTTAAGCTCCGGACAGGGATTGGATGAAGCCGTAAAAGCAATCGAAGATGCAATAAAAGAATAAATTAATTGGCTCTGGGAAAAGGCTCTAATTCCGGTTAGAGCCTTTTTTTCCATACGTCACCCTGTATATACAAGAAATCACCCTTGAGAAGAGGTGTTCAGCTAGTGAAAAAAATAGGATTAAGAGAATACCTGTTTATTGTCCCGGCAGTGATTTTAATCGGCGTCTTTTCGCTCATCCCTGTGATCCAGTCGTTTGCCTATACATTCTTTGATTACAGGCTGAATGACCAGCAAAAAGCAGGGCTTTATATGAGTGAAAGGTTTAACTTCGACCTATTTGACGAAACACAGCTCTATTTAACGATGTTTTTGGAAGAAGACAAGGAACAGGTGACTGATCCGGAGCTTCAAGATAAAATTGACAGCCTGATTGGCAAAGTCGAAAAGAAAGCGAAACAGTTTGAAGGCAAAAAGGGTGTCCAAAAGATCGGTAAACAGGAAAAAGACGATCTGCTTGCTCTATCCAAGGAAGCTAAACGAGTGGTCAAAGAAATGACCGATAACTATGACACCACGAACAAAGAAAATTTGCCCCTTATTGCAGAGGATATCGAGAACAGCATCATCCCATCCAATTTTATTGGACTGGAAGGATACAAGCAGGCACTCACTGACTCCCGCCTCGGGAAAGCACTTATCAACACAACTATCTTTACTTTTGCGTCTGTATTTCTAGAACTCATTCTTGGCCTTGCGCTTGCAATGATCATGAACAAAGCCATATTTGGGAAGGGGCTGATCCGCACGACATCATTGATTCCATGGGCGATTCCCACTGCTGTCGCGGCGCTTATGTGGAGTTATTTATATGATGGAGGCAGCGGGGTTGTTGCCCGCCTACTTGAAATGGCAGGGTTTGTAGATAGTTCACGTGATTTGCTTCTTTCAGGCTCGGGTGCCATGGTTTCCACAATCTTTGCTGATGTCTGGAAAACCACCCCTTATATGGCCTTGCTTTTGTTGGCGGGCCTGCAAAATATTTCCCGGGACACATACGAAGCAGCCGATATTGATGGTGCAAATACTGTCCAGAAATTTTTCACGATTACGCTTCCGCTATTAAAACCGTCAATACTCGTTGCGCTGTTGTTCCGTACTCTCGATGCATTCCGCGTATTTGACCTGATCTTTGTGTTAACTGGAGGAGGACCAGGGGGAGCAACAGAGACTATTTCGATTTACGGATATAAAGCGATGTTTGCCCAGACTAACTTCGGTTATGGATCTGTCGTTGTCATGATTATGTTTATATGCGTGGCGGCCATTGCAACCATATATGTAAAATTTCTTGGTGCAAATTTGATGGAGAAAAATTAAAGGGGGAAGTCCAATGGACACACGGAGCAGAAAGCTTAAAATTACAATGGGTGCCCTGATTGCAATGTATCTGTTCGCAATGTTCTTCCCCTTTTTGTGGATATTCATCACCTCCTTTAAAACATCAGGTGAAATATTCGGGGATGGCGCATTCCGGCTGATTCCGGACAACCCGACACTGCAAAACTTTAAAACTATAATTTTCGATAAAGGAATTTTCGAAGCCGTCAAAACGAGCTTGATCATATCGACAACGACAACACTTTACATTGTCATTGTGGCCACCTTTGCTGCATATGCAATATCCCGCTTTGATTTTAAAGGGAAGAATGTCCTGCTTGGATTGATACTTGCAGTGTCGATGTTCCCGCAGATGATTGTTGTAGGCCCTGTTTATAACCTGTTTTTGGACCTTGGGTTGACGAACAGCTATGCGATCATCCTTCCTTATTCAACGATCACCCTCCCGATGGCGGTCTGGATACTGGTAACCCATTTTAACCACATACCGCTTGCATTGGAGGAATCGGCAAAAATGGACGGTGCGACCCCGTTCCAGACATTATTTAAAATTGTTTTCCCGCTCGCCGCACCGGGAGTTTTTACAACAGCGATTATCGTATTTATCGCGGCATGGAATGAATTCCTGTTAACGATCACGATAAACTCCAATAAAAGCTACCATACCGTACCGGTTGCGATTTCCTTCCTGCGTACGCAATTTGAAATTTTATGGGGTGAGGTAGCCGCCGCGACAACGGTCGTTACAATTCCTACCCTGATCATTGTCCTGTTCTTCCAGAAACAAATTGTCTCCGGCTTGACCTCGGGAGGCGTAAAAGAATAATTAGGAGTGTAGCATATGACCTGGATTTTAACTGACAACCAATTGACACAGCAGGGTTTGCTCCTGGCAGAAAGCTTATTCTCATTAGGGAATGGATACATAGGCGTCCGCGGAAACTTCGAAGAGGGTTACGCAGAGGGCATGTCATCGATCAGGGGAACATACCAAAACGCGTTTCACGATATAATTGACATCCCTTATGGAGAAAAGCTGTTTGCCTTTCCGGAAACCCAGCAAAAGATTGTTAATGTTATTGATGCACAAACCGTCGAAATTTTCCTTGGTGACGATGAGGAACGGTTTTCGCTGTTTGAAGGGGAAATACTTTCATACAGCCGGCAGCTGAATTTAGCTGACGGATACTTAACACGCACCGCTCATTGGCGGTCGCCAAATGGCAAGGAAGCCATAATTACATTCCGAAGGGTAGTTTCTTTTGTTGTAAGAGAATTGTTTGCTATAGATATTTTACTAGAACCTGTTAATTTCCATGGCCCTGTAAAAGTGGTTTCGGCTGTGAAGGGGGCCGTCTCAAATTTTGTGGACAGCAAGGATCCGCGTGTCGGTTCGGGGCATGCAAAGCGGCTCCACGTAAAAGATACCGGCGTCCGTGACAATCTTATATTCGTGGTCGATGAAACTTACACATCAAAGCTGCAGACTGCATGTGTGATAAGCCATCAAATACCTGAAGGATCGAGGGCAGAGTTCAATAAAACCGATACAGGGGCCAAAGCGGTATTTTCGTTTGCCCTTACTCATGCAGCACGGATAACAAAGTGGAATATTTATACCGATACATTGCGCCATGGAGAAGAGGTTTTACAAAGAGGCCTGGAAATCCAGCAGCAAATCAGCAATTCTTCCTTCGAGGAAATCCTTGAAAAACAAAAGGAATACCTTGATGCTTACTGGGACGGGGCCGACATCACAATCGGCGGAGACGAGAAGCTGCAGGAAGGCATCCGATTCAACCTGTTCCATTTGCTGCAATCAGTAGGTAAAGATCCATTCAGCAATATAGCCGCAAAAGGCCTTTCCGGTGAGGGCTATGAAGGCCATTATTTCTGGGATACGGAAATTTATATTTTCCCGCTGTTCTTGATGGTGAACCCCAAGCTTGCCAGGCAGCTCCTCTTTTACCGGTATTCGATACTTGACCATGCCCGGGAGCGCGCTAAGGAAATGGGCCACAAAAAAGGGGCGCTGTTCCCATGGAGGACCATATCAGGAAAAGAGTGTTCATCCTACTTCCCGGCCGGGACCGCCCAATACCATATCAGTGCTGATGTTGCCTACAGCTATGTACAATACTATCTTGCGACGGCAGATGACAATTTCCTGATGGAATTCGGCGCAGAAGTATTATTTGAAACGGCGCGTCTCTGGATGGATGCAGGCCATTACCACAACGGCTCGTTCAAGATTGACGCAGTGACAGGCCCTGATGAATATACATGCATCGTCAACAATAACTATTACACGAACGTGATGGCAAAATATAATTTGGCATGGGCAGCCAAAGTTTACATAAGGCTGGAGGAACTGGGGGCAGCTGAATTGGCCGATCTGATATCCCGCATTCATGTTTCTGCAGATGAGGCTTCAGAATGGAAGCAGGCTGCCGGCAGCATGTACCTGCCTTATGACGAAACATTGAAAATCAACCCGCAGGATGATTCATTTTTACAAAAAGCAGTGTGGGATTTTGAAAGCACACCTGACAACCATTATCCATTGCTGTTGCATTACCATCCGCTGACCCTGTACCGGTACCAGGTTTGCAAGCAGGCTGATACTGTCCTCGCTCATTTCCTTCTTGAGGACGAACAGGAACTGGAAACGATCCGGAATTCTTTTCATTATTATGAAAAAATAACGACACATGATTCATCGCTGTCGTCCTGTATTTTCAGCATTATGGCGTCAAAAATCGGGGCACATGGCAAAGCATATGAATATTTTATCGAAACAGCCCGCCTTGACCTCGACAATACGCACGGAAACACGAAGGACGGCCTGCATATGGCGAATATGGGCGGAACATGGATGTCGATTGTTTACGGTTTTGCAGGATTGCGCCTGAAAGAATCCGGAATTTCCCTGGCACCCGCAATCCCGGACAGCTGGTCCGGTTACGCCTTTAAACTGCAGTATCAGGGCCGCAAGCTCGAAATCGGCATCAACCGGGAGGAAACCAGCGTCTGCCTGCTGTCAGGGGAACCAATGGCTATAAAGCTTTATGGCCAAAAAATCATGCTTGAAAAAGGACATCCATACAGGGCAAAATTGTTGCCACAAAATTAACATCGATGATTCCCTCTATTGTTGGGGGAATCATGTTATAATAGTGCAAACGTTTGTACAACTCACCATAAAGGGGAGATTATATGAAAAGGTTATTTGAAATTGACAGCTGGAGAATTATCGAAACAAAACTGCATAAAGAGGATTTTCGCCTGGCCGAAAGCATTATGAGCCTCGGCAACGGGCATATGGGAATGCGCGGGAACTTTGAAGAAACCTACTCGGGTGATTACCATCGCGGCTCATACATTGCGGGTGTCTGGTTCCCGGATAAAACGCGGGTCGGCTGGTGGAAAAACGGCTATCCGGAGTATTTCGGCAAAGTGATCAACTCTGTAAATTTTATTGGAGTCCGCTTGTTCATTGATGGTGAAGAACTGGACCTATATAAAGCTGATGTAAAAGAATATTACCGCGAGCTGGATATGCAGCACGGAATTTTATCAAGGAAATTTACGGTTACGCACAGCGGCAAGGAAACTGAAATAGAGGCAGTCCGCTTCCTGTCCATTGCTGAAAAAGAGCTCGCAGCCATCCGATATTCCGTGACTGCAATAAACTATGTCGGACAAATCACATTTATCCCGTATCTGGATGGGGATGTCAGGAATGAAGATTCCAACTATGAAGAGGATTTCTGGCACGAAATCGAGAAGGGTTCGGAGGAAAACAATGCATATCTTGTGATGAAAACGAAGGATAATCCGTTCGGCGCACCAGTTTTCCAGGTTGCCGCAACCATGCATGCTGTTGTCCAAGGAGCTGCTGCGGACATTTCAATAAATGAAAGATCGGAATACGTGGAAAATGTATTTGAAGTACAAGCAGAGCAGGGAAAAACCGTGAGCATCTATAAATATGTTGCGGTTACGACAGACCGGGACCATGAAGCCGGCCAGTTGGTGCAGAAAGGCCGCGAAGTGCTTCAGCGTTCGCTCAAAAAAGGCTATCAGGCCCTCCTTGACGAACATAAGCAATCCTGGCTAAAGCGGTGGGAAATCGCAGATATTGAAATTTCCGGAGACGTGGAGGCCCAGCAGGGAATACGCTTCAATCTATTCCAATTATTCTCCACTTACTATGGAGAGGATTCACGTTTGAATATCGGGCCAAAAGGGTTTACCGGCGAAAAGTATGGTGGTGCAACCTACTGGGACACTGAAGCGTATGCGCTTCCACTGTACCTTGCAACAGCAGAACCGGAAGTGGCCCGGAACCTTGTGATATACCGCCATAACCAGCTGGATGGGGCGTACCATAACGCAAGAAAGCAGGGGCTTAAAGGCGCGCTGTACCCAATGGTGACTTTTACGGGTGTGGAATGCCACAATGAATGGGAAATTACCTTCGAAGAAATTCACCGTAACGGCGCAATTGCATATGCGATATACAACTATGTGAATTATACAGGGGATAAGTCGTACCTCCATGAATTCGGGATCGATGTACTAGCCGGGATTTCGCGGTTCTGGGCCGACCGCGTGCATTTTAATAAACGGAAAAATGCTTACATGATCCATGGTGTTACAGGTCCGAACGAGTACGAAAATAACGTCAACAATAACTGGTACACGAACCTTATTGCTGTGTGGACGCTGCGCTATACAGTTGAAGTGATTGCAGAGCTGGAGAAAGGAGGACATGCTGACCGCGCGTCAGCCATTGGAATTACGGACGCGGAAATTGCCGGGTGGCAGGACATCATTGAAAAAATGTATTTCCCTTACGATGAAGAATTGGGTGTGTTCGTCCAGCATGACACGTTTCTTGATAAAGACTTGATGACAGTGGAAGAGTTGCCGGCTGAAGCGCGCCCAATCAACCAGAACTGGTCGTGGGACAAAATCCTCCGCAGCTGTTTCATCAAGCAGGCAGACGTGCTGCAGGGCTTGTATTTCTTCAATCATGAGTTTTCGGAAGAAGAAAAACGCCGCAACTTTGAATTTTATGAGCCAATGACTGTGCATGAATCTTCATTGTCGCCAAGCATCCATGCCATCCTTGCAGCTGAACTTGGGATGGAGGAAAAGGCGTACGAAATGTATCACCGCACGGCGCGCCTTGACCTGGATAACTATAACAATGATACGGAAGATGGATTGCACATCACTAGCATGACGGGTGCCTGGCTTGCTATCGTCCAGGGCTTCGCCGGCATGCGGACCGCAAATGAAAAGCTGTCATTCGCACCGTTTATTCCGAAAACATGGAATCAGTACAGCTTTAATATCCTGTACCGCAGCCATTATTTGAATATTGAAGTGAGCCGGGATAAGGTCGTGATTTCTCAACAGGGAGCTGAACTCACAATCGGGATTTATCATGAGATGGTTACTATTCCGGAAAACGGGGAGATTTCTATTAAAATGAAATTAGGTTGATTTCTGCTGTAACAGGCAAAATGTTTACACTCTATTATAAGGAAAAAGGAGAAGCATATGACGAAACCGCTTGAAGCCGTAATCTTTGACCTGGATGGTGTCATTACTGATACGGCGGAATATCACTACTTAGCGTGGAAAACCCTCGCCGAACAGCTGGACATCACGTTTACCCGTGAATTCAACGAGGAACTGAAAGGCGTTTCGCGGATGGATTCCCTTGAGAAAATTCTTGCCGTCGGCGGGAAACAGGCTGATTATACCGATGAACAAAAAGCCTCACTTGCCCATAAGAAAAATGAGCATTACTTGACGTTGATCCAGGACATCACTCCTGCCGACCTTTTGCCGGGCATCAAGGAATTCATTGCGGACATCAAAAACCGGGGACTGAAACTCGGTCTCGCATCAGCAAGTAAAAACGCCTTCACAGTGATGGACTCACTTGGAATAAAGGACAAGTTTGACGTAATCGTAGATGCCAACACCATCAAAAATGGCAAGCCCCATCCACAGGTGTTCCTGCGTGCTGCCGAACTGCTCGCTGTGCAGCCTGCCGCATGCATCGGTGTGGAGGACGCCGCAGCAGGCGTCGAAGCAATTAAAGCAGCAGGGATGTATGCGGTTGCGATTGGCCCTGTGGAAACCTTTGATAAAGCCGACCTTGTTTACGGAAGCACATCCGAACTGTCCCTTGATCAGGTGATAGACGCTTATAATCGCTAAGAACAACCCGGGATTGCCCGGGTTTTTTCATGGCTTCAATTCCATGTGCCCCGAATTCGGACAACTCCCATGGCATTATCAGCTTTCCCAGGCCGAATAAACAACTCACTAGGACTTCTGCAGACAGAAGCAGCCCCATGTCACTAGTCTGAAGGAAGAAATATGTTATGAATGGTCAGCTTGTCGTTTCCGAAATGTCACAAAACCCTAAAAATATCGGTGATTACTGCTGTGAAAATAGGGGAATATGCACATAAAGGCATTTTAAAAGGAAGGTGTGCAAGGCGGTATGTATGATTGCATCATAATCGGCGGCGGGATTGCCGGGCTTCAGGCAGCGATACAGCTGGGAAGGTACAAACACCAGGTGCTGGTAATAGACGCGAATGATGGGCGTTCGGTCATTTGCAATAAATTTCATAATGTTCTCGGATACCCCGATGGAGTGAGCGGCCAGGAACTGAGGGATAAAGGACGGCAGCAGGCAGCAGCTTTAGGGGTTGAATTCGTGGAGCGACGGGTAAAAAGTGTGAAAAACACAGCAGATGGTTTTGAAATCACATCTGAACAGGGAGAATTATTTTCCGGGAAACAATTATTAATAGCAACCGGTATTGTCGACCGGATTCCGGATTTTCCTGGTTTGATGCCGTGCCTTGGAATCAGCGTGTACGTATGCCCGGATTGCGACGGCTACGAGGTCAGCAACCGAAAAACGATCGTGATGGGTTCCGGGAATCCCGGCGCGAATATGGCATTGATTCTTCATTATTGGACCAAAGATATTGTCTATGTCAATCATGAACAGAAAGAAGTAGATGAGGAAATTACAGCAAAACTGCAAGCGAAGGGCATCCAGGTTGTAAACGACCCGATTGAAAAAATAACAGCAGATGGCCCTGATTTCACCGGCGTTATCCTTAAAAGTGGGAAGGAGCTTGCCGCAGAGCGGGGTTTCATTGCTTTTGGGGGCAATGAGGTGAGGTCGCAGCTGGCTTCACAGCTCGGTGTCAAGCTTCATCAAAATAGGCACATTCTGGTTGATCCAAGGACTAAGATGACGAATATTGATAATGTCTGGGCTGCCGGGGATATCGTTGCCCACTCGGAGCAGGTTACGATTGCCATGGGTGATGGCTCCCAGGCGGGAATCTGGATTCATAAAACGCTTTTGAAGGAACAGCAACAACGCTCAAGCCACTGGCATTAAGGCGGGAATTAGATACATTTCATTCGTAAAATAGTAAAAAAAACCATGCTTTCGAATGAACGATAGCATGGTTTTTTGCTGGCTGCCGTATTTTGAAGGGATTCAGGCTGTTTCTGCGCAGGCAAGTTTTTGAAGGCGGTTCTGCTGATATTGCCCAAGCGGATTGTAAGGGCAACTCTGGCTGCTATTCCGCAGGCAATTGTTTTAAAGGTAATTCTGCCGGCCCCTCCACGACTTCGCCTTTATAAGAGAACCTGGAACCATGGCATGGGCAGTCCCAGGTCCTTTCCCCATTGTTCCACTCAAGCTCGCAGCCCATATGGGTGCAGGTTGTATCAACCACGAATAATTGTCCGCTCTCATCTTTATATGCTCCGGCCCGCCTCCCGTTGACCGTCACGACAGCACCTTCGTCACTCTTCAGGTTTTCAGGCTGTATGGAAGGATGCTCCAGCTTCCCTTTCACCAGTTCCTTGGCCACATGGGCATTTATCGATACGAATTTTTTTACATCAGGATCTGCATGAAACCTGTTAGGATCGAATAATTCTTTATAAGGATTATCCCTCTCCAGTATATGGTCGCGCAGCAGCTTTGCCGCATTTACGCTGTTTGTCATGCCCCACTTACGGTAGCCGGTTGCCACATAAATATTTGCAGTGGCAGAACTGTATGGCCCAATGAACGGGATTTTATCAAGTGTTGTCGGGTCCTGTGCAGACCATCTGTAAGGAATTTCTTTTATCCCGAAAGTCTCGCCCGCGAACGCCTGTAGCTCTTCATAATATTTGTGCGTGTCCGTTTCATCTCCTGTTTTATGGCTGTCGCCGCCGAACAGGACTAATTTTTCGCCGTTCCAGTTTGTGTACCTCAGGGACCGGGTCGGCCGTTCTGCATTGATATACATCCCGCCCGGGAAAGGTTTTTCAGTTTTTACAGCAAGTACATAAGAACGTTCTACTGACATGCGCGAAAAGTAAAACCCTTTTACATCATAAAATGGGAAGTGGGAGCTTACGATCATTTGCCTGCATTTTACTTTATGACCGTTTCGAGTCGTAACAACGGGGTCCGAACCATCTTCAATATCGACAGCCGTTGTATGTTCGTAGATTTGGACGCCCATTTCTGTTATTTTTTTTACAAGATGATTCAAGAATTTAAGCGGGTGGATTTGTGCCTGTTTTTTCATGACAACGGCAGCAAGTGCGTCAATAGGAATCGGAATTTCAGAAACATATTCCCCATTTATTCCGAGCCTTTCATATGCCTTGAATTCATTGATAAGCCTCTGAAGCTCTTGCGAAGAGTTAGTATAAACATACGCATCTTCTTCAGTTAAATCACATTCTATCTGGTCGCTATTGGCAAGGGATTTAACAAACTCCATTGCCTCATGGTTTGCCGAGTAATAAAGACGGGCCTTTTCTTCCCCAAAATGTGTGATCAATTCGTCATATATGAGGTTATGCTGCGCGGTTACCTTTGCGGTTGTATGGCCTGTCGTTCCATCTAGCACTTTCCCTGCCTCCAGCACCGCGACTTTAACACCTTCCTTTGCAAGTAAATAGGCTGATGTAATTCCGGTAATACCTGCACCCACAATGGCTACATCTACAGTGATATCATCTTCGAGCTTTCGGAAAGACGGCAATTCGGCTGTCCCGCGCCAAAACGGTTCAGGATAGCGGGGCATGTTACGGCTAATTTCCTCAGGCATTTGTTTACCTCCTAAGCGGCTATTTATTATAGATAATTTTTGCAGCGGGTTTACAAAAGATGCAATGTATCTCCATTTGCACATATACCCCGAACCTTTCCAATTATTCTTCATGCTATGCAATATAAATATAGTTCCCGTCTTGGTGGTAACTCGGGAATACGCTAAAATTATTCTTAACAAATTTAGGGGGAAATCCGTATGTCACAAATAAAAACAAATGCTATGCGAATACTCGACCAGATCGATGTTACGTACGAAGTCTTATCATACGATCCAGCAGATGGAAAAATCGACGGTGTTTCTGTTGCCTCCAAAATTGGAAAGGAAGCCGGCTTGGTCTACAAAACATTGGTCGCCCAGGGCAGCAGCCAGAACCTTTATGTGTTTGTGATTCCAGTGGAATGTGAGCTTGATTTAAAAAAGGCTGCCAAAGCTGCGGCAGAAAAGAAGGTGGAGATGCTCCCGGTCAAAGACATCCAAAAATCCACGGGATATGTTCGCGGCGGCTGCTCGCCGATCGGAATGAAAAAGCAGTATAAGACTTTCCTTGACAGCAGTGCCAGAAGTCTCGAAAAGATGGTCGTAAGTGCCGGAAAAATCGGCTTGCAGATTGAACTGGATCCGAAAGAACTGCAAAATGCTGTGAATGCTGAGTTTGTTGAATTAAACAAATAAATTTTTTGGCCCGGATGTGGGCTTTTTTCTTTTGCCGTTGCTCCTGCTTGTTTATTAATAATGGGCATTCACCCATTCCCTGTCTGCCACATATAGTAATTGGGAACCAAAACTGCTGTGTAACAACGGCTGGAGGGAGTGTATATATGTGGCTGGAAAGATATTAAACTACTTTGCCGGCGGAAATACGGCACGGGGATTTTACAGTCTTTATGAATCAAGTCTGAAGGATTTGGACCGGCTGTTCATTTTAAAGGGCGGGCCGGGAACGGGCAAATCCTCTCTGATGAAAAAAATCGGCAGTGAGTGGCTCAAAAATGGCTTCAATATTGTTTACCTGCATTGTTCATCTGACAATGATTCGATAGATGGCTTGATCATTCCGGCAATAAATGCAGGTGTGGTGGATGGAACTGCCCCCCATGTCATCGAACCAAAAGCACCCGGGGCAGTGGAAGAATACGTTAACCTGGGTGAAGCATGGAATTCGTCCCAACTCAAGGAGAACCGGGCTAAAATAGAAGAGTTGACAAGTTCAATCAGACAATCCTTCGAAACTGCTTACAGCCACTTTGCAGAAGCCTTAAACATACATGACGAATGGGAAAAGTTCTACATCGACAATATGGACTTTAAAAAAGCTGATCAGCTTACCAATGAATTGATTGACAACTTCTTCGGAGACCAGCAGCTGGAGAAGTCGTCCCGCGTAGCGCACCGCTTCCTTGGTGCCGCCACTCCAAACGGTGCGGTGGATTTTGTTCCAAATTTAACAGAGGGCCTCACTAAGCGCTACTTGATCAAAGGGCGTCCAGGTTCCGGGAAGTCGACTATGCTGAAAAAGTTGGCTGCCGTGGCTGAAAATAGAGGTTTTGATGTGGAGGTTTATCATTGCGGGTTTGACCCCAGCAGCCTTGATATGGTGATTTTAAGGGAGCTTGGGATTGCGATCTTTGACAGTACTGCCCCTCATGAATATTTTCCAAGCTGGGAGAACGATGAAATTATCGATTTGTACAAAAAACTCATTATCCCAGGTACAGATGAAAAATATGCCGAGGAACTGGAAGAGGTAGCCGCACGGTATAAAGCCAAAATGAAGGAGGCTACCGCAGCGCTGGCAAATGCAAAAAATCTTCATGACGTCCTTGAAGATATTTATGTTGAAGCAATGGATTTTGAGAAGATTAACGCGATAACCGAGAAAATTCACCAGGAGTTTCTTTCACTTTCAGAAATATAGGCAAGAAGTGTTTGCATACATTACATCGAGACCAACAAGAGAGGGGAAATGGATTTGAATTTTAACGGCGATAATCCTTTTGCGATGCCACATTACAGGCCAATGGGCGATGAACCGTTTTCAGAAGATGTAAGCGGTTCAGACGTGGAGGCCAGACCTGCCGAACACGATGATTTGCCGGAGGACGAAGCTGTCGACACCGACTACGATCCGTACGGCGATCCAAGAGTGTATCCCGGAGGGCTGCAGCTAGGTTTTCCAACAGGCGGATATCCAGGAGGAGGCTATCCAGGTGGAGGATACCAGGGAGGGGACTTCGGGGATCAAGGCTATCCGGGTGGAGGATACCCAGGTGCAGGTTTCCAAGGTCAAGGCTATCCAGGCGGGTTCCAAGGTCAAGGCTATCCGGGTGGAGGCTATCCAGGCGGAGGGTTTCCAGGTCAAGGCTATCCGGGTGGAGGAAATCCAGACGGCTACCCGGGTGGAGGAGGGCAGCAAGCAGGGGGTGCACCGAGCTCACCACCGCCTTCGTTTGTGCCGCAGGAAACTTCTGCAACTGCGTTGGCCGTTGATCCCGGCGGCATCAGACGGTGCATGTACCGGTATACTTACTTATGGCTCACGTCAGGAAGCAGTTTCTGGTTCTATCCAGTATATGTGGGAAGGACATCGGTTGCAGGCTACCGTTGGAGACGAAGGTACGGGTGGGTGTATTTTGGCATTGATCTCAATAGAATCCGGTCGTTTCAATGTTACTGATCTCATGAAAAAGAGGGTATCATCAGGATACCCTCTTTTCGTAATGTTTGAAGACCAGCATGCTGTTGATTACTTGTCCGCTGACAGCTGCTGTTCCGCAAGCTCTTTATATAGGGCGTGTGACTCAAACAATTCCCGGTGGGTTCCGACTCCGGTTATTTGGCCTTTTTCCAGGACAGCAATCTGGTCTGACTCCACAACAGTGGAGAGCCTGTGGGCAATCACCAGGGTTGTTCTTCCTTCCATCAGAGTGTATAGTGCCTTTTGGACGAGTACCTCGGAAGAACTGTCCAGATTGGACGTGGCCTCGTCAAGCAGGAGGATTTTCGGGTTCCGAATGAGCGCCCTGGCAATCGCAATCCTCTGCCGCTGCCCGCCCGACAATTTGATGCCTCTTTCACCCACTTCGGTGTCATAACCGTTCGGAAGACGAGTTATGAATTCCGATGCATTAGCAAGATCCGCGGCATTTTCAATCTCTTCATCTGTTACCCTCCGGTTCATTCCATAACAAATATTATCGCGTATTGTCCCGGACATGATTGGGCTTTCCTGTGAAACATATGCAATCTGGCTTCTCCAGGATGTTAAATCGTAATCGAGTATGTTTGTTTCACCGAGCCGGATTTCCCCGCCATACGGAAGGTAAAAACGTTCAATCAGTGCAAACAGTGTTGTTTTGCCACTGCCGCTTGGCCCGACAAATGCGGTTGTTTTTCCTGATGGTACGGTCAGTGAAACATTTTTTAAGACAGCCTCGCTTCCTTCATATCCAAAACTTACATCATGAAACGTTAACGGTTGGCCTGGCTGTTCCACTTGAAGGGTGTTCTGATAATTCTCCTCATCGTGAGCAAGAATATCCTGAATTCGTTCTGTCGCTCCAAGCGCTTTTTGGAAAGCGGTAAAAAAGGCCGCGATCTGGCTGAAAGGGATGACGATCTGGAACATATAAAGGATGATCGCGACAAGAGCACCAGCAGACAAGGCCCCTGATGCTACCCTTACCCCTCCATAGCCAATTAAGAGGACTAATATAAGCATCATCACAAACGTCATGAACGGTGAAATCACCGCCTGTATTTTTGCTTCTTTCATGCCAAATTCGAATAGATGGCGAATGCCCTTTTGGCCGTTTTCCTGTTCAGCTTTTTCGGCATGGTAAGCTTTTACGAGGCGGATTTCCGAAAGAACCCTGCCCAGGTTTGCAGAAAATAAGGCCATCTCATCCTGTGTTCCTCTGGAAATCCTGTACATTTTCTGTCCGAGTGGCCAAAGGATCAACATCGCGGCTGGAACGGCAGCGAGCATGATCAACGTTAATTGCCAGTCGATGAATAGCAAAATCACTATTGCACCGGCGATGGAAATGAGTCCTGTCACTAAAGAAATCAAGTGCTGGGTGATGAGAGCCTTAAGGGTGTTTGTGTCCTGTGTAATGCGGCTCATCGTCTCGCCTGACTGGTGGCCGTCGAAAAACGATACGGGAAGCCGCAGTACTTTTTCCCAAAGCCTTTCCCTCACTGAAGCAACAACAGATTCCCCGATATAAGACATGAGATAGTAGGAAAAACCGGATGAAATCGTTTGTACAATAAAAGATGCGGAAAGCAGCAGGATGACTCTTCCTTCAAGTGCAGACCTGGAAAGCTGGTCAACCATGCTCTTTGTAAACCACGGAACAATCAATCCGGAAGCTGTATCGATCAGGCTTAAAAGCACCGCACCAATTAAAATCATTTTTGGAGGCTTTGCATGTGTGAACAGCTCCCAAAATGATTTCCAGCTTTTATTTGAGGCTGCATCATTTTCCGGTAACATTAAAAACCACTCCTTTCTTTGCTAACGCAATCCCTACAGCTTTCACAAACCACTCTTCCTCCTCCGTCGAAAAAGGGGAAGGGATCATTTCCAGCGGGTCAGGCAAATCCTGTTCAGCAAGAATGTCCAAAATTGAAAGGTCATCTTCAAATATTTCTGTAATAAGAGCAACCAGCTTTTCAGCCAGGTTTTGGACGTGGTCATCTTCAGGCGCACGACCAAAGGCTTTTTTAAACTCGGCAGTTATCTGCGCATATTGTTTTTCAAGTGCAAGCTGCTTACCCTTGCTGATGTTAAACAGGCTTTCAACCTTTTTCTCAGGAAGGAAATTTTTCAGCCAATCTTTATGTTCCTGTTCCTTTTGGATCCCGTTGATAAGAGAAATGAATATCGCCGGATCGACCTGTTCCGTTCCGTCTGCCAGATTTAAGGCGTGGTCTAACGCCCTGATCATTTGATCGATATGGTTTCGTTTCTGGAGCATAATTTCCTTCTGAAATGCCAATGACTCCAGTAAATCCCATTTTTCTTCCTGTACCAATTTTTTTATTTCATTTAAAGGCAGTCCAACAAATTTTAACGTAATAATTTTTTGCAAGGTTATAAAGTCTTCGTCATGATAAAAACGACGTCCGGATTCGGATATTTCCGAAGGGACAAGAAGCCCAATTTCGTCATAGTAATGAAGCGTCCGTACGGTCACTCCCGTTTTTCGTGCAAATTCACCGATTGAATAAGTTGCTGTCATGTTTATCCCCCGCTTTCTTATCTCTATCATAAAACCTAACGTTACGTGAGAAGCAACAATTAAGTGCATTTTTTTTTCGATGATTTTCTTGAATTGGAAATAAAAGGTCAATTAGCTTACAATAAAATAGAAACTTTTTTGATTGGGGAATCAAGATGGGCGATCTGATTGTTATTTTAAAAGAAATGCTTGCCGAAAAATCAAACGATGCAACAGCTGAGCAAATGAGCCGTTACATGAAGAACCAATTTCCCTTCTATGGCATAAGACACCCGAAAGACGCGAAATTGAAAAAGCATTCTTTCAGCAAACGGGGATTTTAAAAAAGGATTTTAACCGGGAGTTCGTTCTTGCGTTATGGGATCAACCTGTACGGGAATTTCAAATGGTGGCGATGGATTATATCGAAAAGTTCCAGAAAAAACTGGACAAAGAAGACATCTATTTGATGGAAAAGCTGGTCACGACAAATTCGTGGTGGGATACAGTCGATATGCTCGCTCAAAAGCCGGTTGGCAGCATAGTGGCAAAACATCCGGAGTTAATCCCGGAACTGGTTGAGGGCTGGGCTGTCGATGATGATATGTGGCTGCGCAGGACCGCCATTATTTTTCAGCTCAAATATAAGGATAAAACAAATGATGAGCTGCTGTACCGATATATAAAGCTCAACTCGGACAGCAAGGAATTTTTTATTCAAAAGGCAATTGGTTGGGCATTGAGGGAATATTCCAAAACGAATCCCGAGTCGGTCAGGCGGTTTATTCAAACCGGGCCGCTGGCGCCGCTCAGCATAAGAGAAGGCAGTAAACATCTGACTTAAGCTGTATATACATGATAGAATTATTACATAATAAACTTTCCCCGGCGGCAGCCGGAGGAGGTAAACATCGTGAGAAGGTGAATTTATGATTAATTGCATTGCAACTGACATGGATGGTACATTGCTGACTGCATCCCAGCAGATCACCGCTGAAAACCGGGAGGCTATCCTGAAAGCCCAGAAGCAGGGTGTGGAGGTGGTCGTTGCCACTGGCCGATCCTATCAGGAAGCCCGTTTTGTTTTGAAAGAAGCTGGCATTAAATGCCCAATCATTTGTGTCAACGGGGCAGAAGTCCGTACCGCGGAAGGAGATATCGTAACCTCCAATCCGTTAGACAAAGAATCAGCCAGCCAGACGGCATTAAGGCTGGTGGAAAATGGCGTCTATTTCGAGGTATATACAAACAAGGGTACATATACAGACGATAAGGATAAATCAATTACCATCATCGCTGACATCATAAAGACTGCCAATCCCGAGGCTCCAATAGATATGGTAGTGAAAGCTGCGGAAGAGCGGTTCCACAAAGGGTTAATCCACCTTATTGACCACTATGACCTGCTGTTTAAAGATGATCAGTATCAGATATACAAGATTCTTGCTTTTTCATTGCACGTAGACAAGCTCGATGCGGCCAGAGCTGCGGTGGAAGAAATAGGCGGCATTGCCGTCAGTTCTTCCGGTGCTGATAACCTCGAAATCACGGATAAGAGCGCACAAAAAGGGATAGCGTTGGAGGCTTTTGTCGCATCAAAAGGCATCAGCATAAATAACACGATGGCCATCGGCGATAATTATAACGACGTTTCCATGTTTAAGCGGGTCGGGAGATCGGTTGCCATGGAAAATGCACCTGAAGAAATCAAAGGAATGTGTGATGTCGTAACTGTCACCAATGAGGAAAGCGGTGTAGCAAAAGCGATTTTGGAAGTTTTATAACACTTGTTGGAGGAGTTGTGGTTTCATGAAAAAGTCCCTGCCATTTGCATTTCTTTTGATTGTGCTATTATTTGGATGTTCCAACAGTGAGCCGGAGCCCGCCCGGGAAAGCGAGCTGACAGAGGACAAGGAGACAGTGGCTCGTCCTGCCGAGGTAGAGGTTGTTGCTGAAAATCTGGACATACCATGGTCAATCAACAGGCTGGACGGTACCTTTTATATCAGCGAGCGGCCAGGAACGATCATGAAAATACAAAATGGCAGGCAGACACGGCAAAAAGTCAATCTGAAGAAGAAAGTGTCCACTGCATCTGAAGCTGGATTCCTTGGCTTTGTATTGGCGCCTGATTTTAGGGATACAGGCAGGGCATATGCTTATTACACTTATGAGAACGAAACGGGCCAGTTTAACCGGATTGTAGAACTATTGTTAAGAGATGATGAGTGGCAAGAGACACGGCTGTTGCTGGACAAAATACCAAGTGGCAACGTCCATCATGGGGGCAGACTGAAGATTGGCCCTGACGGAAAGCTTTATGCAACGACAGGCGATGCAACGGAACCTGAGAGTGCCCAGGATTTGGACTCGCTTGGCGGGAAGATTTTGCGTCTCAATCTGGATGGATCAATTCCCGAAGACAATCCCTTCAAGGGCTCCTATGTACACAGTTATGGCCACAGGAATTCGCAGGGCATGGCCTGGGATGAGGATGGGACGATGTACGCCACTGAGCATGGACCTTCGGCGCATGATGAAATCAATCGGATAAGCCCAGGGAAAAATTACGGCTGGCCGATTATCACCGGAACCCAACGAAAACCAGAGCTGGAAGCGCCCATATTTGAATCAGGAGAAGAAACTTGGGCGCCATCAGGCATGGCTGCCGCGAATGGGAAACTATACGTTGCCGGGCTGCGGGGAAATGCAGTTCTGGAATTTAATTTGGAAACCGGCAACATAAGGGAAGCAGTATCGGGACTCGGCAGGATCCGTGATGTAATGATTGATGGCGACTATCTTTACTTTGTCAGCAATAATACGGATGGGCGAGGTGTGCCCGGGCCGAATGATGACAAGCTATATCGAATACCATTGGCAGATTTGCAGTAAAAAAGGTGCCTGACCTCTAGTACAGTAACGAAGTAACTCAATGGGGGGCCTGACCCCAGTACGGTGACACATTAATGTGCCGGGGGTCAGGCACCAATTTTTTATGGTTTAAGTCCTTTCGTGATGAACTGTATTGTAAACTTGGTTTCAGTTTCATCATGCCAATCTGCCTCTGGTAAGACTAGATAACGGGCAATCAAAAGGCCGAACACGTTAGTAAAGGTTATCCGTACTACCGTAAGCGGAGGGAGGTCGATGATTTCTCCTTTTTGCTGATAATATTGTACCAGCCTTACAAATCGTTCAATAACTTTTAAGCCGATATGTTCTTTAAATAGCAGCTTTAATTCTTCATGAAATGGTATTTCCTGAATCAGTATTTTAACAATTGACAGGTTCCTCACTAAAAATTCACGCCGATTTTCGAGCATTGCTGTTAAAAAGTCTTCAAAGTGTTTATATTCCCGGTCGAGCACCTTGTTCAGGTCTTTAATGATAAAAGGTGCAACGAATTTCACCATAACGGGAGAAACGATTGAAATAAGCAGGTCTTTTTTTGTTTTGTAATGCCTGAAGATTGTACCCTCTGCCACGCCTGCTTTTTTGGCAATCTCACTTGTGGAGGTGGCTGAATACCCTTTTTCAGCAAATATCTCTATTGCCGCAATCATAACTTTTTTCTGTTTGTCCGTGAGTTCTTCGTCTTCCTCAAACAACTCGCTTAACCATGCATCTTGTTCTGGCATTGTTATTCCCTCAATCGTATTTTTTCTTATTCTAACAGAAGAAACAGAAGCATCGAAATTAGACGCTGCGATATTTTCTCAGTGCCAAAATGTTGAGCAGGATAAACAGAACCGAAAAACCAGCCAGCATCAATAAATTGCTGTAAATAGTTTCCCACCCATATCCTCTTACCATGACCTCACGCAGTGCATCAGCTGCATAGTAGAGGGGTGTGAGCGGACCAATCCAGCTGAGCCAATCAGAGATGGTTTCAAGGTTGAACAGCCCACTGAAAAAAATTTGGGGCACTACCACAATAGGGATGAATTGCATCATCTGAAATTCATTATTGGCGAAAGCTGACAATAAAATGCCAAGTGTCAGTGCTGTCATTGACAAAAGCAGGGTAATTACCAGCACATAAATGAACGAACCTTCCATCAGCATGTCAAGTACGTAAATAGCATATGAAGCAATGATGGTGGCCTGAATCATTGTAAATATCCCAAAACCTGCCGTGTACCCGACTACGATTTCCCATTTCCGTAACGGAGAGGAAAGGAGTTTCTCAAGTGTTCCAGTCGTCCTTTCTCGTAAAAAAGATATACCGGCAACGAGGAAGACAAAGAAAAATGCAAAAAATCCAACCAGGAACGGGCCAAAATAGTCAAACTGCCCCATATCCTTAGAGCCATGCAAATAATCGATGCTTAATTCCTTGCCAGACTGTGCAGACTGCAGGGGCTTCATGGCCTCCTGGATCCATCTGATGACAGAACCGTTTACTGCAGGGTCACTCCCTTCAAGGACTACACCCTCCGGAAGTCCGCCTTTAAATTGCATATAACCGTCTATTCTTTTTTCTTTTAAATCCTCTTTTGCCTCCTCAGAGGATTTATATTTTGAGATATCTGCATCATCCATGTTGATATTTTCCTCAACAGCTTCCGGGATATCGACAAGGCCTATTTTTGGAATATAATCGTCACCGTTAAAAACAAGGTCCAGCATCGTCAGAATCAAAAGTGGGGCGAAAAGCATCAGTGCGAGTGTCCGTTTGTCCCGAAGAAACTGGCGAAGAATTCTTATTACTAAGGCAGCAATTCTCATCGTGTTCCACCTCCATATACTAAAAAGGCTTCCTCAACACTTGCTGAATTTGTCTTGTTTTTTAATTCTTCAGGACTTCCGACAGCTATAAGCCTTCCATCCCGAATCAATCCAAGCCGGTCGCATTTTTCTGCTTCATCCATAACATGTGTTGTTACAATCAGTGTCGTTCCCTGCTTTTTTAGTTTGTAAAAATCAGACCAGATACTCTGCCGCAACACGGGATCAATTCCGACGGTTGGTTCATCAAGTATCAACAGTTCAGGCTGGTGGAGCAAGGCGGCTGCAAGAGAGAGACGCCTTTTCATACCACCTGAATAGCTGGAAACGAGTTTATTCAGGTGGCCAGATAAGTCAACTAGCTCCATAGTGTCCTGTATTCTTTTCCGGCGCAGTTGTCCCTTCAGACCATACAATGAAGCAAAAAACTCAAGGTTTTCCTTTGCAGAGAGTTCATTATACAGAGCATCCGACTGCGCCATGTACCCTATTTTTTCTATAAGAGTAAGGGATGGCATTTTTTTGCTGAATAGATAGTTTTCCCCTGCGGTTGGTAGTTCCAGCCCGACAAGCTGTTTTACCAGAGTCGTCTTACCTGCGCCAGAAGGACCCAGTAATCCGAAAATCTCCCCTTTGTTAATTTCTAAATCAATATTATGAAGAACGGTTTGCTTCCCAAATGACTTTGACACATTGCGGACAGAAACGATGTTTTCATCCAACTTTATCACCTCTTTTTTATGAAGTGAGTAATCACTCACTAAAATCATATAACTAAGGATTAATTTTGTAAAGTGAGTAATCACTCACGATATCAAAAAATATTTTTATTAAAAACATCGTTTCTACAATTCACAACCATCGAGGTATATGTGAAAGTTTTGTGAAGGTTGGATGCACAAAGACAGGATAGCTTTGTTAACGCTTTCGATTCAGGGCAAATACGATAAAATAGAAACAGGTACATAACCGGGAGGGAGGACCATGATGAGCAGTTTGTGGAACGCTGCTATGCCTGAAGACCAGCCATGTGAAGAGTTTTTAGGGAAAATCGATGTGCTGAAAAACCTGCCGACCGGATCAATTAAAATGATTGATAAACGGATTACGAGAAGGAGTTTTAAAAAGGGCGACCAGATCATTTCTGAATTTGATGAGGCGCGGGGGGTATTTTTTGTCCATTCCGGGATTGTGAAACTGAGCAAGCAGGACGAAAGGGGCAATGAACTGATTGTGTGCATCAAGAAAAAAGGCGAGATTTTTGCCGACGCCTGTCTGTTCAATCAAACTTTTAGAAACTACCCTGCAACAGCAAGGATGTTGAAGGATGGTGAAGTTTATTTTTTAAATTCTGCCGACCTTGAGGCAGAATTGATGAATTCTCCGCAAATGGCAGTCCAGATCATCCGTTATATGAGCGAACAGCTCCATGGCATGACATCCATTCTCAGGGACGTGGCACTGCGTGACGTCTATACAAAAGCGGTGAAAACGCTAGAGCGCCTCGCCGAAAAGTTCGGGGCCAACCGCTGCAACCGCATGCATATCGAGCTGCCGATTACGGTCCAGGAAGTCGGTTCCCTTGTCGGCACCTCGAGGGAAAGTGTCAGCCGTGTCTTTTCAAAGCTCAAAAAAGATGACGTCATCGATGTTAAAGGCAAAAACATTATCATTACCGACTGGTGCAAATTTTGTCATATGTTCCTATCTGGAGAATAAGGATTGAAAATGTTGTCGGACCAGCATCCTCTATAGAAAGGGATGTGGATTGAAACGTCCAAAAAATCGAATGAAAAAACCCATCCGGAGAGGATGGATTTTTAATCAAAATTTATACGTCCAGAACCGTTCGTTGTTTAACCAGACGGAAGTTACCGGGTCGCCAATTTTTAATTTTTCAGCCATGTCGGCAACCATCAGTTCTGTTTGTGAACGGTGTGCTTTGATGGCTTCGAGTTTTTGGTCCGCGATCGCGCTGATATCATGCACGATATCTGCCTCGCCCAGCTCCTCTATAGCATTTTTCGAAAACGCGACACAATGAAGCTTTGGCCGCCTGTTTTCCGGCATCTGCCGAACAGCCTTAACCACTGCCGCGCCGGTCGCGTCATGGTCGGGGTGTACGGCATAGCCGGGATAGAATGTGATAATGAGCGATGGGTTCAGTTCGTCGATCATGCCAGCAATGATTGCGGCCAGTTTGTCTTCATCCTCAAATTCAATCGTTTTATCCCGGAACCCAAGCATACGCAGATCAGAAATCCCAAGGACTCGCGCTGCTTCTTTCAGCTCCATTTTACGGATATAAGGGAGTGTTTCCCTGTTCGCGAATGGGGGGTTCCCCATATTCCGCCCCATTTCACCCAAAGTCAGGCAGGCATATGTGACTGGAGTTCCCATTCCCGTGTGCCAGGCAATCGTGCCAGAAACGCCGAACGCTTCATCATCCGGATGGGGAAACACCACGAGTACATGTCGTTCTTTTTCCATCTACAATACTCCCTTCAACCAGTAAGTGCTTGACTCTCCTATTCAAACGGCGTTTCGCTGATTTGCAGCGCCACGGCCAGCCGGCCCTCAAAATCATGGCCTGCCAGCAGGAGCCGTCCTTTGTCATCTATTTCAAAATGGGTGATACCTTCAGCGTAAACCCAGCCAAATGGAATTTTTAAACCCACCCTGAACGGCCCGTTCCCGGTGATTTTAGCCCGTTCATAATTAATTTTTGCGTTTCGTAAAAAAGCTCCAGCTGAGAAAAATGTCTCATTATGATGCGAAGCATATGCCCCATTCGTCGTTTCAAGATGTACGAATACATCTTTATTTTGAAAGCTGTCAAGCGCTTCCTGGATTTTTTCGACAATAGCTGCCTCCATGCGATTTCCTCCTTCCGGACAGACGGTTCACCATCAATACTTATATTTTATCCTTTTTCGAAAAAAAGAATGGATATCTTCATCTTACTAAAAATATATTCCAATTGCGAAACGGACGCTTAAAGAAAAATACATTGTTCATTATTCCGTGGATTGCCAAAAATTAATGAAAGGATGGCACCCGGCCACCCTTTCTTAAAGTATCCTGTATTATTGAGCGTTTACGCGGCCGGCACCAAATGAGCGGTATGCGCCGTGCATGGTTGGGCCCACATATTCATTCAGCTGGAACCCGTGGCGGATTGCGTCTGTTATGAATTGTTTTGCTACTTCCACTGCGTCTGCAACAGATTTTCCTTTTGCCAGTTCAGCTGTAATGGCGGAGGAGAATGTGCAGCCTGCACCATGGGTGTATGTTGTTTCAATCACTTCAGTTTCGAACAGCCTGAATTCATTGCCATCATACAGTAAATCAACTGCTTTATCATGGTTCAGTTTGCTGCCGCCCTTGATCATGACGTATTTTGCTCCTAAATCATGGATTTTCACGGCCGCTTCTTTCATATCATCAATGGAGCGGATCGGTCCGGTTCCGGCCAGCTGCCATGCTTCGAACAGATTAGGTGTTACAACAGTTGCTCTTGGGAGGAGCAGTTCTCTCATTGCGTCTGTATTTTCCGGCTGGAGGACTTCATCTTCCCCTTTGCAGACCATTACCGGGTCGATGACCACTTTATCAAGCTTGTGCTCGTCAATTTGTCTGGCAGCCAATTCAATGATATCCACGGAACCGAGCATGCCTGTTTTCATCGCATCGATTCCGGTGGAAAGGATCGTTTCCAGCTGGGCCGCGACAATGTCAACCTTTTGCGGGAAAACGTTATGGTGCCAGCTGTTTTTCGGGTCCATGGTAACTATGCATGTCAACGCCGTCATCCCATATACGCCAAGCTCCTGGAATGTTTTTAAATCCGCCTGGATCCCGGCGCCGCCGCTGGAATCTGATCCGGCTATCGTTAAAACTTTTTTCATAGTCATCGCTATTTCCTCCCTGATGTTCTCTATAAGGCCTGGTTGGTCTTTTTTATTGATTATACCAGCATTAAAAAAATAGACAAAGAATTGTTTCCCGCCCGTTAATCCTTTCCAAATCATACAATTTTCGACTATTATGAAAATGAAAAAGAAAGGGGCGGGAGTGAATGAGAACATTATTATACATAGAGGACGAGCAGGAAATCGGCAGCTGGGTAAAAGAAGATCTTGAACAGAGGGGATACACTATAAACTGGCTCAAATCAGGTGACGGCGCCGTTGCTCTCGTAAACGAAGCTGATCTCGTAATACTCGATGTCATGCTCCCCGGCCTTGACGGTTTTACAGTAGGGCAAAGGTTGAAAAAGGAAGCACCCGGCACTCCGATTTTGATGCTGTCTGCCAGGACAGCCGTTGATGATAAACTGCATGGCCTTCAATTTGCCGATGATTATTTGACCAAGCCTTTCCATCCGGATGAGCTCGCGGCCCGGATTGAAGTACTCCTCAGAAGGTCGGGGCAAACAGCGTCCAGTGAAGTAAAACTTGGCCATATCAAAGTTTTCATGAAGGAAAACAGGATCGTAGATGGACGCACGGGTGAAGAACTGATTCTGACGGGAAAACAGTATCAAATACTGATGTGTTTTCTGAAACACCCCAACCAAATTTTGACGAAAGAACAAATTTATGAAACTGTGTGGGGAGATTCATTTATCGACGGGGATAAGACACTTATGGTACATATCAGGCATCTTCGTGAAAAAATAGAGCTTGACCCTGGCTCTCCTAAAATAATTGAAACGATCCGGGGAATCGGTTACAGGGTCAAGCAATGAAACTGAAAAACTCTTTATTGTCGAAGTATTTGCTGATCATTTTGCTGGCGATGATTGTGTTGCCGGTGTCTTTTCCGTTAATATCCCTTCTTTTTTACCTTCCCGCACAAAATTTCGACATCGAAGGCATACCTAATCAATACCAGAGTGGGACCGATTTGGAAAAGATGTGGCATTCAGAGGCGGAAAAACTGGCTGGTGCAACAGATGACCAAATTAATAATAGGTTATTGGAGCTGAAAGCAAAATATAAAAAAGCGGATCTATTTTGGGTAGATGAAAGCGGCACAACGCGTCTCAAACTTCCTGAAACAATGAACCTGCCAGATCAATGGTCCCCCGGGCAAACAATCGATTTTATGAAAAAAAGCTATGACGCGGATCCCTTCACGATCGTCACTTTTATAGGAAGCAACCAAAATGAGGGCTTTATGGTATTCCAGGTGAAAAGGGCCGAAATGAAAAGCACCGGGCAGACGATCCAGGAAAAATACGATTATGTAATGGTTATTGGGATGTTGCTGATTCTTGCCCTGTTTGTGTTTGTCTCATGGGTGTTTTTTTACAAAATCCGCAAGCGCCTGCTCAGGCTCCAGGAGGCAATGGCCCGGCCGGCCAACAACGGGATACCCGGAAAGATAGAAATTGACAAGCTTGATGAAATCGGACGGCTTGAGGAAGCATTCAACGATATGGTGACCCAGCTGGAAACGAGCAGGCTTCGGGAGCAGGAAGAAGAGGAACTAAGGAAACAGCTGATTGCGAATCTCTCTCATGACTTGAGGACACCGCTGACCACCATCAGAGGGCACGCTTACCGTCTGAAAAATGAAAGTTTGTCAGAAACCGGATTAGAATCTGTGAAGCTGATTGACCAAAAGATTGGCTATGTCGGGGAGCTGATTGAAAATCTGCTTTCATACACACTTCTGTCTGCGGGCAAGTACCCGTTCAAGCCGGAACACACGGATATTGTCCGTTTTGCAAGAACCTCGGTTGCTGCCTGGTACCCTGTGTTCGAGCGGGCAAAATTTGAAATTGTTGCCGAGTTCCCCGAACAGGCAATTACATGGTATGTCGACCCGCAGTGGCTTCAGAGGATACTGGACAATCTGTTTCAAAACGTCCTCCGCCACGCGGCCGCAGGCAAATATATCAAAATTGCAATGAATGAAAGAGAGTCCTCTCTCATTATTACAGACCATGGACCGGGAGTGGACGCCGGTTCGGAGGGCAAGGGTGCGGGTGTAGGGCTGTCGATTGTCGCCCTGATGGCGAGAGAGATGAAGCTGGACTGGAAATTGGACAGCAGTGAAACAGGGACAATAATAACCCTTAAGCCGAAGGAATAACTTGCTATAATAATATTAAAATAGGGAACGACCTTGGGGAAGTCAAAATCCAAGGGTTGTTCTTTTTTTATTGTAGTTTTTAACATTATTGTATAAAAAATACAGTTTCTAGGAAAATAACAGAGGTTACCGGGAATAAAAACAGAGTTACCGGGAATAAGTTGAGACTTACAGGGAATAAAAATGCACTTACCGGGAAAATAGCAAAATCCCACAATTTAAACCAAATTTAAATTTCAGATAGCTTTGTTTTTAACCTTGCCCCGATAAGATGGGAGGCGAGGTGAAGATAACATGAGTCAATTAATCATTCAAACAAACGGGTTAACGAAAACTTTTAAAGGCAGAAATGCGGTAGAAAATGTTAGTTTGCAGGTGAAAAAAGGGGAAATATACGGATTCCTCGGACCAAATGGAGCTGGTAAAACGACAACGATCCGGATGCTGCTCGGCCTTATGCGGCCCTCTAAAGGCAGCATCGAAATCTTTGGAAAAGACATCAGGAAAGAGAAGCTTGCGATTTTAAGGAAAATTGGTTCATTGGTAGAGTCACCGTCCTATTACGGGCACTTGACTGCAAAAGAAAACCTTGAGGTTCTCCGCAAAATATTGGATGCTCCAAAAACAAGGATTGATGAGGTTTTGTCAATCGTCCGCCTCTCGGGCGAAGCAAACCGCCCTGTTAAAGGTTTCTCACTCGGCATGAAGCAGCGCCTTGGAATAGCCTCGGCCCTGTTGGGAAACCCGGATCTGTTAATACTTGATGAGCCGACGAACGGCCTGGACCCTTCAGGGATTCTCGAAATCCGGGAACTGATTAAAAGCATGCCGTCCCAGAACGGAATTACGATTCTTGTCTCAAGCCACCTGCTTAGTGAGATCGACCAGATGGCGACACAGGTCGGAATCATTTCGAAAGGCAGCATGATCTTCCAGGATTCGATCGGAAGGCTGCGCGAACGTTCCAACAGCCAAATAAGCTTTACTGTCAACGATCCGGAAGTTGCCCGGAGGCTCCTGCTTTCAAAAGGGTTCCAGGCAGAAAGAAAACAAGATTCCATCTTTCTTGGCAGCATTCCCGATGATAAGGTTGCGGCAATCGTTGAACTGCTTGTCAGGGAACAGCTTTCAGTTTATAGAGTCCAGGAAGAAAGAAAATCCCTTGAAGACATCTTCCTTGAGCTGACCGGCGGGGAGGCGAGCCTGTGATGCGTGCGTTAATGGCGGCCGAATTGTTAAAAATAAAACGGAAAATGGTCTGGTTTTTAATTTTTCTGGGGCCGCTTGGTGTAATTGGCCTCCAAGCTGTGAATTTCCGGCTCAGGTACGATTACTTGACGGAACAGTACGCCAAAGATTTATGGGGCGGCCTCATTTTAAATGTTGGCTACTTAACGGTTCCCACATTGCTGATAGGATTGACCCTGATCACATCGATGATTTCAAATGTTGAGCACCAAACCAATGCATGGAAACAGCTGCTTGCCCTTCCAGTAAGGAAGGCAGCCGTTTTTACAGCGAAGTTTGTATTTTCCGCAGCCCTTCTATTTATTTCAAGCACTTTACTCGGAATCGGCACGGCAGTCCTGGGAGTATGCCTTGGCTTTGAAATGAGCCAAATCCCTGTAAAGGAACTGCTCATCATGAGCTATTTTCCATTCTTTGCTGCGATGCCGTTTGTCGCATTGCAAATTTGGCTCGCCGTCATCGAAAGGAACCAGGCAATACCCCTGTCGGTCGGCATACTTGGGATGGTTGTGTGCACATACGGCGTGAAATTGCCAGACTGGATGCCGTGGAAATGGCCTTCCCTCATAAATGGTTGGGGCGGGCCGGAATATTCGGCATTGGCTGGGCTCCTCACAGGATTGGCTGTTTATCTGGCCGGTTCGATCCATTTTACAAGAAAGGATGTGAAATGAGCATGTGGAAGGTATTCCGATCTGAATTGTTAAAGATGAGAAAGTCGTCAATCTGGCTGCTAATATTGATTAGTCCGGTCCTCTCTTCCCTGGTTGGGTTCGGCGAGCTGAACGGCTCAGGGGAACATACCTGGATTACAACGCTGGCCATCATGTCCTGGCTGCACGGAATGCTGTTTTTGCCGCTGATGACCGGTGTATTTTCAGCGTTTGTCTGCCGATTTGAACATATTGAGGGCGGATGGAAGCAGCTGCTTGCCATGCCGGTATCCCGCACCAGCGTCTTCCTTGCGAAATTTTTGGTTGTCGTGTTGCTGCTTGCGTTGAGCCAGGCATTATTTCTGGCTGGCTTGCTGCTTGTTGGCAATGTGAAAGACTTGGCTGGACCAGTGCCCTGGAATGAAATATTGACGAGCATCACCGGAGGATGGCTCGCATGCATGCCGCTTGCAGCGCTCCAGATGGGCGTTTCCACAGCCTGGTCCAGCTTTGCGGCCCCCCTCGCCGTCAACGTCATTTTTACATTGCCGAACATTCTTGTATCGAATTCTGAAAAATACGGCCCATTTTATCCATGGGCCCAGCCGGTCCTGATGATGATGCCAAGGCTTGGAGACAATTTTGGAGCGTTTAATGTATCATTTGAAACATTGATATTCGTCGTTTTCGGAAGCTTCCTGATTTTCTTTTTATCCGGGTTTGCCTATTTTCAAAGAAAGGAAGTCTAGCCATTTGGAACGGGAAAGCCCCTGCCTATACTATCCAATCTAAAAAGCACCTGCCCGCAATCCAGTTTGCGGGCAGGTGCTTTTATTTTTTTATAGTGTTAAAGGCGTGATGAAAGTAACTGTAATATAACCCGATATCAAATACCATATGGTTTACCAAGTATTTAAACTCAGTTATCAAGCTTTCTGGCGAGGCAAAATGATAAATACGAACATGTCGTTCACAATTTGTTAAAGGAATAGACAACTTTCAGTAAAAGTATTGTAACAATTTAGATGTGTTTTACAGCTGTTTCTCCTTTAAATTGAAATTATAGGATCAGTAAATCACCTTACCATGGTGGAATGTTTAATTAAATTGGAAATTTTCCTATATGTGATGAATTTAACAGAATCGATGTTTGCTGGATTTTAAAATTTACAGGGAACAAGTAAACATGCCTGAAGAAGGAATGTCGAAAAGGAAGTATCAATAAAGGGGTGAACACTATGAACAGGAAAGGCTGTCCAGACGAATATCCGATCACTCTCGTTGTCAATGGGTATGAAATAGCGGTTTTTCAGCTTTCGAAACAGGACCTTGAGGATTGGGTTTACGGTTACCTCTTTTCAGAAGGGTTGATTGAAAATGCAGAAGAAATCGAACTGGTCCATATTAACGATGAAACCGGCACCATCAATGTTTCCCTTAATAATTCTTTTGATCCGGAGCACATGTTTTCGAAGAAGAAGCATTACACTGCCGGCTGCGGCAGGGGGGTGACCTTCTTTTCTATGACAGATGTTAAACAATTTGACCGCGTCAGCTCTGAACACGTGTACTCCCTGGCGTATCTTTTGAAAAAGCGCAGTGAATTTGCCCAAAATTGCCCTCTGTATATGGAAACAGGCGGCATGCATGGGGCCTGCATCATCGACGAAGATGGGGCGATAACAGTCAGGGAAGATATCGGTCGCCACAACGCGGTCGATAAAGTTATTGGACACGCAATCAGAAAGCGCTTGCAACCCGAAAGGCTGGTGCTGTTGACCACCGGACGGGTCTCATATGAAATGCTCTCCAAAGCAGCAAGATTTGGGTTCGCAGTCATTGGTTCCCGTACAGCTGCCACAAGGCAGGCGGTTCAATTGGCTAAATACCTCAATATTGAAGTGATTGGCTATTTACGGGGGAAAATGGCGACAGTCTATACCACTTCGGGCAGGGTCATTAACGATTTAACAGGCACTGCCTCGGCGGATAACAACTTTGAAAGGGGTGAAGTGTGGCAGGAAAATTTAGTTTAATCATGGGGAAAAGGGATGTTCTAGCTAATTTTGGGAAGGAGAGAGAAAAATGGTTGAAATCAACCTGAATCGCCGGCAATTTTTGAAATTGTCAGGTGCCACTGCGGCTACCCTGGCTGTTGTCGAGCTCGGCTTCAATGAGAAAGAAGCCTATGCGAAAACAAAAGAGCTGAAGATTGCCAAAGCTACTGTAACACCAACCATTTGCTGTTATTGCGGTGTAGGGTGCGGAATCCTCGTACACACCAAGGGAAATACCGTGGTTTACACAGAAGGGGATCCAGACAACCCGATCAACGAGGGCAAGCTTTGCAGCAAAGGGACGACGCTCAGGCAGTTGTACACATCCGAAAAGCGCATGACAAAACCGCTTTACCGGGCCCCTGGCAGCAGCAAGTGGGAGGAAAAAGACTGGGAATGGATGCTTGACACCATTGCGAAGCGTACAAAAGAAACACGCGATAAGTCATTTGTCGTGAATGAAAATGGCATCACCGTCAATAAGACGGAAAAAATCGCAAGTCTTGGCGGCGCTGCTCTTGATAATGAAGAGACGTACCTGCTTGCTAAATTGATGAGAGGGCTTGGTGTCACGTATCTCGAGCACCAGGCACGAATATGACATAGTTCTACGGTTGCCGGTCTGGCACCTACACTAGGTCGTGGAGCAATGACTAACCATTGGAATGATCTGCAGCATACCGATTGTGCCCTGATCATGGGGGCAAACCCTGCCGAAAACCATCCGATCAGCTTCAGATGGCTCATGAAGGCAAGGGAAAAAGGAGCAAAAATTGTTTCTGTCGACCCGCGTTTCACAAGATCATCCGCGCAGGCTGACATTTACGCACCACTCCGATCCGGGACAGATATCCCGTTCCTTGCCGGAATGATCAATTATGCGATCGACAATGATCTCATCCACAAGGAGTATGTTGCTAAATATACAAATGCTTCCTTTATCGTAAAGGACAGCTACAAGTTTAATGATGGCCTGTTCTCAGGCTATGATGAAGCCAAGAGGGCATATGATAAAACCCTTTGGGCCTTTGAAACAGCGGAAGACGGCACGCCGCTCAAGGATGAAACCCTGGCACATCCCCGCTCCGTATTCCAATTGATGAAAAAGCACTATTCACGTTATGACATCGACACCGTTGTGGCAGTAACGGGGACACCTAAAGAAGATTTCCTTAATGTTTGTGAAGCCTTCTGCTCAACCGGAAAAGCCGGCAAGTCCGGTGTCATCATGTATGCAATGGGCACCACCCAGCACACTGTCGGGTCGCAGAATGTGCGCGCGTTTGCAATGCTGCAGCTTCTTTTGGGCAATGTCGGCATTCCGGGAAGCGGCCTTGCCGCAATGCGCGGAGAGTCCAACGTACAGGGTTCCACAGACTTCGGCCTGTTATACGGAGATCTGCCAGGTTACGTTGGTGTGCCGAGGGCGATCCCGGAGCATGCAACGCTTGCCGGCTATAATAAAAAGGAAACACCAAAGGCAGGCTACTGGAGCAACAAGCCGAAATTCCTTGTCAGCATGCTGAAGGCCTGGTATGGCCCGAATGCGACAAAAGACAATGAGTTCTGCTATCAATACCTGCCAAAAGGAAATAAAAACTATTCGCATATCGCCCTGTTCAATGCCATGTATAAGGGCGAGCTTGACGGTGCCTTCCTGTTCGGCACAAACCCTGCCGTCGGCGGCCCTAATGCCGGCATAGAAAAGGAAGCGCTCGGGAAGCTGAAATGGCTTGTGGCAGTCGATTTATGGGAAACGGAAAGCTCCGCATTCTGGAAAAAAGAGGCGGGCAGTGATCCTGCCAGCATCAATACAGAAGTATTCCTGCTCCCGGCGTCAGCCTCCTTCGAGAAAGAAGGCAGCGTCTCGAACAGTTCCCGCTGGATGCAATACCGCTGGAAGGCAATCGATTCAAAGGGCGAGGCCAAGGCCGACCTTGAGATCATCCATATGCTGGCCACAAAAATCAAAGCCCTTTACAAAAACGAGTCCGCTCCAGCTGCGTCACCGGTCAATGCCCTCTACTGGAATTACGGCGAAGGGCACCATCCGGATATCGACCTTGTCTGCAAGGAAATCAATGGCTATGACTTAAGCACAGGAAAGCTCGTACCTGGCTTTGGAGCCCTGAAGGATGACGGCACCACCTCAAGCGGCAACTGGATTTATTCAGGATTCTATCCCGAGGAAGGAAAGAACCTGGCAAAACGGCGCGACAACAAGGATACTGGCGGAGGCAACTTCCTGAACTGGTCCTATTCATGGCCTGCGAACCGGCGCATCCTCTACAACCGGGCTTCTGCTGATTTGAGCGGTAAGCCGTGGAGCAAGGAAAAAGCGGTCATCTGGTGGGATGACGCCCAGAAAAAATGGGTTGGCAATGACGTTCCGGACTTCGTTCCGGCGAAAGCGCCAGCCGATCCAGGCGGAACCTCGCCATTCACCATGCTGAAGGACGGAGTGGGCAGCATATTTGCCCCGACACTGAACGACGGGCCGTTCCCTGAACACTATGAGCCGTTCGAAAGCCCGGTTCCGAATGCTTTCTCCAGCCAGGAATTGAACCCAACCGTCATCCTGTTTGACGGGGAATTCAACCGAAAGGGCGACAAGGAGAAATATCCGATCGTGGGCACGACCTACCGGGTGAGCGAGCACTGGCAGTCCGGCTCGATGACGCGCAACCAGGAGTGGTTGTCGGAACTGGCCGGCCATATGTTCGTTGAAATAAGCGAAGAACTTGCAAAAGAAAAAGGCATCAAGAACAAAGACCAGGTCATTATCAGCTCGGCGCGTGGGGACGTTAAAGCGTATGCAATGGTGACCAAGCGGTTTAAGCCGCACACCGTCAATGGCAAAAAGGTACACCAGATCGGGATGCCTTGGCATTTTGGCTTTAAGGGAATTGCAACAGGGGATTCAGCGAACCGCCTGACGCCTCATATCGGGGACGCGAACACGACCATCCCTGAATATAAGGCATTCCTCTGCAACATAAGGAGGGCTGACTGATGGCGGAATATGTAAAGTTTGTTGATGTAACCAAGTGTGACGGATGCCGGGCCTGTATGGTGGCCTGCAAAAACTGGAATGACCTTCCCCCGGAACCGCAGGATTTCCTTGGAAGCATGCAGTCCCACCCAAATGTGACAGCCGACACATGGAATGTCCTTACCTTTGTGGAGCATGAAAATTCAAAAGGCAATCTAGAATACCTGTTCCGCCACTCTGCCTGCTTCCATTGTACAAATGCAGCATGTGAGAAGGTCTGCCCGGAAAATGCAATCAGCTACACTGATTTCGGCACTGTCGTCATCGACCAGGACACTTGTGTCGGCTGTGGCTATTGTGTGCAAAATTGTCCGTTTGATGTCATTTCCCTGAAGGAATACAAGGACAAGGACGGAAAAGAATACAGGAAAGCGCATAAATGCACAATGTGTACCGACCGCCTCGAGGAAGGGATGCAGCCGGCATGCGTTACCACCTGCCATACGGGTGCGATGGAGTTCGGCGAAAAAGATGCGATGATCAAAAAGGCAGAACAGCGCGTGAAGGAAATCAAGGGAAAATTCCCGAACGCAATGGTCTATAATCCACAGGGTGTTGGAGGCACACATACGGTTTATGTCCTTGCTGAAAAGCCGTCTGTTTACGGCCTGCCGGAAAACCCTAAAGTCCCTACTTCAGCAGTTGTCTGGAAGGACTATGCACAGCCAATCGGCAAAATGATGCTTGGCGCAACAACCATGGCTGTAGTAGGTGCTTTCATTTCCAACAAGATTTTCAATAAGGACGGCCACGGTCATGAAGAAGATGGAGGTGGAAGCCATGAGTAAGCAGAAAAAGCCCGAAGTGCAGGTAAGGCGTTTTTCCAAGGCGTTCGTAGCGGCACATGCTGTCAATGCCCTTTCTTTCTTTGCCCTGTATATTACGGCATTGCCAATGTACACCGAGTTTTTCGACTGGCTTTATCCTGTGCTTGGCGGCCCTGCGAATGCACGGCTGCTCCACCGCATCTTTGCTGTGATTTTCATCCTGCCGACGTTCATTTGGGTCATCTTTGATGCAAAAGGCTTTATGCTTTGGCTGAAAGAGCTTGTTACATGGAAAAAGAGGGATTTACAGTTTTTCACCGAATTTGTTAAAGAGCTGTTCGGCTTCAAATTCAAGCATGTGAAACAGTCCTTCTTTAACGCCGGAGAAAAGATCAACTCTTTCATCCAAATTTTCACGGCGGTCCTGATCATTGCTTCAGGCTTTACAATGTGGTTCCCGGATCTTTTCCCGAAGGCTTTAGTCCAGTGGGGATACTTCCTTCATAATGTCGGCTTCGGCCTTGCCATTGCCGTCGTAGTCGGACATGTGTATCTCAGCGTCATCCACCGCAACTCCAGCCCGGGATATACCGGTGTAGTTACCGGCAAGGTTCCGGCCTGGTGGGCCAAGGACCATTACACCGAATGGTATGAGGAAGAAGCCAAAAAGGGCAACTTCCCAGACCTGGATGATCCAAAATACAAAAAGCATAAAGGTGCCTGAAGGCTTGTGAAGGATATAGAAACAATATAGGCAAAAGGCTGTCTTTCTGAAGGCAGCCTTTCCTTTAAATATGAAAGAGGTGCGTCTACCAATGAAAACATCTGTCGTTTCAAAAGAATACCAGCAACTGCAAAAACAGATTATTAACCTTCAGGAACAATGGAAAAACAGCCTGAATCCTGAAAGGGTGACAGCGACAATAGATAAAGCTGCACTTGCAGCAGGCGTGCCGGCTGCTGCATTAGCAGACATTCATTTTGATATTCCACTATTTTTACAGTGGATAGATGAAGTAAGCCGGGTGCTCGCCAAACACAATCCCGGGCTCGAAGATCAGCTTGGATCACTAAGGAACTTATTAAATGAAGATTTGGCGGCGCTTTGGATTGATGAAGCCCTGGCGTTGAACCATGTTTATTTTGCTGAATTTGCCGAAGCTAACCAGCTTGATGAATGGGTCCCGCAGTTTGTCGCGGAAACAGCATCATGCCCGTATCTCCAGTTGGTTGCTGAAACCGTCCAGGAAAAAATCCACTTTGCCGTCCCGGGTGCAGGCTGTCCGGTATGCGGTGAACCAGTCAGGCTTGCCCAGCTGGAAGGGGAGGGCCAAAAAGTGGTACATTGCCCGCGCTGTCTTGTCCACTGGAATGATAAGCGGCTGACATGCTCCCATTGCGGGAATGATGACCATAAAACAATAGAATTCCTGACTGTTGAGGGAGATGCCGCTTCGCAAATTCAGGTTTGCGGCGAGTGCAATGGATATACTAAAATTATTGATACAAGACAATTTATTTCCAAGCAGTCGCCGGGAATGCTCGATTTAACGACGATCCACCTTGATTTTGTCGCCCAGGAAAATGGCTACAGGGCAGCAGCAGAGAAAAAAATTATCAATTAAAAGAGGGTGCAGGCCGTGAAAGCGGGAGCAATTATTTTATCAGGCGGCAAGTCCAGCAGGATGGGCACCAATAAAGCCCTCCTAAAAATAGATGAAAAAACGAATATTGAGAGAATCAGGGATGAGCTTGCGTCTCACTTTGATGATATAATTCTAGTAACCAATGATCCGGAAACATACCAGTTTCTAGGTGTTAAAACCGTGACCGACCATTTTCCCGGAATGGGGCCGCTCGCAGGTCTCCATGCAGGCCTAAAGGCGTCGGACTACGAGGAGAATATTGTCGTTGCCTGTGATATGCCGTTTGTATCCGCCGAGCTTGCCGCCATCCTTATCAAAACGCTTCAGCATTTTGATGCCGCCGTCCCTGTAATTGAGGGCAGGCAGCATCCCCTTTTTGCCGCTTATCAGCAAAGGATTGTAACCGAAATAGAAAAATGCATTGAGAATGATCGTCTGAGAATGAAGCATCTGCTGGATAAAGTGGCTGCCCGTTATTTGACTGAAGATGATTTGCGCGCATATTTTGACGGAAGCCTTGAACGTGTCTTTTTTAATATGAACCGCCCTGAAGAATATGAAGCTGCAAAACAATGGTCCGAAGCAGAAAAATAGTATTTGTTAAATGATCCTTATCCCGTTTCAGGCAAGCTTTAGTGTCAGTGTTCATTCCATAAGCGCTTTTTATGAAAGGAAGTACGGGTAAAATGCAATTTTTCAAAGTGAAGACTGCCGAGGAAACCTTTGCATTAATAGACAAAAACATAGCGAGTATATCAGCCATTGAAACCCGCCTGATTGAAGATGCGCTTCATTACGTTCTGGCCGAACCAGTGACCGCTGCAGAAAATGTTCCGGGTTTTGACCGCTCCACTGTGGACGGCTATGCTGTCATTGCAAAGGATACCTATGGCTCATCGGAAACGATGCCTGGTTTTTTGACGGTGGCGGGTGAAGTGGCCATGGGGAAAGCTGCGGAAATGACAGTGAAGAGGGGTGAGGCTGTTTACATCCCTACCGGCGGAATGATGCCCCCGGGAAGTGACAGTGTGATCATGATCGAGCATTGCGAGGATATCGGAGGGCTTTTGAATACCTACAGACAGGTTGCACCAGGGGAAAATGTCATACGGGCCGGCGAGGATATTAAAGAGGGAGAGATCCTGCTTGAAGCTGGGACAAGGCTGCGGCCGCAGGAGCTTGGTGCCCTTGCTGCACTCGGGATTACCCATGTGGCGGTTTACCGCAAATTGAAAGCGGGCTATCTGTCTTCCGGGGATGAAATTGTACCTCATGGCACAAAAACGCTCGAAACAGGGCAAATTCGTGATATCAATTATTTGACAGTTTCAGGGCTTGCGCGTGAGTGGGGCATTGAGGTCATTTACGGCGGCATTGTCTCTGATCAATTTGACATATTCCAAAGCAGGGCCAGGGAGCTATTTGATCAGGTTGACTGTTTGATCCTGTCAGGAGGCAGCTCTGTCGGAACGAAGGATTATACGACAGAAGTGATCCAGTCACTCGGGAAGCCCGGGGTTTTTGTCCACGGGATATCGATCAAGCCGGGAAAACCGACCATATTGGCAGTAGCTGACGGAAAGCCCGTCATCGGATTGCCGGGGCACCCAGCCTCCGCCATGATCATTTTCCGGCTGTTTGGCGAGCGGCTATTGAGAAAATTAAAGGGTGAGCGAATCGAAAAAAAACCGGAGCGAATTTATGCGAGAATCACAAAAAACATCGCTTCGGCACCAGGGCGGTCCGATTACATCCGGGTCAGGCTTTTTGAAAAAGACGGGGAGTGGTGGGCAGAACCGATCATCGGCAAATCCGGTTTAATTGCCACACTCGTGAAAAGTGACGGAATCGTAGAGATTGTTTCAGAAAAAGAGGGAATTTCCCAGGGAGAATTTGTACCTGTCATTGCATCAAGGTAAGGGGGAGCCGCAAAATGGATCACAAAAAATATAAACGAAAAATATATTTAGAGGACAAACCCCGTGAGGACGCCAAAAACGAGCTGCTGGCAGCCTTCGAACTGCCTCTGGAAAAAGAGATAGTCCATGTACGCACCAGCTTGGGACGCGTTACAGCGGAGCCAGTTTTCGCGGCAACATCGATGCCCCACTATCATGCCTCGGCAATGGATGGAATCGCTGTAAATGCGGAAGATACCTATGATGCCCACGAGCAAAGGCCACTCCGTTTAAAGCAGGGTGAACAATTTTGCTATGTGGATACAGGCAATGCCATCCCTTCTCATTTTAACGCCGTCATCATGATCGAGCATGTTGATGTAATTGATGAAGAAACAATCGAAATCATTGAACCTGCAACACCGTGGCAGCATATAAGGCCAATCGGCGAGGATATTGTCCAGGAAGAAATGCTGTTTCCGCAGGGGCACAGGATCAGGCCAGCGGACATGGGGGCCCTCCTGGCGGCCCAGGTAACCCATGTTCCGGTTGCGAAAAAGCCTGCCGTAACGATCATTCCAACCGGAAATGAACTTGTTTCCGCTGATGCGTCCCTATCTTCGGGCAGGATCATCGAATTTAACGGTACAGTTTTCGCGGGATTCATTACCGAATGGGGCGGGGAGCCAATCCTTCATGATATTGTAAAAGACGAACCGGACAAGCTAAAGGAAGCGCTCCTGAAGGCGGTTGAAACGTCCGATATTGTCGTAGTGAATGCAGGTTCTTCAGCTGGGTCCAAGGATTTCACCGTCCATATTATCAATGAATTGGGAACGGTCTTTACGCACGGAGTGGCCACTCGTCCGGGGAAGCCGGTTGTGTTGGGCAAGGTCAAAAATAAAATCATTGTCGGGGTGCCCGGGTACCCTGTATCCGCCTATTTAGCGCTCGAATGGTTTGTAAGGCCGCTTATTTGCAAATATTTGCAAATCCCGGAACCTAAACGACAGACGCTGCAAGTAAAACTTGGGCGCAGGATCGTTTCGACAATGGGGGCAGAGGACTTTGTAAGAATGAATATCGGCTATGTGGATGGACAATTTGTGGCGAATCCGCTGACAAGGGCGGCAGGGGTGACAATGTCACTTGTCAGGGCAGACGGCCTTCTTGTCGTTCCTCCTGATGAACTTGGATACGAGCAGGGCGACATCGTTAAGGTAGAACTTTTAAAGCCTGTGGAGGAAATTAAAAATGCGGTCGTGTTCAGCGGCAGCCATGACTTGACGATTGACCTGCTTTCATCCTTCCTTAAACAGCAGCGGACCGAAATGAAAATTGTTTCTTCCCACGTCGGGAGCATGGCCGGACTGATGGCGATCAGAAAAGGGGAAGCCCATGTAGCGGGCATTCATTTGCTTGACCCGGAAACAAAGCAATATAATATTACATATGTAAAAAAATTGCTTGCCAGCCAAGACGTTATCCTCCATCCTTTTTTAAAACGGAAACAGGGCTTCATGGTTCCGGAAGGCAATCCGTTGGGAATCACCAGCGTGTCAGACCTGGCTGTCAAAAACTTAGATTACACGAACCGCCAAAAAGGGGCGGGAACCAGGATATTGTTTGACCTCTTATTGGAAGAAGCCGGACTATCTCCGGAATCTATTAACGGCTATGAACGTGAAATGTTTTCCCACTTGAGCGTTGCTGCTGAAGTCAAGGGGAACAGGAGGGGCGCCGGGCTCGGGATCTATCCGGCGGCGAAAGCGATGAATCTTGAATTCATCCCCGTTGCAGATGAATCATACGATTTGTTGATGTCTAAAGCCTTTTTTGAAAGTGAAAAGGGCAAATGGTTAATCGCCGCAATCCAATCTCCCGCGTTTCAGGCAGAGGTTGAAAAAATTGGCGGCTACACGGTGGCCAGTGCTGGTGAACCAATAGAGCTGTAAGGGCAATGCCTGCGTTCAAGCTGGCTGAGCCATAGAAATGAAAGCCAATACCGGATGCGAACGCATGACGGTTTGTACAAAAAATGAGGTGATGAATTGTTGTATGAAATAGCAAAAGAACCTATTAACATCCAGTCGGTCATTGACAAAGTTGTCCAGCGCGAAGCCGGGGCGATCACCACATTTATCGGGACTGTCCGGGAGCTGACCAAAGGGAAAAAGACCCTTTACCTAATTTATGAGGCGTATGAGCCCATGGCAGTCAAAAAGCTTGAACAGATCGGCGCTGAAATACAGGAGCGGTGGAGCGGAGCCAAGGTTGCCATCACCCACCGGGTCGGAAAGCTTGATATTACAGATGTAGCGGTCGTCATTGCTGTATCGACGCCGCACCGCGCAGATGCATATGAGGCGAACCGGTATGCAATCGAACGCATTAAAGAGATTGTCCCGATCTGGAAAAAAGAGCATTGGGAAGACGGTGAGGAATGGATCGGCAACCAGCTGGAAACTGTCCCATATCCGACAGGCAAACCGGAGGAGAGTGATCTTAATGAATAAGATATTATTTTTTGCACATCTGCGGGACGCAGTCGGAGAGGAATCGATCACGTTTGATGCAGCCGGCAAGACGGTTGCAGACCTGAAGGGAATCATCGCAGAAAAATACGGAATCCCCAATCTTGACACTGTCATGACCGCGATTAACGAAGAATTTTCAACAAATGAAGAAGTCATCAAAGAGGGAGACCTCATTGCCTTTATCCCGCCTGTCAGCGGGGGCTGATTGGGGGAATTGGAACCATGTCAGATAAATATTCACGCCAGACCCTGTTTCCCCAGCTTGGGAAATCGGGGCAGGAGAAAATCCGGCGCAAGCAAGTGTTGATCATCGGGGCCGGGGCGCTGGGCTCAGGGAATGCAGAAATCATGGCGAGGGCCGGGATTGGCCGGCTGATTATCGTGGACCGTGATTATGTGGAAGCCAGCAATTTGCAGCGCCAGCAGCTTTATACAGAAGCAGATGTTGCGGACAAGCTGCCAAAAGCGGCGGCTGCTGAAAAACGCCTGAAGGCCATCAATTCCGACGTGGAAATCAAGGCGCTGATCGCGGATGCAACGCCGGAGCTGCTTGCTGAACTGGCAGATGGAACCGACTTGATCATCGATTCTACGGACAATTTTGAGACAAGAATGGCGATCAATGATATCTCGCAAAAATTTGATATTCCCTGGATATATGGAGCGTGTGTAGGCAGTTACGGAATGAGTTTTTCGATTATCCCCGGCAGGACGCCATGCCTGAACTGCCTGTTAAAAACAATCCCGATCCAGGGGCTGACGTGCGATACGGGCGGCATTATCGCACCTGCGGTCCAAATGGTTGTCGCCCACCAGACCGCGGAAGCTTTGAAAATTCTTGCCGAGGAATGGGATGCAGTCCGTTCATCATTCGTGAGCTTTGATCTGTGGCGCAATCAGTACAGCAGCATGAAAATGGGCAAGGCGAAAGACCCTGGCTGCTTGTCATGCGGAGAAACGCCCACTTACCCGTACCTCAGTGCGGAAAACATGTCGAAATCTACTGTCCTGTGCGGCAGGGACACCGTGCAAATCAGGCCTCCACGGCAGGCCGCCATCGAGCTGAAAGAACTGGCAGGAAAGCTTGAGTCACTCGGTTATGAGGTAAAAGGGAATCCGTATTTGCTGTCCGTTGAAATGGCTCACAACCGCCTTGTTATTTTCAAGGATGGCCGGGCACTCATCCATGGAACGAAAGACCTCACACATGCCAGGACGATTTATCAGAGATTGCTTGGATAAAACTTAATATTGACGCACAAACCCCCTGCCACTTAGAGACAGGGGGTTTCTATATAAACTATCTTAAAAGATAGTAAGTATTTAGTTGGCTTTATTGCATGCAACAAGGACTAAGCGGCCTTTATCGAGCTCCACTTCATATTGTTCTGCTTCCTGCTGGCTGAGCCCAAGAGATTCAAATTTCGAACGGAGCTCGTCTCCCCGGGATTTGAAGATGTTTCCGACAGAATTGAGGATGCCCTGCTCTTTGAAACCAACTTCTCCTGTATCCGTTGCACCGGTCAGATGCTCGCTGCGGTCTTTGTCATGGGCAAAAAGGTAAATGTCCTCTTTCCCGAAACCTTCTGTTTGCAAAGTGCTGATCATGTCGGTGGCTTGTACACCATTCTCTACTACATGTACTCTATACATTTGTGTATCCTCCTTGAATGAATAGATTGGGAAAATAGTTTCCCTCGAATATTATGTATATAGCCGTTCATAACAAAAATAAACCTGCTTTTGAACTCTCGGAATATGATGATTTCTTTTTCGGAATAAGGGTAGTTGTACTAAAAATGCTGTGTTAGAAAGGTGAGGGAAATATGATGATTCCAGTATTGGGAAACAGATGGGACTCGTTGCTCGCTGAAGAATTTCAAAAACCGTATTTTCAGCAGCTGCAAAATTTTTTAGATGCCGAATATGCATCGCATACCGTATACCCTGAACGGGAAAATATCTTCAACGCCCTTAAATATACGGATTTCCAGGACGTGAAAATTGTCCTGCTTGGCCAGGATCCATACCACGGCCCCGATCAGGCGCATGGTCTCAGCTTCTCCGTCAAACCGCAGGTCGACATCCCGCCATCATTAAAAAATATTTTCAAGGAACTTCACAATGATCTCGGCCTTTCGGTTCCGAATAATGGATACTTGAAAAAGTGGGCCGGCCAGGGAGTATTGCTTTTGAATACTGTCCTGACAGTCCGAAAAGGGAAGGCTAATTCGCACAGGGGGAAGGGCTGGGAGATTTTCACTGATAGAGTCATTACATGCTTGAGCGAACGTGAAGAGCCGGTCATCTTCATGCTGTGGGGAAAACCTGCGCAAAATAAACTGAAACTGATCGATACCAGCAGGCACTTTATCATTTCTTCCGCACATCCAAGTCCTTTGTCGGCAAGAAAAGGGTTTTTCGGAAGCAGCCCCTTTTCAACAGCCAACCAATACCTTCGCACTCTTGGACAGAAAGAAATCGACTGGCAGATAGAGGATGTAGACAAATAATCGCGTACCCGATCGATGGGAAGGCATATGCACAAGCATAGCCCGTTCTTGTCATGATGATTCCCAGAAGCACAGCATTATTTGACATGTTTCACGTGGAACCGACAGGGGAGGCGTGGAACCCTCTCCTGCCAATTAGTCGAAAAATAGGTGGAGTTCATGTAAAATATACACAGGAGAAAAATGTTAATCGGTGTCAAAAGCTAAATGAACGTGTGGTGAAAATAGATGAACATATCTGTACATAAGCTTCTTGCCAAAATGGAAGAGGAGTTAAGGGGAGCTAAAGCTGCCCCCTCAGATGCAGATTTGCGGGAGAAAATCCACTCCCTGAAAACTCTCTGCGAAATTATTTTGGAAGAACCGCAAAAAATGGCTGAAAATCCTGGAAGTACAAAGGATTATTTACAACAACCTGCCGAACAGCCCGTGCGGCTGCAGGCTTTTCCGCAGCCGCCGCAAATTTTGCCTTCAACATTAACCCAGCCAAAACCGCTAAAGGTCGAGGGCGATGCAAACGGCGATTCAATATTTGATTTTTAACAAGAAAAGGGTGGACGAATTGAAGTTATTTATTATCATTGGAGCAATCAACGCTTTCCTGGCTGTTGCTCTAGGCGCATTCGGGGCACACGGCCTTGAGGGAAGAGTGGAATCCAGATATTTGGAGATATGGAAAACAGGGGTTACCTATCAAATGTTCCATGCCACCGGGATAGTGCTGATCGGCATCCTTGCTGGCAATCTGCCGGCGAACGCGCTCTTTTCCTGGTCAGGCTGGCTCATGCTGATTGGCATCATCCTGTTTTCCGGCAGCCTTTATGTGTTAACCTTGACGAAAATCAGCATCCTTGGGGCAATCACGCCATTGGGCGGTGTTTCATTCCTCGCCGCATGGGTCTTGCTGATCGTGGCAGCCTCTAAACACCTATAAAAAACAGCACCGGAAAAATACGTTTCCGGTGCTGTTTTACTAAAGTTACTTGATTTAGTTAGTTTTAACTACCTACTTTTAAAAAAATTGGCAGATGGCCTTGATTATCTTGGCGGGTAGGAGGCCAATCCAGCTCCACCGCCAGCGAATGGATATTCATATTCGATCTCTTCTTCAAAGGTAACGTAGTCAAGATTCACCATCAACAGGAGGTAGCGCATGCCTGTTTGCGGGTCGCTGAGGATGAGATGGTCCCTTCCTGCCGCTTCAATAATCCCCCTGAAGATCTTTGCATTCCATTCAGGATTATTTTCGAAAGTCATATACACCGTCGCAAGCTTTCCTTTGTTTAAGCGAAGAATGTTTTCTACATATGATTCCTCGAGAGGCAGCATTCCCGGAACCTGGGCTCCTGGTGCCCCTCCATTTTGCTGTCCAGCTTGCCCGGCTCCCGCTGTGTAGGTGGGATATCCTGCCTGCCCTCCGGCAAAACCGGGCGGCCCTCCCTGCCCGCCTGGCAGCCCGGCTGGATACCCCTGGCCGCCAGTTCCGTAGTATGGCTGGTAAGGCTGCTGATTGTTCCTGAAATCATAAAATGGGTAGCTATTAGATTTCATCTTTTTCCCTCCACATCAAAAGTTAAAAACGGTAGAACAGCTTAGAGTAGTTCATAAAAATAAATACTCACTATCTCATAGATATGAGCGGGAAAATAGATTATGACATAAAAAATACAGCCCCCGGCCAATTTGCCGGAGGCTGTTTAATATTCATCATACTTCTAAAAATACGGGAATCCGCTCTTCCTCAAGCAGATTGCCGACAAAAAACGCGCCGAATTCGCCGTACCTGGCACTTACTTCATCAAAGCGCATTTCATATACTAATTTCTTGAATTGCAGCACTTCATCGGCAAATAAAGTGACTCCCCACTCGTAATCGTCAAACCCTACAGAGCCGGTGATGATTTGTTTTACTTTGCCCGCATATTTTCGGCCGATCATGCCGTGGCTTCGCATCATGCTGCGGCGATCCTCCATCGGCAGCATGTACCAGTTGTCATTGCCCTGGCGGCGCTTGTCCATTGGATAAAAGCAGACATGCTTCGCTTTTGGCAGGACTGGATACAGCCGTGCCAAAATTTCAGGGTTTTGGTATGGGTCCTGGTCTGATGGCAAATAATTGCTCAGCTCTACCACTGACACATAGGAGTGGGCTGGCACAGTGAACTCAGCCAGCTTCGATTTATTGAATTCAGTTTCGATTTCATTCAGTTCTTCCATTGTCGGCCTTAAAATCATCATCATAAAATCTGCCTTCTGGCCGACAACTGTGTAGAGCGCATGGCTTCCTTCTTTCCCGCTCTGGGTATCATTCCACTTTGCCACAAGGCCTAAAAACTGCTGGATTGCTTCCTGGCGTTCCTCGATCGGGAGCATCTTCCAGGTTGTCCAATCCACGGTCCGGAAGTCATGGAGACAATACCAGCCATCAAGTGTCTGTGCTGCTTCACTCATTTTAATCACTCCTAAACAATCATAGATATACATCCTAACTATATCATAGTTTCGCCATCGTCCATCATTATGAAACTCATGACTGGGCTGTTCAGTTTACTTCAAAGATAAACTGGATATTTTTAAAAAGGAAGGAGGATATTAAATGTGATTGTGGAAAAACGAAACGGTTGGTGGAAATTTCGAAAAAATAAGACTTTTTTATGTAAACGGTCACAATGCTTCGGTATCCTTGAATTTTATAATGGGTAAAGTATCCTAATAAAGTAGAGACAAAAGGAGGATTCTTGAATGAGCGATTTATTTTCGGGCTTAAAAACAAGAGTAAGCGGACAAAATGTGAAAATTGTGTTTCCGGAGGGGCTCGATGAACGGATTTTGAGGGCTGCCGGCAGGTTGGCTGAAGATGGTGTCCTTACTCCGATCCTGATCGGAAATATTGAACAGATCCAGCAAAAAGCCCGTGAACTCGGTGTATCCCTTGAGGCGGCAGAAATATATGACCCAGCCAATTTTGCAATGATGGACGAGCTTGTGGCTGCTTTCGTTGAAAGAAGGAAAGGGAAAGCCACCGAAGAACAGGCCCGCAAAATGCTGCTGGATGAAAACTACTTCGGAACCATGCTGGTGTATGCCAACAGGGCGGATGGTCTTGTGAGCGGGGCAATCCATTCTACAGCAGATACTGTAAGACCGGCTTTGCAAATCATCAAGACAAAAGAAGGGGTCAGCAAAACTTCTGGTGTTTTCATCATGGTCCGCGGTGACGAGAAGTACGTTTTTGCCGACTGTGCCATCAACATCTCTCCAGACAGCAATGATTTAGCTGAAATCGCCATTGAAAGCGCAAGAACGGCAAGAATGTTCGATATAGAACCGCGTGTTGCAATGCTCAGCTTCTCAACAAAAGGCTCGGCAGCGTCTCCTGAGACGGACAAAGTTTCTACTGCAGTCGCTGAGGCAAAGCTTCGCGACCCATTGCTTGTGCTGGATGGCGAATTCCAGTTTGACGCTGCATTCGTTCCTTCCGTTGCACAAAAGAAGGCGCCGGATTCCCCGATCCAGGGAGACGCAAATGTGTTTGTCTTCCCGAGCCTTGAAGCGGGCAATATCGGCTACAAAATTGCCCAGCGCCTCGGCAACTTTGAAGCAGTAGGGCCGATCCTCCAGGGATTGAACCGGCCTGTAAACGATCTTTCCCGTGGCTGCAGTGAGGAAGATGTTTACAAGCTTGCACTTATCACCGCCGCGCAGGCATTGCATTAATAAAGGGCCTGACCCCCGGTGCGGTACAGCTTTAACGCGGCGGGCAGTCCTCCACTGCGGTAATGCGTTAACTTGCCTGGGGTCAGGCCCCCATTACGTTAGTTGGGTAAAGGGGAATTTTTATGGACAAGGCGCTGGAGTTGCTGCGTCAGGATACATGGAGACTGATTGACCAGACTGCACTTGGCCCGCATTTTCATGCCCTGCAGTCCTTTGGGACGGATGATACGCTTTGTGCATCGGTAGGGGCAGGGCTTGCTCCGGCCACAGCCAGGGCCTGGGTGCACCATGATACAGTTGTGCTCGGCATCCAGGATACGAAGCTTCCATATATAAAGGATGGGCTCGCATACCTTGAACAAAATGGCTATCAATATATCGTCCGGAATTCAGGGGGACTGGCAGTCGTTCTGGATGAGGGTGTTTTGAACCTTTCTTTGATTTTGCCCGAAACAGACAAAGGAATCGACATAAACCGGGGCTATGAGGCAATGTGGCATTTAATCCAAAGGCTGTTTTCAGATTTTCCTAATCAAATAGAGGCAAGGGAAATAACTGGATCTTATTGTCCGGGGAGCTTCGATTTAAGCATTGACGGAAAAAAATTCGCGGGCATTTCGCAGCGCCGTCTCCGAAAAGGGGTAGCTGTCCAAATTTACCTGGGTGTTTTCGGCAGCGGCAGTGACCGTGCCGGGCTTTTAAGAGAGTTTTACTCACGCTCCAAAAAGGGGGAGCACACAAAGTTTGTATATCCGGATGTAAACCCGGCAGTAATGGCTTCCCTGTCAGAGCTGTTCGGAACCGAATTGACTGTCACGGACGTAATGCTTCGTTTGATGATGTTTTTAAAACAAAACAGCGGCCAGCTTGTAGCAGGATATTTGAACGGAGAGGAGATCTCCTTGTTTGAACAGTATTACGAGCGGATGGCCGAACGGAACAGCAAGTTTCTTAAGCAAATAGAATCAAGCCAGTAGGAAAAGCCGCAAACTAATCAGTCTGCGGCTTTTCCTTGTTCGCCAATCGGCGGTTTTTTCAAAACATAAGAATGTATAAAATTTTTAGTTAGACCAGTGTCCAGCTCCAGCGCCTAGCCCCTCGGGTCATAAGCCACCTCACTCCGGAAATCAGGATTATCCTCCGTGATGCGTCTTATGCCTGTCGGGGCAGGACAAGGCGCTTGCGCTTTTCTTATTGCAAGATGTGCTGCCTTTCGCCTTCTCCCAAAACTATCGGATATTAGATGCAATCACACAGATCGAAGTTATTCTGCCACTTTTTCCAGATTGCCGTTTCTGTCCATCTTAAATTTTGTAGCTGGTCGTTCTTCCTCATCAAACAATACAAGCTTCCGGGCCCTGTTCATGATTTTCATCAGCGTCTCGTAATCTTCTTGCATTGTAAACGTGTTTTGCTCCAGGTCGCCGATTTTTGCTTCCAGTTCCTCGTTTTGCTTCTTCATATCCTGGATTTCCCGCTTCAATCTTTCATTCTCGCTCCTATAAATATCAGCTTGCAGATTGGAACTATTCAAAGTTTGCAAGTAGGAAATTACGACATCAAGCGTCAGGCCTCCAACAGGAACGGCAGGCTGGTATTCCCAAACGGGTGCTGATACAGGCATTTCGGTTTCCACCCTGTTCATTGCCTCGACAATATCAAATTCTTCAGCAGATTCCATATCTGGCCTATCTCCTGTATCTGGCATAGTGGCCATTTGAGGTACTGCCGCCATCTGTGGAATGGCAGCCAATGGTTCAATTACGGGTGCCGGAGGAGAGTACAACAATTTCTTCTTCCCGCCCTGGTCCTTTCCGAGAATCCTTTGCCGCTGTTTCCGTTGTTTCTTGGCCAACTGCAGAGCCTTTTCGTAACGATGGCGCACGACCGCGTTCCATCTGAAACCGCATGCTGCGGAAGTGCGGTCAAGCTTATCTCCGACTTCCTCAAACGCGTTCAATTGTGTGCTGCCTTCTCTCACATGCCTCAAAACAGTCTCCGCTAGCAATAAATCATTTTCATCTGTCCAGGCGTCCTGGCGAACTTTCATTTTCTTCAACTCCCTATATTGTGTTTAACTATAATTAAAAGTTCTTAGTCCAAGCATGCCCGGAAATTGTAAGGTTTATACCGAAAATGTTTAAAAGGATAGTAGACTTTTCCGAAAAAATTTCAATAGAAAGCTAAAAGCGAGGACGTTTTTGCAATAAATATGCGGTTGCATAAAGTAAAAATGAGCGGTAAAATACGCGTAGCTTAAAAAAAAACGCATGCTTCAAAAGTATAAATGCTGTATTTGGAGAGGGTTGTATTAACAAAATGGCCAACGAATTTCGTGTTTGCGACGACTGCCAGGCCGTAAACCTTAAAACATTGATTCCGCGCCTCAAGGAAAAGGATCCGGAAGCAAGAATCGAGATCGGCTGCCAGTCCTATTGCGGGCCGGGCAGAAAGAAAACATTCGCCTTCGTGAATAACAGGCCGCTCGCTGCCCTGACCGAAGAAGAACTAATGGAAAAAATCGATAAAAAATTAAAATGAAGTCACCTTTATCATAAAAGGTGATTTTTTGTTTCTCCTTTAAAGGGAGCAATAAGGATTTTTTGTCAATTTCTAGCGGAATTTGCTGAAAATATAAGTGATTTGCCATCCAAATCGGGCTATAATATATACAAGTTAATCAGGAAGAAGGGGAATAATGGATTACTCGGCGGAAAAAATGAGCGAAGAAAAAGTTTTTAAAGATCCCGTGCACCGGTATGTCCATGTCCAGGATAAAGTGATATGGGACTTGATAGGTACAAAAGAGTTCCAGCGCCTCCGCCGGATCAAGCAGCTCGGTACTACCTATCTGACATTCCATGGGGCAGAGCATAGCCGGTTCAACCATTCGCTTGGTGTCTATGAAATTGTACGCCGAATTGTGGACACAGTTTTTGCCGGCCGCCCTGAATGGAACCAGCAGGAAAGACTGCTGTCAATGTGTGCCGCGCTTCTGCACGATTTAGGCCATGGTCCTTTTTCCCATTCCTTCGAAAAGGTCTTTGAACTTGACCATGAAAAATTTACCCAGGCGATTATCCTTGGGGATACAGAAGTGAATCAAGTGCTCACGAGAGTTGGGCATGATTTTCCGAAAAAAGTAGCGGAAGTAATCGCGAAAACATATGAGAACAAGCTCGTGGTCAGCTTGATTTCAAGCCAGATTGACGCTGACCGGATGGACTATTTGCAAAGGGATGCCTATTTTACCGGTGTCAGCTACGGCCATTTTGACATGGAACGGATACTTCGGGTCATGAGGCCGCGGGAAGAGCAGGCAGTCATCAAGAAAAGCGGCATGCACGCTGTTGAAGATTACATAATGAGCCGTTACCAGATGTACTGGCAGGTCTATTTTCACCCGGTCACAAGAAGTGCGGAAGTCATTTTGACGAAAATTTTGCACCGGGCAAAATGCCTATACGAGGAGAAATATGCGTTTAAGCACAAGCCGCTTCATTTTTATTCACTATTCGAGGAAGAAGTAACGCTCGGCGACTACTTAAAGCTGGATGAAGCAGTCATCCTCTATTATTTTCAAATGTGGCAGGAAGAGGAGGATCCAATCCTGGCAGATCTGTGCTGCCGCTTCATTGACCGCAATTTATTTAAATACATTGAATTTGACCCTGCGAAGGAATATAAAAAGCTTTCGAAGCTTTCAAACTTGTTTGCCCAGGCAGGAATTGACCCGGAATACTATCTGGTGGTAGATTCATCATCTGATCTCCCGTATGATTTTTACCGGCCTGGAGAAGAAGAGGAGCGGCAGCCGATCCATTTGCTGATGAAAAACGGGGACCTTCGCGAGCTTTCAAGAGAATCCGAGATTGTTGATGCCATTTCGGGGAAAAGAAGGACAGACCACAAACTTTATTATCCTGCGGACCTGTTGGAAAAAGCACAGGATAGCAGCTACATACAGCAAATAGCGAAGCTCCTGGAGCTATAGCATTTGCCTGACAAATATGAGGGATAACGGAAACAGGAGTTGAACGTTTTGTTAAAAGACCATGCTAAAATCATACATGCCATCTCCGTTTCGGGGGAAATCACCGGCCGCAAGAAGCTGCAAAAAATGATTTATATCGCCAAGAAAATGAATTTCCCATTTCAGGAACGGTTCCAGTTTCATTTTTACGGCCCATACTCCGAGGAGTTGACGCTAAGAGTGGAGGAACTTTGCAATATGGGTTTTCTGGACGAGGTAAAGGAGAAGAAGGGCGGCTATTTTCAGTACCGTTACTCCCTTACTGAGGAAGGCAAAGAGTTCTTGGCGGTCAATTCGGTTGAAATGCCGTTGCTTGGAGAATGCCTGACCGATATAAACGCCGAAAATGCCAGATTCCTTGAACTCGTCTCCACGGTTTTGTATTTTGATAACCTATCAGGAGAAGAGGTCAGGGAAAAAATCCACACCTTGAAAAAAAGCCAGCGCTATACGGAAGAAGAAATTTTGAGTGCGTACGAATTCATCGGAAGCCTGCAAGAAAAAGCTAAGCATTGAAGCGGAGGGACGGTCTTCTGCTTCATCTCCATACTACGGGGATGAAGCAAGAGAATCGCCCCTTGCTTTACCTTTGCTTTACTCGTCGCTCAGGCGTTTTCCGGCGACTGCATAATGGTTTTTTGGCATTTCTTCAATGAAGACCACGACTTTTTCCTTTGATGCACCAGTAGTTTCCACCACTGCATCTGTCACCTTTTCAACAAGCGCCCTTTTTTGATCCTCACTGCGGCCTTCAAGCATTTTTACTGTAATGTATGGCATTCTGTCTTCCTCCTATAAACATTGTGGGTCTCTTGGTTAGTTTTCCATACCGCAAAAAAATCTGCAACCATGACGGGTGATCAGTTTTTCACATTCCCGGAAGAATCAGTTATACTTTATTACATACATTTCAGGTTTTGTTGATATTTTAGTTAAAAGGGGAAATGGGATATGGATGGTTTGCAGAATTTCTTGGCTTTCCCGCTCAGTGAAATTCCGTATGTTGTGGTAACCCTGATGATTGCTTTTACGGTACACGAGTTCGCCCATGCGTTTGTCGCTTATAAATTCGGCGACCCTACTGCCCAGAAACAGGGAAGGCTTACACTCAACCCGGCTCGGCATCTGGATCCGATCGGAACGATCCTGATTTTCATTGCAGGATTCGGCTGGGCACGTCCCGTCCCGGTGAACCGGTTTTTCTTCAAAAATCCGAGACTTGCCGGCATTCTTGTGTCTGTAGCCGGGCCACTCAGCAATTTCCTCATGGTCCTGTTAGCGTTTACCGTTGGTTATGCGCTCTCCGCGACAGGCGTTGGTGAAGGCAGCCCGGAATTCATCCTCGACTTTCTGGATACATTTATTTGGCTTAATCTCGTATTGTTTGTGTTCAACCTGCTTCCGTTTCCGCCTCTGGATGGATACCGGGTCATTGAAGACCTCGCTCCCGCGCATATCAGGCCGCGGATGACTCAATGGGAAAATTATGGAGCATTGATTTTTTTGATCCTCGTGATCACGCCGCTCGATCAATACACGATCCATCCGATTTTCAACCTTGTTCTCCCGGGGCTGTATAACGGACTGGCTGACTTCTTTTACAATTTGTTCATCGCTTAAGGAGGTACGTTTCAATGGAAGATAAAAAGAAAAATGTTGGTTTTAACATCATTAAAAGCGATCCTACCGAGGGGCATGGCGGTTTTGGCGTCGGCGCGCTGAGCCTTGATAATGTATCGCCTGTAATCATTGATGTAGAAGCGGGCGAAGCAGCTGTCGATATAGGGGCGATGCATGCCAGAAGCGTAGTTGAAAAGGGAATCAAGTTCCTGAAGGTACGTGAAGAGGTACCTGACGCCAAACCTTACTGGCTCGTTTGGGTAACAATCGACCGGAAGCAGGAAGGCCCGTATTATGCCGGAGTGACTGCCTGCGAAATGACAGTGAACCGGTCAATCCGCCGTGGCTATAAATCACTTCCGGAGCATGTAAACCACCTGGATAAATCGATTAAACGCCATATTATTGTCAGCCATATGGATGATAAATCAAAAACGGTGCTGGCGGACTTCCTCCGCAATCACGACCCCGGCATGTGGGAAAGGTCGGCCCAGCAGCTTAAAGATGGCTTGACGCCAGGGAAGGAATCATAATACCCCCCAGGTTAGCCTGGAACAAAAAGACGGACCCCGGAGCTGCTGCTGCCGGGGTCCTGCATTTATTCCTGCCATCTGAAAATGCGTTTGTACCATGGTGACTTTTGTTTTCGATCCTCTTTTTGTCCATCATGTTTATGGCCGCTTTGGTCAAGATGGTCGGTACATTGCTCAGTTGGTTCCGTGCCTTCCTTAAAATAAGTCAGCCGTTTCACCGGGCATTGATCTGTTGCCAATTTGCCATTTTGGGGATCGATATAAACTCCGACCGTCCCTTTGGCAGCTTTAAACTTTTCGACCGGCTCATCCTCCAAAGCTTTCTCCATAAAATGAATCCACACATTTTTGGCATATGTTTTTTCCAAAGTCAGTTCAATCGGTTTTCCTTTATCAAATCCGGTCCAGACGGCGGCAACGAGCTGTGGGGTGTAGCCGATCATCCAGCTGTCTGTCTCCGTCGTGCCCGATTTTCCTGCGTAAGGCCTCGACATATCGTCGATCAGCGTGCTGCCAGTAACCGAAGTGTAGCCATTCAATTTATTGTCGAATACACCAGTAAGCATATGGGTCATTACTGATGCCAATTCCGGTTTCAACACTTGTTGGTCAACCTTTTCATGCTCGTAGATTGTTTCCCCTTTATGGTTTTCAACCTTCTTGATCACGACCGGGGCAATCTTTTTCCCGCCGTTGGCCAGCATGCTGTAGGCACCAGCCATGTCTATCACCCTGACCCCCGACGTGCCGAGGGCAAGGGAAGGAACAAGATCCTGTTTTGTGCTGATTCCAAATCCTTTAGCAGTGTCAATCAATGTTTTTTCTCCTAAAAACAGATGCGTTTTAACAGCATAGATGTTGTCGGAAAGGGCAAGCGCCTGGGCCATAGTGATTTCCCCGTCAGCGTATTTATTATTGAAATTATGGGGGGTATAGTCAGTCTGCCCATTGTCAAACCGGAAAGTAGTCAGCTTGCTTTTCATCGTCGTCGACGGAGTGAACCCGTGCTCGAGTGCTGCATAATAAAGCAGCGGCTTCATTGTCGACCCGGGCTGGCGAACCGCCTGCACTGCCCGGTTAAACGGGCTTTTGCTGTAGTCCCTGCCGCCGACCATTGCTTTTACATACCCGGTTTTCGGATCCATTGCCACAAGGCTGGCCTGGATTTCGGATTCGTCAGAGATTAATGTTTTTACCGTGTCCTCTGCCTTTTGCTGCTGTTTTAAATCAAGGGTGGTGTAAATTCTCAAACCGCCCAATGAAAGCGTACGGTCGTCAAATTTCAGCTGTGATTTCAGTGCCCGCCGGACAGCGTCCTGAAAGTAGGGTGCTTCTTCCTCCCGGCCCGCTGGATGTTTTCCGGATAGTTTCAATGGTTTGGCAGAGGCCTGTCCAGCTTTGCTGCTGCTGATAAAACCATTTTTCTTCATTGCCTCGAGCACCATTTGCTGGCGCTCCTTCGCTTTTTCCATTGAAGCCAGCGGAGAATAAACCCCCGGCCCTTTCGGGATCCCGGCGAGTATCGAGGCTTCAGCTAGATTAAGGTCCTTTGCGTCCTTGGCAAAATAGAACTGGCTGGCAGCCTGTATTCCATATGCGCCGTTACCGTAATAAATCGTATTTAAATAACCCTCGAGAATGTCTTTTTTCGAGTAGTTCTTTTCCAGCCTTATTGCATAAAATGCTTCAGCGATTTTTCTTTTCCATGTCTTATCGTGTTCAAGAAACAGGTTCCGCGCATACTGCTGGGTGATGGTGCTGGCGCCCTGTACCTTTGACATCGCTTTTATATCAGCCAGGGCGGCACCGGCGATCCGTTTATAATCAAACCCGCCATGCCCGTAAAAGTTTTTGTCCTCAATTGCGATCGTTGCGTCAATTAACGGTTCGGATATATCTTCAAGGGGAACCCAGTAGCGCTTTTGGCCGCTGTTGCTTTCACCGATCAGTGTTCCGTCATCTGCATAGTACAGGGTGGACTGGGGAACGGCAAGCGGCGGGTCCCTAAGTATCTTTGCGTAGCCAATCAATGAAAAATACAGCAGCAGCGTAATAGCCGACACAAGCATGCCGATGAAAAAGAAGGCCCGCAAATACTTGATCGTTTTCCGAAACCGCTGTTCAGTCATGATTTCCATAACGCTTCCCCCTTATATATATATATTTTCCAGTATGAAAAAAAAGGGGGAGTTTTAAACATGGAGCCTTGTAAAAATAAAAAATCGCTTGCATTTTTGCTGGATTCATCTATACTTTTTCTCAGCTAACAGGAAGTGGTGTTTTTGGAGCGATAAGGGCCGCTACCCCTCCGTCTTCGCCCTTGAGGGGCTTGCCAATCGGCGAGTTTTCTATATGTTTGTAAACACCTTGTTGGGGAACTATAAAAACAGGAAATTTTTTTGCCAGAAAGGAATGAGGAAATGGGTCTTTGGTTCACGGAAAAACAAACAGAAAACTACGGCATTACAATGAAAATCAACCGCACGTTACATACAGAACAAACTGACTTCCAGAAGCTTGACATGGTTGAAACGGAAGAGTGGGGCAACATGCTGCTTTTGGATGGCATGGTCATGACCACCATCAAAGATGAGTTCGTGTACCATGAGATGGTTGCACATGTTCCATTATTCACTCACCCGAATCCTGAAAATGTCCTTGTTGTTGGCGGCGGGGACGGAGGAGCCGTACGGGAGGTTTTAAAGCATCCAAGCGTAAAAAAAGTAACACTGGTAGACATAGACGGCAAGGTCATCGAGTATTCCAAAAAGTTCTTGCCCGAAATTGCCGGAAAATTGGACGACCCGCGTGTGGACGTCAGAGTCGATGACGGATTCATGCACATCGCTAACAGCGAAAATGAGTACGACGTGATCATGGTTGATTCCACAGAACCAGTTGGGCCAGCTGTAAACCTGTTTACAAAAGGTTTCTATGCGGGCATTTCTAAAGCACTAAAAGAAGATGGGATTTTTGTAGCCCAATCGGACAATCCATGGTTCAAGGCCGACCTCATCCGGGACGTACAAAGAGATGTGAAGGAAATCTTCCCGATCACACGGCTTTACATCGCAAACATTCCTACATATCCAAGCGGCATGTGGGCATTCACATTAGGCTCCAAAAAATACGACCCGCTTGAAGTAGCTGAAGAGCGGTTCCATGAGATTGACACAAAGTACTACACGAAAGATCTTCACAAAGCGGCGTTTGTTCTGCCGAAATTTGTCGGAGACCTTATAAAATAATTTTTTCGACCGAAGAAAGAGGGTTTTTTCTTTATGCGTTTTGATGAAGCATACTCTGGCAATGTGTTTATCCGAAGCCATTCAAATTATATGGAAAGCAGGGCGGTCCTGTACGGTATGCCGATGGACTGGACAGTGAGCTACCGTCCGGGGTCCCGGTTCGGCCCGACGCGCATCCGCGAAGTATCACTGGGGCTTGAAGAGTACAGCCCGTATCTTGACCGGGAGCTTGAGGAAATCAAATACTTTGATGCAGGCGATATTCCGCTTCCGTTCGGAAACGCCCAGCGCAGCCTTGACATGATCGAAGAATTCGTGGATAAGATTTTAGCTGCCGACAAGTTCCCGCTTGGAATGGGAGGCGAGCATCTTGTTTCCTGGCCTGTCATGAAGGCAGTGGCAAAAAAATATAAGGACCTTGCGATCATCCATATGGATGCCCACGCAGATTTGCGTGAACATTATGAAGGCGAGCCGCTTTCACACTCAACCCCTATCAGGAAGATTGCCGGTTTAATTGGGCCTGAAAATGTATATTCCTTCGGTATCCGCTCCGGAATGAAAGAAGAATTTGACTGGGCGAAGCAGGCGGGTATGCACATTTCTAAATTCGAAGTGCTCGAGCCGTTAAAAGAAGTATTGCCAAAACTTGCGGGACGTCCTGTTTATGTCACGATTGATATCGATGTCCTTGATCCTGCCCATGCTCCGGGTACCGGAACAGTTGACGCAGGAGGTATCACCTCCAGGGAACTGCTGGCGTCGATCCATGAAATCGCAAGGTCAGAAGTGAACGTAGTGGGTGCCGACCTTGTAGAGGTAGCACCGATCTATGACCAGTCTGAACAGACAGCCAATACAGCCAGCAAGCTGATCCGTGAAATGCTGCTCGGCTGGGTAAAATAACACTAAAGAACACAGAGTTGCCCGTTCGGTTAAATTACCGGGTACCGGGCAGCTTTTTTTTTATTTGCGCACTGTTCCGGATCACTTTTTACCCGGAGCCCTCCCCCAGTATCTTTCCTCATTGCACTTTGTTCGTGTAATATATATACTATTAAAGCTATAAAGGAAACAATCAGCGGAAACAATTTATACTCCAGCTTGAATAACCAGCATGACTGATAAAGGATGTGTTAGCAGTGCCTAACCGTACCGAAGAGCAAATTCCTGTAAAAATTAAGGTTTTAACGGCCATATATAATAAGAACGACAAGGAAACTTTTGAACTGACAACATTTGGCCGATACTATATAAAAGAGAACAGTTCATTTCTTCAATACGAAGAAGCGGTGGAAGAAGGCAATGTGAACACGGTCATCAAGATTTCAAGCCGGCAAGTCACAATCCTCCGCAAGGGCCCGATTAACATGAAGCTTGTCTTCGAGCAAAATCAAAAGCAGCCTGGAACGTACTCCACTCCATACGGGGCATTACAGACGATGACTGATTCCAAGCGGGTTGACGGAAGTTTTAATGAAGAAACGCGCGAGGGTTCGATCGAACTCCTCTATGATATGGATATCCAGGGCTCACATGCCGGTACATACCATTTAACCATTTCTTTTAAGGAGGAACGGAAATGAACATAGTTGAACAAGTCCAGAGCAGGCTGAAGCAGGAAATAAAAAATGCGGTCATGACGGCGGGCCTTGCCGGGGAACAAGAAATTCCCGACGTCATTCTTGAGATTCCCAAGGAGAAAGCCCATGGCGACTATTCCACGAATATGGCAATGCAGCTCGCCCGCATCGCCAAGCAGGCGCCCCGGAAAATCGCTGAAACACTGGTTGAAAATTTTGACAAGAGCAAAGCATCAATTGATAATATAGAAATTGCTGGGCCCGGATTCATAAATTTCTACATGGACAACAGCTATTTGACTGAGCTTATCCCAGCCATTCTTGAAGCAGGCAGCCGCTATGGCGAGACAACAGTGGGCAACAGGCAGAAGGTACAGGTTGAGTTTGTATCGGCCAACCCGACAGGTGACCTCCATCTCGGCCACGCCCGTGGTGCAGCCGTTGGTGATTCACTATGCAACATTTTGGAAAAAGCCGGCTATGACGTTTCCCGCGAGTATTACATCAATGATGCCGGCAACCAGATAAATAACCTCGCGCTATCTGTTGAGGCTCGCTACTTCCAGGCACTTGGGATGGATAAAGAAATGCCTGCTGATGGATACCATGGCGAGGACATTGTCGGGATTGGAAAGCGCCTCGCGGAAGAGCATGGCGATAAATATATCCATATGCCTGAACAGGAACGTTTTGATACGTTCCGTGATTACGGGCTGAAGTACGAAATGGAAAAGCTGAAGAACGACCTCGAGAACTTCCGCGTCGGATTCGACGTATGGTATTCTGAAACATCCCTTTACCATAATGGCAAAATTGATTCGGCCCTGGCCACATTGAGGGAGAACGGCCATACTTATGAGGAGGAAGGTGCGACCTGGTTTCGGTCTACAGCATTCGGCGATGACAAAGACCGCGTGCTGATCAAGCAGGACGGCTCCTATACTTACTTGACGCCGGATATTGCCTACCATAAAGACAAGCTTGAGCGCGGGTTTGAAAAGCTGATCAATATTTGGGGGGCGGACCATCACGGGTACATTCCGCGGATGAAGGCGGCAATCCAGGCGCTTGGCTATGACAAGGACACTTTGGAAGTGGAGATCATCCAGCTCGTCCATTTATTTAAGAACGGTGAAAAAATGAAAATGAGCAAGCGCACCGGCAAAGCGGTATCGATGCGCGAGCTGATTGAGGAAGTCGGGCTTGACGCTACCCGTTACTTCTTCGCGATGAGAAGCGCGGATACACATTTGGATTTTGACCTCGACCTTGCTGTATCACAATCCAACGAGAATCCGGTGTACTACGCCCAGTATGCCCACGCACGCATTTCAAGCATCCTGCGCTCGGCAGAGGAACAGGGGCTGTACCGCACCGATGCCGATTTTGCTTTGATTCAGTCAGAAAAGGAAATCGATTTGCTAAAAAAATTGGGCGAATTCCCGCAGGCAGTCGCCGAGGCTGCCCAAAAGCGGATGCCTCACCGTATCACCAACTATATTTTTGAACTGGCATCTACGTTCCACAGCTTTTACAACGCCGAAAAAGTGCTTGATGCCGACCAAAAAGAGCGCACGGCTGCCCGCCTGGCGCTCATAAAAGCAGTGCAGATTTCACTGAAGAATGCCCTTGCATTGATAGGCGTTTCCGCACCTGAAAAAATGTAATGGATGAAAAGGGACCCCTATAAGGGTCTCTTTTTTATGTTTATAGGCAGCCGCACTGATTCACAGGAAAAACGAAATCGTGCGGGCAGCGGTTTCTCTAAGTGTTCGGAAAGGGTTGAAAGTAGTCAACTCGGAAATAGCCATTTTCCTGCTATCAAGAAAATCTTTTTGTAAAATCGACATGACTTTCCGAATAAAAAGCTTGTCGTAAATTAAGCAATTCAGTTCGTAATTGATAAAAAAGCTTCTGTTATCAAAGTTGGCTGTGCCGATATCACACAGCGTATCATCAATCACCATTACTTTCGCATGGTAAAATCCGTTTAAATATTGATATACAGTCGCACCGTGTTTCAAGAGCGGGCGTAAATAATAGTAGGAAGCTTCCTTTACGAGCGGATGGTCCGATTTGAACGGGGTAAGGATTGTTAATGACACTCCTCTTTTTAATGCCGCAAGCAAATCCTCCATGATTTTCCGGCTCGGGACAAAATATGGAGTTCCAATTGTGATCGATGTTTCAGCTTTCCGGATCATGGTTGATAAAATATCTTCCAGGAACACCCCTTTTGACGGAACAAACTGCTGGCGGACTTTACCTTCTTCCAATAACGGAAAATAACTGCGGTTGTCCACCAGGTCGATTTTTGCCCCCTCGTGCCAGTCCTGCAAAAACTCCTTCTGCAGATCCTGGACCCCTTCTCCGGTCACTTTCAAATGGTAATCACGCCACGGGCTTAAATAACAATCCTGGTCAATATATTCCTTGCCGATATTAAAGCCGCCAAAATATCCGATTTTACCATCAATCACCGTAATTTTCCGATGGTTGCGGACCTGGCAGGAATGGAACAGGAACGGCAGTTTAGGCACATTGCAATAAGCAAACTGGACACCGGCCTCCTTCAATTGTTTTACTGCTTTGCGTGAAATCCTGCTCCCGATCCAATCTATAAGGAGGCGGACCTCAATGCCTTCTCCCGCTTTCATCTTTAATATCGAAAGGAACTCCCCGCTGATTTCGTCATTTTTAACTATATAAAAAAGAATATGGACGTGCTGTGTTGCCCGTTTAATTTCAGAAAACAAATCTTCAAATAATCTCGGCCCTTGGTTGAAAATATGCAGATTGCTTTTCCTGACCGGGAATTTGTCTGTATGCAATTTGGCGCGGTGCGCCTTCCTTCCCAGCAAAAAATCGGACCAAACCAACAGTGTGAGAGCGGCTATTACTCCCAGGACCATAAAAGCAGTCGCCACAGTATCCTTCTCCTCCGAGGATCATTTCCTTTAGTTTTTCCGAAAAAAGGCCTTATATGAAAAAAGTATCAGAGCAGTTTTTAAGTAAAAATAATTGACTGAATGCTCATTCATTATATAATGGAGTTAGAATATAATTCAGAAAATTTGTTTGTTTGAAAAATTTCTCCAAGCAAATTGGAGAGTACGATCTTCAACTTCATGGAAAGGGGTATTCCTATTATGAATGGTCTTTTATGGATCAACTTATTTGCATTTTTATTTGTAACCGCTTACGCTGTCAGCCTGTTTGTGTATGTTGTCAGGACCAGGATCGCATACATCAAGCTTGGTAAAAAATCAGAATTTGATGACCATGTGAAGGAACGGCTCGACAGGATATGGGGCAATGTTTTCGGCCAGAAAAAACTGTTGAAGGACAAGAAGAGCGGAATTATTCATGTCATGTTTTTCTACGGATTCATCCTTGTCCAGTTTGGCGCGATCGATTTTATCTTGAAGGGAATTAATCCTGGATCGCATCTTCCGCTTGGGCCGTTATACCCTGGCTTCACCTTCTTCCAGGAACTTGTGACGTTAATGATACTTGTTGCAGTCGTTTGGGCATTCTACCGCCGTTATGTAGAAAAGCTTGTCCGGCTGAAACGTGGCTTGAAAAATGGGCTTGTTTTAATATTTATTGGCGGTTTGATGCTTTCTGTACTGATCGGCAACGGAATGAGCATGATATGGCATGGCCATGAAGCCACCTGGACCGAGCCGGTTGCTTCAGTGATTGGAACGGCATTTTCAGGTATCGGGGAAACAGCGGCGATTGTCATCTTTTACATTGCCTGGTGGATCCATCTTATCTTCCTCCTGGCCTTCCTTGTATATGTACCGCAATCGAAGCACGCCCACTTGATCGCCGGGCCGGCTAACGTTTATTTAAGCCGTGTCGACCCACCGGGGAAAATCAATAAGATCGATTTTGAAGACGAATCCCAGGAGACGTTCGGCGCCGGGAAAATAACCGATTTTACCCAGGAACAGATGATTGATTTTTATGCATGCGTCGAGTGCGGCCGCTGTACGAATATGTGCCCGGCGACTGGCACCGGCAAAATGCTTTCGCCGATGGATTTGATCCTCAAGCTGCGTGACCATTTAACCAATTACGGCGCGGCTGTCACCCAAAAGCAGCCATGGGTGCCGACATTCGCGTTTGCGAATACGACCGGCAACCAGCTGGCCCTGTCTGGCGCCGGCAAGGGAGCAGAGGAAGCAGCCGCCGGGATTGCCTACAACCCAAGCCTGATCGGCGATGTAATCACGGAAGAGGAAATCTGGGCTTGTACCACCTGCCGCAATTGCGAGGACCAGTGCCCCGTCTGGAATGAACACGTCGACAAAATTATTGATTTGCGCCGCTATCTCGTATTGACTGAAGGCAAAATGGATGCAGATGCCCAGCGCGCGATGACAAATATCGAACGCCAGGGCAACCCTTGGGGCTTGAACCGAAAAGAGAAGGAAGACTGGCGCGAGCTCCGTGACGATGTGCAGGTGCCGACAATCAAAGATGTGAAAAAAACAGGCGGGGAGTTCGAGTATTTGTTCTGGGTAGGATCCATGGGCTCTTACGATAACCGCAGCCAAAAAATCGCCCTGTCGTTTGCGAAGCTTCTGAATGAAGCAGGCGTCCAGTTTGCCATCCTTGGAAACAAGGAAAAGAACTCGGGCGACACGCCAAGGCGCCTCGGGAATGAGTTCTTGTTCCAGGAACTCGCAACAAAAAATATCGAAGAATTTGAAAAGAATGAAGTGAAGAAGATCGTTACGATCGATCCCCACGCCTATAATATTTTTAAAAACGAGTACCCTGATTTTGGATTCAAAGCAGAGGTTTACCACCATACAGAACTGCTTGCGAAGCTCGTCAAGGAAGGCAGACTGGTGCCGACACACGAGCTCAATGAGACGATCACATTCCACGATTCCTGCTATCTCGGCCGGTATAACGAGGTTTACGATGCACCCCGTGAAATTTTAAAAGCAATCCCGGGTGTAGAGCTCAAGGAAATCGAGCGTAACCGTGAAAACGCGATGTGCTGTGGTGCCGGCGGAGGTTTGATGTGGATGGAGGAAGAAACAGGGCACCGCATCAATGTCGCCCGTACTGAACAGGCACTTGCTGTCAGCCCTTCCGTCATCAGTTCAGGCTGCCCATATTGTTTGACAATGCTATCCGATGGCACAAAGGCAAAAGAAGTGGAAGAAACCGTACAAACCTATGATGTGGCTGAACTTCTTGAAAAGGCAGTATTTGGCGGGAAGCAGCAGCTCGTCTCGTAGCCTATTTTAATTTGTTTTCTGGCACCACCAATCCACCCGGCTGGCCAGCAACTCCGATTTTTTAACGCTGGGATAGTGAACACCAGGATAATAGCAGAAGTTGGAGCAACGTTTAATTCGTATATATGTCCGAATTTTATGTTAGTGTTTCAATTTCTGCTATTTTTAAAGTAAAATAAAGGTAGATATAAAGCGCTTACATCATACAAGCAGGTTGAATGGTGGTCTATGTGAATCTTGGCAAACCTATTTTTTCTTGCAGCTTTCTCGAGCGAGCGTTCAGTCGATCTTAGGCTTACAGGTTTATTTTTTTATTGTTATTTGTTGGACTATTTAAAATTAATAGATTACTAAAGGAGCGAGGAAGATGGGGAAAACGGTCATTTTGGCAGGGGTCCGAACGCCTTTTGGAAAATTTGGCGGGGGGCTTAGCAGTTTTACGGCATCCGAACTCGGGGGCATTGCAGTCAAGGAAGCATTAAAACGCGCAGCGGTTGACGCCTCACAGGTCGACGAAGTCATTCTCGGAACTGTCCTCCAGGGTGGACAGGGCCAGTTGCCGTCAAGGCAGGCGGCAAGGTTTGCGGGTATGCCGTGGGAAGTCAAAACCGAAACCATCAATAAAGTCTGTGCATCGGGGATGAGGAGTGTCACGCTTGCAGACCAGATCATCCGGGCCGGTGACGAAGAGGTGATTGTCGCAGGCGGGATGGAATCGATGAGCAATGCACCATACGTGCTGCCGAAAGCGCGCTGGGGCCTGCGGCTGGGCGATGGTGCCGTTAAGGATTTAATGGTGCACGACGGCCTGAGCTGCAGTTTTACCGGAGTCCATATGGGGACTTACGGAAACGCGGTTGCAAAAGAGATGGAATTAAGCCGTGAAGAACAGGATGAGTGGGCACTTCGAAGCCATCAGCGGGCCATTGAGGCCATCGAAGCCGGCAAGCTCGCAGAGGAAATCGTACCGGTGGAAGTGCCCCAGCGGAAAGGGGCTCCTGTCGTTGTCGAACATGATGAGTCACCACGGAAAGATACGTCAATTGAAAAACTGGCGAAGCTTGGGCCAGTATTTAATTCCGATGGAACCATCACCGCCGGGAACGCGCCGGGTGTCAATGATGGTGCAGCTGCCCTTGTCCTGATGAGCGAGGAACGGGCGGCCCGGGAAGGGAAAAAAGCCCAGGCTGTGATATTGGGCCATGCGGCGATTGCAGTGGAAGCGAAGGATTTTCCAAAAACGCCAGGTCTTGTGATCAACGAGTTGCTTAAGGGAACAGGAAAAGCACTCGATGAAATCGATTTGTTCGAAATAAACGAAGCGTTCGCGGCGGTGGCCTTGACAAGCGGAAAAATAGCCAGCCTTGATCCCGAAAAGGTAAATGTCAATGGAGGAGCGGTCGCCCTCGGACACCCAATCGGGGCAAGCGGGGCACGAGTCATCCTTACCCTCATGCATGAACTGAGGCGCCGCGGCGGAGGAATCGGAATAGCCGCTATTTGCAGCGGCGGCGGGCAGGGAGACGCCGTCATGATCGAAGTGCCCCGACAGTAGACGCCAAATCGTGTGGTTATAGCTGATCGTTCCATTTGATGCGTAGACTCGGAACAAGCAAAGAACCGCTTGTTCCTGCGAGGATTTTTCGAGGAAGCTTTCCTTAGTGGAAATGAAGTGATGGATGAAACGGGGGGAGAGTAATGAAGGTTGAGAAAATTATGGTCATCGGTGCCGGGCAGATGGGTACCGGGATTGCCCACGTCTGTGCACAAGCTGGATACAGCGTCATCTTAAACGACCTGAAAGAAGAATTTGTTCAGCGGGGGCTTGGGGTAATCAAAAAGAACCTCTCCCGGCAGGTTGACAAGGGCCGGATGGATTCAGCCCACATGGAAGAGATTATCGGCAGGATTGCACCTTCTGTCAATGTAGAGGATGCGGCAAAAGTCGACCTTGTCATTGAGGCGGCAATTGAAAACATGGACATCAAGACTAAAATATTTGCCCGTTTGGATGAAATTGCTCCACAAGAAACCATCCTGGCGACCAACACGTCCTCACTGCCAATTACAGAAATCGCCGCAGCCACTAAACGGCCGGAAAAAGTGATCGGAATGCATTTCATGAATCCTGTCCCTGTCATGAAACTGGTCGAAATCATTCGCGGCCTGGCTACTTCTGATGAAGTGTACAGAACAATTGAAGACATTACGATGACACTGCAGAAAGTTCCGGTGGAAGTAAATGATTTCCCAGGGTTTGTTTCGAACCGCATCTTAATGCCGATGATCAATGAAGCCATTTATACACTTTATGAAGGAGTCGCCTCAAAAGAAGCGATTGATGAAGTGATGAAGCTGGGCATGAATCATCCGATGGGGCCGCTCACTTTGGCCGATTTTATAGGGCTGGACACATGCCTTTACATTATGGAGACCTTGCATGAGGGCTTTGGCGATGACAAGTACCGTCCATGCCCGCTGCTCCGCAAATACGTGAAAGCAGGCTGGCTTGGCAGGAAGGCAGGCCGGGGTTTCTATGTTTACGAACAGTGATTCGGAACAGCCCCGCAAATGGAGGGATTAACATGAACCTCAGATTTACAGAGGAACAGCAAATGATGCAAAAAATGGTGCGCGATTTTGCCCGCACCGAAATCGCCCCGTTTGTGGAAAACATGGAGAACGGTGAATTCCCGGCCGGGATTTTAAAAAAAATGGGCGAACTTGGCTTGATGGGAATTCCGATTCCGGAAAAATATGGCGGATCAGAGATGGATTTTATCTCCTATATCATCGCAATCCATGAAATTTCAAAAGTCAGTGCGACAGTCGGAGTAATCCTGTCCGTCCATACGTCGGTCGCCACCAACCCGATATTGTATTTCGGAACCGAGGATCAGAAACAGAAGTATGTTCCGAAACTGGCCAAGGGGGAATTTCTCGGTGCCTTTTGCCTGACGGAGCCCGGTTCAGGCTCTGATGCTGGAAGCTTGAAGACAAGAGCAGTCAAAAATGGCGGCTCCTATACCATTAACGGGTCAAAAGTGTTTATCACCAATGGTGGTGAGGCGGATGTCTATATTGTGTTTGCTTCAACCGACCCATCTGCCGGCACGAAGGGCATTTCAGCATTTATTGTTGAAAAAAATACCCCGGGACTTGTAATCGGCAAAGACGAGCATAAGATGGGCCTGATCGGCTCTCGGACGGTACAGCTTACCTTTGATAATGCAATAGTGCCGGCTGGAAACCTGCTTGGCGAAGAGGGTCAGGGATTTAAAATAGCGTTGGCAAACCTTGAAGCCGGGCGAATTGGGATCGCAGCCCAGGCTCTTGGCATCGCTGAAGCAGCATTGGAGGCGGCCACCACATACGCGGGGCAGCGCCATCAGTTCGGAAAACCGATTGTCGCCCAGCAAGGGATTGCCTTTAAACTGGCAGATATGGCAACGGCGGCAGAAGCCTCAAGGCTGCTCATCTATCGCGCTGCAGCTTTACGGATGAGGGGGCTTGCATGCAGGAAAGAAGCATCGATGGCCAAGCTGTTTGCTTCCAAAACGGCGGTTGATGTAGCAACCGAGGCCATCCAGGTGTTTGGCGGCTACGGGTACACGAAGGATTACCCTGTCGAGCGTTACTTCCGCGACGCGAAGGTAACGGAGATTTACGAAGGCACAAGCGAAATCCAGCGCATCGTCATCAGCAACCAGCTTTAACACTTGCTCTTCCAGTGGATGCTTTCTGATGTAGCCAAGTTTTATGCTAGTACCCAGCTGTGACGCTGATTCTGTATGTTCGCTTAAATGAACTAGGTTTTGGCTTAAATCATCGTGAGTTTCGCTTAATTCACCCTGTTTTTCGCTTAATTCACCCTGCTTTTCGCTTATATGACTCAAAATTTCGCTTAAATGTATTTCAGAAGCAACTGCCCGTACTTGCGAAGATCAAATTTTAACCCAAAATAAAGTTTATATGTAAAAATGTGTAAAATCAGAAAACTCTTTTTAACTGTTACACCTAAACTTTCTTCCGAAAGATCAATTTTCTCTGAAAATGATCAAAAAGCTGCACAGAAAAGACTAACTAACTGCTTATTTAGCCAATAAACCAATCTGGGGGAGAAAAACGATGAATTTTCAATTGATTGAAGAACACGAGATGATCCGAAAAATGGTAAGGGATTTTGCCAGGAATGAAGTCGCGCCAACCGCTGCCGAACGTGACGAGGAGGAACGGTTTGACCGTGAAATTTTTGATAAAATGGCGGAGCTCGGCCTCACCGGAATACCATGGCCGGAAGAATACGGCGGCATCGGAAGCGATTATCTTGCGTACTGCATTGCGGTAGAGGAGCTGTCCCGCGTCTGTGCTTCAACCGGTGTGACGCTGTCCGCGCACACGTCACTTGCCGGCTGGCCAATCTATAAATTTGGCAGTGAGGATCAAAAACAAAAGTACTTAAAACCGATGGCCCGCGGTGAAAAGATTGGCGCCTACGGACTGACAGAACCAGGCAGCGGCTCGGATGCCGGCGGAATGAGGACAACGGCGCACCTTAACGGCGACCACTATGTTTTGAACGGGTCGAAAATTTTCATCACAAACGGGGGCATTGCAGATATCTATGTCGTGTTCGCGTTAACTGATCCTGAGAACAAGCATAAAGGGACGACCGCATTCATCATCGAAAAGGACTTTCCAGGCTTCTCTGTCGGCAAGAAGGAGAAGAAGCTAGGGATTCGTTCGTCGCCGACAACGGAGATCATCTTCGAGGATTGCCGGGTTCCGAAAGAAAACGTGCTTGGCAGCGCAGGGGAAGGCTTTAAAATCGCGATGATGACCCTCGACGGCGGCCGCAATGGCATTGCCGCCCAGGCAGTCGGCATTGCCCAGGGCGCACTTGATGCTGCGACCGATTATGCTAAGGAACGACACCAGTTTGGCAAGCCAATAGCAGCACAGCAGGGCATCGGCTTTAAGCTTGCCGATATGGCCACGGCTGTCGCAGCTTCAAGGCTATTAACCTATCAGGCCGCATGGCTTGAGTCCGAGGGTCTTCCGTATGGGAAAGAATCGGCAATGTCCAAGCTTTTCGCCGGCGACACCGCTATGAAGGTTACAACCGAAGCGGTCCAGATTTTTGGCGGGTACGGCTATACAAAGGATTATCCAGTAGAAAGATTCATGCGCGACGCTAAAATCACCCAGATTTACGAAGGCACCCAGGAAATCCAGCGCCTCGTCATCTCAAGAATGCTGACAAAATAGAGCACCAGCCATAATGCCAAGAATGCAGACAGAGAATAGGTGCGAGCCATAATTATATATAGGCTGGCAAAATAGAACACCAGCCATAATCCAAGTTTTTTGCAGGCCTCAGGCAACCGCGGAAAAAGTTACATCATGGGCGGGAGAGTCCCGCCCTGATAACGCTTCCCGAAGATAAAGGCGGTGTTAATCGTGATTAAAAAGCGCGAAGTGCAGGCATCCGTGAAGGATGAGCGTCTCGTCAGAAAAAGGCGGGACCAAATGATCAAAGGCGCGGTGACCCTTTTCAAGGAAAAAGGCTTCCACCGGACGACCACCAGGGAAATTGCACGGGCTTCGGGCTTTAGCATCGGTACACTTTATGAATATATCCGTACAAAAGAAGATGTTTTGTACTTAGTCTGTGACACTATTTACGACCAGGTCAAAAACCGCCTCCGAAAAGACATTGGGACAAGTCTCGGAACACTTGAAAACCTTCAGCTGGCAATTTCCCACTACTTCAAGGTGATGGATGAAATGCAGGATGAAGTTGTAGTCATGTACCAGGAAGCTAAGTCTTTGTCTAAGGACGCACTGCCTTATGTATTAAAAAAAGAACTGGAAATGGTGAAAATGTTTGAGGATGTCATACAGCTCTGCGTAGAAAATGGCGAACTGGACTTAAACGAGCAACAGGTAAAGCTGGTCGCCCATAATATTTTTGTCCAGGGCCAAATGTGGGGGTTCCGCCGCTGGGCACTGCAGAGGACCTACACTCTGGATGAATACATCCGGCAGCAGACAGAGCTGCTTTTTACAGGACTGATTGGAAAAATCAAGCAAGGAACAGGGGGAGAAGCATGACAGCGGTTGACACATACCAGCCAAAGCACCACATTCGTTTTGTGACAGCTTCAAGCTTGTTTGACGGACATGATGCATCGATCAATATTATGCGCAGAATTCTCCAGGCCAGCGGGGCAGAGGTCATCCATCTCGGCCATAACCGCTCTGTAGAAGAAGTGGTCAACGCCGCGATCCAGGAGGATGTCCAGGGTATCGCCATATCATCCTACCAGGGCGGGCATGTAGAGTATTTTAAATATATGCATGACCTGCTGCAGGAAAGGGGCGCTTCCCACATCCGCATCTACGGCGGTGGAGGCGGGGTCATCATTCCGAGAGAAATTAAAGAGCTTCATGATTATGGTATCTCACGGATTTTTTCACCAGAGGATGGCAGGAAACTGGGCCTCCAGGGCATGATCACGCTGATGATGAAGGAATGTGATTTCTCAACCATTTCCGCAAGCACTGCTGAGCAGATTCAAAATTTGGAGACTGGTGATGCGGCCGAAGTTGCAAAACTGATCACCCTCGCTGAGCAGCATGTCCACGCCGGATCAGAAACTGCTGCAGGTGCCGAGGTTGTCATGGAGAAAGTCAGGTCGCTTGCCAAATCCGTACCAGTCGTCGGCATTACCGGGACTGGCGGGGCCGGAAAAAGCTCATTGACCGATGAACTGATCAGGCGTTTTATTAATGAGATACCGGAAAAACGGGTTGCAGTCCTGTCTGTAGACCCAACCAAGCAAAAAACGGGCGGGGCCCTCCTCGGTGACCGGATTCGCATGAATGCGATTTTTTCTCCGAGGGTGTACATGCGCAGCCTCGCAACAAGAAAGTCAAAAACAGAGCTTTCCCTGGCGATTAAAGATGCGATTGCCGTCGTAAAAGCCGCCGGTTTCGACCTTGTCATCGTTGAAACAAGCGGGATCGGCCAGGGTGACGCTGAAATCACGGATATTTGTGACGTTTCCCTTTATGTAATGACGAGTGAGTTCGGAGCGCCGTCCCAGCTGGAAAAAATCGATATGATCGACTTTGCCGATCTAATCGTCATCAACAAATTTGAACGGAAGGGCTCCGAGGACGCGAAGCGCCAGGTCCAGAAGCAATACCAGCGCAGCCATATGCTTTTTGATAAAGAGTATGAAGACATGCCTGTCTATGGAACGATCGCCAGCCAGTTTAACGATCCTGGTACAAATGCCCTGTTTGCGGCATTGGTCAATAAAGTCAATGAAAAAGCCGGAACTGATTGGTCCACGTCTTTTTCAACAAGCGCGGTTGTTGAAAAGCAGAACATCATCATTCCAAATGACCGCCGCTACTATTTACGTGAAATTTCCGAGACGGTCAGGAATTATCATAAAAAAGCGGAGGAGCAGGCTGAGCTCGCCCGCAGGCTATTCCAGCTAGAAGGCGCGATTGAAGCAGTGGAAGAACGGGAGATGAACGGGGAAGTCCTCAACTCTCTTGAAGCCGTCAAAAAAGAAATAGAATCAAGGCTGACGCCGGAGTCAAAAAATGTCCTCGCCAGTTGGGAACAATTAAAGGATAAATATTCTGCGAGCCAGTTCACAACAAAAATCAGGGACAAAGAAATTGTCACGACACTAAAGACAAAGAGCCTCTCTGGCCTGGAAATCCCGAAGGTTTCCCTGCCGAAATATAAGGATTACGGTGAGATACTGAGATGGGTTTACCGTGAAAATGTGCCTGGTTCCTTCCCGTATACAGCAGGCGTTTTCCCTTTCAAGCGCGAAGGCGAGGATCCAAAACGGCAGTTCGCGGGTGAAGGGACTCCGGAGCGGACAAACCGCCGCTTCCACTATCTTTCAAAGGATGACGCGGCAAAGAGATTGAGCACGGCATTCGATTCGGTCACACTTTACGGTGAAGACCCGGATTACCGGCCGGATATTTACGGTAAGGTCGGTGAAAGCGGGGTCAGTGTCTGTACCTTGGATGATATGAAAAAACTGTATGCCGGCTTCGATTTGTGCCACCCATCAACATCAGTATCGATGACGATCAACGGACCGGCGCCAATCATACTTGCGATGTTCATCAACACTGCGATTCAACAGCAGGTGGAGAAAAAGCAGGCGGAGCTTGGGCGTGAGTTATCTGAAACAGAGTATGAACAAGTAAAGGCATATACGTTGCAAACTGTCAGGGGAACTGTCCAGGCTGATATTTTAAAAGAAGACCAAGGGCAGAACACTTGCATTTTCTCAACAGAGTTTGCGCTAAGGATGATGGGGGATATCCAGCAATATTTTATCGACCAGAAGGTACGCAACTATTATTCTGTTTCTATTTCAGGCTATCACATCGCTGAAGCAGGGGCGAACCCGATCTCACAGCTTGCTTTCACGCTCGCAAACGGCTTTACGTATGTGGAATACTATTTGAGCAGGGGGATGCATATAGACCATTTTGCTCCCAATCTGTCTTTCTTCTTCTCGAACGGGCTTGATCCAGAATATACGGTGATTGGCCGGGTGGCCCGCCGCATTTGGGCAACGGTCATGAGAGAAAAATATGGCGCCAACGACAGAAGCCAGAAGCTCAAATACCATGTCCAGACTTCCGGCCGCTCGCTGCATGCCCAGGAGATAGATTTCAATGATATCCGCACCACGCTCCAGGCGTTGATGGCACTGCATGACAACTGTAATTCCCTGCATACCAATGCATATGACGAAGCCATCACGACCCCGACCCAGGAATCAGTAAGGCGTGCGATGGCAATCCAGATGATCATCACGAAAGAGCATGGTCTCACGAAAAATGAGAATCCGCTTCAGGGGTCATTTATTATAGAAGAACTGACAGATCTGGTCGAAGAAGCCGTCCTGCAGGAATTCGAGCGGATCAATGACCGCGGCGGTGTGCTCGGGGCAATGGAAACCCAGTATCAGCGCGGAAAAATCCAGGATGAATCAATGTACTATGAAATGAAAAAGCATTCCGGCGAGCTGCCGATCATTGGTGTAAATACGTACCTGAATCCAAACCCTCCGGCAGAAGAAGAACTTAACAGCATGGAAATTGCCAGGGCGTCAACGGAAGAAAAAGAAACACAAATCAGGAACCTGGAGCAATTTAAGAGCAGAAATAAAGAAACGTGCGAACAGGCACTGGCCCGCCTTAAGCAGACAGCAGTAAGCGGGGGCAATATTTTTGCCGAGCTGACCGAAACTGTCAAGGCAGCCAGCCTCGGCCAGATTACAAGGGCCCTGTATGAAGTAGGCGGCCAGTACCGCCGCAATATGTAGGGGACAACTGCATAAAAAACAGAGGGCTTATAGGCAATCTATAAGCCTTTTTGAATATGTTTGAATTAATGGGCTGTCCCTCTGTGGAATAAAAACTTTTGCATACAAAATGTTAAAGTATAGCTTATAATTTAAATAGATAATTAGGGATGGCTTTTTCAAACATTGACTGATCACAGGGTGTGAATCTATTGAGGCTGATTTTAAAGATTGCTTCATTTGCCGCAGCCGCAGCGGTTTTATTATATTTATATCATAGGCAGCTTGGGGCGGTATCGTTTTTTATCCTGTCCATCTTTTTCTTCACCCTTTCCGTGAACCTGATGTCCAGGGAAAAGAAGCTTAAACAGGACCAGGGTGACGCAAACACTGATACATATGAAAAAACAGGCCGAAACAACAGATTAAACTAGCATAAACAGTAGGAATTTGTTTATAATGAAGAATATGCATTTTTGGGAGATATTCCTTATTTTCGGACGTAGTGCTCTGAATGGAGTGTATTAGTGAAAGGAAGTGCGAATATTGAGTTTAGACCAGTACTCAAAGGAACAGCTGCAGGAAATGTCTTTAATTGAAGTCGCTTATGAATTGTTGAATGAAAAGAAACAGGCAATTTCTTTTAAAGACCTGATCGCTGAAATGGCTGCCCTCCTTGACCTCAGTGAGACAGAAACCAATGAAAAAATGGTACAGTTTTATACAGATTTGAATATAGATGGACGTTTTCTTGCTCTTGGTGAGAACCGCTGGGGATTGCGCGTCTGGTATCCTGTTGACCAGACTGAAGAAGAGACAGTCGCCGCTGCAAAACCGAAAAAGAAAAAGGCCAAGAAGGTTGTCGATGAGGATGATCTTGATCTGGCTGATTATGATGAGGTAGAGGAAGAAGAACTGTTCGACGATGCAGACGATCTTGATGACGACGACGATCTTCTTGATGATGAAGACGAACTGGAAGACCTTGAAGACGTGGATGACGATCTCCTGGGTGATGACGACGAGCTTGAGGAAGTGGAGGACGAGTTCGACATTGATGATGATGCAGACGACGAGCTTGAAGAAGAAGAGCTTGACGGGGACGAAGAAGAAGAGCTGTAAAACAGCTTGACTTTTACGCTACTGGACGGTAGAATCATTTTTGGGCTCCTTTAAAAAGGAACGAACATATTAAAAGCGGTAAAACGCTCCCTTACATATTGTAGGCGGGGCGTTTTTTATTTTTTGGGCAGATGCCTGCCGATGGAAAAAAATTTTAACATATATTCAGTAAACAACAGCTGAATTGCACACACTGTTTGATGAGGGGGAATCCACAAATGACAAAGTATATTTTCGTGACGGGCGGTGTCGTATCGTCACTTGGAAAAGGGATCACCGCAGCATCCCTTGGGAGATTATTGAAAAACAGGGGTTTAAAAGTCACCATCCAGAAATTTGACCCGTATATTAACGTGGATCCGGGAACGATGAGCCCGTATCAGCACGGGGAAGTTTTCGTAACGGACGACGGAGCGGAAACAGATTTGGATCTCGGCCATTACGAGCGTTTCATTGACATTAATTTGAACAAGTACAGCAACGTCACAACTGGAAAAATTTATTCTACAGTATTGCGAAAAGAACGCCGCGGCGATTATCTCGGCGGCACAGTACAGGTTATCCCGCATATTACGAATGAAATTAAAGAACGAGTCTTCCGCGCAGGAAAAGAAACGGGTGCAGACGTAGTCATTACCGAAATCGGAGGCACTGTCGGCGACATCGAATCGCTGCCGTTCCTGGAAGCGATCCGCCAGATCAAGAGCGATATTGGCCGTGACAATGTGATGTACATCCACTGTACACTTGTTCCTTACATTAAAGCTGCCGGCGAAATGAAGACGAAACCGACCCAGCATAGCGTAAAAGAACTGCGCAGCCTCGGAATCCAGCCAAATGTAATTGTAGTACGTAACGAAATGCCGATTTCACAAGACATGAAGGATAAAATCGCCCTGTTTTGTGATATTGACCCTAAAGCAGTCATCGAGTGCCGGGATGCTGAAACATTGTATTCTGTCCCTCTCGCGCTGCAGGAGCAGAATCTTGACCAGATTGTTTGCCAGCACCTCAAGCTCCAGTGCGGCACTGCTGATATGAATGAATGGAAAGCCCTCGTCGATAAAGTTCTTAACTTGAGCCAAACAACACGCATTGCCCTTGTCGGGAAATACGTTGAGCTGCAGGATGCCTATATTTCTGTCGTCGAAGCATTGCGGCATGCCGGCTATGCTTTTGACACAGACATCGAAATTAAATGGATCAATGCAGAAGAAGTGAATGATGAAAATGTTGCCGCAATGCTGGATGATGCAGATGGAATCCTTGTTCCGGGAGGGTTTGGCGACCGCGGAATTGAAGGGAAGATTTCAGCCATCCGTTACGCGCGTGAGCAGAAAAAGCCGTTCTTTGGCATCTGCCTTGGAATGCAGCTGGCATCTGTCGAGTTTGCGCGGAACGTACTGGGACTTGACGGAGCGCATTCTGCAGAAATTGCGCCAAATACACCGTATCCGGTCATCGACCTTCTTCCTGAACAAAAGGATATCGAAGACCTTGGCGGCACACTAAGGCTTGGCCTTTTCCCATGTAAACTGACTGAAGGATCAAAAGCGTTTGCCGCTTATGACGATGAAGTAGTTTACGAGCGTCACCGCCACCGTTATGAATTTAACAACCAGTTCCGCCAGGCGATGGAAGAGGCAGGCTTTATTTTCTCAGGGACAAGCCCTGACGGACGCCTCGTGGAAATTATTGAAGTACAGGACCACCCATGGTTTGTGGCAAGCCAGTTCCATCCAGAATTCACATCAAGGCCGACTAGCCCGCAGCCATTATTCAGGGACTTTGTCGAAGCCTCTCTAAAATCAAAGGAATAATAAGAAAAGAGTGCCCGCATACGAAAATGCGAGCACTCTTTTTTTCGCCAATCCATTCAAGCATACTCTTCGAGAATTTCCTCAACTGTAAATTTTAGCGCGAAATAGACAAATAAGGCAGCAATCGATGTGGGCATTCCCACCCGGTTGCCGTGTTCATCAGGGAGCAGCCCTTTTTTCATGCCAAGGTCGATATGGACATCCGCAAGAAGGCTGAGTTCTTCTGCAGCTTCTGGAACAGCGGTTGACACAGCCACGAACGGAATTCGTTTTCCCACCAAAGCTTCTGCGATTCCAACCGCATCTTCGTCATCCGATTTTCGGGCAATGATCAGCACCCTGTCGGCGTCTGTCAATTCTTCAAGGCTGCCATTATTAAATATTTTGGCCGATAATAAAGGTTCAGCCCCTTCCACCGCTTCAAAAGGGACAGCTGCCATTTCAGCCTTACCATAAATGAAAATGTTTCCCTCGCCTGCCGATGCCTGGGCAAGCAGCCTGGCACCGTCTTCAATTGCAAATTCCTGTTTCTCCTGCAGTCTTTTAAAAATACCCGTCAACTGCGTTGAAAACATCTTAATCAACTTGATCGCCTCCAAAACATCATTATTCCATTATAAAACAAACGAACACATAACGTAAAAATCAGCTTCCCAAAAACATTTCACATTAAAAGGAGAAGGAATTATAAGGAATGTGTCGAAGTTACTTATATACATACATAAAAGCGAAGATTTACATCATAAGGAATCCATAAGGGAGTGGTACGCGGCATGAAAGAAAAAATCTTAATTGTTGATGACCAGTTTGGGATACGAATTTTACTCAACGAAGTGCTGCAAAAGGAGGGCTATGAAACATTTCAGGCTGCCAACGGAGTCCAGGCATTGGATATCGTAAAAAAACATTCACCTGACCTTGTCCTACTAGATATGAAAATTCCGGGCATGGACGGGATCGAAATTTTAAAAAGATTGAAAGTGCTGGTACAGGATATCCGAGTCATCATCATGACAGCATACGGGGAGCTTGATATGATCCAGGAAGCAATGGATCTTGGTGCCCTCACACATTTTGCCAAACCGTTTGACATTGACGATATCAGGGCTGCTGTAAAAAAATATTTGCGTGTTACCATTTAACTTCCAACCCAAAATCCCGTTATTCAGGCGGGATTTTTTGTTAAACGTTTTCACTCGGCTCCAGGGTCTCCAGCCGCGCACAACAACATCATAACCTCGAATCGTTCCCGTTTTTTTCAGGGGACGGCATGGCAACGTTTTCTTTATAGCGATTTTATGACAGTTGCAAAAACCGTAGTATCACAATGGCAATTCTGTTTTTATTCTGGTATGATACTAATGAATTCCACAAGATGATTCTTCGTTTTGACAACAACCGTTCCGGGTACATAATCAACAGCCGAGAAGGAAACCCTTAAAATGGAAAGTCCGGTCAAAAGGAAAATGATCTTTTCTTAAGGAGGAAAAAAACATGCCTTTAGTTTCAATGACTGACATGCTGAAGAAAGCAAATGCAGAAGGCTATGCAGTTGGACAGTTCAACCTGAATAATCTCGAGTTTACTCAAGCTATCCTGCAGGCAGCAGAAGCTGAAAAATCTCCGGTTATCCTTGGTGTATCCGAGGGTGCAGGACGTTATATGGGCGGCTTCAAGACCGTTGTGAAAATGGTTGAAGGCCTGATGGAAGACTATAAAATTACCGTCCCGGTTGCGATTCACCTCGACCATGGTTCTAGCTTTGATAAGTGTAAAGAAGCGATTGATGCTGGATTTACGTCCGTCATGATCGATGCTTCCCACCATCCTTTCGAAGAAAACATTGAAATTACTTCTAAAGTAGTGGAATATGCACACTCAAAAGGTGTTTCTGTAGAAGCCGAACTTGGTACAGTTGGCGGCCAGGAAGATGACGTTGTCGCGGACGGCGTAATCTATGCGGATGTGCAGGAATGTGAAGAGCTTGTAAAGCGGACAGGCATCGACTGTCTTGCCCCAGCCCTCGGTTCCGTACACGGCCCCTATAAGGGTGAACCAAACCTTGGATTCAAGGAAATGGAAGAAATCAACAAGATTGCCGGTGTACCTCTTGTTCTTCACGGCGGCACAGGAATCCCGACTCATGACATCAAGAAGGCCGTTTCCCTTGGTACTGCAAAAATCAACGTAAATACCGAAAACCAGATCGCTTCGGCAAAAGTTGTACGTGAAGTGCTTGCAGCTAAGCCTGAAGAATATGATCCACGCAAATACCTGGGGCCTGCACGCGATGCAATCAAAGAGACTGTTATCGGTAAAATGCGTGAATTTGGTTCAGCTGGAAGAGCGTAAGACTCACTAACCTTGTAAAAAAACGAAAACCGCCTTATGAGCATGGGGCGGTTTTCCTTCATTATAAAAAAATTGAAAATTATGTCGAATGGAGGCGCTTTTATGAAGTTCTTTATTGATACTGCGAATATGGATGAAATCCGCGAAGCCTATGAGTTAGGAATTTTATCAGGGGTCACTACAAACCCTTCCCTGGTGGCAAAAGAAAAAAATGTTTCTTTCCATGACCGTCTAAAGGAAATTGCCGGGCTTGTACCTGGCTCAGTCAGTGCAGAAGTGATCGCCCTTGACGCAGAAGGAATGATCAGGGAAGGGAAAGAACTTGCGGCCGTCGCCCCAAATATCACCATTAAAGTCCCAATGACTCCAGACGGCTTAAAAGCAGTTTCAGCTTTTGCGAAAGAGGGCATCAAAACAAATGTGACGCTCATTTTCAGCGCCAACCAGGCATTGCTGGCAGCCAGGGCCGGAGCTACATACGTTTCGCCTTTCCTTGGCAGGCTTGATGACATAGGGCACAACGGCATGGATTTAATTTCTACCATTGCGGACATTTTTGCCGTGCACGGCATTGAAACCGAAATTATTGCAGCATCGATACGCCATCCCCAGCATGTGACAGATGCGGCACTGCGTGGAGCCCATATTGCGACAATCCCTTCAAAAGTGCTGATGCAGCTGTTCAAGCATCCATTGACTGACAAAGGAATAGAAGCATTTCTGGCAGATTGGAATACACGCGGGTAACCGTTGTAGCCTGCCTGATTTTTATACGTTCGAACTCTTGCCACGGAATAAAACCAGCGTTTCCCGTTTTAATGAAATTTACATTTTTTTATGATATTATTACATGAAACTGGAAATTTCGTGTAAACTATGAAAATGAATACTGCCAAAGACCACTTTGTTATTTTGGAATATATTTCCTTGAAAGCGGCAATTTGGTAAAACAGGGCAGCTTGTTGTATTTTAAAATAAGACAAGCCCAATCGGTCTTAGCTGATGCATTGTTTGAACCTCCAGCTTGACCATCAATCACATCACGGCTTAGAAGGGAGTCAATAATGGAAAAGCTTAAGATTGCAGGCGGTTATCCTTTAAAGGGGACTGTTCGAATCAGCGGAGCAAAAAACAGTGCAGTAGCCCTGATCCCGGCAACTATTTTAGCAGAGTCCCCTGTAACCATTGAAGGGTTGCCTGACATTTCAGATGTCCAGATGTTAAAAGGACTTATGGAAGAAATAGGGGGAAAGGTTGAATTTGCCAACAATCAAATGACGGTGGATCCGTCTTCCATGATTTCCATGCCTTTGCCGAACGGGAAGGTCAAAAAGCTGAGAGCATCCTATTACTTGATGGGCGCGATGCTTGGCCGGTTCAAAAAAGCGGTCATCGGCCTGCCAGGAGGATGCCACTTGGGGCCAAGGCCGATTGACCAGCACATAAAAGGATTTGAAGCACTTGGTGCCAGCGTGACGAATGAACAGGGAGCCATCTATTTAAGGGCAGAAGAACTGCGGGGCGCAAGAATTTACCTTGACGTGGTCAGCGTCGGGGCCACGATCAATATCATGCTTGCCGCTGTACGTGCAAAAGGGCGGACTATCATTGAAAATGCCGCGAAAGAACCCGAAATTATTGATGTCGCTACCCTGCTGACTAATATGGGTGCCAAAATCAAGGGAGCCGGGACTGACGTAATCCGCATTGATGGTGTGGATCACCTCCACGGCTGCCGGCATACAATCATACCTGACCGGATCGAAGCAGGAACCTATATTATTTTGGGTGCCGCTGTCGGCGAGGGCATCTTGATTGATAATGTCATTCCGCAGCATCTTGAATCACTGATCGCTAAACTGAAGGAGATGGGTGTGTATGTTGAGGCTGGCGACGAACAGATATTTGTCGGCCCGGCGGACAAATATAAGCCTGTCGACATAAAAACACTTGTATATCCCGGGTTTCCAACCGACCTTCAACAGCCTTTCACCACCCTGCTGACAAAAGCGGAAGGATCAAGTGTCGTCACGGACACGATTTATGGTGCCCGCTTTAAACATATCGACGAGTTAAGAAGGATGAATGCGAACATTAAAGTTGAAGGGCGTTCAGCCATCATTAACGGGCCGATCCAGCTTCAGGGTGCAAAAGTGAAAGCCAGCGACCTTCGTGCCGGGGCAGCCCTGGTGATCGCCGGGCTGTTGGCAGATGGAATTACCGAGATTACCGGCCTTGAACATATTGACAGAGGCTACAGCCATCTCGTTGAAAAGCTGAACGGGCTCGGGGCGAAAGTGTGGCGTGAAGACTTGTCGATAGAGGAACAGGAACAGATGAAGAATGCGTAGTGTTCTTCCATTAAAATAAAGTTGTTTTCAAGTACCGGCAGGTTGCTTTTACAGCTTGAGCTAATAACAACAGAGATCAAAGCATACAAGCTGCGTGCTTCTACAAAAAGAGACCACAAGGGGAGAAACCAATGGAAAGAAGCTTGTCGATGGAGCTTGTACGCGTGACTGAAGCGGCGGCACTTGCTTCAGCCCGCTGGATGGGGCGCGGGATGAAAGACGAGGCAGATGAAGCAGCAACTTCAGCGATGCGGGATGTTTTTGATACGGTGCCCATGAAAGGCACGGTTGTTATCGGAGAAGGCGAAATGGATGAAGCTCCGATGCTGTACATTGGGGAGAAATTGGGCACGGGTTATGGTCCGCGTGTTGACGTCGCTGTCGATCCGCTTGAAGGGACCAACATTGTTGCGTCCGGAGGCTGGAACGCGCTTGCCGTCCTTGCTGTGGCAGACAACGGAAACCTTCTGCATGCTCCGGATATGTATATGGACAAAATTGCAGTCGGACCTGAAGCGGTCGGCCAGATTGATATTAATGCCTCTATTTTAGATAACCTGAAGGCCGTCGCCAGAGCAAAAAACAAGGACGTTGAAGACGTCGTCGCGACTGTTTTAAACCGTGAAAGGCATGAGCATATCATAGCCCAGCTTCGTGAAGCAGGAGCCAGGATAAAGCTGATAAATGACGGTGATGTCGCAGGTGCGATCAATACAGCCTTCGACATTACCGGTGTCGATATTTTATTTGGTTCCGGGGGCGCACCTGAAGGCGTACTGGCAGCGGTTGCGTTGAAATGCCTTGGAGGCGAAATCCAGGGGAAATTGCTGCCGCAAAACGACGCTGAGCTTGCACGCTGCATGTCAATGGGCCTTGACGTGAATAAAATACTCCTGATGGAAGACCTGGTAAAGGGAGATGACGCCATTTTTGCAGCTACAGGCGTAACGGACGGTGAGCTGCTAAAAGGGGTCCAATTTAAGGGCTCATACGGCCTGACCCATTCCGTTGTCATGCGCGCAAAATCGGGTACTGTCCGGTTTGTCGACGGGCAGCATAGCCTGAAAAAGAAACCTAACCTCGTCATGAAGCCTTAAAACTTAATTTTAGCCGCATATGCTCTTTTCTGCTCCCTTACAGCAATAAGGGAGCAGAAATTTTATAATAAAAAATATTTTATTTGATTATTATTCATAAAACAGGTTAAAATAAAAATTGTTTTTAAAGAAAACTTGCCGATTGGCGGGCCCATAAGGGCGAAGACAGAGGCGTAGTTCAACGGAAAAGCTCACTTTTCCGTCTGCAATGCTGATGCTGACGAAGCTTTCCTTTGCACTTACACTTTGTTCCTAAAATTGGCTCCTGCGTCGAGTTGTCCTCCTTGCTGCCAATTTATACTTTTTTAAAGTGTTAATAAATCCTGCCTAGACACTTCTGACAGCTGCTTTTATTCTTTCTTTTCCTTCTCACATCCTTCAAAGGAAATTCATTTCTTCTTTTTCCATCCATAGCTTTAACTAATATCTGTTCAATTAATATGGGGGAAATCGAAATATCTAATAGTGTGGTGACAATATGGAAGTAAATATTTCAAGCTTAGAAAATATGAAATTAAAAGAGCTGTATGAGCTTGCACGGGAATACAAAGTATCCTATTACAGCAAATTATCGAAAAAAGAACTCATTTTTGCGATTTTAAAAGCACGGGCAGAACAACAGGGCTACTTTTTCATGGAAGGTGTCCTTGAGATCATCCAGTCAGAAGGCTTCGGTTTCTTGCGGCCAATAAACTATTCTCCAAGTTCGGAGGACATTTATATTTCGGCATCACAGATTCGCCGTTTCGACTTGCGCAACGGGGATAAAGTGTCAGGGAAAGTTCGTCCTCCAAAGGAAAACGAGCGCTATTTCGGTCTTCTCCAGGTAGAAGCCGTAAACGGTGACGACCCGGAATCTGCCAAAGAAAGGGTTCACTTCCCGGGCTTGACGCCGCTTTATCCTGACCGCCAAATGAAATTGGAAACAAGCCAGAGAAATGTTTCCACACGGATCATGGATGTCATTGCCCCAGTGGGGTTTGGACAGCGTGGCTTGATCGTCGCTCCTCCCAAGGCGGGTAAAACGATGCTATTAAAAGAAATTGCCAACAGCATCACGACCAACCATCCGGAGGCCGAGCTTATCGTTCTGTTGATCGATGAACGCCCGGAAGAAGTAACCGACATCGAGCGTTCAGTTGCAGGGGATGTTGTCAGTTCCACATTTGACGAAGTTCCGGAAAACCATATCAAAGTTGCCGAGCTCGTCCTTGAACGTGCGATGCGCCTTGTGGAGCATAAACGGGATGTTATCATCCTCATGGATAGTATCACAAGGCTGGCACGGGCCTATAACCTTGTCATTCCTCCAAGCGGAAGGACGCTATCCGGAGGGATTGACCCGGCCGCATTCCACCGTCCGAAGCGCTTTTTCGGTGCAGCGCGCAATATCGAGGAGGGGGGAAGCCTCACCATCCTGGCGACAGCCCTTGTTGATACAGGATCACGCATGGACGATGTCATTTACGAAGAATTTAAAGGTACAGGAAACATGGAACTGCACCTTGACCGTGCACTTGCAGAACGAAGGATTTTCCCGGCGATCGATATCCGCCGTTCCGGCACACGGAAAGAAGAGCTGCTCATTCCGAAAGAGCATCTTGATAAACTATGGGCAATCCGTAAATCGATGTCCGATTCCCCGGACTTTGCCGAAAAGTTCCTGAGAAAATTGAAACAGACAAAATCAAACGAAGAATTTTTTGCGATGCTGGCAGAGGAAATGAAAGGAAACCAGAGGCGTTCCTGATCTGTAAATGGCGATTTGTAAGCTTTCTGTACAGTTTTATGCAAATTAAATTGCCTGCTTGAAAATTGCGGGCAGCCTTGCTATAATGTGTACAGTGTGTTTTTGAAGATTGCGATGCGTTAAGCTAACGCGCGTCGTATAATATAACTCTGTTTCGGATATGATTCAGGGCGGAAGGAGAGAATATTAATGAAACAAGGAATTCATCCTAATTACAAAACAGTAGTGGTGACATGTGCTTGTGGAAACCAGTTCGAAACTGGATCGGTTAAAAACGAGATTCGCGTTGAAACTTGTTCCGAATGCCATCCTTTCTACACTGGTCGCCAAAAATTCGCCGAAGCTGGCGGACGTGTTGACCGTTTCAATAAAAAATACGGCCTTAAACAACAATAATAAAGCGGAAGCGCTCGATCAGCCCCGAGGGGCTAGGCGCTGCAGCTGGGCAACATATAGCACAAAAAATATAAGAACAGGCAAGAAGCTTTGTGACTTGCCTGTTTTTTATTGCTATAATAGTGCAATCCAGGTGGAAAAATAGCAGTACATAGAGCGACCAAGAATGAACCGTTCACAAATTACAAACTGCATCTTTTAGATATTTGCGATCATGACCAGCAAGGGAGGAGAACCGTTTCATGTACGTAATGAAACATAGCGGTTGGGTTGAGTTAATTTGCGGCAGCATGTTTTCCGGAAAATCGGAAGAATTGATCCGCCGTGTGAGAAGGACCCAGTTTGCCAAGCAAAAAATAGCTGTTTTTAAACCTAAAATTGACAACCGCTACAGTGAAGAGGCAGTGGTTTCCCATAATGGAACCTCCATTATGGCAAAACCAGTAGCGCACTCAACCGATATATTTCAGCATATCACTCCTGATATGGATGTTATTGCAATCGATGAAGTACAGTTTTTCGACAATGAAATTGTCCGCGTCGTCCAGCATCTTGCTGACAGCGGCCACCGGGTCATCGTCGCAGGCCTGGACCAGGATTTCCGCGGTGAGCCGTTCGGACAAATGCCGGATCTTATGGCAATCGCCGAACTGGTCACCAAGCTGCAGGCTGTCTGTGCTGTATGCGGTTCACCTGCAAGCCGTACACAGCGCCTCATAAACGGGGCCCCAGCCTCTTATGACGATCCGGTTATATTAGTTGGCGCTTCCGAATCGTACGAGCCACGATGCCGGCACCACCATGAAGTGCCACGGTCCAGGAACGAAATGCAATCCAACAGCACCCAAGAATCTTCGAGGACGCTATATTAATTATCTCAAGCCTGCTTTTCTGTAAAAGCAGGCTTTTGTGTATATAAAATATCAAGTGTTTCCACGCAATAGCCAGCCAATCAGTTTTACAGGCAATTGGCCTACCTGGCTAATAAATCTGCCGGAGTGGCTAATAAACGGCCTGTTTTCGCTAATATGTTAAAGAATCAGGCTAATATATGAAAGTTTCAGGCTAATAAGCAGCAGAAACTGGCTAATAAGACGTTATTACGGCTGCTTCAGATATACGGGTTTCCCTGAATGGCTTTGACGGTCGTACAAGCGTGTACTATAATTAGAATGTTATGGATTAATAATCAACCGATTCCCCGAGGATAGATTTTCGATCGTCTTTATATATAAAAAATATGAGGTGAAGGCCATGTTTGACCGTCTTCAAGCAGTTGAGGATCGTTACGAAAAATTAAATGAGCTGTTAAGCGACCCAGATATCGTCAATAATCCGGCCAAGCTCCGCGAATATTCAAAGGAGCAGTCCGATATTCAGGAAACTGTTGCTGTCTACCGGGAATATAAAGAGGCCCGTGAACAGTATAAAGATGCCAAAGCCATGCTTGATGAAAAGCTGGATGCAGATATGAGAGAAATGGTCAAAGAAGAAATCAGCGAACTCGAGGAGCAGATAGAAGAGCTTGAGGCAAGCCTGAAAGTGCTTCTTTCACCAAAAGACCCTAATGATGACAAAAACGTAATCATGGAAATCCGGGGAGCTGCGGGTGGAGACGAAGCAGCTTTGTTTGCAGGCGACCTGTACCGCATGTACAGCCGCTATGCTGAGGCGCAGGGCTGGAAGATTGAGGTTATGGACCAGACATCTACTGGCATCGGCGGTTTTAAAGAGATCATCTTCATGGTGAATGGTAAAGGTGCTTATTCCAAATTAAAGTTTGAAAATGGGGCACACCGTGTCCAGCGGGTACCAGAAACAGAATCCGGCGGACGTATTCATACATCAACAGCAACGGTCGCATGCCTTCCGGAAGCCGAAGATGTGGATATCGAAATCCATGATAAGGATATCCGCTTTGACGCCTTTGCTTCCAGCGGCGCCGGCGGCCAGAGTGTTAACACCACCATGTCAGCCGTACGATTGACACATATCCCGACTGGAATTGTTGTAACCAGCCAGGATGAAAGATCCCAGCATAAAAACAAGGATAGGGCGATGAAAGTCCTTCGTGCCCGTGTCTATGACAAGTTTCAGCAGGAAGCCCAGGCGGAGTATGACCAGGTGCGTAAATCGGCAGTAGGGACAGGCGACCGTTCTGAGCGCATCAGGACGTACAACTTCCCGCAAAACCGGGTAACCGACCACCGTATCGGATTGACCCTCCAAAAGCTTGACCAAATCCTACAGGGGAAAATGGATGATATCATTGATGCCCTGATCCTTGAGGACCAGTCCAGCAGGATGGAGAACTCAGGCGCATGAGTAAAAAAATATATGAAGCCCTCAACTGGGCTTCTTCTTTTTTAAAAGAAAAGCAACGGGATGAAAATGCCGGGGAATTGTTGCTGCGCCACATCACGGGAATGAACAGGGCGAAGCTGTTTTCCGAGCTTCGGGCCGGTCTGAAGCCAGAGGAGTGGACCCGATTCCAGGAGGCAGTAATCCGCCACCATAATGGTGTCCCCGTTCAATACATTATCGGCACTGAGGATTTTTATGGACGGGTCTTTGAGGTAAATGATGCTGTTTTGATTCCACGGCCGGAAACGGAAGAGCTGGTTTTGGGAACATTGAAACGCTTGCACACCATGTTCGGCAGTAAGGAACAATTACAGATTGCTGACATTGGGACCGGCAGCGGGGCAATTGCTGTAACCCTGAAGCTGGAGAGGCCGCAACTAGCGGTCACTGCTTCCGATTTGTCAGCTGATGCCCTTGCTGTAGCACAAAAAAATGCAGCCAGGCTTGGAGCAAAAATAGAATTTGTCCACGGCAATCTTCTCCAGCCTTTCATTGCGGCAGGCCGGAAATTTGACGCTGTCATATCCAATCCGCCTTACATTCCTGTGGGGGACAGGGAATGGATGTCCGAAGTGGTGACCGGACAGGAACCCCATCTGGCTTTATTCGCTGGTCAAGATGGCCTCGACCTTTACCGCCGTTTTATGGAAGAGCTGCCGCTTGTTTTAAAAAACAAAGCACTGGTTGGATTTGAAATTGGTGCCGGACAGAGTAAGGATGTCAAAGAATTGTTGAGAAAAGCATTCCCGCAAGCATTAATTGATGTAGTTTACGACATAAACGGCAAAGACCGCATGGTATTCGCCGAACTAAATGGATAGACAGCCTTCAGGGAATGGACCTGAAGGTTTTTCTTTTAAACATTTAAACTTGGTAGTTTAAGAATCTATTAACCTGTCCACACTATTGCTATTGAGGGGATGGTGTGAGATATGAAAAAGAACACGGCGGCAACGCTATATTTAATTATATTATCCATAGGCACAATGCTTAGCTTATATATACCAAAAAATGAAGCAATCGCCGAAGGGTCGGTAGTCATTCCTAATGAAGCGATCCGGCTTAGGATCCTCGCTGACAGTGATGCAGAACAGGATCAGGCGATCAAACGGAAAGTCAGGGACGCGGTCAACAGGGAAATAACTAAATGGGTTGAGGATTTAACTTCGATAGAGGACGCACGCAGCATTATCCGTTCCAGTCTCCCTCAAATACAGGCAATCGCTGAACACGTGGTTAAAGCTGAAGGAAGCACGCAAAACGTAAAGGCAGAGTTTGACAGGGTACAGTTCCCGACAAAATTATACGGACAGTTTTTGTACCCGGCCGGAGAATATGAAGCCATTTTGATTACCCTTGGTGAGGGAAAAGGCGCTAACTGGTGGTGTGTCCTGTTTCCACCGCTTTGCTTCCTCGACTTTTCAAACGGTGTTGCCGTAAGCGAAGGATTTGAAGAAGAGCAGCCGGCATCACAAAAGAAGGAAGCTGAAACCCCTGCTGCTGAATCGGAGGATATGAAAAAGGCAGCGGATGCAGGCACGGGCAGCCCTGTTACAGTCAAGAAGAAAACATCAAAACAAGAGGGAGCCAAACAGCCTCCGGTGTATGAAAAAAATGATGAACAATCTGTTGAGGTCAGGTTTTTCATTGCTGACCTATGGCAGAAACTGAAGTAACAAAGCGCTGTGATATCGCAGCGCTTTTTTTCGCGTGTGGCGTTTGTTTATCAAATATTCGTGGCATAGCGGCCATCGGGAATTTTATTCAGCATTACATGGATTGAAACAGGTTGGTGTCCCCGTATTTTTAAAGGCTAATTGTTCTTCTCCATTACAATGTACGGCTTCGTTGCTGGAGACCTTGGTTTCGGCACCATCGACTGTAAATGTTCCTTCACCGGAAAGTACCAGCAAATACACATCGGTTCCAGGATGGTTATGGGCAGGCAGCTCCTGGCCAGGCAAAAAGTTCAACATAAAAACGGTGCTGTCCCCCCTTTTGAAATAATCCTCTTTGTGAACCGGTTTTCACTATATTCCTGAAAATTTACAAGTGCCTTCTTTTCCATTTGTATCCCTCTTTCGTTTTTAAAATCGTTACTGCTCAAGTATAAAAAAGCATGGATTGCCTGGAGTGAAGTGAATCACTTATTAAAAATGGCATGCGTTCTCTATTCAGAAGGTAGGCAAATTTTCACCAAACCAATTTGGAAAATTAGGAAAGTGAGGAAAAACAGCAGGTATTTTTACCAGTAATATTACAATTATAGGACACACAGGTAACAATCTCTTTTCTTTGGTTTTAGAAGAACAAGAAGCGGATATTGTGTGAGTGTAACAAAAATCCCATAAAGGAGTGACCGACATGGCAAATAAGAATAACGACGACAAAATGTCACGCGAAGAGAGAGGCCGCAAAGGCGGAGAAGCAACCAGTGAAACTCATGGCAGAGAGTTCTACCAGGAAATCGGCCGCAAAGGCGGAGAGGCAACAGCTGAAAGCCATGACAAGGAATTCTATCAGGAAATCGGCCGCAAAGGCGGAGAGGCAACAGCTGAAAGCCATGACAAGGAATTCTATCAGGAAATTGGCCGCAAAGGCGGAGAGGCAACATCTGAGAACCATGACAAGGAATTCTATCAGGAAATTGGCCGCAAAGGCGGAGAAACAACATCTGAGAACCATGATAAGGAATTCTATCAGGAAATCGGCCGCAAAGGCGGAGAAGCAACCCGCGATAAGCATGGCGATGATTTCTATGAGGAAATCGGTGAAAAAGGCGGAGAATCAAGAAACAATAACAATAGCGGAAATTCAAGAAATAACGACTAATAATACATTGCAAGATTGACATACGGCAGCTCCACGCCAGGGCTGCCGAGTTTATTTTTTAGCAGATCGCCCATGACCTTTCTTGTGGATAACACCTCAGTTTCGGCCCGTCCGCTAAAAAATGTGGATATATCCACAAAGTTATCCACCGATTGCCTGTTTTTATTCACAATTTGTGGATAAAAACTTGTGTTCCCATTCATCTTCTTTTATACTTTCATAGAAAATAATTTACATATCCGGTTAACATAGAGGATTAATGGACTAGTTTAAGGGTCGATTGGCCTAAAAATAAAAGGTGGATTACATGCAGACTACAATCTGGACGGTGGATAGTTCTGTGGATAATTTAATAACATATCCACAAATCCAACAGGCAGCACAATTTTTAAAACAGAATGAAGTTGTAGCGTTTCCGACAGAGACGGTGTACGGACTGGGGGGAAATGCTGAAAGCGATGAAGCAGTCGCGAAAATATATGAGGCGAAAGGAAGGCCTGGGGATAATCCGCTTATCATTCATATTTCTGACAGGCAGCAATTGAATTCTTTTGTAGAAGAGATACCGGAAAAAGCATCTCGATTGATGGACGAGTTTTGGCCTGGCCCGTTAACGGTCATTTTAAATAAGAAGGAAGCCCGGCTGTCAGACAAGGCTACCGTCGGCCTGGCAACGGTTGCGGTCAGAATGCCGGACCATCCTGTTGCACTTGCAATCATTAAGGCGTGCGGCCTCCCGATAGCCGCTCCAAGCGCCAATATGTCAGGCCGTCCCAGCCCTACGACGGCAGCCCATGTCGCTGAAGATCTCAATGGCCGGATCGCCGCCATTGTGGATGGCGGCCCGACAGGCGTTGGAGTTGAATCGACTGTTGTCGACTGTACCGAAGAAATTCCGGTTGTGTTAAGGCCGGGCGGGATTACAGCTGAGCAGCTTGCGGCTGTTGTCGGTGAGATCCGGATGGATCCAGCTTTATCGGATAAAACGAAAGCACCCAAAGCGCCCGGGATGAAGTATCGTCATTACGCCCCGAATGCCCCTCTTTATCTTGTAGATTCCAGCAGGGAAAAAATCCAGCAGCTAATAAATGAAAAACGGAGAGAGGGGCTTCTGGTGGGCATGCTGACGACTGAAGAAAACCAAGCCTTTTACGATGCGGATAAGGTAATAGCCTGCGGGTCGCGCAGCCGGCTTGAAACTGTGGCAGGCTCTTTATACGAAACATTAAGGGCTTTTAATGACTCCCCGGTCAATATTATTTTCGGAGAAGTTTTCCCTGAACATGGTCTGGGCAATGCTATCATGAACCGCCTTAAAAAAGCATCGGGCCAGCCCGTGATTTCCTGATTGCAAAACGGATCTTTAATCAAAGTTTTCCCGGGTTTCCATCGTATTTCGGGAAATGCTTATTAAATTCTAAAACCCTGCGGACTTGCATATGCTGAAATAGCAAGTCCATGGGGGGCGAACGAATGGCAGCAATGTTCGGTGAATTATTTACACTCATACTGATGGCCTTTGCGCTGGGGATGGACGCATTTTCAGTGGGCCTCGGTATGGGCATGTTCAGGCTTACACGCCGGCAAATATTTAAAATAGGGATCACGATTGGTTTGTTCCACGTTTGGATGCCGCTCGCTGGCATTATTGCCGGCAGGTTTTTATCAGAGCAATTCGGCGCGGTTGCAGGTTTATTAGGCGGGTTGTTGCTTGTCATTCTTGGTGTGCAGATGATATGGTCCGGCTTTAAAGAAGATGAAACGAGCCTGATTACACCAGTTGGAAGAGGCCTGCTGGTGTTTGCTTTGAGTGTCAGCCTTGACAGCTTTTCTGTTGGTTTGACACTTGGAATTTATGGTGCAAAGACCGTCCTGGTGCTTGTTTGTTTTGGTGCTGCAGCAACGATCCTGACTTGGACAGGTCTATTGGTAGGCAGGAGGGTGCAGGGCTGGATGGGCGTCTACAGCGAAGCACTTGGGGGAAGCATCCTGCTTGCTTTTGGCATAAAACTTCTGCTCCCTATGTAACAGATTATAAGAAAAATACACTTATGGCGCCTTTACGAAAAGGTGTCTTTTTTTTAAAATATGCTATGAACATTTTGAAAAATTTAACAAGCATTTCTATGAAAATGGCGAAAGATGTCATAAAATAAAATAAAGGAGGTTTCCGAATGACTCGCATTTTGTTTGTATGTACCGGGAATACCTGCCGGAGCCCGATGGCCGAAGCGTTATTAAACAGCAAAAAGATTCCAGGAGTCGAGGTAAAGTCAGCAGGGGTGTATGCGGTGAGCGGCAGCGACGCGTCGCCAAATGCGAAAATTGTCATGCATGAAAACCAGCTGGCCCATAATCATCGGTCAACATTGTTGACAGAAAAGGAAGTAGAGTGGGCGACATTAATTTTGACGATGACGTCAAGCCATAAAGCAGCAGTAGTAAGCAGCTTTCCGCATTCAGCCGGGAAAACCTTTACCCTTAAGGAATTTGCCGGGGATAAAAACAATCCGGACATCGGTGATCCATTTGGTGGAACGGTCGATATATATAGAGCAGCATATTATGAAATAAAAGAAGCGATAGAAAAGGCACTTGAAAAATTTTGAGGGGCTAAAGCAGGGGGAGACAGCATTGGACACCAAAAAAAGCTACCGGTTCGGGTTAAGAAAAAAGTTGGTTCTTTTTACAACAGCACTTGCATTGATCACGTACACGACAAGTGCATTTTGCATTTATTTTGTCTATCCGTTCATTGAAGAAACCGTTAAAATGGATGAGGGGTTGTTCATGATCATTACCCTTATCCTTGGAATTATCTGGTCGGGGATCCTCGCTTTCTTTGCGGCAGGGCTGATTATTAAACCATTGCAAAAACTTGAAGGCGCTGCGATTAAAGCAGCCCATGGGGAAATCAGCGAAGACACGGAGCTGTCGAAGTCCGATGACGAAATCCGGTCCCTGGGCATTGCTTTCAATGATATGCTTGCCAATTTAAGAGAAATGGTCCATCAAATTGACGTCAATTTCAATGAAACCAATAAAACTGTCGTTTCGATTTCAGAGCAGTCAGCAGCCGCTTCAGAACAGGCTAACGTCATCTCCTCAACGATAAGAGAAATTTCAGCCGGCGCGGACAACTCGGCAGCTTCGATTCAAACAACGGCTGAGTCAGTGGATGAGGTCATTCAAATTGCCGAGGAAGTCCAGGAGAAAGCAAGGACATCTGAAACGATTTCGATTGAAATGGTCAAAGACCTTCAGGATTCAAAGGAAGCGATTCATTCGTTAATATCAGGGATTGGCCGGCTTGCGACCGATAACCGGGAATCGCTCCACACCGTCAGAACATTGGAAGCAAACGCAGTTGAAGTGGAACAGATCATTGCACTTGTCGGGGACATTGCCGCGCAGACGAACCTGCTCGCTCTAAACGCATCGATCGAAGCTGCCCGTGCCGGGGAACACGGAAAGGGATTTGCAGTAGTCGCTGAGGAGGTCAGGAAATTGGCCGACGAAAGTGCTAAAGCTGTCCAGGGGATTTCATCTTTGATCCAGAATATCCAGACTGGCGTACGAAATGTCGTCAGCCAAATTGAAAAACAGGTCGAAACAGCCAATGAAGAAGCCATCAAAGGTGAAAAAACGAATAAGGTTATCGAAGAAATGACAAAAACGATTAATGAAATGGCAGATGTGATCCATACCATTTCCTCAATCGTAGACCGGCAGATGGAGAGCATCCAGCATACATCGACACAATCACAGGAAGTCGCAGCAATTGCCGAAGAAACATCCGCGGGGGCAGCACATGTCGCGTCGGCTGCCGAGCAGCAGACGTCTGTCATTGAAAACGTCGAACATCTGGCAGTCGAATTGCGTACCCACGCGGAAAAACTTAAAGGAACGATTACCCGGTTCAAGATATAGCATATAAGATAAAATTATTATTGAGTAATCTGGCTCCCTGCTGACGCAGGGAGCTTTCGCATTTTATTACTGCCCTACGCCGGCCGGCAAGTTTTCTTTATAAATTCACACGGATATGAGAAAATAATGGTATAAATTGTCCGCCCGTATCTGGTGCCTGGCTTGAAAGAGGAGGAACGTCTGATGAAAATAGCAATTGCTTCCGACCACGGTGGTTTAAACATTCGAGAGGAAATTAAAAATTTAATGGACGAACTGGAAATTCAATACGAAGATTTTGGCTGTGAATGTAATACCTCCGTCGATTATCCCGATTATGCACTGCCTGTCGCACAAAAAGTGGCAAACGGCGAGTTTGACAGAGGCATTTTAATTTGCGGTACAGGAATCGGCATGAGCATAGCTGCCAACAAAGTAAAAGGCATTCGCTGTGCCCTCGTACATGATGTATTCAGTGCAAAAGCAACCCGCCAGCATAATGACAGCAACATCCTTGCAATGGGGGAGCGTGTAATCGGCCCGGGACTGGCCAGGGAAATCGCGAAGACATGGCTGACAACAGAGTTTGAAGGCGGCCGCCATGTGAACAGGGTAGAGAAAATCACAAATTACGAGACTAAAGAATAGCTTGTAATCCGCAACTTGGTGAGGCGCGATTTAATTTGGGAACATCACAAGCTATCAAACCCATCCTGGAGGGATAGTCATCATGTCAATCAGTAAATGGGAAACAGACCTGCGAACCATTCTATCGGAATTCAGCAATCAGGTTTCGCTGACAGACAAAAGTGTGATGGTCATCGGCTGCAGCACGAGTGAAGTGGTCGGTCACCGCATTGGGACCGCTGGAACGGAAGATGCCGCAGCGATGATTTTCAGGCAATTAAAAAAGCTTCAAGAGGAAACCGGAGTCCAGCTTGCATTTCAGTGCTGCGAGCACCTGAACAGGGCACTTGTGGTCGAGAGGCAGACAGCGGAAGAACGCGGCCTCGAAGAAGTATCGGTGGTACCTGTGAGGAATGCAGGGGGAGCGATGGCAACCTATGCTTTCCGAAATATTAAAGATCCCGTAGTCGTTGAATTTATCCGGGCGGATGCCGGGATTGACATCGGCGATACGCTCATTGGCATGCATTTGAAGCATGTGGCTGTACCAATCCGGGTTTCGTTAAAAAAGGTCGGCCACGCCCATATTAATCTTGCTGCCACACGTCCAAAACTCATTGGCGGCGCAAGGGCGGTTTATGAACGGAAACCGGAGAACGAGTCCTGCTAAAATTGGACCTGAAATAGCTCCATTGTAGCCAGGCATAACAGGTTCCTTCTTTCTTTTCAACATAAAATCAGCTAAAATGAAAAAGAATTTTCAAACAATAAAGCAGCGATGATGATACATATTCAGGTTAGAACAAGGGGGATAATGATGAAGCATTTGACACAACAGGATGGGCAAGTATACGAGGCGATTCAGCAGGAGTTGGGGCGGCAGCGGGCGAAAATTGAACTGATCGCATCCGAGAATTTTGTCAGTGAAGCAGTGATGGAGGCACAAGGATCTGTATTAACCAATAAATACGCGGAAGGCTATCCGGGAAGGCGTTATTATGGCGGCTGTGAATACGTTGATATCGTTGAGGATCTTGCCCGCGACCGCGCCAAACAAATCTTTGGGGCCGAACATGCAAATGTCCAGCCGCATTCCGGTGCACAGGCCAATATGGCTGTCTATTTCACTATTCTTGAGCCGGGCGATACTGTACTTGGGATGAACCTTTCCCACGGGGGCCATTTGACACACGGCAGCCCTGTGAATTTCAGCGGAGTGCAATATAATTTTGTCGAGTATGGAGTAGATGAAAAAACACATCGGATTAATTATGAGGATGTTCTTGAGAAAGCGAAACAGCATAAACCGAAACTGATCGTTGCTGGTGCCAGCGCTTACCCTCGTGAAATCGACTTCAAGCGGTTCCGTGAAATTGCGGATGAGGTTGGGGCCTACTTAATGGTAGACATGGCGCATATTGCGGGACTTGTTGCGGCAGGCCTGCACCAAAACCCGGTCCCGTATGCTGAATTTGTCACCACCACGACCCACAAAACACTTCGCGGCCCACGCGGCGGAATGATCCTTTGCCGAGAGGAATTTGCAAAACAAATCGACAAATCGATTTTCCCTGGAATCCAGGGGGGGCCGCTCATGCATGTGATTGCTGCTAAAGCAGTGGCGTTCGGAGAGGCGCTCCAGGACTCATTTAAAGACTATGCCAAAAACATCGTTGCAAATGCGCAACGGCTTGCTGAAGGGTTGCAAAAAGAAGGCCTGAACCTTGTATCGGGCGGAACGGACAACCACCTTTTGCTCGTAGACCTCCAGTCTCTCGGATTGACAGGGAAAGTCGCCGAAAAGGTGCTTGATGATGTGGGCATTACCGTCAATAAAAATACCATTCCTTTTGATCCGCAAAGCCCGTTTGTCACAAGCGGAATCCGGATTGGCACTGCCGCAGTGACAAGCCGCGGCTTCGGCGCTTCCGAAATGGACGAAATCGCGTCAATCATTTCGTTCACATTAAACAACCATGAAGATGAAGGAAAATTGAACGAGGCACAACAGCGTGTCGAAGCGTTGACAGGTAAATTTCAGCTTTATACAGAACTATAATTTAAGGCGGCCCTTCAGAGGGGGCCGCTTTGTTATGGAAGTCCCGGTATTGGCATCGGAGTATCTCTAGAAAAATACCTATCAATATTTTCCAGCCGGACAAAACCGAAGTTTCTGTGGCAATGGTTGCCCTTGTGCCTGTTTTTCTGTAAAATTAAACGAAGTGTAAAATGGAACTATTACATAAACAGACAAATATCCGCAAAATGTTAACTTGAAAAAGGAGAGATAAACATGGCAAAGGTGTACGTTTTTGATCATCCTTTGATTCAGCATAAGCTTACTTACATACGTGACAAAAGTACAGGAACAAAGGAATTCCGTGAGCTTGTTGATGAGGTCGCTACACTGATGGCGTTTGAAATCACACGGGATATGCCGCTAGAGGAAATTGAAATTGAGACACCGGTCAGCACGACCAAATCCAAAGTACTGTCCGGCAAAAAGATCGGTATCGTTCCAATCTTGCGTGCGGGGATCGGGATGGTCGACGGAATCCTGAAACTGATCCCGGCTGCCAAGGTCGGGCATATCGGTCTGTATCGCGACCCCGAGACTTTAATGCCGGTTGAATATTATGTAAAGCTGCCAAGTGATGTCGAAGAACGGGATTTCATAGTCGTTGACCCAATGCTTGCCACTGGAGGCTCTGCAATCGAAGCCATCACTTCACTGAAAAAGCGCGGCGGCAAAAACATCAAGTTCATGTGCCTTATCGCTTCCCCTGAGGGAGTCGAAGCGGTGAAACAAGCCCACCCCGATGTCGATATTTACATTGCCGCCCTGGATGAAAAATTGAATGACCACGGCTATATTGTGCCCGGCCTGGGAGATGCCGGCGACCGCTTGTTTGGAACGAAATAAGGAAGGTGTTTTAATTGAAGCAGCCGATAAAAGTCATGACCATTTTCGGGACAAGGCCAGAGGCCATCAAGATGGCTCCGCTTGTCCTGGAATTGCAGAAACAGCCTGAACACTTCGAATCGATTGTCACAGTCACGGCCCAGCACCGGCAGATGCTTGACCAGGTACTGGACATTTTTAAGATCACACCTGATTATGACCTGAACATCATGAAAGACCGCCAGACACTTGTCGACGTGACGACAAGGGGGCTAGAAGGGCTTGACCGGGTCATGAAAGAGGTGAAGCCGGATATCGTCCTCGTCCATGGGGATACGACAACCACATTTGTTGCGAGTCTTGCTGCTCTTTATAACCAGATAACTGTCGGCCATGTCGAGGCAGGTTTGCGGACGTGGAACAAGTATTCTCCGTTCCCGGAGGAAATGAACCGCCAGCTGACTGGTGTCATGGCTGATCTGCATTTTGCGCCGACAGCAATGGCAGCTGATAATCTGCTGCGCGAAAACAAAAGCCAGGAAAACATCTTCATTACCGGAAATACAGCGATTGACGCCCTTAAAACAACGGTAAAAGAAACATATCACCATGAGGTGCTGGACAAGGTAGGGGATGACCGCCTGATCCTGCTGACCGCTCATCGCCGTGAAAATCTTGGTGACCCGATGAGGAATATGTTCCGGGCGATTAAAAGAATTGTTGATGAGCAGCCTGATGTCCAGGTTGTGTACCCGGTGCATTTAAATCCTGTAGTGCGCGAAATTGCTTCTGAAATTTTAGGGAATGACCCACGCATCCATCTCATTGAGCCGCTTGACGTCATTGATTTCCATAACTTCGCTTCCCGTGCGTTCTTGATCCTCACCGATTCCGGCGGCGTGCAGGAAGAAGCTCCATCTCTTGGTGTACCAGTATTGGTGTTGCGCGATACGACCGAGCGTCCGGAAGGAATCGAAGCCGGGACGCTTAAGCTGGCCGGCAACCAGGAAGAGCCAATCTATGAAATGGCAACAGAACTTCTTAACAGCCGGGAGGCATATGAAAAAATGGCGGGTGCTGTCAACCCGTATGGTGACGGACTTGCATCAAAGAGGATTGCAGACGCAATCAGATATTACTTCAAGCAGCTGGATGACCGCCCTCGGGAATACCAGCCGAAATAATCGTGCAGAAGATGACCATTTTTTAGCGGTCATCTTTTTTTAGGTTAATAACTGTAAAACTTTTACATATACAGGGAATATATTAGAAATTAGTCGGATTAAAAGTAAAGTTACCGGGATAATATGAGCAGTTACCGGGAATAAAACTTGAGTTACCAGGATAAAGTGAGCGAGGTATGGTTTAACTACATGTAAAATGCATCTTCACACATACGATAGCCCGGCCAACAGCTGAAAATCAATCCGCGAACGAAAAAAAGTCCATATTCTAACCAAAACCAAGCCCATTTATCGCAAAATGTAACCATATTAAAACCACCCTGGTATAACCATCATCCTTATGCGCGAACAAAGCATAGTAACCTCCGTTATTTCATCATGCATACTCTGTCCAATCAAGGAAAACCATATGAAAAAAGAGAGAGGTTACAACATGAAACGTGTTATCTGCATCCTGTCGATTATTTTCCTGTCTGCAGCCCGGCCTGCAACACTCCGTCATCCTCCCATCCCTACAGAACCATCGGACAAGAACATTGTCGCAATTGTGCTAACTGAAGGCCTGTCCACCCACCAAACTGCGAGAACCCTGCTGGCACAGTTTCCCGAAGTTAAGCTCCGCCATGTTTTCAAGCATGCGGTAAACGGGTTCTCGGTAGAAGGAACCCTCTCCGCGCTTGACAGACTGTCCAAAAAAAGCGATGTCAATCTAGTTTCACCTGTAAATACATACAGGGTCGAGTCTGACGATAAACTTCACCAGCAAAGGATCAGGCCAGAAATAAAACTGGTGCCACCGGTCGAGATACGCAAAACCGAATCCAATGAAAATTTTAAAATGATCGGCAGTGAAGCTGTGCGCGGAATTTATGATAAAAACGGGGATCGCCTTTCAGGAAAAGGAGTCAGGATCGGGGTCATTGACACGGGTATTGACTATGAACACCCGGACCTAAAAAGAAATTATGCGGGCGGCTATGATGTCGTTGACGGCGATAGCGACCCAATGGAAACGAAGGGCTCTCATGGCCATGGAACTCTTCACGGAACACATGTTGCTGGAATTATTGCTGCGAATGGCAGGATGCGGGGGATGGCTCCCGATGCCCAAATCATTGCCTACAGGGCGCTCGGGCCGGGGGGGACAGGAACAACCGAGCAAGTACTGGCTGCCATCGACAGAGCGATAGAAGATAGGGTTGATGTATTAAATCTATCACTCGGAAACAATGTAAATGGCCCGGATTTGCCCATTAGCCTTGCGATTAATAAAGCAGTGGAAGAAGGTGTCACAGCCGTAACATCCTCGGGAAATTCGGGGCCAAATAAATGGACAGTCGGTTCACCAGGGACGGCTTCTAAAGCGATATCCGTCGGAGCATCCACCCCGCCCCTGAAGGTTCCCTATTTAACAGTGCCAGGCATCATCGGAAAAATCAGGCTCGAACCACTGCAGGGTTCGCACGAATGGAAGTTGGACAGAGGGATTGAAATGATAGATGGCGGAATTGGTCGTAAAAAAGACATGCAGAATGCCCGCAATAAACTGGTACTGATTAAACGGGGAGAACTGACCTTTACGGAGAAGGCAAAAAATGCGTTCCAAGCAGGAGCATCAGGTGTCATCATTTTTAACAACACGGCGGGAAACTTTTTTGGAAACATGGAGAAAGACGTCAAAATACCAGTTGCCGCAATAACAAAACGGCAAGGGGAAGCTATTCTCAAACACCTCAAAAAAGGAGTGCTCATCTCAAGAATGCTATTAATAGAAGAGAAAGATATTCTGGCGTCATTCAGTTCACGCGGGCCGGTAACAGTCAGCTGGGAAATCAAACCTGATGTTGTAGCCCCCGGAGTGGCAATCAACAGTACAATTCCAGGGGGATATTTATCGTTGCAGGGAACAAGCATGGCAGCCCCGCATGTGGCCGGGGCCTGTGCATTGATTAAACAGGCCCACCCGGAATGGACCCCTTTACAGATTAAGGCAGCCTTGATGAATACCGCTGTTCCGATCACCGACCAAATGGGAAAACCTTACCTTACATACGAACAGGGAGCAGGGCGCATCCAGGCAGATGCGGCTGTAAAAGCCCAAACTCTGGTCTCGCCGGCATCGATTCAATTTGGCAAATTCCAGCTGGCAGAACGGATGCACCAACACATGGCCTTACTGGAAGTACAAAACAACGGCAAATATACAAAACATTATTCATTTTCAATACCCTCTCAGCAAGAGGGTATTCAGTGGGAGATCCCGCTGTCGTTTTCGGTTGCACCCGGAGCCGCGAAAAAAGTCAAGGTCGGAATAAGGGCAGAACCGGAAAAGTTAAGCCGAAAGCTTTATGACGGCCACATCATCCTGAATGAAGGTTCAAATCCAATTCGCATACCTTATCTTTATGTTCTCCAGGAGCCTGATTACCCACGCGTGATGGGTTTTGACTTTGCGCCGGCAGACACAGCAGGAGCCTACCGTTATGAAGTATATCTCCCAGGGGGAGCAGAGGAATTCGGCATAGCCCTTTTTGAACCCGGAACCTACCGTTTTGCCGGATACCTGGATTGGGCACGAAAATTGAACAAAGGAATGCTGCAAAAAGAAATCCCTGTCTCCAGGCTGCCTCGTGAAGGAATATATCTTGCGAAGGTTTTCGCAAAGAAAGCAGGCCGGGAAGACATTCTCGAAGCGATGATTCAGATCCTGCCAAAACCAGAAGAGTAAGAGGCTCTGAACCACCTTGAAAGTGACCGTACAGGATTTCCAAAACAGCTCGCCCGGCCAGCAGGCATGAAGATTTCCGCTGGCTGGGAAGCCAGTATTTACAACGGAAAAAATGTAAATTTTTGATATGTTCAATGGTGAACTTTTTGCCGTTATTTGATTGACATTGACAGACGCCTATTGTATGCTTACAAAGGGCAAGAAATGAGAAGGTTTTCAATATCGTTTGAATAGTTTCTTACATTTTCATAATACTAATATTTTAATAATAGCCTCGCTACCATCCGTTCTCAGCATGTGAGGATGTGCTGCCATGCGTAAAAACGAACGCCGCCCTTACCAGGCGATGGCGTTGATGTCCGCGATACTTTCTCAGTTGGCAGGTTCCGCTTTGATTGGTATTTTCTCCGGAAGATGGCTGGACCGCTCCTTTGGTACAGAGCCTCTTTTCTTAATTTTCGGATTGCTCACCGGACTGGCAGCCGGAATTTATGCCATGCTGCGCCTCGTCCAACATTTCTTCTCGGGAGACTAAACCTATCATGCTCGAAATCAACGATATTTTTACCCGGCAAAGAAAGTACATATTTTATCTGCTGTCGGTGTACGTGCTTGGCTGGGGATTCACATCCTATAAATCTGTATATCTGGGCCTGATTCTTGGTACAAGCCTGAGCCTGTTTAATTTATGGCTTCTTGCCAGAAGAACCAGAGGATTTGGTGATGCTGTCCTTGAAGGCAGGAGGGTTCGTTCCCTTGGTTCCTTATCCCGGATGGCCTCAGCTGCGCTCGCTGTCATGATCGCGCTCAGGTATCCGGACACGTTCCATTTTATCAGTGTAGTTTTGGGATTAATGACATCTTATATTGTCATTATGATAGATTTTTTAGTTCGATCCATTTATTTACGTAGATAAGCGGGGAAGAGAGGTGAATTACTGGTGCATCATGAAGCTCCTGTAGTCGAAATATTTGGCTTATGGTTCAACCTGGCCAACATGCTGATGATTACGATAGCGAGCGTTATTGTTTTCATTATTGCCGTTCTTTCCACTCGTACTCTGGCAATGCGGCCTACCGGACTGCAAAACTTTTTCGAATGGGTCATGGATTTCGTCAAAGGAATCATAAACAGTACGATGGATTGGAAGGACGGGGGAAGGTTCCATGTGCTCGGGATTACATTAATGATGTATATCTTCGTGGCAAATATGCTTGGACTTCCGTTTTCGGTCGTCATCGACGACAAGCTCTGGTGGAAATCTCCAACAGCCGATCCGGTTGTCACTTTGACACTGGCTACAATGGTTGTCGGGCTTTCACATTATTATGGCGTCAGGCTGAAAGGGACATCAGAATACGGGAAAGAGTTCTTCAGGCCGTTCTGGTTCATGTTCCCGATCAAGATCATTGAAGAGTTTGCGAACACTTTGACTCTTGGTCTTCGTCTTTACGGAAACATTTACGCGGGTGAGATCCTGCTCGCACTTATCGCAGGGGGCCTTGCAACCGGAGTGGGCGGACATTTGGCCGCAATCGTTCCAATGATTGCATGGCAAGGATTTTCCATCTTTGTCGGCTCGATCCAGGCGTTTATTTTTACAATGTTAGCAATGGTTTACCTGTCTCACAAAGTGAGCCACGACCATTAATATATACCTGCCCGATTCCGGGCAAAACAGTTAAATCAAATATATTTTTCATACATTAAGGAGGAACTTAATAATGGGTCTTTTAGCAGCAGCAATTGCAATCGGTTTAGCGGCACTAGGTGCTGGTATTGGTAACGGTCTTATCGTATCTCGTACAGTTGAAGGTATCGCACGCCAGCCAGAAGCTCGCGGTATGCTCCAGACAACAATGTTCATCGGGGTTGCGTTAGTTGAGGCGGTTCCTATCATCGCGGTTGTTATCGCATTCATGGTTATCGGCGGCTAATAATAAAGTTAAACTGCATTTTAAAATGGCGAAGATCATTCCGCGCGAACCTTCGCCATTCATTTATGTCCTTATAATGGTTTGAAATGCGTTTCCGCATATTCCTTCCCGGCTTGAAGGCTTTTGCCTATTTTAAGCCCGGGCTGCAAATGGCGAATCCATACGAACCTCTTCTTATGAATGACTCTTGAAGGGAGTGAATCGAGGGTGTTAACAATGAATTTTGTATTGGGAGCAGCCGCTGAAGCTGGAGAGCACGGCGTCCATTTTAACGGCGGGGATATTCTGTTCCAGCTTATTATTTTCATCGTTTTGTTGGCATTGCTTAAAAAGTTTGCATGGGGTCCGTTGATGGGCATCATGAAAGAGCGTGAAGAGCATATTGCGAACGAAATTGACGCGGCTGAAAAGAGCCGTGCTGAAGCACATAAATTGTTGGAAGAACAGCGTGAGCTTTTAAAGCAAGGGCGCCAGGAAGCCCAGGGTTTAATTGAAAACGCCCGCAAGCAGGGAGATGTCCAGCGTGACGAAATCATAGCCCTGGCACGCACTGAAGCTGAGCGGATCAAAGAAGCTGCAAAGCTTGAAATTGAACAGCAGAAAGAGCAGGCTGTCGCTGCTATTCGTGAACAGGTAGCTTCATTGTCTGTCCTGATCGCTTCCAAAGTAATTGAGAAAGAATTGAGTGCAGCGGACCAGGAGAAGCTCATTAACGAATATATTCAAGAGGCAGGAGAAGGCCGATGAGCAACTCCACTTTAGCAAAACGCTACGCGCTGGCGCTTTTCCAGATCGCTTCTGAACAAAAGCTTTTAAATTCCGTGGAAGATGAACTTCGCGTAGTAAAAGAAGTTTTTAATAGCAATCCGGACTTAGTTGCTGTCCTTAAATCTCCTAAACTTCCGGTTGACAGGAAAAAAGAGATGCTGAAGGCAGCTTTCGCCTCTGCAAGTGTGTATGTTCAAAACACTTTGATGGTTTTAATTGACCGTCACCGTGAAGACCAGATCACAGAGGTCGCAGACCGTTTTATCGAACTGGCCAATGAAGAAAGAGGAATCGCCGAGGCTGTTGTATATAGTGTGCAGCCGTTGACCGATCCTCAACGTGAAGCCCTTTCGATAGCGTTTTCCGAAAAGGTAGGCAAACAATCACTTCGTATTGAAAATGTTGTCGATTCCAATTTGTTAGGCGGAGTAAAGCTGAGAATTGGAAACCGCATTTTCGACGGAAGCTTACGTGGTAAGCTTGACCGTCTCGAACGTAAATTATTGGGCTAAGATTCATAGATAGGGGTGAAACTCATGAGCATCAAAGCTGAAGAAATTAGCGCGCTGATAAAACAGCAGATTGAAAATTATCAGTCGGAAATTCAAGTGAGTGATGTAGGTACAGTCATCCAGGTTGGTGACGGTATCGCCCGTGCTCATGGCCTCGACAATGTCATGGCTGGGGAGCTTGTTGAATTTTCAAACGGCGTTATGGGTATGGCGCAAAACCTTGAAGAAAATAACGTCGGTATCATCATCCTTGGACCTTTTGCGGATATCCGTGAAGGCGATGAAGTACGCCGTACCGGCCGCATCATGGAGGTTCCTGTAGGAGACGAATTGATCGGACGTGTCGTAAACCCTCTTGGACAGCCGGTTGACGGCATGGGTCCTATCAATACGACAAAAACCCGTCCAATTGAATATAATGCACCTGGTGTCATGGACCGTAAATCTGTTCATGAACCACTGCAGACTGGAATCAAAGCGATTGACGCCCTTGTGCCAATCGGCCGCGGACAGCGTGAGTTGATCATTGGTGACCGCCAAACAGGTAAAACATCTGTTGCAATCGATACAATCCTGAACCAAAAAGGGCAGGACATGATCTGTATCTATGTTGCAATCGGACAAAAAGAATCTACTGTACGTAATGCAGTAGAAACACTTCGTAAGCATGGTGCACTGGACTACTCAATCGTAGTCACAGCATCTGCTTCCCAGCCAGCACCGCTGCTGTTCCTTGCGCCATATGCAGGGGTTTCAATGGCGGAACAGTTCATGTATGAGGGCAAGCATGTATTGGTCGTGTATGATGACCTTTCCAAGCAAGCTGCAGCTTACCGTGAGCTTTCACTATTGCTGCGCCGTCCTCCAGGCCGTGAAGCTTATCCAGGTGATGTATTCTACCTGCACTCCCGCCTGCTTGAGCGAGCTGCAAAGCTGAGCGACGCTAAGGGTGCCGGATCGATCACTGCATTGCCGTTCATTGAAACACAGGCCGGTGACGTTTCCGCTTATATCCCAACAAACGTTATCTCAATTACAGACGGACAGATTTTCCTTCAGTCCGACCTGTTCTTCTCCGGCGTGCGCCCGGCAATCAACGCAGGTCTTTCTGTATCCCGCGTTGGTGGATCCGCGCAAATTAAGGCGATGAAAAAGGTTTCCGGAACACTGCGTCTTGACCTTGCTTCATACCGCGAACTTGAAGCATTCGCCCAGTTCGGTTCCGACCTTGACAAAGCAACCCAGGCCAAGCTTAACCGCGGTGCCCGTACTGTTGAAGTCCTTAAACAGGACCTTCACAAGCCGCTTGCGGTTGAAAAGCAGGTTGCCATTCTTTATGCACTGACACGCGGCTTCCTGGATGATATCCCGTTAGCGGACATCCGCCGCTTTGAATCTGAATTCCATACATGGTTAGACCACAACCGCAAAGAGTTGTTAGACCATATCCGCACCACAAAGGAACTTCCTGCAGATGAGGATATGAATGCTGCAATCAACGACTTCAAAAAGACGTTTGCAGTATCCGAGTAATGCATTTTAGCTATGAGTATTGGAGTGCGGGGAATCCATCAGATTCACGGCGCCGCACACATCCATTACGGCATAGCTGGACATTGGTCTAACGAAACTTTAAGGATAGGTGGTGAGAACCTGTGGCATCTTTACGCGATATAAAATCCCGGATAACTTCTACCAAAAAGACGAGCCAGATCACGAAAGCAATGGAAATGGTGTCTGCTTCCAAATGGAACCGCGGGGTAATGAATGCGAAGGCATTTGTGCCGTACATGGAAAAAATCCAGGAGGTTACGGCGTCCATCGCCATTGGCAGCAAGGATGCAAGCCACCCAATGCTGACTACTCGTCCGGTAAAGAAAACCGGTTATCTTGTAATTACTTCAGATCGCGGACTGGCAGGTGCTTACAACAGTAACGTTCTTCGCCAGGTTTACCAGACGATCCAGAATCGCCATAAATCAAATGATGAGTTTGCGATCATTGCCATCGGCAGAGTCGGCCGTGATTTCTTTGTGAAACGCGGCATGAATGTGGTGCTTGATATCGTAGGGGTTGCGGACCAGCCATCCTTCATGGAAATTCAAGACATCGCCAGCAAAACCGTCGGCATGTTCTCAGACTTTACCTTTGATGAGCTTTATATTTACTACAGCCATTATGTGAGCGCCATTCAACAGGATGTGACCGAGAAGAAGCTGCTTCCGTTAACGGACATAGCGGCATCAACGAAGCTGACATCCTATGAATTCGAGCCGAATGCTGAAGAGATCCTTGATGTGCTCCTGCCTCAATATGCCGAGAGCCTGGTATATGGGGCTTTGTTGGACAGCAAGGCGAGTGAGCACGCCGCGCGTATGACTGCGATGAAGAACGCAACGGACAATGCGAAAGAGCTGATCAATTCGCTCAGCCTGAGCTACAACCGCGCACGCCAGGCGGCGATCACGCAAGAAATCACTGAAATCGTCGGTGGAGCAGCGGCACTCGAATAAAAAGCAGAATCGACAAATATGGGGATGTAGGCTGAAAACCTGCATCCCATCATGATGTATATTGAACGATAACGTTAGGAGGGAAACAGATGAACAAAGGACGCGTTCTTCAAATTATGGGTCCGGTAGTTGACGTGAAGTTTGACAGCGGCAATCTGCCAGAGATCTATAACGCTCTTAAAATTGTTAATAAAGCACGCAACGAATCTGAAGTTGACATCGACTTAACCCTTGAAGTAGCACTTCATTTAGGTGATGACACAGTCCGTACGATTGCGATGGCGTCTACAGACGGTTTAACCCGCGGCCTTGAAGTGGTTGATACTGGTGCTGCAATTTCCGTTCCTGTTGGAGATGCGACATTGGGACGTGTATTCAACGTATTGGGTGACACAATTGACCTTGATGCAGCAATCCCGGCAGACACACGCCGCGATGCCATCCACAGGGAAGCTCCAACGTTCGAGCAGCTGTCTACAGAAGTTGAAATCCTTGAAACTGGAATTAAAGTAGTAGACCTTCTTGCCCCGTATATCAAAGGTGGTAAAATTGGTCTGTTCGGCGGAGCCGGTGTTGGCAAAACCGTTTTAATCCAGGAATTGATCAACAACATCGCCCAGGAGCACGGTGGTATTTCCGTATTCGCCGGTGTAGGTGAGCGTACCCGTGAAGGTAACGACCTGTACCACGAAATGTCCGATTCAGGCGTTATCAAGAAAACGGCGATGGTTTTCGGCCAGATGAACGAGCCGCCTGGTGCACGTATGCGTGTTGCCCTGACAGGTTTGACAATGGCTGAGTTTTTCCGTGACGAACAAGGCCAGGACGTTCTTTTCTTCATGGACAACATCTTCCGTTTCACGCAGGCAGGTTCCGAGGTATCCGCCCTGTTGGGACGTATGCCTTCGGCGGTTGGTTACCAGCCGACACTTGCAACCGAAATGGGCAGATTGCAAGAGCGTATTACATCAACTAACGTAGGTTCTGTTACATCAATCCAGGCGATCTACGTGCCAGCCGATGACTATACAGATCCGGCTCCGGCCACTACATTCGCCCACCTTGATGCAACGACCAACCTTGAACGTAAGCTTTCTGAAATGGGTATCTACCCTGCGGTGGATCCACTTGCTTCGACTTCCCGTGCCTTGACACCGGAAATCGTTGGGGAAGAGCATTATAATGTTGCCCGCCAGGTTCAGGCAACCCTGCAACGCTACAAAGAACTTCAGGATATTATCGCGATCCTCGGTATGGATGAGCTTTCTGATGATGACAAGCTTGTCGTGCACCGTGCGCGCCGCATCCAGTTCTTCCTGTCACAGAACTTCCACGTTGCCGAGCAGTTTACCGGCCAGCCGGGATCTTATGTGCCAGTCAAAGAAACAGTCAAAGGCTTCAAGGAAATCCTTGAAGGCAAATACGACCACCTTCCAGAAGATGCATTCCGTCTAGTAGGACGTATTGAAGAAGTCATCGAGAATGCAAAACGCTTGGGTGTAGAGGTTTAATACGGACCAGGAGGGTAAAAAATGAAGACGATCAAAGTCAGTGTTGTTACTCCTGATGGGCCGGTTTACGAATCCGATGTGGAAATGGTCAGCACTAAAGCACAAACCGGTGAGCTTGGCATTTTGCCTGGGCACATCCCAATGGTTGCCCCGCTGCAGATTGGTGCAGTGCGACTGAAAAATGGCAATAAGACAGAGTATGTTGCTGTCAGTGGAGGCTTCCTTGAAGTTCGTCCCGACCAGGTAACCATTCTTGCCCAAGCCGCGGAACGGTCAGATGACATTGATGTCGACCGTGCATTAAGGGCTAAAGAGCGTGCCGAACAGCGCCTTCGTGAAAGGCAGCAGGAAAATGTTGATTTCAGGCGTGCTGAGCTCTCTCTTCAGCGTGCGATGAACCGTATCTCGGTAGCTGAGCGCAAAATATAATCAACAATCGAACACCTTCCGGATTTCCGGAAGGTGTTTTTGCGATGAGGATAACTTCAGTTATAATTTAAGGAAGTTGAAAGGAGAATCGGCATGGTACGATTTGGTGTAATCGGAACCAATTGGATTACTGACCAATTGCTTGAGTCAGTAGGCGGTATTCCGGATTTTGTCCTGTCCGCTGTTTATTCGCGCACAGAACAGAGGGCGGTAGAGTTTGCAAAAAAATACGGTGTACATACAATTTTTACAAATTTGGAGGAGATGGCTGAAAGCGATGAGATCGACGCAGTGTATATCGCCAGCCCGAATTCGTTTCATGCGCAGCAGGGTATCCTGTTTTTGAACAATGGAAAGCATGTATTATGCGAAAAACCACTTGCTTCTAATACAGCTGAATTGGAATTGATGTTTCAGGCAGCAAGGAAAAATCAAGTTGTGTTGATGGAGGCATTAAAAACGACATTGTTGCCGAATTTCCAAAGCATTCAGGACAATTTGCATAAAATTGGGAAAGTACGCCGTTATTTCGCCAGCTTTTGCAAATATTCTTCCCGCTATGATGCCTATAGGCAAGGCACAGTGCTTAATGCGTTCAACCCGGCTTTTTCAAACGGATCACTGATGGATCTCGGAGTCTATTGCATTTACCCTATGGTTGTTTTGTTTGGGGAGCCTGACCGGTTAAAGGCTGAAAGTTTGATGCTCGAGAGCGGAGTAGATGGTGAAGGCAGCCTGCTGTTACACTATGGCAGCATGGACGCGGTCATCATGCATTCAAAAATCACAAATTCTTACCTGCCGGCCGAGATACACGGAGAAGACGGCACAATCATTATTGATCAAATCTCAGTTCCTGAAAAAGTCGAGATACGCTACAAAAACGGGGAAAGGGAAATCATCAGCAGAACACAGGATCATCCGGCCATGCATTATCAGGTACAAGAATTCATTGACTTAATTAAGACGGGGAAAACCGAGTCTCAAATAAATTCCTATCACCGTTCCAGAATAACCGCGCAGATAGTGGAAGAAGCACGAAAGCAAACGGGGATCATTTACCCCGCAGATAAAAGATGACCAAATCAGGGCTGCTGAAAAAGCAGTTCTTTTTTGTATGCCCGAGCTTTAGCCGCTAGCCACATCATACAGCCAAAAAAATTCACAGTGAATGAAATTTATTAACAATTGTTGACAAAAATCACTGGCATTGCTAAATATTTGGATTTTAATAAAAGAGAGAACAAGTAACCGTCTGAATTCAAACTAATGGAATAATAGAGGTCTTTCCATACTAATTATGAATGAGGACGAGTCACTGAAGTTCTGGTGCTTTTTTTATAACTCAAACTTTTTTTAGCTGTAGATAAATTCTGGATATATTCAAGGGTTTATCGACACACAAATGTAACAATGATATAATTGTTATCGGTTACAAATTTAAAAAGTATGAAAATTTTACAACATTGGAGGGATGGACATGGAACTACTAAACTTATATCAAAATAACTATTTGATAGTCTTTGTGTTCCTATGTCTCGGGGTGTTATTGCCTGTGGTGGCATTGTTTCTTGGAAGATTGCTTCGTCCGTACAAACCGATAGAAACAAAATACACCACCTATGAAAGCGGAATTGAACCATTCCATGATTCACGGGTGCAGTTCAATGTCCGCTATTATATTTTTGCCCTTATGTTTGTGGTTTTCGATGTAGAAACAGTATTTCTGTATCCATGGGCAGTTGCCTATGAAAAATTGGGGATTTTTGCGTTAATTGAAATGCTCATTTTTGTGCTGATGCTGGTTATTGGGCTTGTCTACGCATGGAAGAAGAAGGTGCTGAAATGGACTTAAAACTCGACAATATTTCACCAAGAGAAATGGATGAGCTGAAGAGAAGTGTTTTTTTAACAACATTGGAACAGGTAAAAGGCTGGGCCCGCAGCAACTCGTTGTACCCAATGACGTTCGGGCTTGCTTGTTGTGCAATTGAAATGATGGGTGTAGGTTCTTCCCATTATGACCTGGACCGCTTTGGATCATTTTTCCGGACCTCGCCCCGGCAGTCTGATGTCATGATTGTATCGGGAACAGTTACAAAAAAGATGGCTCCAATCCTCAGGCGGCTGTATGATCAAATGCCTGAACCGAAATGGGTGATCGCCATGGGTTCGTGCGCAACTGCGGGCGGGCCATATATCAAGTCGTATTCGGTTGTAAAAGGGGTCGACCAGATCGTTCCTGTCGATGTCTACATACCTGGCTGTCCGCCGAATCCTGCAGCATTGATTTACGGGATTAATAAATTAAGAGAGAAAATCCGTTACGAGGCGAAGACCGGGAAGAAGGTGATCTAATCGATGAGCGGGGAGAAGGATCTGGAGCAGCTAAAGAGAGAAGCTGCCGCAAAAGCAAAAGAACTGGCCAAACAGCGCAGGGCGGGAATCAAACCTGACGGGCAGACTGATCAGTCACAGCCCGTAAACCAGGAGGAGCCAACAAATCCAAAGGAAGAAGATTTAGATCTGGCGAAAAGGAAGGCAGCTGCAGCGGCGAAAGCAAAAGCAGCAGCACTCGCAAAAATGAAGGCGAACGAGCAGGCTGAAGGAACCACGCCACCAGGTGGAGACGA
>NZ_PGVB01000014.1 GCF_002860205.1 Bacillus sp. T33-2
CCTGTGAGAGTAGGACGCCGCCGGGCACACGAAAACAGCTGATTTTATGTCAGCTGTTTTTTTGTATATCAAAAAAACGGCCCGCATCCGTTGTGCACATAGAAACGTACTTTTTGTTGTGTTTGAAATTGTAGGACGATCACCTGTATCCATCAAAAAATCTCGAACAATATATGGTTTTTGTGAGTAAAATATCGGGTACTTATTATCATTACCATATGTTCGGGTTTTGACATACATAAATTTGGAGAAAATAGGACTGATCCCATGAATTGCAAGCAGCAAAATATTTTTGTATAATTAATGTCAAATATAGTCAAAGTCAGAGGGGGGAGGTTTAGTGAGGAATATATCAGATATCATTGAAAACTACCTCAAAAAAGTATTGGAAATGAGCGAGCAAGAGATCGTTGAAATCAAAAGAAGCGAAATTGCCGATAAATTTCAATGCGTGCCGTCCCAGATTAATTATGTGATTAATACGAGATTTACAATTGAAAGAGGTTATCTGGTAGAAAGTAAGCGTGGCGGCGGTGGCTATATCCGCATCATGAAAGTGCAATCGTACGACTACGCACATTTAATTGACCAATTATTAGCCCTGTTTAACCATCGGATTTCGCAAAGCAGTGCGGAAGATGTGGTTTATCGTCTGCTTGAAGAGGAAGTGCTGACCCAAAGAGAAGCTAAAATCATGCTAAGTGTTTTAGACCGGGCAGTACTCCATGTCGATCTTCCTGAAAGGGATGAGCTTCGAGCCAGAATGCTGAAGGCAATGTTGATGGCTTTAAAATATAAATAAGAACAGGGAGCTAGAGAGGTGAAAAAATGGTTTGCCAGGAATGTAATGAAAGGCCGGCAACACTGCATTTTACAAATTTCATTAACGGAGAAAAAACAGAGCTTCATTTATGTGAACAGTGTGCACAAGAAAAAGGCGAAATGTTTATGATGAATACAGGTCCCGGATTTTCCATTAACAATTTATTGGCAGGTTTATTGAATATTGAACCTTCATTCAAAAAAAAGCCACAGGGACCGTTTCGCCACGAGCATGTTTTACAGTGTCCGCACTGTTCCATGACATTTCCGCAGTTCGTTAAAGTAGGACGTTTCGGTTGTTCTTCATGCTATGAAACATTTAAAGAAGAACTGGAACCAGTTATCCGCAGGCTTCATGGGGGAAATTCGACGCACGAGGGGAAAATCCCTAAAAGAATTGGCGGAAGCCTACAACTTCGCAAAGATATCGAATTATTGAAGCAAACATTAAAAGATTTAATAGCAAACGAAGAGTTTGAAAAGGCAGCGGAAACACGAGACCAGATCCGGCAATTAGAAAAGAAAATGACAGACGTTGATGAGGGGAGGGATTAAGCTTGTCTCTAGAGCGGTTTACGAACCAAGCTTTCAGTTCCTGGATGAGTGAAGAGGGCCCTGATTCTGACATCGTATTAAGTTCACGGATCCGATTGGCAAGAAACCTGAATGAATTTAAATTTCCAACTTTGTACACAAATGAGGAAGCTGAAGCTGTAATTGGGACAATGAAAGACAGGTTGAACAGCGGGACAGTTCCTGAAATTGGGAAGCTGGTGCTGCTCAAAATGGATGAGATTCAGCCACTGCAAAAAAGGGTGCTGGTTGAAAAACATTTAATAAGCCCTCACCTGGCGGAACATTCTTCACATGGCGCCTGTTTACTTTCAGAAAATGAAGAAGTCAGCATCATGGTAAATGAAGAGGACCACATCAGGATTCAATGCCTTTTCCCGGGTTTTCAATTAACAGAAGCTTTAAGTATGGCAAATCATATCGATGATTGGCTTGAAGAGGATGTCAATTATGCTTTTGACGAAAAATATGGTTACCTTACCAGCTGTCCAACGAATGCTGGCACAGGGTTAAGGGCCTCGGTAATGATGCATTTGCCCGCACTTGTTCTAACCCAACAGATGAACAGGATAATCCCGGCGATTAACCAGCTCGGCCTGGTGGTAAGGGGAATATACGGCGAGGGCAGCGAAGCTCTCGGCAATATCTTTCAGATATCAAACCAGACAACACTTGGGAAGTCAGAAGAAGATATAGTCGAAGATTTAAAAAGCGTTGTGAGCCAGCTCATTTCCAGGGAGCGCTCAGCCAGGGAAGCATTAGCAAAAACTTCAAACATACAATTAGAAGACAGAGTGTTCCGGTCCTATGGGATCCTTACAAACAGCCGGATCATTGAAACGAAGGAAGCGGCCAACTGCTTGTCAGATGTCAGGCTTGGCATAGATATGGGGTATATCAAAAATATTTCCAGAACAATTTTAAATGAATTGTTGATTTTAACGCAGCCCGGGTTTTTACAGCAGTATGCAGGCGGGCCTCTCAGAGTAAATGAACGGGATATCCGCCGGGCGGCCTTAATCAGAGAGCGATTTATGATGGAAACACAATAAATGTTAGGAGGATAAGGAAATGATGTTTGGACGCTTTACAGAGAGAGCACAAAAAGTTCTGGCACTGGCACAAGAAGAAGCCATTCGACTAGGGCACAACAATATTGGCACAGAACATATTCTGCTGGGCCTTGTCCGCGAGGGAGAAGGCATTGCCGCCAAGGCTCTATACGGTTTGGGATTAGGAGCTGAAAAAATACAAAAAGAAGTTGAAAATCTCATTGGCAGGGGACAGGAGGGGTCCCAGACAATCCACTATACGCCGAGGGCAAAAAAAGTGATTGAGCTTTCAATGGACGAGGCGAGAAAGCTTGGCCATTCATATGTTGGCACAGAGCATATCCTGCTCGGCCTTATCCGTGAAGGTGAGGGAGTGGCAGCAAGGGTCCTCAACAATCTAGGTGTAAGCTTAAATAAAGCGCGCCAGCAAGTCCTGCAGCTTCTCGGGAGCAACGAGACATCCGGGCACCAGAGCGGAGGGGCAAACAACGCCAACACTCCGACCCTTGACAGCCTGGCACGGGATTTGACATCTATTGCCCGGGAAGGCAGCCTGGATCCCGTCATAGGACGAAGCAAAGAAATTCAGAGAGTCATTGAAGTTTTAAGCCGACGTACAAAAAACAACCCAGTTTTAATTGGTGAGCCAGGGGTCGGGAAAACAGCGATCGCAGAGGGTCTGGCCCAGCAAATTGTGAATAATGAAGTACCTGAGATTCTTCGCGACAAACGTGTGATGACCCTGGATATGGGGACGGTTGTTGCAGGCACAAAATACCGTGGTGAATTTGAGGACCGCCTGAAAAAAGTAATGGATGAAATCCGGCAGGCCGGAAATATCATATTATTCATTGATGAATTGCATACATTGATTGGTGCCGGGGGAGCAGAAGGTGCAATTGATGCATCAAATATCCTTAAGCCGTCCTTGGCAAGGGGAGAGCTGCAATGTATTGGGGCAACCACTCTTGATGAGTACCGCAAATATATTGAAAAGGATGCGGCCCTTGAAAGGCGTTTCCAGCCAATCACAGTCGACGAACCAACTGCTGAGGAATCAATCCAGATTTTAAAAGGTCTGAGAGACCGCTATGAAGCCCACCACCGTGTATCAATTACGGATGAAGCGATAGATGCGGCCGTGAAACTTTCAGACCGTTACATCTCCGACAGATTCCTGCCCGATAAAGCAATTGACTTGATTGACGAAGCTGGCTCAAAGGTCCGCCTAAGATCATATACGACTCCGCCAAACCTGAAAGAGCTCGAAATGAAGCTTGAAGAAGTCCGTAAAGAAAAGGATGCCTCAGTTCAGAGCCAGGAATTTGAAAAAGCAGCTTCATTGCGGGATACCGAACAGCGTTTGCGGGAGCAGCTGGAAGGTACGAAGAAAACGTGGAAGGAAAAACAGGGCAAAGAAAACAGTGAAGTGACCGTGGAAGATATCGCAAATGTGGTGGCAAGCTGGACGGGAATTCCGGTCTCCAAGCTTGCCCAGACAGAAACCGATAAACTGTTGAAGCTTGAAGAAATTCTCCATTCCCGCGTTATCGGCCAGGAAGAGGCTGTTGTGGCTGTATCAAAAGCGGTAAGAAGGGCAAGGGCTGGATTAAAAGATCCAAAACGCCCGATTGGTTCCTTTATTTTCCTCGGGCCGACTGGTGTAGGTAAAACCGAGCTTGCAAGGGCACTTGCTGAAGCAATGTTCGGCGATGAAGACGCAATGATCAGGGTCGATATGTCCGAATATATGGAGAAGCATTCTACATCACGTTTGGTGGGTTCACCGCCAGGATACGTCGGCTATGATGAAGGCGGACAGTTGACTGAAAAAGTCCGCAGGAAACCTTATTCGGTCATATTGCTGGATGAAATTGAAAAAGCCCATCCTGATGTCTTCAATATTTTGCTTCAAGTATTGGAGGATGGAAGGCTGACTGACTCAAAGGGCCGGACAGTGGATTTCCGGAACACAATTTTGATCATGACATCCAACGTCGGTGCTGAAGCATTAAAACGAAATAATTATGTGGGCTTTAACATCCAGGATGGCGCACAGGATTATAAAGATATGAAAGGGAAAGTGATGGAAGAATTGAAAAAGGCCTTCCGTCCTGAATTCCTCAACCGTATTGATGAAATCATCGTATTCCACGCCCTGGAAAGACAGCATTTGAAAGAAATTGTCACTCTCATGTCTGACCAATTAGTGAAACGCCTAAAAGAACAGGATATTTCACTTGAACTGACAGAAGCGGCAAAGGAAAAAATTTCTGATGAAGGATACGATCCAGAATACGGGGCCCGTCCGCTCCGCAGGGCGATCCAAAAACATATAGAAGACCATCTTTCAGAGGAATTACTGAAAGGCACTGTTCTAACGGGACAGCATGTTATAATCGATGTTGAGAATGATGAATTTGTAGTAAAATCGCCCGAGGGCACAGTTAAACCATAAGCGAAATTGAAATAACAAGGAGGTATACGTAGTTTTACGTGTACCTTTTTTTGCTTGAACCGTCAGAAAGTGTTATATTCTGAACACGATACAGGTCTTTAAAATTAAACAAAAATAAAGGGAAATCAAACAGTTAAGCTGAATTTATTAATATACCTTGCCGAATAAAAAAACAGGGTTTAGGCGAGTGAGGGGAAAGACAATATGGCAAAGAGAAAAACGAAATTCATGTGCAACGAATGCGGGTACGAATCGGCCAAGTGGATGGGGAAGTGCCCAGGGTGCGGCCAGTGGAATACAATGGTGGAAGAAATTGAGAGCAGCGGTTCACCAAGAAAGGGCGCATTTGCACATACAGGAACCAGTGGTGGAATATTGGCAAAAGCCACTCCCATTACCTCAATAGAGACAATTAGTGAACCACGGATAAAGACAGAAATCAATGAGTTGAACAGGGTGCTCGGAGGCGGTGTTGTAAGAGGGTCGCTTGTTTTGATCGGTGGAGACCCGGGGATTGGAAAATCAACTTTACTGCTGCAGGTATCATTTCAGCTTGCTAAAAGCGGTCATTCCGTCCTTTATATATCCGGGGAGGAATCCATGAGGCAGACAAAGCTTCGTGCTGACCGGCTCGGCGTGTCTTCCGATCATTTACTTGTTTATTCTGAAACAAATTTAGAAGAAATTAACCGGACGATTGAGAACACCAAGCCGGAATTCGTCATCGTCGATTCTATCCAGACCATTTTTCATCCAGATGTAACTTCGGCGCCAGGCAGCGTATCACAGGTAAGGGAATGCACGGCGGAACTCATGAGAATTGCCAAAACGAAGAGTGTCGCGATTTTCATTGTCGGACATGTGACAAAAGAAGGATCGATAGCCGGCCCAAGGCTTTTGGAGCATATGGTCGACACAGTTTTATATTTTGAAGGGGAGCGCCACCATACTTACCGTATATTGCGCGCAGTGAAAAATAGATTTGGGTCTACAAACGAGATGGGCATATTCGAGATGAAGGAAGCCGGTCTGGAAGAAGTGGCGAACCCTTCGGAAATCTTTCTAGAGGAAAGATCCCAGGGAGCGTCCGGTTCGACCGTTGTTGCTTCTATGGAAGGCACCCGGCCGGTATTAGTGGAGATACAGGCGTTAATATCTCCAACAAGCTTTGGCAATCCGAGACGAATGGCAACGGGAATCGACCATAACCGGGTTTCGTTGTTAATGGCTGTACTGGAAAAAAGGGTAGGAATGCTGCTTCAGAATCAGGATGCTTATTTGAAGGTTGCCGGCGGGGTAAAATTAGACGAGCCCGCAATTGATTTGGCGATCGCAGTTAGCATTGCTTCAAGCTTTCGGGACAAACCTACTCGTCCGTCGGATTGCATTATCGGTGAGGTTGGGCTCACCGGTGAAGTCAGGCGAGTATCAAGAATTGAACAGCGGGTTCAGGAAGCTGCAAAGCTCGGCTTTGAAAGGGTCATTCTGCCGGCAAATAACCTGGGTGGATGGAGTTGTCCTAAAGGAATCCAGTTAATCGGAGTATCGTCTGTCAGCCAGGCATTAAAGGAGGCATTAGGGGGGTAAGCTGTGGAAAACAGAGTAATGGAGGAAAAATCCATAACTGAGATCCTTGAATTCATTGCTCCAGGTACGCCCATCAGGGAAGGTATTGATAATGTATTGCGTGCCAACACCGGCGGCCTTATCGTAATTGGTTATAATGACAAGGTCAAAGCCCTGGTGGACGGAGGTTTTGAGATTAATTGCAGGTTTAGCCCAAGTGCTTTATATGAACTTGCAAAAATGGACGGGGCCATTGTTCTTAACGAAACAGGCAGCAAAATCCTGATTGCCAATGCCCAGCTGGCCCCTGACCCCGGGGTTCCATCTTCCGAAACTGGAATGAGGCACCGGACGGCCGAAAGAGTGGCACGGCAAACAAAAACGCTGGTGGTCGCCATATCCCAGCGAAGAAATGTGATTACAATCTATTTGGGAAATACCCGCTATGTCTTAAAGGATATCGCCGTCATTTTGGCAAAAGCCAACCAGGCGGTGCAGACGCTGGATAAATACAGGTCTGTACTCGAACAAAGCATTGCCAATTTGGGCATCATGGAATTTGAGGAATTGGTGACATACAATGATTTGCTTCAGGTCATTCACCGGTTTGAAATGGTCTGGAGGATAAAGAATGAACTGCTGGCCTATCTAAGTGAACTGGGGATGGAAGGGAGGCTTGTCCGTCTTCAAATGCTGGAACTGTTGGTGGATCTTGAAAAAGAAGCCCTGCTCGTGATCAAAGATTATGGGCAGGATGCAGAGGCAAAAGCAGAGGATATCCTTTCTAGATTCCAGGAGCTTTCGAAGGTCAGCGTAATCGAAGATTCGTTGATTTTAAAAATGCTTGGGTGCCAGGGTTATGTCCATCTTGATGAATTTATTTGTCCAAGAGGATACAGGATGCTCAACAAAATCCCCAGACTTCCGCTGATTATCATTGAAAACCTCATAAAAAAATTTCAAAAACTCCCGGAAATCCTGTCTGCGTCTGTTGAAGCTCTTGATGAGGTGGAAGGAATCGGCGAGGTCAGGGCAAGAAAAATCAAAGAAGGTTTAAAGGGTATTCGGGCCCAGCTATTGTCAGAACGTTCGATTTAACTGGAAGAAAAATGCGCCGGCAATTATTTGACATGGTTATTTCCCGATGCTACTTTTAAGAAGAGCAAAAATAACTGCCTGCTGAAAGACGGCATAAATATTACATTAATAGTTCGTCTTTGTATAGCCTCTTTAGATAAAAAAATCTCACATCGGGAACGTTTCAATTTTTGGAAATTGTTTATAATGAGTAGAAGGAGGTGAAGGGATGTTAAGACGTATCATACAAGCCTGCTTTCTCATCATCGGAGGAACGCTTGGTATATTCTTAATTCCTGATTTATTATTAATGCTTAATCTGGAGGATATTCCTCTAATCAATAATCCATATTCATCAGCTGTTCTGGGTGCACTTATATTTTATCTTATTACTTTCTGGGCGGTAGACTACGTGACGGGATTTGTCAGGTGGGCGGAGGAGTCTTTGATTAAAGCCCCGATCACAGACTTGATTTTTGGCAGCGTCGGCCTCATTTTAGGCTTGTTCATCGCCTTTCTTATGGCATTTCCTCTTAATGCGATTCAAGTGCCTGTGGTGAATACAGTCGCTCCAACCTTGCTTACCCTTTTGTTGGGGTATCTTGGCTTTCAGGTGGGCTTCAAAAAGCGCGACGAACTGCTTCATCTTTTTTCCACCCGCAAGAAAAAAAGCGGCGAGGAAGAAGTAGAAAAGGAAGCCGCTGGAGCGCTGAAAATCCTGGATACGAGTGTAATTATCGACGGAAGGATTGCTGATATTTGCCAGACCGGGTTTCTGCAAGGGACGATTGTGATTCCCCAGTTTGTCCTGGAAGAACTGCAGCATATCGCCGATTCATCGGATGTGCTGAAAAGAAACCGCGGACGCCGGGGTCTGGATATCTTGAACCGCATCCAAAAAGAACTTGCCATCAAAGTGGAAATTTACGAAGGCGATTTTGAAGAAATCCAGGAAGTGGACAGCAAGCTTGTAAAACTTGCAAAAATCACTGGTGGGGTAGTTGTGACCAATGATTTCAATTTGAACAAGGTTTGTGAACTGCAAAATGTGGCAGTGTTGAATATCAATGATCTTGCAAATGCAGTCAAGCCAGTCGTGCTGCCAGGTGAGGAACTAAATATTCAAGTCATTAAGGACGGAAAGGAACACAACCAGGGTGTTGCGTATCTTGATGACGGCACAATGATCGTCGTCGAAGAGGGACGGGATTACATCGGCAAACGAATCGATGTCCTCGTAACTAGCGTTCTTCAGACCTCGGCGGGAAGAATGATTTTTGCTAAACCAAAGTTACTGGAAAAAGCTTTATAGAATAGATGGGAGTAATATGATGGCCTATCAAGTCATTATCCCTGCTGCCGGCCAGGGTAAACGAATGGGTGCAGGGAAAAACAAACTCTTCCTGACATTAAATGATGTACCGGTGTTTATCCATACACTGAAAGTGTTTGAAGAAGACGATGAATGCGAAGGAATCGTCCTTGTAATACACCCTGATGATCGCGAGCAATTCGTTCGCCTGCTTGATTTTTATCAGATTGTTAAAGTGACTGCGCTCGTTCCGGGGGGCAGGGAACGCCAGGACAGTGTTTACAATGGTTTGAAAGCAGTGCGATCTGATGGCATTGTCCTTGTCCATGATGCGGCCAGGCCGTTTATTAAAAGACAAATCATCCATCAGCTTGTAAAGGCAGCAGAACTGGAGGGGGCAGCGATTGTCGCGGTTCCGGTAAAAGACACGATCAAGAAGGCAGACAGCCTTCATGTAATTGAGACAGTTGAGCGTTCCAGCTTGTGGGCAGTGCAGACCCCACAAGCTTTTCGCGTTTCTGTCCTCCTGGATTCGCATAAACAGGCAGTCCAGGACAGCTTTATCGGCACGGATGATGCAAGCCTTGCCGAACGCCTTGGCCACAAAGTAATTATTATCAAGGGCGATTATGATAATATTAAATTAACTACGCCTGAAGATTTATATTTTGCTGAAGCGATTATCCGCAAGCAGCAGAGTTTATAGCGAGAACGATTAAAGGAGCAATTGAGATGTTTCGGATTGGACAGGGGTTTGATGTACATCAACTAACAGAAGGACGGCCATTAATTATCGGCGGAATCAAAATTCCCTATGAAAAAGGCCTGTTGGGGCATTCAGATGCGGATGTTCTTTTACATACAATTGCGGATGCCTGCCTTGGCGCGGTTGCTGAAGGGGATATTGGCAAGCATTTCCCTGACACTGACCCCAAATTTAAGGATGCTGATTCCGGCAAGCTGTTGGAGCATGTATGGGCTATAGTAAAAGAAAAAGGCTATGAACTGGTCAATGTTGACTGCACCATCATCGCTCAAAAGCCCAAAATGGCTCCATATATTGACCCAATAAGAGAAAACATCGCCACTCTTTTGGAAGCGACAACGGCACAAGTGAATGTAAAAGCAACGACAACAGAGAAACTTGGTTTTACAGGGCGGGGTGAAGGGATTGCAGCCCAGGCTGTAATTTTATTAAAAAATTCAAACGGCAGCTACTGACCGGCTTTATTCAGCCGCTTCTGAATGATACAATTACTGGCGGTGAAGCAGAGATAAGAAGGAGGATACCAAATGTCAGAAATTCGTGTACGTTATGCCCCGAGTCCGACAGGGCATTTACATATCGGCAATGCGCGCACCGCGCTTTTTAACTATTTATTTGCACGCAATCAGGATGGCAAGTTTATTATAAGGATAGAAGACACAGATAAAAAAAGGAATATTGAAGGCGGGGAACAGAGCCAGCTTAATTACTTAAAATGGCTGGGAATAGACTGGGATGAAAGTGTCGATGTAGGCGGGGAATACGGACCATACCGGCAGTCCGAGCGCGGTTCTATTTATGAAAAATATAATGAGGAACTTCTTAATAAAGGCCTTGCCTATAAATGCTATTGTACCGAAGAAGAGCTGGAAGCAGAACGGGAAGCACAGATCGCACGTAACGAAACACCTCATTATTCCGGCAGATGCCGGCATTTAACTGATGCACAGAGGGAGAAGCTTGAAAATGAGGGCCGGCAGCCGAGCATCAGATTTAAAGTTGAAGCAGGAAAGGTGCTCGCATTTGATGACATGGTAAAAGGCCATGTATCGTTTGAATCCGAAGGAATGGGTGATTTTGTCATTGTCAAAAAAGACGGGACCCCGACCTATAACTATGCAGTAGTTTTAGACGACCATCTTATGAAAATTTCCCATGTTTTGCGCGGGGATGACCATATTTCCAACACTCCCAAACAGCTTCTGATTTATGAAGCGTTTGGTTGGGAACCGCCCATATTCGGCCATATGACATTGATTGTGAATGAAAGCCGGAAAAAATTGAGCAAGCGCGATGAATCAATCATTCAGTTTATAGAACAGTATGAAGTGCTAGGTTATCTTCCGGAAGCGCTGTTCAATTTTATTGGGCTTCTTGGGTGGTCACCATCCGGTGAAGATGAGATTTTTTCCAAAGAGGAATTTATTAAAATATTTGATCCGGCCCGGCTGTCCAAATCGCCTGCCCTGTTCGACCAGCAAAAGCTTGCCTGGATGAACAACCAGTATATGAAAAAAGCAGAGCTTGATAAGGTTGTGGCACTTGCTTTGCCACACCTCATTAAAGCAGGCCGTGTGAGTGAAAACAGGACTGAAGAGGAGGACCGCTGGGTGCGCAGCCTTATATCACTGTATCATGACCAACTGAGCTACGGAGCTGAAATAGTCGAGCTATCAAGTATATTTTTCCGTGATGAAGTGCACTATGATGAGGAAGCGAAAGCCGTTCTTGAAGAAGAGCAGGTGCCTGAAGTACTGCAGGCTTTTCTTGAGGAAATCGATGAGCTCCCAGAATTTACTGCAGACGCAATAAAAGGCGCTTTGAAGTCGGTCCAGAAAAAAACCGGCCATAAAGGAAAAAAACTATTCATGCCTGTCCGTGTCGCCGCCACAGGACAGTCGCACGGTCCCGATCTTATGCTTGCCATCGAGCTTCTTGGAAGAGAAAAAGTAAACAACCGATTAAAAAATGTCTTGAGTTAAATTTTTTGGATATTTTTTGGTTAACAGATTGGCAAAAATATAATATATTAAGAGTAATTCGATAACAGAAAGTGTTGAAGAGGAAAAGTAGGAAAGTGATGCTTTTTAGAGAGAACCATCATCGGCTGAAAGTGGTTCAGGCCTCTCATTTTTTGAAATGCGCCTCAGAGCCCCTGAATGAAAGGAAAAAAGTCTCAATTAGTTCAGGGCGGGACCTCCCGTTAACAGGAAAAGTTGGGGCCGGAACGCTTAGCGACAGGCCCAAACAGAGTGGAACCGCGCATTAAGCGTCTCTGTCATTCAAGGACAGAGACGCTTTTTTTGTATCCAAAATTGTTTAAAAAAATTTCTATCCTTACTAATGGAGGAACAGATATGTTTAAAAAACTGAAAGAAGATGTAGAAGTTGTCTTTGATCAGGATCCTGCGGCAAGAACTTATTTAGAAGTAGTGCTGACATATTCCGGATTACACGCGATTTGGGCCCATAGAATGGCCCACTGGTTATTCAAACGTAAATATTACTTTGTAGCCAGAGTCATTTCCCAGGCCAGCCGCTTTTTTACAGGGATTGAAATCCACCCTGGCGCTAAAATTGGCCGCCGTTTTTTCATTGACCATGGAATGGGCGTCGTTATCGGGGAAACATGTGAAATAGGTGATAATGTCACCGTGTTCCAGGGAGTGACTCTTGGCGGAACTGGCAAAGAAAAAGGCAAGCGCCACCCTACGGTGAAAGACAATGTATTGATTTCGACCGGTGCGAAGGTACTTGGATCGATTACGATCGGGGAGAACTCAAAAATTGGTGCCGGCTCAGTAGTCCTGAAGGATGTGCCGCCGAACTCGACCGTAGTGGGGGTTCCCGGCAGAGTGGTGATCCAGGATGGGGTAAGGCTGCGAAAGGATTTAAACCACACCGATCTTCCGGACCCGATATCCGACCGTTGCAGAGACATCGAAGTCGAAATACAAAGGCTTAAAAGAGAGCTTGAAGAGGCTAGAAACGAAAGGAGCAGCACCCATGCCAATACAAATATATAATACACTCACCAGGAAAAAGGAAGAATTTATCCCGCTTGAAGAAGGTAAAGTCAAAATGTATGTATGCGGCCCGACTGTATATAACTATATCCACATCGGAAACGCAAGGCCGGCCATCGTATTTGATACAGTCCGGCGTTATCTCGAGTACAGGGGCTATGATGTACGCTTTATTTCTAATTTTACAGATGTCGATGATAAGCTGATAAAGGCAGCGAATCAACTGGGTGAGGATGTTCCGGCGATTGCCGAAAGGTTTATTAATGCTTATTTTGAAGATGTTTCCGCCCTTGGCTGCAATCGGGCCGACGTCCATCCCCGTGTCACTGAGACGATGGATATCATTATTTCGTTCATCGGAGCCTTGATTGAAAAAGGATTCGCATACGAGTCCGGGGGAGATGTGTATTTCCGGACGAGGGAATTTGACGGATATGGAAAGCTCTCACATCAATCAATTGATGAACTGAGGGTTGGTGCCCGCATACAGGTGGGTGAAAAGAAACAGGATGCGCTTGATTTCGCATTGTGGAAAGCGGCCAAGGAAGGGGAAATTTACTGGGACAGCCCGTGGGGCAAGGGACGTCCGGGCTGGCATATTGAGTGCTCTGCGATGGCGAGGCAGTACCTTGGAGATACGATTGACATCCACGCTGGCGGACAGGATCTGACATTTCCGCACCACGAAAACGAGATTGCCCAATCCGAAGCACTCACGGGAAAAACCTTTGCCCGGTATTGGATGCATAATGGTTATATTAATATTGATAATGAAAAAATGTCAAAATCACTTGGGAATTTTGTCCTTGTCCATGACATCATAAAGAAGCACGATCCACAGGTGTTACGATTTTTCATGCTGTCCGTCCATTATCGCAATCCGATCAATTACAGCGAAGAGCTGTTGGAAAATACGAAAGCGGCGTTTGACAGGCTGAAAACTTCCTACCAGAATCTGAAGCATCGCATCGAAGCAAGCACTAATTTAACAGATGACAATGCGGTTTGGCTGGATAAAATCGATGCCCTCAGGTCCCAATTCATCACTGAAATGAATGATGACTTCAACACGGCCAATGGCGTCTCTGTTATATTTGAGCTGTCGAAGCTTGCCAACTTGTACTTAATGGAGAAAAACACTTCAGTCCATGTGATAGAGTCATTCATCCATCTCTTCGAAGAGCATTTTTCTGTTTTAGGGCTGAAGCTCGAAGATGAACAACTGCTAGATGAAGAAATTGAGTCCTTGATCGAACAGCGGAACCAGGCACGCAAGGACCGGAATTTTAAGTTGTCCGACGACATCAGGGACCAGCTGAAGGAAATGAACATCATCCTGGAAGACACACCTCAGGGCACAAGATGGAAAAGAGGCTGACTTAATGCTTCATTACGAGGAAAAAGTGGATGAAAAGCAATTGAACAGCCTTGCTCTTGCCTACATGGGGGATGCCGTGTTTGAAGTTTACGTAAGGCACCATCTCCTTCAAAGCGGAAAGGTAAAGCCGAATAAGCTGCATAAGGAGGCCACGGCATACGTTTCTGCCAAAGCGCAGGCGCACATCTTGCATAAGCTGATGGATGGGTTGACCGAAGTCGAGGAAGCGGTAGTCAGGCGAGGGCGAAACGCCAAGTCGGGCACCGTGCCTAAAAATACTGATGTACAAACCTACCGCTATAGTACAGCATTTGAAGCATTGATTGGGTATTTGTATCTTGGCGGCAAGCAGGACAGGCTTCAGCAGCTGATAGCGGCTGCTTTCTCGATAGTCGAGGACAAGAAAGGAGGAGCATCATGAGCGAGGAATATATCATTGGAAAAAATCCGGTCATTGAAGTCCTGAAATCGGGCCGCGACATTAATAAAATATTAATTGCTGAAGGGTCGCAACGGGGCCAGATGCAGAAGATAACCGAACTGGCGAAAGAAGCAAATGTGATTGTGCAATTTGTCCCAAAGAAAAAACTGGACCAGCTCAGTGAAGGCAGCCATCAGGGAGTGATTGCCCAGGTGGCAGCCTATGAATATGCGGAGGTGGATGATTTATTTGCAGCAGCGGAAAAAAGAGGTGAACCTCCATTCTTTTTGCTGCTTGACGAAATTGAGGATCCGCATAATTTAGGGTCGATCATGAGGACTGCAGATGCATCCGGCGCACATGGGATCATCATCCCGAAAAGAAGGGCCGTCGGGCTGACAGCCACCGTCGCAAAGGCTTCAACAGGGGCGATTGAGTATATACCCGTTGCCAGGGTCACTAATATGGCACGAACAATTGATGAACTGAAAGAGCGGGGGATCTGGATAGCCGGAACAGATGCAGCTGGCAACCAGGATTACCGGACGATGGATGGGACCCTTCCTCTTGGCCTTGTCATTGGCAGTGAGGGCAAAGGAATGGGAAGGCTGATCAGGGAAAAATGTGATTTTCTGCTGCGGCTCCCAATGGCGGGCCGGGTCACGTCCTTGAATGCCTCGGTCGCAGCCGCCCTTTTAATGTATGAAGTTTATCGAAAACGCCGTCCTCCAGAGGCATAAATATGGATATCCTGCTTGTGGATGGTTACAACATTATCGGGGCATGGCCGGAACTGAGCAATCTCAAGAATAAGGAATTTTCCGCCGCCAGGGATCTTCTCGTTGAAAAAATGGCTGAATACCAGGCTTATACTGGTTATCGGGTAATCGTCGTTTTCGATGCCCATTTCGTCCAGGGCATTGAAAAAAAACATAAAAATTTTAAAGTGGAAGTCATTTTCACCCGGGAAAACGAAACCGCTGATGAACGGATTGAAAAATTGGCGATCGAACTGAGTAACCGCAAGACACAGATTCATGTGGCGACGTCGGATTTTACTGAACAATGGGCCATTTTTGGGCAGGGAGCGTTAAGAAAGTCAGCCAGGGAATTACTGATTGAGATGAATATGATTGAGAGCCGAATTGGAAAGCGCGTAAAAAAAATCCAGGAAAAGAAACCAGTTTCCAAAATACCACTCAGCGATGAAGTGGCAGAAATTTTCGAAAAATGGCGCCGCGGGGAAAAGTGAGTGGTTGACGCTAAAAAAACCCGTGCTGTATAATATTTCTATCTATGGATGTTCGGGCGGGGGGATCTAAGTGAATACAGACTTCAGGGCAAAGATGAACATGAGATATGCCGAACTAGAGGATGAAGTGATTGTAGAAGCGGTTCACAGCGGAGAAAGTGAAGCGCTGGATTTTTTGATCCATAAGTACCGGAATTTTGTCCGTGCGAAGGCCAGATCATACTTTTTAATCGGTGCTGACAAAGAAGATATCATCCAGGAAGGCATGATTGGACTTTATAAAGCAATCAGGGATTTTAAAGAGGACAAGCTTACCTCGTTCAAGGCATTTGCAGAGCTCTGTATCACGAGGCAGATTATCACCGCGATAAAAACGGCCACAAGGCAAAAGCATATCCCGCTGAACTCGTATGTATCACTGGACAAGCCTATCTATGACGAAGAATCTGACAGAACCCTCATGGATGTATTGTCCGGAGCAAAAGTAATGGATCCCGAAGAATTGATCATCAACCAGGAAGAGTTTGACCAGATAGAAGATAAAATGTCGGAATTGTTAAGCGACCTGGAGAAAAAGGTCCTTGCCCTGTATCTGGATGGTCAATCTTACCAGGAAATTTCCGAAGAACTGAACCGCCATGTGAAATCAATTGACAACGCCCTGCAGCGGGTCAAACGCAAACTCGAAAAGTACCTTGAAGTAAGGGAACTGTCAGTCTAGTATTTTACGTAAAACTGCCATAAACCCGTCTTTTATTCTAGCTGCCGCTTATTGACATGTACTACCAGCCGTGTTACATTTTTAAGGACGTAAAAAGACAGGCTAGCTATAGCGCCGGCCATCTGCCTGGATCACGGTTAATCCAGGGTTTACAGGCGCTTTCGCTTTCCAGTTGGCAGGTGTCATAATGAGAAAAAAGGTTATTCTTGCTTGTGTGGAATGCGGGTCCCGCAATTACACTACGATGAGTAATAAACAGTCTCAAACAGAACGGCTGCAATTGCAGAAATTCTGTGATAAATGCAATGCTCATACAGTCCACCGAGAAACGAAGTAACTGTTAATTGATAGATTCAAGTGCATATCCATAAGTGGAGGTCAAATAATGCAACGCATCTTTAATTTTTTCCGAGAAGTTGGCCGTGAAATGAGGAAAGTCAGCTGGCCGAAGCGCCGTGAGCTGACAAGATATACAATAACCGTTCTGTCTACCGTTGTATTTGCTGCACTGTTCTTTGCGGTACTGGATCTCGGTATTTCTGAATTGGTTCGCCTTATTCTTGAATAACTCCTGCTGTCTCATGGTATAATGGAGAATATAGCAGGAAAATGTTTGTAAAGCCCGGCAACGGGTTTTTTATTTTGGAAATTTACAATCATTGTTAAATGACAAAATGATAGCAAATGAAGCTTTAAACGCAGGGAGGGAAGGACAGTTTAGTCCTAAGCGATGGAAAAGAATTGGTATGTAGTTCATACGTACTCCGGCTACGAAAACAAGGTGAAAACCAATCTGGAGAAACGTGTAGAGTCTATGGGAATGCAGGATAAAATCTTCCGCGTCATCGTACCGGAAGACGAAGAAACAGATTTCAAGAACGGGAAGAAGAAAGTAGTCAAACGCAAAACGTTCCCCGGTTATGTATTAGTAGAATTGGTCATGACAGATGATTCCTGGTACGTGGTCCGCAATACACCCGGTGTAACCGGCTTTGTTGGCTCTGCTGGTTCCGGATCGAAACCAACTCCGCTGCTTCCTGAGGAAGTAGCGACAATACTTAAGCGTATGGGAGTAGAAGAGAAACGGATTGATGTGGACTACGAGATCGGGGAGACCGTGCAGGTGTCCGAAGGGCCGTTTACTAACTTTACAGGTTCAGTTGAGGAGATTGATAAGGACAAAGGCAAGCTAAAAGTGCTTGTCAATATGTTTGGGCGCGATACCCCGGTTGAGCTCGAGTTTTCACAGATCAAAAAATTATAATTTGAAATAACTTGAAATCAACTTGGAAAAGTGGTAATATTTCATAGGTCAGTATGTCTCGGCAACCCGAGACTGACTTATGTCAAGTTCTTTATTCTTTATATAAAGAAAGATTTGAGTGGGAGGGTAAAACCCTATTACCACATCACGGACTTTAAGGAGGTGTGTCTCGTGGCTAAAAAAGTAATTAAGGTTGTAAAATTGCAAATTCCTGCAGGTAAAGCTAATCCGGCGCCACCAGTTGGTCCTGCATTGGGTCAAGCAGGTGTAAACATCATGGGATTCTGTAAGGAGTTCAACGCTCGTACAGCTGACCAGGCTGGTTTGATCATTCCTGTTGAGATTACGGTTTTTGAAGACCGTTCATTTACATTTATTACGAAAACTCCTCCTGCTGCCGTTCTTCTGAAAGTAGCAGCTGGAATTCAGTCTGGTTCTGGTGAACCAAACCGTAATAAAGTGGCAACAGTCAAGCGCGATAAAGTACGCGAGATTGCTGAACAAAAAATGCCTGACCTGAACGCTGCAAGCGTTGATGCGGCTATGCGCATGGTCGAAGGTACTGCACGCAGCATGGGAATCGTCATCGAAGACTAATTTCCATGTTTTAGGCAAGGGATGATGAGGGGTTGCGACGCTGAACACGATTCACTCGCAACCTTTATTCTGTCCAACATAAGTGTCTGGCACGTTCCAGGCGCTTGTCGTATGACTAGCATCGGTGCCTGCTGGTGCCACGCTTGTCGTCGTGGGAGGTTATTCCGTTAAAACCACAATCAAGGAGGAAATTGAAATGGCAAAAAAAAGCAAGAAGTTTTTAGAAGCCGCTAAGCTTGTTGACCGTACAAAAGCTTATGATGTGGCAGAAGCAATTGAGCTTGCTAAAAAAACAAGCACAGTTAAATTTGACGCAACTGTTGAAGCAGCATTTCGTTTGGGTGTAGACCCTAAGAAAGCTGACCAGCAAATCCGCGGAGCAGTTGTCCTGCCAAACGGAACTGGTAAAACTCAGCGTGTACTTGTATTCGCAAAAGGTGAAAAAGTGAAGGAAGCAGAAGCTGCCGGAGCTGATTATGTAGGAGATGCAGAATACATCAACAAAATCCAGCAAGGCTGGTTTGAATTTGATGTAATCGTTGCTACCCCTGACATGATGGGTGAAGTTGGTAAGCTTGGACGTGTATTAGGTCCTAAAGGCTTAATGCCAAACCCTAAGACAGGAACAGTAACTTTCGATGTTACACGGGCAGTAAATGAAATTAAAGCAGGTAAAGTGGAATACCGTGTTGATAAAGCGGGTAACATCCATGTGCCGATCGGAAAAGTATCTTTCGAAGATCAGAAGCTGATTGAAAACTTCACTACTATCTTTGAAACAATGCTAAAAGTGAAGCCGTCTGCTGCTAAAGGAACCTACATGAAGAACGTTACAGTATCCACTACAATGGGCCCTGGCGTGAAAGTAGATCCAGCAACAGTATCTGCGAAATAAGGTATTGACAACTTAGAATACATTTAATATAATGTATTCTGTTGTGAAAAATAGAATAACATTTGTACCGCAGACAGCAGGTGCCTGAAGGCTTAATTTCCTGCCGAGGTCATACGATAGATTTTAATTGTGTAACTATTGTATACAGCCTCCATGTCTGTCCGGCATGGAGGCTTTTTATTTGGCCGGTATAAATGCAGAAAAACTACAGGAGGTGTAAGGATGAGCAGCGCTATCGAACAAAAGAAATTAATCGTAGACGAAATTGCTGACAAACTGAAAGCAAGTAAATCTACAATCGTTGTTGACTACCGCGGATTGAATGTTGCTGAAGTAACTGAACTTCGCAAACAGCTTCGTGATGCTGGCATCGACTTCAAAGTTTACAAAAACACGATGACTCGCCGTGCCGCTGAAGTGGCTGAGCTTGCTGGTCTAAATGAAGCATTAACAGGACCAAACGCAATTGCATTCAGTAATGAAGACGTAGTTGCACCTGCGAAAATCCTTAATGATTTCGCAAAAACACACGAAGCTCTTGAAATCAAGGCTGGTGTGATCGAAGGAAACGTTGCAACTGTTGAAGAAATCAAGGCACTTGCAGACCTGCCGTCTCGCGAAGGCTTGCTTTCCATGTTGCTCAGCGTACTTCAAGCTCCAATCCGCAATCTTGCTCTTGCTGCAAAAGCTGTTGCAGACCAAAAAGAAGAACAAGGTGCGTAAGCTAGACTTATCGGTTAACTATTAATAAATCAAAAAATTCGAGGAGGATATTTAATCATGACTAAAGAACAAATCATTGAAGCAGTTAAAAATATGACTGTTTTAGAACTTAACGATCTAGTAAAAGCAATTGAAGAAGAGTTCGGCGTAACTGCTGCTGCTCCTGTAGCAATGGTAGGAGGCGGCGCTGGTGAAGCTGCTGCTGAGAAGACTGAATTCGATGTAGTATTGGCAAGCCCTGGCGACCAGAAGATCAAAGTTATCAAGGTTGTCCGTGAAATCACTGGTCTTGGCCTGAAAGAAGCAAAAGACCTTGTTGACAACACTCCAAAAGCTCTTAAAGAAGGCATCTCTAAAGAAGAAGCTGAAGAACTTAAAGCTAAGCTTGAAGAAGTTGGAGCTAACGTAGAAGTTAAGTAATAAACCTGAAAAAAGCTCGCTGTTAAAGCGGGCTTTTTTTTACCCGGTGAATGCAGCCGGCCTTTCCGGTTTATCTTTTTTGCATTTCGATAAGCATTTGCTTATAATTACCGGACGAAGGCTTTTGTTGTTTTTAACGTGTGCAGAGGTGAAATGTCATGAGCGAACATTATTATTCCCGAAGTCCGGAAACGGCAAGTGACCCTGTTTATTGGGATTTTACGCTTCGCGGCAATAAGTTTCGTTTTAAAACAGACAGCGGAGTGTTCTCAAAAAAAGAAGTGGACTTTGGCTCCCGGTTATTGATTGATACATTTGAATTGCCTGAAAACCACGGCCGCATTTTGGATGTGGGCTGCGGATATGGCCCGATTGGGCTTTCAATTGCAAAAGCGTATCCAGACACATTTGTGCACATGGTCGATGTAAATGAACGTGCACTTAGCCTGGCGAAAGAAAATGCACAACTCAATAATATACAAAATGTCCATGTCTATGAGAGTGACCGCCTTACCGGAGTGAGCGAAAAGGAATTCATGGCAATCGTCACAAATCCCCCGATCAGGGCGGGGAAAAAAGTGGTGCATGAAATATTTGAACAAAGTTCGCATCATTTACTGCCAGGGGGAGAACTGTGGGTTGTCATTCAAAAAAAACAAGGTGCTCCTTCTGCAATTGACAAACTCAATGGCTTGTTTGGCCAAGTCGATGTTGTCGAAAAGAAAAAAGGTTATTTCATCATTAAAGCGAAAAAAAGTTGACGTGGCAAAACTGCTATGTTAATATTATAAAATGCCAAAATAATATTTTCTGCCAATTTGCTAAAATCATCGAAAGATGTATAATTTTGGTTTATTGTGGAAAAACTAACAAAATAATAGTTAGTCGGAGGAAATCTGGTTTTTTGAAGAAAAACCTTTTTCTTTTTGTCTTATGAAATGGCCTTGCCATTAATGGGACATGGATAGATGCTATAATAACGCTTGATTTGAGGGGTGAATCAGTTGACAGGTCAACTAGTTCAGTATGGACGACACCGCCAACGGAGAAGTTACGCTCGTATCAGTGAAGTATTAGAATTGCCGAATTTGATTGAAATTCAAACCTCTTCTTATCAATGGTTCCTTGATGAGGGACTAAGAGAAATGTTTCATGATATTTCTCCGATTGAAGACTTCACTGGTAATTTATCACTGGAATTCATTGATTACAGCCTTGGCGATCCAAAATATCCAGTTGAAGAATCAAAAGAAAGAGACGTAACCTATTCCGCACCTTTACGTGTGAAAGTTCGCCTTGTGAACAAAGAGACAGGCGAAGTGAAAGACCAGGATGTGTTCATGGGGGATTTCCCTCTGATGACCGAAACTGGCACCTTTGTAATCAATGGTGCTGAGAGGGTCATTGTATCACAGCTCGTGCGTTCGCCTAGCGTATACTACAGCGGCAAGTTGGATAAGAACGGAAAGAAAGGTTTTTCAGCAACCGTCATTCCAAACCGCGGTGCGTGGCTTGAGTACGAAACGGATGCAAAAGATGTTGTATATGTAAGGATCGATCGTACGCGGAAACTCCCTGTTACGGTTCTTTTGCGTGCGCTTGGTTTTGGCTCTGATCAGGAAATCATTGATCTGATCGGGGATAATGAATATATCCGTAATACCCTTGAAAAAGACAATACCGAAAGCACTGAAAAAGCATTGCTCGAAATATATGAACGTCTCCGTCCTGGTGAACCGCCTACAGTAGACAACGCGAAAAGCCTCTTGGTTTCAAGGTTTTTCGATCCAAAGAGGTACGATTTAGCCAATGTGGGACGATACAAGATCAATAAAAAGCTTCATATTAAAAACCGCCTGTTCGGGCAAAAGCTGGCTGAGACGCTGGTTGATCCGGAAACAGGAGAAATCATTGCTGAAAAAGGGGTTGCACTTGACCGGAGGACACTCGACCGGATCATTCCCAACCTCGAGAAGGATGTTGGTTTTAAAAACTACAACCCATATGGCGGTGTGGTAGAAGATGATATCACACTCCAGACCATAAAAATTTACGCACCAAACGAAGAGGGCGAAAAGGTCATCAATGTCATTGGCAATGCCTATGTTGATGAATCGATTAAAAATATTGCTCCTTCTGATATCATTGCTTCAATCAGTTACTTCTTTAACTTGCTGCATGGTGTGGGTGACACAGATGATATCGACCATCTTGGCAACAGGCGCCTCCGTTCTGTAGGGGAACTGCTGCAAAACCAGTTCCGTATTGGTTTGTCAAGGATGGAACGTGTTGTCCGGGAGAGAATGTCCATCCAGGACACTGCAACCATTACACCACAGCAATTGATCAATATACGGCCAGTGATTGCGTCCATAAAAGAATTCTTCGGAAGCTCCCAGCTTTCGCAGTTCATGGACCAGACAAATCCTTTGGCCGAACTGACGCACAAACGCCGTCTGTCTGCGCTTGGGCCTGGTGGTTTAACGCGTGAGCGCGCCGGATTCGAAGTGCGTGACGTCCACTACTCCCATTACGGGCGTATGTGTCCGATAGAAACGCCTGAAGGTCCGAACATCGGCTTGATTAACTCACTTTCCAGCTTTGCGAAGGTAAACCGCTTCGGTTTTATCGAAACGCCTTACCGCCGTGTAGACCCTGAAACCGGAAAAGTAACCAGCCAGATTGATTACTTGACTGCGGATGAAGAGGATAACTACGTAGTGGCGCAGGCAAATGCCCGCCTGTCGGATGATGGCTCTTTCATTGATGAGGACATCATCGCCCGTTTCCGCGGTGAAAACACGGTTGTCAAGCGTGACCGTGTGGATTACATGGATGTTTCGCCAAAACAGGTTGTATCTGCGGCGACTGCGTGTATCCCGTTCCTCGAGAACGATGACTCGAACCGTGCCCTGATGGGTGCGAACATGCAGCGGCAGGCTGTTCCGTTAATGGAACCTGAAGCGCCAAGAGTCGGTACAGGAATGGAACACGTCTCGGCCAGGGATTCAGGTGCAGCTGTAATCTGTAAGCATGAAGGTATCGTCGAACACGTTGAAGCCCGTGAGGTAAGGGTTCGCCGTATTCAAGTAGTGGACGGACAAGAAGTGAAAGGTGACCTTGACAGGTACCGCATGCTGAAGTTCATCCGTTCAAACCAGGGAACATGCTATAACCAGCGCCCGATTGTAAGTGTTGGTGACCGTGTCGTTAAAGGTGAGATCCTTGCGGACGGACCTTCCATGGAAAAAGGGGAACTTGCGCTTGGCCGTAACGTTCTCGTAGCGTTCATGACTTGGGATGGCTATAACTACGAGGATGCCATCATCATGAGCGAACGTCTTGTTAAAGACGATGTTTATACTTCGATCCATATTGAAGAGTACGAATCAGAAGCCCGTGATACAAAGCTTGGGCCTGAAGAAATAACCCGTGATATTCCAAACGTCGGTGAAGATGCGCTTCGCAATCTTGATGAGCGCGGAATCATCCGCATCGGGGCCGAAGTAAAAGATGGCGACCTTCTTGTCGGAAAAGTTACACCTAAAGGGGTAACTGAATTAACAGCAGAAGAACGCCTTCTCCATGCCATCTTCGGTGAAAAAGCAAGAGAAGTCCGTGATACGTCACTACGGGTTCCACATGGCGGCGGAGGCATTGTGCTCGATGTGAAAGTGTTCAACCGTGAAGACGGTGATGAGCTCCCTCCAGGCGTAAACCAGCTTGTCCGTGTTTATATCGTTCAGAAGCGTAAAATTTCTGAAGGGGACAAAATGGCGGGACGCCACGGAAACAAAGGGGTAATATCCAAGATCCTTCCGGAAGAAGACATGCCTTACCTTCCAGATGGCACGCCGGTTGATATCATGTTAAACCCGTTAGGGGTTCCGTCACGTATGAATATCGGACAGGTGCTTGAGCTCCATCTTGGAATGGCCGCCCGTTACCTTGGCATTCACGTTGCTTCACCGGTATTCGACGGAGCGCGTGAGGAGGATGTGTGGGCGACAATCGAAGAGGCTGGTATGGCTCGTGATGCCAAAACAGTCCTTTATGATGGCCGTACAGGTGAACCATTTGATAACCGTGTGTCTGTCGGTGTCATGTACATGATTAAACTGGCACACATGGTTGACGATAAATTGCATGCCCGTTCTACAGGACCTTACTCCCTTGTTACTCAGCAGCCACTTGGCGGTAAAGCCCAGTTTGGCGGCCAGCGTTTCGGGGAAATGGAAGTCTGGGCACTTGAAGCATATGGTGCTGCCTATACACTCCAGGAAATTTTAACAGTTAAATCCGACGACGTTGTCGGCCGTGTTAAAACTTATGAAGCGATCGTCAAGGGCGAGAATGTACCAGAACCAGGTGTTCCGGAATCCTTCAAGGTATTGATGAAAGAACTGCAAAGCCTTGGCATGGATGTAAAAATCCTTTCCGGCGATGAAAAAGAAATCGAGATGCGCGACTTTGATGACGATGAAGAGCTGCAGCATGCCGAAACATTAACGATTGCCCCTGAAATGGAAGACTTGGATTCAGAGAAAGTCGGAATGAAAGAATAGTATCCATGCAGCGTCAAAAGGGCCAAATCACCGAAGCATCGGTGATTTGGCGTTTACGCCATTGGTTTGTCTAGCTGCAGCGCCTAACCAGTTTTCAGCCCGAATGAGCTTCTTCGAGTACCTTGCGAAGATCGTGAGATTTGAGCAGCTCGGGTCATAAGCCGATCCCCTTCAGAAGTCAAAAAGCGACTTCCTGCGGGGCTCGTCTTATGCCTGTCGGGGCTGGACAAGGCGCTTCCGCTTTTCGTGTTAGCAATTAGGGTAAAACCCGATATTAAAAGGGAGGTAGGCCCCTTGCTGGATGTCAATAATTTCGAATACATGAAAATCGGCCTTGCTTCACCTGATAAGATCCGTTCATGGTCATATGGTGAGGTAAAGAAACCGGAAACGATTAACTATCGTACGCTTAAACCTGAAAAAGACGGCTTGTTCTGTGAACGCATTTTCGGACCGACCAAGGACTGGGAATGCCACTGCGGCAAATACAAACGTGTTCGCTACAAAGGTGTTGTTTGTGACCGGTGCGGTGTTGAAGTTACCCGTGCAAAGGTACGCCGCGAACGGATGGGGCATATTGAACTTGCTGCTCCTGTTTCACATATTTGGTACTTTAAGGGAATTCCAAGCCGGATGGGCTTGGTCCTTGACATGTCACCACGCGCCCTTGAAGAAGTCATTTACTTTGCTTCTTATGTAGTAACAGAAACAGGCGATACAGCGCTTGAAAAGAAACAGTTGCTGTCTGAGAAAGAATATCGTGCATACCGTGAAAAGTACGGGAACAAATTCCAAGCTTCCATGGGTGCTGAAGCGGTAAAGAAACTTCTTTCGGATATCGACCTCGACAAAGAAGCCGAGACGCTAAAAGAAGAACTAAAGACAGCCCAGGGGCAGCGCCGTACACGGGCCATCAAACGGCTAGAAGTGATTGAGGCATTCCGTGGTTCCGGCAATGAACCGTCCTGGATGATCCTAGATGTTCTGCCGGTCATTCCGCCGGAATTGCGGCCCATGGTGCAGCTGGATGGCGGAAGGTTTGCCACCTCGGACTTAAACGATCTGTACAGGCGTGTCATTAACCGTAACAACCGACTGAAGAGGCTTCTCGACCTTGGTGCGCCTAGCATCATTGTTCAAAACGAAAAGAGGATGCTGCAGGAAGCAGTCGACGCCCTGATCGATAACGGCCGCCGCGGCCGCCCGGTTACTGGTCCGGGGAACCGTCCATTAAAATCCCTTTCTCATATGCTGAAAGGAAAACAGGGACGTTTCCGCCAGAACCTTTTAGGAAAACGTGTTGACTACTCCGGCCGTTCTGTAATCGTTGTAGGCCCGAACTTAAAAATGTACCAGTGCGGACTTCCGAAAGAAATGGCCCTTGAACTGTTCAAGCCATTCGTAATGAAAGAACTTGTCCAAAAAGGACTTGCACATAACATCAAATCTGCGAAACGCAAAATTGAACGCGTTCAACCAGAGGTTTGGGATGTCCTTGAAGAAGTCATTAAGGAACACCCAGTATTGCTTAACCGTGCCCCGACCCTTCATAGGCTGGGAATCCAGGCATTTGAGCCGACTCTTGTTGAAGGACGCGCGATCCGCCTGCATCCACTCGTATGTACGGCTTATAACGCTGACTTCGATGGAGACCAGATGGCTGTGCACGTGCCTCTGTCAGCTGAAGCGCAGGCAGAAGCCCGCTTGCTGATGCTTGCAGCTCAAAATATCTTGAATCCTAAGGACGGAAAGCCTGTCGTAACCCCTTCCCAGGACATGGTATTGGGGAATTACTACTTAACTCTTGAACGGGAAGGCGCAGTCGGCGAAGGCATGGTCTTTAAAGATGCGAATGAAGCACTGATTGCATACCAAAACGGCTATGCACACCTTCACACCAGGATTGCTGTTCATGCCGGTTCTTTAGGGAACCAGACATTTACGCCTGAACAAAACAAAATGCTGTTATTAACGACAGTAGGCAAGCTGATTTTCAACGAAATCCTGCCTGCTTCATTCCCTTATATCAACGAGCCTACGAAGACAAATCTGGAGGAAAAGACTCCGGAAAGGTATTTCGTTGAAAAAGGAACAGATGTTAAAGAAGTTATTAAAGGAATGCCGACGGTTGATCCATTCAAGAAAAAAATTCTTGGGAACATCATTGCGGAAGTATTTAAAAAGTTTAAAATCACTGAAACATCCAAGATGCTTGACCGCATGAAGGACCTTGGCTTCCGCTTCTCAACAAAAGCGGGAATCACTGTTGGTGTTGCGGATATCGTCGTCCTTGGCGAAAAGCAGGAGATCATCCAGGAAGCCCAAAACAAGGTTGATAACGTTCTTAAGCAGTTCAGACGCGGTTTGATTACTGAAGACGAACGCTATGACCGCGTCATTTCGATTTGGAGTGCCGCAAAGGATACAATCCAGGCTAAATTGATGAAATCCCTTGATAAAACTAACCCGATTTTCATGATGAGTGATTCCGGTGCCCGTGGTAACGCATCGAACTTCACTCAGCTTGCTGGTATGCGCGGACTGATGGCGAACCCGGCAGGACGTATTATCGAGTTGCCGATCAAATCAAGTTTCCGTGAAGGATTAACAGTGTTAGAGTACTTTATTTCGACACACGGAGCCCGTAAAGGTCTTGCGGATACTGCCCTTAAGACAGCTGACTCAGGTTACCTTACACGCCGTCTTGTAGACGTAGCCCAGGACGTGATTGTCCGTGAAGACGACTGCGGAACAGACCGCGGCCTAAAAGTCAAGGCGCTGAAAGATGGCACTGAAGTGATCGAGCCTCTTGATGAGCGTTTAATTGGGCGCCATGCAAGACGGGCAATCAAAAATCCTCAGACTAATGAGGTTATGGTGGAAGAAAACGGCCTCATCACTGAAGACTTGGCTACGGAAATTGTCGATGCAGGTGTAGAAGAAGTGTGGATCCGGTCCGCCTTTACATGTAACACTCGCCATGGTGTATGTAAAAAATGTTATGGACGTAACCTCGCAACCGGCCAGGAAGTCGAAGTTGGCGAAGCTGTTGGTATCATCGCAGCCCAGTCAATCGGAGAACCTGGAACTCAGTTGACAATGCGTACATTCCACACAGGTGGTGTTGCAGGAGACGATATCACACAAGGTCTTCCGCGTATCCAGGAATTGTTTGAAGCGCGTAACCCTAAAGGCCAGTCAGTGATCTCCGAAATCGAAGGTGTTGTTGTCGGCATCAATGAAGGTCGCGACCGCCAGCATGAAATCGTGGTCCAGGGCCAAGTTGAAAGCAGGACATATAATGCACCATATACAGCAAGGCTGAAAGTATCTGTCAACGACAGGGTTGAACGTGGACAGGAACTCACTGAAGGATCCATCGATCCGAAAGAGCTGTTAAGGGTAAAAGATGTTACTTCTGTCCAGGAATACCTGCTTCGCGAAGTACAAAAAGTATATCGCATGCAGGGTGTAGAAATCGGCGATAAGCACGTTGAAGTGATGGTTCGCCAGATGATGCGCAAAATCAGGGTAATTGATGCAGGTGAAACAGACGTGCTGCCAGGCACACTGCTTGAAATCCATCAATTTACTGATGCCAACCGGAAAGCACTGCTTGAAGGCAAGGCACCGGCAACAGGCCGTCCAGTTCTTCTCGGTATTACCAAGGCTTCACTCGAAACTGATTCATTCCTGTCTGCAGCGTCCTTCCAGGAAACCACGAGGGTACTTACCGATGCAGCAATCAAAGGCAAGCGTGATGAATTGCTTGGCCTGAAAGAGAATGTAATCATTGGAAAACTTGTGCCTGCAGGAACCGGAATGCAGCGTTATAGGAGAGCTGAGCCGATTTTAAAGGACAAAGAGGCTGAAGAAGTAACAGTCGACTAATTTACAAATTCCCGCGGCACTTTCTCATCACATATGATAGAAAGTGCCGTATTTTTGAAAAAAAAACAGAACCGATGCTATTGTATTCAAATACACATAAAAAATATCTATTTTCTGTTGACAACGCTTGTGCAAGATGTTACTATAGCAAAGGTGCTCCTATTCACCTGTTACTTTGGAGGATAGAACATGTCTTATGAAAAAGTATCACAGGCCAAAAAGATTATAGTAGGAACAAAGCAAACAGTAAAAGCCCTTAAAGCTGGCGAAGTCACTGAACTGGTAGTGGCCGAAGACGCTGATCCAAAAGTAACAGCAAAAGTGCTTCAGGCTGCCAGGGAAATGGATGTAGCTGTTGCCCGTGTGGACTCCATGAAAAAATTGGGAAAAGCATGCGGGATCGGAGTAGGGGCGGCTGCTGTAGCAATAACCAAGTAAAAACTGTTTTTGTGGTTTAACACTGCAAGGACTTTGTTTTTTGTAAAAAAATGAACCACCTGGATGTGTGGGCTTAACAAAGAAATGAAAGGAGGAAATTACAATGCCAACAATTAACCAATTAGTGCGCAAACCTCGCAGCTCTAAAGAGGAAAAGTCAAAATCACCTGCGCTAAATAAAGGTTACAACAGCTTTAAAAAGGCTCAAACTAATGTATCATCTCCACAAAAGCGTGGTGTATGTACTCGTGTTGGAACTATGACTCCGAAGAAGCCAAACTCAGCGTTGCGTAAATATGCTCGTGTACGTTTGACTAACGGAATTGAGGTAACAGCATATATTCCTGGAATTGGGCACAACCTTCAAGAGCACAGTGTTGTTCTTATCCGTGGAGGACGTGTAAAAGACTTGCCAGGGGTACGTTACCACATTGTGCGCGGAGCGCTTGACACTGCTGGTGTAAACAACCGTATGCAAGGCCGTTCTAAATACGGTACTAAGCGTCCGAAAGCACCTAAGAAATAATAATTCAACTTAAACATATCAGTTTTTCTGAAAGGAGGAAGAAAAATGCCACGTAAAGGTCCAGTTGCAAAGAGAGACGTATTGCCTGATCCAATTTACAACTCAAAGTTAGTTACTCGTCTAATTAACAAAATGATGGTCGACGGCAAAAGAGGAACTTCCCAAAAGATCCTTTATAATGCTTTTGATATTATCAGTGAGCGTTCTGGCAAAGATGCAATCGAAGTGTTTGATCAAGCACTTAAGAATATCATGCCTGTATTAGAAGTAAGAGCACGCCGTGTTGGTGGTGCTAACTATCAAGTTCCAGTTGAGGTGCGCCCAGACCGCCGTACTACTCTTGGTCTTCGCTGGTTGGTAAACTATTCACGTCTTCGTGGGGAAAAAACAATGGAAGAGCGTCTTGCTAACGAAATCCTTGACGCAGCCAACAATAGTGGCGCATCTGTCAAGAAGCGCGAAGATACACACAAAATGGCAGAAGCAAACAAAGCATTTGCTCACTATCGTTGGTAATCAAACCTTCAACTATAAAACATTCAAACCCGGAAGGAGAAAGACCCAATGGCAAGAGAGTTCTCCTTAGAAAAAACTCGTAATATTGGTATCATGGCTCACATTGATGCTGGTAAAACAACAACAACTGAGCGTGTACTTTATTACACAGGCCGTATCCACAAAATCGGTGAAACACATGAAGGGGCTTCCCAAATGGACTGGATGGAGCAGGAGCAGGAACGTGGTATCACGATCACTTCTGCTGCAACCACTGCCTCTTGGAAAAACCACCGCGTAAATATCATCGATACACCAGGACACGTAGACTTCACAGTGGAAGTTGAACGTTCCCTTCGTGTACTTGACGGTGCGGTTGCAGTCCTTGACGCCCAGTCTGGAGTTGAGCCACAGACTGAAACTGTTTGGCGCCAGGCAACTACCTATGGAGTTCCCCGCGTAGTATTCGTTAATAAAATGGATAAAATCGGTGCGGACTTCCTGTATTCAGTTGGTACATTGCATGACCGCCTTCAGGCAAATGCCCATGCAATTCAGCTTCCAATCGGTGCTGAAGACCAATTCGAAGGAATCATTGACCTTGTCGAAATGAAAGCTATCTTCTATGCAAATGACCTTGGCACAGAAATCACTGAAGGTGAAATTCCTGCAGAGTACAGGGACCAGGCGGAAGAATACCGTGAAAAGTTGCTTGAAGCGGTAGCTGAACTTGACGAAGAGTTAATGGAAAAATACCTTGGCGGAGAAGAGCTGACAGTTGAAGAAATCAAAGCGGCTATCCGTAAAGGTACTACAAACGTTGAATTCTACCCTGTTATTTGCGGTTCCGCATTTAAAAACAAGGGTGTTCAGCTGATGCTTGATGCAGTAATCGACTACCTTCCATCTCCACTGGATGTACCTGCAATTAAAGGTACTCTTCCAGATTCAGAGGAAGAAGTTGAGCGCCATTCAAGCGATGATGAGCCTTTCTCAGCTCTAGCCTTCAAAGTTATGACCGACCCATACGTTGGTAAACTTACATTCTTCCGTGTATACTCCGGAACCCTGGAGTCTGGATCTTATGTCCAAAACTCAACTAAAGGGAAGCGTGAGCGTATCGGACGTATCCTTCAGATGCACGCAAACAGCCGCCAGGAAATCTCAAAGGTTTACGCTGGTGACATTGCCGCAGCTGTAGGTCTTAAGGATACTACAACGGGTGACACTCTTTGTGATGAGAAGAACCTTGTAATCCTTGAGTCCATGCAATTCCCTGAGCCTGTAATCCAGCTTTCCGTTGAGCCGAAGTCAAAGGCAGACCAAGATAAAATGGGCCAGGCGCTCCAGAAGCTCCAGGAAGAAGATCCAACCTTCCGTGCATACACTGACCAGGAAACTGGACAAACCATCATCGCTGGTATGGGTGAGCTTCACCTCGATATCATCGTTGACCGTATGCGCCGCGAGTTCAAGGTAGAAGCAAACGTGGGTGCCCCTCAGGTTGCCTACCGTGAAACTTTCCGTGCTTCAGCTCAGGTAGAAGGCAAGTTTGCACGCCAGTCCGGTGGTCGTGGACAATACGGACACGTTTGGATTGAATTCTCTCCAAACGAAGAAGGAAAAGGCTTCGAATTTGTAAACGGCATCGTCGGTGGTGTTGTTCCTCGTGAATACATCCCGGCTGTACAAGCAGGACTAGAAGATGCGCTTGACCGCGGTGTCATTGCAGGCTTCCCGCTGGTAGACATCAAAGCCCGCCTGTTCGATGGTTCTTACCACGATGTTGACTCCTCGGAAATGGCGTTTAAGATCGCTGCTTCCATGGCACTCAAGAACGCGGCTTCAAAATGTAGCCCTGTCATCCTTGAGCCAATCATGAGGGTTGAAGTCGTTATCCCTGAAGAGTACATGGGTGATATCATGGGTATGCTCACTGCGCGCCGTGGACGGGTAGAAGGCATGGAAGCCCGTGGTAACGCACAGGTAGTACGCGCGATGGTTCCACTTTCAGAAATGTTCGGTTATGCAACGGCTCTTCGTTCTTCAACTCAAGGACGTGGTGTATTCTCAATGCACTTCGATCACTACGAAGAAGTTCCTAAATCCGTTTCTGAAGAAATCATCAAAAAAAATAAAGGTGAATAATTGCTTTTCACTTATTTATAAAGTATAACTACTTATGTAAGCTATGGACTATGTGGAAAAAGAGCACTTTTTCCACAGGCCCATATAAATATATACTTAATTTTTCTAATTAAAAGGAGGATTTCCTAAAATGGCAAAAGCTAAATTTGACCGTTCAAAGCCACACGTTAACATTGGTACAATCGGCCACGTTGACCATGGTAAAACTACTTTAACAGCTGCTATCACTACTGTTCTTGCTAAAACTGGTGGTGCTGAAGCACGTGCATATGACCAAATCGACGCTGCTCCAGAAGAGCGCGAGCGCGGAATCACAATCTCAACTGCACACGTTGAGTATGAAACTGCTAACCGCCACTATGCACACGTTGACTGCCCAGGACACGCTGACTATGTTAAGAACATGATCACTGGTGCAGCGCAAATGGACGGCGGTATCCTTGTAGTATCTGCTGCTGACGGCCCAATGCCACAAACTCGTGAGCACATCCTTCTTTCCCGTCAGGTAGGCGTACCTTACCTTGTTGTATTCATGAACAAGTGTGACATGGTAGACGACGAAGAACTTCTTGAGCTAGTTGAAATGGAAGTTCGCGACCTTCTATCTGAATATGAATTCCCTGGTGATGACATCCCTGTAATCAAAGGCTCTGCTCTTAAAGCCCTTGAAGGCGATGCTGCATGGGAAGAAAAAATCGTTGAGCTTATGGCTGCAGTTGACGAGTACATCCCAACTCCAGAACGTGACAATGCAAAACCATTCATGATGCCTGTAGAGGACGTATTCTCTATCACTGGCCGTGGAACAGTTGCTACTGGACGTGTTGAGCGTGGACAAATCAAAGTCGGTGAAGTAGTAGAAATCATCGGTTTGACTGAAGAGCCAAAATCCACTACTGTAACAGGTGTTGAAATGTTCCGTAAGCTTCTTGACTTTGCAGAAGCTGGTGACAACATTGGTGCCCTTCTTCGTGGTGTTGCACGTGAAGAAATCCAACGTGGCCAAGTTCTTGCAAAGCCAGGTTCAATCACACCACACGTAAAGTTCAAAGCTGAAGTTTACGTTCTATCAAAAGAAGAAGGTGGACGTCATACTCCATTCTTCACAAACTACCGCCCACAGTTCTACTTCCGTACAACTGATGTAACTGGCATCGTTCAACTTCCAGAAGGTGTTGAAATGGTTATGCCTGGCGACAACATCGAAATGTCTGTTGAGCTGATTGCTCCAATCGCGATCGAAGAAGGAACTAAGTTCTCAATTCGTGAAGGCGGCCGTACAGTAGGCGCTGGCGTAGTAGCAACTATCACTGAGTAATATAAATGAGAAAGCAGATGGGTGACGATCCATCTGCTTTTTTGTATTTATACGGCGACGGTGTTACTTGGATTTAAATCGTGTACATGTTATTTACAATTTGTTTACATATTACTTGACGAAAATTGCCATTACATACTATCCTTATTCTTAATGATAATAATATTCTGAATTTTATTACACTCTTTTGAAAAGTAAGAATAAAGGGGAGTGGAAATGTTGATTGTCTCAATGAAGAACCAGATGAATGAATTAGTGCGGAAGTCTGCATCTATCATAAGTGACTATCAAACAGAGATACAGGAGGAATGGGACCAAATTTTTCATCGCCTTAAACAAAACCAGACGCTCATTGATTTTGGTGCAGATGCGCCCGAACAGTTAAAGCAAATTTCAGTTCTGTTTTGGAACCATCTATCAGGGTTTTATTCAAATAATATAGATGAAACTTTCAAAACCCTGCAGTCCGTATGGGCACAGAAACTAAACGTACCTTTCAATTCCCATAAACTCATTTTACTTTTCACGATGCTCGAAAATGCCATCCATAAAGTCGTCGAAAAAAATGATATACATGATTTTCATATCCACCAGTCCATCCAGCATTTCTTTTCGCTCATTGTTCAACGATTGTTCACGAACACACATTTTGAAGTGTTAAATGTAGACTTTTATATTTCTGAGCTTTTTAGAAAAAAAGAAAATCCTTTTTTATGGGCAGCGAAGGTTCAATTCCAGGATGATGCAGGCTTCAAGATTTTAGCTTTTACATCACACGACGGGCTGTTGATTGATGAGGTTTGGAAAAAGATGATCTTGAATCTGCATGGTCCGTCACTGAATATTTTATCGGATGCCATTCTAAGGCTGTTGGTCCAGACCTCTCCAGCTGATGATCTTGAAGTGTTTCCACTGACAATGGGTTCGGATACTTACTTGTTTTGCATCAACAAAAGAGACGCGGGCCAACTCAAGCCGTTCTTTACCCTTTCATTGGAGCTGCTTCAGCAAAGCCAGCATCTGCATGAAAATATGCAGATTAAAAACGATTGGAAAGACGCCCTGATCCTATTTGATGAATGGATAATGCTCGCCCGGAATTTTGATGAGGCAGTCGAAAAAGTTGTAAGCGGTTTCGTGAACTATTTGCCGTTTCAGCGGGCCGCATTGTTTTACTATTCGGAGACAGAGAATGGGGAACAAATTGGCCTTGGTGTCATAGGACATAAGATTGACACAAAGGACATCCGCAATATACGGGAAAACTTAAACAATCTTCCGCAGATTAAAAAAACAATGACCCGCATTCAGCCAATGTATGTCCCGAGTGCCAATTCCATCCTGCCTGAAAGGTTTATCCAACAGTTTGAATTAAAGTCACTCGTAATCGCGCCAATTTACAGCACATCGAACAATCAGGTTTGGGGAGGCGTATTTTTGGATCAAGGCGAAGGCAAAGCCTTTGAAGTATCTCAAACGATCCTGTCCGTCCTCACAAAATTTGGCCAGCATGCAGGAGAAATTCTCTCTAAATATTCTTCCGGCATGGGAAGCGCATGGTCATCTTCACCAAAAACAATGCTGACAAACCGGGAGATCGACATTTTAAGGTTAATGGCAGAAGGCAAAACGATTGATGAAGCGGCAGACCTTCTTTACCTGAGCAAGTACACTGTCCGGGACTATATTTCTTTCATTATTAAAAAATTAGGTGCACAAAACCGGACACAGGCTATTGCGAAGGCAATTCGCGAGGGATTGATATAAGTCTGTGCCATAATGAGAGGAGTGGATCCCACTCCTCTTTTTCTGTCTATATTCTTCGTCGCTTTATAGCTGCTTTCTGCGTTTGATTTTCAGCTTCGTGTTTAGATGGTTCATTAGTTTCGAGATAGTGAACAATTTTTTCGATACTTGTTTCTAATCTTAGCAGGCGGTCTTCAAGCTTATTAAGCCTGCTTTCATCAGGCTGCGGTTCCTCGGCCGCAACTGCCACAAATTGGTTTGTCCTGCCAGACACTAGTTCCTGCCAGCGGTCACTAATATCATATTTGGTTTTTAACAGCCACAAAATGATATCTTTTGTTGTATAATCATCTAAAAATACTTCGAGCATCGCATCCTTGAAGGATTCCCTTTTGCCTGGGGCGCCATGGTCTTTCCCATCCAGGAGATGTTTTTCTATGATCCTGCTTATTTGGGGATTATTCGGACCTCCGCTTTGTTGATAAAAAGCGCGAATTCGTTCATTCATTGTCTTTTTTTCCCGCTCGTCAATCATGCAACTCCTCCTTCAGTTTGGATTGTCCGAGAAAAACAATTACCGCTAGAAAAAGGACCTCGTTTTTCTCGTCCGCCAAATTCTCCAAATCAAGAAGATACCCAAAACGGCTCCCAAAGCCAAACCAGTACTTGCAATCATTTGTTTTGTTAATCCTAAATAAGAGATTTCAGCTGAATTACTCATGATTAATCCTGTCGCGATAATAATAGAAGATACAATCAAGGTCAGGGCCAGCCGGTTTAAAATCTGGTTTGCAAGATTGGCGGTCCTTGCATCGACCCGCATCTGCACGTTCATACGAAAATCGTTGTAATAAAGATGTTCCAGGATTTTGTTGATCCTGCGCGGCATGGTTCCGAACAGTTTCACAGACTCAGTGATCCAGGACGCATTGGCCCGGTAATTGAACCTTCGGCCAATCACGCCTTTCATTACAGCTGTATCTGCAGATTCCACCACATGGTGGTACGAAACTTCAGGGCAAATCCACCTCGCTGTCCCTTCCGTTGCAGAGAAAGCTTTGGCCCAGAGGGCAAGGCCGTTTGGAATTTTACAATGGTTGACCATGCCGATATTGATCAGTTCGAGCACCAGCCGTCCCCAATTATACTTATCGGCCTGAGTACTGTTGACGTAATTCAGGAACATGGCCCTGAACTGGTCCCTTAGTTTAACAGTATCGGTATAGATGGTTGGAATGACTACATCAAGTGCACACTCCGCCGCATCCTCCGCCTGGTTCAAGCGGGTATGCATCAGAAACCGGAAAATTGCCTGAGTGTGCATCGTATCCATTTTGCCAACCATCCCCCAGTCGATCGGGACAGCCTTCCGTGTCTTTTTGCATATGAGGATGTTTGAACCGTGTGCGTCTGCGTGATAGTTGCCGTTCATAAAAGATTCAATATAATAGTGTGCAAGGTCAAGCATAATCAGCAGCCGTTCTTCAAAAGAGTAAAAGTCGACAGGGAAATCCTTTATCGACCAGCCGTCGATGAACTCCATGACCATGACACTTTTCGTAGCATGGTAGACGTCGGTGACACGAAGCCAGTCAAAACGGTCACCGGCCATCTGCCTGTGCTCGTTCATCGTGTGTGCTTCACGTTCGAGGTTTAATTCGTTCATTGAACTGCCGTAATAATCATTCAGCAATTCATTTAAATCCACTGAAGCTGCCACTTCCACAGGCAGCCGCTTTTGCAGTCTGCGTGCCCATTTTTTTATGACCTTAATGTCGGTTTGGAATAGCTTTTCTACAGTTGGGCGAAGGACTTTAACGGCAACTTCCTGTCCCGTCTTCAGCCTGCCCCGGTACACCTGTGCGAGTGATGCGGAACCAATCGGTATCGGGTTTATCACTTCAAATGTCGCAAGCCCGTCAGGAAGCTCCGTTTCGAGTGTGTATTTGATATAGTCAAAATCAATCGGTGGCACTCTGTCCAATAATTTTTCCAGTTCCAAAGTTATTTCTTCGGGCAGGAGGTCATTTCTCGTCACCAACACCTGCCCGAGTTTAATGAACGTAGGGCCTAATTCTTCAAATGCCATTCTCAGACGCCTTCCGATTTTTTGAAGCTTTTCACTTTCTTCCGGAGTGCGGATTTGATGGCGGAAAATACGGAAGAGGGATGAGTCTTTAAATACATATCCGAGTCCATGTTTTGCGATGACTCCGACGATCTGCCGTTCCCTTTTTGATATTGTAATTTCGGCACTTTCCCGGTCTATTTTTTGTTTAATCCTTTTTAAATCTGTTTTCGCAGGTTTATGTTTGACCTTTTCTGCAACTTCCATAAAAAGTACCTCCTTCTCTCCTAGGCGGCCACGTTAAAAATATGTCAGGGGCTGTTCATTTAAGTCGGCAACTACAGACTTCGTTTCAAGATATGCGTCTAATGCAGAAGGACCTAAATCACGCCCAAGGCCGCTTTGTTTGAATCCGCCGAACGGGGCAGTCGGAGTCAATATTTGGTACGTATTTATCCAAATGGTTCCGGATTGTATTTCCTGGGCCAGCCTTAGTCCACGTTTTAAATCCTTCGTCCAGACAGCTGCCGCTAAACCGTAAATGGTACTATTGGCCAATTCAATAACCTCTGTTTCATCCTTGAATGACAGGACGGTTCCGACAGGCCCGAATATTTCTTCATTGGCTATTCTCATATGCTGCTTTACAGAAGTAAAAATGGTTGGATTAATAAAATAACCCTCGGCATGGCTGCTGCTCCCGCCGTAAACCAGCTTTGCACCTTCCTGGACACCGATTTTGATGTAATGCAGGACTTTTTCAAACTGTTCCTTGCTAATGACAGGGCCGAGGTCATTTGTGATATCATCCCCAGGGCCGACCTTTAACTGTTCCGCATGTTTTACTAGCGAATCAACAAACTGGTCATGGACACTCTCCTGCACAAATATCCGTGTCCCTGCCTGGCAAACCTGGCCTGAATTCAAAAACAACCCGAACAAAGCGCTTTTTGCTGCCTGCTCCAAATCAGCATCCTCGAAAACGATGTTGGGCGACTTTCCACCGAGCTCCAGAGTAACCCTTTTAATGGAAGGCGCGGCAGCAGCCAGGATTTTTCGGCCAGTAGCCGTTTCACCGGTAAAAGAAATCTTTGACACATCAGGATGGTTCACAATCAGTTTTCCTGCTTCATCCCCGCCAGGCAGCACTTGAAGGACACCCTCAGGCACACCTGCTTCATGACAGATCTCGGCTAATTTCAATGCAGTCAGCGGAGTTTCGGGTGCCGGTTTTAATACCGCACTGCAGCCGGAAGCCAGTGCAGGTGCCACCTTCCATGCCGGCATCAGCAGGGGAAAGTTCCATGGAGTGATCAGGCCGGCAACGCCGATTGGCTCTTTCACTGTGTACACAAAATGGTTAGGAGGCGCTCCAGTGGCTGAAAACGGCAGAGTATGCCCGGTCGGCTGCGCTGTCAGGGAGGCCATATAGTCAAAGCATTCCACAACGAGCGGAATTTCTACAAATAAGGCCATGTTTAATGGCATGCCATTTTCACTCGTCATGATATGGGCAATGTCCATCTGGTTCTGCTGGATAAGCCTTGCCGCCTGATGCAGGATCCGTCCCCTTTCAATCGGCGACATTCCCCGCCATCTCTTGTAGTTGAAAGCTTCTTTTGCTCCCTGCACAGCCCGGCTAACATCCGCTTCACCGGCATCACTGACTTCGGTGAAAGGTTTTCCGGTAGCAGGATTAAATACGGAGAAGGTCTTTCCGCTTTCAGAAGAGACCCATTCACCATTGATGAAAAGTTTTGTCTGGAGATTTGGAGAAGAGATTGTTTCCATGTCATTACCGCCTTTTGAAAAATTGACATATGATCCAGATGGTTTAAAAGGGAGACCTTTTGCCTCCCTTTTTGTGCATTGTGTTAAAAAATTTTACTTTATCCGGCTAATTCTTCACGGCCCGTTCTGATTAAGTAATCACGATATAAAGGAAACCATTGCTGAAGCTGAGGCACAACCTTAAGCGATTTGGAAAGAGGGCCGGTAGCTTTCATTTGTTGGCGGGCCAAAGCCTGAGTGAGGTCCACCTTTCCAAGCCAAAATTTATGGCCGATATCCGCGTTCATTTCAAAGGTCAATTCTGGGTTGACATCTGTGTCCCCATAAATAACGTCAATGCTGCCTTTGTCATTCGGAACCCAGGTGACTTTTGCTTCAGGTTTGTGGTAAATATATTGGACAAGCGCATCATGATGAGATGACTTCTGATATGAAGCCATAATGGCTTTGGACTGCTCTGAATCCTTTACTTCATTAAAAAAACCTTCAAATACGTTATACAGATCCTCTGCCGATTGAAAATATGCCATTATTATTGCCTCCTTGGATTGGATTTTTATGTTATGCCCGGCTAAGGGGCGATGTTATGGTAGCTATCGGACAAAATCACGGAATTATCTAAGCGCAAAGTCCAGTAGAATCACCATTGCCTGAGAACCAGTGGATATTCTTCAGCTAAAGCCGGCCACGAGTTTAAAGTTCCACAACGCTCCTTGCTACCTTGCCTTCCTTCATATCGTTGAAGGCTTCATTTATGCCGTCAAGTGATGTATATCTTTTTGTAATTAACTCATCAAGCTTGATTTTTTTGGCCATATATAAATCCAGGATTTTAGGTATATCCACGATGGGGTTGCTCTGTCCATACCAGGAGCCGGTGATCGTCCTGCTTTGGGCTGGGAGCGAAAACGCATTGATGGCGACATCTTCATTCGGGGGAGCGATGCCGACAACTATTGCCATGCCGCCTTTTCCAAGACAGTTATATGCCTGGGCTATCGTGTTCGGACGGCCTATGACTTCAAAGGCATAATCAGCTCCACTTCCATCTGTGAATTCAAGCACCTGGTCGATCACATCGTCTTCAGAGGCATCAACAGTATGGGTTGCGCCAAACTGCCGGGCGATATCAAATTTGTTTGCTGCAACATCAACCGCGATAATCTTTCCCGCACCAGCCAGCTGGGCAGATTGAATGACGTTCAAGCCGACTCCGCCAGCTCCAATGACGACGACACTGCTTCCTGGTTTAACCTTTGCTGTATTAACGACCGCCCCAAACCCCGTTAAAACACCACAGCCAACCAGGGCAGCCTGAGGGAATGGAACATCTTTCCTGATTGGAATAACCCCGGCCTCTGGCACAACTGTGTACTCACTAAAAGTGCCGGTCATACTAAATTGAAATATTTGCCCATCTTTTGAGTGAAAACGGGTCGTCCCGTCTGGCAGGGCTCCTGTTTGGGCAGTATATTGGGCTGTATCACACATGTCCTTCCTGCCGATATTGCAGTAATAACATTCACCACATTCGGGGACCCAGTTTAAGACGACATGGTCACCTTTTCGTACCCTGGTGACACCCTCGCCAACTTCTTCAATGACTCCAGCTCCCTCGTGCCCGAGCACCATTGGGACAGGAAGTGGCAAATCGGCAGATACGACATGCAAATCACTATGACAAATCCCTGCTGCCTTAATCTTGACGAGTACCTCGCCCTTTTTGGGTGAATCCAGCTCGACATTTTCAACAGTTACTTCTTGTCCGTAATCCTTTAAAACTGCAGCCCTCATAAACTACCTCCTTTTTGGCGTCAGCTATTGTTCGTACATCAATACATTTATTATAAGATTAAGAATTTTATAAATAAATATCGAAAAAGCTCGTATTGTTTTCTGTTCAGGAAGGGCGGCACCCGAAGAATGAAGGTAGATCTACCGACAAATTACGAATTGTGGCTGTCTCTTTTCATCATGTACTTTATAGTTAGTAATATTTCAAGAAAGAAGGAGGATTATATAATGAAAGGATTAAAACAAGTCCATGAGCAGTTTCAATCGTCAACTGATAAGCTGTTGGACTGGAACCATCCGATGTATAAGCTTTATGAAAAAGCAAAGAAATTCGGAGGCTGGAACCCAGGGGATATAGACTTCTCTGTTGATCGGGCAAACATTGCGAAAGCATCACCAAAAGAGCGGGAAATGGTAGCGCAGCTTGTTGCCTTGTTTGGGGCAGGGGAGGAAGCCGTAACGTTAGACTTCTTGCCAGTGTTATACACGATGGGCAATGAAGGCCGGCTTGAAGACACGATTTACTTGACTACTTTTTTATATGAAGAGGCAAAGCATACGGAATTTTTTGCGCGATGGCGCCAGGAAGTGGGAATGACTGAGGACTTGTCAAAATTCCATACCGATAACTATAAGAAAATCTTTTATGAAAAACTTCCGCAGGCGATGAATGCCCTCTATACAGATGATTCGCCGGCAGCCCAGGTCCGCGCGTTGACTACTTACCATATGGTGGTTGAAGGAATGCTTGCTGAGTCAGGCTACCATTCTTTCAGGCTGGCGTTCGAGGCAAGTGGAATGCTTCCAGGAATCATTCAAGGGATTATAAATTTAAGCCGTGATGAAGGGCGGCATATCGGTTTTGGCACCTATTCCTTACGGCGGCTTATTGCGGCAGACCCAGCATTATACGATGTCTTTTCCGCGACGATGGACGACTTGCTGCCTTATGCAATTGGATTGATCAACGACACCATTTCTATCACCGAGGGGCAGGATGTCTACGGAATTGACTGGTCGATCATGACCGATTATGCGATCAAGCAGTATAATGCCCGCGAGTCCAGCATCGCCCGTGCCAAGCAGGATTTTGATGCCTATTCCGATATCGAGGAGGAAGTAGCTGCCGCGGAATAACTTTTAATAAGTGAATTACACCCATTTTCAATCGGTTTATTTCTACTCCTTGATTCCCCCTTTTACAGGATGGCTTACCTGGCCATCCTTTTTCTATGAAGCGATGTATATTAATAAGAAGAAACATGACTTTACGGTCGGAATTTAACGTTTGCAGGAACCATTTGGTTCATGAAAGAAACAGAGAATGTCCATTAAGCGAGGGAACTTGAAATCCGCTCTTGAAAACTTGAAAGGAAGCCGTTATAATAGAAAAAGTGTGCAAAACATAAACAAAAGCGGAATAAATGTTGCGCTCTATTTATGTTTTCTGTATAATAGACAATGTTGGTCTTTGACTGCGATGATGCGGAAGGTTGCTGACACACCCGGCCGCTTTGCCATGGCGAGTGTGTGGGAAATTTTCGCGGAGAATGTCTATTCTAAAATAGGCGAAAAGGAGGGAAAGTAATGGCAAAACAAAAAATTCGTATCCGTTTAAAAGCTTATGATCACAGGATTCTTGATCAATCTGCAGAAAAAATCGTCGAGACAGCGAAACGTTCTGGTGCGGCTGTATCCGGTCCGATCCCGCTTCCGACAGAAAAGTCTGTTTACACAATTCTTCGTGCGGTGCACAAGTACAAGGATTCACGTGAGCAGTTTGAAATGCGGACACATAAGCGTCTGATCGACATCATCAACCCAACGCCACAAACTGTCGACTCGTTGATGCGTTTAGACCTGCCATCAGGTGTAGATATCGAAATCAAACTTTAATGAAATAAACATAACTGATAATTAGGAGGTGTGACTGTAATGACCAAAGGAATCTTAGGAAGAAAGATCGGTATGACTCAAGTATTTGCTGAAAATGGAGATCTTATCCCGGTAACTGTCGTTGAAGCTGCTCCAAACGTTGTGCTTCAAGTGAAAGCTGGCGAAACTGACGGCTACGAAGCTGTCCAGCTTGGTTTTGAAGACAAGCGTGAGAAGCTTGCCAACAAACCGGAAAAAGGCCACGTTTCAAAGGCAAACACTGCTCCTAAGCGCTTCGTTAGTGAATTCAACGGAGTTAACTTAGCAGAGTACGAAGTTGGTCAGGAAGTCAAAGTTGGTATTTTCGCGGAAGGCGATTTAGTAGATGTAACAGGTATCTCGAAGGGTAAAGGTTTCCAGGGCTCCATCAAGCGCCACGGACAATCCCGCGGACCAATGGCTCACGGTTCCCGTTACCACCGTCGCCCAGGTTCAATGGGTCCTGTTGCTCCAAACCGTGTATTCAAAGGCAAAGCGTTGCCTGGCCGTATGGGCGGAGAGCAGATCACTGTTCAAAACCTGCAAGTTGTTAAAATCGACGCAGAACGCAACCTTCTTTTGATTAAAGGAAACGTTCCGGGTCCCCGCAAAGCGTTGTTAAAAATTAAAAGTGCGGTAAAAGCGAAGTAATTTTACAGGAAAGGAGGCAAAAAGGAATGCCAAAAGTAGCATTATTAAACCAGGCTGGATCACAAGTTGGCGAAATCGAACTAAACGATTCAGTGTTTGGTATTGAGCCTAACAATAACGTTATGTTTGAGGCGGTTGTTGCCCAAAGAGCATCTCTGCGTCAAGGTACTCATAAAACAAAAATTCGTTCTGAAGTAGCAGGCGGTGGCCGCAAGCCATGGCGCCAAAAAGGCACTGGCCGTGCCCGTCAAGGTTCTATCCGCTCTCCGCAATGGCGCGGCGGTGGTACAGTATTCGGACCAGTTCCACGCAGCTACAGCTACAAACTGCCTAAGAAAGTGCGCCGCCTGGCGATTAAATCCGCTCTTTCTTCAAAGGTATTGGCAGAAGACATCTTGGTGCTTGAAAACCTTGCGTTTGATACACCAAAAACAAAAGAATTCGCTAGCGTATTACAGGGTCTTGCAGTTAACACTAAAGCTCTTATTGTTACTGAAGCTCTGAACGAAAACGTTGCGCTTTCTGCTCGTAACATTCCTGGCATCACAGTTGTTCCTGCTGAAGGAATCAACGTTTTAGATGTTTTGAATCATGATAAGCTGATCATTACAAAAGCAGCGGTTGAAAAAGTAGAGGAGGTGCTTGCATAATGGATGCACGCGATATCATTAAGCGCCCCGTTATTACTGAACGTACTTCTGACTTAATGGCCGAAAAGAAATACACTTTTGACGTTGATGTCAGAGCTAACAAAACTCAAGTTAAAGACGCTGTAGAAGAAATTTTCGGTGTTCAAGTTGAGAAAGTAAACATCATGAACTATAAAGGCAAGTTCAAGCGCATGGGCAAATTCGGCGGTTACACAAACAAGCGTCGTAAAGCCATCGTGAAATTGACTCAAGACAGCAAAGAAATCGAATTGTTCGAAGTATAATCACTTAATAAGAAGAGGAGGGAAACGAAATGGCGATTAAAAAGTACAAACCTACCTCTAACGGTCGTCGTAACATGACAGCGTCTGATTTTGCTGAAATCACGACTAATAAGCCGGAAAAATCCCTGCTTGCTCCATTGAAGAGCAAAGGCGGCCGTAATAACCAAGGTAAGTTAACTGTTCGTCATCAAGGCGGCGGTCATAAACGTCAATATCGTATTATCGATTTTAAACGTAATAAAGATGGCATTCCTGGACGCGTTGCTACGATCGAGTATGATCCAAACCGTTCAGCGAACATCGCATTAATTAACTATGTGGATGGAGAAAAGCGTTACATCCTTGCTCCTAAGAACCTGGAAGTTGGAATGGAAGTAATGGCAGGCCCAACAGCCGACATTAAAGTAGGAAATGCTCTTCCGCTTGTTAACATTCCAGTTGGTACAGTTGTCCACAACATCGAGTTGAAGCCTGGCAAAGGCGGACAATTGGTCCGTTCAGCTGGTACATCTGCACAGGTGCTTGGTAAAGAAGGCAAGTATGTGCTGATCCGCTTAAACTCTGGCGAAGTGCGCATGATCCTTGCGGAATGCCGTGCAACTGTAGGCCAGGTAGGCAATGAACAGCACGAATTGATCAACATCGGTAAAGCAGGTCGTTCACGCTGGTTAGGCAAGCGCCCGACTGTCCGTGGATCTGTAATGAACCCTAACGATCACCCGCACGGTGGTGGTGAAGGACGCGCTCCTATCGGACGTAAATCACCAATGTCACCATGGGGCAAACCAACTCTTGGTTACAAAACACGCAAGAAGAAAAACAAGTCCGACAAGTTTATCGTACGTCGCCGTAAAAAATAACGGGATTGAACTACGGTTCACACGAACCGTAGCGCAATCACGAAGGGAGGTTCAATCATGGGTCGCAGCTTAAAAAAAGGACCTTTTGTTGATGAGCATTTAATCAATAAGATCGAAAAGTTAAATGAAACTGACGGCAAGCAAGTCGTGAAAACATGGTCTCGCCGTTCAACGATCTTCCCACAATTCATCGGACACACTATCGCTGTCTACGATGGTCGCAAACATGTACCTGTATATGTTACTGAAGACATGGTAGGCCACAAGCTTGGAGAATTTGCTCCAACTCGTACTTACAAAGGCCATGCCAGTGACGATAAGAAAACAAGACGTTAATGAGAGGAGGGCATCTTCATGCAAGCTAAAGCTGTTGCTAGAACAGTTCGTATTGCTCCTCGTAAAGCTCGCTTAGTTCTAGATTTAATTCGAGGAAAGCAAGTTGGTGAAGCGGTGGCGATTTTAAACCTTACCCCAAAAGCAGCTTCTCCAATCGTTGAAAAAGTATTGAAATCTGCATTAGCGAACGCAGAGCACAACTATGAAATGGATGTTAACAATCTTGTAGTATCCCAGGCGTATGCCAACGAAGGACCTACATTGAAACGTTTCCGTCCGCGCGCTATGGGCCGCGCAAGCGCAATTAACAAGCGCACAAGCCACATCACTATCGTTTTATCAGAAAAGAAGGAGGGATAATCAGTGGGTCAAAAAGTAAATCCAGTCGGTTTGCGTATCGGAATCATCCGTGATTGGGAATCCAAATGGTACGCAGGCAAAGACTATGCTGATCTTTTGCACGAAGACCTTAAAGTTCGTGAGTACGTGACTAAGCGTTTAAGCGATGCTTCTCTTTCTAAAATAGAAATCGAACGTGCTGCTAACCGTCTAAATGTAACTATCCATACTGCAAAGCCTGGAATGGTTATCGGTAAAGGTGGTACTGAGGTTGAAGCACTCCGAAAAGCGCTGAACCAACTTACTGGCAAACGTGTTCATATAAACATTCTTGAAATCAAAAAAGCTGATATCGATGCGAAATTGGTTGCTGAAAACATTGCACGCCAGCTGGAAAACCGTGTATCTTTCCGCCGTGCACAAAAGCAGGCAATCCAACGCGCAATGCGTGCTGGCGCTAAAGGTATCAAAACAATGGTATCCGGCCGTTTAGGCGGTGCTGATATCGCCCGTTCAGAACATTACAGCGAAGGAACAGTTCCACTTCATACTCTTCGTGCTGATATCGACTACGCTACTGCTGAAGCAGATACAACTTACGGAAAGCTTGGCGTAAAAGTATGGATCTATCGTGGAGAGGTTCTTCCTGCCAAGAAGAAATCCGAGGAAGGAGGCAAATAATATGTTATTGCCTAAACGCGTTAAGTATCGTCGTGAGCACCGCGGAAAAATGCGCGGACGTGCAAAAGGCGGTACAGAAGTAACATTTGGTGAATACGGTTTGCAGGCACTGGACGCTTCCTGGATTACAAACCGCCAGATTGAAGCAGCCCGTATCGCGATGACACGTTATATGAAACGTGGCGGTAAAGTCTGGATCAAAATTTTCCCTCACAAGCCATACACTGCAAAGCCTCTAGAAGTGCGGATGGGTTCCGGTAAAGGTTCTCCTGAAGGCTGGGTAGCAGTTGTTAAACCTGGAAAAGTTATGTTCGAAATTGCTGGCGTTTCTGAAGAAATCGCACGCGAAGCATTACGGCTTGCAGCACACAAACTTCCTGTTAAATGCAAGGTTGTAAAACGAGAAGAAATTGGTGGTGAAACTAATGAAAGCTAATGAAATTCGTGACCTTACCACTGCCGAAATTGAACAAAAAGCTAAATCCCTAAAAGAAGAGCTTTTCAACCTGCGCTTTCAATTAGCGACTGGACAACTTGAAAACACAGCTCGCATTCGTGAAGTACGCAAAGCGATTGCTCGCATGAAAACTGTTATTCGTGAAAGAGAGATTGGCGTCAACAATCGATAAGATGAGAGGAGGCAATCACAATGAGTGAACGCAACCAACGCAAATTGTACACAGGACGCGTTGTATCTGACAAGATGGACAAAACTGTCACTGTTCTTGTTGAAACTTACAAAAAGCATCCTCTGTACGGTAAGCGTGTAAAATACTCTAAAAAGTTTAAAGCTCATGATGAGCAAAACCAGGCAAAAATCGGCGATGTAGTACGTATCATGGAAACTCGTCCGCTTTCTGCTACCAAGCGCTTCCGTCTTGTAGAAGTGGTGGAAAAAGCTGTTATTATCTAATTGTTCGGGATTAAGGTTTATTCCGAAGGGAGGTTACTCGCATGATCCAACAGGAAACACGTTTAAAAGTTGCTGATAACTCAGGAGCACGTGAAGTTCTTACTATTAAAGTCCTTGGCGGCTCTGGCCGTAAGACTGCCAATATCGGTGACGTTATCGTTTGTACAGTGAAACAAGCAACACCAGGCGGCGTTGTTAAAAAAGGTGACGTAGTCAAAGCGGTTGTTGTTCGTACAAAGAGCGGAATGCGCCGTAACGACGGTTCTTACATCCGTTTCGACGAAAATGCTTGTGTAATTATCCGTGACGATAAGAGCCCTCGCGGAACTCGTATCTTCGGACCAGTTGCACGTGAACTTCGCGACAACAACTTTATGAAAATCGTATCATTAGCTCCAGAAGTACTATAATATAAATTTCTATGCCTTTAAGGAGGTGCGCACAGATGCATGTAAAAAAAGGTGACAAAGTTATGGTCATCTCTGGTAAGGACAAAGGCAAAACAGGGATCATCCTTGCAGCTTATCCAAAGCAAAGCCGAGTACTTGTAGAAGGTGTGAATGTTGTTAAAAAACATGCTAAACCTTCCCAGGTGAATCCGCAGGGCGGAATCATCAACCAGGAGGCACCTATCCATGTATCAAACGTTATGCCTATCGACCCGAAATCCGGCCAGCCAACCCGAGTTGGTTTTAAAGAGGAAAACGGCAAAAAAGTACGCGTAGCGAAAAAATCCGGTGAAGTTCTAGATAAATAGTCTATTGATGAAGGGAGGTACAATCGATGAACCGCCTAAAAGAAAAGTTCAATAAAGAAATTACCCCTGCTCTTGTGAGCAAGTTCAACTATAAATCTGTAATGGAAGTACCAAAGCTTGAAAAAATCGTAATCAACATGGGTGTAGGCGACGCTGTTGCCAACGCAAAAGCACTTGATAACGCAGTAGAGGAATTATCGACCATCACAGGCCAAAAGCCAGTTGTAACACGTGCGAAAAAATCCATCGCTGGCTTCCGTCTCCGTGAAGGCATGCCGATCGGAGCGAAAGTAACCCTTCGCGGTGAACGCATGTATGAATTCCTGGACAAGTTAATTTCAGTATCTTTACCACGTGTACGTGACTTCCGCGGTATCTCCAAGAAGTCATTCGACGGACGCGGAAACTACACATTAGGTGTTAAAGAACAGTTAATATTCCCTGAAATTGATTACGATAAAGTAAGTAAAATCCGTGGCATGGACATTGTTATTGTAACGACTGCTAACACTGATGAAGAAGCTCGTGAACTATTAACACAATTCGGAATGCCATTTCAGAAGTAATCTCTAAATAGAGGGAGGCGAAAACGTGGCTAAGAAATCAATGATTGCGAAACAAAAACGCACGCCTAAATACAAGGTACAAGAGTACACTCGTTGTGAGCGCTGCGGACGTCCGCACTCTGTATACCGTAAATTTAAGCTTTGCCGTATTTGTTTCCGTGAATTAGCATACAAAGGACAAATTCCTGGTGTCAAAAAAGCTAGCTGGTAAAACCCAAGTCTGGGAAGGAGGTAAAAATAATGGTCATGACAGATCCGATTGCAGATATGCTTACTCGTATTCGTAACGCGAATATGGTTCGTCACGAAAAGTTGGAAGTACCTGCTTCCAACATGAAGAAGGAAATCGCTGAAATCCTGAAGCGAGAAGGCTTCGTGCGTGACGTCGAATATATCGAAGATAACAAACAAGGTATTATCCGTATCTTCTTAAAATACGGTGCCAATAATGAACGTGTTATTACTGGTCTTAAAAGGATCAGCAAGCCAGGACTTCGCGTTTACGCTAAGTCTACTGAAATGCCACGTGTACTTAACGGTCTGGGAATCGCGCTTGTGTCAACTTCTACCGGTGTATTAACTGATAAAGAAGCTCGTGCAAAGCAAGTTGGCGGAGAAGTTCTAGGATACGTTTGGTAAAACAGTTTCTGAATGAATGGAGGTGCAATAAATGTCTCGCGTAGGTAAAAAACCAATTGAGGTTCCAACTGGCGTCACAGTGGCGCTTGATGACAACCTCGTAACTGTAAAAGGGCCTAAAGGTGAATTGTCTCGTACTTTCAGCCCTGAAATGGAAATTAAAGTTGAAGATAACGTAATCAACATAAGCCGCCCATCCGATGCGAAGCAACATCGTGCATTGCACGGAACAACTCGCGCGGTGTTGGCGAACATGGTTGAAGGTGTATCTAAAGGATTTGAAAGATCACTTGAGCTAGTAGGGGTTGGATACCGTGCATCCAAGCAAGGTAAAAAACTTGTACTAAGTGTCGGTTATTCTCATCCAGTAGAAATCGAGCCTGAAGAAGGCCTTGAAATTGAAGTCCCTGCAAACACGAAGGTGGTTGTAAAAGGTACAGATAAAGAACGTGTTGGCGCACTTGCTGCTAACATCCGCGACGTACGCCCTCCTGAGCCGTATAAAGGTAAAGGTATTCGTTATGAAGGCGAACATGTCCGCCGCAAGGAAGGTAAAACAGGTAAGTAATGCCGCATAGGTTAAACGAAAGGAGTGACGTAAATGATTACGAAGGCTGACAAAAACGCGACTCGCAGAAAAAGACACGCCCGTGTCCGTGCGAAATTAAGCGGAACTGAAGCTCGTCCTCGTTTAAATGTGTTCCGTTCCAACCAACACATTTACGCTCAATTAATCGACGATGTCAATGGAGTTACTGTAGCAAGTGCCTCTACTTTAGATAAAGATTTTAACCTTGAGTCCACAAGCAATCTTGAAGCAGCACAAAAGGTCGGAGAATTGGTTGCCAAGCGCGCTGTTGAAAAAGGATTTTCAAGTGTAGTATTTGACCGTGGCGGATACCTCTACCATGGCCGCATTAAAGCATTGGCAGACGCTGCCCGTGAAAATGGCTTACAATTTTAATCGCAAAAGGAGGGACACATAAAGATGCGTCGTATTGATCCAAACAAACTTGAACTAGAAGAACGCGTGGTTACGGTTAACCGTGTTGCTAAAGTTGTTAAAGGTGGACGCCGTTTCCGTTTCACTGCACTAGTAGTAGTGGGCGACAAAAACGGTTATGTCGGCTTTGGTACTGGTAAAGCACAAGAAGTGCCAGATGCGATCCGCAAAGCAATTGAAGATGCGAAGAAAAACTTGATCCAGGTGCCTATGGTTGGTACAACTGTTCCACACCAAGTTATCGGACGATTTGGTGCTGGTGAAATCCTTCTTAAGCCTGCTTCAGAAGGTACAGGAGTCATTGCCGGCGGACCAGTCCGTGCGGTGCTTGAACTTGCTGGTGTAGCTGACATCCTGTCAAAATCACTGGGATCCAACACACCAATTAATATGGTTCGTGCAACTATGGACGGATTAAAACAACTTAAGCGTGCTGAAGACGTAGCTAAGTTACGCGGTAAATCAGTAGAAGAACTGTTAGGATAAGGAGGGAAATCAAATGGCCAATAAACTAGAAATTACCCTCACTCGCAGCGTTATCGGTCGTCCGCAAGACCAGCGCGAAACAGTTAAAGCTCTTGGATTGCGCAAGATGCACCAGACAGTTGAACATCAGGATAATGCTGCGATCCGCGGCATGATCACGAAAGTAGCCCATCTTGTAACAGTTGTTGAAAAATAAATTTTATTCTTCTTAATAATAAGGAGGTGCCAACATGAAACTTCACGAACTAAAGCCTGCAGAAGGATCCCGCCAGGAACGCAAGCGCAAAGGGCGCGGTATCGGTTCAGGGAACGGTAAAACTGCCGGAAAAGGTCATAAAGGTCAAAATGCACGTTCTGGCGGAGGTGTACGTCCTGGATTCGAGGGTGGTCAAACTCCTTTGTTCCAACGTCTGCCTAAGCGCGGTTTCACGAACATCAACCGCAAAGAATATGCAGTTGTTAACCTTGATGCTTTAAACCAGTTCGAAGACGGAACAGAAGTGACTCCAGAACTTCTAATTGAAACTGGGCTTGTAAGAAAAGAGTTAGCAGGCATTAAAATTCTTGCTAACGGCAAGATCGAGAAAAAGCTTACAGTTAAAGCCCATAAGTTCTCCTCTGCCGCCAAAGAAGCAATTGAAGCAGCCGGCGGTCAAACTGAGGTGATTTAATGTTTCAAACAATCTCCAATTTTATGCGCGTGGGTGAAATTAGAAATAAAATCTTATTCACCCTTTTAATGTTGATTGTATTTCGCATTGGCGCTTTTATCCCGGTGCCAGGTGTAAATTCAGATATATTAAAAGCACAGGATGACTTGAATGTTTTCGGTGTCCTGAATACTTTTGGCGGCGGTGCGCTGCAAAACTTCTCGATTCTTGCTATGGGCATCATGCCGTATATCACAGCATCGATCATCGTACAGCTTTTGCAAATGGATGTAGTGCCAAAGTTTACGGAATGGTCTAAGCAGGGAGAAGTAGGGCGCCGTAAACTGGCTCAGTTTACACGCTATTTCACGATTGTGCTCGGTTTTATCCAGGCGCTGGGCATGTCCTACGGCTTTAATAATATGGCCAATGGCATGCTCATTAGTGACACAAGCATCACAAACTATCTTCTCATTGCGTTAGTGCTGACTGCCGGGACTGCATTTTTAATGTGGCTGGGCGAACAGATTACCGCAAAAGGAGTAGGCAACGGTATATCAATTATTATCTTTGCCGGTATCGCAGCAGGAATGCCGACAATGGTTAACCAAATCTATGCACAACAGTTCGAAAATGCAGGCGAAGAGCTTTTCCTGCGGATTTTAACTGTTGTATTAATCGCATTAGCTGTTATCGCAATTATTGTTGGAGTTATCTTTGTGCAGCAGGCCAACCGTAAAATTCCTATCCAGTATGCAAAACGCATGCAGGCAGGGAGCAATCAGGTGGGCGGACAATCAACACATCTTCCGTTGAAAGTAAATGCTGCCGGAGTAATCCCGGTTATCTTTGCGATATCATTTGTCGTCACTCCTCCGACGATTGCACAATTCTTCGGAACGAATGACGTTACCACTTGGATAATCGAAACGTTTGATTACACACAGCCGATCGGCATGATCGTCTATGTTGCTTTAATCATTGCGTTCACATATTTTTATGCATTTATCCAGGTCAACCCTGAGCAGGTAGCTGAAAACTTAAAGAAACAGGGCGGTTATGTGCCTGGCATTCGCCCAGGGAAAACAACTCAGGAATATTTAACGAGGGTCTTATACCGTTTGACCCTGGTTGGTGCTTTATTCCTGGCGGTCATTTCAGTTCTGCCTGTGTTCTTCATTAAGTTTGCGGGATTGCCGCAATCAGTCCAGATTGGCGGAACAAGCTTGCTCATCGTAGTTGGTGTAGCACTGGAAACAATGAAACAGCTGGAAGCCCAGCTTGTAAAACGCCATTATAAAGGTTTTATTAAATAAAGTTTAGGGGACATGGTGTTCCCTAAACTGTAAACATAATGGCTCGAGGGGGATTTCTTGTGAATTTAGTTTTGATGGGCCTTCCGGGTGCGGGCAAAGGCACACAGGCCGAAAAAATTGTGGAAAAATACCACATCCCTCATATCTCGACTGGAGATATGTTCCGTGCAGCTATAAAAGAAGGAACGGAACTAGGTTTAAAAGCAAAGTCATTCATGGATAAGGGTGAACTTGTCCCTGATGAAGTGACGATCGGGATTGTCCGCGAGCGCTTAAGCAAGGAAGACAGCCAGAAAGGGTTTCTTCTTGATGGTTTTCCACGCACAGTTGCCCAGGCGGAAGCACTCGAAAACATGCTTGCAGGGCTGGGCAAGAAGCTTGATTATGTCATCAACATAGACGTCGATCAAGAAATCCTCATGGAGCGGTTGACAGGCCGCCGCATCTGTAAAAACTGCGGAGCGACATACCATCTTGTGTTTAACCCTCCGGCAGTTGAGGGTGTATGCGACCGTTGCGGGGGAGAACTGTACCAGCGTGCCGATGATAACGCGGAAACAGTTCAAAACCGCCTTGATGTGAACATGCAGCAGGCGAAGCCGCTTTTAGGCTTTTACGAGGATAGGGGCTACTTGCGCAATTTCAATGGTCAGCAGGATATAAACAAAGTATTTGCTGATATCGATGGGTTGCTTGGGGGCTTAAATTAATGATCATTTGCAAAACCCCTCGTGAAATAGAAATCATGCGGGAAGCCGGACGCATCGTTGCGCTTACCCATCAGGAGCTGAAGAAACATATCGTTCCTGGTATCAGTACGAAAGAACTGGACGCCATTGCTGAAGATTTCATCCTAAGCCATGATGCTGTCCCATCTTTTAAAGGTTATAATGGGTTCCGGGGCAGCATATGTGCGTCGGTGAACAATGAGCTAGTTCACGGGATACCTGGAGAACGGGTTCTTCATGAAGGCGATGTAATCAGCATCGATATTGGTGCAAAATTCAACGGATATCATGGTGATTCTGCCTGGACATATCCAGTTGGAAGTATAGATAAAGAGACCCGGCGCCTGTTGGACGTTACGGAAGAATCTCTTTACCTTGGCCTGAAGGAAGCGAAGCCAGGTGAACGTCTATCGAACATCTCTCACGCGATTCAATCGTATGTGGAATCAAACGGCTTTTCTATTGTTCGCGAGTATGTCGGCCATGGTATCGGGCAAGAATTACATGAGGACCCGCAAATTCCTCATTACGGTCCCCCGAATAAAGGGCCGAGGTTAAAACCTGGCATGGTTCTTTGTGTTGAACCAATGGTGAATGCAGGAAGCCGGTATGTCAAAACTCTGACCGATAACTGGACAGTCGTAACGGTGGACGGAAAGCGGTGCGCTCACTTCGAGCATACTATCGCGATCACTGAAACTGGTTACGAGATTTTAACAAAAGCCTGAAGTTAGATGATCGATTTAGACCAGTCCGTTCAAAAAGGTCATATTTCAGCCAAATTGGCGACTGTTGCCGGTCATTATGGTATAATTATAAGGTTGAAGAACGCCCCGTTTGTAAAACACATATGACTTGAAGAAGGGAGACTAAGTTCGATGGCGAAAGATGATGTAATTGAAGTGGAAGGCACAGTGGTTGAAACTTTGCCAAATGCGATGTTTAAGGTAGAATTAGAGAACGGTCATTCGGTGCTGGCTCATGTTTCTGGAAAAATCCGAATGCATTTCATCCGGATCCTTCCTGGAGACAAAGTGACTGTAGAGCTATCTCCATATGATTTGACTCGCGGACGTATTACCTACCGCTTTAAATAAACTGATGCACTCCGTACTATCAAGGAGGTTAGAGTAATGAAAGTGAGACCATCTGTTAAGCCCATCTGCGAAAAATGCAAAGTCATACGCAGACGCGGCAAAGTAATGGTGATCTGTGAAAACCCTAAGCATAAACAAAAACAAGGTTAAAACTGAAGGAGGTGCGCATTTAGATGGCACGTATTGCTGGTGTAGATATTCCTCGTGAAAAACGTATAGTAATCGCTTTAACATATATTTTTGGGATCGGCAGGCCAACTGCTGAAAAAGTTCTTGCAGAAGCTGGTGTTTCTGAAGACACTCGTGTCCGTGATTTAACTGAAGAAGAGTTAAACAAAATCCGTGACATTATTGACAGATTAAAGGTTGAAGGTGACCTTCGCCGTGAGGTTTCTTTAAACATCAAGCGTTTAATGGAAATTGGTTCATATCGTGGTTTGCGTCATCGTCGTGGTCTTCCTGTCCGCGGACAAAATACGAAGAACAATGCCCGTACTCGTAAAGGTCCTCGTAAGACTGTAGCTAACAAGAAAAAATAATCGGTAAAGGAGGTAATCAGTTAAAATGGCTCGTAAAACTAATACCCGCAAACGCCGCGTCAAAAAGAATATTGAAGCCGGAATTGCGCATATTCGTTCAACTTTCAATAATACAATCGTAACTATTACTGATGTACATGGAAATGCTCTTTCCTGGTCAAGCGCAGGTGCCCTTGGATTCAAAGGATCACGTAAGTCCACTCCATTCGCAGCACAAATGGCCGCAGAGACAGCAGCTAAAGTTTCCATGGAACATGGCATGAAAACTCTTGAAGTAACTGTTAAAGGACCAGGTGCCGGACGTGAAGCAGCTATCCGTGCTCTTCAGGCAGCAGGCCTTGAAGTTACTGCGATTAAAGATGTTACTCCAGTTCCACATAACGGCTGCCGCCCGCCAAAACGTCGCCGTGTTTAATTTTTCTGTATAGATTTTGTATCCCTGTCTATAATGGGATATGATACAATTTTTTTCTTATGCAGAAAACTTAATCCAGTTGTTGTGCACTGACGGGAACGTATACATGGGGGAATTTCGGTATGTCAGAAATGCCGGGGTTTCGACGTTTTGAAGGAGGGTATATTTTTGATGATCGAAATAGAAAAACCAAAAATCGAAACGGTTGATATCAGCGGTGATGCCAAATACGGCAAATTTGTCGTAGAACCGCTTGAGCGTGGATATGGTACAACTTTGGGTAACTCCTTACGTCGTATCCTATTATCTTCACTCCCAGGTGCCGCTGTTACAGCGATTCAAATCGATGGTGTGCTTCATGAGTTCTCAACAATTGAAGGCGTAGTAGAAGACGTAACATCTATTATTTTAAATGTAAAAAAACTGGCTTTGAAAATTTATTCGGATGAAGAGAAGACATTGGAAATCGATATGCAGGGTGAAGGAGCAGTTCTTGCTTCAAACATCAGTCATGACAGCGATGTTGAAATCCTGAATCCAGATCTTCGTATTGCTACTCTTTCCAATAAAGGTTCATTACGTATGCGCCTGACGGCAAGAAGGGGACGAGGCTATACGCCTGCAGACCAAAATAAGCGCGAAGACCAGCCGATCGGGGTCATCCCAATCGATTCTATTTACACACCAGTTTCTCGTGTAACCTATCAGGTAGAAAATACCCGTGTAGGCCAAATGACTAACTACGATAAGCTGACATTTGACGTTTGGACAGATGGAAGCACAGGTCCAAAAGAAGCAATCGCTTTGGGGGCCAAAATTTTGACCGAGCATTTGAACATCTTTGTCGGCCTTACAGATGAAGCTCAAAACGCTGAAATCATGGTTGAAAAAGAAGAAGACCAAAAAGAAAAAGTCCTTGAAATGACTATTGAAGAACTTGATCTTTCTGTTCGTTCTTATAACTGCTTGAAGCGTGCCGGAATCAATACCGTCCAGGAGCTTGCACATAAGACGGAAGAAGATATGATGAAGGTCCGCAACCTTGGAAGAAAATCGTTAGAAGAAGTAAAAGCAAAACTAGAAGAGCTTGGACTGGGCTTACGTAAAGATGACTAGTTAATAGCCAATTAACTAGGCATTTTGCTGTTAGCTGCGAAAAGCCGAATCTTGACTTCAACAAAGGAGGGAAACACTCATGCCATACAGAAAGTTAGGACGCACTAGCGCCCAACGTAAAGCGATGCTGCGTGACTTGACAACTGACCTAATCATCAACGAGCGTATTGAAACAACTGAAACCCGTGCGAAAGAACTTCGTTCAGTTGTAGAAAAAATGATCACTCTTGGAAAACGTGGTGACCTTCACGCTCGCCGTCAGGCAGCTGCTTGGGTACGCAATGAAGTAGCAAATGGTGAAACAAACCAGGATGCACTTCAAAAGTTATTCTCTGATATCGCTCCTCGTTACCAAGAGCGCCAGGGTGGTTATACTCGCATCATGAAACTTGGACCTCGCCGCGGTGATGGCGCGCCAATGGTTATCATTGAGCTAGTTTAATAAGCTGAAAACACAACAAGGGCGATGGAGAAGTTTATACAAACTTGTTTCATCCCCTTTTTTCTTTAGCAGGAGTTCCCTGAAAACAGTATAGTAAGTAACAAGCCAAAAACGAGCGTTATGATGAGCGTTAATATCAACATATTATATGCCGAACTGCAGTGCTTCAACTGTGCAAACCTGCACGATGGAAAGCGCGCGCAGTCGGGGGATAGCCTTTTCAGGGGCTGCCACTGTCAATGTGGCTGGCAACCTATCAACCAGATGGTCGTTAGGGCAATCCTTTAATGTCTCGTCTAGCTCATGCACCTCCTCCCATTCCTTAACAGGATCGAGAGTTTCATGCGGATTCACGCTTTCCGCACGGAGCGAGGTGCAGGCTTTTTTTATATATCCTGTTTTTTTTTGCGGGAGCGCATGTAACAATAAACTGGTAAAGCAGAGATAGAGAGAAGCAGAGCTGAGAGGAGGAACGGCATGAAAAAGCCTCTAGTAACATTAAAGAATGTAACCTACCAATATGAAGGACAGCAAACCCCCGCATTAAAAAATGTGAGTTTTGACATTTTTGAAGGGGAATGGCTGGCAATTGTGGGCCATAACGGTTCAGGGAAATCCACGCTCGCAAAGCTGTTAAACGGCCTTCAGTTTGCTGGAGAAGGGTCGATCACGGTTGGCGGGGTCAGCCTGAATGAGGAAACCGTTTGGGATGTACGTAAACAAATTGGGATGGTATTTCAGAATCCGGATAATCAATTCGTAGGCACTACAGTTCAGGATGATGTGGCTTTTGGTCTGGAAAACCATGGGGTTCCACAAAAGGTTATGATAGAACGTGTGCAGGACTCGTTAAAAAAAGTTAACATGGAAGCTTTTCTCGATCAAGAGCCGCACCATCTTTCTGGGGGACAAAAACAGAGGGTTGCCATCGCGGGAGTACTGGCGTTGCGGCCGGCCATTATCATTTTGGACGAGGCAACGTCCATGCTGGATCCGCGCGGGCGTGAAGAGGTTTTAGAAACCGTAAGGACCTTGAAAGATAAAGAAAACATCACAGTCATTTCGATTACCCATGATCTTGAAGAGGCCGCTAAAGCCGATCGCATCCTGGTCATGAACAAGGGTGAATTATTCCGCGAAGGTACCGCGGAAGAAATATTTCAAATGGACGAACAACTGGTTGAGCTTGGGCTCGATATCCCCTTCCCAGTAAAGGTAAGCAAGGCATTAAAACAAAAAGGACTTCCAGTAACAAGGCTTTATTTAACGGAAGAAGAGTTGGTGGCAGAACTATGGACATCTCACTTAAAAATGTAGAATACCGCTACCAGGCCAATACACCATTTGAGCGCCTTGCGATATCAGATGTATCGATTGACATCCCATCAGGGCGATACATTGCTATCATCGGCCATACTGGTTCAGGGAAATCAACAGTACTGCAGCACCTGAACGCTTTATTGAAGCCCACGAAGGGAACCGTATTGCTTGGCAGCCGGGAAATCAAAGCCAACCGGAAGGAAAAAAACTTAAAAGAAATCCGCCAGCATGTCGGCATTGTATTTCAATTCCCTGAGCATCAGCTGTTTGAAGAAACAGTTGAAAAAGATATTTGCTTTGGGCCAATGAATTTTGGCGTGTCCGAAGCTGACGCAAAAGTACGTGCAAGAGAAGCGATCCGGCAGGTTGGGCTGCCTGATGAGATTCTCTCAAAATCTCCGTTTGATTTATCGGGAGGCCAAATGCGCCGGGTGGCAATTGCCGGTGTGCTTGCAATGGATCCTGAAGTGATTGTTCTTGATGAGCCGACAGCCGGTCTGGATCCCCGGGGGCGCAAAGAGATTATGGACCTATTTTACCGGCTTCATAAGGAAAGAAACCTCTCAACTGTCCTTGTGACGCACAGCATGGAGGATGCCGCAATGTACGCTGATGAAATTGTGATCATGCATCAGGGCTCAGTCTATAGAAAAGGGACACCGGCAGAAATCTTTTCTTCACCCGAAAGCCTCGCCAAGCTTGGATTGGATGTGCCTGAGGTTGTGCGCATGCAGATGAAGCTGGAACATGCTTTCCAGACAAAATTCCCGAAGACATGCTTAACAATCGATGAACTTACTGAGACTGTTGCCGCCTTCATGCACAGGAGGGTACCGAAATGATGGACAAAATGATATTCGGGCGCTATGTGCCGGCAGATTCAGTCCTGCACCGGATGGATCCGCGCTCCAAGCTGTTAATTGTGTTCCTGTACGTTTGTATCGTATTCATTGCAAACAATTTCTTCACTTATGCACTTTTAGCATTATACACATTATGGATGGCTGCCCTGTCGAAGATTAAACCACGATTTTTATATTCCGGTTTGAAGCCGGTGCTTTGGCTCGTCATTTTCACCTTGTTCCTGCATGTCTTTTTGACAAAAGAAGGTGACCTTTTGTATGAGCTTGGATGGCTGCGAATATACGAGGAAGGGATCCGGCAGGGGATCTTCATTTCGTTGCGGTTCCTTCTGCTTATCGTCATGACATCCCTGTTGACCCTAACGACAACACCAATAGAAATTACGGACGGGCTGGAATCTTTGCTGGGCCCGTTAAAAAGGTTCAAGTTCCCCGTTCACGAGCTGTCCTTGATGATGTCGATTTCACTCAGGTTCATCCCGACACTGATGCAGGAAACGGATAAAATCATGAAAGCCCAGATGGCCAGAGGAGTAGAGTATGCGAGCGGACCTCTTAAGCAAAGGGTTCTGGCAATCATCCCGCTGTTAATTCCGCTGTTTGTGAGCTCGTTTAAACGGGCCGAGGAGCTGGCAGTGGCAATGGAAGCCCGGGGCTACCGCGGCGGGGAAGGCCGGACGAAATACAGGCAGCTGAGATGGTCATTCCGTGATACCGGCATGATGCTCGTGCTGGGCGCACTTACCGTGACTCTCGTCGTGTTGAGAGGTTAACCATTATGGAGAAAAAGAGATATAAATCCATCATTTCTTATGATGGTACCAATTTCTCGGGGTACCAGGTCCAACCGGGAAAAAGGACTGTCCAGGGAGAAATTCAGGCCACACTGTCAAAGCTGCATAAAGGGGCGGAAATAAAGATCAGTGCTTCAGGCCGGACGGATGCAGGGGTCCATGCAAAAGGACAAGTTATCCATTTTGATTCTCCGCTCACCATACCGCAAGCAAAATGGGAGGTGGCCCTGAACTCGCTCCTGCCGGAAGATATTGCGGTCAATTCTGTCAAACGGGTTCACAACGCCTTTCATGCCCGTTATGATGCGCTGGGGAAGGAGTACCGCTACTTTATTTTCCCATCGAAGAAACGTGATCCTTTCAGCAGGAATTATGCCTATCAATTTCCATACCAACTTGATTGCACACGGATGAAGGAAGCTTTAAAATATCTCATCGGGACACATGACTTCACGAGCTTTTGCTCGGCAAAAACGGAAGTTGACGACAGGATCAGGACGATAGAGGAAATTGAATTATTCGAGGAGGGGGAACTCCTGGTATTTCGATTTGTCGGAAATGGTTTTTTATACAACATGGTACGAATACTTGTCGGAACGCTGCTCGAGGTCGGCACCGGTGAAAGAGATCCTTACGGGCTTAGGGCAATCCTCAAGGGAAAAGACCGCAGCTTGGCAGGAAAGACGGCCCCTGGCCACGGATTGTATTTATGGGAAGTATTCTACCCGCAAGATTAATATCTTATTTATGAAAAATGTCCATGACAACTAATCCTGGTGTTGACATTTGGGCCACGACGAGATATTATATCATATGGTATGTATTTTAACCCCACGATAAGCCCCGGAAAGTTTATTCGTGTAAAATATATCTAGCCAACGGAATGGATTTTTTTATTATTTAGGAGGGAAACACTCAATGCGTACAACGTTTATGGCTAATGCCAATAATATTGAGCGTAAATGGTACGTAGTTGATGCACAAGGCAAGACTCTTGGACGCCTTGCAAGCGAAGTTGCATCAATCCTACGTGGTAAACATAAACCAACTTACACACCACATGTAGACACTGGCGATCACGTCATCATCATTAATGCTTCTGAGATCGAATTGACTGGAAAAAAACTTACTGACAAAATCTACTACCGCCATACAATGCATCCAGGTGGATTAAAGACAAGAACAGCTCTTGAAATGCGCACTAACTACCCAACAAAAATGTTGGAGCTTGCAATCAAAGGCATGCTTCCAAAAGGTTCCCTTGGACGCCAAATGTTCAAAAAATTACACGTGTATGCTGGAAATGAGCATCCACACCAAGCACAACAACCAGAAGTTTACGAACTTCGTGGATAATTATTAAGGAGGTTATTAACTTGGCACAGGTTCAATATATTGGTACCGGCCGTCGTAAGAGCTCCGTTGCACGAGTTCGTTTAGTACCAGGCGATGGCAAAATCATTATCAACGGTCGTGAAATCGAAGAATATATCCCATTTGCAGCTTTACGCGAAGTCGTAAAACAGCCATTAGTAGCAACTGAAACACTAGGCGGCTACGATGTGCTAGTGAACGTGAGCGGCGGCGGCTACACAGGCCAGGCTGGCGCAATCCGCCACGGAATTGCCCGTGCATTGCTTCAGGCTGACCCTGAATACCGTCCATCATTAAAGAGTGCAGGCTTGCTGACTCGTGACGCACGCATGAAAGAACGTAAGAAATACGGTCTTAAAGGCGCCCGTCGTGCACCTCAGTTCTCTAAGCGTTAATTTTATTGTATGCAACAAAAGCTCCAGTTACACTGGGGCTTTTTTTAATGCTTTTTTACCACAAATGTCCTGGCAGGAAAACTGGAAACGGAATCTTTGCCGCACCCTGAATTAGTACATGTTGAAGGTAAAAAATATCTTCAAGGGGTGAGAAACTTTGAATGTGATTACAACCTTCAAAGAAAAAAGAAGAGAAAAACAAATTAAATATGAGCGGTCTATGCTCCGAGAACTATCGATAAAAATACTTCAGGAAAGAGTAAAGCATTATTTCGGGTCATCCCGGTTTACGTCCGGTTTAATCATGAATGCCGGCATAGAGGAAGCTTGTTATGACGTCGCGATTGAAGCGTATTTGCTTGGAGCAAAATTCGGACGTTTTGGATATTATGGCGAGTCCGCAGAAATGGCCAGAAAGCGCTGCAGGCCGGAAGAGAGCCACCTGATAGATACTTTGTACAACTTTTTCCTGTTCTGGGGTAAAGGTGATGAAGGGTTATTCAGCGAATCCCTTTATTATCTTTGTGACCAGTACGTGGACAGCTGGTGGAGAGACGGATTTCAAAGAGGAGAAAAACGTTATAAATTACGGCTTCACTGAGAACCTCCACAACATGCTGTTCTAAACACCCTTCCTGTCCCATATATTGAATAACAGGGACAAGCGCGGGGAAGGGTGATGATTTTGTTAAGACGTATGAAAAAGGCCGCATTTGCTGCCGGGCTCATCCTGCTTTTTTTTATATTGCATTACGATTTCATGGAAAACGATTCATGGGAATCCTGGAACCTGCCGCTGACAGGTAAAATTATTTTACTGGACCCTGGACACGGAGGGGTCGATCCAGGGGCGGTAGAAAGTGATGGGATTGAAAAAGAAATTGCATTAAATGTCTCGTTGATATTGCGGGACTATCTGCAGCAGCAGGGCGCCCTAGTCATTATGACCCGAGAGACAGATGCTGACCTTGCTGACAAAGGCTTAAAAGGGTTCAGCCGCAGGAAAGTGCAGGATTTAAAAAGACGGCTTGATATGATCAATGAGTCTGAAGCCGATTTTTTTGCCAGCATACACCTTAATGCCATTCCTTCATCCAGATGGCACGGGGCGCAGACATTTTATTCAACCCGGCATCCGGAAAGCAAACGGGCCTCAAGGTTCATTCAGGAGGAACTGCGCCGGAATTTGGAGAATACTGACCGGAAAGCCAAGCCAGCCAATCAGATATACCTGCTGAAGAATACCAAAAAGCCTGGAGTACTTGTGGAAATCGGCTTTTTATCCAATCCAACAGAGCGGGAAAATTTGAAACGGGACGAATATCAGGAAAAAGTAGCGGCTTCTATCTATGAAGGGATTCTCCGCTATTACACGAATGAAAGAAAATTTATCAGGTGATGATATGAAGGCCTAGGCCTTCTTTTTCATTTTAAAGGGTATCATTATGATGACAAACGGGTAACAATTTGATAGGCAAGTGTGATTGGTTTAACATTTCGAACTTTAATCGTTATGTTATACTTGAACTATTATTAAAAGAAGGTTGGTGTAGCCATGTTAGCTGAACAAAAAGTCCGCGAGCTTCTCAAAGACCTGAAGGATCCATTTTTACATAGAACGTTAGAAGAACTAAACGCAATCCAGGAAATAAAAATTAAAGCGGAAAAAAGCCATGTAAGCGTGAAGATAGCGATTGCAAAAACAGGGACGGCAGAACAGCTGCAGCTTCAAACACACATCGTGAATATATTGAAAGGAGCCGGAGCGGAAACAGTCGGTATCAGATTCACCGAACTGCCCCCGGATGAGCTTTCTAAGTACCAACAAGATAAACGAGAAGATCAAGGGCTTTTGAACAGCGATACCGCTTTCATCGCGATTGCCAGCGGAAAAGGCGGTGTGGGGAAATCTACAGTATCGGTCAACCTCGCTGTATCCCTGGCGCGCCTTGGCAAGAAAGTCGGGCTTGTTGACGCTGACATATATGGTTTCAGTGTTCCTGATATGATGGGCATCACGAAGCGGCCGGTCGTACGTGGAGAAAAAATCATCCCTGTTGAAAGATTCGGCGTAAAAGTCATCTCAATGGGCTTTTTCGTTGAAGATAATGCACCGATCATCTGGCGGGGGCCGATGCTCGGCAAAATGCTGAACAATTTCTTTAATGATGTTGAATGGGGCGAGCTTGATTACCTTCTGCTCGATTTACCGCCTGGAACAGGCGATGTCGCCCTTGATGTCCATAATATGCTCCCATCCTGCAAAGAAATCATCGTCACAACACCGCACCCAACAGCAGCTTTTGTAGCGGCCCGGGCAGGTGCAATGGCACTGCGCACTGAGCATGAGATCCTGGGAGTAATTGAAAACATGTCTTATTTTGAAAGTAAATTGACCGGTGAAAGAGAACATGTTTTTGGCCAGGGTGGTGGAGAGAAGCTCGCAGAGGAGCTGAAGACCAGCCTGTTAGGCAAGCTGCCCCTTGCCCAGCCTGATTGGAATGAAGAGGATTTTGCGCCTTCCATCTATCACGAAGACCATCAGCTCGGGGCGATTTACACTGGTGTTGCCCAAAATATTTTACGCCTGCTGGAAAAATAAAGAAACTCACCGAATGGCGGTCGGGCCCCTGCGTCGAGTCGTCTAGGTTGCTGCCATTTTATTATTTCTTAAAGTGTAAAAAAGTGAAGCCTCTCCAACATTACACCTGGAGAGGCTTGTTTATTCTTTGTAGGGCCGGGATCATCAGCATGGAAGTCTGACATCATAACGGGGGTATTTAATAAAGTGCGGCATCAAACAGTGGCATTACTGGCCGCCACCGCCTGCACCACCGCCGCCAGCGCCTGTACCACCGCTACTTTCCTGGCCTCCGCCTCCTCCCGCTCCGCCGCCTTGTTTACCGGATTGCATTTGGGCAGCGGACTTTTGCATGAGGCTTTGCAACTTGGCCTGATAGAGCGGGCTTTCGAAAGTTTCGGTTATGACTGTTTGCAGATGCTGCCGGTACTCCTTACTTTTCAGCACGTTGGTTATTTCCTTTTCCAGTTCGGGGTCTTTGAGTACTTCGATCATCATTGCCCGGTACTCGGGATCCTTCATTAAATCCTTTAATAATTGTTCATTTTCATTTTTCATGCTCTGGCCCATTGCTGCGGCAAACTTTGGATCTTGGTACGATTTCTTAAGCATGTCGGTTCCTTTATCGGATGTAAGGGTGGTTTTAATCGTATCTGATACCATTGACTGGTCCAGTACGAGCTGTTCCTTCATTTTTCCATCGGACATGATTTCCTGCATAGCTTTTTTTCCGTCATCAGTTTGTATTATATCGACAACCATTTTTTTTGTATCTTCATAATTGATATGCTCCCCGCCTGCTTCAGATTGGGCACAGCCCGTAATGATGTATAAAGCTATGACGGGGAGGAGCCACTTCGCTTGCTTGTACATATTAATTCCCCTTTCACATAAACGGCCTCAATTTTAGAATGGTATATATAAGGATTATTATTCGCTTGAAAGACAATGCCTAGATTTTTCATAAACTGGTTGGTACAATCAAGGTTGAGTGATTTTATTTATGGGGGAAAATGAGAGTGACTAGCCGGAATTGGGTTAAACTGTTTCTTTCTACTTTGCTTGTCGGTGGTTTGACGTCAGGAGTGGTCGGGTTCATTGTTAAATGGGATGAATTTGAACCTTATTTTGTACATTTTGAGGTAATAGATATCATATCGACTTTTTTGTGGTTGTTCGGGGTTGGGCTGATTTTCAGCATACTAAGCCAAATGGGTTTTTTCGCCTATCTGACAGTTCACCGCTTCGGACTTGGTATTTTCAAATCAGTGTCATTATGGAACACAGTACAGGTCGTCCTCATTGCATTTGTTCTTTTTGATTTAGTGTATCTTCGTTATCAGGCCTTTGCTGAAAAAACCGAAGGAATTGTGCCGTACTTGTTGCTTGCAGTTTTCATTTTTGTTGTCGGTGTCGCCGCTGCGTTCCTGAAAGCAGGACAGACAAATAAAGAGGCTTTTATTCCGGCATTATTTTTCATGGTGGTCGTAACAGTAGTTGAATTGGTACCGGTACTCAGGGTGAATGAGATCAGCTGGATTTATCTGATGCTGTTCTCGCTTTTAGCGTGTAATGCGTACCAGCTTTTGAGGCTTCACAAATTAAACCAAAAATCACTTGAAGAACGAAACCAGGCAACTAAAAAACCGTCCAAAGCATAGTTTGGACGGTTATTTTATTTCTCTGGAATTGGTTTTTGCATTGGCAATCATTTCTGATACGGTTATAAATTTTAAATTGCTGTTTCTGATAGATTGTATTACATGGGGAAGGGCTTCTTTTGTCTGCTTCGCGGAATCAGACGCATGCATAAGGATGATATCTCCTTTTTTTGCTTCGGATGCGTTTTCAACGATCACTTGGACACCGGGATTAGTCCAATCCTTTGAATCCAGGCTCCAGTGAACAACAGTATACCCGAGGCGGTCGGCGATTTTTAGTGTACGCTGGTCGAAATGGCCGGTAGGTGCACGCACAAGCTCAATATTTTTCACGTTTAGCTTTTTAAACGCCTCCTGCGCCTTAAGAAGATCCTGCCTTATTTTAGATTCTTCCAGCTCGGTGTAATCTTTGTACTCATAGCCGAGAATACCGATTTCGTATCCTTCCTTCACCATTCTGCTCACCAGCTCAGGATGGCGCTCCGCCCAGGCGCCGGAAAGAAAAAACGTCACCGATTTTACATTGTTACTCTTCAAGGTATCAAGGATAGGTTCTGCTTTTTCATCCCCCCAGCCGATATTGAAGGTAAGTGCTAAATCCTGTTCTCCCTTATAAACTGCCTTCGGGCCATCTTTAGTTGAAAAAACGGGCATTTGTACGATATTTTCCATGAAGAAAAACCATGCTGTAAAAAAAGCAGCCAGAATGATAACCAATAATTGTTTAATTGACCTCCCATTCAATACTAAAAAGAAACTCATGATCATCCCACCTCGTCCTAAACAATCCTTGTCTAATTTTTATGTTTAGGTGCTGAATATATGATAAAAAGTTATGATAAAAAATCCTGGAAGTGGAAAAGACTACAATAACGAACATATATAAGGGGTGTATTTATGCTTGGGGTGTTAATTAATAAACAGGAAATGAAGGAGATGGAGTATTTAATCAAACGGGAACTGGATGAAATATTGTTTGACTTGAGTGATGAACGGATTGATTTTATCGTCAAAAATGCAATGAAGGAAAGATATAAAATTCTATTTTCTCTTTTTAAACGAATCGCTCCTCCAAGTGAATGTTTTAAATATATGCTTCCGCCAAAGACCGCTTTGAAAAATTGATTCAACGTTAAAAACAAAATTAATGGTTGACTCGTTTTTATAAAGCTGTTATATTAATAAACGTCGCTGCTGACGCTGCGAAGAATAATAAAAAAGTTGTTGACGATAAGCTAACAACGTGTTATTATTAAAAAGTCGCCCATAAGCGACAACAACATTAAAATTGCTCTTTGAAAACTAAACAAACAAGCGTCAACAAACAATAACCATCATGTTTCTTCTATATGA
>NZ_PGVB01000015.1 GCF_002860205.1 Bacillus sp. T33-2
AAAAGGAAGAGATCCCTCTTCCTTTTAATCACGAAGACATATTAAGACTTTTTCAGCAGTCTCTAAAGAATGTCTTTTTTTTGGTTTTTTTTTTATTAAAATGGTGTTAAAAAGAACAAATTTTTCTTTTGAAAGAACTATATTTTAAGATAATTAGAGATTTTCCGCGAATAGTAAAGAAATCCCTCACAAAACCACTCTAAAAGAAGAATTTTGCATGTTTAGTTCTTTGTAAAGTTCGGGTATGTTCTTTATAACATAATTGTTCGTTATAAAAAACAACAGGGCTGAAATGTAAAAAATACATAAGGGTGGTCTGGATGAAGGGATTACATATTGTACATGCCCCATTGTGGGTCAAGCTGTTATTCGTGTTGGTCCTTGCGTTTTATTTAAACCTCAATAATTTTTCAGTGAATGCGGAAACAACAAAAATTCCCGCAGTGCTCGTTGTTTATTCGACAGAGTCCGGGCACATGACCGAAAATCAGAATTTTCTCGATATGCTCATTGGGCATTTTACAACAAATATTACATTCAAAAGCAGCAAGGAAGTACAAGAAAAAGATCTAAAGGGTATCTCAACACTATTCTATTATGGGGAAGCGAAGGAACCACTCTCCCCAGCGGTTGCTGCACTATTTAGCAGCTTTTCGGGAACCATCGTTGGCATTGGCCATAACACTGAACAGCTTGGTGAAGCTTTTTCCTTTTTTCAACGGGCCGAAGAGGGTGCGATTAATGAGTTAGTTCTGGTAAATGGCAATAAGAAAACTTCAGTAGAACTGAGTATGGTATTGGGAATTAAACCTCTGAATGAATCAAAAGTGTTAATAAACGGTATTGGAAACGGGAAAACGTACCCCCTGTTTGTAAAAAATAAATCGAAGTATTATTTTGCCGCGGAAAAGATCGATTCTACTTTTTCCTTGTATTTAGGAGAGGTTCTGCATGACGTGTTTAATGACCAGCATGCTCCCGTGCATCCGGCATATATCCGGCTGGAGGACATCCATCCACTGGCCGATCCCGACATTCTGAAGGGAATCGCCGATTTTTTAAAGGAAAAGAACATTCCTTATATTGTTTCTGTCATTCCCATCCATCGTGATCCTGTGACAGGTAAAGAATCAAAATTTAGTGATTACCCCTATTTGCTTAAAATGCTGAAATATCTGGAGGAAAATGGCGGGAGCATTATCGTGCACGGTTATACCCACCAGTATAAAGACGATGAAACTGGAGAGGGTTTTGAGTTTTGGGATGTCGACGCTAATATGCCCATCACCGTCCCTGCTGACAAAACACCTGAAAAAAAGACAAGTGCCGACTTTAAAAGCGAGGAAGAATACATCAAATTTTTATCCAAACAAAAAGCATTTGAAATAGATTACATTAAGACAAAAGTGACGAAAGCCGTCCAAGAACTGGTAAGCTACGGGCTGCAGCCGCTCGCTTTTGAAGCCCCGCATTATACGATGTCCCAAAGCGGATACGAAATATTAGCCGACCATTTTTCAACCTACATAGGACAATTGCAGCTTGGCGACAGGGACTGGAGAATCATGGGGGCTGCACCCTATGTCACAAAACCATCATTCCTGCACGGCATGACACTGCTCCCTGAAACGATCGGCTTTGTAGACCCAAAGGATCCGGTTGCGATCGATAAGATGATGGGTGCGGCCGATCAAATGCAAGTGGTCAGGGACGGTTATATCGCAGGCTTTTACCATCCGTATTTGGGTGTTGAAAAATTTAAAGAGCTGATCGGCAGGATGGAAAGACTCCCTAACCTTTCATGGATCGACCTCAAAAAAGTCAGCAGCCACGTCACCGTAGACAATATTTCTGTCACCGTTGGAGAAAAAGAGGGGGTTAGCGTTGGTGTTGATTATTTTGGCCTCCTGGAAAATTCACCGGAGTTTTACAAACCAAAAGTAGAGTCTGCAACGAATATGACAATGTGGATGATCGCAATTGCAGCCGGGTCTATGGTAGCGCTCTTTACCATATTTGCGATCAGGTTAAGACTGAACAGGTCTCGTTTGGAAGGCGGGGATTTTTATGGTTAATCTGCTGTTTTATTTATCACTGTTCCTTATTTGGTTCATGCTTCTTTACCATATGTTTCTAATGCAGGGTGGGTATCTCCATTTCGAAAAGTACAAAGAGAGCGTAAAAAAGTGGAATAAATTCCCCATCAGATACCCAACAGTGAGTGTATTGATTCCTGCCCATAATGAGGAAGTGGTCATTGAAGAAACGATAAAGGCATTGGTGAAACTGAATTATCCGAAAGAAAAACTGGATATTATCATCATCAATGACAACTCATCTGACAGAACAGGGGAAATCGCGGAATCATATGCTGAACAGTATCCCTTTCTTAAAGTCGTCCACACAAAGCCCCCCCATGCGGGGAAGGGAAAGTCGGGGGCATTGAACCAGGGCCTGATAAATTCAACAGGTGAGGTGATCGTAGTATACGATGCTGACAATACTCCTGAGCCGGATGCGGTTTACTATCTTGTTTTAGGATTGGAAAATGACCATAAGGCTGGAGCCATGGTCGGCAAATTCCGAGTGGCCAACGCACGCAAAAATATGCTGACACGATTCATCAATATTGAAACAATCACGTTTCAATGGCTTGCACAGGGAGGTCGGTGGCATTGGTTTAAACTGGCCACCATACCCGGCACTAATTTTGCGATTCGCCGGGCCATCCTGGAGCAATTGGGAGGCTGGGATGAAAAAGCATTGGCAGAAGATACTGAACTCAGCTTCCGCGTATACAATTTAGGCTACTATATCCGTTTTTTCCCGGCGGCCATCACTTGGGAACAGGAGCCGGAAACGTGGAAAGTATGGTGGAAGCAAAGGACAAGGTGGGCACGCGGCAACCAGTATGTCATCACCAAATATCTGTTCAACCTTCATAAATTAAACAATAAAAGAGTGGTGCTGGACTTATTTTACTTCTTATTTACATACATGCTCTTTTTAGCCGGAGTGCTGGCGTCAGATTTGATTTTTGTGGTTAATTTATTTACCGAATTGGATCTGTCAGCGGGAGTTGCCTCAGCCGTCTTGTTTGTGCTGGCTTTTCTATTATATTTATCGGAAGTATCACTTGCGCTCAGTATTGAAAGAGACCAATTGAATTTTAAAAACTTCCTGGCCGTGATCCTCATGTATTTTACGTACTCCCAGATTTGGCTGGCACTGGTGGTATATTCGCTATTCCTGGAGATAACACGAGTCCTGTTTAAACAGGAAGTTAAATGGTACAAAACCCAGCGTTACCAACAATCGGCAGTTGTGGACCAGAAAAGGTAATTCCATGGAAATATGCGGGGGACAAAAGTGAAGCGCAAACGGTTTTTATCCGTTGTAATAGTCTTTTTCTCAGTTATTTTAGTGTTCTGGGGTGTCAATATGTTTAAATTACAAAGTTCCAAGTTTCCAACGGAGAACTTCATAGTAGGGCATATGGTCAATACTAATGGCACACTGGCAACGTATTTGCAGGATAGCGGAAAACTGGACAGTGATTTGGTGCAAGGCAGGGAGGCATTATCCGAAACTTTAGGGTTATGGATGCAATACGCCCTTGAAAAAAATGACCGGAAGATGTTCGAGAAAAGCTTTGAGCTGTTGACACGGTATTTTATGAGTGAGGATGGTCTCGTATATTGGAAGTTAGAGCCGTCGGGATTATCCGATGTGTCAACAAATGCCACTGTTGACGATCTGAGGATTGTCGGTGCCCTCTTTAATGCAGCAGACTTGTGGGGGAGTAAGTCTTACCAGGAAACGGCAGTCTTGATCAGCAATTTTTTAACTGAGAATAACAGGTCAGGGAACCTGCTGTCTGACTATTATGATGCCAGGCAGGATTCTCCTGGTGACAGAGTAACCCTGTCATATATTGACCCATCAGCCTTGGCCGATATGGCCAGGGCAGATGCTGTTCCTGCGGAGGTGTATCAATCAATGATTGCGCTGCTGGCCGGTGCACCAGAGCAAAATGGATTCTACGCCAAATCCTTCAATATAAAGACAGGACAATATCAGTTTGATCAAGAAGTAAACATGATCGATCAAATGTTGGTGGCTATAAACCTTAACAGGATTGAAGTCAATACGCGTCCACTCTTACATTTCATTAAAAAAGAGTTTAATGAACAAGGGGCAATACTCGGCCGATACAACAACAAAACTAAAAAACCGACAGTAAAATATGAATCTCCTGCGCTTTATGGGCTTGCTATCATGTATTGTGTCGAAACCGGAGAGGAAGAATTGGCCCTGTCCATGTACACACGGATGGTACAATTCAGGGTAGATAGTGTTTTTAGCAAGCATTATGGAGCCTATTCAATTAACCGGCAGAAGGACACCCATATTTTCGACAATCTTATCCCGTTGCTGGCGGAAAGGAAGCTGTATAACGCAGGTTTACTCTAACAGTGAATAACTTTAAAGTATGAAAGACAAAATCCTCGGGGGAAAAGGAAAGAGTGTGTTTTCATGTAGGTTATGAAAGACAAAATGGCTCCAGTAAAGGGGAAGAGTGTTCTTCATATCGGTTATGACAGACAAAACCTACGAGGAGATGATAAAAATGTAATTGATAAATCTTAATTTACAAAACTTTCCCCAACAGGTATAATTTGATAGTAACCAAAAAGGAGGCTGGACGGAATGATCGATTCAAAAATGAAAACGCAATCATGTTCATATGCGGGTTTATACTCGGCCTACTTTTATTTGTGCAGTTGAGCAAACGTTTGCGCTACAATCAACCACAGATAATTATCTGTGGGTTTTTTTTCACCACAGAGAGAATATACGTTCCTGTAAAGGGGGATTATGAATGATTACTGTAGAAAACTTGCATAAGGAATATCAGCTTGTGAAACGTGATCCTGGTTTGAAAGGAGCGGTCAAGTCACTCTTTCATCGAAAATATGAAATCAAGCAAGCTGTGAAGGGAGTTAATTTTTCGATAGAACAGGGTGAGACGGTCGGTTACATCGGGGCGAATGGTGCGGGCAAGTCGACGACGATCAAAATGCTGACAGGCATCCTGACTCCGACATCAGGGAAAGTGACCGTAAACGGGCTCGTCCCATATGAAAACCGGCAGAAAAACGCAAAAAACATCGGGGCAGTGTTTGGGCAAAGGACGCAGCTGTTCTGGGACATCCCCGTCCGCGAATCTTTCAACCTATTAAAACATATTTATGAAATTCCGAAAGATCAATATCAGGATACCCTTCAGACGTTTACCGAGGTATTGAACCTGGAGCCGCTTCTCGGCATACCTGTCCGCCAACTGTCACTCGGGCAAAAAATGCGCTGTGAACTGGCAGCTGCGTTTTTGCACCGCCCGTCAGTCGTGTATCTGGATGAGCCCACAATCGGACTGGACATTGCTGTTAAGGTGAAAATCCGCAAATTCATCAAGGAAATGAACGAGCGCTGGGGAACGACGGTGCTGTTGACGACCCATGATATGCAGGACATCGAGGAAATCTGCGACCGGATCATTATTATTGATGAAGGAACGATTGTCTATGATGGCGGGCTTGAAGCGATCAAGCATCAATTCGGCCAGAAGCGGGTCATCCATTTTGAGCTTTCTGAGGAGACACCATTCGAGCTGCCCCAATCCCTAAAAGGCAGGGTGGAGATGTTGCCAAACTCTGAAGACGACACGAAAGTCAGCCTTGCCTTTGACGATGAACAGGTAAAAAGTTCACTTGTCATTTCCGAAATGCTGAACGTGTATGAAATCCAGGATCTCGCCATTGCTGATCCAAAAATTGAAACGATCGTTGAGCAATTGTACAACAAGCAGGAACAGGAGGGGGAGCATGGCAAAGTACTGGCAAATAGCTAAAGCAAGCATGCAGATGCAAACCGCCTATTCCGCATGGTACTGGGCAGGAACAGTCTCTGCTGTCATCCGGCTGTTGATCATTTACTACTTCTGGCAGGCTGTGTACACGAACCGGCCTTCGATTGACAATATCGACCTGCCAACAATGCTCACGTACATAGTTATTGCCATGCTGCTCCAAGGGTTCGTTGGCGGAGTCGGAAACAATCTTGCCGAAGAAATCAAAAATGGGAATGTCGCGATTGAACTGATGCGGCCTTACGATATGATTTTTAAAATGTTTTCTGTAGATGCAGGATCTAAAATCATGTATTTCTTTCAAGGCACAATTCCGATGGTGCTGATTGCCTACTTTTTTATGGATCTGTCCTTTCCTTCATCATGGGAAACGGTACTGCTGTTCATTGTAAGCGCAATGGCCGGAATCTGGATTGGCACGTTTTTTGATTTCCTTGTCGGGGTGCTTGCGTTCTGGACCGTCAATGTGTGGGGTGTGCGGGTACTGAAAGAATCGCTCATCACATTCTTTTCGGGGGCGCTCGTGCCGATTACTCTCTTCCCTGACTGGCTGCGGACCATCACGGAATTTTTGCCGTTCCAGGCGATGGTCTATCTGCCAGTTTCGATTTATTCCGGTTTGGTTACAGGTACGGATGCTTATATCGCGATTGGTGTCCAGGTGTTCTGGCTGGCAGCTCTGTACATTCTTGTAAAAGTGATTTGGGCACAGGCAATTAAGCAGATCACGATTTTTGGAGGGTAAAATTAGTCTGTGTACAAATAATGAAGCAAATAGAGATTTATGGAGGATAGGAGGGGACTTATGCGCCGTTACGGAAAATTATATTTGGAATTTGCGAAAAGCCATTTGAAAGTAATGATGGAGTACCGTGTCGATTTCCTGATTGGAGTCTTTTCAGTCATGCTCGAGCAGTTTGCTTCCATTTTCTTTGTGAAAGTTGTTTTTGACCATGTTGAACAAATCAATGGTTGGTCATTTTATGAAATCCTGTTTATCTATGGGATCGCCTCGACAGGGCGGTCAATACACCAGATTTTCTTTGATAATCTTTGGACGCTGGGGTGGCAGTATATCAGGCCGGGAAAGCTGGACCGGCTGCTGATCCGCCCGGTCAACCCGCTCTTCCATGTAGTAGCCGACCGGCTGCACCAGGACGGTTTTGGCCAGCTCTTCATCGGGCTGATTATCCTTGGCACGGCAATTCCCCACCTTGATATAGCGTGGGGAGCAACAGAGGTTATGCTGCTTGTCATCATGATCATTTCATCAGGGCTGATCTTTGTGGCGATCAATCTGTTCTTTGCGACATTCTCCTTTTGGATGATCGACAGCCTGCCTGTCGTTTGGGCCGTATTCAATCTCAGCGATTTTGCCCGGTACCCGCTGACGATTTACCATAAGGGGATCCGCATGTTTTTGACCTGGATCATTCCGTATGGGTTCACAGCTTTTTATCCTGCCGCTTATTTTATCGACAAGTCAGGGTATAAAATCTTCGCCCTCTGGACTCCCGTGGCAGCGGTTGTGTGCTGTGTAATTGCCTATGCTTTTTGGAACAGGGGATTGAAAGCTTTTGCGAGTACCGGAAGTTAATTTTACGGCGGCCCTGAATACAGGGCCGGCTTTTTAATTATTTTCACTATATTAAACTGAAAATTGAGAAAAAAGACTCATGCGAAGTTTGGATTAACCCGATAAGATGATAGTACGAATACGTACTGGTACTTACTCACGAGAATGGATGGTCGTCATGTTGTTTGTAAAAGAAATGCCTGTAGAAGCGAGGGAAAAAATTCTTTTTGCCGGCCTAAAATTGTTTGCGGACAAAGGCTATAAGGAGACATCAATCTTAGAAATTGTCGAGAAAGCCCATGTATCCAAGTCAACTTACTATCAGTTTTTCAAGGGAAAAGAAGATTTGCTGATTTCACTGTGCCTCCTGCTGGCAGATGAAATCTTTACTGAGGTAAAAAATGCTGTAAAATCGGAGAGCTATGTCAATGACAAGGCTTATAAGGGAATCCTGCGTTACATTGAGATTTGTTTTTCCGAAACAGAGGTGGCAAGGCTGCTGCTTGTTGTGTCCGCGGGGGTCAGCCCTGAAGCTGAAAAAGTGAGGCTGGATGTATATCGCCAGTTCGCCCGACTAATTTTTGAGTCAGTGGATTTGCCGGAAACCGTAACTGAGAAGCAGATTTCAGTCGCATCCCAGGCAATGGTCGGTGCAATCAATCATGCCGTTATCCAGAGCTTCATAAGCAATGAACATGAATTAAGTCCCGAGGAACTTGCCGGCCTGCTTAGCCGCATTGTCATCGGTGCTTTTATCAGCCTGTCATATTAAGGGGGGTGAGCGAAACCGCAGCTTTTACACTTTCAATTTTCGTTCAGAAGCCAAAATCATGCCATTTGAGTACGATGTCGTACTCCCTATTGAAGGAGGTATTGTAATTGCTTGATCAAGTATCGAAACAAGGTTTGAGTTTTCAGCTCTCTGATGAACAGGAGGAAATCCGCAAATGGGCAAGGGGCTTTGCCGAAAAAGAAATCCGGCCTGTTGCCCCGGAGTATGATGAAAAAGAAGAATTTCCAATGGAAGTGCTGTATAAAGCTGCAAAGGTGGGTCTCACAAACTACCCTGTACCCGAAGAATATGGAGGCGGAGGGCTGACAAACGTAATGTCTGCCTGCCTCATCATGGAGGAGCTGTACTGGGGTTGTGCCGGAATTGCCACATCCTTGTCTGCTGCGGGCCTTGCCGGGCTGCCAATCTATTATATGGGTTCAGAAGAACAAAAGAGGAAGTGGATCCCTTACCTGTGCGACCCGGACAATCCCCGCCTTGGGGCCATGGCGTTGACAGAACCTGGTGCCGGGTCAGATGTGAAAGCCATCAAGACAACAGCTGTCCGCGATGGAGACGAATGGGTGCTGAACGGCCGGAAGTGTTTTATCTCCAATGGCGGGATTGCAGACCTCTATGTCGTCTTTGCAAAAACAGATCCCGAGGGAGGCTACCACGGTGTATCAGCGTTCATTGTCCCAGGCGATACTTCCGGATTAACAGGAGGGAAGAAGGAACGAAAAATGGGAATCCGTGCTTCCTATACTGGCGATGTGATTCTGGAGGATGTCCGCGTCCCGGCTGAAAACCTGCTTGGCCAGGAAAACATGGCCTTTTTCGGCGCCATGCAGATGCTCGAATATTCCCGCCCTGCCGTCGCTGCAGGAGCCGTCGGCGTCGCCAGGGCCGCCTATGAATACGCGCTTGACTATGCAAAACAGCGGGTCCAGTTCGGGAAACCGATTTTTAAAAACCAGGAAATCGCCCATATGCTGGCAGAGATGAAAATAAAAATTGACGCTTCCCGTTTACTCACATGGAGGGCGGCGGAGCTCGCTGACCGGGGACAGTCCTGTGCGGTTGAGGGCAGCATGGCTAAAGCATTTGCCGCTGAAACAGCAATGTGGGTGACAACCAATGCCGTACAAATCCTCGGGGGCTATGGGTACATGAGGGACTATCCGGTTGAGAAATGGATGCGGGACGCCAAGATTCTTTCTATCTATGAAGGTACGACCCAGATTCAGAAAAAAGTGATCGCGGCAGGACTTTAGGAAATTACAGCCGCGTGTAAGCCCAGATTGCAGTAAATGAAACAAGTGCTCTAAGTGTCGGTTTAATTTTTTCAATTTTCAATATAAGGAGGAAAAGCAAAATGTCAAAATCAATCAAAGAATTAACTGTAAAGGAAACATGGCAGGAAATTGAAAGGGTAATGAATGAAAATCCGCAGCCTTTTGAAGGACTAAATGCTGTTTACCAATACGATATTATAGGTGAAGACGGCGGCACCTACCAGCTTCATTTGGCAGATGGCAAGGCTCGGGTCGTCGAAGGAGAAGAAACTGAAGCGGACTGTACCCTCACCCAAACACCGGAGAATTTTAAAGATATGATATCAGGCAATTTAAATGGAACAGCAGCTTTCATGACTGGCAAGCTTAAGGTCAAGGGAAGCATTGGACTGGCAATGAAGCTGGAGGGGATTTTGCGGCAGTACGATGTCAACCAGTATACATGATGTTTCCCGGCCCGGTTACTGGCTGAGCCGGGCCTAATACTCGTTCGCCACGACTTTTTGACCAAAGCTTTATAAAAGGGGAGGAGCCCAGTGAAGGCCAAAAATTTGTTGGACGTTGTCTATCGTACGGTGAAAAAGTACCCCGACAAGGATGCCCTGATGTGGAAGAGTGAAGGAAAGTACCGGGGCATCACATACCGGGAGTTTTGGGACGAAATAAAAAACACGGCGGCCGGCCTTGTGCGGCTTGGGATCGCCGCCGATGACAAGGTGGCGATTTTATCAGAGAACAATCCGAAATGGCCTATTTCAGACCTTGCCATTTTAAGCCTGGGAGCAGTTTCCGTACCCATCTATCCGACCCTTCCTCCAGACCAGGTGTCTTACATTCTCCAAAATGCTGACTGCAAAGCGGCCATTGTCGAAAATGACGAACAGCTGCAAAAAGTGTTGAGCTGCGAACCTGCAGGACTTTCCATCATCGTCATGCATCCCGGACATACATTTTTGCCAAGTGAACATATCATCTCGTTTCTCCAGCTTGCAACGATGGGGGCAGACCAGCCTGTCGCTGAATGGGAATACATGTGGATGGAAATCGACCGTGACCAACTGGCCACGATCATCCATACATCGGGCACAACCGGCCAGCCTAAAGGCGCGATGCTGACCCATGGGAATTTTCTTGCCAATATTGAGGGTGTCCACTTCTGGTGCGTGGAAGCGACATCCGCCGACACAATGCTTTCTTATCTTCCGCTTTCCCATGTATTCGAACGGATGGCCGGGCAGTTCATGCCGCTTTCAGTTGGCGCCACGATTGCGTACGCAGAGAGCATCGACACGATCCCACAAAACCTCCAGGAAGTAAGGCCGACCGTCATGACAAGCGTGCCGAGACTATTTGAAAAAGTGTATGCGAGAGTCCAGGAACAGATTGAAGCAGGAACTCCCCTGCGTCGGAAAATTTTTGACTGGGCAGTGGGTATTGGCCTGGAACGTTACGAATACCTGTCCAACTCAACCGTAGACCAGTTAATTTTAAAGGAGATGCCTGCCCAGCTGCGCCGCAGGTGGAATTTTGCCAACCGGCTTGTTTACAACAAAGTAAAATCAAACCTGGGCGGACGGCTGCGCGGGATGATTTCAGGCGGGGCTGCCCTGAACCCGGAGATATCAAGGTTTTTCTGGGCGATTGATATCCCGGTCCTTGAAGGGTACGGACTGACGGAAACCTCCCCGGTGATTGCAACAAATCCAATGACAAGGGCGAAAATTGGAACTGTCGGTATGCCGCTTCCCAACCTGGAAGTGCAAATTGCCCCTGACGGCGAGGTGCTTGTAAAAGGGCCAAGCGTCATGAAGGGCTATTATAAGAACCCGGAAGCAACGGCTGAACAATTTGACGGCGAATGGTTCCGCACAGGTGATATTGGTTCTATGGACGAGGACGGGTTCCTTAAAATTGTGGACAGGAAAAAACGCCTGCTTATTTTATCGACGGGCAAGAACGTAGCACCCCAGCATATCGAAAATGCAATAAACCAGAGTATGTTCATTGATAATAGTGTCATTATCGGGCAGGGCCGGAAGTACGTGGTTGCCGTCATCATCCCTGACTTTGAATATCTGTCCGCCTGGGCCCGCAAACATGGGGTTAAAGGAAACAGTCACCTTGAAATTGCCGCGGACAACGCAGTCCAGGAACTTTTGTCCCATGAGGTTGAAAGGCTCACCGAATCGCTTGCCCCGTTTGAACAGCCGAAAAAAATAATCATCGCCGCAAATGAATGGACTGTTGAATCTGGGGAACTGACGCCGTCCTTAAAGGTGCGTTACCGGTATGTAGAGGATAAATACCGGGATGTCATTGAAACGACTTATTTTGAATCCGCTTACATACAGATATGCCATTCCATGGATGAAGCGGCCGCTGCAAAATCGGTAAAGGAAAACGGGGAGGGAAATGTCCATGAAATTACCACTTGAAGGGAAAGTCGCGTTGGTCACCGGCGCATCAAGGGGACTGGGCCGGACTGACGCCCTGACGCTTGCTAAAGCTGGTGCGGATGTTGTTGTGACAGATATTTTAATAGAAGAAGACGAGAGGATCGAGGAAACCTCCGAAAGGTTAGGACCAATCGCCATGGTGATGACTCAAACCAAACAGGTCTATACGAAATCGACTACGGAAGAAATAAAAGCAATCGGCCGCCGGTCTGCCGCTTATCGAATGGATGTAACAAATCGTGAAGAGGTCGGTTCAATCATTGAAAAAGTTGTCGGTGAATTTGGCAGGATCGATATTTTGGTTAATAATGCCGCCACACTTGACCACACTGTCAAGCTTGAAGAACAGAATGACGAATTCTGGGAGCGGGACCTGAATGTTAATCTGACTGGCGCTTATAATTGCTGTAAAGCCGTCTGGCCTCACATGAAAAAGCAAAATTGGGGGCGCATCATCAATATGGCGTCAGTCGCAGGGACGATGGGCGGGTACGGGCAGGCGAGCTACTCGACAACGAAAGCGGGGATTCTCGGGCTCACGAAGACCCTTGCCCTTGAAGGGGCTAAATATAATATTACTGTCAATGCCGTCATTCCAGGAATCATCAACACGGAGGCATTCCAGCTGACAAGTCCGGCGATGCGGGAACGGATGATTAAGCGTACAGTGTTCAAAAGGCCTGGTGAGCCCGAGGATATCGCGAATGCCATTGGTTTTCTTGTTTCTGAACAGGCAAGCTATATCACGGGTATCGGGCTTCCGGTTACAGGGGGCATCGATTTATTTACGTTCTAGAATATGGAGGAGAGGGAGGATCTTTTAGATGAAAACAGACGCAAGGCAGTGTCTCGTCGAAACAAAGGATCGGGTAATGATGATTACGATCAACCGCCCGCCTATGAACACATTGAGTAGGAGTACATTGTATGAAATTGAAGAAATACTGGCAGAAGCCGAGACAGATCCTGAAGTAGGGGCAGTGTTATTGTCAGGCACGGGCGAAAAAATCTTCTCGGCGGGTGCGGACATTTCTGAATTCGGCATAGTTGGGGATCGAGAACAGGCCAATAAAATGCTGCTAAGGATGCATGAATTATTTAACCGGATCGAAAATTACCCGAAGCCGGTGATAGCCTGCCTCAATGGAAAAGCTCTTGGAGGAGGCAATGAGCTGCAAATGGCCTGCCATCTGGCGATTGCATCAGAAACCGCGGAACTTGGCCTGCCCGAGGTCAAACTAGGAATTATCCCGGGATACGGCGGAACCCAGCGGCTCCCGCGGCTGATCGGCAGGAGGCGGGCACTTGAGCTGATGCTGAGTGGAGAAAGGATTTCCGCACAAACTGCGCTTGAGTATGGCCTCGTCAACCGTGTTGTCCCGCCTGAGTCACTCCGGCAGGAAGCATTCAAGTGGGCAGCTGCACTTGCAGCCGGCGCCCCCCTTGCCATCAAAGGGATACTTGATTCAACCATAAGAGGGGGTGAATTGGACATGGATGAAGGGCTGGCAATAGAACGTGAAAATTCGCTGGCAGTAGCCGGGTCCGAAGATGCCATTGAGGGTGTTACAGCATTCTTTTCGAAGAGGAAGCCTAAGTTTGAATACAGCCATGGAAAAGGGACACCTCTGCCATAATTCAGGGACACTTAGGACAAAAAATAGTGACACGTCTGCCATCATGAGAGCCACCCTAGGATACGTTAACGGACTAGACGTGCACTGTACATGGAGAGGCGGGCATGATAGCCTTGTTGGCTAAGCCAGCCCCATGAATGCTGGCTTCCTGGCTGGGAATCCATGCCCGCAGAGGCTCCTTGTAAAGTGACAATCTGGTACCACTGACTAATTGCAGAACCCTTTTTTTATTGGTGGCTTATCTGCTAGACTAGTGGCTCTCAACTTTGGCATAAGTGGCACTATGTCATGGCAATATTCAAAGTTTAAGGGGAAATAAAATCACAAGGGGATTAGCTGCGGCTGATCTCTTTTTTTAGTTAACGAATTGTAGTCTCCTATCCAAGAAATCAAATCTAAAAAAATAGCTCTTATTGAAAACATTCGCTTTAGTTTTTGAAAATGTTCATAAACACTCCTTTAAAAAGACTATAATACATTTAAAATTTAATAAGATGATAAATTTAGACAAAATGTAACAAAATTTGACAAGGATTGATATAATAATAAGAAAATATTACTATCTCCAACTCCAGGGAGCTGACAAGTAATGAAAGATGTTAATCAAACCTCAATCCTAATGTTTGAGGAAGTAAAGGCCATGAAATTTTTTTTATGGGTATTTTATATAGTACTAATTTTATATGACCTTGTGTATTATTTTATATTCCCAATGTATGCTAAAGGGTATATTGATTTTTTAGATGATGGGTGGATATTTTGGTTCCACCTCCTGTTGTTCTTATTACTGCCACTAGCTGCTCATTTTTTCAAGGCAGGGAAACCTCATGTAATAAAATATATGTACTTAATCGGTTATTTGGTAGGGGATTTTTTAGTATATATCGTTACCTACTGGGCAACTAGGGACAAAGATTTTTATGGTGGACATGTTTTAGAAGTTTACTTGATCTTTTTTTCACCGATCTTTGTAAATTATAGATTTTTCTGGGTTCTCACTATAGGCCTTCTGTTGAAATACTTGTTTTTTGGAGTTTTCGTCCAAACCGTTACAGTTCTTTTTCCAATTGGGTTAATTATTTTCTTTTCTTTTATATCTTGGATTTTGCTCAATCGTTTTCACTCGTATATCCAAGGGATTACCTCTGTATATGAGGATTTGAGGCAAAAGGAGAAATTTGCAGTGATTGGCCAGATGGCTACTGCGATTGGTCATGAGATTAGAAATCCTTTGTCCTCACTTAAAGGGTTTACGCAACTCGAACAGGAAAAACACCCGGAGGATAAAGAAAATTATTCCATTATGTTAAATGAAATTGACCGTATAAACTCCATTGCTTCGGATTTATTAGTGTTAGGGAAACCTGCAACCGTCAAAAAACAAAATAAAAATATAAAAGCTATTTTAATCTATGTAGAATCGGTTGTTAGGCCTCAGGCAGAAAGAGAAGGAGTAAACATTCATTTACATATCGAGGAGAACATCCCGGAAATGATTTGTGATGAAAACCAAATAAAACAAGTATTTATCAACCTATTGAAAAATGCTATAGAATCCATGCCAGGGGGCGGCAACATAACAGTTAATGCACATCATTATGATGCTAACGTCACTGTAAATGTTGGTGATGAAGGATGTGGTATTCCAAAAGATACGCTGGAAAAGTTGGGTGAACCATTTTTTACGACTAAGAATACTGGCACTGGACTTGGTTTAATGGTGACCAAAAAAATTATTGACGAGCATAGGGGAACCATTTTTATTGAAAGCGAAATTGGTAAAGGAACTATAGTAAAGCTGACATTGCCTACAGAACCTAACAATTCAAATGTATTGTAAAAAATACAGTGGAACTATGTTTAACAAGATATGTTAAAAGATCAGATTGACTTGGCGATATTAATATTGAATTGTGAAACTTATGCGGGGTATGATATGTATTTTAACAAGGATGATCTTATATTAATCAACGAAGAACAGCGAGCTGTAAAATGGTTTTTAATACTGTTTTATTTTATATATATTTTTTACGAGGTTTTTTACCATGTATTTTATAAAAAAATAGTTATAAATTTACCTCAAAACATAAATTATTGGATGTATTTTTGTTTGCTAATACTTTTACCGATTGCTTTGTTGTTAGTTCGTAATCACAAAATCTATTTCATAAAGTATGTGTTTGTGGTCAGTTATATAGTTTTTTCAATTATTAATGAAACCCTTATATATCAAGATAGTTCGCATGAATATAAAAGCGGTAATGCAGTAGAAGTCATGTTATTATTATTCTCCCCCATGTTTATTAACACTAGATTTTTCTGGGTTGTGACAGGGGGATTAATTAGTAAATACCTGTTTATTGGTTTGTTATTACAATCAAATCAGGCATTTTTTCCAATACCACTAGTCATAATTTTTGCTGGAATAGCTTTTATCCTTTTAAAACGGTTTCAAGGATATGTGAAGGCAGTTAAAACCACGTACAACAAACAATTACAAGGGATAGTCAAAGGGGTTATTGCTACGATTGAGTTAAAAGATCCCTATACACGGGGGCATAGCGAACGAGTAGCATACTATGCGAAATTATTGGCAAAGGCAACACGAAGATTTACAAAAGTCGATCTGGAAGATTTTCACAATTCGTGTTTATTACATGATATTGGAAAAGTTAATATTCCTGATTCAATCCTTATGAAACCAGGAAGATTATCAAAAGATGAATTTGAACTAATTAAAACACATCCTGTAGTTGGGGCGGATGCCATCAAAAAAGTTTGCGGATTGGGTGAAAGCATTGATGTTATTCAGTCACACCATGAAAGATGGGATGGAAATGGATATCCAAAACAGTTAAAAGGAAATCAAATACCTTATCTTGCTCGTGTTGTGTCAATTGCCGATGCATTTGATGCTATGACTTCCTCACGCTCCTACCGGGAAGCTTTGTCAGTGGAAGTAGCTTATGAGCGAATAATTGAGGGTGCGGGAACTCAATTTGATCCGGATCTAGTAGAGGTTTTTAAGCAAGTTTATCCTGAGTGGGTAGCTTTCCATCGGAACTATCCAAGTAATAACAAATTACCGTTTCAAAATGAAACGTTTAGACAGGAGGTGTTAGAATGAAAATCCGGAAACTAGAAGGAGTAAAAACTACTTGCTGGTGGTGTATTATAATTGGACTTAAATAATTTACACGGGAGGGGATGCTTGGCTATACGCAAGCATCCTTTAATTTAGTAAAAAGGGTGTTCCTATGAACCTATTATATTCCACAAATATCACTCTTCATACGTTAGAAATCCGTAAAGATAAAAAGCATTTCATTGTTGAGGATGTGCACTCCGGGGAGTTTTACGAAATGCCGGAGGTTTGTATTGATGCGATTAATATGATAAATGATGGCAATCAATTAGATTTAATCGAATCAAGCTTGAAAGCTAAATATCCTGATGAAGATGTTGATTTGATCGACTTTGCTAGGCAACTGCTGCAGCTGGGTCTTGTAAAAGAGCTTGACGGAGAAATGATTAATAGAGAACCTAATGAATCTTTACAACGAGGATACAGTTGGATTTCTCCAAAGCTGGGAAGGTTTTTCATTAACAGCCTGTCGGTAAAGATATATCAAGCGCTTATTTTGGCTAGTATCATTATTTTTATCATCAAACCTGATTTATTTCCCCATTTTCAGGATATCTTCATTTTCGATTTAATGACGGAAAACATTTTAGTGTGGCTTCTCATTACATTCCTGTTAGTCGTCATACATGAATTTGGCCATGTATTGTCAATACGGTCACATGACATGCCGACTAAGATAGAAGTAGGGCACCGGCTTTTTCTTGTCGTTCTTGAAACAGACATGTCGAAGGTGTGGAAGCTGCCGCCTGGACAAAGGAATCTTTTGTACCTCGCGGGCATTTATTTCGATAATGCCATAATGTTTGCGGCTCTGTTAGCGCAGCTCTTCGTCCCGGAAAAAAGTATTGTAGCCGGGGTATTGGGGATTATTGTGATGGATACAGTTTTACGGCTCGTTTACCAATGCTGTGTTTTTATGAAGACTGACTTTTATTATGTGCTGGAGAATATGACAGGCTGTTACAACTTATTGGAAAGCGGACAGCAGTTTTTAAGAAAGTGGCTTCCGTTTTTACCGGATCACAAATCGACTGAGGCTTTTATAGGAGAGGAAAAAGCTGTCCGTATATACGCATTTTTTTATCTAGCAGGGATAATCGTTGCAGCAGGGGCTTGGTTCTTTTACTATATCCCACAGTTAACCTACGCAGCTGCTGAAATAGCCCCTGGATTGTCCCAGTCTCCAGAGAGTGTCCGGTTTTGGGATGCGGTTGTATGCATAGCCCAGTTCATTGTGGTGTTTGGGCTGCTGTTATATTCCTGGTCAAAAAAATACCGGCCAAAAAATTAAAAGACAGCGCACCGGCTGTCTTTATTTATTTAAAATCCAGGGCGAAGTCAATCAGCATTTGTTTGTAAACTAAAACAGATGCTAAGTCGATGTACTCATCATCCCCATGCCAGTTTCCGCCCTTGGGGCCAAATTCAATTGCCGGGATTCCATGCGCTGAGAAAAACAGGGTATCAGCCGATCCGTGCTGCCCGAAGAAGACAGCGTCGGAACCTGTCTGCTTTTCAACAACTGGTTTGAGCATTTGAATAAAGGGATCATCTTTGGAGGTTTGGACAGGTGCTCCGGACATAATGACCTTCACCTTTCCGTCTGTAACACTTTCAATTTGCCTGATAACATCCTCAACTTTCTGGCCAGGCAAATAGCGAATGTCAAAGGATAATACACATTCGTCGGGAACCTTGTTATAGATTTCCCCGCCCTTTATCTTTGCGAGATTAATTGAGGGAAAGGGGTAAAATTCTGAGCTTTGCTTCGTAAAGGGCAGCTCGATCATTTTGTTATAGACCTCAAATGCTTTAACGATAGCATTTTCTCCTTCCCAAGGACGGCTGCCATGGGCCGGTTTTCCTTTTAACTCAATATCTAGCTTTAAGGTGCCCTTTGCCTGAAGCGCGATTCCCAGTTGTGTAGGTTCTGAACAAATGACAAAGTCTCCGGTGTAGCCATTGTCAACTAAGTAGCCAGTACAGTTAAGGCCGCCGATTTCTTCATCCGATACAATTTGTAGCTGAATTTTTACCCCCAGCCGAGCAGTCCTAATTTCTGCCATGGCGCACATCATCGCGGCCACGCCGGCTTTCATGTCTGCTGTACCCCGTCCATACATCCGTCCGTCCCGTTCTACTGGGATAAATTGTTCCCGCTTCCCGCTGACCACATCGACATGTCCATTAAAAATAATAGTTTTATCGCCCTGCCCAATTTCACATATGAGCATTTTAAAGCCATTGTTTTCCATTATCGTGACTTCCAATTTCCGTTCTCTGAGCCAGTGACAGCAAAATTCCACGGCCTGGTTGGCGCCTTCCACGGTGGAGCTGTCAATCAGAATCAACTCTTTCAGCAATTCTTTTAAACCTTCCATTATTAAACCCTCCTGATTTTCCGCTAGCAGCTTTTATCCATTTACCACTTCAGACTCGAATTATTCACGCATTAATTGAAAACATAGTGAGCATGCCCTATGTTTTAAAGAAACTGGTTCGTGGAAAAAGTGAAGTATATTACTTTGCGTGAGCTTAGCATGATTAAACATTATCAAAAAAGAATGTGAGGGACAAAAATGATCGAGATCCAGTCCACTATTGAAGGAAAGCAGTATGCATTATACAAGTTAAAGGATATTCTTGAGGAGTTGGGCTATACAATCGGCGGGAACTGGGAGTATGACCACGGTTATTTCGATTATAAAATTGATGATGAAGAAGGGGAGCAATACCTGCGCCTTCCATTTCAGGCAGTCGATGGGCAGGTGGATGATGAAGGCAGCATCGTTCGGGTCGGCCGGCCATTTTTGCTCTCCCATATTTATGATACAGGAATTGACGAAGAGGGGAATGTCGGGAATATATCTGCTTCCTTCAACCAGTTCAAGGAACCTGCCAATAAAGATGCAGAGTTTCCGCAAAAATACCTGAACCTGGGAAAAACTCAAGTCGAAAAATTGGAAACAGCACTTGAAGGTGAAGGCGTCGCATAGCAGTTAAAAATAGGTTTGATAGTACAGCAAATTTTAGAGTAGACAATTAAAGGCGATAGATAAATACCCCATCCATATATTGGTTGGGGGCTTTTCATTTTTATGACTGATCCCTACATAAGGCTTTTCACCTACTAATTTACATTACTTTAATGAAATATTATAAAAATTCACGACCTTTAGAGCATTCTATCACTACTAAATCCACCTATAATTAGATTTGGTGTGACGCCAAATTATTTTGAAGGAGCTGTTTTTGCCTTGAATAAACCATTCCGTAAGTTCGGGAAATCCGTTGTTGCTACAGCAATAGCCCTGTCTGTACTGGCTTCGCCAATTTCCTGGAAAACTGTTTTGGCAGATGATGACGACGACAAGCGGAATCATCGTTACTCAGGAAAACATGAAGTAAATTTAAGAATTCTTGGAACTACTGATATTCATACGCATTTAGCAAACTATGATTACTACAAAGATGCAGAAACAAATGAATTCGGACTTGCAAAAACAGCAACATTGATCAAAAAAGCAAGGGCAGAAGCGAAAAACACGCTGTTATTCGATAATGGCGATTTAATCCAGGGGAATCCTCTTGGTGATTATAAAGCAAAAGTGGACAAGCTTGAGAACAGAGAAGTTCATCCTGTCTTTAAAGCTATGGACTTATTAGATTACGATGCTGCAACAGTAGGAAACCATGAGTTTAACTATGGCCTCGAATATCTGGATGAAGTGCTCGACGATGCTCCATTCCCATACGTTAATGCCAATGTCTTCAAGGACGACCATGACAACAAACCTTACAACGACAAAAACTATTTCAAGCCATACAAGATTATTGAGAAAAAAGTTGTCGATGAAAGAGGAAAGAAGCAAGAACTTGAAATTGGGGTGATTGGCGCGGTCACACCGCAGATTACCCAGTGGGACAAAGCAAACCTTGACGGAAAAGTGATTACGAAAGACATTGTAAAATCAATAGAATCCAATATTCCTAAAATGAAAAGGGAAGGCGCAGACGTGATCGTTGTCCTTGCCCACTCCGGGATTGGTGATGAAAGAGTCATTGAAATGGAAGAAAACGCGGCTTATGACCTGACAAAGATTGAAGGTGTTGACGCGATCATTTCAGGGCATAATCACGCGGTATTCCCTGGAGATTTCAGCGGGCTGCCTGGAGTGGACCAGGCAAATGGCACAATTAATGGGGTGCCTGTCGTAATGCCGGGCAACTGGGGCAACCAGCTTGGCGTTATGGATTTAACCATCACGAAAGTAAAAGGCAAGTGGGACGTAACCGGATCCAAAACCCACTTACGGTCCATCTACGATAAAGTAAAGCATGTAAGCTTGGCAGATGCAGATCCCGCTATATTGAAAGCTATTAAAAGAGACCATGAAGGTACCATCGATTATGTCCGCCAGCCGGTGGGCACTACTACTGCCGACATCCACAGTTATTTCGCGCTTGTCCAGGATGATCCATCAATCCAGATCGTCACAAACGCCCAGAAGTGGTATGTTGAAAAGCAAGTAAAAGGGACTCCGGATGAAAACCTCCCAATCCTGTCTGCAGGAGCACCGTTTAAAGCGGGCGGCAGGAACGGAGCAAGCTACTACACTTACGTTCCAGCAGGGACAATTGCAATCAAGAACGTTTCAGACCTTTACCTGTATCCAAACATAGTCGCAACCGTCAAAATCAAAGGTGCGGACGTGAAGGAATGGCTTGAAATGTCTGCAGGCCAGTTCAACCAGATCAATGAGTCTGCTACTGGTGAACAGTCGATCGTAAATAATAGCTTCCCAACTTATAACTATGATGTTATTGATGGGGTTACTTATGAAATCGATGTAACTGAACCGGCGAAATATGATGGAAATGGAAATGTCGTAAATGCGAATGCCAACCGTATTAAAAACCTGCAATACAATGGCAAGCCGATCGATCTTAACCAGGAATTCCTTGTAGTTACAAACAACTACCGTGCAAGCGGCACATTCCCTGGCGTTAAAAATAAAACAGCAGTGGAGATGTACCCGGATGAAAACCGGCAGGCAATCATCGATTATATCCGTGAAGTCGGGACTATCGATCCTTCCGCTGACGGAAACTGGAAGTTTGCTCCTGTATTGAATGATGTTAACGTCACTTTCGATTCCGCTGTTGAAGCACAAAATGCTATTACAGAAGCCAGCCCAATCAAATACGTTGGCCCAAGTGCAAACAACTTTGCAAAGTATTCTATCAAACTGCCAGTCACAAAACCATTTGAACTGCAGCTTTTGGGAATTAATGATTTCCACGGCCAGCTTGATACTTTTAATGCTTCCATCAATGCAGGTGGCGCTGAATATCTTGCAGCCTATTTGAAGCAGCGTGAAGCAACTAACCCTAACACTTTGTTGCTCCATGCAGGGGACGTTGTCGGTGCCAGTTCGCCTGTATCTGCTTTACTGCAGGACGAGCCGACCATCCGCTTTTTAAACCAGCTTGGCTTTGATGCTGGAACTGTCGGAAACCATGAGTTTGATGAAGGCGTTGCTGAAATGAAGCGTCTGATCGATGGAGGCAGCCATCCAAAGACCGTCGAAAAGTATGGCGTATTCGAAGGTGCCAACTTCCCTTATGTAGCGGCAAATGTCATCGATAAAGCTACAAATCAAACAATCCTCGATCCATACGTGATCAAAGAAGTCAATGGAGTTCCGGTTGGCATAATCGGAGTGGCGCTATCAGACACTCCAAGCATTGTCATTCCAAGTGCAGTTGAGGGTGTTCAATTCACAGATGAATCAGAAGCTATCAATAAATACACTGCTGAGTTAAAAGCAAAAGGCGTTGAAACGATTATTGTTTTGGCGCATAACCCATCTACTTCAGAACCAGATGGAACAAACCCGGGTGAGGAGCTCGTGGACATTGCCAATAAAGTCGATGATGAAGTGGACGTTTTATTTGGCGGACACAACCATGCATTCACCAATACAACAGTGGATGGAAAAATTGTCGTCCAGTCTTATGCATCCGGTACAGCTTTCTCTGATGTAGATCTGTTGATCAACCCGAAAACAAAGGATGTTATCTCCAAGAAGGCAGAAGTTGTAACGACTTACCGTGACAAGATCACTCCTGACGCTGAAACGAAGCAAATGCTTGATGTATATGTGGCGGATGTTGCGCCAATTTTAAATGAAGTGATTGGAACGACTCCTTTCGCTATTACGAGGGAGGCGAGCCCTGCCGGTGAATCTGCGATGGGGAATCTTGTTGCTGATGCGATGAGAGCCCAGACCGGTACAGACTTTGCCTTCATGAACTCCGGTGGAGTACGCGCGGATATCGACGCGGGAGAAATTACCTGGAAGGAAGCCTTCACTGTCCAGCCTTTCGGCAATGATCTTGTAAAAATGACGGTAAAAGGCTCTGACATCAAAACATTGCTTGAACAGCAATGGGGAAGCAGAGTCCGGATCATGCCTATTTCCGGCCTGAAGGTTTCTTACGATGATTCGCGGGCAGCCGGGGACCGTATCGTTTCCATGATGAAGAATGACGGAACTCCAATTGCCCTGGACCAGACCTACACGATCACTGTCAACAACTACATGGCAGGCGGCGGGGACGGCTATTCAGTATTAGCCACTATCACAAACCGGACGATCGACATTGTTGACCTCGATGCATTAGTAAACTATATCAAAGCAAAAGGTGAAGTGAACCCTCAAATTGAGGGCCGCGTCACGAAGCTGAATTAACATATTTTTGGAGAGAGTGCCAATTTCGGCACTCTCTTTTAATATTGGCCTGGCAAAATAATATGGCAGGAAAAAGGATACATCATTCCTTTATCGAATTAATTAACATTATCGGATTCGACAAAGGGGGAGAACGATGCCGGCAGATTTTTATGGGGAATATGATGCTCTTGCTATGGCGGAACTCGTCAAAACGAAAGAAGTCCAGCCAAAGGAGCTTGTGGAGGAAGCGATCAAAAGAATTGACCAGCAGAATCCAAAACTGAATGCTGTGATTAACAGGATGTATGAACAGGCCAGGGCAGCAGCTGGGGCGATGAGGGAACCCTCTGGCACATTTGCGGGGGTACCGATGCTGTTGAAGGATATCACCCAGGAGATTGAGGGAGAGCCAATCACGGCCGGATCAAGGGCGCTTCAGAAATACAGGGCAAAACAGGATTCGCATTATGTGAAGCAGCTGAGAAAAACTGGGGCAATCATTGTTGGACAGACTAATGTACCTGAGCTGGCATTGATGGGGATCACGGAACCATCCGCGTATGGGCCGACGCGGAATCCATGGAACCTTAATTACACACCCGGCGGATCGAGCGGAGGATCTGCTTCCGCAGTTGCATCCGGCATGGTACCAGTTGCCGGGGCAAACGACGGAGGAGGCTCCATCCGGATTCCGGCTGCTTATTGCGGCTTGTTCGGCCTTAAGCCGACTAGGGGACGGACACCAACAGGGCCGATATTAGGGCGCCACTGGCAGGGCGCTTCTGCTGACCATGTTTTAACAAGGACAGTCAGGGACAGCGCTGCCATGCTTGATGATCTTTCAGTGCATGAAAAAGCAGCGGCATATCATGCATTGGGGTTCAAAGGCTCCTATTTGGAGAAGGTGTTTGTCCCACTGGAACAGAAAAGGCGGTTCGCGTTTTCTGTTAAGTCACCTATTGGAACGGAAGTCCATCCTGAATGTGCGGAGGCCGTTTTGAAAACTGCCAGACTGCTGGAAGAGATGGGCCATATTGTAGAAGAAAGAGAGGCACCGGTGGACGGGCGCAAGCTGGCGAACAGCTATTTAACAATGTACTTTGGTGAGGTAGCGGCTGCTATTTCTTCCATGGAAGCAGTTCTCGGCAGAAAGGCGAAATTCAGTGATGTGGAACCGACTACGTGGATCCTCGGGCTCCTTGGAAAAGCAACAACGGCGGAAGAATTCGTTTTGAGTTTGAGAGAATGGGACAAGGCGGCATATGCAATGGAAGAGTTTCACGAAACATATGATTTCTATTTAACCCCTACGACCGCGTTCCCGCCTGCGAAAATAGGAGAACTGGTTCCAGGCACCTTTGAAAAATTGTCGATTCAAATGGTTGGAAGGACGGGCTTGGGTAATCTTTTAAAAAAATCCGGTATGGTCGATGCGATTGCAGAAAAAAGCCTGATGAGAACCCCATTCACACAGCTTGCCAATTTGACCGGGCAGCCCGCCATGTCCCTCCCTCTTTATGAAACGAAAGGCGGCCTGCCATGCGGCGTGCAGGTCATGGCGGCTAGAGGGAAGGAAGATATTCTGTTTCAACTGGCTGGCGAACTGGAACAAACAGACCATTGGAATGATGTGAGGAAAAATCCATCGTATAGTTTATAAAAGGAGACCTTTTTACCGTTTTCCTTTTTTTACTAATAACATGGAGTGGGTCATTAGATTCATATTTAGTTTCTCGTAATATTCGAGAATCTGAAAAAATGATATTTTTGTTCCTATTTTTAGTTCAACAAGCCTACTTTTCTATAAAATATTTGAGTGAGATGAAACCAAATGCTCAATACCTTCAAATTTATCGAGGTTTCGAGGCTGTTTCGACAATAAATTATAGGTAGTTATCACTATATAAAAAATATTTACAATATTATAATATTTTTACTAGAGTCTAATTAGATTCTGAAGAGTTTGCAAAACCAAATCACTTAACGGGGGGTACGTTTGTTGAAGAAGAAGAGCACGTTAAAAGTATTTTCAAGCATCGCAGCGAGCACACTAGTGGCAACTTCTTTGTTCGCTGGTTCATTTGCCGGCTCAACGGTTGCACCAAAAAAGGTTTCCGCAGCACCGGTAGCGGAATCAGCACCGATTGACCTGAACATCGTTGATCAAGAGCGCCTGGCAGCAGCACTTCAAAAGAGGGGTGTGATCTCTAAAAATGCTTCTGACGCAGAAGTGAACAAAGCGGTTAAGGCATTCATAGAAAAGAAGCAGGGTGAAAAACCTGCAGGCGGTAGCGATAGCCAAGGCCATGGCAATGGCAATGCTGCAACTTCCCATACTACTAAACAGCAGCAAGCATTCGATCAAAAGACAAAAGAATTTTTAACAAAGCAAAAAGAGAAATTGACCAAACAAGTTTCTAAAGGTGCTGTACAAAAAGGCAGGCCTAATGGCTTTGTTACAGTCCCTCCGGCAAAACAAGCTCCTTATAATGGCGCGGTACGTGAAGACAAAGTTCTCGTATTACTAGTAGAATATGCCGACTTCAAGCACAATAATATCGACCAGGAAGCTGGCTATATGTATGCGGATGATTTTAACAAGGAACACTATGAAAAAATGCTTTTCGGTGATGAGGAATTTACCTTGTTCAATGGTGATGAGGTACAGACCTTCAAGCAATACTATGAAGAACAGTCAGGCGGAAGCTACACTGTGGACGGAACTGTTTCAGACTGGCTGACTGTACCAGGAAATGCCAGGGAATATGGTGATGACAACCCTGCAGGTGGCCATGATAACCTTAATCCTAAAGGCCCGCGCGACCTTGTCAAGGACGCCTTGAACGCAGCAGTTGCAGCAGGAATGGATTTAAGTGAGTACGACTTCTTTGACCAGTATGATCTGGATGGAGACGGAGACCAAAATGAACCAGACGGCCTTGTCGACCATTTGATGGTTCTTCATGCCGGTGTCGGCCAGGAAGCTGGCGGCGGCAGATTGGGTGATGACGCAATCTGGTCACACCGCTGGACATTAGGCGGCGTTTACGCAGTACCTAATACAACTGCTAAAGTTGACTATTGGGGCGGGAAGATGGGCGCCTTTGATTACACAATCGAACCGGAAGATGGTGCGGTTGGTGTATTCGCCCACGAATTTGGACATGACTTGGGTCTTCCTGATGAGTACGACACTCAATACAGCGGACACGGTGAGCCTGTTGCTTCATGGTCCATCATGAGCGGCGGCAGCTGGAACGGTAAAATAGCGGGTACAGAAGCGCCAAGCTTCTCACCTCAAAACAAAGAATTCTTCCAAAAGACGATGGGCGGCAACTGGGCTAAAATCACAGAAGTGAACTATGACCAGATTAATAGATTTGGAGTGGCAGCGGTTATTGACCAAAGCACGACCAAGTCGAAAAACCCAGGTATTGTGAAGGTGAATCTTCCTGACAAGGAAGTCAAGAGTCCTATACAGCCGCAAAATGGACAATACTACTACCATAGTACAAAAGGTGATAATATCCATACTGTTTTAAAGACACCTGAATTTGATTTAACAGGCAAAACGAATGCAGAATTTAAATTTAAAGCGAATTATGAAATTGAATATGGTTGTGACTGTGACTACTTAAAAGTACAAGTAGAAAAGGCAGATGGAACATCTGACCTCCTTGCTACGTACGGCGGTAACACTGGAGACGATCCAACAGAAGGAACCACAAACGGGCAATGGGTGGACAAGGTTTACGACCTAAGCACATATGCAGGGCAAAAGGTTAACGTTGTATTTGAATACATCACTGACGGAGGGTTAGCTCCGGAAGGTTTTGCTTTGGACGATGCAACACTGACAGTAGATGGTCAGCAGATTTTCTCTGATAACGCTGAAGGTGAACCTAAGTTTGATCTTTCTGAAGGATTTGTAAAGACAAATGGCATCAACTTTGCCAAGCATTACTACTACCTGGAGTGGAGAAACTATGCTGGTGCTGACAAGGCGCTGGAGTACTCCCGCGGCGTAAAATATAATACTGGCTTAGTAGTTTGGTATGCTGATGATTCTTACCTGGATAACTGGACAGGAATTCATCCAGGTGAAGGATTTATCGGTGTAGTTGACTCACATCCAGAAGCGATTGTGGGTATCCTTGATGGAAAGCCAAGTATAAATCAAAGCACACGTTACCAAGTGGCAGATGCGGCATTCTCCTTTGACCGTGCACCTGCATGGAGAGTAGATAATCCTGTACGTGGTGTGTATGATTATAAAGGCTTAAAAGGAGTACAGACTTTCGACGATTCAAAAACTTACATGAACAATCTGATTCCGGATGCCGGACGCAAGGTTCCGAATTTCGGCCTTAAGTTCCATGTCCTCGGTGAAGCAAAAGACAACTCTTCAGGATTAGTTTATATCCGCAAATAAGAACGAATAGGGAAGACATTGGGCGTGCCCGATGTCTTTTCTTTTTTACTGGGCTCGTATTGTGCGGTTATATTTTTGTGAAACTGGACTTATACGGCTCTTTTGGCTAGTATCTATGTAACAGATATATAGAAGGAGATTGTAATGACTGAAAATATGATCATCAATGAACTTAAACCATTCCTGCGGGATGCCTGGAAGAAAGCAGGCTTTCATATGCCGACTTCGGTTCAATCTTCCGCCATCCCGCTTATTTTAGAAGGCAAAGACGTAATTGCGGAATCACCCACGGGGACAGGCAAAACATTGGCTTATTTATTGCCAGTACTCAACAGGATTGACCCGGATAAAAGAAATGCCCAGGCAGTGATATTGGCTTCTTCCCAGGAACTGGTCATGCAGATCCTGTCAGAATTCCAGAAGTGGTCGGAAGCAAGCGGCATTACAGCTGCATCATTAATCGGTGGTGCGAACCCTAAGAGGCAGCTGGAAAAACTTAAAAAAAGTCCTCATTTGATCGTGGGCACGCCTGGAAGGACGCTTGAACTGATTAAGCAGAAGAAGCTGAAAATGCATGAGGTCAGGACAATTGTGCTGGATGAAGGGGATCAGCTGCTTGTGCCCGAGCATAATGCCACCATCCAAAATATCATTAAGTCCTCCATGAGCGACAGGCAAGTGCTATTGTTTTCAGCCACTCTGCCTGAGCATACAGAAAAGGCAGCCAAAGAGCTGGCGCAGGAGCCTGAAACAATCAGGATCAAGAAAGATGAAACAATTGATGCAGCTAAGGTAGACCATATTTATTTCATCAGTGAACCCCGCGATAAAATTAAGATCGTGGAAAAACTGTCCCGGCTGGATGGCCTGAAGGCACTTGTTTTTATGAAAGATATAGGCAATTTGACAGTAGCATTTGAAAAGCTTACATATAACCAGGTTTCAGCAGGGATGCTGCACAGCGACCAGAAGAAGCAGGACCGTCAGTCGTACTTGAAAAACTTCAGGGAAGGGAAATCCAAGCTGCTGCTTGCGACAGACGTCGCCGCACGCGGACTGGATATAAAAGACGTTACACACGTTGTCCACTTTGATTTCCCAAAGGATTTGTCCCAGTATGTCCACCGTTCAGGGCGTACAGGCCGGTTTGGGGCAGAAGGAACTGTCATTTCAATCATCACGGACCGCGAAGAAAGGGAGCTGAAGAAATTTTGTAAAGAACTTGGCGTCGAGCCGGTTCAAAAGGAACTATATGGCGGGAAAATTCTCGATGCCAATCATAAAAAATCAAGGAGGGCGCCATCGTCGAAAACGACTCAAAAAAAACGAAGATAAACGGGCTATGGGACAACCATAGCTTTTTTGTATGAGAATTTTGCAAGCTAAAAAAGGGATTAGCTTTCATGTATTAGAATATATACTACTAATCATGATAAGAAAGGAACATCAACACAGTGGAAAATCCAAAATTAAAGCGATTATCAGAGGAATGGCTTGAGGAAGCAACAATCGACTCAATGCAGGAAAAAATGGAAACTGGCGAGATTACGTCCAAAGAGCTTGTCCTTATGTATTTGAACAGAATTGCGACTGTCGATAAAAATGGTCCCGCGATTAATTCGGTTATCGAAGTCAATCCAGATGCCGTCCACATTGCCACAGCCCTAGATGCTGAGAGGAGGCATCATGGCAGGCGCGGTCCGCTTCATGGCATACCAGTGCTGATAAAAGACAATATTGATACAAATGACAAAATGCATACGAGTGCAGGCTCCCTTGCACTGGAGAATTCTATTGCCCGGGAAGACTCGTTTGTGGCGGCGCAGCTCCGGATGGCGGGTGCAGTCATACTTGGCAAAACGAATATGACCGAATGGGCAAATTTTATGACAGAAGGCATGCCAAATGGGTACAGCTCTCGGGGCGGGCAGGTATTGAATCCTTATGGGCCTGGCATTTTTGATGTTGGAGGCTCAAGCTCCGGATCAGGGGCAGCAATCGCCGCCAATCTTGCCGCTGCTGCTGTCGGCACGGAGACCTCAGGCTCCATTTTGAGCCCTGCAAGCCAGAATTCACTCGTCGGAATCAAGCCAACGGTCGGGCTTATCAGCAGGAGGGGGATCATCCCGATCGCCCACACCCAGGATACAGCCGGGCCGATGGCGCGAACGGTAAAGGATGCTGTTTATCTGTTGACAGCCCTGGTTGGAATGGACGCACAGGATCCAGTCACTTTAACAAATACTAGATTACAAGAAACAGATTTTGCTGATTTTCTCGATTCAGGAGCCTTAAAAGGTACCCGGCTCGGAGTTGCAAAGAATCCGTACTTTGATAGTTTGAGTGAGGGAAAACAGTCTGTCATCAGCCAGGCTTTTGAAAGACTTGCAGAAATGGGTGCCGAAGTGATTGATGTCGTCATTCCATCCGCAGGTGCCGAATGGAGTTATGATGTTTTAACATACGAATTTAAAGCAGATTTAAATGCATACTTGAATAAACTTGATCCGAAGCTCAACATCCGTTCACTCGCTGATGTAATTAAATTTAACAACGAAAACAGCGGCCGGACACTGAAATATGGTCAGTCCATTTTGATGGAATCTGATGAAACAAGTGGAACGTTGACGGATGAGAAATATATCAAGGTACTTGAAAGAGATATGTATCTATCTACCGAGCAAGGGATTGATTTTGTTTTAAAAGAGCATTCACTAGACGCGGTCGTGTTTCCGCATTATTTTGGCTGTGCCATTCCTGCAAAGGCCGGGTATCCTTCGATCACAGTGCCTGCTGGATTCACACCGGACGGAGAGCCGGCAGGAATTACTTTTACCGGTACTGCCTACAGTGAACCAACATTGATAAAACTCGCCTATTCATTCGAACAGGACACCAGGGCGCGCAAAGCTCCTTCAGCTTTTAGTATAATGGCCCGCTGAAACATCCATACTACTGCATGAAACCTACAAAAGGAGACGACGCAGTATGGGTAAACAAAAGCTGGGAAACGCAAATGCACAAAGGAACAATAATGCGAAAAAAGGTACCCCGACAAGCGATCAGCTTGTTGAATTCAGGACGGTACAAAAAAATCAAAAACAGGAAAATCCAGCAGACTAACTGAAAAGTGTCCCCTATCCGGGACATTTTTTTTGCGGAAAAAAGCTTCAGCCTATCCAGCTATTATCGTGAAAAAATAGGGTATATAGAACAAAAAGACTACTGGAGGGCATCTATTTTGGCGAAGACAACAGAAAGGACAAGATCCGGTGATTTTGAGGCAGCCTTCAACAGGATCCACAAAGCCTTAAAGCAAATGGTCAAGAATACTGACAACGATGCATTCGTCGAGCTGCTTTATACCGGATATAAAGACCACTCGCTTGTCCGGAAATATAAAGAAGAACTGCACCAGTTTGCGAAGCTGCGGAATGCCATTGTCCATGAAAAGGTTGATGTTGACTATTATATTGCTGAACCGCATCAGGAAGTGGTCGACCGGATGGAGGAAATAGCCGGTCACTTTGAAAAGCCGCAGTCAGCTGTTTCGATTGCGACGTCGCCGGCTTTCTACTATTATGAGGATGCAAATTTAAAAGATGTCCTGAAGATTATCAATAAATTCGATTATATCCGCTTTCCAATCTATGACGAAGAAGGCCATTATAAAGCGCTTTTGACCTCCAAGGAAATAATCCAGTGGATGGCAAGGCAGCTTGAGAAAAATGTCATCAGCCTCGAAGATGTACAGTTGAAAGAGCTTTTAACCGATGGAAAAACGCATCATGTCGATTTTGTCCCGGAATCTGCGTCGATATTTGAAGTGGAAGAGCTGTTTGAGAGCTATTATAAAAAGGGCCAAAAACTCCAGGCAGTGATCATTACCGAAAATGGCCGGAACTTTGAAACACCAAAAGGCATCATTACCCCGTGGGATTTGCTCGACAGCGATATTACCGGTCATTAACCATAGTATTCGCTTCAACAAAAGTAATAATCAGTACTAGGAACATGGTGTGATTAACGATTGAGCTGGTGGAAAATTTAGAAGTAATGTAATAGAACTGTAAGGTTTGTGTTCCTTTTGACCGGGTATTCATAAGAAAGAATACATGTCCAAAGGAGAGTGTATAAAATGTTTGAACATGAAAAAAACATCGTTGGAGTTTACGATAATGAGCAGGATGCAATTCAGGCTGTCGAGGATTTGAAGCGCCAGGGATATTCTACAGATGATATATCCGTCATTGGAAAAAACAGTGACGAAGTCGATGAAATCAACGATGCAACTGGTACAAAAACGGAGGAAGGGCTTGCAGCAGGCGCAGCAACTGGCGGAGTGCTTGGTGGTCTGACCGGATTGCTGGCTGGTATCGGTGCGCTCGCAATTCCGGGAATCGGTCCGATCGTTGCTGCTGGGCCAATCGCGGCAACCTTGACTGGAGCAGCTGTCGGAGCAGGAGCCGGGGGGCTTGCAGGAGCATTGGTCGGCATGGGTATCCCTGAGGATGAAGCTGACCGGTACGAAGGATACGTCAAAGAAGGAAAAATCCTCGTACTTGCTGACCGCAAGGATAACTGGGCTGGCCCGAATGACAGCTTTGGCGTAACGGACACTCATGATGGGACAATGACTGGCCGTACTGGCGGAACACTGGACAACGACCCTTTAAATGATCCGCTCGGTCCGGACAATCCATCATCCACCCGCTTCAATAACAATAAAGACTTTTAATATATTTATCTAAGCAAAGGCTGCCGGTTCTCTGGCAGCCTTTTTCAAATGGGAATTTGCTCAAAATAAGAATTGTCCTTTAGTAGCCTTATACATAATCACATGAACCGTGTCGTGGAAAACTGGTGCATGAACGATTCCTATTTTTGCATACTATTAAAAATTGCTAAAAGGGGAACTCGTATGCCTGAACTTCCGGAAATGGAAACATATAGGTCGCTATTAAGTGAACATGTCACTGGAAGAACCATTACAAACATCGAAATCAACCGGCCTAAATCGATAAATACCAGTCCTGATGCGTTTGAACGGGAGCTGGTGAAGAATCGGGTCACCGCCATCGACAGGCGTGCCAAGCATCTTATCTTCAGGCTGGACACCGGCAAGAACCTGCTCTTGCATCTTATGCTCGGTGGGTGGATGTATCTGGGGAATGATAACGACAGCCCGGGCCGCACGAAGCAGGTGGTTATTGCATTTGGGGACATGAAATTATTTTTTATCGGCTTGAGGCTTGGTTATCTCCATTTGTTGTCAGGAGTGGAAATGGCTCATGCGCTGGCCGGTCTCGGGCCTGAACCGCTTGATCCCGGTTTTACTTTTGAAAAATTTCACGGACGGGTGCAGCAAAGAAAAGGGACACTGAAAACGATGCTGGTCAATCAGCAGATTATTGCAGGCATTGGCAACAGTTACTCCGATGAGATTTGTTTCGAAGCGAGGCTTCGGCCGACGAAAAAAGTATCAGAGCTGCCGCCTGATGGCCTGCGCAGACTGTATGATGGAATGAGATCGGTATTGAACCTGGCAGTTGCCACAGGAGGCAATACTGAGACACCGCTTTTTAGCGGCGACCGGAAAACAGGCGGGTATCTGTCCACCGTCAAGGTATATGACCGTGAAGGGGAACCATGCAAACGGTGCGGTGCCACAATCATAAAAGAAATCGTCACCTCCCGCAAAACGTTCTATTGCCCAAACTGCCAGAAGGAATAGTTATTTATGTTGAAGAACCTGAAACGGTTCTTTATTTTTTTGGGAAAATGATTTTGCGCATAAGAAAAGGGGAATAGAACAGCAGACAGAGAGACAGGAAGGTTGTGGCCGAATTGGAGATATATTTGACGATATTCCTAAAACTGATGATTGGCCTGGCATCGCTCGTTTTTGTGACACGGCTGCTCGGAAAAAAGCATATGTCACAGGTGACACCGTTTGACTTTGTGTACGCTTTGATTTTGGGTGGAACCGTGGAAGAAACGATTTATCATATGGATCATACTATCCCCCAAATGCTGTTTTCCATTGCTGCTTGGGGAATATTGATTTTTGCAGTTGAAAAAATTACCCAGAAATATGACAGGCTTAGGGCCCCGTTAAAAGGCAGGAGCCAGGTATTGATGAGGGACGGAAAAGTAAGCATAAAAGAGCTGGAACGTGCGAACCTTGAACTTGAACAGCTTAGAGGAATGCTCCGGCAAAAAGGCTTTTTTTCGTTAAGGGAAGTAAAATATGTATTCCTGGAAACCAGCGGGGAAATCAGTGTAATGAGGGATGGTGAGCAGCCTGCCGCAGATCACCCATCCATTTTGCTTGTCGACGAAGGAAGAATCCATGAAGATAACCTCCATGAGGCAGGAGTGGATGAGAAGTGGCTGCTTTCAAGCCTTGCAGAAGAAGGAATCGACAATTTAAAAGATATATATTACGCAGAATGGTCAAAACCACATGGGTTTTATATAAAGAAATATGAACATTGTCTGTAAGGACGTTGATGCTAAAATAGACTAAAATCAAGTGAAAATAGAATAATATCAAGCGAAAAAAGAAATATATCAAGTGAAGATACAAATATATCAAGTGATCATAAAATTTTATCAGGGAAAAGCCAAAATTAGAGTTTATGAATTGAAAAAAGGGACTGCACGATTTGTGCAGCCTCATTCATTGTGTTTAACAGAATCAATCCTTGTCGAATCTTCCGGGTCAAGCGCCGTCCGCAAAAAATAGATAAACACTCCGCCAACTATTCCAAGACATATAACGAAACCCGTTGTGATAGTCCATAAATATGCCATGAAAATCCCTCCCTTTTTACATACTTATGCATGGTGACAAACATTCTTTCCCGGGGAAAAGGAGAATCCAGCCCCCATAAAGAATTTTTATAAAAAAATGGATAAAGGGAGTGGTAGCGTGTTTTTTAAAACGGCCGATTTATGTGACGGATTTTGGGAAGAGCTGAAGGTTTGCAGCAGCGAGTTTAAGTCTTACGGAAAGCGGCAAAGATTCTACGGCCCTATCGCGACAGTAAAAGTTTTTGAAGATAATGTCCTTGTGAAAGAATCTCTGGAAACCATCCCGGAAGGCAGTGTTCTGGTGGTTGACGGAAGCGGCTCCAAGCGGTGTGCACTGCTGGGAGACCGGCTCGGGGAAATCGCGCAAAAGCGGAAACTCGCCGGTGTTATCATTAACGGATGTGTGAGGGACACGGAGGATCTTGCCAACCTTGAAATTGGCATACTGGCGCTTGGGAGCAATCCGCTTAAAAGCAAAAAGGAAGGTAAAGGGGAAAGGAATATTCCAGTCAGGTTCGGGGGAATCGAATGGGAACCGGGCAACTATGTGTATGCTGACGCAGACGGAATTGTGGTTTCACAAAGAAACCTTCTGTAAAGACAATATCGATCAAGCTGAAACTCCGCTTATATGGCGGAGTTTTTTCATGGCCAAATGCTTAATTTTCTTGTCACTAAAGGGCGGACAGGCCTGGTCCTACAGCCAATCAGCCTCGGGTCCTAGTTGAAAATCAAGCTCAGGATCGTTATAAGAAACTTTGTATCAAGGTAAGATGAAAGCATGAAAGGAGGAAACGAACATGAAAAAATTTGGTTTGCTTGTAGCAGGGGGTATTGCAGCGATGGTGCTGATTTCGAATCTTGGGCCGATCATCGGCCTTGGGGTCAGCCTGCTGGTGCTGTATTTTGTCCTCAAACAATTTCTAAAAACGGAATCAACAGCCGCAAAAATCGGCTGGGGGATTGCAGGGTTCATCGTGTTAATGGCCACTGCCTCCAATGTTCCGGCCATCCTTGGCATCGCTGCAGCATATGTTCTTTACCTGGTATATAAAAAGTGGAATGACAGCGAGAAAGTATCAGTTGAAGACAACGACCCATTCGCCAACTTTGAAAAACAATGGTCCGAGTTAAAAAATTACTAATTAAAAGGAGAGAAACGAAAATGAGCAACTTATTTTCACGCATTAAAAACACTGTTTTGGCTGACCTGCACGAGGCACTTGACCAGAAGGAAAGGAAAAATCCAATCATGATGCTCAACCAATACCTGCGCGAATGTGAACAGGAAACTGAAAAGGTCCGCAAGCTCCTTGAGCGTCAGCACCAGTTAAAAGAGCAGTTTGCCCGCGAATATTATCAGGCGACGGAATTGGCGGAGAAACGGAAGCGACAGGCAGACATCGCTGCAAGGGCTGGGGAGTCCGAGCTGCAATCTTTCGCTGAGCAGGAACAGGCTCAATACGAGGATCGTACGTCCCGGTTAAAAGACGCACTCTCAGGCGCAAACCGCCAGCTGGATGAGCTGGAGCGAAAGTATGAAGAAATGAAACACAAGCTGAAGGATATGCATATCCGCAGGATGGAACTGATGGGCAGGGAAAACGTGACCAGGGCGCACAACAGAATGAACCAGGTGCTGGACAACAGCGCTTATTCTAACAAAGCATATTCCCGTTTTGCTGAAATTGAATCGTACCTGGACCGGCTTGAGCAGCAGGTTAACAGTTCTTTTTACAGAAACACAATTGATGGCCGGATCGCCAAGCTCGAAAAAGACCTGAAAAAAGAAGAAACACATTCTATTTCTTAACCAAAACATGGTATTCTAAAAAGGCGTAGATTGTCTGCGCCTTTTGGCTTATATAAACCATATACTGCAGTTTGGCTGTGGTATGCAGACCGTTCTCACAGAAAAGGTTTTTAATAGAAAATATCAATGATAGAATTAAAACAGCTATCAGCCAGGTTTGGCTCAGAGAAAATACTCACAGGAGGGAGGAAATGATATGCTAAGCCGGCTGAAAAACGATTACATCAGTTGGATTGCCTTAACTGGCGCTGTGCTATTGCTGCTCGAACTTGCGTTTTTCAATAATGGGCTTATTTTCTCCCTGCTTGTTACTGGTTCAGCTGTCTACTTTGGCAGGAGGATGATGCCGCGTACTCTCGGAAAACTGTTGTTCTGGGGCGGTTTGTTTTTTTTGGCCACCAGCATTCTCGGGATGATCACCTTCAGGTTTTTCCTGCTGGCGATCTTGATAAACATTATTTTGCATTTTGCCGGTTCAAAAAAGAATCCGGAGATCATACATCCAGTTATTAAAGAAACAGATGAAAATGGCTCAAAAAATACAATTGTAAAAAGGCCCCCGCTATTGGAGAATATTTTCTTCGGCCGCCAGAAAACGCCTGACCATGTTTACGAGTGGAATGACGTGAACATTCAGGCAGGTGTCGGTGATTCAGTGATCGACCTGAGCCTTACCGTGCTTCCAAAGGGTGAAACAGTCATCTTCATTCGGAATATTATTGGCAATGTAAAAGTGTTTATCCCCTATGATCTTGAAGTAACTGTGCGCCATTCTTCTCTGGCAGGCTCTACATCGGTGTTGGATTACCAGGAATCGAAAATCCTTAACCAAACGTTGTTCCTTCAAACACCTGATTATGACCAGGCCGAACAGAAGGTTAAAATCTTCACCTCTATGCTGATTGGTGACCTAGAGGTGAAAAGAATATGACGTCAGTCCAGCGCCAGATTTTATGGGGTTCTTCACTTGGTTTCATGTTATTTGTATTTTTGACTGCTTCTTATTTTCTCATCAATCCCCTGCCTGACTGGACTCAATTGTGGAAGCGGGAGCTGATGGATATCCCGGTAATCGTGTTTACATTCAGTGTGAGCGTAGCTGTCGGGATCATTTTTGGTTTTTCTTCAGGGTTGTACTGGTCAAGGCAGCTGCAGGCGATCGACAGCTGGCTGTACCAGCTTGAACAGGGGCAGCAGGCAGAGATTGAGCAATCCTCCCGCCTTCAGGAAATCGGATCGATTTCCGCAAGGATTGAAAAGCTGCAAAAGCAAATTGCAGAAAAAGCAAAGCTTTCCCAGCGTCTTGCGACTGAAAAAGCTGAAGAACAAGAATCAAGGATCCAGGAGATCATCTCCCAGGAGCGGAACCGGCTCGCGCGTGAGCTGCATGATTCCGTCAGCCAGCAATTATTCGCTGCTTCAATGCTAATGTCAGCCATTAATGAGGGCAGGCCACTGTCCGATCACAGGGAAACAAAGCAGCTGAAAATGGTCGAAGAAATGATCCATCAATCCCAGCTCGAAATGCGTGCCCTGCTGCTACACCTCAGGCCTGCTGCACTCAAGGGGAAAAGCCTTCAGGAGGGGATTAAAGAATTGCTGGTTGAGCTGTCCCAGAAGGTTACGATGACAATCCACTGGAAGGTTGAGCCTTTTCCCCTCGATAAGGGAGTGGAAGACCATTTATTCAGGATCCTTCAGGAGTCGGTGTCCAACACACTCAGGCACTCCAAGGCCGCAAAAATCGATGTACTGTTGATCAAAAGGGATGATCTTGCCATTTTGCGCGTGTCCGATGACGGGATTGGCTTTGATGTGGAAGAAACGAAAGCGGGTGCATACGGCCTCCAAAATATGTATGAACGCGCCGGGGAAGTAGGCGGCACCTTGAAAATTGTAAGCGTCAAAAATAAAGGGACCCGGCTGGAAGTGAAGGTTCCAATTTTAATGTTAGCGGGTGAGGAGCATGATTAAAGTTGTATTTGTAGATGACCATGAAATGGTAAGGATAGGCGTGTCCTCCTATCTTTCCGCACAGCCTGACATTGATGTGGTCGGCGAGGCTGACAATGGGAAAACAGGGGTGGAGCTTGCCCTGAAACTGCGGCCGGATATCATATTAATGGATCTTGTCATGAAAGAAATGGACGGAATTGAAGCAACGCGGCAGATCATTGAACAATGGCCCGAGGCAAAAATCATCATTGTCACAAGCTTCCTTGATGACGAGAAGGTGTATCCCGCACTCGAAGCCGGAGCAACCAGCTATATGCTCAAGACGTCAAAAGCGAGTGAGATTGCCAATGCAGTCAGGGCGACGTATCATGGCCAAACAGTGCTGGAGCCGGAAGTCACCGGCAAAATGATGGTGAAAATGCGCCAAAAAAACACCGTCCTGCCCCATGAAGAATTGACGGAACGCGAAATGGAAATCCTCCTTTTAATGGCTGAAGGAAAAGCAAATCAGGAAATAGCGGATGAACTATTCATTGCGTTGAAAACAGTGAAGACACATGTGAGCAATATTTTGAGCAAGCTGCAGGTGCAGGACAGGACCCAGGCGGTCATATACGCATTCAAACACTCGCTAGTGAAGTAAGAAACTCCAGTCACATTTCATTCGCGAAAAAAAAGACCGCAGCGGCGGCCATTTTAATCTATTTTTCTCGTTAGTGTGTCAAATCCCCCAAGCCGGACCAGCATTTCGCTAAGCGCCAACGAAACGACTTCCCGATCCTGGCAATTGCTTGGGTAATCGGTGGGGATACCTTTTACATAATGGAATTCGGCTAATTTTTCTTTAATCTGTCCGCACATCCAGAGTTGGTAATCTGTAAGTTCCAATTTTTTATGCATGTCAACCCACTCCTTCAATACACAAATACCCGCTCAATAGAGGGCTCTAAACGCAAAACAACCATTTTTTCCTTTGAATTTCCAGTGCTTTTTTTCGGCCGGAAAATGCATGCCGCCCTTTACTATACATGAAATTGCCAGCGAGCGGCCATAAGGATAATGAGGTTTACACAAGAGTAAAACAGAATAACTTGAAAGTGAATTGCGGAAATAGTAAAATAAACTTAAATTTTCAAGGAACGGAGGTGAAAAGAGATGACTCAACCTGTTTTGGCGCATGGATTTTGGATGGAATTCCTGTACATTTGCCGTGCGATTTTTCATGTTGCAGCTGCTAACGGGATACGTATGCCCTTTTTTAGCAACTGCATATTGGAACCAAAACGGTAAGAATATCTCTTTTCCCGCTTAAATGATAATTATTCGGCGAATGGGGGAGCTACTTGCTCTCCTTTTTGTTTTCGCTCGATATTCTATTTTAGCCATGGGCAAAAGCAATGCTTGCCCATGGCTTTTTTTATTTTTAAAAATAACTGGAGGATATAGATATGATTATTTGTGGTGTAAATAAAGCCGGTAAAATGTACGGCGGAAATATAGTGTTTGAAACCCTCGCGTTTGAAATAAATGAGAAAGAGCGGATTGGCCTGGTCGGCAGGAATGGAGGCGGGAAAACGACCCTGCTTCGCCTGCTTGCAGGGGTTGAGGCTCCCGATGGCGGCCAAATCCATTGGCAAAAAGGGCTGAAAATCGGTTATTTGGCGCAAATTCCGGAATATCCACACGAAATGACAGCCAGACACGTATTAAACACGGCCTTTGATGAGATTTTAAAGAAACAAGCCGAGATGGAAACGCTTGAGCACAGCATGGGAATCGAAACAAAGCCTGATAAACTGGAAAAACTCATCAGCAGCTACGGCCGCATACAGGATGCATTCACGGCTGGAGGGGGTTATGAGATTGATGCAAATATTGAAAGGGTGGCAAACGGGCTCGGAATTTCCGGCTTGCTTGATAAGAAATTCCAAGACTTAAGCGGTGGTGAAAAAACAAAAGTGGGCCTTGCTTTAAGCCTGTTGAAAAACCCGGATTTACTGCTCCTTGATGAGCCGACCAACCATCTTGATTTGATGGCCGTAGAATGGCTTGCCGAGTTTTTGAAAAACTATGCTGGCTCTGTGGTTATCATTTCACACGACCGTTATTTTCTCGATGAAGTAGCTCTCAAAATCCTGGATCTCGAGGACGGTGATATTCGGATTTACCACTCAAATTATTCAGGGTTCATGAGAGAAAAAGAAGAAAGGCTCCTGAGGGAATTTGCGGCATATGAGGAGCAGCAGAAGAAAATTAAAAAAATGAAGGAAGCAATCAAGCGTTTAAAGGAATGGGCCAACCGCTCCAATCCGCCCAGTGAAGGGCTGCACAAACGAGCGCGGAATATGGAGCGGGCCCTTGAAAGGATGGAAAAGTTCGACCGTCCGTTGTTGAACAGAAAAAAGATGGGGCTTGGACTTGAAGCAGGGGACCGCAGCGGGAATGATGTTGTCATACTGAAGGGCGCCGCCGTTTCCTTTCCTGGCCGCCAGCTTTTCAGCAGTGTAAATATGCATTTGCGGTATCGGGAGCGTGCGGCCATTGTCGGTGAAAACGGATCAGGCAAAACCACCCTGCTTAAGCTGATCATGCAGGAGCTGGCGCCCGACTTTGGGGAAGTCAAAATCGGCAGCAATGTCAAAATCGGTTATTTGTCCCAGCACATCGAAAATGCAAATGGAAATGAAACAGTTATAGACCTATTTAGAAGTGAGGTGACGATGACTGAAGGAGAAGCGAGAAACATTTTGGCCCGATTTTTGTTTTATGGGCCAGCCGTGTTCCGCAGGGCATCCCAGCTCAGCGGCGGTGAAAAAATGAGACTCAGGCTGGCGCAGCTCATGTACCAGGATATTAACCTGCTGATTCTGGACGAGCCTACGAACCACCTTGATATAGATTCAAGGGAAGTGCTGGAGGAAGCGCTCTCCGAGTTTGACGGGACCTTGCTTGCCGTATCCCATGACAGGTATTTCCTCAACCAGCTGTTCACAAAAATATACTGGCTTGAAGACAAGGAGGTTCATTGCTTTGAAGAGAACTACGACGGCGCCAGGGCAAGGATGATCGAAAGAAGAAAGAGCAGGGAGCCAGGGCCGGCAGTGGTGAAGAAGCGAACTAATGAAAAAGCCGTGAAAAAAGATCCTTCAGTAATGGTAACGCAGCTTGAACAACAAATAGAGAAGCTGGAAGCCCAGATGCGTGAGCTTGACCGGAAAATGGCGGAAGAATCAAATGTTGAAATACTGCAGCAGCTTTATTTTGACAAAGAACAGCTCTCCCGGGAATATGAAGAACTATTCGACAGGCTTGAAGAAATATCCTGAATGCCGCTCCGTACAAGGACAGTGTCCAACTTTAAAAATATTTTCCTGACTTGTCTCATATCTTTATAAATGAGTATGCAGACGAGGGGAGACAGGATGAATTCTTTATTAAAGGGGACATTCCTACTGATCATAGCAACGTTTTTAGGGGAAGTCACGGAGTTTATTGTGAACATGATTTTGGCAAGGGAACTGGGCGAAAGCGGGTTGGGCCAATATATGACCATATTGCCGACCATTTTCCTTGTCCTGATGCTGGCCAGCTTTGAATTGCCTGTTTCAGTTTCGAAGATGGTCGCTGAAAATGATGAAAAGTATTATAGAAGCCTGCTCGGACATGCGGTCAGAATGGCAATTTTGATCACGGCGGTGCTGTCTATTGCATCCGCCGTAATTTTGCCGCTGGTACCAGCGTTTAAAGGTTATCATCCAATGTTCAAGTGGGTAGTTCTGCTGTTGATACCTGTCATCACGATATCTTCAGTTGCCCGGGGCTTTTTCATGGGCAAAAACGAGATGGGCAAAATCGCCGTGGCTTATTTTTTGAGAAGGATTATCCAGCTTCTCCTGCTGGCTTTGGTTTTTCAGTTTTTTGAATTTGACCCGGATACCTCTTTGCTTGTCGCGTTTTGCACCATGGCAGGCAGCGAGCTGGTGGTGTTCACCTATTTGCTCCACCTGTTTATTGTGTCATACCAGAACATCAAAAAGCAGCCAGGTGAACCATTAAGCGGGCCACATGTCCGCAAAAGCCTGATGGCTGTATCGGTTCCGACTACAGCCATGAGGCTTTTTAATGCACTGACCCATGCCGTTCAGCCTTTTCTAATAAAAGCGGCGGTCATCCAGGCTGGAATTTCTCCAGAAACAGCGACAGAGCAGTACGGCATGCTTGCAGGGGTTGCGATGACAATCGGTTTTTTCCCTGCGTTCATCGCCCATTCATTTTTGATCATCCTGATCCCGGCGGTTTCGAAAGCATATGCCCAAAAAGAATTTATCAAACTGCAGAAGATATTACAGCAAGTGATGCTAATCACCTTTATATACGGCATTCCTGCCGTAGTGGCATTTTACGTTTTCGCAGAACCGTTAACAAATGTTTTCTTCCATTCAAGTGATGCGGCAATCTATTTGCAGCTGCTGGCGCCTTATTTCCTGTTTCACTTCTTTGTGATTCCGATGCAGGCATATTTAATTGGACTTGGCCTTGTTAAAGATGCGTTTATCCACACAGTCTGGGCTACAATTATCTCGTTTTCGCTTATCTGGATAGTCGGTTCACAGCCCGAATGGCATATGGGCGGCATCATCATTGGAATGAATGCCGGGAGTGTCCTGTTGACGCTGCTTCATTACATAACAATCTGCAAAAAAATCGGGATCACATGGCCTTTGAAGGCGGCAATACGGAATTCGCCAAACTAGAGGTTGCCCATTTTAAATTCCCAAACCAAAAAATCTTGCTGGTTCAGCAAGATTTTTTGTATGTTTATAATTCAAGCTCGTCGGTTTCGGGAGCATTCGTCTGTTCCATGATTTCGTCAGAGAATTTATCCAGGATCGTTTTTTGGTCCCCGTACAAAATGGCCCGGTCCCCAGCCTGGATTTTTGTCTTGTAAGCTTCATTCCTGATCTTGACATCGCCCCGTTTAATGAACAGGACCATAATGTCTTCCTGTTCATCAATAATCTCCTTGAAGGTCTTTCCTTCATAGCGTGAATCCTCTTCAATGGAAATTTCACATATTTCATCGTCTTCACCCGTCATGATTACATCTGAAACAGGCAAATCGGCCAGTTTATAGTGGTGAACTAATTCACTTTTCATTTTTTTTGATAAATTCTTCTGCAGTGCCGGAATTTTTAATACAAGTAAAAGTACGATTAGAATGGCGGCAATATATCCGATTTCCATCGCAAAAAAGCTGTCGGATAACAGATTGGTGATCGCTGAAATAATTACGGCCAGTGAAAAGGCCCCGAATAAAATTAAAAAGGCACCCAATTTCCTTCTCAACGGATGCTCGATAATCAGTTCTGATTCTTCAGTTGTGAACCCGGTGCCTGTAAGCATGGAAATTACCTGAAACCGGGCTATTTCATGTTCGAGTCCAGTGAGCCTGAATAGAATCACATTAATCTCGATAACAGCAAAAACGATCGCCAAATAGATCAGTATGAATAAAAATCCCATACGGCCTGCCTCCAGCTAGTCCTTTAAATGAATATAATTAAATCCCGGGGAAGTTCCCCCAGGATAATTATCGGTGCTGCAGTGTTTCGTTGTAATAATGGACGCCGTATTGCGAACCTTCGCTGACCATTTTGTTATCTTCAAGGTCGATGGGGTCAGGGTTTCCGGCCTTGTCTACAGGAAGTACGGGAGCTTTAAACCGTGAAGGCGTGAGTTTGTCTTTTATTGGCGTGATTTTCTGTTTCATTTTGGATGTCATTATGTTCAGTTTATTATTGTTCGGTCTGACCGCCATCCATAAAGCGGCTGCTCCGACGCCTAACAATACATATGACTTTAACGTTCCAGTTTGCATAGTGGTTTCCTCCTTTAATGAATTTATTCAAAAATCCCGGGATTCGTTTTCAGTGGGGGCATTTGCGACGTATAGAACATTACCCGGTACTTATAAATAAAAAACATGGCCAGAATGTCAAATGTATTAAAGGAAGATGACATCGCTGCAAAATTACGGCTAAATATAGAGTCTCCGGGTGGTAGGGAATTATTCCCTGTCCCTGACCGGGTTTGTTTCATTCCGGATTACTGGGGGAAAACTGGATAGTAATGATATCTTTTTAGAAAGGGCCAATGGACTATGAAGTACACATTTAATCAAAATAGCTGGGCCTGGCATGAACTTGATCAATATGACCCTGCCTATTTAAAAAAAATTCTTGGGGAATCCCCTTCATTAGAGAGCTGGCTCGACGGTATGAAGGATGACATCTCCAACTCGCTCCGGATTAATACAAGCCGGAAAGGAGAGGAGTTCATCTGGGGTTCTATCGTTTATCAGCAGGATGTACACAGTGAGTCGGATAAGCTGCTGTTTCATTTTTATCTTTCAAAGGATTTCTTTATCACTGTCAACCTGGATTTTGAAGTACTTCCAACTACAGATTTTTCCACTCTAAAGGCTCAAATGGACAACGCAGACAACGCCATGGAAGGCTTCTTTGTACTGCTTGGCGAGATTTTAACAGATTATTTGATAAAAATTGACGCTTTTGAGGAACGGCTGACAGACCTGCTTTGGAACATCAAACAGCATAATAATATTGATATACTTGAAAAAATATATGACAACCGGCATGAGCTGTTAATATGGAGAAATTTGATCATTCCAATTATGGAAATAAAAATCGGGGCAGAAGAAGCATTTGGCAATGAAATCAGCAGCAAAACAGAATTCCGGAGGCTGTGCAAGCGGGTCGACCGGGGGCGCACACTGCTTAATGAATATCAGCAAGAGATCGATACGATGATCAATTTGGAAGAAGTATTGTCGTCCCACCGGGGAAATGAGATTTTCAAAACCCTTACCGTCATAACGATTCTGTTTACCCCGGTAATGGCCTGGGGCGCTCTGTGGGGCATGAACTTCGAACACATGCCGGAATTAAAATGGAAATACGGCTACGCAGCTGCTGGCGTTTTAATAGTAGCTTCTACTCTCGGCATTTATTTCTACCTCAAGATGAAAGGCTGGATGGGAGACATTCTCCGCGGAAAAAAAAGGGACTCATTCTTTAAATGATGAGGACCAAACAATAAAAAATCGCCCTTGGCCGGGCGGATTTTTATTGTGCGAGTTTGACCAGCATGTGTGAAAGCATGTGCTGTTCTTCCTCTGTTCCGACTTTCCATAGTTCCTGCAGCAGTTTTTCTTCACTGTTTCGCGGTTCTACGTTTTCTGCCAGATAGTCAGCAATTTTCTGGGCTGTGACTGCAAGCTGTTCATCGTCCAGGCCTGCTGTTTTGCCTAGCTGGATCCGCTTGCTCAAATACCTTTTAAATTCATCAAAATTGCTTAAAATTTCATCTGCCCGCCCGCTGTCGATCCGGTCAAGTGTTTTATCGATATTGGCTGTGTCGACCTCGCCGTTCCTATGGATCATATGGTCTTTTTCCATTTACTTTCCCTCCTTATCAAGATACTAATCAATAACCGCTCCCGGACGGCCCTAAACCTTTGACGGAACAATTAAAAAAGGTGCAGACCTGCTGGTTCGCACCTTTTTTAAGTCCGTTTTTTTCGGACGCATGGGAGGATCATTTAGGATATTGCTCTGTCTGGGGTAAATCGGTCTTAAATATATCGATTTAAGACCAGCGTGCCTTTACAGAGCTCCGCAAATCTTCCTCCAGTTGCAATGCCAATGACGTATTCTGAAGTCGCCGTAAAGTTCTCCACTTTGAACCAGTCCCTTCTGTGTTGTTATTGGCGTTGCATTATTTGTTTACCCGTTTCAATATTGTGAAAACTGGATTTACTTGTTTAAAATGTGGAAGAAATGGTATTAAATGGTCGGTTTATCAATTTGGTGCCCTGCTCCCAGGTGATCCGGTTTTGAAATGAAAAGGGCACCCCGTGCGAGGGATGCCAAATTGCCAATATGCTTATCAATCCTTGCTGGAAAGGATTCCGAAAATGCGAAGGATGCTGATAAATAGATTGATAAAATCTAGATACAGATTTAATGCCATTAATGGCACTTCATCTGGTGCGACGCCGTAATGCTTCATCCTGTTAATATCAAACAGGACATAGCCGCTGAAAACAAGGACACCAATGAACGAGTAGGCGAGCATGGCTGTCGAATTGAGCGGCCAAATAAGATTAAAGATTGCAAGGCAGACGAGTGCAAGCAGTGCCGCGAATAGCATCCCGCCAAGGAAAGAAAGGTCCCGCTTCGTCCTCGTGGCATATACAGCCAGCCCGGTGAACACAACAGTCGTTGTGCCGAGGGACATTAATACAATATTGGCTCCCGCTGTTGCGATGTAATGTGAAATGATCGGGTACATTGTAATCCCGGAAATGAACGTAAACACATACAAAAATCCATACGAAACTGCTTTTTTACGGCGTAAAAAGAAAACGCCGAGAAGCATTGCGAGCTCAAGGATTGCCAGCGGCAGGAACAGGGCAGGCGGGACATAGACACCCGAGGCCATCCCGATGAAAGCCACTGCAAGGGAAAGAGCGAACGTCTTAATGACAGAAGGCATCTGCCGGTTTTCAGTATAAGCGTACATTATGATTCCACCTCTTAATATTGAACTTTATTTATATACGAAACAAACGGGCCCGGGTTTCAAACAATATTCATTTTTCTCTGAGAAGGTCCCTGATTTCAATCAGCAGCTCTTCTTTTTTATCGATTACAGGCAGGGCTGCCTTTTCCTCTTCCTGCCGTTTGAAATGATTCACAAACCTGACAAACATGAATACAGAAAAAGCAATGATAAAAAAGTCGACAACAGTCTGTATGAACGCACCGTATTTGATCACGGCATCATAATATTTAAATGAAAGGCTGGAAAAATCGACTCCTCCCAAAAACAGGCCGACGACCGGCATTATCATGTCATTTACAAGGGAAGTCACGATTTTCCCGAACGCACTCCCGATGATGACCCCGACAGCAAGATCGAGGACATTGCCTTTGAGCGCAAACTTTTTAAATTGATTCCACATAAAAATCCTCCCAACAAATAGCAACTCTTTAATAAACAACAACAGCCATATCTATTTTTACAGGGTTCTGGCAAGAAATCAACCTATTAGCCGTATCCGGATGGATGCGGCTTGGCGTATGCCATGTCATTTGTTTTATGGAAGATTGCGGATCAAAAATGCCACCTTTGGATATAACCCATATTTTCATAGCATTTCCCACAGCCCTTTTTAACTGCTGTTGGGCGCACATTTATACATACTTCGAATTACTAGTTTCTGTTATGTCGGTCGGTTTAATTTACCCGACGTTTAACGGGGTTAACACTATTATTACGATATTTTCCGAGGTTGTAGGTTTATTTATTTGGGAATATGGTATAAGAAAGCTGAATTAATTTTTTTAATTTTAAAAATATTCATTGGAGGTGGCTTCTTTGGAGGCTGTAGTAATGGAAAGCAAGACAAATAAGAAGGTGTTTTGGGCATCACTCGCATCAGGTCTGCTGGCTCTGGGGCTTTTGCTGGTGTCGTTTGGGCTGTCAGGAGTCGCTTATGCTGTTCCAATTGCCGGAGTAGGGGACTTCTATGTTGAGTTTGATAAGCTGCAGGGCGAGGGTTATAAGTTCTATCCGAAAATGGGCGAAACGAGCGGTGCAGCCTCGGCCCCACAGGGAACTAACTTAATAGAGAACCTGACAATTGATAATTTGCAGTTATACAAGGATTTTAAGGTAGGCAACGAATGGATCAGGGTGAAAATTACTGCTTCAAAGCCCGTTGCGATCTCAGGACTGCATCATGATGCCGGATTAATTGAGGCAAATGCGAAGTTCACCAACCAAAAGCTTGAAGAAAACTTCAGCGACAACTGGCAGGAGCAATTCTCCCTGTCTTCGAGCTCGATCACCCTGGAAAATGCGAAGCTGAAAACACACTATCTGTTCCAGGAAACGATCAACATGAACGGCATGAGGCTCACAGTTGAAAAAATCGACAAATAATAGATGGAGGGAGCAGGATGGTATTTAGAAAATGGCGGCACACAAGGCCTCTGTGGGGCGCAATCATCACGGTTGTAAGCGGTCTCATGATTCTGTGGGTTCCGTTCAATTTATACTTGAGCACATTTCTTCCGGGGTCGATTGCGATGATCGGATTATTATTCGGGGGGCTGATCACGCTTCTTGGGCTGCTTGGTCTGTTTGTCCCCAGTTCTTCAAAAGTGCTCGGCGTCATCACGATATTCCTCTCGATTTTGTCGGTAATCGGTGCACTTGGCGGATTCCTGTTTGGCACGATATTCGGAATAATCGGCGGTTCCCTTATGGTGGCATGGAGACTGGTCCCTGTCGAAGAGGCCGATGAAGCCGGCACCACAATGACTGGCCAACCTGCGAAAACAGGCTGAGGGGGTGCACAGTGAAAGTGAAGCGGATCTTACAGAACAGAGTTACATTCATTTATTTATGCATCCAGCTTGCCGGACTTTCGTTTCTTCCGTTCATAAACGTGTCGGGGGCAGCTTCCTATGACGCCGGCGGTTTCATCATTGAGGCTGACAAGGTCGTCGGGGAGAACATGAAGGCGTCGATTGTCAGCACAGAAACATCCGGTTCAACAGCAAGGCCGATGGTACGGTTCACTTATGATTCCGCCCGGATTTACGGGCTGCGGCTGACAAAGCATCTTCAAACTCCTGGCGGGAGAGTCAGCATCACCATGAAGGCGAATGGACCGGTCCGCATTAAGGGGATGACTGTTGACACCAGCGCTGTATCTTTTAAAGGGGCATGCGTCCATGCCATACAGGTCGTGCCGGACGCGGCTATGGAAGATGTAACAATGGTGGCCCATTATATGAATGCAGCAGACAGCAGCCTCGATAAGCTGCAAATGCAGACCGTCAATGGCGATGCGGGTGTCCAGAAGCCCGGTACACTTAAAATTCTCCAGGATTTAAGCGCAATGCCGCTTGAGCAAATGCAGCAAGAAATCAAAAGGATTTCCGAAGGGCAGCTGCCGCTGACTTGTGATGCGGAACCTGGAGAGAGCGGTGACGGTGCTGCGGTGCCTGTGGCTGATGAAATGAAAGATGGCTTGGAGGAAATCAAAAATCCAGTTGCGGTTGTGACAAATCCGGTCGATGGTGTGCCTGTCCCGGTACCTGATGTCGTTGGCAACTTGCCGTTGCCTGCCGTTCCTCCTGGCCTGACAATCCCGAACGTCCCTGTTCCAAACGTCCCGGGCCTGCCTATTCCAAACGTCCCTGACCCAAATGATATAATCGGCAAGACCCCTCTGGAACCGGTCATCGAAGCAGGGAAGGGAATAGTTGACGAGGTGAAAGATAATGTGGTTGTCCCTGTGCTGGAAGAGGTCCAGGACAAAACCCAACCGATCAGGGATGCAGTCAAACCTGTTGTCGAGCCAGTAGTCGAACCTGTGAAACAAACCGCAAAAACAACATGCGAAAAACTGACGGACGCCAACGGGCAAATTACAAAAGAGCTTGGCCTGGAACTGGTTGATAAAGCCCTGAATGAAAACAAGGCCCTTGAGGATGTGTGTGCATCCAATACAACTCTTAAAGATCAGCTGAAAAAATGGAAAGAAGGTTTTCTGGGCAAACTGGGCTTACTGCCCCTCCTTGGCCCGCAGCTTAGTGAAAGAGATAAGCTTGTCAAGCTTCGCGAGGCTATATTAAGAGAACAGGATGGAGCTATCATCACCTTTAAATAGTGGCATCAGCTCAAAAAAGCTTGAGGGGTTCCCTCTGCTTTTCCAACCGTGGTCATAAATAAAACAGGCAGAGGGCCTATCCTCTGCCTGTCAGTATTTTATCGTGAATGATTTTAAGTTATCAATATGGCCAGCGTCATGGATGTCGACTTTATCAACGGTAGAAAACGGATTGCCCCTTCGAATGTCTTCCAAAAACAGATTCATCTCCGCTTTGTCACCGGCAGCCAGCATTTCAACGGCTCCGTCCGGCAGGTTTTTCACCCAGCCGGTGATTCCGTGCTGGATTGCTTTCATTTGAGTAAAGTACCGGTACCCCACGCCCTGAACTCTTCCTGAAACAACAATCTTTAATTGTATCAAGACTTCGCCCCCAAGCTTTAAAACTTAACAGTATATGTATGAATTGCAACTTTATTATATCAGTAAACGAAGTTTGAGTATAGACACGATGGTGCATAAACGGAAAAAAGCCGCGCAATGATCATTGCACGGCCGTTTATTCTCTTTAGCTTCAATTAAAATGCCCAATCCCCATTACGGAAAACGGGTTCTTTTTGTCCATCTTCTGTAATGCCGTCGATGTCCATTTCGTTTGAGCCAATCATGAAATCAACATGGGTGATGCTCTGGTTCAAACCGTTTGCCTGCAGTTCTTCAGCAGTCATTTGTTTGCCTCCATCAAGGCAGAAAGCATAGGCGCTGCCGATTGCGAGGTGGTTTGAAGCATTTTCGTCGAACAGTGTGTTGAAGTACAGGATATTAGACTGGGAAATCGGTGAATTATGCGGCACCAGCGCGACTTCTCCAAGATAATGGGAACCTTCATCACTGTCAACGAGGCGCTTCAGGGTTTCTTCACCTTCCTCGGCCTCCACACCAACAATTTTTCCATTCTCAAACGTTAATTTAAAGCGGTCAATGATGTTGCCGCCGTAGCTCAGTGGCTTAGTGCTTGATACATAGCCGTTAACGCCAGTTTTTACCGGCACTGTGAACACTTCTTCAGTTGGCATGTTCGCCATAAATTCATGGCCCTGTTCATTTACACTGCCGGCTGCAACCCAGATATGCTTTTCCGGGAGCTCGATTGTCAGGTCCGTTCCAGGTGCTTTGTAATGCAATTTTTTATATCGTTTATTGTTTAAATAATCGGCTTTTTCTCTTAGTATAGCATCATGATTTTTCCAGTCTTCAACAGGATCGGCAGCATCGACGCGCACCGTTTTAAAGATAGCCTCCCATAGCTTTTGCACCCTGCTTTCCGCCGGCTCGTCCGGAAATACTTTTTCAGCCCAGCGGTCAGAAGGAGCGGCGATTATCGTCCAGCTGACTTTATCAGATTGTATGTACTGGCGGTACTTGGACAAAGCCTGTCCGGCGGTTTTTTGGAAATTGGCGATCCGTTCAGGATCAATGCCTTTTAACAGGTCGGGGCTGGAGGAAATGATCGACATGAACGCTGCCCCATTTTCGGCGAGTTCTTCTGTTTCCCTTGCCCGAAAATGCGGATATTCCAGGAACGCTTCATCGGGAGCAAGCTCATATTTTGTTCTCGTGACAGTGTCATCGCTCCAGTTGACAATGACATTCTTGGCCCCGGCTTCATACGCTTTTTTCACAACCAAGCGGGTAAGAGTTGCTGCATCAAGTGTAGTATTCACCACTAATGTCTGGCCTGTCTGGATGTTGACGCCAACCCGGACTGCCAGCTCCGCGTACTTTTCCAGTTTCGCTTGAAAATCACTCATTTTTCAATCTCCTTATCTAGTGTCAGCGGCGCTTACACTTTCCTTTTCAGAATCTTTATTTATATATTTTAACTATTCATCTTGGAAAAAGAAACCTATACGGTTTCTTGTTTACCCCCCGGGTTGGCTGCGATTTTCATACAATGAAAACATGTACCAGTACAATAACGCGCTCAGTACTGCGAGCAGGCTGAGGATGAAAAAGGTCCACTCGTAGCCAATCCAGACCGTCATGGGTATCGTAACCGGAGCGATCGTACGGCCAATCGTATACCGGAGGCTCGCTGCGGCAAAGTACTGGCCCCGCATATGTTCGGGGGCAAGATTGGAAATGAAGCTTTGGGCAAGCCCGGCCACCATCAGTTCGCCAAGGGTGAACACTGCCATCGCAATTGCGAGGCCCCAAATCCACTCCGTTTGGCCAAACAAAAGGATCGCGGCTGCATATAAGAGTGAGGAGACTACAAACACATTCCGCTCCCGGTACATCGTCATCCATTTGGTGACGGCTACCGTGAACAGGGCTACTAGGAGCCCGTTCTCAGACAACAGGATCCCGAAAGCCTGCTCACCGCCGACCGTGAACGACCAGTTTCCCAGCTCCAGCATCGTCTGGTTATGGACCTTTTCCTTAGTGTAAACAGGGAAGAGCACGTCGAGCTGCATAAAGGTCTGGGCCGCCAAAACACCGGCCACAATGTATATAAAAAAGATTTTATCCCGGACAATGATGGTATAGTCCGAAATTTGATTCCTTAAAAAATAATGCCATTTTTCGTCCCCAAGTTCCGATTCTTTGCGGGGTGGGGCTGTTTCCCTCGTCCATCTGGCGAGAATGAAGGCAAGCAGGATACAAATCAAGCCTGCGGCAAGCAAAAGCTCAAAACGGTAATTCACATAAAATATGGCCCCAAGGATTGGCCCGATCACTACAGCAATGTTGATCGAAGTGTAAAAGATTGCAAACACGCTGCTCCGGTCTTTTTCTTCGACGACATCTGCGACCATTGCCTGGCTTGCGGGCCAGTACACCGATCCGAACACGCCCACCACTGTAAAGCAGAAAAATGCTAGCAGTGGTGAACTGTACCATGGCGATACGGCGAGTGCAAAAACGATAAAGGCGATGCCCTGTCCAAGCGAGGAGATTACCATCATCCGTTTCCGGCCGTACCTGTCCGCACAGTAACCGCCCATTAAATTGGCAAATACCGAAAACAACTGTGAAAAAATAAGCAAAAACCCCGCCTTGCCCTTCCCGAAGCTTTCAGCAAAATAAATTGTTAAAAACGGAAAAAACATCCAAAAGGTAATATTCATCAACGCTTCGCCAAAAAGGCGCACCTTTAAATTCGGATCCCAGTCCCTCAATCTCATGATGCTTCCCCCAATTCTCTCTCTGTCCGGTTAGTCAGGAAAAACTCCTTATTTTTTGTCTTCAAGAGCTGCCTTCAGCAAATCTCCAAGGCTTGTTCCAAAGGCTGATTCTTCGGGACTGTATTTTTGGGCCAGCTTGCGTTCCTCGCGTTTTGATACAGCTTTTTTCTTTTCATCAGCTTTTTCCACGATATTACATGGCCGGCACTGGAAGTAGACCCCGGCTTTGCCGTTATGAATTTCCATCCGCTTATGGCATTGTGGACAGCGGCGCTGCGATAATTTCGGATCTTTATGCTTGCGGAAACCGCAATCCATGCTGGAACAGACAAGGATTCTTCCTTCCTTTGTTTTGCGCTCTTTAAGGAAGGAACCGCATTCCGGGCATTTAGAGCCAGTAAGATTGTGGGCCCGGTATGATTTGTCGCTCGCCTTGATTTCTGAAACAAGCTGTGCGGTCTGCTTCCTGATTTTTTCCTTAAATACTTTCGGATTTCCGTTCCCGCGGGCAATTTGCTCGAGTTCTTTTTCCCATTTGGCAGTCAGCTCAGGCGAGGTCAGTTCATCATTGACAAGGTCAATCAGTTGTTTGCCTTTTTTGGTCGGGAAAAGGCGGCCATTTTGCCGTTCAACTGCCTCTGAAGTAATCAGCCGCTCGATAATTTCGGCCCGTGTTGCCGGTGTGCCAAGGCCGTATTTTTCCATCTTGGCGAGAATGTCGGCTTCGGAAAAACGGAGCGGCGGCTCAGTCAGTTTTTTCGTTGTGGATGCTGAACTTACATTGTAAGCCTGGCCTTTTGATAATTGGCCCAAGTTCTGTTTTGCTTTGCTGTCGTCATCGTCCTTTCCAAGCACCTTCTTATAGCCCAGGTCAAGGATGTTTGTTTCCCTCGCAGACAATGTTTCTCCGTTTACTTCGAAGATTGCATGGATCGTTTCGTATTCATACGCCGGATAAAATAAGGCAAGGAAACGGCGCACAACCAAGTCATACAGCCTGCGCTCATCCGGGGATAAGTCACCTAAATGGAGGCGCTCTTCTGTCGGGATGATTGCGTGGTGGTCCGTGACCTTTTCATTGTTGAACACCCGGCGGGCAAGGACTTTGCCTTTCTGGTTAAGCGCGGGCCGTACTTCATCTTTATAACCGGATGCAATCCCCTGCAGGCGGTCCGCCATCGTTGCTTCCATATCGGTGGTGAGGTATCGGGAATCAGTCCGCGGATAAGTGACAAGCTTATGCTGCTCATATAATCCCTGAAGGACGTTTAGTGTTTTTTTCGCGGAAAATCCGAACCTCTTATTGGCATCCCTTTGCAGCTCGGTCAAATCGTAAGGCATTGGCTGCTGGTCTGTTTTCTTTTTGCGGTCGACCGATTTTAAGATTGCTTTTTGGGCGGGGATTTTTGCCTGGATTTCTTCCGCCTTTTCTTTTGAAAATATCCGTTTCTCTCCATTATGCTCCCATTCCGCTGTTAATGGCCCCACCGATGCCTGCAATGTCCAGTACTCCTTTGGGACGAATTTATTGATTTCGTTTTCCCGCTCAATCATCATGGCCAGCGTCGGCGTTTGGACCCGGCCGGCGGAAAGGGGATCCTTATATTTGGTCGTCAGTGCCCTGGAAACATTCAACCCGATGAGCCAATCGGCTTCAGCGCGGCAAACGGCAGAATGATAAAGTGCCTCATACTGTTTTCCTGGCTTTAGCTGCTTAAAACCGTCCCTGATGGCCTTGTCAGTCTGGGACGAGATCCATAGACGCTTAATCGGTTTTCTTGATTTGCTTTTTTCGAGAATCCAACGTGCGACGAGTTCGCCTTCCCGTCCTGCATCGGTGGCGATAATGACCTCATTGATATCGTTCCTGTTTAACAGCTGTTCAACTGCTTTATATTGGTGGCTCGTCTGTTTGATGACCTTGAGCCCCATGTGGTCCGGGATGATCGGGAGGTCCTCGAGGTTCCATGTCTGGTATCGTTTATCGTAATGCTCAGGCATTTTCAATTCGATCAGATGGCCGAGAGCCCATGTTACAACATATTGGTTGCCCTCGATATAGCTTTTATGCTTTTGATTGCAGCCGAGAACCCTTGCAAGATCGCGGGCGACACTCGGTTTTTCTGCAAGAACTAATGATTTCATTGGTGCTGCTCCTTTCAAGTACCGATTTGCTCGGTGAGAAATGTCCTGTGTTTCGTATGCCTGCAAAATAGTTCGTTTTCGCAGCTGGCACTTTCTTTAGTATAATGGAAAATAAACAATTTTTGTAATCGAGGGACCTAAAGGGGGATGCTGATGGGTGATTATATAAAAGAAATCAGGAAGCTTATTGGCACAAGGCCATTTATCATGGCGGGATCTGCGGTGCTTGTTTTTAATGAGAAAAATGAAATTCTGCTTCAATTGAGGGCGGATACAGGCAACTGGGGCTTGCCTGGCGGGGGAATGGAGCCTGGTGAAAGCTTTGAAGAAACAGCAGTACGCGAGCTTTATGAAGAAACAGGCTTGAAGGCTGTCCGGCTGCGAATCCTCGATATGCTGTCAGGGAGCGAGTTTTATTTTAAATATCCGAACGGGGATGAAATATATAATGCGATAGCGCTGTTTTTGGTGGAAAAATGGGAAGGATTTCCGCGGGTCATGGATGATGAAAGCAGGGATTTGCGGTTTTTCGCGTTAAACAGACTTCCAGAACTCGCAAGCAAGACAACAATTATTTTGGAAAAACTCGATCAGTATGAAATCCTGCCTGAAATCAAACGGTTCGATATCAGGGTTAATGCCGTTGAAATGCTGGCATTGCAGCGGGCAGCATACCAGGTGGAAGCAGATTTGATCGGGACTGACAACATACCGCCTTTAAAAGAAACGGTGGGTGAGCTGGCGGGCTCAGGGGAGACATTTATAGGCTACTATATCTTCGGAAAGCTTGCTGGTGCGGTTTCGTATAAGGCTGCCGCCGGCCAGGTTGATATCCACAGAGTCATGGTCCACCCCGACCATTTCCGTAAAGGGATCGCCGCCCATTTAATACGCTGGGTCGAGGAGGCAGAGGCGGGCGCCCGCGAAATGGTCGTTTCAACAGGAGCGGATAACACCCCGGCTGTGGCATTGTACAAGAAGCTTGGTTTTGAGCCTGCTGGAGAAACGATTGTCGGCGGCGGCTTGCGGATAGCCCATTTTAAAAAGCAAAACAGACAGGGGTAACCTGTCTGTTGCTATTATTGTGGCATTCTCCCATTCTGTACAAGCAGGTTGTGTATTTTTTTACTCTTTCACAAAAACCGCAGTCCCGGTGGCGATGCACATCATCATGCCTTCACGGAGTGTTTCAAAATCAAGGTCAACGCCAATTACCGCGTTGGCGCCCATCCGGCGAGCTTTATCTTCCATTTCCCGGATTGCGATTTCCCTGCCCTCAGCAAGCTTGTTTTCATACGCCGTACTTCTGCCGCCGATGATATCCGTCACACTTGCCAAAAAGTCGCGCACAACGTTGGCACCCATGATTGCCTCCCCGGAAACGACCCCTAAGTATCGTTCAACCTCTTTACCTTGTAATGTTGCTGTGGTCGTAATAATCATCTCAAATTCCTCCTCATGTTTTGACTACTTTTACGATGTGATGGACGGAAAGTTTCAATTCTGATTTTATTTTAGCAATTATTGGCGGGAATAGTGAAATTGTTAGGGGGTAAACTTCAAGATCTTTGGGTGTCTATCTCATTAATCAAATCCTCCAGGTTATATATTCTGCCCTTGTTTTTTCCAGTAAAGGGCAACTGCATAACGTCAAGGAGATATTTTGCAATATAAGAGGATTCTAACCGGAGGAAATTTCTTAATTGATAATTTGTAATTGTGGGGTGGAATATAAGAGCAAAATCCCGTAAGGCATCCACATGAGCTTCCTTGGAACTAGCCAAGCAGTGTGGACAATGCCATTTACCGCGTGTACGAATCATAGGAAGGGCTAAACATTTGGAGCATTGAACTCCGGGGATAATGTCTGTGCTGGATAGATTGTAGGTTTTTAAAATATTGGGCCGGTGCGGAGAATGCTTTTTTAGAAGCAGCGTAGTCAACCTTTTAATCTCTTTTACTGACATTTTTTCGGTTTTGTACCATTGGGAAAGCCTGTCGATATTCTTAGAAAGTAATTCAATGTCACAAGCCTTGTGGTTGAGTTGGGAGTAATCTGGTGATGATTTAAGAATTGTAGAAGGATGTGTGAACACAACCATGTAATCCACTGGAATGACATTGAAATGGTGGTCTTTTAACCATTTTGAAAATTGGCGGTGCTGTCTCTCTGCCTGGGCTACTGGGTTTATAAACTTCTCCTCATTTTCTTTTGAAATGCGGATAAGCTGTTCAAAAGTCCGGTCGAAAAATAAAGTGCCAGTAATATGTTTCACCTCAATCAAAAGGACAAAATTTGGGGACAGCAGAAGGGTATCAATTTGAAAATAAGTCTCCCCGTTTGACAGACGCAAATCATGAAGGAATGTAAAATTGTTTTCAGGAAGTACGCTTAAATAATAATCTAAAATTTTTTCACCATTAAAACCGGCACGTCTTCTTGCAATATTTTGTTGGATTTCAGGTTTTTTCGGATATTCGACTGGAAGTCTCCTCTCTAAAGCTTCATCCATCAAAATCCGTAATGGAATGGATCTGAATTTCGCAATCAAATTGGCATCGCTCCTTTCTTTTACTAAGGATTCTTCATTACGCTCCAAAATCCTTTCTCTCTCTACTGCAATTTTTATGAGTCTAGATTTATCATGGCAAATACACTATAAATCAAGTAACAATTTAAATATATTAAGTAAACAATTGAATATATCAGGGGAAAAATAAAATATATCGAGTAAAAAACGAAATATATCAGGAATACCCAATTTCAATAACAACAAGATGCAAGCCCACTCAAAGAGTGGGCCGTTCCTCGTCCTCGATCCGGTTTTTAAAAGCTTCCTGGACGACGAGCAGTTCTTCATCTTCCTGTGCTTCTGCTGTATGCTTTTCGGTCAGGGTGCCCTTCGGAAATTCCCCTGGATGGCCTTTTTTCTTGTGGTTGAAACCAACGCCTCGTGCCACAATGGACCCTCCTTTCTTTTTCCTGAGTAGTTTTCCCCCAGCGACGCGAAAATTATGAAAGCAGCAACGTCAAAAAAAGCATGTTATCCGCATAGCTATATAGGGACTGGCAATTTCACCGAACGGGGAGTGAAGATTTTGCACGGAAAGATATATGCAAAGGATTTAACTGATGGCCAACAATTTTTCAGCGCATCAAATGGTGACCCGGCACCGTTATTCACGGCTGATGCTGTCATGGAGCGTAAAATCATAAAACTGAAGCTTGAAGATTTTAAAGGAAAATGGGTTATCCTGTTTTTTTATCCGAGTAATTTTACATTTGTGTGACCGACAGAATTGGCGGCGGTCGCCGCTATTTATCCCTTTATAAAAGCAATGGATGCCGAATTGCTCGCAATCAGCACCGACAGCGTTTATTCTCATGTAGTATTCAAGGAAACATCCCCTTCCTTGAAACATGTCACTTATCCGATGCTGAGTGACAGGAACCATGGCATCAGCAAAGCGTACAGGGTTCTGGACAGCTCAACAGGAGCTTCTTACCGGGCATCATTTTTTATCAATCCAGGGCAGATCATTAAAGCCAAACTGGTTTACGCGGCAGAAGTAGGCAGGAATATACCGGAACATTTGAGAATATTGCAGGGGTTTCATCATGCGGAGCAAACCGGCCAGGATGTCCCGGCGAACTGGGTGCCTGGCCAGCCTGGAATCTCACAGGACCCTTCGAAAATCGGGACAATTTAAGCAGGAACAAATGGTGAGGAGTAGACTGCCCAGCCCGCATCATTTGGAAACCATATACCAGACATAGCGCGCGACTTCATCCCAGAAAAAGATTATAATAATAGTAGCAAACGTGGAAATCGGAAGGAGGACAATGATGGATTTTTCGGCGATTGTTGCAGAGGACCGGATTAAAAAAGCATATGAAGACGGAGAATTTGCCAACCTCCCCGGATTGGGCAAACCGCTAAAGCTTGATGATATGTCGGCGATTCCCGAGGAACTGCGGATGGCCTACCGGATGCTCCAGAATTCCGGCTTTTCCCCGGAAGAAAACCGTCTGAAGCAGGAAGTGCTGACGATTGAGGACCTGATCAAGAATTGCGATGACGACAATGAAATAAAACGGCTTCACCAGCAGCTCAGCAAAAAGCTGATCCGTTATAACAGCCTCATGTCCGGACGCGGGATAAAAACGAACTCCTCCGTTTTCAAAAATTACGAACGCAAAATTGAACAAAAACTATTAAAGTAAATTTTCATAGCAGCAATAACGAAAGCCAGGGAATCGGATCCCTGGCTTTCGTTATTGCTGCATATTTCTGATTTTATCGGCGGCCTCTTTTGTTTCGGTCACATATGACGCGATTTTGTAGTTATCCTCGTTTAAGTTTTCGATGGTTGCGTTCATTTCTTCGAGTCCGGCTGTAGCTTGTTCAATAATCGCGGCGAGTTCTCTCGTAGATGCTTCGACGTCGGCAGATTGTCCTTTTACATCCGTCACGGTTAATGAAAACTTTTGAAATTGTGAAGTCAGTTCCTGCAGTGTACTGCTTACCTCTGCAAATAAACCTGAAACTTCATTGACAGCAGTAAGGCTTTCTTTGAATTTGTTGCTGCTGGCACCCATTTTTTCAAGCGCGGACGAGTTGGTTTCGTTTACTTCAGATAGGTTTTCGGTAATTTGAGTTGCCGTCAGGCGCGTAATCTCTGCAAGCTTGCGGATTTCTTCAGCGACGACCGAAAAGCCTTTTCCTGCTTCCCCGGCCCGGGCTGCTTCAATCGAAGCATTCAAGGCAAGCAGGTTCGTCTGCTCGGTGATATTTTGGATATTAGTGATAAACCCGTTTGTTTCCTCAATTTTTTTTGTGAGCTTCGAGAATGTATCACCTAGTTCGGAAATGTAAGTAGAAAGTTCGTGCATATCAGATTGAAGTTCCTCAATCTTGGCAGATCCGTGTTCGGAAGCTGAAGCAGCATGAGTTGTGTTTTCAGATAAAAATAGAGAAATATTGGACATTTCATCCATCTTTTTCTTTGTTAGCTCGGCATTTTCGGAAATGCTGTTGATTTGCTCTGTTTGTACCTGGCTTCCCGCTGAAATTTCCCCGACGGCCGTCTTCATTTCTGTCTGCGCAGATAAATGCGTCTGGATTTCGTCATTGATTCTTGAAAGGCTGTCCGTAATGACAACGAGTTCACCGTGCAGCAATCGGCTGTGCGCTTCCTTCTTTTCCTTTTCCTGCTCGGAATCAGCGAGAAAAGTCTCCAGTGCAGTATATTGGTTTCTGTTTAACCGAATTAACACGAAGAGGACAATCCCCAATAACACATACATCAGAATTGTGGCGCCAAAGGTTTCTTTTAAATATTCCACATTTTCGGACGCAAGCAGCATGTTTAAAATTACTGAAGCGAGTCCGAGGGTATATCCCATCACGTAGATCTTCATATCGAAATGGATTGCGGCAAACACGGCAAGGAATATAAGGACAAGCAGAAAAGAGCCGCTTCCCCCGAAGAGTCCGAGATAAGCAAAATGGTGTATGTTGATAGATATAATCGCTGCAAACGGGTATAGAGGGTCTTTTTTTACTGCCCGGAAAACAAAATAAAATAGAATGAAAAATAATAGTTCACTTGCATAAACGCCCGTCTTCAGCACCGGGTCGTGTTCTAAAATGGTATAAATAATGGTCGCCAGCAATGAAACCGAGTACGTAGAAAGCATGAGTGTGTTTTTCTTCTGTGTATCCTCCCTGCGGAGTGCCACGATTGCCTCCAATGAATAGCCCCCTCTATCTCACATTCTTTTAGTTACCTTATTAATATCGGCAAAAATTAGTTTATTTTGAATTATAAAAAATCAACTGATGCAGAATTTTCGGTTGACCCCTTCATTTTTTTAAAAAAATGTCGAAATAAAAAGAGATAGAGAAAATGTGACGCCAAAACGGAAAACAGAGAAGGTTTAATCATACATAGCAGAGAAGACAGGGGAGTCATACATGGATAAAACATCTTTAATAGGAGTCATACTTGGACTGATTGCAGTTGGGGTGGGAATGGTCTTTAAAGGAGTTCCTCCGAGCGCCCTGCTGAACCCGGCAGCAATCTTGATTATTATCTTGGGTACTATAGCAGCGGTTACCATAGCCTTTCCGACAAATGAAATCAAAAAGGTACCAAAGATGTTTGGTATTTTATTCAAAGAACAAAAACTGGTCGAGCCGGCAGAATTAATCAGGTTATTTTCCGATTGGGCGCAGCTTGCCCGAAAAGAAGGCCTTCTGGCTTTGGAAGCAAAAACAAGCGAGGTCGAGGATGAATTTTTGAAAAATGGCCTGTCACTCGCGGTCGATGGACAGAGCGCCGACTACATCAGGGATCTACTGTCTGAGGAAATTGAGGCGATGGAAGAACGGCATCAAGCCGGAGCCGGCATCTTCACCCAGGCCGGTACCTATGCCCCGACGCTTGGCGTTTTGGGAGCAGTTGTTGGACTGATAGCAGCTCTCGGCCATATGGACGACATAGATGCATTGGGAACAGCGATCAGTGCTGCTTTCATTGCAACCTTATTGGGGATTTTCACCGGGTATGTTCTATGGCACCCATTCGGAAACAAGCTCAAGCGCAAGTCCAAACAGGAAGCGAAATGAAATACATGATGGTTGAAGGCATTTTGTCGATTCTTGAGGGTGAAGCACCCAGGGTGATTGAGCAGAAATTGGCTTCCTATCTTCCTGCCAGTGAAAGAAAGCTTATCCTTGAGGAAGGTGCTGTGAACAAGGATGAGTAAACGGAAGAAAAAGCATCATCATGAGGAACATATAGATGAATCATGGCTGATCCCTTATTCCGACCTGTTGACGCTGCTGCTGGCTTTATTCATCGTGTTATTTGCGATGAGTTCAATTGATGCGGCAAAGTTCCAAATGATGTCCAAAGCTTTTAATGAAGCCTTTACAGGCGGGAAAGGCGTGCTTGATTTTAATTCACCAATGTCCTCAGGAAAAGAGGAGTCCCCGGAGGAAACAAAGGATGACCAAGAAAAGGATATTAAGGAAGCCGCTGTGAAAAATGAGGAAACAGAGGCGAAGGAACAGGAAGCAGCTGCGAAGGACCAGCAGGAACTGAAGGCTTTGCAGGAAAAAGTAAACGCCTATATTCAACAGAATCAATTGACAGACAAGCTTGAGACATCCCTGACAGATGAAGGGCTGCTTGTCACGCTCCACCACAATATATTATTTGCATCGGGAAGCGCCACTGTAAGGGATGAAGAGAGAGAGACAGCAGACGAAATTGCTGATCTACTTGTTATGGATCCGCCGCGCAATATCATCATAAGCGGCCATACCGATAATGTCCCGATCAGTAATTCGAGCTTTCAGTCAAACTGGGAGCTAAGCGTGATGCGCGCCGTTGAATTTATGAAAATCGTTCTCCACAATGAAAATCTTGATCCCCGGCACTTCAGTGCAAAAGGGTTCGGAGAATTCCAGCCAATTACCCCGAATGACACCGAGGAAGGAAGAGCGTGGAACAGGCGCGTGGAAATTCTTATTCTGCCAAGAGAAGCTAGCTAGGCCATTGATGGTCTGGCTTTTTGTTTTATATAGCTGATGTGATAATGGGTGGTCACGTATTTGGCATCACCATATGTTCAAACAAATAGGTATTCTCATGGTACCAAGCTAAACACATCCGTATTGATAAAAATTATATTTTCATAATTTAGTATTTTTGATACTATTTGAGGAACTATATAAAAGTGAGGTACTAATAGTGGGAAATCTCCGTACATACTACGCGCAGTTCCATCCGATTGTCTGGGTGCTGTTGGCCGGGACGGTGCTGGCAAGGGGAGCATCGTTTATGACGCTGCCGTTCCTGGCAATATATCTTTCTAAAAATCTTGATCTGCATCCGATTCTGATTGGATTGACGATAGGGATCAGCCATCTAACCGGAACGATCGGTGGGTTTATCGGCGGCAGCCTGTCCGACCGTTTTGGCAGAAAGCCGGTCATGCTCGGTGCCCTTTTCACATGGTCGCTCGTGTTCTACGGGTTTTTAATGGCAGATTCACCAGGCTGGTTCATATTTTTGAATGCTATCAACGGACTGTGCAGCGCATTTTTTGAGCCTGCTTCCCAGGCTCTAATAGCGGACCTCACGGAGAAAAGCAAGAGAATGAGAGCTTTTTCGCTCAGGTACACTGCCATCAATGTCGGTGCATCCGTCGGTCCGCTACTGGGGGCATACCTTGCTTCAGTTTCCGCAAAGACTGCCTTTCTTATTACCGGGACAGTCTATCTCTCGTATGTTATTATTCTGTTTCTTTTGATGCGGAAGCTGTCTGTTGCAAGCCATACTGGAGGCAAGGAGCCGGTGACGCTGGCAGCTTCGTTAAAAATTATCCGCAGTGACAAGGCATTGCTTTACCTGGTGCTTGGCAGCATTTTAATAAATGCCGGGTATGCCCAAATGGATTCAAACCTGCCACAGCATTTGGATGGATCGATCGAAAATGGCATCTTTGTGTTTTCAGTCCTGCTATCTATCAATGCCGTCATGGTCGTTTTGCTGCAGATGCCAGTCAGCCATTACGCCGAAAAGTTTAAAACGATGCAAGTGATGATGGTTGGGGCTGTACTGTTAACAGCCGGGCTGCTTGGATTTAGTTTTGTGGATGGCTGGGTTACAGCGATTATCTCGATGGTATTGCTGACTATGGGGGAAATATTGATCTTCCCTTCAAGCAGCTACCTTGTCGACCAGCTCGCCCCTGACCATCTAAGGGGGACGTATTTTGGAGCAAGCCAGTTCAGGAAGATCGGGCATTTTGCCGGTCCAATCATTGGCGGCTTCCTTTTAAGCGAAGCGAATGGCACAGTATTGTTTATCGTAATGGCTGCAATCGCATTCGGCAGCATTATATTTTTTGCACAGGGCAATAAGGTTTTTATCAAAACTACTGCAACGATCAGCAAATAAAAAAATCCTGCCAACTCCGGCAGGATTTTTTAGTCGATTTCCTGTTTTTGAATGTCCGGCTTGCACATTTTATCCAGCCATATCCCAATAATGAACATGAGACCAATCGGGATCGAGAAATTTAAAATATGGACAAGTGTCATTGTTCGGCCTCCTTCAAAAATAACAACACAACAATAGTACTCACATTATATTGCAGTTGTCACAAAATATTTAGAATCAACAAATGGTGGTAGTGTTCTCGTAATAGTCAAAATGATCAGTTAAAATTTGAAATATATGTTGCTTAGTTCTAAACATATGTCTAAAATAAAGACAAATGTCCATTAGGGGGATCGGGATGATGAACGAAAAAGAAGCGTTGATTTTAAAGCTCATTAAGGAAGAACCGTTCATTTCACAGATGGATCTTGCGGCAAAGACGGATTTGTCGCGTTCGGCGGTAGCCGGATACATTTCATCACTGATCAAACAGGGAAAGATTTTAGGAAGGGCATACATCCTGCCTAGAAAACGGCAGGTGCTTTGTATTGGCGGGGCTAATGTCGACCGCAAAATCCAGACTTTGGGCAGGCTGGAATATGGCACGTCAAACCCGGCAGGAAGCTCGCAATCCTGTGGCGGGGTGGCAAGGAACATCGCGGAAACTTTAGGCCGGCTCGGATGTGACGTCGGTTTGCTGACAGTGGTGGGGGAAGACCATGAAGGCCAGTGGCTCCTCGATAATACAAGGGCATATGCAGATACTACCCCATCACAGGTGTTTCCAGGTATGCAAACCGGCACTTATACAGCCGTGCTCGATAACGATGGCGAAATGGCAGTGGCACTGGCGGATATGACGATCTATGACTCCGTCGGCCCCGATCTGCTGGAGAAAAAATGGGGCCATCTTGCCTCCTCAGAAATGGTGATGCTCGACACGAATTTTCCTGCGGAAGTGCTGGCAAAGGCGATCACCCGCTGTGAAGAGGAAGACATACCGCTTTGTATTACACCAGTGTCGTCCCCAAAAATAAAAAAGCTTCCCAAAAACCTGGCAGGGGTGACCTGGCTTGTCGCCAACAAATACGAGGCAGAGGCCCTGTCAGGCACGAAGATCAACAGTGAAGGCGACTTTTTTAGAACGGCGGAAATCATTATGAAAAAAGGGGTTCAAAAAGTCGTCATTTCCCGTGGGGACAAGGGCTTGATCTTTTTTACCAGAAGCGGAGAGGCTGGCGTCCTGCTGCCTCCGAAAATAAATGTGCAGGATGTGACAGGTGCAGGGGATTCACTTGTTGCCGGGATTATTTATGCCCACCTCAATGGGGTAAACACTGAAGATGCATGCAAAATCGGCATTGCATGCTCCATCCTTACCCTGCAATCGAAGGAAACGGTAAATCCCACATTGAACAATAAGCGGCTTCAGGAGACTTTTAAACAATACTTTAATTAATTTAAGGAGAGACATCATCATGTTAGAAAAATGGCTTGAATTTTCACAGGAAGTACAGGAAGCGAAAATGGTAAATAAACCAGTGGTGGCACTGGAATCAACCATCATTTCCCATGGAATGCCCTATCCGCAGAATGTGCAGACTGCGCGGGAAGTGGAAGACATCATCCGCAAAAACGGAGCGGTTCCCGCGACAATAGCTATCTTAAACGGCAAAATTAAAATCGGGCTGTCAAATGAGGAGCTTGAATTTCTCGGGCAAAGCAAGGATATTGAAAAAGCAAGCCGCCGCGACCTGCCCTTTCTTCTGGCGACAAAGAAAAATGGAGCGACTACTGTGGCAGCCACAATGATTTGTGCCGAGCTGGCAGGCATTGAAGTGTTTGTGACGGGCGGCATTGGCGGGGTTCACCGGGAAGCGGAAATCACAATGGATGTGTCGGCAGACCTGCAGGAGCTGGCAAAAACAAATGTTGCTGTTGTTTGCGCGGGGGCAAAATCGATCCTGGATATCGGCCTGACCCTAGAATACCTTGAAACACAGGGAGTTCCGGTTGCGGGCTTCGGAACTGATGTGCTTCCGGCCTTTTATACACGGACAAGCCCATTTAACGTGAATTTCCGTTTGGAAACAGCGGAAGAAGCGGCAGCGATGATCCGCGCGAAGTGGGAGCTCGGGCTTACTGGAGGGGTTGTCATAGCCAACCCGATTCCTGAAGCAGATGCCCTTGAGGAAGGGTTCATTACCAACGTGATCGAACAGGCACTTCAAGAGGCGAAAGAAAATCAAATCACCGGCAAACAGGTGACACCATTTTTATTGGGCAAAGTGAAAGAACTGACAGAAGGCAAAAGCCTGACCGCCAACATTGCCCTCGTCAAGCATAACGCTGAAGTAGGCTCGAAAATTGCTGTGCACCTGGCAAAATAGGAAATCAGCCCTGGCAGGCTTGTTGACAAAGGTTTTTCAACAAGCCAGTCCTGCTGATTTTTTTGTATATCCTGTCCAGGTTTTACATATGTACACTGGAGCGGATATCAATCCTGCCAAAATGGAACGAGAAACATTATAAACGTTAAAACTTTTTTGAGGGTAGGAGCCTATTAAATTATCGACAAATGTTTATTGTAACCGACATAATCTTTATTTAGTTGACCGAAATTTCCGAAAAAATATCTTGGAACATACAATATTTGTATGGTTTTGGCAGAAAATATTCATGCACACGATTTTTCACCTGACAAAAAATAACATAATAATCGAAAAGAACCAGTTACAATAGCTTTGTGAAGTGAAAGATAAGCTGGTTATCACAGAAAAGGGCAAACCTGTTGAAAAACGGGGACGCAAAGTCACGGGTCTAAGGTGGGAGAAGACTGCTAGGATGGCCGGACTGCCTGGAATACGATTCGTATTTTGGGGGGAAAAAAGTGATTAAAGAAAAAGAACTGCCTGGAGAGCTGGATAAGGAATGGATGCAGCTAATAATGGAAGCACTGGAACTAGGGATAGGAAAAGAAGAGATCAGGGCATTTTTAAACTCCAACAATACGAAGGAGTTATGTGGCAAGGAAGCGGGCTCCAGGCATACATAAAGAAGATACGGTTTCTTTCGGCACTCTTTTACCAAGAGATGCTTTTTTTATGCCGCTATCTGTTTTTAGAAAGGCCAGCATATTTAAGTGGCCTTTCTAAGTAGCGTGCCAGCCCCGAAAAGTTGGTTGCGGCCGGCATTCCTGTCGCATGCTGCTTTTGCTTTCCTTATTTACTTTGAGTGAGTCTCCATTTATTAAATTCAAGAAACTCGCGGAACTGATCTTTTGTGATGCCGGAATTCATTGCCTCTTGGACGAGATTTAACCAGTCAGAATCCATTTCATCCTTGTTAGGATGCTCATGGATCAGGTAATCCAACGGCACTTTAAGGACAGCGGAAATTTTCTCGAGAAATTGAATAGAAGGATTCGTTTGCAGATTCCTTTCAAGCGAACTTAAATAAGATTTGGCAACGCCTGCTTGATCGGCAAGCTCGGATAAGGACATTTTTCTTTCTTGGCGCAGTTTTTTCACACGTTCACCAATCACCAGACTCACAACCCCTATTTATTATATATATATTTATCATAACAAATCTGATCAAAGAGTTCCATATTAAGAACAGATTATAACCTTTTAACTATTGATTTATATCTAATGTACTATAATTTTGGTGAAATTTCACGGTGGCATAATGTTATAATTAATTTACAGAATTTTAAAATAATAATTTCAGCAAGCTTGTCGAGCCGTGACAAAAAATATTTCAAGAGGAGGACGATATGATGAATTTTTACCGGGAAGATCCAAACCTTTCATTTATTTTGCAGCAATATTTAGATGAAGACTTTTTCAAATGGGCCGATGGGAAGCTTGACGAATTTGGGGAACGTTGCGGTACAGAGATTGATGAAAGGGCGGTACATACGGACAGGGAGGGACAGCCCCGGCTTATTAAATATGACCGGAATGGAAATGATGTCTCGCATGTCTGGCTGAACGAGGGTTATAAAAAAACGGTTGAACAAACCTATAATACCGGCATCGTCGGCTTTGTCCACAAGCCTATCCCGGAATTGTACCGTGAAGGAAATTATGTGTACTCCTATGCCCAAGGATACTTGCTTTCCCAGGCTGAACCCGGTTTTTATTGTCCGGTCACGCTTACCATGGCTACCGCCTATTTGCTCGATGCCTACGGGGACAAAGAGCTTAAAGATAAATACTTGCCACATGTCCTGTCGACGGGCGAGACTGAACTGTTTGAGGGGGCAACATTCCTGACAGAACGGCAAGGCGGCTCTGACGTCGGGGCTAATGAAGTGAAGGCTGTATTCGAGAACGGAACATATAAAATTTATGGGGAAAAATACTTTGCGTCCAACGCCGGGGCTTGCGGAGTAGCGATGGTTCTTGCCCGCAGGGAAGGGGCCCAGAGTGGGACAAAGGGCTTAAGTCTGTTTCTTGTTCCCTGGAAGACAGATGATGGCATCCTGAACAGCCTGGAGATCCGCCGGTTGAAGGATAAGCTTGGTGTACGGGCTGTGCCATCCGGTGAAGTGGTGTTCCATGGCTCGGAGGCGTATCTGGTTGGGGATGCTGACAAGGGATTTTACTACATGATGGAAGCGCTTAACCTTTCCCGTGTCTGTAACGCCGTGGCGTCTGTCGGAATCATGCAAAGAGCATTTTTGGAAGCCAAAAAATATGCATTTTCACGAAAGACATTTGGAAGTCTTCTGGCAGACTTCCCGATGGTGAAGGAAACCCTTGTGAAAATGGCAGCCAAACAGGAGGTTGAAACTGGGGCGGTGTTTTCCTTGATTTCCCTTTTTGACCGGATCATGAGGAAAACAGGTCCAGTGAAAAATGAGGGCCATGCCATGAACCGGCTGCTTATTGCCCTTTTAAAAATGGAAACAGCTGAGCAGGCAATCCATTTTGCCCATGAATCGATTGAAATGCATGGCGGCAACGGCTATATAGAAGATTTTGTCACCCCCAGGCTGTTACGGGATGCGCAGGTGTTGACCGTATGGGAAGGGACGGCCAACATCCTCGGCCTCGAAATTCTCAGGCTGATCAAGAAATTTGACGCAAGCCGGCTGTTTATAGACGAAATGAATGAAGAATTACAGCGGCTGCCACAAAATCTTCAGAAATACAGTGGACCAGTGCAGGCAGGTATTTCCAAGCTGAATGAGTTATTGACCGTGCTTGCATCATCTGATGAAAATACCCAAACCTTACACAGCAAACGCGTAGCAAAGCTCATGGTAAAAATTTATGAAAGTATTTCAGCATTGAAGGATGCTCAGGCAGGTGGGCGCAGGAAGGAGATTATCGCCCAGGTGTTCCTTAATGACACATGGGGGCTGACCGCTGTCATTGATGAAGAAATGCTGTCGCTGAAGCATTTCGATGAAATCCTTTATGTGAAGGAAGTGGCGAAGGTCAATTCGTAGCAAATCATAAGGGGTAAATCCGCTCCTAAGTAACGCTATTTTGAGCAGGAAGGCTGCAAGTGTCCTGCTAATATGGCAGGGCCCGTTTATTTAAAGATAAGAAAGTGAAAAATTTTCGTCATTCCACAGTATCCGTTGCTGTGGAATTGTTATTTTACATGCCAAACATTATAAAACGAATCTTTTTGATGAAATCCATGATTGGGAGCCGGATTCTGGGTGACGCAAACAGGTATCGGCGAGCTGGTTCGGTCTAGCCAGGTTCTAGGCCACGTAAACAGCTATCGGCAGGCTGGTTCGGACAACTAGCCGGGTTCTACGTGACACAAACAGGTAGGGTTGATTCGGTATTCCAGGAGTGTCCGACGGGGGAGGCAATGACACCGGCAATGTTTTTATGCGATAAATGTGGCGGGAAAATATACCTTGAGTATTTTATAAAGGAGTACTAGGAAAGAGTGCACAATTTCGGATGTTCTGTGAACAAAAGAACCGGGCGGTTTTTGCCCGGTTTTTCTTCATCAGGCTTAGTAAAGGACACAATTCGATAAATATTGCAAATGTCCAGCATTATTTTTACAGTCAATATATTTTTCACGGGCAATTATGATAATTTAGTGAACTTGTTTAAAATTTATCGTAGATTGGTCGATAAATACAAATGGAGGTATTGATGTCCAATTCAGAGCTGCTTAGCGATATCCATCGTAACAGCCTGCTGGTTGATTACAGCAAGGAATTCGGAATGGATTAGCCTTGATAATTTCCATACCTCCGAATTTGTGAAAATTTTGTTATAAGCAAATGGGGAGGATTTATGCTTGGGGAAATTAAAAGAGCTTAAAATTTCAACAAAATTCATGTTGATTACGGTCATTTTGCTGATTGTGTTTTCAGCGCTTATTTCAATCATTTTGAATACTGTCGTTGCGGGGTCGATTAAAGAAGCAGCAACAGAGAAAGCAAAAGGAGATCTGCAACTGGGATATGACCTGATTGATATGCGCTATCCAGGAAACTGGAAAGTGAAGGATGGAAAGCTCTATAAGGGCTCAACGATGGTAAACAACAATGAGGAAATGGTTGACTACATAGCCGGTTTGACTAATGGAACGGTAACCATTTTCCTTGAAGATACACGCGTTGCGACGAACGTCGTCAATGAAGGAAAACGGGCTGTCGGAACGCAAGCCAGTGAAGAGGTCGTTAAGCAAACATTAAAAGGCGGCAAAAATTATTACGGTGAGGCGGTTGTTGTCGGGAACCAATACCAGACGGCCTACCAGCCGATTAAAGACCATACAGGGAAAACGCTCGGAATGTGGTATGTAGGAGCACCGGTAGATATGGTAAGTGACGCGATCGCACATATCAACATCATATTATTTTCCTCGCTGGCAGGGCTGATTGTTGTTGGGCTGATCATCATTCTGCCATTTACGAACCGCATGAAGAAGCGCCTCTTTACATTAGGCGAGGCACTAGAGCAAGCTGGTGAAGGAAATTTTACGGTGGACGTTGCCGACAGTACAGGCGATGAGATATCGACACTGGCTGCCAGCTACCGGAAAATGCGGGGGAACCTGTCAGGACTCGTGATGCAAATCCGCGAGGCAGCCGAAACGGTTGCTGCTTCGGCCGAGGAGCTGAATGCCGGAGCCGAAGAAACGGCCAGGGCAACAGATTCCATTGCAAGTTCGGTTCAAGAGGTTGCCAGCTCTGCTGAACAACAGGCGGCCCATACTAACCAGTTGAATGAAACGGTTCATTCACTAACCAAAGGAATCAAGAGTATCGCGGTTGGTGCCGGCCAGGTACAAAAATCAACTGAGGAAAACACAGCTGCGGCGAAAAATGGCGTGACGATCATGGAAAAAACACGCAACCAGGTTATGGTCATAAATGAGATGACAAACTCAACATCCGCATTTATCCAGCATTTAAATGAAAAATCAAAAGAAATCGGCAATATCATCAACATGATTACCGCGATTTCGGAACAGACGAACCTGCTCGCCCTGAACGCGGCAATTGAAGCAGCCAGGGCCGGAGAACATGGCAGGGGATTTGCGGTAGTCGCCGAGGAAGTAAGGAAGCTGGCTGAACAGTCAAGCGTGTCTGCCGGACAAATCAGGGAATTGATCGTCGGTATTCAACAAGACATTTCCCGTTCAGTTGAGTCAATGGAAAACGGAAGATCCGCAATCAGCGAGGGCATAGAACTCGCCGGCTCTGCTGAAGAGTCGTTTACAAATATCAGCAATTCGATCGGGGACATTCATGGCCAGGCAGGATTGGTATCACAATCTGTAAATGAGATGGATCGCGGTACCGGCCAAATGCTGCAGGTGCTTCAGGAAATTGTCGTCCAAATTGGGCAGACATCAGAAGCAGCCCAAACAGTTGCTTCTGCAACGGAACAACAAAATGCGTCCATGCAGGAAGTCAATGCCTTTTCGCAAAGCCTCAGCAGCCTTGCCGAAGAATTGAGAAATTCCGTTAGCCGATTTAAGCTGTAGGCATTTGCCAATGAGCATGCAGCCTTCGATTTAGTTACGATCAACCACGCCTTATAAAGGATATAAAGGAAGCTGCCTCATTTCGGGCAGCTTTTTCTAATGTTTTGGATATTTCCCAACGAGGTGGATGGCACTGATGATCCGTTTGTTGATCCATACCCTGTTTTCCTGGGTATTTAGCTGCTCAAACACCATCTTTCTTCCGTCATCAGTCGTGACGTAGTGGCTTGGGAGTGTGTTTAAACTAATCGCAATTATATCATTCCTGCACTTCTGGCAGCTGCAGAAGGTCTGGTAGTCGGGGCTCGTCATCAATATATTCACAAGGGTCGACACGACTTCTTCCATCACATTCATATACCCATTATTCATGCTGTCCCTCTTTCATCCTGATGTTAATACTTTGATTATAATTAAAATGAAACCAATAAAATATAAAAATGCTGCGGCTGTTGGAAAATAGGTATTTTGGACTACGTACCAGGGATAAACAGGAAACTGCTAATATGGCGTTTTCTCACTGGCCGGACAGGGAATGGAACATAATGTGTCCATATTTGAAATATATGAAGGGAGAGAAAACTTGCTATGGGAAAAAAGATTGCCTGTTTAGTAACAGATATGTTTGAGGATTCGGAATACCTGGAGCCGGCTAGAGCTTTTATGGAGGGCGGCCATGAAGTAGTCACGATTGAAAAGGAAGCAGGAAAGACGGTGAAAGGCAAACAGGGAGAAGCCACCGCTAAAATCGATGTGGGAATTGGTGAAGTATCACCTGATGACTTTGATGCACTGTTCCTGCCCGGTGGGTTCTCACCGGACCAGCTTCGCGCTGATGACCGCTTTGTCCAGTTTTCAAAAGCGTTCATGGATGCGAAAAAACCAGTGTTCGCAATTTGCCATGGCCCACAGCTTTTGATAACGGCAAAAACGCTGGACGGCAGGACTGCAACGGGTTATAAATCCATCCGGGTAGACCTTGAAAACGCAGGTGTCAATTTTAAGGATGAGGAAGTTGTTGTCTGCGGAAATCAGCTGGTGACAAGCCGTGAGCCGAAAGACATCCCTGCTTTTAACCGTGAGGCCCTGAACCTGCTGAAGTAAATTCCGTTAGATCCGGTAACGCCCACCACTACATTTATTAGACCCTTTTGCGATAAACAGCAAAAGGGTTTTTACATACAATGAAAAGTATAAACTTTGAAATCGAGGCACTTCACAGTTAATATTAAAGACAAGGATTTTTGGGCAAAAGCCAGGGAGATGAAGGCATGATTGTATTAAAATCGGCACGGGAAATTGAAAAAATGATGGCAGCCGGCAAATTGCTGGCTTCCTGCCATAAACAACTTTCAAAGCTTATCAAACCAGGCATTACTACCTGGGAGATTGACGAGTTTGTGGACCGGTATCTTAAACACCATGGTGCCACACCGGAGCAAAAAGGCTACAGGGGCTATCAATATGCGACCTGTGCGAGCATCAATGATGAGGTTTGCCACGGATTCCCACGAAAGGAAGCTCTGGCAGAAGGAGATATCGTAACAGTTGATATGGTAGTCAACCTGAACGGTTCACTGGCGGATTCAGCCTGGACATATGCTGTCGGCAATATTTCGGCTGAAACGCAAAAGCTGCTTGATGTTACAAAAGAGGCTCTATATAAAGGGATCAGGCAGGCCCAGCCTGGAAACCGCATCGGGGATATCGGCCATGCCATCCAGCAGTACGTTGAAGGAGAGGGCTTTTCTGTCGTAAGAGAATTTATCGGCCATGGCATCGGTACAGTCATCCACGAGAAGCCTGATGTGCCGCATTTCGGCCTGCCGGGCAAAGGGCCGCGCATCAAAGAGGGCATGGTGTTCACAATCGAACCGATGGTCAACGCAGGTGAATGGCCGACAAAAATGGATGCTAACGGCTGGACAGCACGCACGGTCGACGGAACAAATTCTGCGCAGTATGAGCACACGATCGCGATTACGAAGGATGGACCGGTTATTTTGACTGAACAATAAATACAAAAAGCCGGGTTTTTCCGGCTTTTTGTTTGATGTCACTGCTTTCTAAGATTCCCGAGCTCTTCGGCAATCGCCTGCATTTCATTCGGGCTGAAGGAATTCTTTTTCATGATCATTTCATATATATCCCGGAGCTCTTCATACATTTCCCCGTCAAAATGGGAGGGCTTGATTGCGCCCATATTCAGGACATTCAGTTTTTCTTTGATTTTTTCTATCATATATTCAACATTTTCTGGTGATTTTTTTGACAAGTCCACTCCGATCATCCTTTCACCTATATAACATCATCTTTCCATGTCCTCTAGTAAATGTCAAACAAAAATCCGGCCGCAATAGCTGAGGCCGGATTGATTTTGCCAACGTTAAGCACTGATGGAACGCTGCTGTGCTTTTTCCTGCTTGATTGTATTGACGATGCTCCTTGTTTCGGCGACAACAACACCAGACAGCCCGAGCAGCCCGATCAGATTTGGAATGGCCATCAGCCCATTCATAATATCCGCAATGCCCCAGACAACATTCAATTGGGAAACCGCACCGAAGAATACTGCAATGACGAAAGCGATCCGGTAATATATTACGATTTTTTTGCTGAACAAGTAGGAGAAGCATTTTTCTCCGTAATAAGACCAGCCGATAATCGTGGACGAGGCAAAGAACAACAAACCGATTGCAACTACGATGGAGCCTGAAGAGCCAAGGAACTTTTCAAACGTAATCGTTGTCAGCTCGGCAGCGTTTGTATCTCCGTTATACAAGCCGCCCATCACGATGGTAAGCCCGGTTATGGAACAAATGACAATCGTATCGATGAAAACCTGCGTCATGGATACAAGCGCCTGGCGGCCGGGAAGATCCGTTTTGGCGGCAGCGGCCGCAATTGGGGCAGATCCCAGCCCTGCTTCATTGGAGAACACGCCCCGGGCAACACCCCAGCGGATCACGGTACCAATCGCCCCGCCTGCTACAGCCTCTCCTGTGAAGGCATCCGTGAAAATCAACGCTAGGGCATCCGGGATAAGGCCCAAGTTCATGACCATCACCACAAGCCCGGCAATCAAGTAAAATAGCGCCATGATTGGTACAAAAAACGAAGTGACCCGGCCAATGCTTTTAATCCCGCCAAGAATGACAAGAGCGGTAAAAATGGTCAGGACAATGCCTGTTGCCCAAGTTGGCACAGAGAAAGTGGATTTTACGACTTCAGCCACCGAATTCGACTGAACCATGTTTCCTATTCCAAAAGCTGCAATTGCGCCAAAGAATGCAAACAGGACTCCGAGCCATTTTTGGCCAAGGCCCCGCTCCAGGTAATACATGGGGCCGCCAGACATTTCACCGTCCTTGTCCACTATGCGGTATTTTACAGCTAAAACGGCTTCAGCATATTTGGTTGCCATACCGACAACAGCGGTAATCCACATCCAGAAAACAGCACCAGGACCGCCGGTAAAAACAGCTGTTGCCACACCCGCTATATTTCCGGTTCCCACCGTTGCTGCCAGTGCTGTCATCAACGCCTGAAAATGTGAAATATCCCCCTCTGCGTTATGGTCCTGTTTCCTTGTAAATGCCAGCTTAAGGGAGTACGGCAGCAGCCTTAATTGCAAAAAGCCGATCCGGACTGTTAAATACAGCCCTGTGCCGACAATGAGCACGAGCAGCGGCGGCCCCCACACCCAGCCGCTTATCTTGCCAATCCACTCCTGTAAAGACATATAACAGATCCTCCTCCTAAGTGAAATATGTAATATAAAAAGATTGCTCCAATAAGAATATTCTGAAAATATGACAAATGTCAAGAAATAGCATGGATTTTTATTTTAATATTTCAAAATTTAAGTAAATCTGCGACAAAACTTGCATGGATGCCGGAAAATCGAAGAAAATGGTAATGAGGAGTGAAGCAAGAGATGATTAAAGTTTTATTTGTTTGTCTTGGCAATATTTGCCGCTCGCCCATGGCAGAAGCGATGTTCCGGGATTTGGTAAAACGGGAGGGCCTGGAATCACAGATCACGGCAGATTCTGCGGGCACCGGGGATTGGCATACAGGGAAGCCGCCCCATGAAGGGACACTCGAAATCCTTTCGAAATACAGCATAAATGCGGAGGGACTGAAAGCACGCCAAATATCACCAGACGATTTGGAGCATTTTGACTATATAATTACGATGGATGCGGAAAACCTAAGAAATGTAAACAGGCTTTCTGCTTCCGAAACAAAACCGGTGGTCGCCCGGCTGCTGGACTTCAGTGGCCCTCCCGGGCGAATGGATGTTCCTGACCCTTATTTCACAGGCAATTTTGAAGAAGTGTACGAACTTGTAAAAGAAGGCTGTGAGGGTTTGATACAAGACATTAAAGAAAAACATCAATTATAAAGGAGGATAAAGATGAGCAATTCGAGAAGATTTTGGATGGGGGTACTTCTTGGCGCAGTCACAGGCGGAGCGTTAAGTTTGCTAAATAAATCGACAAGACAATCTGTTAAAGAAGATTTTAAAGTAGCATCGGGCAGCGTCGCATACATTGTGAAGCATCCGGATGAGTTTTTCAGCCAGGTAAAAGAAACCGCGGAACAAGTGCGTTCCACAGTACAACAAGTTTCCGAAGATGTATCTTACATTGCGGAAAAAGTTGAGGAAATGAAGGACGTTCCTCCCCAGGTTGCACATATTGTTGAAGATACAAAAAAAGCGTTCATCCACAGTGGGGAAGGTTCAGCATCCGGGAATGAGCATACAGATGGCCAGGCATTCAGGACTGCAGCAGTCGTTGATACAGATATTAACAGGAGCCCTGAAATTCATTAAAACGGGGCGGCCGCCGGTACGTATTGCCTTTTATGATTAAACCCTTTACGTGTTGAAGCAGGAAAGCAAAAGGGGTGATAATTTGATCGATTTATCATTTATCAGGCATCTTTGGAAGAGGATACATGTCGATGAAGTGCCAGCGCTGGCTGCGCAGCTAGCCTATTTCTTTTTGCTTTCCTTATTTCCGTTATTGCTTTTCCTGATCACACTTGTTCCATATACGCCGATCACACAGGATGATATCCTCCGATTCTTTCAGGACTATGCACCTGGTGAGACTATGGAGCTCATAAAAGGTAGCCTGGACGATATTATGGAAAGAGACGTAAAGCTTCTATCTATCGGAGTGATCGGCACAATATGGACAGCATCAAATGGGATCAACGCTGTGATCAGGGCATTTAATAAAGCCTATAGGGTGGAAGAAACCAGATCATTTTTGGTTTCAAGGGCGATGGCAATCATGCTTACACTGGCTATGATTTTTGTATTTCTTGTCGCGCTGCTCCTGCCTGTATTTGGCAGGGAAATCGGCATCTTTCTGTTCACGAAGCTTGGAATGAGAAGCGAGTTTCTTTCCATTTGGGAAACGCTGAGATGGCTGATCAGTGTTTTGATTCTGTTTGTTGTGTTTACTGGCTTATATTGGATCACACCGAACAAGAAACTTCGCTGCATTACAGCATTGCCCGGATCAATCTTTGCAACTGCTGGCTGGGTCATTGTTTCATGGGGATTTTCATTTTATGTCCGGAACTTTGGCCATTATTCGGCGGCCTATGGGAGCATCGGAGCAATGATTGTGCTGCTGACGTGGCTTTATTTATCAGCTTATATCATCATTATCGGCGGGGAAATTAACGGCTATTTGAGCGAAAGGCAGGAAGGCTGTTAAATCCCGGCCATCATTCTACAATGTGAGTAATAAACATTGCGCCCCCGCCATGGCCGCGGGAGCGCTTCTTTTCGTATTGCTATGATGCAAGTAAAGCCGGCAAAACTGGTTTATTTAAGGAGCCTCAAGCTGTTTAAAATGACAAGGATGGTGCTGCCTTCGTGGCCGATTACCCCATATGGCAAATCGAGAAATTGCAGGAAGTTGGAAGCGATCAGAATCATAATTACGAAGATGGAGAAGATGACATTTTGCTTTACAATCCTGTTCATTCTGCGGGAAAGGTGGATTGCCTCTGCAATGCGCGACAAATCATTTTTCATCAGCACAATGTCGGCTGTCTCAAGAGCGACATCGGTTCCTTCGCCCATGGCGATCCCGACACTTGCAGTGGCAAGCGCAGGTGCATCATTGATGCCGTCCCCTACCATCGCAACCTGGCCAAACCGTTCTATCAGCTTCTTCAGTTCATCGACTTTCGTTTCCGGCAGGCACTCGGCGACATATTCGTGTACATGGCTCTCGGATGCGATTGCTCTTGCCGTCTTTTCGCTGTCGCCTGTCAGCATCACTGTATAAATGCCTTCGGATTTTAACAAGTCGACAGCTCTTTTCGTCTGGTCACGGACCACATCCTGTAAAGCGATCAAGGCAGCAATTTCATCATTGCGCTGGACAAACACGATTGTCTTGCCGTTACCTGCCAGGTCTATGGCGGCCCCGTCACCGAAAGCTTCGGCCCGGATCCTGCCAACAAAGTCTGCCTTGCCGATTTTCCAGTCTTCATTTGCGTAGTGCGCTTTTACTCCCCAACCTGGCACGTCTTCGATGCTTTCAGGGTGGATAAGATCCCTTCCAAGCTCCTTTTTCGCATAACTGACGATTGCCTGGGCGAGCGGATGGTTGGAATGGCTCTCGATTGATGCGGCTTTCAACAGGACATCATCCCTGGAAAGCCCCTGTTTGACAATTACATCTGTAACTTCCGGCATGCCTTTTGTAAGCGTGCCGGTCTTATCAAAAGCAATGGCTTTTAAGTGGGCAAGATTTTCGAGATGCACACCGCCTTTAAAAAGGATGCCATGCCTCGCCCCATTCGAAATGGCCGACAACGTGGCAGGCATGATCGAAGCCACGAGTGCACACGGGGAAGCGACGACAAGCAGAATCATTGCGCGGTAAAATGTTTCGTTCCAGCTCCAATCAAGCAAATAATGCGGCAGGAACATCATGAGCGCAACAACCGCGAGCACTACTTTTACATATGTTCCTTCGAATTTTTCTATAAATAGCTGAGATGGTGATTTTTCACTTTGAGCTGACTGTACAAGCTGGATGATTTTCTGGAAAAGTGTTTCATTGTTGGGCTTTGTGATTTCTACCGTAATGGAACCTGTAAGGTTCACTGTGCCGGCAAACACATCCTCTTCCGGGTTTTTCGAAACAGGAATGGACTCACCCGTGATCGCTGCTTCATCAATATTCGTCTGCCCCTTGAATATTTTTCCGTCAGAAGGAATCCGCTCACCTGGCTTTACTAAAATCAAATCGCCGACAGCCAATTTGGAAACATGGACCCGCTCTTCTCCGTGATTGGTAATCCGCAAGGCCTCCTCCGGCTGGAGCTCCATCAATGACGATATCTCTTTATGGCTTTTGTTCATTGTATATGTTTCTAGCGCGCCGCTCATCGCGAAAATAAAGATTAACATGGCGCCTTCTGTCCAATATCCGATGATTGCCGACCCAATGGCCGCAAAAATCATCAGCATCTCTACATTTAATTCCCTGTCTTCAATCGTGGCTTCAATGCCCTCTTTTGCTTTTGCAAAACCGCCAATCGCATAGGCAAGCACAAACGAAATGACCGAAGCTGATGAATGGTCAGCTTTGCCAAGCAGCCAGCCTGCAGCAATGAGAATCCCGCTTACAATGGCAGCGATCAGTTCAGCGTGCGGCTTTATTTTTTCAAGCAAACTCAACCTGGCGACAGGACGCTGCTTCATTATTGCATTTGCTCCATGTTCCATTATTTTCTCCTCCCTTTGTTCCGTATTACCCTTAATTGAGAAAAAGAATCACAATCACTACCCCTAAAAAACACGAAAGCTGCCATCCTGTAGATGACAGCAGCAAAACCTGGTCCTATTTATTTATCTGTATTTTACCATACATAGTATGTGATTTTAAAGGAATATGCCACTGTCCAATATGGCGTTTCCTGACAGATCTTCAAGAACTCTCTTTGTTTATAACTCCAGCTGGCTGGAACACAAGCAATGCGAGGAAGATGAAAAGGAGCATACCGCTTATCACATAGAAAAAACTGGCTCCCTGCAGATGTTCAATTGCCAGCCCGCCTATAAAAGGGCCCGAGATGCTGCCGAAGCTGAAGAACATTCCGCACATCAGGTTGCCGGCAGGAAGCAGTTGTCTTGGCAGCAGGTCTGCCATATAGCTGATCCCAAGGGAAAATGTGGAGCCGACGAGCATCCCGGTGATAAAGAAACAAATCAAGAGGCCGGTGATCGATTCCTGCAGAACCCCGGCTGCTGTAAAACAGATGAAACCGGACAGCATGACCGCGAGCAGGATCATTTTTCGCCCAAACCGGTCGCTTAACATGCCAAGCGGCAGCTGGAATACAATGCTCCCCGCTGCAAACGCAGGCAGAATGATCGAAACAGCACTGACATCCAGATCCATCCTTAACGCATACACCGGGAAATTACCGTTCAATGATGCTTCCAAAAAACCATAGCCGAATGGAGGCAGGAACGCCACCCAGGCATACTTGAAAACCTTTCGGAACCGTTGGATTGTGCCACGATAACTGCTCGTTTCCACGTCACTTTCGGGATGCTCATTTTTAAGCATCCAAACCGCAGCCCAGGCAGCAAGGCTAATCGCCGCTGAAATCATAAACGGCGCAGTTTCATTAATCTTTATAAATTGGGTCATGAGCGGGCCGGCTGCAAAGCCAAGCCCGAAAAACAACCCGTAAAGGGAGATGTTCCGTCCAAGCCGATCCTTGGGCGAGGACGAGGTAATCCATGTTTGGGTCCCAAAATGAAGCATATGGTCACCGATGCCGATCACAAGGCGCAGAATGAACCAGAACCAGAATGATTTCCAGACGGGGAACATGGCGAGAGATAAAGCAACCGCCAACCCGCCGGCGAGAATAATCGGCTTATAGCCGAATTTTCTGAGTGGCGCTTCCATCAAGGGGGATGCAAGTAAAATACCAATATATAATCCTGTCGCATGAAGGCCATTCATTGAGGAAGAAACGCCGTCCTGCTCAAAAATAATCGCTATCAACGGCAGTAGCATTCCCTGTGAAAAACCTGAGATTGAAACGATGCTGACCAATATCCAGAAACGAAGTGCCGTGCTATTTTTCATGAAATTTCTCCTGACAAAAAATGTTTATCCTCATAGATGGTATCTAGAAAAAATATTGATTGCAAGAAAAAGATGTTTTTTTAGTTTTGCATTGGGAAAAAAATAGTATAATCTCATAGGGTAGTAAATTAGGGGAAATCCTAGAAGCAGAGGAAAAATTTATATCAAAAGTTAGTGATGCATTTTTCTAAATCGTTTATTTTGGCGGTTAAATCCGCCGGCAATAAAAAATATAAAGTATTGTGAGGAAAAGACATGACAAATAAGGTATTTATGATTATGACCTTTGTGGGAGTGCCGCTCTCGGTCATTGGGACGATGATGCACTGGTCAAGCATCCTGCTATTCTTAATCTACTGTTTAACAATTGTCGCATTGGCCAGCTATATGGGGCGGGCCACAGAGAGCCTGGCAATTGTGACAGGGCCACGGGTAGGCGGATTGCTGAACGCCACTTTTGGGAACGCTGTTGAACTTATCATCTCCATTTTTGCACTCAAAGCCGGACTTCACACTGTCGTTCTTGCTTCATTGACAGGTTCGGTACTTGGGAACCTGCTGCTAGTAGCCGGTTTGTCCTTTTTTATGGGAGGGATCAAATATAAGCGCCAGCATTTCAACGTATATGACGCGCGCCATAATTCCGGCCTCCTGATGTTTGCAATCATAGTGGCATTTGTCATCCCTGAGGTTTTTTCAATGGAAATGGAAGCTGGTGAAACACTTTCATTGAGTGTGGGGATTTCGATCATTTTAATCGCCCTTTACGTGGCGGCCCTGCTGTTCAAGCTTGTCACACACCGCGGGGTTTACCAGTCCACACATGAAAACGGCGCGGGCCACCATGACGAAGAACCGGAGTGGGGCAAAGGCAAGTCCCTGTTAATTTTGGCCGCCGCGACTATTGCTGTTGCATACGTAGCAGAGAATCTCGTCCACACGTTCCATACAGTGGGGGAAACGTTCGGCTGGACAGAGCTGTTTATCGGGGTGATCATCGTCGCCATCGTCGGTAACGCTGCAGAGCATGCTTCCGCAATCATCATGGCTTACAAAAACAAGATGGACATCGCCGTTGAGATTGCCATTGGTTCCACTTTGCAAATAGCCATGTTCGTCGCACCGGTCCTTGTTTTGATCTCGTTCCTGTTCGAAAAACAAATGTCACTTGTATTCACATTGCCTGAGTTAATTGCGATGGTGTCATCAGTACTCCTGACGATCATCATTTCAAATGACGGGGAGACCAACTGGTTTGAAGGCCTCACCATGCTTGCTGCCTACGTGATCATGGGAATAGGATTTTACCTGTTGTAATGAAATATGCAAAAACTCTGTTCCGCCTGGGGCAGGGTTTTTTGCAGTGGAAATTAAACAGCTGCTGGCCGAAGTTCCAGATAATTTCTTAAAGAACGGATAATCTTGTCTGACTCCGAAAAAACTATAAGCACACTTATCCAGTTTTTAATAGTGAAAGGAGTCAGGACACCATGAAAAAAACTTCTCTTTCCCTGTTGATCATCGGTTTGGCTTTGATGCTGTCTTATATGACACCAGCTTCGGCAGGGAAGGGCAAGCATCCAAAACCACATCAGCCGAAACATGAAGAAAAAGCAAATTATACCATCCCGGATTCAGTATTGAATATTACAAAGGAAAATACATACCCAAATCCGGCCCAGGACCTTCCGCTTCTTCAGCCAAGTGAATTGACTGAGGAGCTGATTGACACTTCCAGGGTTAAAATTGAGAATCCAGACTTGATCAGGATGCTGAATGAAACATCGATAAATACCACACCGTTTGCCATTGGCTACCGGGCAATCATTTACCTCGGGGAATGGCCGTTAAGCTACCAATCAACAGAAACGTCCCCGAATTGGGAATATCAAAAAATTAACACGAATTATTATGATAACCGCGGTGGAAATGCTGCCTATAAAATCCATTACGTCCAGGAACAGCAAAAAGTCATCCGCGGCGGATTGACTGTAAAAATTAAAAAAGCGGAAGATGTGCAAAAAATGATGCTGATCAAGGCAGCTGAAAAAACCGGCCTCCCTCTTGCGTTTGAGACAATCATCGGAGCCGGAACAACAAAAAAGGATCAAATCTATAACATTCAGCCCCAGCGCCTTGGCTACTTAAATGCCCATGCATCAGCTATTAACGAAAAAGGAAAGGTCACTTACGGGGAAGTGTACATCATGCTGAAAGGCCGTAAAAAATTCATCGTCGTTAAAAATGTGACATCACAGGGAATCGGCGCCTGGATTCCGGTCCAGGACCATGTATCATTCGGTTTCATATCGAGCGACCGTCCAAGGTAATAAGCAAAACCGCAGGAAACGAACATTTCCGGCGGTTTTTTGTTTTTAGGCAATTTGTCCGGTTGACAAAAAATAAGTTTAACCTGTTTATCCGTTGCATGCGCAGGGAAATAGATAGACATACCATTGAAACATATTAAAGGAGGAAGAATGATATGTCTGACAATATTCTCTCAAATGACCCGCAGAATATGGATCCCAGCTTGAATAATCAAAGCAGCACCAACTGGAATCAAGCAATGGACAGCCAAAGTACCAGCATGGACTACGGCATGAACAGCCAAAACAGCACCATGGATTACAGCATGAATAACCAGCATAACAGCAAGCTTCTCCGTGGTGTTCTGATTGGCGGCATGATTGGCGGTTTAGTTGCACTGCTTGATACGAACACCCGCAACAAATTGAAGGATACTGCCCTGGGTGTAAAGGATACATCTCTCAATATGCTCAATGAAGTCAAGAACAATCCAACAGAAGTGAAAGACCAGGTGGTTACACAATTCAGGGAGGCTTCCAAGGTGTTAAAGGAAGCAATCAGTGATGCCCAGAGCCTGTACGAGCGATTGAATAGTGATGTGTTCAGTAAAATGGGTGATGTCAAGTCCCTGTCAAATGACGCAATGAGCACAGCCATGGAAGCGAAGGAAGGGTTGAAGGACATCGGCTCCAAAGTCAAAGAAGCCAGTTCTACTATTCTCGAAAATCCAGTGAATGGCGGAAATGAGCCTTCCAGTTCAACAATGTCAACTGAGTTAAGCAGCTCAACATTGTCAACCGGGTCATCTGACTCCCCTGGCATGTTAGGATCAACCATGTCAACTAGCACCACTGGTACAAATGGAACATCCGGTTCCTCACTGAGCAGCAGCTCAACAAGCGAGAACTTTAACAGCTCAGCAAGTTCAAATACAAGTTCAAATGTAAGTAAAACGGAATCTTACGGCACAGGAATGGACAGCACCCAGTCCAGCCGCAGCAAAGAAACTTCAAACAGCGTTTCTGTCAAACCGAAAGACCAGAAGAATGATAACAATCGATAATCAAGACTAAAACGGCCTGAGCAAATGCTAACGAGTTCGGTTTTGAAGTGCAAAATTCGATTTAACAGTGCTTTGTGCAATTAAATTAGCATAAAGATTCGCAGCAGTTTGGAAAGAAAATCAGCTCATAAAATGCTTGGAGACCTATTGCTCCAAGCATTTTATATATCAGTCTTTATTGAAGTTAAAGCACCCGTTTGTTTAAGTACAATTCTTCACAATGTATCTGTACACTTGGCATAAATACAGGTATCCGTAAGCCGACAACCATCTGCTGATAAATCCTCATTTTTTAAAATCCCTTCTAACTCAAAGCCTAACTTTTCAGGGATTGCACGGCTTTTTAAATTTGTGGATTCACATCGAATTTCAATCCTTTTAAACTTAATCAGATTCAAACCTAACTCAGTTAAACCTTTTATTGCTTCTAACATATATCCATTACCACTATATTCAGTATTAATCCAATAACCAATATGACATTTTGAAATGTTCCAGTTTACTTCTTCAAAACTTGAAACTCCTATAAAATTATTAGATTTTTTATGGAAAATAAGGAAACGAAAACTTTCTCTGTTAAGAAAGTTAATATACGCTTTTCTCAGGTTTATTTCAGTTTCTTCAGCTGTTGGAATGGTCTGGGCAAATGGCAACCAAGGCTTTAACTCATTTATGGAATCTCTTATAGCTTTATTTACAATACTACTGTCTACTGATTGTCTTGGTGCTCGTAGCATTAGTCTTTCTGTTTCGAATTGTAATGGTATATCTAATAATAAAGGATTCATTTCAATTCCCCAATCCTTTTAAAATTATAGGATTTTTTTCTTGAACAATCCTGCCCCGTTGTTCAATAAGAAGTTCAACAAAAAAGCAATTAATAGAGAGAACAGTATTGAAGAAAGAATTTGGTGTTTGTTTTCAATTACATAATTTGCATAGTGTTTTAATGAACTATGTAACTCAGAACCATTAGAATCTTTATACAACTGACTTCCTCGTTATTTCAATATGCCTCATAAAAATGACTGGATTACTATCATTTAAAGCCATTCCCCAAGAAATCCATTCTCAAAATTCAAATTTAGCTGTTTATACAAAATTTAGACCCTTAGCGAGCCACGGAAACCCCTTGCAGCATAGTAGGATTCCGCTCCATTGTGGTATACAAATACAGTGTCGTAGCGATAATCACAAAAGATGGCCCCGCCAAGTTTTCTAATGCTAGCAGGTGTTTGCACCCAGCTCGATGTTTTCATATCGAAATTTTCAAGTTTCTGCAGCATCCGGTATTGTTCTTCCGTTAAAAGTTCAATTCCCATAGCAGTTGCCATATCAATAGCGTTATTTTCTGGTTTGTGTTTTTTTCTTGACTCCAGAGCTTCACTGTCGTAACAAACACTTCTGCGACCTTTAGGACTTTCCGCTGAACAATCATAAAAAATGTATTCGCCCGTCTTTTTATCATGGCCAACAACATCCGGTTCACCGCCAGTTCCCTCCATTTCATTGAGCGACCACAGTTTTTCAGTATTAGCTTCGATCTTAGCTTGTACTTTACCCCATTCGAGACCTTTATGTCGGTGCATGTTTTTCTCAAAACGGGCTTTTAAAGTTCTGAGTAGTTCTTCACGTTGTTCTAGTGGCAACTCCTTATTTCTCTTTGTCATATTAGTTTCCCCCTTGGTTTTCTTCATAATTGAATAAGGGCTAAACTGCTCCTTAGTACAATAACTTCAACAAAAAGATGCGTTATCCTTCTTGGATAAACGCACCCGTTTGTTTAAGTATATTTTTTCACAATATCGTCGAGCGCGTCGGACCAGCCGTCGTACACGTACTGATCGCCGGGGTGACCGGCGAATCCGCGCAGGTGGAAAATCATCTCGGTGCGGTCGCCGTGTGCGGTGAGGGTTAGGGTCACGACAGGGGAGTTCTCGATGGGAGCATCGGGGTAACCCCAGGTGAAAACGAGCCGTTCGAATGGTATGACTTCCAGAAACACACCTCCGGTGAGATACTCCTCTCCGGTCTCGATGTTGACCATCGTGTAGCGGTAGCGTCCGCCTTCGCGAACGTCGAAGGAGATGGTCTCCAGGGGTGTCGAAGGCAACCAGTCGGCGAGTTCCTTCTCCTCGGTCCAGGCGCGCCACACGAGCTCGCGGCGTGCATTCAGGGTGCGGCTAATGGTAAACTCCGGTTCAGATGTTGGCATGTTCATTGTTCCTCCTTTATGGTCATGGTCTTGAGGTGTTCTTCCAGTGCGTCGAAGCGCTGGTTCCACTCGCGGCGGTGCTTCTCGACCCAGGCCGATACCTCATCGAGAGGCTTGGTGCGAATCGTCAGGGTCCGCCACTGGGCGTTTGTTGTGCGTTCGATCAGCCCTGCTCGCTTCAGCACTTTGAGGTGCTGGGAGATCGCGGGTGCGCTTATCTCGAAGAGCTCGGCGACCTCCCCGACTGTCGCGGCACTCTGTGACAGCCTGGTCAGGATGTTTCGGCGCGTCGGATCGGCGAGCGCAGCGAAGATGAGGCTGAGTGTGTCCTTCGTGGTCAATTAAACAACTCCTTAATTAAGGATATGATTAACTATATATCACAATGTGTGGTCATGTCAAATATCTCTCACCATATTTTACCATAGGGCCGAAGATCTTGTTTAACTATTCTGCACCGTTTGTTCAATAAGGAATTCAACAAAAAAAAGGCGGCCAATTCTTCTAAGATCAACGCAACCGTTAGTTGAACATGGATTATTTTTATTAAAACATTCCTACTTTCTTCGCATTCTTTAGGAATGTCCCATCATACGCATGTCCAGCTGTTCAAGCACAATAGGCCATGACTGTTCGTGCTGGTTCTTTGATTCCTCATTTGGAAAACCTGCGTGCGTAAGTCGCAGTTGGGTGCCATTGTCGGTAGGTTTAAGTTCAACTGTGACAACCGTTTCAGCTCCATTTGTTCCCCCAGCCAGCTCCAGTAACCCACGTAATTTCCACGAGACGGTCTTGCTCAAGCCTTAGAAACCATCCGTAATGAGAAGCACGCTGTTCCTCACTATGAGTTTCGAGTTTATACCTTGTCTCAAAAAAGTAGACTGTGTTAACTTCTCCCTCCATTAATACAGTTCCAGGAGCTGCAAACCAACAATTGAACTGCTTCGTCCACGCTTGGAACAGTACATCGGGAGGTGCTTCCATTATGCTTAAAGATGGGGATTTTTTTTAGTAATGAATCTTTGTTTCCTTTAAACACTACACTACGTTTAACAAGAAAAAAGCGACCATTATGGCAGCCAGTTCTTCAACTAGTTCTTCTCTTTCCCTTAAATTGGTGACAAATTAAGCTTACTTTATTACGGACCGTTAATTATATAGATTAAAAATAAGTTCAAACATCATTTTTCAGGAAACACTTAAAAAACTCCCCTTGATCTGCTCAGGAGGAGTGTAATATTCTATAAATGAAAAAATGAATGCTTCAATAATGTGAATTTTGATATTACAATGATCTAATAATCCCGCCCTCTACCCTTTGGGCTGTGCCATTAATCGCTGATGCTTTTGATGACGCCAAAAACACAATGGTATTTGCTACTTCCTCTGCACTTGCAAACCTTTGAATTAATGACGTAGGTTCGTTTACTTTAAAATAATCTTGGATAAATGTATCCAAATCTTGCCCTTCTGCCTTGGCAGCACCCTGCATATAATTTTCCACACCCTCGGTCCAAGTAGGACCAGGTAAGATAGAGTTGACCGTTACGTTCTTTCCTTTTGTTAACTCCGCTAAACCTCTTGATAAGCTTATCAAGGAAGTTTTTGTCATTGAATATGGAATCATTTGCGGAAGCGGTTTAATACCTGCTTCACTGGCAAGATTTAAAATTCGCCCAGTATTACGTTTTAGCATCTTTGGTAAAAAATAACGGCAAAGGCGAATCGCGCTTAAGACATTTACCTCAAAATAGCGGATCCATTCCTCATCTGTTACCTGTTCAAATTCTTTAACCTCAAAAACACCTAAATTATTAACTAATACATCTAACTCGCCAATCCGTTCTATCGCTTCGGTTAACTTACGGGTTTCATCTTGTTTCGATAAATCAGCAGCAATACCGTAAACTTTGCCTAGATTAGAAAATTCATTTACTACTCTATCTACCGTTTCTTGCTTTCGACCGTTAATAATAACTGTTGCTCCTTCTTGTAAAAAACATTTGGCTGTTACTTTGCCAATTCCTGCTGTTGATCCCGTTACTAATACGATTTTATTCTGCAATCCAAGTTCCATTGTAAACAACCCTTCTATGTGAAAAATTATCATTTAAACAAAAGATATACAATCCCAGCTTTTAAAGCAAGTGGAATCACTTTCGAAAAGGAGAACAGAAAAAGGGATTGTCGCAGCAATCCCCTTCCTCTATTAATGCACCCAATTTAAAAATAAAGAGCACAATTCATGTTACAGAAATGCGCCCGATTGCTGAAGATCAGAACTACAAAATTGCTATAAGGAATAGATTAGTCCTTATTGAACTAACGCACCCTATAGTTTAAGAACATTTCTTCACAAACTTACCAGATGGTAGATAATTTAATTAAGGAAAAATAGAAAAAAATAAAATAAGAACATTAAAAAAAAGACCATATTCGGTCTTTTGTTTTCCATTGAAATTTTTAAATGGCATCCCCAGTGGTTGATTTCTTCCACTATTCAAAGGGCTAGCGCTTTCTTATACAGAATTTTTAATCTTATTTTATTTTCGCTACAATTTTCCCCTTCACATGTCGCTCTGAAAGACGGGATAAAGCATCCGGAACTTCCTCAAGGCTTATTATTTCTTTTAACATAGAAGAAATTTTCCCTTCATCCACTAACTTAAGCATTTTATCGCCTATTATTCCCAGATCTTGTTGAGCCTTATGACTACCGGATTGGTGTGCTGCACCGAGGGCAATTTCATGATACGAAACCGATTTTGTAAACGGCTTTATTTTTGTAAAATCAGGTGTACCTGAAATAAAGACGATGTGTCCCAAGAAAGCTAGAGCATCTAATGAATCCGTTGCACTTTGTCTGCTTACTGCATCCACCACTGCATCGACACCGCGCCCGTTCGTAATCTCCATCACTCTTGAGGTCACATCTTCTTCTTGGTAATCAATGACATAATCTGCACCAAGTGATTTTACATACTCGTGGTTATGCCTGGAAGCAGTGGAAATCACCTTTTTGCCTGCATGTTTGGCTAATTGAACACCAAATCCCCCTACCCCGCCTGCACCGCCATGAATTAGAATGGTTTGAATTTGATCCATTGGCAGTTTACGGAATAACGACTGGTATGCGGTGTACCCGGCTGTCGGCAAAGCTGCCGCATCTTCAAATGTTACTTCGTCCGGAATTCGAGAAACAGTATGTGCCGTGGTAACAGTATATTCTGCATAGCCACCTTTCTTTGTAAGGTCTCCATGATAGACTACTCTATCTCCTTTTTTCCACTCAGTGACCCCGTCACCAATCTCTGCCACTGTACCTGCTACGTCTAAACCAAGCATATGAGGATAAGACCAGTTGGAATTGCCACCAGTAGCCGTTTTATAATCTACAGGATTTAACCCAACCGCATATACCTCAACTAATATCTCTCCTGGACCGGGATTTGGTGTTTCGACTTCTTCTACATTCATGTCTTTCCATTTACCTTTTTCACGCAAGAGCAATGCTTTCATTTATCTCATCCTTTTTATGTAATCTTAATAAGTTTGGAACAAAGTTTATAATATATACTGTTTCTGATGGAAACAAGAAATATGATTTAGTTGACCTTAAGTTAATTCCATGTTAATTTGTATATGCAAATGAATAAAAGGATTTGATTAAATGAATGAAGAAGAACAGGTATTAATTCATTGTCTTTACTTTACAGCCAGCCGGTTTGCTCGTAACATTACAAAATTAGCCGAAAAAACATTTGATTTTGGTGATCTTGCTCCTTCATATCTTTACATGATTATGATTGTGAAGTTCCACCCGGATATTACACAGAAGGAACTATGCCACAAGTTATCCATTGCGCCTTCGACCAGTACAAGGTTTATTGATAAACTTGAAAAATTCAAACTGGTCACCAGAAAAATGGATGGAAGACAAACATTTATCTCTTTAACTGAAGAAGGAGAAAAAGTGTACCATCAATTTCGGGTGTCTTTAAAAGAATTGTTTACAAGCTATTCAAGTGTCTTAGGAAGCGAGTTCAGTAAAGATTTAAGTAAAATGCTTCACGAAGCGAGCATTAAACTAGAAAGAGACCTATAATTTTTTTACCCTTTCATTTGCATATACAAATAACTTAGGAGACAGTTGTTATGTCAGAAAAGATTTTGCTAATTGTCGGTGCTGGACCAGGGATTAGCTTACATACGGCAAGGAAATTCGGAAAAGAGAGCTTTAAAATTGCCTTGATTTCCCGAAGTAGGGAATCCTTACAGAAATATGAAAACGAACTTATAAATGATGGGTTTGACGCAAAAGGATTTCCAGGGGATGTCTCTTCCGCAGAATCTTTAAAAACCTTCATGGATACGATAATTAAAACTTATGGAAAAATTGATGTACTTTTATACAATGCTGCTTCAGGAAGACCAGGCAAACCAACAACCCTAAGGGCTGAACAATTAGTGGAAGGTTTTAAAATAAATGTAGCTGGAGCTCTTACCTGTGTAAAAGAAGTGATTCCCCATATGGAAAATGGAACAATTTTATTAACGGGCTGAGGATTAGCTCTTCACCCCTATGCTGACTATGCTTCATTAGCGATTGGAAAAGCAGGTATTCGCAATTTAGCGTTCAGCTTGCACCAAGAATTGAGCCCTAAAGGAATTTATGTTGGAACATTAACGATAAAAGGGTTTGTACAAGAAGGAACCTATTTCTCAGCTGAAAATATTGCGAATGCGTTTTATAGCATGAACGAAAATCAAACGGAAACAGAAAATATATTTGAAGAAAAGTAAATTTTTTTAAAATTATATTTGTATGTACAAATATAAAATTTTCTCTGAGAGCAACAATAAGTGAATTCAAAACTAGAAAAGAAAAAATAAAAGGAGACTTACTAATGAAAACTCTTGTAATTATCACTCACCCTAATTTGGAACAATCTCGAATTAACCTCACTTGGATGCAGGAATTGAAAAAACACGAAGAAATTACGATTCATACTCTTTATCAGGCGTATCCAGACGGGAAAATAAACGTAGCACACGAACAAAGCCTGTTAGAATCACATGACCGTATTATTCTTCAATTTCCATTCTACTGGTACAGCACGCCTTCTTTGTTAAAACAATGGCAGGATGAAGTGCTCTCTTACGGCTGGGCATATGGCGAAGGCGGCGACAAGCTTCATGGTAAAGAACTTGGTCTTGCGATTTCAACCTTTGGACCAAAAGATTCTTATCAGCCTACTGGCTACAATCATTTTACCATGGAAACCTTAACAACTCCTTTACAACAAACAAGCAACCTCATAGGTACCCGTTTTATGCCTTTATTTATGCTGAATGGTGTTATGCATGTTTCAGTTCAAGAACTTGCTGAAAATGCTAAAGCATATGTTGATTACGTTCTTCAGCCATCCTTAAATGAAGCTTAATTAAATATTTAAATATAGGTATTTCTTCCACTAAAATCCCTTCTAATGATTATTTATTTGCGTGTACAAACAATTGAAAGGTGATCAAGATGAAAACATTAGTTATTGTAGCCCATCCAAAATTGGAACAATCGAAGGTAAATAGAACGTGGATGAACCGTCTTCAACAAGAAGAAAATGTTACGGTCCACAATCTATATGCACAATACCCAACATTTGAGATTGATGTGGAAAAAGAACAGCAGCTTCTATTGGAGCATGATCGTATCGTTTTGCAATTCCCATTCTATTGGTACAGTTCACCCGCTTTAGTAAAACAATGGCAGGATTGGGTACTTACTTATGGTTGGGCATATGGTTCGGAAGGAACAAGATTGCGCGGCAAAGAGTTTATGTTAGTGATTTCAACAGGCGGACCAGAAGCAGCCTATCAAGCTGGCGGATACAATCACTTCAGCATGAGCGAACTGACCAAACCATTTCAGGCAACCGCCAACTTGACCGGCATGCGGTTCCTGCCCTCTTTCACGAAGCAGGGTGTACGCCTCTTATCTAACGAACAAGTCCTTGAAAGTGCTGAAGACCTGGTACGTCATCTGAAAAATAACTTTTAGAAAAGAGGCCTTGAAATGAATTATAAATTGTTAGGAAGAAGCGGCTTAAGAGTATCTGAATTGGCTTTAGGTACAATGACGTTTGGGGAAGACTGGGGATTTGGCGCTTCTAAGGAAGAAAGCAAACAAATCTTCAATGCTTTCGTTGAAGCTGGTGGGAATTTTATTGATACGGCTGTCAATTATACGAATGGAACAAGTGAAAAATATGTTGGGGAATTTATTCGTGAGAAGTGTGAACAGTTTGTCGTTGCGACTAAATATACACTGAACACTCATCCACACGATCCAAATGGCGGCGGTAACCATCGAAAAATCTTGTTCAATCCGTTGAAAAGAGCTTAAAACAGCTTCAGACCGATTATATTGATTTACTTTGGCTTCATGCTTGGGATTTTATTACTCCAGTCGAAGAAGTGATGCGTGCACTTGGCGATTTAGTTCGTTCCGGAAAAATTCTTTATGTAGGAGTGTCGGATACACCTGCCTGGATTGTTTCACAAGCTAATATGCTGTCCACACTCCGTGGTTGGACTCCGTTTATCGGCTTGCAAGTGGAGTACAATTTGTTGCAGCGAACTCCAGAAAGAGATTTATTACCAATGGCACGCGCTTTGGATATTGGGGTTACTGCATGGGCACCAATGGCTGGCGGTGCACTAACGGGAAAATACAGTAATCCTTCAGCTGAAAAGGGGAGATTATCTCCTCAAAGTGCACGCTTAAATGAACGCAACCGGGGGATTGGTGCAGTTGTGGAAGAAATCGCAAAAGAACTAGCAGTTCTCCCTGCCCAAGTTGCAATAAACTGGGTCCGTCAACAAGCTGGTACGGTCATTCCGCTAATTGGCGCAAAACGAGAAGGACAAATGAAAGACAATCTTGGTAGTCTGGCTTTCCGTCTTTCAGAAACACATCTCACCCAACTAAATGAAGCTAGCAAAATTGACCTGGGATTCCCACATGATTTTCTTGCATCTGAATCTGTTTTAAATGCCATCCATGGAACGACGTTTGAAAAGATTGAAAAAAAATAATTTTGAATTGCTTGGAGAAGAGGAGAAATCGATGAAGGGGAAAATTTGTTTAATTACTGGTGGCAATTCAGGGATTGGTAAAGCAACAGCCATAGAATTAGCTAAAAAAGCAGCAACAATTGTTCTATTATGCAGAAATAAGGAACGAGGCAAAAAAGCGATTCAAGATATTATTGAAGAAACAGGTAATACCGAAGTAGACCTCCTCCTTGCTGATTTATCAACTCAGCGTTCAGTCAAACAAGCAGCTGATCAATTTAAGAAAAAATATAGCAAGTTAGATGTTTTAATTAATAATGCAGCTGTCTTTTTAGCAAAACGTTCTGAAACTGAAGATGGAATTGAAACCACGTTTGCCACAAACTATTTATCTCATTTTATCCTTTCCCACCTCTTACTGGAGTTGCTTGAAGCAAGTGGTGAAGGAAGAATTATTAATGTAGCCTCCAAGCACAACGGAATTAAAATGAACTTTGATGACCTTATGACCAAACAAAATTATGCTTTTTTCAGAGCAGTTGGCCCGACTAAATTAGGTTTAATTTTATTTACTAAGGAATTTTCAAAGAGGCTTGATGGAAAGTGTGTTACCGTTAACAGCCTGCATCCCGGGATTATCCGCTCGAATCTTATGCATGACATGCCTTGGATCCTAAGGACGATATTCAAAACGTTCTCAACTAATCCGAAAAAAGGTGCGGTTACACCAGTCTATCTTGCTTCCTCCCCTGATGTTCTTGGCGTTAGCGGTAAATTCTTTGTTAACTGCAAAGAAGTAGAAACTACTGAAGCTGCAAATGACCAGGATTCTGCCCGGAAATTATGGGATATCAGTATGAGCTTAATCAAGCCTGGAATCCTCTTTTAGGGGCACCAAAGTTTTTTTGGGATATGTACTTGTTTCCGACCCTATAGCAATGACAGGATGACTATCAACATAATTTGTTTTGACTGCTGAGATTAACGAACCATAAAGGCAAGTTACCACCTATCGTATAAATTATTATCGTAGCAGGAAAATATCATTAATTTGACTTGTTTAAATAAGAATATTGTTACTGATAAAAAAGATTTTATCATTTCCCTTAAAAAACACCTTGACCTCAACTTTGGTTTAGGTTGTATCTTTTTAATTGTATCTAATCAATATAAACATTGGAGGAATTTAAATATGACAAAATATGCTTTTGTAACAGGTGCTAATAAAGGTATTGGCTATGAGATTGTTCGTCAATTAGCAGAAAAAAATTATCACGTATTTTTAGGAGCCCGAAATGAAGAACTCGGGCAAAAAGCTGTACAATCATTAGGCTTTTCGAATGTTTCATTTGTTCAAGTTGATATTTCAGACACACAATCCATCCAAAACTCAAAAAATAAAATCCTTGAAGTAACGGATCACTTAGATTTGTTAATAAATAACGCTGGAATTGCACTCGATTTCGGTATATTGCCTAGTGAATTAGAATTAGAAACGCTGCGTAAAGAATTTGATGTTAACTTCTTTGGAACATTTCAGATGATCCAAACCTTTTTACCTCTAGTAAAAAAAGCTCAGGGTGGGAAAATTGTAAACCTAACTACCGATATGGCATCCCAAACGATGTTTGACAATGGAGAAGCTGGACATCTTAATATACTAGGCTATAATTCATCAAAAACCGCTGTAAATTCTTTAACATTAGCCTTTGGTAAAGAATTCGGTACAAATGGTCCTGAAATTTTAGGAATTACACCTGGTTTTACCACTACCGACCTTAATGGCAATGCTCCAGGAGGCAAAACACCTGCGGAAGGTGCCGACATCATTGTTAAATACGCCTTAAGCGAAACAAATTATAATGGTAAAATCCTTAATAAAAATGGGATTATTCCTTGGTAAGGGAAATCCTATGAATTATACGATTGGACAAATTGCAAAAATCAATCATTTATCCATTTCTCAACTACGCTACTATCATAATCAGGGACTGTTCCCCTTTCTTAAAAGAACTGAAAAAGGGGACCGAGTTTTTATGAAGATGCACTTAAATTTCTGGAAATTATTTTATGTTTAAAAAATACCGGAATGCCAATCAAGAACATTAAACAGTTTGTAGATTGGTCAATGGATGGGGACCATACCATCCCTCAACGACTAGAAATGATGAAACAACAAGAAATTAATGTTCTGCAACAAATTCGTGATACCGAAGAAAATTTAATAAAAATTCAACAAAAAATTGCAAGACTAGAACGTGAGATGAAAAAATGATCGAAAAAAGACCAATGTCACACACGTTTGGTCTTTTTTCAATATTTTGTAGATTTCTCTTGTAACACCACTAATTTTAGAAAGTAAAAAGAAGTAATAGTGGACCTATAAAAATATCCTGCTTAATCCATCTGAACTGTTAGTGGATAAGGATATGCCACAACAACCTGCGCTGTTCAAATAACCTGCCCCGTTCGTATTATAAGGTCAGCCAGATATGAAAATATTTCTGGTTGACCATTTTTTATATGGTCTT